>NZ_FNHS01000046.1 GCF_900103445.1 Methylobacterium phyllostachyos | reverse complement strand
CTCCCTGAGGTATGGCTTTGAGCCATGTGGAGGATGTCGTCATGGGACGGAAGAAGCATACGGCTGAAGAGATCGTTGCTAAGCTGCGGCAGGTCGATGTCTTGATCTCGCAGGGTCGCAAGGTTGCCGAAGCAATCCGGTCAATCGAGGTGACCGAGGTCACATACTACCGCTGGCGGTCCGAGTACGGCGGCTTGAAGGGTGATCAGGTCGAGCGGCTGAAATCTCTGGAGACCGAGAACCAACGTCTTCGTAGGGCAATCTCGGATCTGACCTTGGAGAAGCTGATTCTGAAGGAGGCCGCCTCGGGAAACTTCTGAGCCCGGCTCGCCGCCGGGCCTGTGTCGACTTCGTCGTTGCCGAGCACGGTGTGTCCGAACGCTTCGCTTGCCGTGTCCTGGGCCAACATCGTTCGACCCAGCGCAAATGCGCCGTCCTTGCCGAAGACGAAACCGCTTTGACGACCGCCATCGTCGCCCTGGCGCTACAGTATGGACGCTACGGCTACCGTCGGATCACGGCTTTGCTCCGGCGTGATGGCTGGACGGTGGACGTGAAGCGCGTCGAACGGATCTGGCAGCGCGAAGGGCTCAAGGTCCCAGCCCGCCAGCCAAAGCGGGCACGCCTCTGGCTCAACGACGGCTCCTGCCTTCGCTTACGACCCGAGCGGCCTGACCACGTCTGGTCCTACGACTTCGTCGAGCACCGCACGCACAACGGACGCAAGTACCGAATGCTGAACGTCATCGACGAGTTCACACGCGAGTGCCTGGCCATCCGCGTATCTCGTAAGCTCAAGGCGCTGGACGTGATCGACGTACTCTCGGACCTGTTCAGTCTGCGTGGAGTGCCAGGGCACATCCGTTCGGACAACGGGCCGGAGTTCATCGCTCGATCTGTCCGTGACTGGATCGCAGCGGTTGGCTCGACCACGGCCTATATCGAGCCTGGCAGTCCGTGGGAGAACGGCTATTGCGAGAGCTTCAACGCAAAGCTGCGGGATGAACTCCTCAACGGTGAGGTATTCTATACTCTCAAGGAGGCCGGCGTCGTGATCGAGCAATGGCGGAGGCACTACAACAGCATCCGGCCGCACTCGTCGCTCGGCTACCAGCCACCCGCGCCGGAGGTCGTCCTCTGGCCAACCGAACCGAGCGGATCAGTGCCGTCCGCTCGCCCTGCCATCGTCAGCCGACCGACGATGCACTAACTTCGAACCCGGGCCACCGAATGGGGGCAGGCCA
>NZ_FNHS01000016.1 GCF_900103445.1 Methylobacterium phyllostachyos | reverse complement strand
TATTCCAGACCAGAAGGCACGTTCCCACGCGTTACTCACCCGTCCGCCGCTGACCCCGAAGGGCCCGCTCGACTTGCATGTGTTAAGCCTGCCGCCAGCGTTCGCTCTGAGCCAGGATCAAACTCTCACGTTGAAGAGAAAGATCCGGCCGATCACTATATTCTCAGACGGAGCCTCACATCGACCAAGTGCCAGACGCTTCACAGCGCCAATACACCCGTCGGTGAGCTCAGAAAGAAGAACACAAGATCAGCACAAGTCTACTCACGCCAGGCCCGAAAGCCTGGCCGCAAGGACAAACGCCGCCCGCGTCTCCCTTCCTCAATTCCAACTTGTCAAAGAACTCCTCGGTCACCCGCGGCTTGCGCCGGCAACAGATGATCCTGGCTTGCGCCCGAACCGACCCTTGCTCGACTGGAGGAACCGTGATACCGGACCGACCGTTCGGTGGTCCGCCTCAGCGGTGGAGGGCGTCTAAAGCCCGCCGATCCCCCTGTCAACCCCGCCTCTGAGCCGCCGAAGCGAACCATCCGCGGAGCCGGCCTCAACAGACAAACAGAAGACCGCCCGGCTACCCAGCCGGCCAATCCCGCTGCTTGTCAGAAGATGCCTCAGCGCCCGGTCCACTCTCGCGGCCGGCGCCGATGAACCGGGGTATAGATCCCCCAATCCGACCCGTCAACAGCCTTCTTGGCCGGGAAGTCGATTTTCTTGGACTCTGCCGACGACATGCGTGTGACGTCCGATTCGTGCGCCACCCTGCGTGCTCTCAGGCGTCGAGACTCAGGCTCATCCCGTCGTAGGCCGGCACGACACCGTCCGGCAGACGCGCTGCCAGGGCGCCGTAGTCGAGGTCGGTGTGGAGGTTGGTCAGCACCGCCCGGCGCGGCTTGACCTCGGCGATCAGCGCCAGGGCGTCCGAGACGGAGAAATGCGTCGGGTGCGGCGTGTCCCGCAGGGCGTCGATGATGAGCAGGTCGAGGCCATGGAGCCGGGCAAGGCTCGCCTCCGGGATCAGGCTGACATCGGGCATGTAGGCCGCCTGGCCTAAGCGGAAGCCGAGGGCCGCCTCGTTGCCGTGCTCCACCGGGAGCGCTTCCGCGGTGATCGGACCGCCCTCCCCCTCCAGGGTGAGAGCGCCGTCGGTGGGCAGATCGCGCAGGTCGAGAATCGGCGGATAGGCGCTCCCGGGGGGCGTTTCGAAGCAATAGGCGAAGCGGGTCGTGAGCAGGGAGCGGGTCAGGGTGTCGGCGTAGACCGGGATGCGCGCCCGCATCGTGATCACCAGCGGGCGCAGGTCGTCGATCCCGTGGGTGTGGTCGGCATGGGCGTGGGTGTAGAGCACCCCGTCGAGGCGCCGTACGTCGGCATCGATCAGCTGCTCGCGCAGATCCGGGGAGGTGTCGACGAGCAGCGTGGTCCGCCCCGTCTCCGAGATGCGCTCGACCAGGATCGAGCACCGGCGGCGGCGGTTGCGCGGATTCTCCGGATCGCAGGCGCCCCAGCCGCTGCCGACCCGCGGCACTCCGCCGGAGGAGCCGCAGCCGAGGATGCGCAGGGTCAGGCTCGCCATCCGGATCTCCCGCTCCTAACCCGTCACGCGGCGCCCGGAGGCGTTCCGGCGGCCTTGTCGAACAATCGGAAAAAATTCGCGGTGGTGATCCGGGCCAGCTCCTCCCGGGCGAGCCCCAGGGTCCCGGCCAGGGACCGGGCGGTGTCGGCCGTGTAGGCCGGCTCGTTGGTCCGCCCACGATGGGGCTCGGGGGCGAGGAACGGCGCGTCGGTCTCCACCAGGATCCGGTCGAGGGGCACGGCCCGGGCGATGTCGCGCAGGGCGTGCGAGCGCCGGAAGGTTACGATGCCGGAGAACGACACGTACAGCCCCAGCTCCACCCCGGCTTCCGCCAGCCGGGGGCCGGAGGAGAAGCAGTGCAGCACCGCCCGGAACGGCGCACGGGCCATCTCGTCGGCGAGCACCCGCTCCATGTGGTCGTCGGCGTCGCGGGCGTGGATCACCAGCGGCAGGCCGGCCTCGCGGGAGGCCGCGATATGGGCGCGCAGCACCCGCTCCTGAACCGCCTCCGGGGCGGCGTCGGGATAGTGGTAGTCGAGACCCGCCTCGCCGATCCCGACGCAGCGCGGGCTGCTCGTGGCGAGCGCCGCGATCGTCTCGGCGGGCACGTCCGGCTCCTCGGCGGCGCCGTCCGGATGGGTGCCGATCGTGTGCCAGACCTCCGGGTGGGCCTCGGCGATCGCCCGGTAGGTGTCGGCCTTGGCGACCCGGGTCGAGATCGTGAGCATGCCGGTCACCCCCGCCGCCTTGGCGCGGGCGATCACGCCGGGCAGGTCGGCGGAGAAATCCGGAAAATCGAGGTGGCAGTGGCTGTCGATGAGCATCGGGTCGTCAGGCGGCCGGAGCTTCGGGGCGCTCGAAGCGCGGGAAGATCGGCGCGGGGGCCGGGAGCGCCGTGCCGGGTTTGAGCCGGCCCCCCTCCCCCACATCGGCGAGCTGGCGCCGGTCGGCCGGCACCGCCAGCAGGTCGAGGAGTTTGGCCGCCGCCCCCGGCACGAAGGGCTGGGTCAGGATGCCGAAGACCCGCAAGCTCTCCAGCGTCGTGTAGAGCACCGCGTTCATCCGCGCCGGGTCGGACTTGCGGAGCTTCCAGGGCTCCTGCGCCGCGAAGTAGCGGTTCGCCTCGGCGACCACGGCCCAGATCTCGGCCAGGATGCCGTGCAGCGCCAGATCGCCCATCAGGGTGCGGGCCCGCGCCGGCAGGGCATCGGCCTGGGCCAGGAGCGCCGTATCGGCCGCGTCGAGGGAGCCCGGATCCGGCACCGCGCCGTCGCAGTTCTTGGCCACCATCGAGAGCGAGCGCTGGGCGAGGTTGCCGAGGTCGTTGGCGAGGTCGGCGTTGATCCGGCCGATGATCGCCTCGTGGCTGTAGCTGCCGTCGCCGCCGAACGGCACCTCGCGCAGCACGAAGTAGCGCACCGGATCGACGCCGTAGGTGTCGGCGAGCTCGAACGGGTCGAGGACGTTGCCGAGCGACTTCGACATCTTCTCGCCCTTCGAGAGCAGGAAGCCGTGGCCGAAGACACGCTTGGGCAGCGGCAGCCCGGCCGACATCAGGAAGGCCGGCCAGTACACCGCGTGGAACCGGACGATGTCCTTGCCGATGATGTGCAGATCCATCGGCCAGAATTTTTTTTGGGGGTTCTCCGTGTCGGGGAAGCCCGTCACCGTCAGGTAGTTCGTCAGCGCATCGACCCACACGTACATCACGTGGTTCGGATGCCCCGGCACCGGCACGCCCCAGTCGAAATTGGTGCGGCTGACCGAGAGGTCCTTGAGGCCGGAGCGCACGAAGCTCGCCACCTCGTTCTTCCGGGTTTCCGGCCCGATGAAGCCGGGCTGCTCCTCGTAGAGCTTCAGCAGCCTGTCCTGGTAGGCGGACAAACGAAACAGAAAATTCTCCTCCTCCATCCACACGACCGGCGTGTCGGTGGCGAGGCTGCGGCGGCTGCCGTCCTCCAGGAGGCGGGTCTCGGATTCGTCGTAATAGGCCTCGTCGCGGACCGAGTACCAGCCGGCATATTTGTCGAGGTAGATGTCGCCCTTGGCCTCCATCCGCCGCCAGATCTCCTGGGCGGCTTCGTAATGGCCGGGCTCGGTGGTGCGGATGAAGCGGTCGTAGGCGCAGTCCATCCGGTCGGCCATGGCCTGGAACCGGGCGGCCGTGCCGTCGACGTAAGCGCGCGGCGTGGTGCCGGCCCGGGTCGCGGCCTGCTGGATCTTGAGGCCGTGCTCGTCCGTCCCGGTGGAGAACAGCACGTCGTAGCCGTCGAGCCGGTGGAAGCGCGCGATCGCGTCGGCAGCGATCACCTCGTAGGCGTGGCCGATATGAGGCGCGCCGTTGGGATAGGAGATCGCGGTCGAGAGGCCAAAAGTCTTGTGGGGCTGCGCCGGGGCGTTGGACGTCACGTCTGTGGTGTTCCGGATCATCGCGAAAAGCTGCCCGCGTTGTCGCGCGGCAGCGGCCGGGACGCAACCGGTGCAAGGCCCGCCCGGCACGACCCGGATGCGGCCCCATCCGGACATGCGCGATCGTCCCCGCGCGCCTGTGGCGCCGGGGGCATGGCTGAAGAAACGAACACGCGGGACGCGGGACGCCGCGGGGACCCAGGTGTCGGCCGGATACACGCGGGATCCGATCCCCGCGGCGCCCGCGGCATCGACCGGGCATGGTCCCCGGCCGGTGCCGTCTTTCTCGTCGCGGTGTCTTTGCGACGGCCCGGTCCTGCGACGCGCCGGCAGACGGTCTCGGACGCGGTGCCAAGCACCGCCGGAACCCGCAAAGCGCTGTGGCCTTCCAGCCGTGCCCGCCTCGTAGTGGGCGGGTCCGCAGGTCACGTGGGGTCGGCCCAGAAGCGGGTCGGCGCGGGGGCATTTCCTCAGCCCCGCCGGGTGGTCCCGTTGTTTCTCACGCCCGCATCCGAGGTACGGCCCCGTACCGGTTCCGCCGCCCGGGGCGATGGCGGCTGAAAGCCACCGACGCGGGCACCGCCCCATCCGCAGACCCGACCGGTCAGCCACCGGGCAGGCCCCCGAAGGACGCCGCTGGATCACCCCAAAGGGTCACCCCAGCAGCGCCGCGGACAGGTAGCGGCTAATGAGCACAAAATAGGAACATTGTCAAGGGATGGGAGTGGTCCGGCGGAGTTTACCCCTAAGCTGCCATTCCGCTTCCGACCCCAAGCGGTAGTTCACGACCGAGGCGGCTGCACCTATAAGCGGACGTAGCAGAGCCCTGGAGGCCGCATGCTAGTCGTCCTTGGCGGACTACCCGGCACAGGTAAGACGACCCTGGGGAAGGCCCTCGCGTCCAAGCGTTCCGCTGTCTACGTCCGCGTGGACGAGATCGAGCATGCGCTGACCCGCCATGCGAAGCTTGGCCCCGATATCGGTGCGGCAGGCTACGTAGTTGCCTTTGCCGTGGCCGCATCGAACCTCAGGCTCGGCAGCCTCGTGATCGCCGACAGCGTCAATCCTGTCCCAGAGAGCCGACAGGGTTGGCGGGACGTGGCTCACGGGGAGGCTGTGCCCCTCATGAAGATCGAGATCATCTGTAGCAATGGGACGGAGCATCGACGCCGCGTCGAGGCCAGAACCGCAGACATAGCTGGGTTTAAGCTTCCCTCGTGGTCGTCAGTCACAGAACGCGACTACGTGCCGTGGACCTCGCCCAGGCTGGTGGTGGATACGGCACTTCTCACGCCGGACGAAGCGGTTGCCGCGATCGAGGCTGCGATCAACGGGTTATCCGGAAAAGCGTGCCCGACCTCCTGAGCAGGTGATCCACCTTCCACTTTGATACAGGATGAATGATCAGGCTGAACAGGAGCACGGAAGCGAACGTATGACGCGTCCAACCCTGAAAGCCTTGCTGATCGGTGCCGGAGCGGCAGTCGGCTCGTTATGCATCGGCTGCGGTATGATCATAGGCGGTCTTCACGCGCTTCCGCCTGCCAGCCAGTCGATGGCCGCCTTTATCTTCTGGCCCATCCTCATACCCATCCTCGTCGGCAGCGCTGCGCTAGGTCTGTGCCTCTCGCATCGCTCTTATCGACACGCTGCGTCCGATCGCGGGTGATCGGTTTGCCATTCCCAACAAATGCGACCGCCGGTTTTCTCTCGGGAGCGTTCGCGAACGCGGCGACGTCCGCACTCATGACTTGCCATCCAAAAGCGGATCGGCGGAAATCCACCCAGAGCCGAACATGCCAGTCTGCCGACGCATGACCCCTTTCGGGAACGCCCGGATCAGTTGCACAGGCGGCTTGGGTCGATCCCAACTCGCCCCTACCCCACCTCCGCCAGATCCTCGAACAGCGACAGCACTACCGGCCGCCGGTCGAGGTTGGAGATGGCAGCCTTCCGGGCGGCGCGGCCGAATCGCTTGGCGACCTCAACGGGGTCGCCGAGCGCGCATGCTGTGATCGCATGCGTTCTTCACGCCGCATCAATGCCTGGACGCTGCGCGGGACATCCGGTGCGGATGGTTTCGCAGCGATCCGCTCTACACCGGCAGACCCGTGGCTCGACATTCGAAAATCCGAACCCGCGACGCGAACGGCCCACCAAAAGTCTCGTCACCACGCCGAAGCTTGGTCTAAAGCAGAATCCGGATGGACGTCCGCGCGAAGGCGTCTCAACATCTGTGGGGAGCGACCTTGGCCGACGACGCCACGCTGCGGCGGCTGCTTGCGGGGATCGCCCGCGGAGAGGCGGACCAGCTGGCCGAACTCTATGATCGCACGAGCCCGAAACTCTATGGCCTGATCCTGCGTATTCAGCGGGATCGGGCCTCGGCCGAGGACGTGCTGCAGGACGTCTACATGCGCATCTGGCAGGCGGCGGGCACCTACAGGCCGGAGGCCGGGCCGCCGCTGCCCTGGCTCTGCACCATCGCCCGCAACCGCGCCATCGACAGCGTCCGGCGGGTTGTCGAGCATCAGGGGCCGGACTTGGACAATGGCGAGGATTGGGTGGCGCGGCTGATCGATCCGCATGACGGGGCGGCGGCGTTCATGGACCGGAGCGCCCTCCTGGCCTGCCTCGGCCGGCTCGATCCCCTGCACCGGGATTGCGTGGTGCTGGCCTATTGCGAGGGGCAATCGCGGGAGGACCTCGCCCGGCACTTCGACAGGCCGGTCAACACGATCAAGACTTGGCTGCACCGGTCGCTCGCCGGCCTCAAGACCTGCCTGGAGGCGGTCTCGTGAGCGGCGGCGGCGCGCCCGGCCCGGAGCCGATGCCCGATCCCGAGCTGCGGGCGGCCGAATACGCCCTCGGGACGCTCGACGCCCAGGAGCGGGCGGCCCTGGAGCGCGATGCGACCCGCGATCCCGAGACGGCCGGCCGTATCCGCGCCTGGGAGCGGCGTCTGGCGCCGCTGATGGGGGCCGTGCCGCCCGTGGCGCCGCCGCCGCGGGTCCGCGCTGCGCTGCTGCGCGCGCTGCCCGACGGGGCCGCTGGTGCCGGGGACCAACTCCGCCACCTGCGGCGCCGGTTGCGGCGCTGGCAGGTCGCCGCGGCGGGGTCCGGCCTGCTCGCCGCCGGCCTCGCGCTGTTCGTGGCGATCGGCCCATCCCGGAGCCCGGCGGGCGGGCGCTATCTGGCCGTCGTGCAGGGGGGCGGGGCGGTGCCGGCGCTGATCGTGCGGGTCGACACGCGGACCGGCCTCGCGCAGGTCAGGCCGGTCGGGGCCGATGCGCCCGCGGGGCGGAGCTTGGAACTGTGGTACGTCGGCGCCGAAGGCCCGAAGCCCCTCGGCCTCGTCGGCGGGGCCCCCAGTCAGGTGCGGCTGCCCCAGGGCACGGCCCCGGACGGGGTGATCGCCGTCTCGGTCGAGCCGCCCGGGGGCTCGCCCAGCGGCCAGCCCACGGGTCCGGTGATCTACACCGGCAAACTGATCGCCGAGTGACCGGCCGCGGCGGGCCGGTAGAGGCCCGCAGCCCTCGCGGGCCGCGGGCGTCCGCGCCTTACGGCATCAGCACGGCGTTGATGACGTGGATGACGCCGTTCGACTGCATGACGTTCGGGATGGTCACCGTGGCGGTGTTGCCCTTCACGTCGGTGATGTAGACCTTCTTGCCCTGCACGGAGACGCCGAGCGGCTCACCCTCGACGGTGGTCAGTTGGTTCTGTCCTTGGGGCTTCTTGGCCAGCGCCATCAGCTCCTTGGCGGTGTAGACGCCCGGAACCACGTGGTAGGTCAGGATCTTCGTCAGCGTCGCCTTGTTCTGCGGCTGCACGAGGTTCTCCACCGTGCCCGGCGGCAGCTTGGCGAAGGCCGCGTTGGTGGGCGCGAACACCGTGAACGGGCCCGGGCCGTTCAGCGTGTCGACGAGGCCGGCGGCCTTCACGGCGGCGACCAGGGTGGTGTGATCCTTCGAGTTGACCGCGTTCTCGACGATGGTCTTCTGGGCGTACATCGGCGCGCCGCCGACCATCGGGTTCTTGGCATAGGCCGCGCCGCTCATGCCGAGGCCGAGCGCGAGGGTCAGGGCGAGCGCCTTGGCCGTGCGGCGGCCGGTGTTCTGGGTGGGCATCGTGTGTCCTTCCGTCCGAGCCCCGATCAGCGGGGCAGCGCGCGCCCTTACGGGGCCGACGGAGGGAAAGTTTCGCGGGGCTGATGCCAACCCGCGGGATCGCGACGAACCGCCCTACCCCACTTCCGCCAGCTCCCCGAACAGCGACAGCACCACCGGCCGCCGGTCGAGGTTGTAGATGGCGGCCTCCCGGGCGGCGCGGCCGAACCGCTCGGCGACCTCCACCAGGGCCGCGAGGCGCACGGGCGGCTCGTCGCGGCGCCGGTCGAGCTCGGAGGAGACGAAGCGCAGCACCGCGTCCTGGGCGGCCTCGAACCGCGCCTCCGCGTCCCGGCCCGCCAGGGTCTCGGCGAGCTTGAGCACCCGGCCCCAATCGGGATTGCGCGCCCGCGCCAGTAGGGTCTCCACCTCGGCCACGAGGCCGGCGGTCACCGGATCGAGCATCGCCAGCGCCCGGGCGACCGAGCCCTCGCTCAACGACACCGCCCGGGCGAGCGCCGCGTCGTCCGGCTGCGCGAACGGCTCGGGCAGGGCGCGCACCACCCGGGCGACCGCCTCAGGGCTCAGCGGGCGCAGCATCAGCGCCCGGCAGCGGGAGCGGATCGTCGGGAGCAGCCGGCCGGGCTGGTGCGACAGGATCAGGAACAGCGCCCGGGGCGGCGGCTCCTCCAGCACCTTGAGCAGGGCGTTGGCGGCGTTGGCGTTCAGGTCCTCGGCGCTGTCGAGGATGCAGACCCTCCAGCCGGAATCCGCCGCCGTCGCGGCGAACAGGTCGAGCGCCCGGCGGACCATGTCGACCGAGATCTTGGTCGGCAGCGCCTTGGCGCCCGCGACCCGGTGGCGGCGCAGGGCCACGAGGTTCGGATGCGACAGGCCCGCGACCTTGCCGGTGACGGGATCGTCCGGCGCCACGTCGAGCCCGGCCGGGCCCCCGCCTCCGGGATGGGCGAGCAGGCGGCGGGCGACCCGGTAGGCCAGCGTCGCCTTGCCGATGCCGGGGGCGCCCGCAATCAGCCACGCATGGTGCAGGCGCCCGGCCGCGATCCCGGCCGCGAAAGACTCGGCGGCGGCCTCGTGGCCGACGAGCCCGAGGGTCTCGCGCGGGCGCGGGATGCCCGGCAGGTCGCCGGGCTCGACATCGTCGGCGGCGCGGTCGATGGGCTTCATGGCGCGTCCCGAAATCTCGTTCCGGCGGGCTCTAGCCCCTCCGTGCTCCCCTGGCGACCCTGCCGGCACACGGGGAGAGGCGGCGCCCGTCCCTCACGCCGCGTCGCCCCGGCTCCCCTCGGCCGGCAGCAGGTCCGGCCGGCGGGCCGCCACCACGTCGCGGATCGCGGCCTCGACCGTATCGGGGTCGCGGCCGGCCTCGATCACCGCGCAACGCTCCGGCTCCGCCCGGGCGATCGCCAGAAAAGCCTCCCGGAGCCGGATGTGGAAGTCGAGGGCCTCGGCCTCGAACCGGTCGGCCCCCTGCCCCGTCCCGGCGCCCCGCCCGGCTGCCCGGGCCAGGCCGGCCGCGGGGTCGAGGTCGAGGATCAGGGTCAGGTCCGGCCGGGTCGGGCCGACGACCACCCGCTCCAGGGCGGCGACGGTCCCCGGATCGAGGCCGCCCGCGGCGCCCTGGTAGGCCCGCGTCGAGTCGATGAACCGGTCGCACAGCACGATCTCGCCCCGGCGGAGCGCCGGGCGGATCAGCCGGTCGAGGTGGTCGAGCCGGGCGGCGCTGAACAGCAGGGCCTCCGCGAACGGACCGTAGGGCTTGGCGGCGCCGTCGAGCAGGGCCGCCCGGATCTCCTCCGCCCGGGGCGAGCCGCCGGGCTCGCGGGTCACGCACACGTCCCGGCCCGAGCGCGCCCGCAGGGTCGCGGCGAGGCGGGCGACCTGGGTCGACTTGCCGACGCCCTCCCCGCCCTCAAAGGTGATGAAGGCGCTGCGCACCTCCATGGAATCCTCAAAGCGTGGCACGATCACGGGTACGCGGTCACGACGGGTTGGCGGCCCGGTCGCCCCCCTTGTCGCTGCCCTTGTCGGCCGCCTTGCCGGCCCGGTCCAGGGCCTTGCGCACGAGGCCGGTGCCGAATTCCAGCGCCGCATCCATGGCCCGCTGCGGCAGCGTGCCGGGCTCCACCGCGGCGCCGGCATAGAGCGGCTGGTCGAGGGCCACCGTGTCGCCGCGCTGGACGCGCAGGACGCCGACCCGCTGGCCCTCCTCAACGGGGGCGACGAGCGGCCCGGTATAGATCGCCTTGGCGCTCACCCGGTCGCCGGAGCCGCGGGGCAGCAGCACCCGCACGGCCTTCTTGGTCACCAGCGGCACCGAGCCCGACTGCCCGCCGAACACGGAGGCCTCGGCGACGGTCTCGCCGGGCGTGAAGATCTGCCGCGGCTCGAACGCGCGAAACCCCCATTCCATCAGCTTGCGCGACTCGGAGGCCCGATCGCGGGCGGTCTTGAGACCCGAGACCACCAGCACCAGCCGCTGGCCGTTCTGCACCGCCGAGCCCGTCAGCGCGTATCCGGATTCCTCCAGGAAGCCGGTCTTCAGCCCGTCCGCGCCGATATCGAGGGCGAGCAAGGGGTTGCGGTTCTGCTGGCGGATCTTGTTCCAGGTGAACTCCTTCTCGGAGAAGATCTTGTAATAGTCCGGGTAGGTCTCGATGATGTGCAGCGCGAGCTTGGCCATGTCGCGCGCCGTGACCTTCTGGTCGGGCGCCGAATAGCCGGTGGCGTTGCGGAAGGTCGAGTTCGTGAGCCCAATCTCCTTGGCGCGCTGGTTCATCAGCCCGGCGAAGGCCTCCTCGGAGCCGGCCATGTTCTCCGCGATGGTGATGGCCGCGTCGTTGCCCGACTGCACGATCAGCCCGCGCAGCAGATCCGCCATCTTGATGCGGCTGTTGACCTGCGCGAACATCGACGAGCCGCCCCCCCCGGCCCCGCCGCGCTTCCACGCGTCCTCGGTGACGGTGAACTCCGTGTCCATGGACAGGCGGCCGGATTTCAGCGCCTCGAACACGATGTCGGTGGTCATCAGCTTGGCCATGCTGGCCGGGGAGAACCGCTCGTCGGCGGCCTTCTCGAACAGGACCGAGCCGGAATCGGCGTCGATCAGGATCGCGTGCGGCGCCGCGGTCTGGAAACTCTGCGCGGCGGCGCCGGCGAGGCCGGCACCGAGGGCACAGGCGGCCGCGAGAAGGGTGAGAAGGGTCCTGCGCATCGCCGTTCCGTCCCGCTCGCGTTGCCCGGCCGGCGGCAATCCGGCCGTATCCCAATAACAAGCGTGACCATATTACGGTTTCGGCGCCGGATCGAATGCGAAATGCCGCATCGGCAACCGCGGCCCCGGGGGCGGACCGGCCCGGGGGTCAGTAGATCCCGGCCATGCGGGACGGCCGTGCCTTGGCGGCGGTCTGGGTTGTCACCCCCTTGGCCGGCGCTGTCTTGGCCGGCGCAGTCTTGAGGGAGGCGACCTGAGCGGACGCCGTCTTGACGGGGCCGGCCTTGACGGTGGCGGTCTTGGCCGGGCCGGCCTGCGGCGCGGCCGCGTGCATCGACGCCGCGCGCGGGGCCGCCGCCACCTTGAACGGCATGGTCGTGGCAGCCGCACCCTTGGCCGGCGCCGCGGAGGCGAGGCGAGCCATGGCCAGCTTGGCCGGTGCCGGCATCGCCGCCGGTCCGCCCTGGGCGATCCGGGACGGCCCCGGGGCGCCGGCCCGTCCGGAGGCCGGACCCGGGTGGTGAGCGACCTCCGCCAGGGCGGCGCGGCCGGAGGGGGCGGGCTTCGCCGGGCCCCCGTGCCCGGCCGAAGGCGGGGCGAGGGCGGCCGGGTTGAGGCCCGCGACCTTCAGGTTCGCGCCCCGGGCCGCGACCGGCATCGGGCGGAACTCCCGCACCCGCGGGGCGGTGGGCTGAACCGCCGCCGGGACCGTGACGGCCGCCGAGGCCAGCATGATCGGCGCGCGGACCGGCGCGGGCCGCGGCGCGGGGGTGAGTTCCTCGCGGGCCTGCGCGGGCTCCTGCCCGGATTCTGGCAGGCGCTCCTGTGCGGGCTTGAAGGCGAGCGGCGCGGGGGCGGAGCGCTCGTAGCGCTCGGTCTCCTCCGAGGGGCCGAGATCGGCCACCATCACGGCCGAGCGTCCGGCCGGGCGGCCGTCGGTGCGCAGGCTGGCGAGCAGCTTGCGGTCGTCGCTGCCGGCGACCGAGGCCTTGCCGACATACTCGACGCGCACATGCGCGGTGCCCTGGCGGTGGAAGCCCAGGGCGCCGGCCGCCTCCTCGGAGACGTCCATCACCCGGCCGGCATGGTAGGGGCCGCGGTCGTTGACGCGCACCACCATCGAGTAGCCGTTGTCGAGGTTGGTCACCCGGGCGTAGCTCGGCAGCGGCAGGGTCGGATGGGCGGCCGCGATCGAGTGGCGGTCGAACACCTCGCCGTTGGCGGTCATGCGGCCGTGGAAGGCGGAGCCGTACCAGGAGGCGAGGCCCTCCCGCACGTAGCCCCGCGGATCCTCCTTGGGCACGTAGGTCTGGCCGGCGACCACGTAGGGCTTGCCGGTGTAGCGGCGCCCGCCGCCCTTCGGGATGACGTCGCCCTCGTTGTAGAGGCGCGGGCTCGCCTTGACCCCGTATTTCGGATCGATGCCGTTGCCGCTGGCGAGCTTCTGCTGGGGCTGGGTGGCACAATTGGCCGTGGCCAGGGCCACGCCCGAGACGGCCAGGAGCCGCAGGGCGAGGCGCGCAGGCCGGGGAAGCGTCGTGCGCACCATCGTGGGGATCACCAAACTCTACGCGTGACCGGGGTCCGGCGGCGGACCGGATCCGGCCGTGCGAAGGGGCACCGGCCGGGTCCACCCACACTTGTATCGGTTGCGTAAAGGAAGCCTGAACGCTGCTGGCGGCCAGGGTTCAGGGGCCGGGCGCGGCAGTGAAGGGCGGTTCGCGGGTTGTCTCAACCAAAACGGATAAGCGTTTCCGCGATAACGGAAAATACTCTGTTTGAAACGCGCATCCGTTCCCGCACGTCCCTCCCCCTCTGCGACCGACGATGTTCACGCATCGTAGGCCGACACGCTCTCTCCTCCCCCTTGTCGGAAGGAGTTGGCGGTGGGGGTGGTGCAGGATCGTGCGCAACGGTGCCGTCTGCACCACCCCCACCCCCTGTCCCTTCCCCGCCAGGGGAAGGCGCCCTTTTTTCAAAGCCCTGGTGCCCAACCGAGACGTATGAGTCCCGTAGCCTCTGCGGGGGAGGGCGAGATGCGGATGCGATCGCGGCCTTGCCGCGGAGCCCTCCCGGCCCTCAGCAGCCCTCAGCGGCCCTGCGTCTCGGTCAGCTGCGCGATCGAGCGGGCGCCGCGCTGCTTGAACAGCAGGTCCAGCCCCTCCAGCATCAGGGCGTGCATCTTGGTCCGCTCGGCGAAGGCGAGGTCGCGGAGCTGGTCGTAGACCGGCGGCTCCAGATAGACCGACATCTGCCGGGCGCGCTGCTTGAGCGTGGCCGCCGGCTTCGGCGCCGGGGGCGCCAGGGTCAGCGGGACGATCTCGGCGCCCTGCGGCCGGGGCGCCGGAGCGGATCGGGCGAGGGGCTTCACCTGCGGGCTCGCCGAGGCGACGATCGCCGCGAGGCTGAGCTTAGGCGGCTTGGACATGCTGGCCCGTCCTCAGGGACTGCGTGCGGCGCTCGATCCAGGACCAGAGGCGGCGGACTTCCCCGGCGGCCTGACCCTTGGGGTTGAACTCGGTGACGCCCTGGCCGAGGCCGATCGCGTCCTGGTGGTCGGTGCGGGCCACGATGTTCACGTCGGGCAGGATGCCGAGCACGGCGAGCCCGTCCGAGGCGTCGCGGACCCGGTAGGAGCGCGGCGGCGTCTGGTTCAGCACGAAGGCGAACTTCTTCTCCAGCCGGTAGACGGCGGCGAGCGTCGGCTTGAACGCCCGCAGGTCCGCGGGGGTCGGCCGGCACGGGATGATGCAGAGATCGGCCGCGCGAATCGCCGAGAGCGTGCCGGTGGAATCGACGCCGGGCGTATCGATGAACACGTAGTCGTAGGCGGATTCCCGCAGGCGCTCCATCACGGCGTCGATCTGCGTGGCGTCGATCTGCGCCACCTCCGGACCATCGACGGTCCGGTGGTCGAGCCAGTCGGAGATCGTCGCCTGACGGTCCATCTCCAGGATGCAGACCGAGTGGCCCGCCTCCCGGGCGGCCACCGCCAGGGAGATGCACAGCGTGCTCTTGCCGCTGCCGCCCTTCTGCGTGACGAAGGTGATCGCTTTCATCCTGGGCGTCCTCCAGAAGGCCCCGCGCATCCGTCCGGGCGTCCGCGACTCGCGGTCGCTGCGCCGAGGGGGGCAACCTCAGGTGACTGATTCGCGCCATTCTGCGAGTCTGGGACCCGAGGAAGCCCCAACGCACGGTGCGGCCGACATGGTTAACAGGTCGTTAAGGCCATCCTTGGCCGCCCTGTGCGGGCCAGTTCGGGAGCCCTGAGAATAACCTAAACTTCAGGTTAAGATTTTCGGCCTGAAATGGGTTAACAGACTTCCCTCGGTCGCGGTGATCCTCTAGCCTGCGGGCAGTCGAAATGGGAGCTTGCCGAGGTTGAAAACCTCAAGTTTGAAGCCGTCGGATGCCCGCGCAAGGAATGGCATGGCCCAAGCTCCGATCCCGCAATCCGTCCTCGATGCGTCCGGCGTGGTCGGCACATGGGTCCACGATTACTGGGCCGGGCAGCTCGCGCTCTCGGCCTCCTTCGCGGACCTGCTGGGCCTCGATCCGGAGGCCGCGGCGAGTGGCGTCTCCCTCGAAACCTTCCTCGATCGCACGCATCCCGAGGATCGCGTCCGGATCGAGAGCTACCTGCATGCGGCCGCGGCAATCGGCGGCTCCGTGGAGGCGGAATTCCGGACCCGCGACACCCGCGCGGGCATCCGCACATTGCTGATGCACGGCCGGATCGAGCGCGATCCGGACGGCCGGGCCATGCAGGGGCGCGGCATCGCCATCGACCGGACGGAGGAGCAGGCGGCCAACCTCGTGCAGAGCGAGCGTGTGGTGAACCGGATGGCGGAGCATGTCATCGCCCTGCGCGAACTCGCCCGCGCCCTGCACCGGCCGGGGCTCACCGACCGGATCGAGCACCTGATGATCGAGATCGGCTTCGAGCTCGCCCGCTTCCTGCCCGAGCCCGAGGAGGAATCGCGGCATTAGAGCCGCGTTTCCAAAGGGCTTGACCGTTCGAAATCCTGAATTGATCCGTGGGCACCGAGTCGGCTTCCGATTGATCGCGCGGCCGCCGGCAAGCTACTGTCCCGGCAACACTTTGCCGGGGAGGACGGGATGGCCCGCGACACGATCTACGACCGCGACCTCGACCGCGGGCCGGCCAATTACCAGCCCCTGACCCCCCTGCTCTACCTCGACCGGGCCGCGCGGGTGTTCCCCAACCACGTCGCGGTGATCCACGGCGCCCTGCGGCGGCCCTACCGGGAGCTCTACGCCCGGGCCCGCCGCCTCGCTTCGGCTCTGGCGGCCCGGGGGATCGGCCGCGGCGACACGGTGGCGGCCCTGCTGGCCAACACCCCCGAGATGATCGAGTGCCACTACGGCGTGCCGATGACCGGGGCCGTGCTCAACACCCTCAACACGCGCCTCGACGCCGCCGCGATCCGCTTCTGCCTGGAGCACGGCGAGGCCCAGGTGCTGATCACCGACCGGGAGTTCTCCCGCACCGCCGCCGCGGCACTCGAGGGATTGGCGACCAAGCCGTTCGTGATCGATGTCGACGACCCGGTCTATGACGGCCCCGGCGACCGGCTCGGCGCGACCGATTACGAGACGTTCCTCGCCGGCGGCGACCCGGAGCACGACTGGCCCCTGCCCGAGGACGAGTGGGACGCGATCACGCTGAACTACACCTCGGGCACCACGGGCGACCCGAAGGGCGTGGTCTACCACCACCGCGGCGCGGCTTTGCTGGCGCTCGGCAACGTGGTCACGGGCGGGCTCGGGCAGCACCCGGTCTATCTGTGGACCCTGCCGATGTTCCACTGCAACGGCTGGTGCTTCCCCTGGACCCTGTCGATCGTGGCCGGCACCCATGTCTGCCTGCGGCAGGTGCGGGCCGACGCGATGTACCGGCTGATGGCCGAGCACGGGGTCACGCATCTCTGCGGCGCGCCGATCGTGATGCAGATGCTGATCAACGCCTCCGATGCCGAGCGCCGGGAGCTGAGCCGGCGCGTCGCCTTCTTCACGGCGGCCGCCCCGCCCCCCGAGGCGGTGCTCGCCGGCATGTCGGAGGCCGGGTTCGACGTGACCCACCTCTACGGGCTGACCGAGAGCTACGGCCCGGCGGTGGTGAACGCGTGGCACGCCGACTGGGACGCACTGGCGGCCGACCAGCGGGCGGCCAAGAAGGCCCGCCAGGGCGTGCGCTATCCGGTGCTGGAGGCCCTCGACGTGCGCGATCCCGACACGCTGGAGCCGGTGCCCGCCGACGGGCGCACGATCGGCGAGGTGATGATGCGCGGCAACGTGGTGATGCGCGGCTACCTCAAGAACCCGTCTGCCACGCAGGCGGCCTTCAAGGGCGGCTGGTTCCGCACCGGCGACCTCGGGGTGAAGCACCCGGACGGCTACGTGCAGCTCAAGGACCGCTCGAAGGACATCATCATCTCAGGGGGCGAGAACATCTCGTCGATCGAGGTCGAGGATGCCCTGTTCAAGCACCCGGCGGTGGCGGGCGCCGCCGTGGTGGCCAAGCCCGACGCCAAGTGGGGTGAGACGCCCTGCGCCTTCGTGGAGCTGAAGCCGGGCGCCTCGCCCAGCGCCGACGAGCTGATCCAATGGTGCCGGGGCCGCCTCGCCTCCTACAAGCTGCCGCGCCACGTGGTGTTCGGCGAGCTGCCGAAAACCTCAACCGGCAAGGTGCAGAAGTTCATCCTGCGCGAGCGGGCCCGTCAGGACGAGGCTTGATCCGACGCGCGGGTAAGGTCCCGGTTTCGAAAGGGCGAGCCCTTTCGCGGGTCCAGGGCGGAGCCCTGGTGCCGAACGGTGTCCGGTGTCGGGCTGCGCCCTGACACCCACCCAAAGGCTGCCGAGCCCTCTGGAAACCCCTAGACCTGCGGCGGATCCCGGCGGTCGGTGCGCACGGGAACCCGCACGGCTCGCAGATCGGCCGCGATCTGGGCGAAGAACGCCTGGAACGACACGAGGCTGAACACGGCGATGGAGGCGACCAGGACGGCGGAGACCAGGGTCTTGGCGGTTGCGGGATCCACGGTGGAAGTCCTTGATAAGTCGCGCCCAAAAAGAGCCGGGCGCGGGCCGGCGAGCACGGCGTCGGTACCACCCGAAGGTGGGCGTCCCGACGCCGCAGCGCCAGCGCCGCCGAGGTCGTGTCTGGCATGCGCCTGGGTTCGGGCTGGTTAAGGCTGGTACAACCGGCCCGTGTGCAGCTTTCTGCGGTGGCCGAGCGTTGCGTTTCCCGCAATAAGCGCCCGCGCGGAGCAGGGTGCATCCGGGAGAGACGGCATGGCCGGCAACGGCATCGCGAACGGCGCCCTCGCAGCGCTGCTCGCCGTTCAGGTATCGGCCGTGGCCCCGGGAGCCGCCCGCGCACAGGGGACGGTGCCGACCGAGGTGCCGGTGCCGCGCGCGACACAGGGGCCGGCCCAGGGGACGGTCTCTTCGCCCCCCGGCCCGGCTCGGGCCGGGCCGGTGACCCGGGCGGGTTATTTCTACATCGGCGGCCGCTACCAGAAGCTCGGCGACAAGACCGTGATGGTCGGCCAGATGTTCGTGCAGTCGCGGACCCCGGCCCGGGTCACGCAGCCCTACCCCGTGGTGATGGTGCACGGGCTCGCCCAGACGGGCGTGAATTACCTCGCCACCGCGGACGGGCGCCCGGGCTGGGTGCAGCGCTTCGTCGAGAAGGGGTTTCAGGTCTACGTGGTCGATCAGGTCGGGCGCGGGCGCTCGGGCACCAACCCCGAGGTCTACGGCCCCTATGACCGCCTCGGGACCCGCAGCCTGGAGCGGACCTACACGGCCCCGGAGGTCTACGACCTCTACCCGCAGGCCAAGCTCCACACCCGCTGGCCGGAGGGGCCCGGCGTGCAGGGCAACGCCGCCTTCGACCAGTTCTTCGCCAGCCAGGTGCCGTTCCTGGCCAACAGCCAGCAGACTGAGGAATGGGTCGACCCCGCTTTGGTCGCGCTCCTCGAGAAGATCGGGCCGGCGATCCTGCTCACCCACGGCCAGGCGGCCCTGTTCGGCTGGGCGGCCTCGGATGCCCGGCCCGACCTCGTGAAGGCGCATGTGGCGGTCGAGCCGAGCGGGCCGCCGTTCTTCGATGTGCAGTTCCGCGGCGGCAAGGATTTCTGGGAGAAGAACGGCGACGGGCGCGCCCGCGCCTACGGGCTGACCCGCATGCCGCTGACCTTCGCGCCGCCCGTCAAGGCGCCCGAGGATCTGGTGGTGGTGCAGGAGGCCAAGGGGACCGAGGCCAAGGGGTCGGACGCCAAGGGGTCGGACGCCAAGGGGGCTGATGCGAAGGGGGCGGATGCCAAAGCGGATGGGCGCATCCGCTGCTGGCTCCAGGGCGAGCCCGCCCGGACCCTGCCGAACCTCGCCAAGGTTCCGACCGTGCTGGTGACCGCGGAGGCCTCGTTCCACGCGACCTACGATGCCTGCACGGCCGCCTTCCTGACCCAGGCCGGCGCCAAGCCCGACGTGATCCAGCTCGCCGACCGGGGCCTGCGCGGCAACGGCCACATGATGATGCTGGAGACCAACAGCGACGCCGTGGCGGACGTGCTGGCCGACTGGCTCGCGGGGCGGGTGAAGTAGGCGGCGGGCCTCCCCTCCTATCCTGCGATGTCCACAGCGCGATCAGAGACCTGGCTATCAGGCTGATCCGGGTCGAGGGCCGCCGCGCCCTCCCTCCCCCCTCTGCGGGGGAGGGAGACCCGCGCCCGCGCGTCAGACCGATCCGGCGACGATCCGCCTCTCCGCAGGCTCACCACCCAGGCGTGTCGCCGCGGCAACAGCTGTCGCCAGACGCGCGAGGATGGCTTGCGGCCAAGCATGGCCGCGCGTACTCCGGGCATAAGAAAACACAATCCAAACAGTAGTTTAGCACAATTCTAAACAGCCCGACAGCAACGCTGGGACCCTGCCCGGCGAACGCGGTCGGCTGCCCGTTCCGCCCGACACGGCCAGGTTCCATGCGCGTTGCTTACCCCCATCCAAAGACCCGCGGCGGCGCCCTGAGCGCCCTCACCCTGCGCGCCCTCACCCTGCGCGCCCTCCTGGCCGGCGCCTCGCTCGCCGTCCTGGCCCAGGCCGCGAGCCCGGCGCTCGCGCAGGACGCGACACCGCCGCGCCGCGGGGCGGGCAACAACCCCCCGGCCGGGGGCAGCGTCCAGCTCGAGGAGCTGAGCGTCGAGAGCCAAGGCGCCGGCCCTGTGGTGGCCCGGGCCGGCGCGGGCGCGCGGGCGGTGGAGAGCCCGACCGGCCCGATCGACGGCTTCGTGGCGAAGCGCTCGGCCACCGCCACCAAGACCAACACGCCGCTGATCGAGACGCCGCAATCGATCACCGTGGTCGGCCGCCAGCAGCTCGACACCCAGAACGCCCAGACCCTGACCCAGGCGACCCAGTACGTCGCCGGCACCTATGCGGGCACCTTCGGCGCCGACACGCGCCTCGACTTCTTCCAGCTGCGCGGCTTCGTGGTCAGCGATTACGGCCTCTACCTCAACGGCCTGCAGCTCCTGAATTACGGCTTCGCCTACAGCCGGGTGGACACGTTCGGGCTGGAGCGGATCGAGGTGCTGCGCGGCCCCTCGGCGGTGCTGTTCGGCGCCGGCAATCCCGGCGGCCTGATCAACCAGATCAGCAAGCGCCCGACCGAGAACCCGTTCGGCTACATCGAGGTCGGCGGCGGCTCGTTCGACCAGCGCTACGCTGCCTTCGACGTCGGCGGCCCGGCCGACCGGGAGGGGCACTGGTTCACCCGGCTCACCGGCTATGCCCGCAACGGCGGCACGCAGGTCCAGGGCGCGCCGGACGACAGCTACTACATCGCCCCGGCCTTCACCTATAAGCCGGACGGATCGACCAAGTTCACGGTGCTGTCGAGCTTCCAGCACGACAACACGGCGGTGACGGCGAACTTCCTGCCCTATTACGGCACGGTGCGGCCGACCGTGCTCGGCCTGCGCATCCCGCGCTCGCTCAACGTGGGCGATGCCGGCTTCAACACCTACCAGCGCGACCAGGCCTTCATCGGCTACGAGTTCGAGCACGTCTTCGACGACACCTGGGCGGTGCGCCAGAACGCCCGCTACGCCTACACGCAGAGCTACCAGAACTCGTATATCGGCCAGCTCGGCTACAGCGACCCGCTGCAGACCCAGCTCGGCCGCTACCTGTTCCGGGACAACGCCAAGATCGCGCAGCTCGACGTCGACACCCAGGCCGAGGCCAAGTTCTCGGACGGCTTCTTCCGCCACGACTTCCTGATGGGCGTGGAGTACCGGAACTTCCAGATCCACGACAACCAGGCCTCGGGCTTCCCGGGCCCCGACCTCAACATCCTCGCGCCGTCTTACGGCCCGCAGGCGGTCTCGGCCTCGCCCTACCTGATCAACGCCGACTCGTTCCAGCAGGTCGGCCTCTACTTCCAGGACCAGATCAAGCTCACCCCGGAGCTGACCCTGATCCTCGGCGGCCGGCAGGATTTCGTCCAGAACACCGTCTACGACCGCCTGACGCCGTCGAACACCAACGGTCGCAACGACAGCGCCTTCACCTATCGCGCGGCGGCGATCTACAATTTCGACTTCGGCCTCGCGCCCTACATCATGTACGCGACCTCGTTCCAGCCCGAGATCGGCGTGGACATCAACAACCGGGCCTTCAAGCCCGATACGGGCGATCAAGTCGAGGGCGGCGTGAAGTTCGAGCCGCCCGGCCAGGGCTATTTCCTGACGCTGGCGGGCTTCGACATCCACCGCAACAACGTGCTCACCCCCAACCCGGTGAACACGATCTTCCAGACGCAGGTCGGCGAGGTGCGCTCCACCGGCTTCGAGGCGCAGCTGGTGGCCAACATTGCCGACGGGCTCAACCTCGTGGCCGCCTTCACCAAGTTCGACTTCAGCACCATTCGGGACGCCGATCCGGCGCGGGTCGGCAAGACGCCGGTCAACATCCCGCAGACGCTCGCCTCGCTGTTTGCCGACTACACCATCCCGGTCGGGCCGTGGCGCGGCTTCGGCTTCGGCGGCGGCGTGCGCTATGTCGGCAGCTCGTTCGCGGACGTGGCCAACACCCTGCGGGTGCCCGACTACGTGCTGTTCGACGCGCAGGTGCACTACGATGTCGAGAACTGGCGCTTCCAGGTGAACGCCTCGAATATCGGCGACCGGCGCTACGTCGCCTCCTGCCAGTCGAACGTGTCGTGCTTCTACGGCGACGCCCGGCGGGTGCTGGCGAAGGTCAGCTACAAGTGGTGAGTTCGCGGTCGGAGTGATCCGGGTTGGAGGCCGCCCCGCGCGTCTCCCTCCCCTCCCTGCGGGGCAGCGTGGCCTTCGAAGGGGGGCGGGAGGGGGCCGCGACGGTCCGGGGTGTTGACCGAAAAGGCGTCGCGAGCGCTGGAATTTTATGGTTCAGGGGCACCGTTTGCGAAACACGGGCTGCGCTGGCGGACCTGTTGGGGCTCTCGGACGCGCCGTGGGCGGTGATCGCCCCCTTCCCACCGCGGGATCAGCCCGGGCCGGAGCGCAAGGATGACCGGCGGGTCATCCCCGGCCGGCAACGTGCCGCGCGGCACCCGGGGATGGCGAGAGAACGGGTCATGCCACCCATGATGGGGATGGCGGGCCAATCCATCATGGGCTCGCGGCGATCCACCGCCGTCCCGGCGACGTGAGCAAGAGCCCGCGTTCGGGCAATCCCGATCCTGCACCCGGACATGCGGCCTTTCGGGCTGTGCCATCCGCCGCCATTCGGGTCCCGATCCGTCGCCGGAACGGCGTCCCGCGCGGGCGACGGATGTCTCAGGCCACGTTACGCGCTATGGATTTCAACGTATCAGACACCGACTTGAGCATGTTGGTTCGCAGATTGCTGATCGCCGACCATGAATTCATGGCCATCTGCATGGAAAACATCTTCTCTGTATCGGACAAGTTCGAATTTTTCTCGATGCTTCGGATATCGTTCTCGATGTTTTTCATCTGCCCCTGAAGATAGTTCTGCCTCCAGATCAGATCGAAACCATCATACGTCTCGTATGGTGTTGTAGAATAGTCCGAGTTTCGCGGATTATTCAAATGCTCGGGCGTCCAGAATGAATAAGTCCCGAACGGGTTTACGGTTGTTGCTCCCGTGCCCGATGTGCCCCCTGACATGTCAAATCTCCTTCTCGCTCTCCACGAAGGTCTCTACCGGTCTGCCAAGACGGCGCGGGCGGTATCCAGGGCCTGTCGGACCGCCCGCGCCTGAGTCATCCGCTGCGGATCGAGCCCGGCCAGCAGCCGGTCGTCGAGGCGCGCCAACGATGTGTCGAGGTGCGCCAGGGCCTCCCGGCGGGCCGTCTCGCCATCCGGGCCCAGGAGGACCTCCTGCAGGTCCGTCATGCCGAAGGGCCAGATCGATCGGGTGGGCTCGCCTGCCATCAGCAATCCTCCACCGCCAGGGCCTCCAGCCGGCCCTGATCCAGGATGAGGATGCAGCGATCGACGAGGGCGATCCATCCGGCGCGTTCCCACGTCTTGAGGACGCGGTTGACGTTGCCGCGCGAGCCGCGCGCCATGAGCCCGAGATCGCTCTGTGTCACGAGGCTGGCGATCGCCCGCACGGGCCGGCCCTGGAAGGGCGTGCGCGTCCCGAGCTGGCCGGCGAGCCGGAGCACCGCCTGCGCCAGACGCGCCGCGAGTGTCTTCAGGCTCAGATCCCGGGTCAGCATGACGTAGCCCCGGTAGCGCCGGGCGACCGCCCGGGCCAGCGCATCCCGGACCTCCGGGTGGCGCTCGCCGAGGGTCCGCAGGATCGGGATCGATATCGCGGCGATGACGGAGGGGCCGATTGCGGTCGCCATGTCGCAATACGTCGATTCCTCGAAGACGCCCAATTCGCCGAAGCTCTCTCCCGAGGGCAGGATGGCGTGCAGCACAGCCGTTCCATCCTCCAAGAGCGACGAGATCCGCACATATCCGGAGACGACGAAGTAGAGATGCGTGGCCGCGTCGTCCTGCAGGTAGATGAAGCCATTGTGGCCGTATCGCCGTCTCTGTGCGGCACGCTCCAGCTTCGGTCGAACTCAAGATCAACCAATCGGTAAGCACCCCTTCGCAATCGGCGCAGGCGGGGAATTTGACGCCGATCATCGCGACGCGGAGCGTGGAGTCAGACATCCTGCTGCAATCCGGACGCACCGTGCTGCTGGCGGGCCTTATTCAGGATCATCTGGAGCAGCAGGAGAACGGCGTGCCGGTGTTGCGGACTGTCCCGGTCGTCGGTGACCTGTTCAAGCAGAAGGCTGACAAAGTTCGGCGCGTGGAATTGATCCTGATGCTGACGCCCCGGGTCACCCGCAATGCGACTCAGATCGAGGAGCTCGTCCGATTGTTGCAGGATCAGACCCACGCCCGTTAGAGCGGCTTCCGTCCGTGCAGGGAGGGCCATGTCGTCCTCCCGTCGTGCGGCGGCACGGTCGATTCGTCTATCGTTTCGGCAGGCTCGCGCGGCACCGCCGTCCGGCAGCGTCATCCGCCGGGAGTCAGGCCGTAGCGGCGGGCCATCGTCGTGCGGGTGGTGGTCGTGTCGGAGAAGGCCAACCGGTCCGGTTCCCCTCACCCGCCCTCCCCGCCGGTGATCGGCTGCGGCCCGGAGAGCCGGGTCGGCAGGGTGTCGATCCGCAGGGACCGGCGGAGCGCCCGCGAGAACGCATCGACCGCCACCGTCAGCAGCGCGGTGGCGGCGATCAGCACCACGACCACGTCGAGGCGCAATTCCGAGATCGCGGCGTCGACGTAGAAGCCGAGCGTCGTGACACCCAGGATGCCGAAGATCGCGCTCTCCCGCAGGATCAGCTCCCAGCGGTAGAGCAGATAGGCCAGGAACTGCCCGTAGAGGCGCGGCACGGTCTCGTAGGCGTAGAGGTCGAGGCCCCGGGGGGCGTCGGCCCGGTAGGGGATCGCGTCGGCGTGCCGGCCCATCAGGTAGGCGACGATGCCGGCATTGTGCAGCGCAAGCGCCAGGATCGCCGGCAGCATCGAGGGGCCGAGCAACTGCAGGCCGATATAGGCCAGCATGTATTCCGGCGTGGAGCGCACCACCACGAGGAGCACCCGCCCCACCGGCCGCCCGAGGGGGCCGGCGAAGCGCTGAGCCGTCCAGGGGAACAGGACCAGCGCGCCGAGCGCCGTGGCCGCGAGCGCGATCTGCGCCAGGATCAGGGTCTGGGCGGTGCCGGGCAGGACCTGCTCGGTCAGGATCGGGCGCAGCCAGACCCAGAGCCGCGCCCAGGTGCCGGGCTCGGCGAGGGAAGCACCGCGCAGCGGCGCGGGCACGAGGTCGTGGCCGAGGAAGCGCGCGAGGCTCGGGCCGATCGCGGTGCTGCCGACCGTCGGGGGCAGCGCCAGCACCGCGCCGACGAGCAGGAACGGCAGGGTCCGGGCCCGGACCCAGAGCCGGCGGCTGCCGATCAGCGCGTAGAAGATCAGGAGCAGCGCCCCGGCCTCCGCGTAGCGGCCCTGGCGGAAGGCGGATTCGAAGGCGAAGCCCATGGTCGGCAGGCCGATGAAGCCGAGCACGAGGCTGGAGCGCAGGCCGCATTCCAAACGATAGAGCGTGTAGTCGCGCATCCGCCCGGCGACCTCGGGGAGCCGCGCGTACAGGAAGGCCGAGAGCGCGCCGGTGCCCGCGGGCAGAACCCGAAGCGCGGCGAGGTCGGCCTCCTCGATCAGCTCGGCATAGACCTTGGCGCAGATCCCCGCATAGGGCAGCGCGATGGCGAGCACCCCGGTGGTCGCCGAGAGCCCGAACACCTGCATCAGCAGCAGCGCCCAGAACAGCTCGTGGACGGCCCGCAGGACTGCGCAACCGAGCCGCACCACCCGCGAGCGGGCGAAGGGGATCGCGAGCAGCAGCCCCGTCCCGGCCCCGAGCCCGACGCCGAGCATCGCGAAGGCCACCGTGGTGACGACGCTCCAACCTTCCACGGCGGGAAAGTCGGGGCGGATCAGGCCGCCGAAGAGCCGAGCGAGGTCGGCGAAGGGATGGAGCGTCGTAACCTGCAGGTCGGCCACCAGCAGGCCGGCCAGCGCCGCCGCCAGGAACCAGCGGCTGACCGCCGCGTAACCGGGCCGGGGCAGGAAGCCGGCACGCATTACGCGGCCTCGTAGAACGGCTTGAGCCGCGCCGGATCGAGATCCTTCGTCGGCGCATCGAGGACGATGCGGCCCCCGTCCAGCACCACGATCCGGTCGGTTTGGGCGAGCGCCAGGGCGACGTCGTGGAGCGCCAGGATCAGGGTCTCGTGGCTCCGGGCCAGCTCGGCGAGGATCCGGCCGCCCTGCTGGCGGTCGAGCGCCGAGACCGGCTCGTCGCCGACCAGGATCGGCCGGCCGTTGTAGAGGGCGCGGGCCACCGAGACGCGCTGCTGCTGGCCGCCCGATAATTCCCCGGCCTTCGCCCACAGCTTGTCGGCGAGCCCGACCCGGGCAAGGATGTTTTCGACCGCGGCGATGTCGGCGCGCGCCGGGCGGACGAGCGTGCGCAGGTTGTGCAGGGTCGAGCGTCGGTCGAGGCGGCCCATATAGACGTTGTGGAACACCGAGAGCGGTCGCACCAGGGCGGCGGCCTGGGGCACCAGGGCCACCCGCTCCGGGGCCTGCCCGTGGATCAGGCCGATCAGGGTCGACTTGCCGGCGCCCGAGCGGCCCATCAGGGCGACGCGCTCGCCCCTCCGCACGGTCAGGTCGATGCCGGACAGAACCGGGCGGCCGTCATAGGCCGCAGAGGCGTTCTCAAGGACGATGGACGCCCCTTCCTCCACGGCGCCCGCCACGCGCGTCAGTCCAGCAGGCCGGTGGACCGGCCGACCTCGACCAGGGGTTCGTAGGCGGCGTTGGTCACGGGGATGAACTTCGAGCGCCCGAACGGCTCCAGGATCGCCGGATCGGTGATGCCGGTGAGCGCCGCCCGCAGCTTGTCGGTGAAGCCTGGCCCGTAGGTCTGATCCACGTCGCCCCGGACGGTCCATTGGTAGTCGGGGAAGGGCGGGCTCTCCCAGATCACCGAGACCGCCTTGGGATCGACCTTGCCGGCCTTGGTGTCGAGGTCCCAGACCGAGTAGTCGACGGCGCCGACCGCGAAGGCGCCGGACTGGACCAGCTGGATGGTGCGGCTGTGGTCGCCCGAGAAGCCGACGCGGGAAAAAACCTGCTCGGGGCTTTTCCCCGGAAACGCCTGCCGGATGAAGTATTCCGGCATCAGGCGGCCCGAGGTCGAGGCGCGGGCGCCGAACGTGAAGGTCTTTTCCGCGATCGCCTTCGGAAACGCCGTCTCCGGCTTCAACCCAGTGGCGGAATTGGCGATGAGGTAGGTCTTGAACGCCGCGTCCTCGGCGCCCTGCGCGATCGCCTGGGCGCCCGGCACGGCCTTGCGGGCCTGGACCCCGGTGAAGCCGCCGAACCACGCGAGCTGCACCTGCCCGTTGGTGAAGGCGGTGACCGCCGCCGGGTAGCTCTTCACCGGGAGGTAGCGCACCGGCACGCCGAGCTTGGACTCAAGGTAGCTGGCGACCTTGCCGAAGCGCTCGACGAGGCGGCTCTCGTCCTGATCGGGGATGCCGGTGAAGACGAGGGGCGGGACCGGCTTGGTCTGGGCCTGCGCGGGGGCGATGGCGGCGAGCGCCGCGAGGCATCCCAGGGCGAACCGCCCCAACCGTCCCGATCCTAGCATCCAATCCTCGCGGTGCGGCACCCGCTCCGGCGGGGGCTTGAGCCCGAGGGCGTAGCAGAAGCTGCGCCGGCCGGCACCCGCATTGACGGAAGCGCACTGGGTCGGGCGGACGGTCTGAGTTCTGGTTTCGAAAGGTCGAGACCTTTCGCGGGTCCAGGGCAGAGCCCTGGAGACCGTCTCAGAGCCAGAAATTTCAGGGCTCCACCCTAGGAACCCGCCAAAGGGCGTAAGCCTTTGAAATTCCAAGATCCCCGGTCCGAACGGGCTTTGAGCCCGTTCGGACCGGGGATGCGACGCTCAGCGCATATGACGGCGCATCATGTGATGGCGGTGGTGGTGCCGGTGCATCATGCGGTGGCGCATCATGCGCGACTGCATCCGGGCATTGCGGTGCATGCCGCCCATATTGCTGTTGCCCGTGGCGGCGGCGTTGCGGCTGAGGCCGTCGCCGGGGGCTGCCAGGGTCGGGCTGGCGGCGCCGAGGACGAGGCCGAGCGCGAGCGTCGCGCCGAGGATGAGCTTGTTCATGGGAATCCCGTTCTTCGCGACCCTGCGCCGCGACGACCGAACGGATTCAAATCCTCTTGGGTTCCGGTGCCGGGCGTCGTCCTGTGGCGCGCCTCAGGCCGCGGCGCTGGCAGCCGGCGTCGCCGCGCCCGCGAAGACGGAGCCGGCCAGATCGGGATTCCGATCCGCCACGGCGAACAGGGTGAGCCCCGCGGGTAGCACGGCCCCCGGCACCGGCACCGCCCCGATGCCATCCGGCAGCGACCCGCCGAGCAGCTCCAAAAAATCCCCCGAGGCGGCGAGCTCGATCTCGGCCGCCTTGGCCTGGGCCTCGATCCGCGACAGGGCGTTCATGGCCGGGCCGAGCACCGTGTATTCGGCCCGCACCCCGTCGTCGAACACCCCGACCAGCAGGTCGCCCGCGTGCAGGGCGACCACGACCCGCAGGGTGAACAGCCCCTCGGCCGCCCGCGCCGCGTTGAGGGCGGCGATCCGGCGGCGGAGCGACAGGGCGCAGGCGAGCGCCGCCCGCGCCTGCGCGTCCGGCCGGTCGACCACGAACTGCACCAGAACCGCGTCGCCGATATACTTGTCCACGAGGCCGCCTGCCTCGTCCACCGCCGCCTGCGCGGTCGCCCGCACGGCGAGCAAGGCCATCACCATGGCCTCCGGCGGGTGCTCACCCGAGAGCCGGGAGAAGCCGCGGATGTCGAGGATCATCAGGCAGGCATGGCGCCGGTGGATTCCGAGGGCCGAATCGCCGTCCTCGGCCGAGAGGTCGAGGGCGACCGCGTCGGGCACGAAGCGGGCCAGCAGGGTCCGCTCGTGCTCCATGCGCAGGGCCCGCGCCACCGCTCCGCGCAGGCGGATCACCCCGTCCACCACCAGCAGCCCCGCCGCCGCGAAGGTGGCGAGCCCCGTGAGCTGGGCGGTCGGGAACGTGTCCTCGTTCGGGAACAGCTCCGGATGCAGCAGCCCGATCCCGAAGGTCGCGCTCCAGCATGCGAGGACGAGGCCGCAGAACACCACGGTCTGGGCCACCCGCATGCTCAGGCCGGTCTGGAGCAGGAGCAGGAAGGCCGGCAGGCGGCTCACCGCGTCGGCCCCGAGGCCCGCCCCGCCGCCGGCCAGCATGTGCTCGATCAGCACGTAGACGGCGAGCCCGGCATTGAGCCCGGTGCCGGCCCAGCTATAGGCCGAAGCCGCCGGCCCGCCGCCCCGCTCACGCAGCCCGAACCAGACCGTGCCCAGCCCGTAGAGGATCAGGATGAACCAGTGGCTCAGGGCGTGCAGGGAGCCGTCATAGGCTTGGGCCGCCATCAGCAGCACCAGCACGATGACGATGCGCAGGCCGAGCAGGCGTAAGCCCCCACCCGCCTGCATGGCGCGCAGCACCGCATCCTCGTCCTGATCCGGCGGCACCGCGCGGTGCTCCACCGGCGCGCGCGCCGTCCGCAGGCCGGGGAGCGGCGGGTTGCCGGCGCGGCCTGAGGCCATCAGCCGCCCCGGCCGAGGCGCCGGGCCGCCGTGAACCGGTTGAGGAAGCGCGGCTCCTTCTCGGGGGCGATCCGCACCGCCAGATGCAGGGTGCCGTCGGCCTCCGACCGGCGATCCAAGATCTCGGCGTTCTCGTAGAGCCAGTTGAGCGCCGCCCCGTCCTCCGGCGGCAGCGCCACCGCGAAGCTCGCGCGGTTGCGCCCGATCCGCGCCTCGATCCGGCTGGTGAGGGCGGCGAGCCCCTCCCCGGTCAGGGCCGAGACCAGGACCGGCGCGGCGCTGTCGCGGTCGTTGCGGGTCTTGGCCTGGCCGCTGAGGTTGAGGAGGCGGGTGCGCTCGTCGTCGTCCAGCAGGTCGGCCTTGTTCCAGACCTCGATGATCCGGTCGGCGCTGGTCTCGATGCCGAGTTCGCGCAGGACCTCGCCGACATCCTCGGCCTGCGCCTCGGAATCGACGTGGGAGACATCGCGCACGTGGAGCAGCACGTCGGCCTCGATCGCGTCCTCCAGGGTCGCCCGGAAGGCAGCGATCAGCGGGGTCGGCAGGTCGGAGATGAAGCCCACCGTGTCGGACAGGATCACGGTCTCGCCGTGGGGCAGCTTGGTCGCCCGGGCGGTGGGATCGAGGGTCGCGAACAGCATGTCCTTGGCGGTGACCTCGGCCCGGGTCAGCGTGTTGAACAGGCTCGACTTTCCGGCGTTCGTGTAGCCCACCAGCGCGACGATCGGATAGGGCACCCGCGCCCGGCTCTGCCGGTGCAGGCCGCGGGTGCGCACCACGGCGTCGAGATCGCGCTCGATCCGGGTCATGCGCTCCTGGATCATGCGCCGGTCGGCCTCGATCTGGGTCTCGCCGGGGCCGCCCAGGAAGCCGAAGCCGCCGCGCTGCCGCTCCAGGTGGGTCCAGGAGCGGACGAGCCGGGATTTCTGGTAGGCGAGGTGGGCGTGCTCGACCTGGAGCGTGCCCTCGCGGGTCGAGGCGCGGCGCCCGAAGATCTCGAGGATCAGGCCGGTGCGGTCGATCACCTTGGCGCCCCAGGCCTTCTCGAGGTTGCGCTGCTGCACCGGCGAGAGGGCGCAGTCCATCACCACGAGCCCGATCTCCCGGGCGCGGATCAGGCCGGCGATCTCGTCCACCCGGCCCTTGCCGAGATAGGTCGAGGGGCGGATCCGCGGCAGGCTGATCGCGAGGCTCTCGACCACGTCGAGCTCGATCGCGGCGGCGAGGCCGGTGGCCTCGTCGAGGCGGGCCTCCACGGAGCGGGTGGGCACGGCCTGTCCCGGCCCGGCCCCGTAGGCGTTGCGCGCCAGATAGGGGCCGATCACCAGGGTGTGGGTCGCCGCGGCGATCTCCCCCTCGGGGGCGGCCTGCGCCTGGAGGCGGGCTTCGCCGGACGTCAGCGTTTCGGTCATACGGCCTTTATAGCGCCGACGGGGCCGGCGGCTTCGTTCGAGAGGTCGGAATCGTCAGAATGGGGATGCGGGCGGGCCGGGCCAAGATGCAGGGCGGGGACGGCCGCAGATATCCGCACCGCGCAAGCGGCTCCCCTCCCCCGTACAGGGGGAGATGCTCCGACCGAGCCTACCCTAACCCCATCGAAACGATCACGCCTTCTCGGCGGTCTCGTCCGGCTCGAACAGCTGCACCGGGTGCCCTGGCATGATCGTCGAGATCGCGTGCTTGTAGACCAGCTGCGAATGGCCATCGCGGCGCAGCAGCACGCAGAAGTTGTCGAACCAGGTCACCACGCCCTGGAGCTTGACGCCGTTGACCAGGAAGATCGTCAGCGGGATCTTATTTTTGCGGACATGATTAAGAAAAGTGTCCTGAAGGTTCTGTGCGCGTTCGCCCGCCATCTTCTTGGCCTTCTTGTTGTCCCGGCACGCTGGGCCCGGGATGGGTATGCCGCGGGCCGGATCGTCCGATCACCCCGCCCACGGCCGTGTATACAACATGACGTCGTCAAAGCGTGGGTGCAAGCAACCCCCGTACCCGGGCGATCCGTAACGGATCGGTGCCGCCCTCAACGCGTCCTTTTGCCCTAAGGCATTGCCCTGGGCATTGGAATTGCCACGCTGCTTCAGGTCACAGGTTGTCCATCGCCGCATCCTGGGGGCCGGCGATTTTCGTTCGGGCGAAGGCCCTGAGCCCCGGTCCGACGCCGTGGACGCCGGACCGGGGCCCGCTCCGGCCTACGGGCCGATGCCGAGGGACTTCAGCTTGCGGTGCAGGGCCGAGCGCTCCATGCCGATGAACTCGGCCGTGCGCGAGATGTTGCCCGAGAACCGGGCGATCTGCGCCACGAGGTACTCGCGCTCGAAGATCTCGCGGGCCTCCCGCAGGGCGAGGCTCATCAGCTTCTCGCCGCCCGCGCCGCCGGGCGTCGTCGGCACCAGGGCGCCGATCTCGGAGGGCAGCATCTCCGAGGTGACTTCCTGCTCCGGATCGGCCTGGGTCAGGATCATCAGCCGCTCGACGTTGTTCTTGAGCTGGCGGACGTTGCCCGGCCAGTTGTGCGACTGCAGCACCGCCATCGCGTCCTCGGCGATCCGGCGCTTGGGCAGGCCGGTCTGGGACGAGATGTTGTCCATGAAGAACTGGATCAGCTCGGGCACGTCCTCCCGGCGCTCGGCGAGCGAGGGCACCCGGATCGGCACCACCGAGAGGCGGTGGAACAGGTCCTCGCGGAACCGGCCGGCGGCGATTTCTTCCTGGAGATCCCGGGAGGACGAGGAGATGATCCGGACATCGACGTGGACCCGGGTGGTGCCGCCGACCCGCTGGAAATTCTGATCGACCAGGACGCGCAGGATCCGGTTCTGGGTCTCCCGCGGCATGTCGGCGACCTCGTCGAGGTAGAGGGTGCCGCCATGGGCCTCCTCCAGGGCGCCGACCCGGCGGCCGCTCTCGCCCTCGACGCCGAACAGTTCGGCCTCCATGGTCTCGGGCAGGATCGCGGCGGCGTTGAGCAGCACGAACGGGCCGTTCGACCGCGCCGAGGCCTTGTGCAGGCTGCGGGCCGCGAGTTCCTTGCCGGAGCCCAGTGCGCCCGTGATCATCACCCGGGCATTGGTCGGCGCCACCCGGTCGAGGGTCTGGCGCAGCTGGTTGATAGCCAGCGACGTGCCGACGATGCGGTTGGTGGCGCCGGAGCGCGCCGTCAGGTCGCGAACCTCGCGCCGGAGCCGGGAGGCTTCCAGCGCCCGCTCGGCCACCAGGATCAGCCGGTCGGCCTTGAACGGCTTCTCGATGAAGTCGTAGGCGCCCGCTTTGATGGCCGAGACCGCGGTCTCGATGTTGCCGTGGCCCGAGATCATCACCACCGGCAAGTCGGGGTTCGCGGCCTTGATCAGGTCGAGCACCTGCAGGCCGTCGAGCCGGGAGCCCTGCAGCCAGATGTCGAGGAAGACGAGGTGCGGCCGGCGCGCCTCGATGGCGGCGAGCGCCTCGTCCGAGCCGCCGGCCGTGCGGCAGCGGTGGCCCTCGTCGTCCAGGATCCCGGCCACGAGGTCGCGGATGTCGGCCTCGTCGTCGACGATCAGGATATCGGCGCTCATGCGTGCATCTCCGCGATCCGGGGGGCCGTCGGTGCGGCGCCCTTCTCCTCTGTCGTGACGGGTAGGGTTCCAGACGGCGCCGCGGCCGGTTCGGGCCCGTGCTCGCGCGGGACCCGCATCCGGACCTGGCCGCCGCGGCCGGCGGGATTGTCGTTCAGCTCGATCCCGCCGCCGTGCTCCTCAAGCACCTTGCTGACGATAGCAAGCCCCAGCCCGGTACCACCCTCGCGTGTCGTCATGTAGGGCTCCAGCAGCCGCTGGCGTCCCTCGGGGGGGAAACCCTTGCCGTTGTCGGTGACGGCGATCACCGCGAACCCGTCCTCGACGGCGAGGCTCAAGGAGATCTTGCCCTTGCCGAGTTCGGCCTCCGGCACCTCGGCCACCGCCTCGACGGCGTTCTTGAGGATGTTGGTGATCACCTGGCTGAGCAGCCGGATATCGAAGGCCGCCACGATCTTTTCCGCACTGCCCGCGCCGCCCTGGGCCGAGAACGCGAAGTCGATGTCGGGGTGCGCCACACGCATCATGAACAGGTTCTGCTTGGCGATCTCGGTGAGGTCGTTCGGGGCGATCGCGGGCTTGGGCATCCGCGCGAAGGCCGAGAATTCGTCGACCATGCGCTTGATCTCGTCCACCTGCCGCACGATCGTGGCGGTGCACTGGTCGAACACCTCCTTGTCGGTGGTGATGACCTTCCCGTATTTGCGCCGGATCCGCTCGGCCGAGAGCTGGATCGGCGTCAGCGGGTTCTTGATCTCGTGAGCGATCCGGCGCGCCACGTCGCCCCAGGCGGAGCTGCGCTGGGCCTGGACGAGGTCGGTGATGTCGTCGAGCGTCACCACCCAGCCCCGGGACGCGCCCTGCGCCTGCTCGCTCGTCACCCGCACCGTGATGGTGCGCTCGCCGCGCGACCGGGTGAGCTGGATCTGCTGCTGCTGCAGGCTGCGCGGGCGGGCCTCGCTCTCGGCGAGCACGGGGGCGAGTTCCGGCACCGCCTGGGCCAGCGGCTGGCCCACCAGGGCGTCGCTCGCCAGGTCGAGCATGCGTTCCGCGGCCGGGTTGGCGATGGTGACGAAGCCCGCCGCGTCGAGGCCGATTACCCCGGGCGACACGCCTGAGAGCACGGCTTCCGTGAAGCGGCGGCGGGTGTCGATCAGGTCGCTGGCCGCGATGAGGCCCGCATGCTGGCGGCGCAGCTCCTGGGTCATCTTGTTGAAACTCTCGCCGAGATGGGCGAGGTCGCCGCTGGTCTTCTTGGTCGGCACCTGGGCGTAGAAATTGCCCGAGGCGACCTGGTCGGCGGCGTTGATCAGCCGGCGGATCGGCGCCACGAACCGGTTGGCGAAGTTCATGCCGAACCACACCGCCGAGAGTAGCGCGATCAGGGCGATCAGCAGGAACACCGACGCGAAGGTGATCTGGATCGAGCGGCGCAGCGAATCGTAGGTGAGGTACTCGGCCGCCGCCGCCCGGGACACGCCCGGGAAGTCGATGGCGAGCTGGCTCACCTCCCGCTGCACCATCAGCACGGCGTCGTCGTAGGCGGGCATCCGCATCAGGGCGGCGAAGACCCGCCCCTCGGTGGGCAGCAGGCAGATCGGATCCGCGGAGGACGCCGCATCCTCGAAGGCCGCCGCCGAGGGCAGTCGGTTGGTCTTCAGCACGTCGATCTTGGCCCGGGCCACCACCTCGGTGGGCCCGCGCATGATCTGGGCGACCGGCAGGCCGAGATTGCTCGCCCGGGTCGTCAGGAAGTTCTGGAACCAGTCGCGGTTCACGTCGAAATTCGGCCGGGCGCGGGTGAGGTCGTCGGCCAGGATGCGGATCTCCCGGGCCAGGCTCTGGCACTGGTTCTCCTGGTAGGCGTCGGCCACCTCCACGGATTTCAGAACCACGTCGCGCACCCGGTCGGTGAAGCCCAGCGACAGGCCCCGGTCGATGGTCACGGAGGCCACCACGGCGAGCAGGATGGTGGGCAGGATCGCAATCAGGCTGAACAGGCCGACGATGCGGGTGTGCAGCCGCGCCACCGCGGCGTTGGCCTTGCGGGCGTGCAGGAAGACCCGCGCCTCCCAGGCGATGATGAAGGCAAGGCCGAGCACCAGGGCGGCGTTGATGGCGAGCAGCGTCACGCCGTAGGCGGGCGTGGGCGTCACCCGGATCACGCCGGCCAGGATCAGGAAGGTCGCGAGCGCCGAGACCAGGGCGGTGACCACCACGGCGGCACCGATCCAGCCCGGGCCGCGGGGGCCCGGACGCAGCGACTCCGCGAGGGCCGCGTCGGGGCCGAGCCCCTCGCCCGACCCTTCCGGGCTCGGCGCTGGGCCTTCCTCTGTCGGTGAGCGCTGCAGGAACGGCATGGGTGGTGCAGGGCCACAACAGTGTGGCGGAATTAATACGAATCACCCTGCTGTTGACGCGCACAGGTTGAATTCGTTGTGGGTCCGACACCGCACGAAAAGCAGCCCCGCCAGGACGTTTCCGGTGGCGACTCGGCCGGCCCCGCGGGTATTCCCCGCCGGTATTCCGGGGCGCGACCGGATGGCGGGGCTGAGGGAGGATCGGGTCATGACGGGCGTTTCCCCGGCCGCACCGATCCGGGTCGGCCTGATTGGATACGGCTATGCCGGCCGAACCTTCCACGCCCCCCTGATCGGTGCCGTCGCCGGGCTCGACCTGCGGCTGGTCGGCTCGCGCGATCCCGCCCGGGTCGCGGCCGACCTTCCCGGCGTGACGGTCGTCGCCGACCCCGTTGCGGTCGCGACCTCGGACGCCGTCGATCTCGTGGTGATCGCCACCCCCAACGACACCCACGCCCCCCTGGCGCAGGCCGCCCTGGCGGCGGGCAAGCACGTCGTTGTCGACAAGCCCCTGACCCTTGATCTCGCGGAGGCCCGCGCCCTGCGAGCGGCGGCGCAGAGCCGGGGCCGGCTGCTCGCCGTGTTCCACAACCGGCGCTGGGACAGCGACTTCCTAACCGTCCGCGCGGCCATCGCCGAGGGCGTCATCGGCCCGGTGCGGCATTGCGAATCGCATTTCGATAGGTTCCGACCCCAGCTCCGCGCGCGGTGGCGCGAAGGGGGCGGCCCCGGCAGCGGGATCTGGTACGATCTCGGGCCCCACCTCGTGGACCAGGCGCTCCAGCTCTTCGGCCTGCCGGACAGGGTCACGGCCAACCTGGCACGGCTCCGGCCCGGCGCGCGCGCCGACGACTGGGCCCATGTGGTGCTGGATTATCCGGGCCTGCGGGTGGTGCTGCATGCCAGCATGCTGGTCGCCGGGGGATCGCCCCGCTTCGTGGTGCACGGTGAGGCCGGCAGCCTGATCAAGCGCAGCCCCGACCCACAGGAGCAGCAATTGCAGGCCGGCCTGTCGCCCGGGGTGTCGGGATGGGGCGTGGACCCGGACGGGCTCGAGATCCATGATGGGTCCGGGCGGGTCGCGCACAGGCCGGCCGTGCCCGGGGATCAGCGCCAATTCTACCAGGGTGTGGCCGGCGCGATCGCCCGGGGCACGGTCGACGGCACGGCCGCGCGGGATGCTGTTCGCGTGATGGCCTGTCTCGAAGCGGCCTTCACCGCGGCCCGGACGGGGACGTCGGTCGGCCTGCCGCTCGCACCGGACGAGCGGTGAGTCCGAGGAAGGGCCGCCGGCCGCGACCTTTGCGCGCGTCCTGGCTGCTGCGCCTCGACGCCGTGCCACAGCACCTTGGACGAACCCTTGACCCTGCTGGCGGCGGCCCGTAACTCCGACGATGGAGGCGAACGGGGTCTGGTGGCCCTCCTGGTCTTCAAAACCAGCGGTACGCCAACAGCGTACGGTGGGTTCGATTCCCATCCGCTTCCGCCAAAATCTGCGAAATTCCGCCCGATACCCAAGTGTTGATCGGTCTTGAGGCGACAAGCGCATCAAAATCGGCGATCCTTACCACTCGGAAGGGCTTCACGCGTGCCGTTTCGGCGATGGATCGATCCCGCGCTGGTGCTCCCGTGAGGAACGGGGCTGCCTGCTTCGTCCAGACCCTGCCGGCCCTGGGCCGCACATCCTGAGACCGGTCATGCTGGACACCCTCATCGCGCTCTGTCCGCCCGGTCTCCGCGCGGTGCTGCGCGCCTGGGTGGCACGGCCCCAGGCCGAACCGGTCCTCCTGCCGGGCCTCGACGCGAGGCCCGCGCCGATGAAGCCGCTGTTGCCGCCGGCCGCCACGAACGACAACCCGCTCCTGGCCGTCCAGGAAGCCGTAGAACGGGATCTGCGCGCCAGCGGCCACCTGCGCTGAAACCCGTCCGCCGACGCGGGAAGCCGGTTCTGGGTAGGGCCGCGGGCATCAGGAGCGGGGCCGGCGGCCATACGGTCGGATCCGGTTCCGCGGGCCTGGTTCCTGGCGCCGTCAGCGCCCGGCCGGACCGGAGCGGTCGGCCGCCCCGGCCTCGATCCAGTGGCAGGCCGTGGTCGCCCGCAGGCCGGCGCAATCGTAGCTCTGGCCGCCCAGGGAAACCCGATCCACGATGCCGGTGATGTCCGCCCGCGATAGGGCGGCGCAGCCGAGATGATCCGCCTTCGGATCGGCCAGTTGCGCGGCCGCGGCCTGCGCACCGTTGTGCATCAGCATCCGGTAATTGGCGAGCGACAGGCAGCCGATCACCGGCGGCCCGCTCCGGCGGTCGGCGGTCTTGTCCGGACCGGTCCGGGCCGGCGCCCGGTTGGCCGTCTGGCCCGAGGCCGGCAGCACCGACAAGCCGAGCGCCACGACGGCGATGCGGAGTGAGACGCGTGTCATGATGCGTTGATAGCACGCCGCGCGGCCGATCTCGCAGCCGCCGCAGGTCGCAGGATGCCGGGGGCTGCGGCGGAGGCAGGGCTCGGATGCGGCGTTTCAGGCTTGACCGGAGCCGCGCCATTTGCGAGCGCCGCAGGTGAGCATGAAGGTCGAGTGCGGAGGAGCGATCATGACGACGGCGATCGACAGTGACCAGAAGCTGCACTTGGTCTTCGGCGGTGAATTGCAGGATCTCGACGGCATCCGGTTCCGCGACATCGCGAACCTCGACATCGTCGGCATCTTCCCGGACTACGCCTCCGCGCAGGCCGCTTGGCGGGCCAAGGCGCAGGCCACGGTGGACAGCGCCCAGACGCGCTACTTCGTGGTCCACCTGCACCGGCTGCTGGAGCCCCCGGCCCCGTGAGCGGGGTGCGGGCCGAGCGGCGCGCCCGGATGGACTGCGGGAAGGCATTGTGACACTTCCGGCCCGCTGCTAAGAGCCTCGACCGTCATCGAATTGTTCGGTCCGTCGCGGACCGGTCATCGGAGCGCGGCGGGCAGCCCGGCCGCGCGTGAGCGGCCGCCCATGAAGTCCTTCTCATGAAATCCTCGATCAAGATCGTCGCCGGGAATGCCAGCCGGCCCCTGGCCGAGGCGATCGCGGCCTATCTCGAACTGCCGCTGGCCAAGTGCATGGTCCGGCGCTTCGCCGACATGGAGATCTTCGTCGAGCTCCAGGAGAACGTGCGCGGCGAGGACGTGTTCATCGTCCAGTCGACCTCGTTCCCGGCGAACGACCACCTGATGGAGCTGCTGATCATGATCGACGCGGCGCGCCGGTCCTCGGCGCGGCGCATCACGGCAGTGATCCCGTATTTCGGCTACGCCCGGCAGGACCGGCGCACCTCGGGCCGCACGCCCATCTCCGCCAAGCTGGTGGCGAACCTGATCACCGAGGCGGGGGCCGACCGCGTCCTGACCCTCGACCTCCATGCCGGCCAGATCCAGGGCTTCTTCGACATCCCGACCGACAACCTGTTCGCCGCCCCCGTGATGGTGCGCGACATCAAGGAGCGTCTGCCGAGCGCGGACCGGATGGTGGTCTCCCCCGATGTCGGCGGCGTGGTGCGCGCCCGGGCCATCGCCAAGCGGATCGACTGCCCGCTCGCCATCGTCGACAAGCGCCGGGAGCGCCCGGGCGAGTCCGAGGTGATGAACATCATCGGCGAGGTCGAGGGCCGTTCCTGCATCCTCGTCGACGACATCGTCGACTCGGGCGGCACCCTGGTCAACGCCGCCGAGGCGCTGCTCAATGCCGGCGCCAAGGACGTCTCGGCCTACATCACCCACGGGGTGCTGTCGGGCGGCGCGGTCTCGCGCATCGCCGCCTCGCGGATGAAGGAGCTGGTGATCACCGATTCGATCCAGCCGACGCAGGCCGTCAAGCTCGCCCGCAACATCCGGGTGGCCACCATCGCGCCGCTGCTCGGCGAGGCGATCGGGCGCACGGCGACGGAATCCAGCGTCTCCAGCCTGTTCGACTGAGCCCCGGAAGCCACGTCGGAAGATGTGGTTTCGAAAGGTCGCGACCTGTCGCGGCACCAGGGCAGAGCCCTGGTGCCGGACGTTGTCCGGTGGCGGCTCCGCCCGCGCCGGTCAGGGCCTTGCCCTGACCGGCCCACCAAGGGGCTAAGCCCTTTGGAAGCCCGGGAAACTAGGCCGCAGTACCACCTGCGCGCGAAGGCCCTATCTTGCTCAGCCGACAGGGGCGTTGGTCTGGGAGCGGACACTGGGTCGGGCGCGCATCATCGGCATCCACGGGCTCGCCAACAAGCCGCCGCGCGACGAGAAGTCGGCCTGGTGGCAGGCCGCGATCTGCGAGGGGCTCGCCCGCAACCGCGGGATGCGGGTGCCGAAGGGCGGCCTGCCCTTCACCTTCGTCTACTGGGCGGATCTCCGTTATCCGCAGCCGCTCTCCGGCGACCGCAACCGCGAGCCCTACAGCCCGGATCTCGGCCTCGGCCCGTTCCCCTCGCCTGCGGGGCAGCCCGAGAAAGCCGAGCCGACGCTGACCGACCGGATCTACCGCGGCCTGTCCTACCTGGAGGAGGCCGCCGGGCTGACCCCAGTGGACGACCTGATCCTCGAATACCGCCTCGACGACCTCTGGGGCTACTACGCAGATGCGGGGTTCCGGGCTGCCGCGCGGGAGCGCCTGCGCGCCGTGCTGGCCGAGGCGGCCAACGATGACGTGCTGATCGCCGCGCACTCGATGGGCGGCCTGATCGCCTACGACGTCCTGCGCGCCGCCGAGGCGGACGGGACCCCCCTGCCCCGCTGCGCCCTGGTCACCCTCGGCTCGCCCCTGGCGTTGGCCGAGCTGAAGCTGAAGCTCGCCGACGAGCACGGTGCCTTGCTTGTGCCGGCGGCGCTCACCGCCTGGACGAACCTCATGGACCGCCAGGACATCGCCACGGTGGGCGACGACCTCGCGGAGATCTACGCGCCGAACGCCGCCGGCGTGCCGGTCCGGGACGTGCCGGTGGTCAACGCCTACCGGAGGCCGGACGGGACCGAGAACCGGCACAAGTCCTACGGCTACCTGCGCACGCCGGAATTCTCAAAGGTCGTGGCGGGTTTCCTGAACGATCGCCCCTGAGATCGTGGTGACCAGGGCGCTGCCCTGGACCCGCGAAAGGTCCCGCCCTTTCGAAACCGGGACGGGCGCTCAGGCCGCCTTCACCTCCGCGAGGAACGTCCGGACCGTCTGGTCCAGCGCCTCCGAATCCCGGGCGAGGCCCCGCGCCGCGGTGAGCACCTCGTCCGAGGCGGCCCCGGTGTCGTCGGCGCCCTGGCGCAGGCCGGCGACGTTCGCGCTGACGCCCTGCGCCCCCGAGGCGGCGCTCGACACCCCGCGGACGATCTCCTGGATCGCCGCGTTCTGCTCCTCCATGGCGGCCGCGACCCCGACCGCGATGCCGCGCATCGCCTCGATGGTCCGCCAGACCTCGCCGATCGCCGCCACCGCGTCGCGGGTCTCGCCCTGAATCTGTCCGATCTGCTGGCTGATCTCCCCGGTGGCCTTGGCGGTCTGCTCGGCGAGCGCCTTGACCTCCGCGGCGACCACCGCGAAGCCGCGGCCCGCGGTACCGGCGCGGGCGGCCTCGATCGTGGCGTTGAGTGCGAGCAGGTTCGTCTGCCCTGCGATCGACGAAATCAGCCCGACCACGTCGCCGATCCGCTCGGTGCCTGCGGCCAGTGCCCGAACCGTCGCCTCGCCCTGCCGGGCGCTGGCGGCGGCCTGGCCGGCCATCTCCGAGGTGCGCCGCACCTGCCCGGCGATCTCTTGGACCGAGGCCGACATCTCCTCGGTGGCAGCCGCGGCCGTCTGGATGTTGGCCGAGGTGCCGGCCGCCTGCGCCGTGACCGCGCCGGAGCGCTCGGTGGTGCGGGCCGCGGTGGCGGTCAGCGTCCGCGCCGTGGTCTCGAGTTCCGCGGCGGCGCCGGCGAGCCCGCGGCTGAGATCGCCGGCCTGCGCCTCGAAGGACCGGGTCAGGCGGTCGAGGGCCTGCGCCCGGCGCGCGCTGCCCGCGGCCTCGGCGGCGGCGCGGGCCTCCGCCGCGGCCTTGGCGATCAGCGCGTCCTTGAACACCTGCACGGCGCCCGCCATGGCACCGATCTCGTCGGTCCGGTCCCGGGCCGGAACCGGGGCGTCTGTCTCCCCGGCGGCGAGGCGGTGCATGGCCTGGTGAAGTGCGAGCAGCGGGCGCGTCACCTGCCGGCCGATCAGGGCCGCCAGCAGGCCGATCAGCGCCACCACCACCAGCATCCCGGCCGCGGCCTTCGAGGCGGCCGCCCACAGGATCGCCGCGGTGTCGTCGGCGTAGATGCCGGTGCCGATCACCCAGCCCCAGGGCGTGAAGCCGCGCACGTAGGAGAGTTTCGGCACCGGCGCGTCCGCCCCGGGCTTCGGCCAAAGATAGTCGACGAAGCCCTGGCCCTGCTGCGTCACCAGCGTGACGCAGTCCACGAACAGGCGCTTGCCGGTGGGATCCTGAACGGTGGAGAGATCCTTCCCCTCCAACTCGGGCTTGATCGGATGGGCCACCATCCGGGGCTGCATGTCGTTGACCCAGAAATATTCCTGGCCGTCATAACGCAGGCCCTTGAGGGCCTTGATCGCGGCCCCCTGGGCCTCGGCCTGCGACAGGTGCCCGGCCCGCGCCTCGCCCTCGAAATAGGCCGCAACCCCGTAGGCCGTGTCCACGAGGTTGCGAATCTTGACCATGCGGTCCTGCTCGACCTGCGTCTTCAGGCTGACGAGCCCGATTCCCGAGACCGCGACGATGCCGACCAGCGCGGCGGCCGTGATGGTGTGGAGCTTCGCCCCGATGCCGATCCTCACCCTTCGCCCCCGCGATGGTTGTTCAGGTTATTGAGGATGACGCTTCAGCTTCAGCGGAGCGTCAAGGCTTATCGGGGGCCTTGCGCTCGACGCCGCGAGCCTATCCACTCATGTCAAATCACAAGCTCGGCACAGACACGAAGAAGCCGCCGGGCCACAGGGAGAAGCGTTATGGTGCGTACGGGCTCGTTGCGGCTGGGCCGCCTCCTCCGGGCGGGACCGGCCGCCCGCGTGCTGGCCGGGCTGGCACTCGTCGCCCCCGTCCTCCTCGCCCCCGTTTTCCTCGCCCCGGCCCGGGCCGACGACGCCAAGGTCCGGATCAGCCGGCAGCCGGGCTTCGTCTACCTCCCGGCCGTGCTCGCCGAGCAGCACAAGCTGATCGAGAAGCACGCCAAGGCGGCGGGCCTCGGGGACGTGACGGTGGAGTGGGTCAACCTGACGAGCGGCGCCGCCGGCAACGACGCGCTGCTTTCGGGCAACATCGACATCGTCGACAGCGGCTCGACCAACATGCTGCTGCTCAACGACCGGACGCGCGGCGACGTGAAGGGCCTGTGCGGGGTCGGCACCACGCCGATGCTGCTGCTCACCCGCAACCCGGACGTGAAGGAACTCAAGGACTTCTCGTCCAAGGACAAGATCGCCCTGCCCTCCGTGAAGGTCTCGTCCCAGGCGGTGCTGCTCCAGATCGCCGCCCAGAAGGCGTTCGGGCCCGGGAACGCGACCAAGCTCGATCCGCTCACCGTCCAGCTCGGCCACCCGGATGCGGTGGCGGCGCTGGCGAGCCCCCACAACGAGGTCAACAGCCACTTCTCGCTGCCGCCGTTCCAGCAGCGCGAATTGCAGGATCCGGCGATCCACGCGGTGCTGAACTCCTACGAGCTGGTCGGCGAGCCGGTGAGCAACGCGATCTTCTACGCCCGGACCGGCTGGTACACCCGCAACCCCAAGCTCGCCGCCGCGATCGTCGCTGCCATCGACGAGGCCAATGCCGAGATCGCCAAGGATCCGCTCCAGGCCGCCAAGGACTACGTGACGGCCACCAACGAGAAGACCCCGCCCGAGACGCTGGTGGCGATCATGAAGGAGCCCGGGACCAACTTCTCGACCACGCCCTACGGCATCATGCTCCAGGCCCGGCACTTCCACGCGATGAAGACCATCAAGGCCGAGCCCAAGGACTGGAAGGATACGTTCTTCCCGATCGTCCACGGCCTGCCGGGCCGGTGAGGCTGCGGAGCGGCTGGAGCGCCCTCCGCCGGAGGGGGTATCGGTGCGCCGACGGCCTTGTCGGACGCGCGGGGGCCTCGCCCGCCACGTTGAGGCTCCAGCTGCAAAGCGTCGTGTGACGCTGCAAGCCCCACCGGCGGAGGGATACGCGCTCGGATCCGTTCGGGGTTCGCGGGGCGTTCCAGGTCGCTGCGGCCCTGCGGGGCCGCATGTTGCAATCGAGCCTGAACCGTTTCACATCATCCAACCTTGGCGGCAAGCGTGCTGCAAGTAGGCGGCAAGTCGCTGGCAAGCAGGGGCGATGCATGCGGCGGCGGAACATCCTCGGACTGGTCGCAGCTCTCGTCCTGACCGCGGATCGGAACCCCGCCCTCGCCTCTCCGGATCGGACCCGCCATGTCGTCGTGCTGTTTCCCGTCGCGAAAAATGATCCGCAATTCGCTGAGAACGTACATCTTCTGAAGGATGCCCTGCACAAATACGGGTGGGAGGAGGGAAAGAACCTGACGCTGACCTTCGCTTCCGTCGGCAGCGACCCGTCCCAGATCGAGACGCTGCTGTCCGAGATCCTGACGCCGGAGCCCGACGTCATCGTCAGCCGCTCGACCGCGATCGCCCTGGCCCTGCGCCGCCGTCCGCAGCGGACGGCGGTGGTCTTCACGCTGGTCAGCGACCCCGTCGGTCTGGGCATCGTCGCGACGATGCAGAGGCCCGGGGGCAACATGACCGGCTTCACCGTGCTTGATCCATCCCTGGGCGCGAAATGGGTGGCTTTGCTCCGGGAGATCGCCCCGGACCTGAAGCGATTCGCCATGCTGATGCACCAGGCGAGCAGCCCGAGCTCCGGGGCGCTGGCGGACGCGATCAAGCAGGCCAGCCAAGCCCTCGGGCTGGAGGCCATGCTCATACCGCTGCACCAGCGTGCCGATCTGGAGCCGGCCTTCGAGCGCCTGGCCGCCCTGGATCATGTCGGGCTTCTGGTCGCGCCGGGGGCCTTCACCCTTGAGAATCGCGGGCTGATCACGTCCCTGGCGGCGCGCCGGCGGATCCCGGCGCTCTACCCGTTCCGCTACTTCGTGACGGCCGGCGGACTGGCCTCCTACGGATCCGAGGAGACCACCGGGTTTCAGCAGGCGGGCGATTACGTCGATCGCATCCTGCGCGGCGCCAAGCCCGGCGACCTCCCGGTTCAGGGGCCCAATCGGGTGAGCCTCATCCTGAACGCGAAGACCGCGGCGGATCTCGGCATCGTCTTCACGCCTGCGCTCGTCGCCCAGGCCGACGAGATCATCGAATAGCGTTTCCTTCCGGCCCGGTCAGTGCGCCTCCACGGGCCCGGCGGCGCGCTGGGGCTTCTTCAGGATCGCCACCACGGCGAGGCTCGCGACGAGGCTCACCCCCACCAGCCAGAATCCGTCCGCATAGGCCATGACGGTGGCCTCCCGGCGCACCTGGGCGGCCAGCATCCCGAGGGCCGCGCCCTTGGCGGCGAGCGGGTCGGCGATGTGGGCGTGCATCCCGGCGGCGAGCGCCGCGAGCCGATCCTGCGTGCGCGTGGCGTTGACGGTGATCGCCTCGGCCAGCACCGAGAAGTGGAAGTGCTCGCGCCGGTCAATCATGGTCGAGAGCAGCGCGATGCCGATCGAGCCGCCGAGGTTGCGCATCATGTTGGACAAAGCCGAGGCGTCGGCTGTGTCGCGCGGGTTGAGACCCACGGTGGAGAGCTGCGACAGCGGGATCGTGAACAGCGGCTGGCCGATCGCCCGCATGATCTGCGGCAGGATCAGCTGGTCGGCGCCGACATCGTGGGTGAGGCCGACATTGATCCAGCAACTCGCGATGAAGAACAGCGTGCCGGTGACCACGAGCAGCCGCGCATCCACGGCGCGCATGATGAACGGCATCATCGGGAACAGCAGCAGCTGCGGCAGGCCCGACCACATCACCACGGTGCCGATCTGCTCGGCGTTGTAGCCCTGGATCTGCGCGCAATAGACCGGGATGATGTAGATCGACCCGTACGAGACCGCACCCAGCACCGTCATCAGCACGCAGGCGCCGCCGACCGAGCGGTTGGCCAGCACCCGCAGGTTGATGAAGGGCTTGGCTGCCGTCAGCTCGCGGATGATGAACCCGGCGATGCCGGCCGCCGCGATCCAGCTCGCCTCGACGATCACCGGCGAGCCGAACCAGTCCTTGCGCTGCCCCTCCTCCAGCACGAAGGTGAGCGCCGGCAGGCCGGTCGCCATCAGGCCGATGCCGATCCAGTCGCCCTTGAGCAGCTCGCCCCAGCGCGCGGGGGCCTTCTCGAAGGCGCCGAGCTGGATCGCCGCCGCGATCGGACCGAAGATCAGGTTCAGGTAGAAGATATAGTGCCAGGACAGGTTGTCGGTGAGCCAGCCGCCGACCGTGGGTCCGATCGCCGGCGCGAAGGTCGCGGTGAGCCCGAACAGCGCGATGCCGACCGGCTGCTGGCTCTTCGGCAGCCGCGTGCGCACGATCACGATGGCGGTGGGGATCAGCACACCGCCGGTAAAACCCTGGCCGGCCCGGAACAGGATCATCTGGCTCAAGGTGGTCGAGAGCGCGCAGGCGAGCGAGAAGGCGGTGAACAGCATCGTGTTCACCGCGAGGTAGCGGCGCAGGCCGATCACCGAGGCGAGCCAGCCGGTGAGCGGGATCACGATGATCTCGGCCATCAGATAGGCGGTGGAGATCCAGCTCCCCTCCTCCGTGGAGGCGCCGAGCGCCCCCTGGATGTCGGCGAGCGAGGCGTTGGTGATCTGGATGTCGAGGATCGCCGTGAAGGCGCCGAGGATCGCGCCGAATACGGCGAGCCAGTCCCGGGCGCTCGCCTTTGCGGGCACGGGCACGGCCGGCACGGGGCTCATCGGGGCAGTGCCTCGCTGACGAGGGCGGGCTTCGGCCGGGCGGAGCGCACCAGCTCCACCGGATCCTGGGTGTGGACGGTCGCCTCGACCGACAGGCCGGGGCGCAGGCGCGCGACCAGCGGATCGGACGCGTCCAGGGCAACGCGCACGGGCACGCGCTGCACCACCTTGGTGAAGTTACCGGTGGCATTCTCCGGCGGCAGCAGGGCGAATTGCGAGCCGGTGCCCGGCGAGAAACTCTCGATCCGGCCCTGGAATGCGTGGTCACCGAAGGCGTCCACCGTGAAGGTCACGTGCTGGCCCTCGACCATGTGGCCGGTCTGGGTCTCCTTGAAGTTCGCCACTAGGTAGATATCGCGGCCCATCGGCACGAGGGTCAGGAGCCCGGTGCCGGGGGAGACCACCTGGCCGACCCGCAGTGCCCGGTCGCCCGCCACGCCGTCGATCGGCGCCTGGATGGTGGTGTAGCTGAGATCGAGCTTCACGCCCTCAAGCTTGGCCTCCGCACCCGCGAGGCTCGCCCGGGTGCTGGCCTCGAGCGCCTTCAGGCTGTCGATCTGCTTCTGCGCGGCGTCGAGCGAGGCTGCGGACTTGTCGCGGGCGGCGTGGCGCTGGCGCAGGTCGGCATCCGCCTGCTGCTGGCGCTGGACTGTGCCCGAGCCGGTCTGAAGCAGGTTCTGGTAGCGGGTGTATTCCTGCTGCGCGAAGGTCAACGCGGCCTCGGCATTGGCGAGGTCGGCCCGCGCGGAGGCGACCTGCGCCTGCTGCTGGATGATCGCGGCGGCGACGCCCAGGATCTGCGCCTTGTCCTTGTCGACCTCGGCCTCGGCCTGCTTGAGCTGGACGCGGTAGGACCGGTCGTCGAGGCGGGCGATCACGTCGCCCGCCTTCACCGGCTGGTTGTCGCCAACCATCACCTCCGCGACGATGCCGGCGATGCGCGGCGCCACCGTGACCTTGTCGGACTGGAGATAGGCGTCGTCGGTCACCTCGAGGAAGCGACCGATGGTCCACCAGTGCCAGCCATAGGTCCCGGCCCCGCCGAGCGCGAGAAGCCCGACGAGCGGCAGGACGACCCGGGCCCGGCCGCGGCGCGGCTTCGCCACCGGGACCGGCGGTGCGGCAGAGGGGGCCGAAGCACCCGCGATCGGCTCGGCGCTCTTGAAGCTGTCGCTGCGACGTGCGTCCATCGGGTCTGGCCAGAATCAAAACGGTACGGTATCGTTTTGATAATCCGATCGGCGGTTTTGGGCAAGGAGGATCGCGCGTGGCGGTCACGGAGATCGATCCGGCGGAGGCCGGGCCGCGGCGCGGCGGCCGGCCGACCCGCGCCGAGGCGGCCCGGCGCGAGGCGCACCTGATCGCCGTCGCGACGAGCCTGTTTATGGAGCGCGGCTTCGACGCCACCTCCATCGACGCGGTGGCCGAGGCCGCCGGGATGAGCAAGCCGACGGTCTATGCCCGCTACCGCGACAAGCGGGCGCTGTTCGAGGCGGTTCTGCGCGAGCGGATCGCCGCGTGGCTGGCCCCGCTTTCGGCCGCTGCCGAGGCGCAGGCCGCGCAGGCCGGCAGCGACGATGTCGAGGCGACCCTGCACGACCTGAGCCGCACCCTGCTGGCCCACGGCCAGTCGCCGGGGGCGGCGATGCTCAAGCGCAACCTCGTGGCCCAGGCGCTGCAATTCCCGGAGCTGGCCCGCCTCGCCCACGAGGAAGGCTGGCTGCGGGGCGTGCGCGCCGTGGCGCAACTGCTCGATGCGCTGGCCCGGCGCGGGCGGATCACGGTGGCCGATCCCGAGATCGCGGCCGACCTGTTCCTCAGCCTCGTCCTCGGCCGGTCGTCCCAGGCGAGCCTCTACGGCATCGCCACCGACGCGGAGGCGCAGGAGCGGCGGCGGCAGGCGGCGGTGCGGCTGTTCCTGGATGGCGTGCGCCCGCGCTGAGGAGGGCGGTCGGGATTGTTGTTGCGGCGCCCGGGTCACGCTATATTCGAGAGTGGGATCGGCGGCGGCAACCGCCGATCCCTGGCAATTACCCGTTAGGGTTTAGCCAACTCAAGAACACTGGGTGAATGGCGAGTCGGAGGTGTATTCTCCACTCGCCATTTCCGTTTCTTGAGACTGCCAGAGAGAAGACCATCTCTCCACACTCCCGGCCGCGTGCGGCCTTCGCGGGTGAGTCGGTCAGGCTCACGGCGTGAAGCTTAGCCGCATCCCCGAGACTTGAAGAATCCGCGTCCGACGCCGCGAACCCGCGATTGCGCCCCTCCCGGCCCCGGCCTATATACGGACATCCCCCATTCAACAGCGTGAGACGGGACATCCGGATCGTCCATCCGGAGCCCGCGGCCCGATGCCCGGCCCCCGTCCCGCTAGGCCGGAGCACGAAAAGCATGTCCCAGGGTCCGCTGATGCCCAAGGCGACCGCCGTCTGGCTGGTCGAGAACACCTCGCTCGCCTTCGAGCAGATCGCCGATTTCTGCAAGCTGCACCCGCTGGAGGTGAAGGGCATCGCCGACGGTGAGGTCGCGGCCGGCATCAAGGGGCTCGATCCGGTCTCCACCGGCCAGCTCACCCGCGACGAGATCGAGAAGGCCCAGAAGGCGCCGCACTACAAGCTGAAGCCCGCCGTCTCCAAGGTGAAGCTGCCGGAGGTGAAGCGCACCACCAAGGGCCCGCGCTACACCCCCCTCTCCCGCCGCCAGGATCGGCCGAACGCCATCCTGTGGCTGCTGCGCAACCACCCGGAGCTGAAGGATTCGCAGATCATCCGGCTCGTCGGCACCACCAAGTCGACGATCCAGCAGATCCGCGAGCGCACCCACTGGAATTCGGGCTCGCTCCAGCCGATGGACCCGGTGACCCTGGGGCTGACCACCCAGATCAACCTCGACTTCGAAGTCCAGCGCGCGGCGGCCGACCGTCCGGCCGCGATCGCGGCCGAATCCGGTGCCTCGCTGCTCCCGGCCGAGATCTCCACGGCCCGCGATGCGGACGAGGGCGGGCACGAGGAGGAGCATGGCGGCCGCGAGGAGCGGCTCGACGCCGATTCCGTCTTCGCCAAGCTCAAGGGCCGGCACCAGGACGAGGACGACGAGGACTGATCCGGCGCCCGGCCTACCGCGCCGCGTCGAAGGCGGCCAGGAACGCCGTCAGGTTCTCCGGCAGGGCGGCGCAGAGGTAGCCGCCCTCCTGGACGAGGGCGGTGGGCAGCCCGGCCCGGGCGATCCGCTCCGCCGCGCCGGCGAAGCCCGCCGCAGTGACCTTGAGGGCACCGATCGGATCGTCCGCCGAGGCGTCGAGGCCCAACGCCACCACCAGCCCCCGCGGCCGATGCGCGGCGATCGCCGCCAGCCCCGCCTCCACGGCTTCGAGCCAGGGGGCGTCGCCCGAGCCCGGCGGCAGCGGCAGGTTGCGGTTGAAGCCGAGCCCCTCCCCCGTGCCGGTCTCGTCGGCATAGCCTGCGTAGAACGGAAAGTAGTCCGACGGATCGGCATGGACCGAGACGGTCAGGACGTCCGCGCGCCCGTAGAAGATTCCCTGCGTGCCGTTGCCATGGTGGACGTCGATGTCGAGGATCGCCACCGGGCCGCCGGTGGCGGCCCGCATCCGGGCGGCCGCGATCGCGCTGTTGTTGAGGAAGCAGAAGCCGCCGGCGGAATCCGCGTAGGCGTGGTGGCCGGGCGGCCGGCACAGGGCGTAGGCGTGGCCCTCAGCCAGCGCCGCGTCGGCGGCCGCGACGGCGCATTGCGCCGCGCCGTAGATGGCAGGCCAGGTCCCGGCGCGGATCGGCGTCGAGGTGTCGGCCATGTAGAGGCCGGCGAGCCCGAGGAGGCCCGCAGGCCTCCGGTGCATGTGCGGCCGGGCGAAGACACCGCTGAGGATCTCGTCGCCGATGCCCGGCATCTCCTCCCGGCGCGCCCAGGCCTCGGCCAGGAACGCCAGGTAGGCCCGGTCGTGCACCGCCCGGATCGGGTCCAGGCCGTGATCGCCAGGCTCCGCGAGGGCATGGCCGCCCGTCACGGCCGCATCGCGCAGGATCGCGTAGCGGGCGGCCTGCTCGGGATGGGGGATCGGCGTGCCGCGCCGCCAGTACTGCTCGGGATCGTGCCGGGGCGCGGCGGGGCTGTGGAAGACACGCATCCGCGCAGGTTAGGGCACGCCGCGGCACGGGGAAATCCGGTCCCCCACGATCGTCAGGCAATCATGGGGATACCGGCACCTTCTCAGGACAGAGGAATTGGGACGGTACCCTGCAGCCGTCCGGGATGGCCTTCGTCCAGCCGGCTCGGTGTCAGATGAAGTAGACCGTTCCGTCCGTGCGGAACACCTTGGGGCAGTCCGTCGCGTCCATCAGGCGCTGCGCCGCGTCCAGGGAGATGTGGCGGGCCTGGGCAATCTCCAGCAGGGTCATCCATCGCGCGTTCATGCCGAGTCTCCACCCGTGATCCGTGAATGTCCCGGATCAACGGCGGAACCGGCGGCGGGTTCATCGTCCCCGCATCCTGGACCCCGTCTTTGAATACGTCTTGGGCCACATCCTGGGCGATGAGGGTGTGCGGGTTGCCGACGAGCCAGCCGGACGGACCGGGGGGCTTTGCGTCGATCTCACGGAGCAGGGTGGGAACCCGCGCCCAGGGCTCGATGACCGGTTGGATCGCGGTCCGCTCCTGCCCGCCGGCGACACGGATGTCGGCCCAGCGGGCACAGAAGGCGGCGACGCAATCCGGGTCGAAATGGCGGCCGCTCTCGGCGTTCAGGCTCTCCAGGGCCGCCTCGAACGACAGCGCCGCCTTGTAGGGGCGCTGCGTGGTCAGGGCGTCGAACACGTCCGCCACCGCGACGATCCGGGCGGCGAGGGGAATCGCGGTCCCGGCGAGCCCGTTCGGATAGCCGTTGCCGTCCCACCGCTCGTGATGGGCCTCGGCGATCTCGGCGGCGAGGCGGATCAGGTCGGACGCACTCCCGCCGAGGATCTGCTTGCCGATGGTGGTATGCCCCTTGATCACGGCGAACTCGTCCGGATCGAGGCGCCCCGGCTTCAGCAGGATACCGTCCGGGATTCCGACCTTGCCGACATCGTGAAGCGGCGCCGCCAGATAGAGGCTGCGGCAGAAATCCGGAGCGAGCCCCAACGCCTCGGCCACGATCTGGCTATAGCGCGCGACCCGCCAGGTGTGGTCCCCCGTGTCGTTGTCGCGATACTCAACGGCGAGGGCCAGGCGGAAGATGATTTCCTCCTCGCGCTCGCGCATGTGGCGCAGGGCCGCCTCCACCGCGCCGTCGAGCCAGGAGGCCTGCTCGGCCAACCGCCGCACGGCCTTGGCGAGGCGGATCGCGTTGCGCAGCCGCAGGGTGAACTCGACGCTCGACACGGCGCTGTGGATGATGTCGGACGCCCCCGCCTCCAGGGCGGCGAGACGTACCGCGTCGGAGCCGTCGTCGGTGATGATCACCATGGGCACCTGGGCGTAGTGCGGGATGGTCCGCATGCACCGGATGAAGGCGATCCCGTCCCCGGCGGGCCCGTGGCAATCGACCAGCACGAGGTCGAAGGCCCGGATCTGCGCCTCAACCAGCGCCGCCCCGGGGTCCGCGCAGGCGGTCACGCTCACCTCTGGCTTGGCTTCGAGGAGCCGGCGCAGCCGCCGGCCCATCGTCACGCTATCGTCAATCAGGAGTGCGTCCATCATGGGCTTGGCCAACAGGGATTTGGCCTATTCGTCGTCCGAGCCCCTGATCCAGGTCTGGACTGGTGTGTGCGTATCGTGCTCAGTCGTACGACAGGCGGACGTGAGAGATTTATCATACGCGCGACCGATCCGCAGATTGTCGGACAGATTTGAATTGTATCCCGTTAAGGGAGCGTGAATAAAAAATCCGCGGACCCTGACATTTATACCGAGATATTCGATAGACATGGTTTAGTATCTGGGGACTGGATCCTGATTTTGAATGCAATGCACTTCAAATCAGAAGATGTGATGTGTCGATAAGTAGACACTTCATAGTCTCTCGGGAACATGATGGCGGTGTGCAGCGATGGCCCCGCGGTCGAGGCGCCGGCGATGGGGCATCCGCGGACGCTGACACGGGACAGGACCGAGGCTACCGTCGGCCGCCACCGGGGGACCGCGCATCCGGCGGAGCGGCGGGGAGACGCCAGGACGATGATGCGGTTCGATCTCACCGATCTCGGCCTGTTTCGGCACGTGGTCGAGGCCGGCTCGATCACCCACGGCGCGGGGCGGGCAAACCTTGCCCTGGCGGCAGCCTCCACGCGGATCCGCCTGATGGAGGAATCCCTCGGGGCCGCCCTCCTTACCCGGGGGCGGCAGGGCGTCAGCCCGACTCCGGCCGGGCGGGCGCTCCTCGTGCATGCCCGGGAGGTGCTGGCTGCGGTCGAGCGCCTGCGCGAGGAGATGTCGGCTTTCTCCGGGGGCGCCTTCGGTCAGATCCGGGTGCTGGCCAACACCAACGCGCTCACCGAGTTCCTGCCGGAGGCGCTCTCGGCCTTCCTGGCCGACCATCCGGGGATCGGCGTCGAGGTCGAGGAGCGCACCTCCGAGGAGATCGTCGGGCTGGTGGCCGAGGGGGCGGCCGATCTCGGCATCCTGTCGGGCACGGTCGATACCGGCTCGCTGCAGACCTTCCCGTTCCGGGAGGACCGGTTCGTGCTGGTCGCCGCCCGGGATCATCCCCTGGCGGGGCGCGGGGCGATCCCCTTCGCGGAGGTGCTCGGCCACGACCTCGTGGGCCTCGACCGGCGCAGCGCCATCAGCCGGTTCCTGGTCGCCCAGGCGGCGCGGGAGGGGCGGCCGATGCGCCTGCGGGTGCAGCTGCGTGGGTTCGACGCTGTCTGCCGGCTGGTCGAGGCCCGGGTCGGCTTGGCGATCCTGCCCGAGAGCGCGGCCGCCCGGGCCGCGCAGGGCCTCGCCCTGGCGGTGGTGCCGCTAGCCGATGCGTGGGCGCGGCGCGACCTCACCCTGTGCCTGCGCGACCTCGACGGCCTGCCGCCGTTCATCCGGGCCTTCGTGGCGCAGCTCCGGGCCTGACCGGGGCATTCGGGGTGGCCCAAGGGCGAGCCCTCGGGCGGGGTTCGGGGGCGGAGCCCCTGAGCGACCCGGGCTCCGCCCGGGACCCGCGAAAGGGCTCGCCCTTTCGAAACCCGGTACGCCCTAGCTCGGCACGGCCTGGATGACGTTGCGCAGGGTGCCGATGCCGGCGACCTCCGTTTCCATCACGTCGCCGGGCTTGAGGAATTCCGGCGGCTTGCGCGCGTTGCCGATGCCCGGCGGCGTGCCGGTGGCGATGATGTCCCCCGGGACCAGAGTGAGCCCGTGCGACAGCTCGGCGATGATGCGCGCGACCTTGAAGTACATCTGCTGCGTCGAGGCCTCCTGCTTGACCACGCCGTTGACCCGGGTCTGGAGCCGCAGGTCGCCCGGGTCGAGATCCGCCGCCGGGACGATCCAGGGGCCGATCGGGCCGTGACCGTCGAGGCTCTTGCCCTTGAACCACTGCCCGCCGTGGAGCTTGATCTGCAGGTCGCGGGCGGTGGTGTCGTTGATCACGCTGTAGCCGAAGACGTGGTCCATCGCCTCGGATTCCGCGATGTTGCGTCCGCCTTTCCCGATGATCACAGCGAGTTCCACCTCCCAGTCGATCGCGGTCGAGACCGCGGGATCGTAAGGGATCGGATCGTAGGGCCCGTTCACGGTGTTGACGCCCTTGGTGAAGAACACCGGGTGGGCCGGGTACTCGGCGTGGGTGCCGCGCACGGCCTGCCCCTCGGCGAAGTGCTCCAGGTAGTTCCAGCCGACCGCATAGACGTTCCGGGTCGGCGCCGGGATCGGCGCAAGGAGCCGCACGGTCTCGACGGACGGCCCGTCACCGGAGGCGGCGGCCTGCCGGACGCGCTCCAGCGCTGCCGGGCCGGCCTCGATCAGGGAGACCATCCGCGCGGGATCGAAACCCGGATTCGCGATCCGTGACAGGTCGATGATGCGGCCGTCCGGGCGCACCGCGCCGAGGCGCGGCGGGCTGCCGCCCTCCGGGACGAAGGTGGCAAGGCGCAGCATGGTCTGGCTCCCGCCCGCGGGCGGGATCGGCCGGCCCGGGCTGGAGGCGGGGGCCTGCGCGGCGGCCGGCGCCGCCAGGACACCGGCCGCCGTCGCGGCCGCCGAGAGGTGCAGGAAGTCGCGTCGGGTGCTCATGGTCGTCCTCCGGTGACGTCGTGCGTCGCCATGGGCGGCGTTACGTATCTGGCGCGTGTCTGACACCGCCGCGGCGCAGGATTGAGCGGCCGAAGGCGGGTGGGGGCCACCCGCGCGAAGGTCCCGTCCGCGGCCCAACCGTCCCGCATCCGCAGGCCGGCTGGAAGGCAACACCCCGGACCGGGCGTCCTCGCGGCCAGGGCCGGGCGGTGTCGATCATTGGACACTGCCGACATGCTCCTGTATCACGAGGAACAAGCTTGGCCAGAACGGCTGAGTATTGCTTTCGGGTGGCAATATGGTGTCGCGGATCGCGGTTATAGGGCTCATTCTGCTGTCGGCAAGTGCCTGTTCACGGCTGCCGAACGTGCCCACCGCGTACAGCTCCCTGCCATCCATGACGGCGCACGATGCCGCCCTGAAGGAGGTCGCGAGCCCGGCGGCGCCGGCCGTTCCGGCGGCGGCCTTGCCGGCCATCGGCATCCCGGGCACGGCCCGCGTCCACGAGGCCGAGGTTCCTGGGCAACGGGTGAACCCGACAGATGTTCTGGCGGCCTCGACACGCGCGCGGCTGGCCTGGCGGACCCTGCACCCGGCGGAGCTGACACGGCCGTCCTTCGTGGTGAACAGGAACGCTTTCGCGGGCGTGACCGAAACGGGGGCGATCGAGGCCGGCAAGCCCGTCGCGAAGATCGAGGCGCGATCCTACGACCGGGAGGCGATGATGACGCGCCTGGAGAAGGAAGGCCGTAGCGCCGCCAAGCCGATCTGCTCCGGCTGCTGAGATACGTGAACTGGACCGCTCGCCGGTCCTTGGCCCCCGAACCCGACCCGAGCGGCTGCGTGCCGCCTCAGGCCCGATCCGGAGGCTCGCGATCCGCGGCCTGCCGGCGCGCCGCCTGGGCCAGGGCGATCAGGTCGGCGGCGGCGGTCGGCTCGCTGTTCGGGGCCGGCCCTCCCCCGATCAGCACCAGGCCCGGCGGGACCGTTCGGACCCGAAGCTGCCCGGCTCGCGCCTTCCGGCGGCGCGTCCCTGGATCGATCGCGTTCGTCATGAGCCCGGAGCGTCTCAGCGGGGGCCGGGCTGCGGCCGCGGACGCGGCACCGGGATGGTGACCAGCTCACCGGTGATGGGATCGAGGATCGTCATGGGCGCTCCTGCGGTGAGGCGCCATGGCAGGCCCCAATTGTGGTATAAACTTGGCGCTCGGGGGTTAATTAACAGTTTTCGCGGATGAATTATAGGATTTATACCGGTGATTTCTGAATAGACGTCCAGACTTTGGCGGCTCTCGGTGTCCTAGCGGACCGAGGCCTATCCCGCCCCAGGCCTGCCCTACACCGACATCCACCGGAGTACGTCGGCCTCGACCATCCCGCCCCGGGGGCCTGCCAGCACCACCTGCCCGCGATCCATCACCGCGTAGGAATCGCAGAGGTCGCGGGCCCATTCGAAATACTGCTCCACCAGCACGATTCCCATCTCGCCCTTGCCGCGGAGATAGGTGATCGCCCGGCCGATATCCTTGATGATCGAGGGCTGGATGCCCTCGGTGGGCTCGTCGAGCACGAGGAGCTTGGGCCGCGTCACCAGCGCCCGGGCGATGGCGAGCTGCTGCTGCTGGCCGCCCGAGAGATCGCCGCCGCGCCGGTGCAGCATGTCCTTGAGCACGGGGAACAGGTCGTAGATCTCCCCGGGAATGTGGCGGTCCCGGCGCTTCAGCGGGGCGAAGCCGGTCTCCAGGTTCTCCTTGACGGTGAGCAGCGGGAAGATCTCGCGGCCCTGGGGCACGAAGGCGATCCCGGCGCGCGCCCGGTCGTAGGGGGCGAAGTCCTGGATCGGGCGCCCGTCGAGACGGATCGCGCCGGAGCGCACGGGCTGCTGGCCGACGATCGCCCGCAGCAGCGAGGTCTTGCCGACGCCGTTGCGGCCCAGAACCGTCGTGACCTGCCCGGCTTCGGCCCTCAGCGAGACGCCGCGGAGCGCCTGCGCGGCGCCGTAATAGAGGTCGATCCCCTCGACGCTCAGCATGGGGCTTCACCATCGGATTGCGCGCGCAAACACAGGGATTCCAAGGGGCTCAGCCCTTTGGTGGGGTGTCGGGGTGAAACCCCGGCATACGGATCTGGACCCCCGGAAGGGGGTCCAGATCCGTACAGCAGGGCTCTGCCCTGCACCCGCAAAAGGTCTCGACCTTTTGAAACCATGATTGTGGTCATCGGCCGAGATACACCTCGACCACCCGCGGATCGGCCGAGACCGCGTCGATCGAGCCCTCGGCCAGCACCGCGCCCTCGTGCAGGCAGGTGACCCGGCAGCCGAGGTCGCGGACAAAGTGCATGTCGTGCTCCACCACGAGGACGGCGTGCTCGCCGGCGATGCGCCGGAGCAGGCGGGCGGTCTCGGCGGTCTCGGCGTCGGTCATGCCGGCCACGGGCTCGTCGACCAGCAGGAGCTTCGGGTCCTGCGCGAGCAGCATGCCGATCTCCAGCCACTGCTTCTGGCCGTGGCTCAGATCGGCCGCCGGACGGTTCCGGTGGGCCAGCAGGCCGACGGTCTCCAAGAGGGTGTCGATCCGCGCGGCCTCCACCCGGTTGCGCCAGCCGAACAGGGACGCGAAGGCGGCCCGCGGACCTTTGAGCGCCAGCAGGATGTTGTCGGCCACCGTGTGGCTCTCGAACACGGTCGGCTTCTGGAACTTGCGGCCGATGCCGAGGTCGGCGATCGCCGGCTCGTCGCTCCTGAGCAGATCGTGGCTGCCGTCGAACAGGGCGATGCCGCTGTCCGGCCGGGTCTTGCCGGTGATGCAATCCATCATGGTGGTCTTGCCGGCGCCGTTCGGGCCGATGATCGCCCGCAACTCGCCGCGCTCAAGGGTCAGCGACAGGCCGCGCAGGGCCTTGTAGCCGTCGAAGGTCACCCGCAGGTCGTCGAGATAGAGCAGCGCGTCGGTCTCGCGCTTCCGGTTGGCGGGGCCGCGAGCATCTGGGCGTTCGAGGAGGTCGGTGCTCACGAGCCCTGCCCTTCTTCCACGAGTTTCGGGGCGATCTCGGGCTCCGGCGGCAGCTTGGCGGCCGCGCGCCGGCCGCCGAACCGCTCGATCGCGGTGCCGACGAGACCGCGCGGCAGGAACAGCGTCACGACCACGAACAGGGCGCCCAGCGCGAACAGCCAGGCGTCGGGCATCGCGCCGGTGAGCACGGTCTTGGCGTAGTTGACCAGCACAGCGCCCAGAGCCGCGCCGACCAGCGTGCCGCGGCCGCCCACCGCCACCCAGATCACCGTCTCGATGGAGTTGGTCGGGGCGAATTCCCCCGGGTTGATGATGCCGACCTGCGGCACGTAGAGGGCGCCGGCGACGCCGGCCATCATGGCCGAGACCGTGAAGGCCAGCGTTTTGAAGTGCTCCGGCCGGTAGCCGAGGAAGCGGGTGCGGCTCTCGGCGTCGCGCACGGCGATGAGGATCTTTCCGTAGGCCGAGACCGTCATCACCCGGGCGATCAGGTAGCCCAGCGCCAGCGCCACGCCGGTGGCCACGAAGATGCCCGCACGGAAATTCTGGGACTGAACCGAGAGTCCCAAAAAATCCTTGAAGTCGGTGAGGCCGTTGTTGCCGCCGAGCCCCATGTCGTTGCGGAAGAAGGCGAGCATCAGCGCGTAGGTCAGCGCCTGGGTGATGATCGACAGGTAGACGCCGGTCACCCGCGACCGGAAGGCGAGCCAGCCGAACACGAAGGCCAGGAGGCCCGGCACCAGCAGCACCATCAGGGCCGCGAAGGCGAAGTGGTCGAACCCGTACCAGTACCAGGGCAGGGCCTTGTAGTTCAGGAACACCATGAAGTCGGGCAGGACCGGATTGCCGTAGACGCCCCGGGATCCGATCTGGCGCATCAGATACATGCCCATCGCGTAGCCGCCGAGGGCGAAGAACGCCCCGTGGCCGAGCGAGAGGATGCCGCAATAGCCCCAGACGAGGTCGAGGCTGACCGCGAGCAGCGCGTAGGCGAGGTATTTTCCGAAGAGCGAGACGAGGTAGGTCGGCACGTGCAGGCCGGAGCCCTCCGGCACCGCGAGGTTCAGCACCGGCACAGCGAGGCAGAAGGCCGCCAGGACGGCGAGGAAGATCCAGCCCTTCCGGTCGATGAGGGGGGTGCGGGGGGTCATGCCGGAATTCCGAGCAGGGCGGCGCCCACTTCCCTCCCCCTTGTGGGGAGGGATCGAGGGTGGGGGTGGTTCAGGATCGAGCGGTGCGGTGCCTTCTGCACCACCCCCACCCCTGCCCCTCCCCACAAGGGGGAGGGGATGGCGGCGTGACGCGTCGGCCCGCTCACGATTCCACCGCCCGCCCCTTGAGCGCGAACAGGCCGCGCGGGCGCTTCTGGATGAACAGGATGATGAAGATGAGGAGGCCGATCTTGGCCAGAACCGCGCCGATATACGGCTCGGCCAGCTTGTTCACGACGCCGAGCGTCAGGGCCGCCACCAGCGTCCCCCAGAGGTTGCCGACGCCGCCGAACACCACCACGAGGAACGAGTCGATGATGTAGCCCTGGCCGAGGTTCGGCGAGACGTTGTCGATCTGCGACAGCGCCACCCCGGCGATCCCCGCGATGCCGGAGCCGAGCCCGAAGGTCAGCGCATCGACATAGGGCGTGCGGATGCCCATCGCGGCGGCCATGCGGCGGTTCTGGGTGACCGCCCGGGTCTTCAGGCCGAACGACGTCTTTCGCAGCACGAACAGAAGGCCCAGGAACACGGCCAGCGCGAACACGATGATCCACATCCGGCCCCAGGTGATCGAGAGGCCGTAGAAATCGAAGGCGCCGCTCATGAAGGCGGGGGCGCCGACCTCGCGGTTGGTCGGGCCGAAGAGCGAGCGTACGCCCTGCTGCAGCACGAGGCTGACCCCGAAGGTGGCGAGCAGCGTCTCCAGCGGGCGCCCGTACAGGAAGCGGATGATGAACCGCTCGATCAGCACGCCCATCAGCCCGGCCACCAGGAACGCGCAGGGGATGCTGATCGCGAGCGACCAGCCGAACAGGGACGGCGCCTGGGTGCGGATCAGCTCCTGCACGCCGTAGGTCGTGTAGGCGCCGAGCATCACCATCTCGCCGTGGGCCATGTTGATCACGCCCATCACCCCGAAGGTGATGGCGAGCCCGATGGCGGCGAGCAGCAGGACCGAGCCCAGCGAGATGCCATACCAGACATTCTGGAGGGCGCCGAGGATCGCGAGCCGCGTCTCGATCGCCGCGATGCCGCGGGCGGCGGCGGACCGCACCGCCTCGCTCGGATCCGCCGCAAGACCGCGCAGGATGCCCATCGCGTCGCCATCGCCCCGGGCCTGGATGGCGGGAATTGCGGCAATCCGGTCGGCTTCCGCGGTGCCGGGCTTGGCGAGGAGCACGGCGGCGCGGGCCTCGGTGAGCGCCTGGCGGACGCCCGGATGGGTCTCGCGGGCGAGCGCCGCGTCGAGGGCCGGCAGCGCGGCCGCGTCGCGAGCCTTGAACACCGCGTCGGCGGCGGTGCGGCGCTTGGTCGGATCGGGGCTCGCGAGGTCGAGCTGCCCGCGGGCGGCCTCGATCGCCCGGCGGACCCGGTTGTTGGCGCGCACGGGCTTGAGATCGGGGCTGTCGGCAGCCGGGGCGCCGGTCTTCGCATCCACGACGGCGTTGCCCTGCCGGATGAGCAGGGTCTTGTCCGGGCTCACCAGCAGGCGGCCGTCCGACAGGGCCGCGAGGATCGCGTCGGCGCGCGGGTCGCCGGAGGCGGCGAGGCCGGAGACGCCGGCCTCGATCTCGGCATAGCCGTCCCCGGCGAGCTGGCCGTAGGGGTCGGGCGCCTGGGCCAGCGCGGGGGCGGCGAGGAGCAGGAACAGGAGGGTGAGGAGACGGAGCATGGCACTTCTGGCGCGGCCGGACTCTCCTCCCCCTTGCGGGAAGAGCCGGAGGTGGGGGTGGTGCAGGATCGAGCGGTGCGGTGCCTCCTGCACCACCCCCACTCCTACCCCTCCCCACAAGGGGGAGGGGATGAGAAGCGGCTCAGGCGCCGCCGCAGGTCTTGGTCTTGGTGTTGTAGTTGCCGCACTTGAGCTTGACCCAGTCGGCCTCAAGGTCCTTCGAGCCCTCGAGCTGCTTCGACCAGGCCTCGCCGGGGATCAGTTTGTCGGTCTTCCACACCACGTCGAACTGGCCGTTCGCCTCGATCTCGCCGATGAAGACCGGCTTGGTGATGTGGTGGTTCGGCAGCATCTGCGCGGTGCCGCCGGTGAGGTTCTTCTGCTCGATGCCCGGCAGCGCGTCGATCACCTTGTCGGGGTCGGTGGTGCCGGCCTTCTCGACCGCCTTCACCCACATGTTGAAGCCGATATAGCTGGCCTCCATCGGGTCGTTGGTGACGGCCTTGGGGTTCTTCTTGAACGCCTGCCACTTCTTGATGAAGGCCTCGTTCTCCGGCGTCTTGATCGACTCGAAGTAGTTCCAGGCCGCCAGGTGCCCGACCAGCGGCTTGGTGTCGATGCCGGCGAGCTCCTCCTCGCCCACCGAGAAGGCCACCACCGGGATGTCGGTCGCCTTGATGCCCTGGTTGCCGAGTTCCTTGTAGAACGGCACGTTGGCGTCGCCGTTGATGGTCGAGACCACGGCGGTCTTCTTGCCGGCCGAGCCGAACGCCTTGATCTTCGACACCTCCGTCTGCCAGTCCGAGAAGCCGAACGGCGTGTAGTTGATCAGGATGTCCTCGTCCTTGACGCCCTTGGACTTGAGATAGGCTTCGAGGATCTTGTTGGTGGTGCGCGGGTAGACGTAGTCGGTCCCCTCCAGCACCCAGCGCTTGGCGCCGCCGCCATCCTCGGACATCAGGTAGTCGACCGCCGGGATCGCCTGCTGGTTCGGGGCGGCGCCGGTGTAGAACACGTTGCGCTCGCTCTCCTCGCCCTCGTACTGGACGGGGTAGAACAGGATGTTGTCGAGTTCCTTGAACACCGGCAGCACCGACTTGCGCGAGACGCTGGTCCAGCAGCCGAACACGGCCGCGACCTTGTCCTTGCTGATCAGCTCGCGGGCCTTCTCGGCGAAGAGCGGCCAGTTCGAGGCCGGATCGACCACCACCGGCTCCAGCTTCTTGCCCAGCACGCCACCCTTGGCGTTCTGCTCGGCGATCAGCATCAGCATCGCGTCCTTGAGGGTGGTCTCGGAGATCGCCATCGTGCCCGACAGCGAGTGCAGGATGCCGACCTTGATGGTCTCCTCCGCCCGGGCTGCCCCGGCGCCGAGCGCCCCCAGCGCGAGCCCGGCGGCCAGTGCGGCGGCCGAGGCCCAAGTTCCAAATACTCTCACGGCGGTGCCCTTCGTCGTCTTCGTTGAGACGCCCCCGGGCTCGCAATTCATGTGCCACATATTTAGGCAGTCGCGCCCGGGTGGTCGATCCCCGGGGCGGCATCTGCCTACCGGCACGGCGCCGACCTGCCGATCCGGCGGTCCGCGGACAGGTTGCGTATGGATCCAGACAGATTGATCCGCGAAAACTAACCTACTCAATACTGCGTCGCGTGGTGTTGTGAGACAGTGAGCATCATCCGCCGGGGTCCCGGCGTGCGGGTGATTGGGAGATGGCCTGTGCTCCTGCCCGGAAACGGAGGAGCCCCATGGCGCTGCCGCTGCAATCCGTCCTCCGCAACCGTCTGCTCACAGCCCTGGATCCGGAGGCGTTCGGCCGCCTCGCTCCCGCCCTGGAGCCGGTGCCACTTCCCCTGCACGAGGTGCTGATCGCGCCCCGGCAGCCGATCACGCAGGCCTATTTCGTCGAGGACGGGATCGTTTCCCTCGTGGCCGACACCCGCGAGGGGCGCATCGAGATCGGCCTGACGGGCCGCGAAGGCTTCGTGGGCGTGCCGCTCGCGCTGGGCACGGAGAGCACGCCCCATACGGCGATCGTACAGGCCGGGGGCCAGGCGCTGCGCATCGCGGCCGATGCCCTGCACGAGGCGCTCGATGTGAGCGCCGGCCTGCGCCGGGTGCTCGGGCGCTACGTGCAGAGCCTGATCGTGCAGGTGGGCCAGACCGTCTACGCCAACGCCGACCTCACCGTGGAGGCGCGCCTCGCCCGGTGGATCCTCATGACCCACGACCGGCTGGAGCAGGACGAGTTGCCGCTGACACACGAGGTGTTGTCGAAGATGCTCGGCGTGCGCCGCCCCACCGTGACGATGGCGACCCACGCGCTGGAGGGGGCCGGCATGATCCGGGCCCGGCGCGGGCGCATCACGGTGATCGACCGCGTGAAGCTGGAGGATCTGGCGGGCGCGATCTACGGCGGGGCTGGGGTGTAGGTTCGGTTGGACAGCGGGCGCCGCCGCTTCTCCCCCTCCCCCGCATAGGGGGAGGGAGAATCCCGCAGGCGCGCGGACGCCGCGCGTCCGGATCCTGCCGGTCAGCCCAGCCGCACCCGCCAGATCTCCTCGGCGTATTCCCGCATCGCCCGGTCGGAGGAGAACCACGCCATGCGGGCGGTGTTGCGGATCGCCTTGGCCCACCAGCCACGGGGATCGCGCCACGCGGCGTCGATCGACCGCTGCACCCGCCAGTAATCGTCGAAATCGGCGGTGAGCAGGTACTGGTCGCGCCGGCGCAGGTCGTCGGTCAACGGCCGGAACCGGCCCGGCTCCTCCGGCGAGAACCGCCCGGAGGCGATCATGTCGAGCGCCGCCGCCAGTCGCGGCGAGGCCTGGATCGCCCGGGCCGCGTAGTCCGGCTCAGCCTGCCGGGCGCGGACCCCGTCGGCCTCCAGGCCGAAGATGAAGATGTTCTCCGCCCCGACATGGTCGCGGATCTCGATGTTGGCGCCGTCGAGCGTCCCCACCGTGAGCGCGCCGTTGAGGGCGAATTTCATGTTGCCGGTGCCCGAGGCCTCCAGGCCGGCGGTGGAGATCTGCTCCGACAGGTCGGCGGCCGGGATGATCGCTTCGGCGAGGCTCACCGAGTAGTTCGGCAGGAACACCACCTTGAGCCGGCCGGCGACCTCCGGATCGTCGTTCACCGCCTTGGCGATGTCGCAGGCGAGCTTGATGATCAGCTTCGCCTGCACGTAGCTCGGCGCCGCCTTGCCGGCGAAGATTTTCACCCGGGGCGTCCAGTCCCGGTGCGGCTCGGCCTTGATCGCCTGGTAGAGCGCCACCGTCTCGACGACGTTGAGCAGCTGGCGCTTGTACTCGTGGATGCGCTTGACCTGCACGTCGAACAAAGCGTCCGGATCGATGTCGATCCCGGTCCGGTCAGCGACGACCTTGGCCAGGGCCTCCTTGCGCCCCCGGCGCACGGCGGCATAGCGCGCCACGAAGGCCGGATCCTCGGCATGGGCCTCAAGGCCGCGCAGCAGCTCCGGATCGTCGAGGACGCCCGCCCCCACCGTCTCGACGGCGAGCCGGGTGAGCCCCGGATTGGCGTTGTGGAACCAGCGGCGGAAGGTGATGCCGTTGGTCTTGTTGACGATCTTGTCGGTGTCGAGCGCGTGCAGGTCCGAGAAGACCGTCGAGCGCATCAGGTCGGTGTGCAGGGCCGAGACGCCGTTGACCCGGCGCGCCCCGTGGAAGGCGAGGTGTCCCATCCGCACCCGGCGGCCGTTCGACTCGTCGATCAGCGAGATCGAGGCGAGGTAGGCGGCATCCTGCCGGCCGTGCTTCGACTGCTCCTCAAGGTGCATCCAGTTGATCAGGTAGATGATCTGCATGTGGCGCGGCAGCAGCCGCTCCATCAGCTCCACCGGCCAGGTCTCGAGCGCCTCGGGCAGGAGGGTGTGGTTGGTGTAGTGCAGCGTGTTGGTGGTGACGTGCCACGCATCCTCCCAGGAGAGGCCGTGCTCGTCGATGAGCAGGCGCATCAGCTCCGGCACCGCGATCGCCGGGTGTGTGTCGTTGAGCTGGATCGCCGCGTGGTCGGGCAGGGAGCGGACGTCGCCGCGCTCGGCCACGTGGCGGGCGAGCAGATCCTGGAGCGAGGCGGCCGTGAAGAAGTATTCCTGGCGCAGGCGCAGCTCCTGGCCCTCGGCCGAGGAATCGCTCGGATAGAGCACCCGGGAGATCGCCTCGGCGCGCATCCGCGCCGCGACCGCGCCGACATGGTCGCCGCCGTTGAACCGGGCGAGGTCGATCGGCTCGCCGGCCTCGGCCTTCCAGAGGCGCAGCGCATTGACGTGGCGCCCGCGCCAGCCCAGCACCGGCACGTCATGGGCCACCGCCCGCACGATTTCGGCCGGCTGCCAGTGCCGCCGGATCACCCCCTCCGCCGAGGACGACATCGTGACGGTGCCGCCGAAGCCGATCGCGTAAGCGGCCTCCGGCCGGGCGAACTCCCAGGGGTTGCCCTCGGCGAGCCAGGTTTCCGGCGCCTCGCGCTGCCAGCCGTCCTCGAAGGATTGGCGGAACAGGCCGTGGTCGTAGCGGATGCCGTAGCCCATCGCCGGGATGCCGATGCTGGCCATGCTCTCCATGAAGCAGGCGGCGAGCCGCCCCAGGCCGCCATTGCCCAAAGCCGCGTCGGGCTCGGCCTCCTCCACGGCACCGAGATCGACCCCGAGCTCCTTGAGCGCCGCCCGGGTCGTCTCGGTCAGGCCGAGGTTGTTCATCGCGTCCGACATCAGCCGGCCGATCAAAAATTCCAGCGACAGGTAGTAGACGCGCTTGTTCGGCACGCCGTGCTGAGCCGCCATGCAGGCCGCCACGATCCGCTCGCGCAGGGCCAGGGCGGTCGCGGCGAACCAGTCACGCGGGCGCGCCGTCTCGGACGTCCGGCCCAGGGTGAAGGCCAGCTTCGCGCGGATCGATTCCCGCATGTCCACCACCGCGTCTCCACTTACGGAGAGGGTCGGGGCGGCCCATGCCGTGGGCGCCTCGGCGGCACGCTCCTCGTGCGAGCCTTCCTGCGGCGCGGGCCGGGTCAGAACGTCGTTCAACACGTGCAGGTCCCCCAAAGTCTGTGTCCCGGATCGTTGCCGGGGAAATCGTGGGCCGATTATCTTATGTGATGGATTGCCGCCGTATGAACGGTCAGGCGATCCGTGCCCCGAAGCATTCGACTGTGCGGACAGCTTCCGGCGAAGTCATGGCAGCGCCGCTCCACTAGGGCGTGCAGGCCCGACACGCGTGATATAGCACGCGCTCGTGACATTCCAGTCACACCGGCCGGATAGGGAGTTCGGATCACCGGTCGCCAGCGGAGCGGTTCGCCGCTAATCCCGGCTCGGCAACGCGAGGGGCTGAGGCATGACCGAGACTGTCTGGTGGAAGCGCGGGACCGTCTATCAGGTCTATCCCCGCTCCTTTCAGGATACGAACGGCGATGGGGTCGGCGACCTGCCGGGCATCACGGCGCGGCTCGACTACCTCGCCTGGCTCGGGGTCGACGCGGTGTGGATCTCGCCCGTCTACCCCTCCCCCATGGCGGATTTCGGCTACGACGTGGCCGATTATTGCGGGATCGACCCGCTGTTCGGCACGCTCGCGGAGTTCGACACGCTGATCGCGGAGGCCCACCGGCGCAAGCTGAAGGTGATCCTCGACTTCGTGCCCAACCACTCGTCGATCGCGCATCCCTGGTTCGCGGAGAGCCGGTCGTCGCGCACGAATCCGAAGCGGGACTGGTACATCTGGCGCGATCCCGGCCCCGATGGCGGACCGCCCAACAACTGGGTGTCGAATTTCGGCGGCCCGGCCTGGACGCTCGATAAGGCCACCGGCCAGTACTACTACCACGCCTTCCTGCGCGAGCAGCCGGACCTGAACTGGCGCAACCCCGCCGTGCGGGAGGCGATGCACGACGTGCTCCGCTTCTGGCTGGAGCGCGGGGTCGACGGATTCCGGGTCGACGTGATCTGGCACCTGATGAAGGATGCGGGCTTCCGCGACAATCCGGTCAACCCCGATTACGCGCCGGGCGCGCCCGAGATCACCCGCTTCCATCAGGTCTACTCCGCCGACCGGCCGGAAATCTTCGACGTGATCGCCGGCATGCGGGATGTCCTGCGCGCTTACGGCGAGCGGGTGCTGATCGGCGAGATCTACCTGCCGGTGGAGCGGCTCGTCGCCTATTACGGGCCGGACCTCACCGGCGCCGATCTGCCGTTCAACTTCCAGCTGATCCAGACCCCGTGGCGGGCCGAGGCCGTGGCCGACCTCGTGGCGCGCTACGAGGCCGCCCTGCCCCCGGGCGGCTGGCCGAACTGGGTGCTGGGCAACCACGACCAGCCGCGCATCGCCGCCCGGGTGGGGGAAGCCCAGGCCCGCATCGCCGCGATGCTGCTCCTGACCCTGCGGGGCACGCCGACCCTCTATTACGGCGACGAGATCGGGCTCGGCCACGTGCCGATCCCGCCGGGCCGCGCGCAGGACCCCTGGGAGCGCAACGAGCCCGGGCACGGCCGCGACCCGGAGCGCACGCCCATGCAGTGGGACGACAGCCCGAACGCGGGCTTCTCCGCGGCCGAGCCCTGGCTGCCCCTGTCCGAGGACTGGCCGACCCGCAATGTCGAGGGCCTGCGCTCGGACCCGGCCTCGATGCTCACCCTGTACCGGCGCTTGCTGGCCCTGCGCCGCGACCATGCGGCCCTCTCGGTCGGCGCTTATCGCGGCGTGAAGCTGGGGGCCGCCGAGGTATTCGCCTACGAGCGGTTCGCCGGTGATGAAGTTGTGCGGGTGGTGCTGAATTTCGCTGCGGCGCCGCAGACCCTGCCGCTGCCGGAGGGCGACTGGACGCTGCTGCTCTCGACGCGGACGGGCCGCGCGGGCGATTCGGTCCGCGCAAGTCTCACCCTCGATCCCGCCGAGGGCGTGATCCTGCGGCATGCCTGAACGCCCGCTACGGTCCGAATAGAAGTTCTCTCTGGCTGAAACGACCCGTTCTCTATGCGCCTCATGCCGCATTGCACTATGGCGTAACCGAACTTTAAGGAAGCGGGTGGCCTATTTTGTGCGTCGCAACGGAACCGGTGCGGCGGAGGAGCATTAACCGTGGTTGAGATCGCGACAGCCGTGTCTGCCCGATCGTCTGCCAGACCGGGGCATCCCGCCCGGCTAGGATCCGTGCCGATGCTCGATGCCCGCTTTGGTGGGGCCCTGACGGACCGGATGTCCGGAGACGGCGAGGGGAGCTACGCGAGCCCGATTCCGGCCAGGCCAGTCTCGCTGCGCCGCCGCATCCTCTACGCCACCCCCGAGATGGCCGACTTCGTGAAGACCGGCGGCCTCGGCGAGGTCTCGGCCGCCCTGCCCCGGGCCCTGGTGCCGCATTACGACATCCGCGTGTTGATCCCCGGCTACCGGCAGGTCCGGGCGGCGTTTCCCGAAATCCCGGTGGTGGCACGCCTCGAGGGCTTCGCGGGCGTTCCGCCCTGCGACCTCGGCCTCGTAGAGGCTGCCGACGGGCTGCGCATCTACATTCTGCTCAGCCCCGACCTCTACGAGCGCGACGGCACGCCCTACGGCGACCAGCACGGGGATTTCGGCGACAACGATCTGCGCTTCGCCCGGCTCAGCCTCGCGGCGGCGGACCTCGCTGCCGGCGCCGACCCTGACTGGGCGGCCGACCTGCTGCACCTCAACGACTGGCAGGCGGCGCTCGCCCCCGCCTATCTCGCGTGGCGCGGCCGGCGGGTGCCGAGCGTGCTGACGATCCACAATCTCGCCTATCAGGGCCTTTTCCCGCGGGACGCCCTGCCCCGGCTCGGCGTGCCGGATTCGGCCTTCCAGGTGGACGGCGCCGAGTTCTACGGGCAGCTCTCCTTCCTGAAGGCCGGGATCTTCTACGCCTCGCAGGTCACCACGGTGAGCGAGACCTACGCCCGGGAGATCCAGACCCCCGAGATGGGCTGCGGCCTCGACGGGCTGCTGCGCACCCGCGCCGGCCAGGGCCGGCTTGCCGGCATCCTCAACGGCATCGACGAGACCTGGGACCCGAGCACCGATCCGCACCTCGCCACGCGGTTCGAGATCGACGACTGGAAGGGCAAGCGCGCCAATGCCGAGGCGGTGCGCCAGCAATTCGGGCTCGCGGTCTCCCGCGGGCCGCTCTTCGCGATCGTGTCGCGCCTCGTGCACCAGAAGGGCATCGACCTGAGCCTCCAGGCGGCCGAGACCATCGTGGCCGGGGGCGGCCAACTCGTGGTGATCGGCCAGGGCGAGGGCCGGTTCGAGCAGGCGCTCCAGGGCCTCGCAAAACGCCATCCGGACGCGGTCGGCGTGCATGTCGGCTTCGAGGAGGCCCAGGCCCGGCGGATGTTCGCGGGCAGCGACTTCCTGCTGATGCCCTCGCGCTTCGAGCCCTGCGGCCTCGCCCAGATGTACGCCCAGCGCTTCGGCTCCCTGCCGATCGTGCGGCGCACCGGGGGCCTCGCCGACACGGTCGAGGACGGGGTGACGGGCTTCACCTTCGCGGAGCCTTCGGCCTCGTCCTTCGGGGCGGCGGTGCGGCGGGCGCTGGAAGCCTTCGGCCAGAAGAAGCGCCTCAACGCCATGCGGCGGCGGGCGATGTCGGCCCGGTTCGGCTGGGATCAGGCCGCCGACAATTACGCCGGGCTGTATGGGCGGGCGATCGGCAACAGCGTCGGGCTGCGCTGGCGGGTGGCGTAGGGCGCCGCCCGCGCCCCGCAGAAGCTACCGGGCTTATGATCTCAGTTTGATACCAACATCCTGAAAGATGAGCGCTTTTCCCCTCCCCCTTGCGGGGAGGGGGCAGGGGTGGGGGTGGTGCAGGAGGCACCGCTGCGCTCGATCCCGCACGACCCCCACCTCCAACTCCTCCCCACAAGGGGGAGGAGAGCGCGTCGCGGCCAGCGGTGGGCCAGAGAGTTGCCTCTCACCCCTCCAGCAAAAAGATCATCGTCGCCAGCGGCGGCAGGGTGAGCGACAGGCTCTGGCCCTGGCCGTGGCTCGCCTGATCGTCGGTGTGGCGGCCGCCCGCATTGCCCACATTCGAGCCGCCATACACGCCGGCATCCGAGTTGAACGCCTCACGATAGAACCCCGCCTGCGGCACGCCGACCCGGTAGCCCTCACGCGGCACCGGAGTGAAGTTCGACACCACGATCGCTACCTCGCCGGGCTTCGCGCCCTTGCGGGCCCAGGCGATGACGCTGTTGTCCTGATCGTCCGCCACCAGCCACTGGAAGCCCGTGTGCTCCACGTCGCGGCTGTAGAGGGCCGGCGTCGAGACGTAGAGCCGGTTGAGGTCCCGGACCACGTCCTTGACGCCCTTGTGCAGCGGATCGTCGAGGTGGTGCCAGTCCAGGCTGGTGTCGTGGTTCCACTCGCGCTCCTGGCCGAACTCGCCGCCCATGAACAGCAGCTTCTTGCCGGGATGGCCCCACATGAAGCCGTAATAGGCCCGGAGATTCGCGAATTTCTGCCAGCGGTCGCCCGGCATCTTGCCGAGCAGCGAGCCCTTCCCATGCACCACCTCGTCGTGGGACAGAGGCAGGATGAAATTCTCCGAGAAGGCGTAGAGCAGCCCGAAGGTCAGGTTGTGGTGGTGGTAGCGGCGGTGGATCGGGTTCTCCTGCATGAAATGCAGGGTGTCGTGCATCCAGCCCATATTCCACTTGAAGCCGAAGCCGAGGCCCCCGGTATAGGTCGGGTGCGAGACGCCCGGCCAGGAGGTCGATTCCTCCGCCACCGTGATCGTGCCCGGGGCGTGGCTGTAGGTCGCCTCGTTGGTCTTGCGCAGGAAGTCGATGGCGTCGAGGTTCTCGTTGCCGCCGTAGCGGTTCGGGATCCACTCGCCCTGGCGGCGCGAGTAATCCAGGTAGAGCATCGAGGCGACCGCATCCACGCGCAGGCCGTCGAGGTGGTAGTGCTCCAGCCAGAACCGGGCGTTGGCCGCCAGGAAGGTCGCGACCTCGGTGCGCCCGAAATTGTAGATGTAGGTGCCCCAATCCTGGTGGAAGCCCTGGCGCGGGTCGGCATGCTCGTAGAGATGCGTGCCGTCGAACAGGCCGAGCCCGTGGGCGTCCAGCGGGAAGTGCCCCGGCACCCAGTCGAGCAGCACGCCGATCCCGGCCGCGTGAGCGGCGTCCACGAAGGCGGCGAAATCCTCAGGGGTACCGAAGCGGCTCGTCGGCGCGAACAGCGAGACCGGCTGGTAGCCCCAGGACCCGTCGAACGGGAACTCGGTGATCGGCAGCATCTCGATATGGGTGAAGCCCATATCCTTGACGTAGGGGATCAGCCGCTCGGCCAGCTCCCGGTAGGTCAGGTAGCGGTTGCCCTCCTCCGGCACCCGCGCCCAGGAGCCGAGATGGACCTCGTAGACCGAGATCGCGGCGTGGCGCGGGTCGTTGGCGCCGCGGGTGCTCATCCAGCCCGAATCGCGCCAGTCGAACTCCCCGACCCCGTAGGTGATCGAGGCGGTCTCCGGCGGGTGCTGGGCCGCGAAGGCGACCGGATCGGCCTTGAGTGGGACCAGGGCGCCGTCGGGGCCGCGGATCTCGAACTTGTAGCGCACGCCGGCCTTGAGGCCCGGCACGAACAGCTCCCAGACGCCACCATCCTGCCAGAGGCGCATCGGGTGGCGCCGCCCATCCCAGTCGTTGAAGTCGCCGACGACGCTGACCTTGCGGGCATTGGGGGCCCAGACGGCGAAGCGGAACCCGTCAATCCCGTCGAGCTGGCCCGACTGGGCGCCGAGGATCCGGTAGACAAGGTTGGTGCCGACTTCGCGGAGCGCGGCCACGTCGTACTGCTCGATCGACGAGCCGAAGCCGTAGGGGTCGTAGCGGCGACGCTTCGCGCCGTCCCAAGACTCGACCTCGATCTCGTAGAGCGGCCGACCCTCGCCCTCGACCCGCGCGACCCAGAACCCGTCCGGGTGGCGCTTCTCAAACGGCACGGTCCGGCCATCCATCACCAGGGCGGCGGCGCGCGCCTCGGGCAGCACGGCACGCACCTCCCAGGCATTCGGCCCGACCCGATGGGGGCCCAGCACCGAGAAGGGGTCGCCGTGGCTTGCGCCCATCAGGGCGGCGATCGCGTCCGGATGGACGCTCGGTGCCGCGCCGGCGGAATCCGGGACATCCGCGCTCCGCGCCTGCCCAGCCTCCGGGTCGGCCCGTCCTGCGAAGGTCTCGTCGATCGCCGTCATTCGGTTTCCCCGGGCTCGTTTCGGTCCGTGTCCAGAATGGTGAGAACCCCACGGGCGGGGATTTCGATCCAGTCCGGCCGGTTGTTGGCCTCGTAATCGACTTCGTAGAGCGCCTTCGTCAGCAGGCAGAGGCGCAGCAGCCGGTCCCGCGTGTCCGGATCGGTCACCGCCGCCCGCGAGCCCTCGATCGCGGCCAAGTAGCCGGCGAGGAACGCCGCCTCGATCATGCCGCGCCACGCGGTGGCGGCATTGCGCGCCCGCTCCTCGGAATCGGCGAAGCGCGCGGTGATCTCCCGGATCACCGTCTCGGCGCCGTACGCGAAGGAGCGCATCAGCCCGGCCACGTCGCGCAGGGGCATCGACTTGGCCCGCCGCTCATCGGCCGGCCGCGAGGGCTCGCCCTCGAAGTCGACGATGATCAGGTCGTTCTCGGCCACCAGCACCTGACCCAGGTGATAGTCGCCGTGGATGCGGGTCTTGTGGGCGCCGCGCGGCGGCTCAGCGGAGAGCTGCTCGATCAGCGCCTCGACCTCCCGGCGGCGCTGGGCCAGCTCCGTGCAGGCCGGCTTGCCGGCATCGAGGCCACGCTCGACCTGACCCTTGAGCGCCCGGAAGGCGCGCTCGGCCTGATGGCGGGCGTCGCGGGCCAGCACCGCGAGGTCGCCCTCCTCGAACGGCTCGGCCGCGAAGGCCGGGTCGTCGGTCTCGATGGCGAGGGCCGCGTGCAGCTCGGCGGTGCGCCGGCCGAGTAGGTCGGCCCAGGGCCCATGGGCCTGGAACGCCTCCTCGGGGGTGGCGGCCTCGCTTTCCGGGGTGAGCACCACGGTCTCGAAGTCCCGGCGCAGCCCCTCCAGCATCAGAGTCCAGGCGTCGCCCTGGTTCATGACGAATTTTTGGAGCACAGCGAGGGCCGTCCGGGTGCCGTCTTCGGCCACGTGCTCCAGGGTGCCGAGCAGAGCGGGTGTATTGGAAAAACCCGCCTGCTCGGTGAGGAAGCGGCCGACCTCGATCTCGGGATGCGTGCCCGGCTGCAGGCGGCGCAGGAGTTTGAGCATCATCTTCGAGCCGATGGCGATCGAGGTGTTGCTCTGCTCGGCCGAGAGCCGGCGGATATCGGCCACGTCGACCGTGATCTCCGGATCGAAGGCCGAGGTGGTGGCGAAGACGAGCCGCCCGCTCTCCGTGGGCAGCTCTGTGCCCTGGCGCATGGCGTCGATCAGGCCGGCCGCGAAGTCGTTGGAGCCGGCCGCCCCGTAGAGCAGGCCGGTGCGCGGACCCCGGCGGACGCGGGCCACCGCGAAGGGCAGCAGCGTCTCGTCCTCGCGGCCCTCCTCGACGCCCACCGGGACGAAGTACTGGTGGGTCTCACCGTTGGCGAGCAGCACGTCGAGGCGCGGCAGCAGGAAGCGCGCGCTCCCGTCGACATCCTTGACGGCGGCGCAGTCGATCACCTTCACGCCCTTGATCCGCGAACCCTTGGCGCCGAACCAGCGCCGGCTCATCAGGAAGGGCGGCACCACGGTGCGCTCGAAGGCAACGCGCTCGCGCCCGCTCATCAGGGTCTCGATCCCACCGGTGAGCACCAGGGTGAACAGCTCCGGCGGCTCCTGCTGCGGGCCGATCGCCCCCGACCGGGCGGCACTCAAGCTGAACCAGTAGAAGCCGTAGGACGGGAGGGTCAGCAGGTAGGGCAGGTCGCCGATCGGCGGAAATTCGGTGCCGCCGGTCAGCTCGATCGGCACCGCGGTGCGCAGCTCCGACAGATCGAGCTGCACCGCCTGCGGCGCCCGCGAGAGGTTCGCTACGCACAGGATCCGCTCGTCCTCGTGCTCGCGGATCCAGGCCAGCACCTTGCGGTTGCTCGGATACAGGAACTGAATCGTGCCGCGCCCGAGGGCGACGCTGTTGTTGCGGATCGCGATCATGCGCCGCGTCCAGTTCAGCAGGCTCGTCTGGGCCTGGGTCTGCGCCTCGACGTTGATCGCGTCGAAGCCGTAGATCGGGTCCTGGATCGCCGGCAGGAACAGGCGCTGCGGGTTGGCGCGCGAGAAGCCGCCATTGCGGTCGGGCGACCACTGCATCGGCGTGCGCACGCCGTCGCGGTCGCCGAGATAGATGTTGTCGCCCATGCCGATCTCGTCGCCGTAGTAGAGCACCGGCGTGCCGGGCATCGACAGGACGAGGGACTTCATCAACTCGATCTTGCGCCGGTCGTTCTCGAGCAGCGGCGCGAGGCGGCGGCGGATGCCGAGGTTGATCCGGGCGCGCCGCTCGGCGGCATAGAACGACCAGAGGTAGTCACGCTCCTCCGCGGTGACCATTTCGAGCGTCAGCTCGTCGTGGTTGCGCAGGAAGATGGCCCATTGGCAGCCCTCGGGGATCTCCGGGGTCTGGCGCATGATGTCGGTGATCGGGTGCCGGTCCTCCCGGGCGATCGCCATGTACATCCGCGGCATCAGCGGGAAGTGGAACGCCATGTGGCATTCGTCGCCGTCTCCGAAATATTGCGCGGTCTCCTCCGGCCACTGGTTGGCCTCGGCGAGCAGCATCCGGTCCGGGTAGCTGGCATCCAGCGCCGCCCGGATTTTTTTGATCACATCATGCGTTTCGGCCAAGTTCTCGCAGTTCGTGCCGTCCCGCTCGATCAGGTAGGGGATCGCGTCGAGCCGCAAGCCATCGACGCCCATGTCGAGCCAGTAGCGCATCACCTCGATCACGGCTTCCAGCACGGCCGGGTTGTCGAAGTTCAGGTCCGGCTGGTGGCTGTAGAACCGGTGCCAGAAATACTGCTTGGCGACCGGATCCCACGTCCAGTTCGAGGCCTCGGTGTCGAGGAAGATGATCCGCGTATCCTTGTACGGCTCGTCGGTGTCCGACCAGACGTAGAAGTTGCGCTCCGGCGAGCCGGGGGGCGCCTCGCGGGCGGCCTGGAACCAGGGATGCTGGTCGCTGGTGTGGTTGATGACGAGCTCGGTGATAACCCGCAGGCCCCGCTCGTGGGCCGCGTCCACGAAGGCCTTGAAATCCTCCATGGTCCCGTAAGACGGATTGATGCCCTCGTAATCGGCGATGTCGTAGCCGTCGTCGCGCAGGGGCGAGGGATAGAACGGCATCAGCCAGATCGCCGTTACGCCGAGATCGCGCACGTAGTCGAGGCGCTGGGTCAGGCCCTCGAAATCCCCGATCCCGTCGTTGTTCGAGTCGAAGAACGACTTGACGTGGATCTGGTAGATGATGGCGTCACGGTACCATTGCGGGTCGCTGCGATCGATCATCGCGTCGCTGCCTCATCGGTCGAATCGGACGGGACCGGCGGGGAAACCTGCCGGGGCGCGGGCTGGCGGCCGTCGCGCGGGTACCAGAGCCGGTGACGGGGATGCCCGCCGCCAGCCTCAACTGTCATGATCGAGTGCCACGGGCAGCCTCAACCCGCAACCCGCCGTGGCGCGCGAAGACGCCAGATGATGCAGGATCGCTCGGCCGGATCGAGGGCGATCCGGTGGGTCTTGCCGCGCAGCTCGAACGTGTAGCCCTGGAGCAGGTCCTCGACCTCGACCGCCCCGTCGTCGGGCAGGCCGAACAGCCAGAGCGGCACCTCGTAAGTGCATTCCTGGCGGTTCTTCGGATCGAGGTTGACCATGGTGAAGACGCAGTTGTCGCGCTCCGGCGTCGCCTTGGCGTAGGCGATGATGTTGTCGTTCCAGGCGCCCGTGAAGGTCACGTTGCGGAAGTCCCAGAGGGCCGGGTTCTCGCGCCGGATCTTGTTGAGCTTGACGATGTGCTCGCGAATGTTGCCAGGCCGGTCGTAGTCCCAGGCCTTCAGCTCGTATTTTTCCGAGTTCAGGTATTCTTCCTTGCCGGGATACGGCGCGGCCTCGCACAATTCGAAGCCGTTATAGATGCCGTAGACCGACGAGAGGGTCGCGGCGAGCGTGCCGCGAATGACGAAGCCGGCGCGGCCACTGGTCTGGAGGAAGTACGGGTTGATGTCGGGCGTGTTCGCGAAGAAGTTCGGGCGGTAGTACTCGCCCATCTCACCGGCCAGCTCCAGGGCGTAGTCGGTCAGCTCCTGCTTCGTGTTGCGCCACGTGAAGTAGGTGTAGCTCTGCTGGTAGCCCGCCTTGGCGAGCTTCTTCATCATCTTCGGCCGGGTGAAGGCCTCGGCGAGGAAGATCGCGTCCGGATACTGGCCGTTGACCTCGCCGATCACCCATTCCCAGAACGGGATCGGCTTGGTGTGCGGGTTGTCGACCCGGAAGATGCGCACGCCCCGCGCGCACCAGCCGAGCAAAATGTCGCGCAGCTCGATCCAGAGCGAGGGCAGGGCGCCCCCGTAGAAGTGGACGTTCGAGATGTCCTCGTACTTCTTCGGCGGGTTCTCGGCGAATTTCAGCGTGCCGTCGGGGCGCCACTCGAACCATTCCGGGTGGTTCTTGATCCAGGGATGGTCCGGCGAGCACTGGATCGCGAAATCGAGGGCGATCTCCATCCCGTAAGCGTGGCTCGCCGCGACCAGCCGCTCGAAATCCGCGAGCGTGCCGAGTTCGGGATGCACGGCCTCGTGGCCGCCCTCCTCCGAGCCCACCGCGTAGACCGAGCCGACATCGCCGGGCTCGGCCTTCAGGGTGTTGTTCTTCCCCTTGCGGTTGGTCCGGCCCACGGGGTGGATCGGCGTGAAGTAGAGGACGTCGAAGCCGAGTTCGCGGATCTCGGGCAGGCGCCGGATCACGTCATCGAAGGTGCCGTGGCGGTTCACGTCCATCGACTGCGAGCGCGGGAAGATCTCGTACCAGGCGGAGAACCGGGCCGCGAGGCGGTCGGCGATCACCGGCAGGGTCACGGGGTATTGGGTCAGGTTCACCCGCTCGGCGTTGCGGCGCACGAGGCTCGCCGCGTCGGGGGCGAGGATCCGGTCGAGCTGGGCGGCCGAGCCCGTCTCCTCGGCGGCGAGCGCGGCCACGAGGGCGGCGAGCCGGTCGGCGTCGCGGCCGCCCCGGGTACGGGCCAGGGAGGCGGCGGTCTCGACCAGGGCCACGCCCTCGATCGTCTCCAGGCGAACATCGACGCCGGCGTCGCGCTTCTTCAGGGTGTCGCGCACCCAGGACGAGAAGGCGTCGCGCCACGCGATCAGGGTGAACTCGTAGCGGGCGTTCTGCTCCAGGGGGAATTGCCCGGCCCAGCGGTCGTTGTCGACGAAGACCATCGGGTCCTCGCGCCACACCTCGGTGCCGGCGACCCGCGACAGGATCGCGGCGTCGATGATCTCGTGGCCGTCCGAAAAGATGTCGGCCTCGACCCGCAGGGATTCGCCGACCACCCGCTTCACCGGCGAGCGGCCACCATCGATTTCCGGGCTCACCGCCTCGATCACCACCCGGCCCTCCCCGTCCGGGGTGCCGCGCGTCGGCTGGCGGGCGACCGCCTGCGCGCTGGCGGCGAGGATGCGCAGCTCGCCCGGCATCAGGTCGATGGCGCTGCCGGGATGGAAGGCGATCGGTTCGGCCTCCGGGGTCCGGTCGACGAAGGTGCCGAGCATGCCGCCGGTGCGGGTGATGAGCGACCCGGCCTCCACCGGCACCGGCTTGTCGGTCGGGTTGTAGAGCACGATCAGCCCGTGCTGCGCCGAGGCCGGGTGGCCGGTGTCGAAGCGGGCGAGCGCCACGAGGTCACTGTCGGGCGACGAGATCCGGATCTGCGCGCCCTCGACATTGGCGGCCGGCAGCTCCGCCCGCAGGGCGTTCACCGCCCGGATATAGCCGGAGATGTCGATGCCGGTCTCGTTCTCGCGGTCGCGCGGGGTGGTGTCGACCACGTGCAGCGCCCGGCGGTAGCCCCATTCGTAGCCGATCGGCATCAGCACGCCGGCCGAGAAGAAGGCGGCGAGCGCGTAGCGGGTGCGCAGATGCGCCGCCACCGCCTCCAGGCCGCCGCCGATCTCGGCGGCCAGCCGCTTCATGTCGTGATTCTCGGGGAAGGCGATCGAGGGCGCGAGCACCCGCAGGCGCTCGTATTGCTCCAGCGCCCAGGGCTTCTTCAGGTCCCACCACGCGAAGGAGTTGAACAGGTAGTCGAAGCCGGCGCCGGCCGTGGCCTTCGCCTCCTCGAAGGTGCAGCCCAGGGTCTCGGCGGCGAACAGGCAGGCGGAATCGCGCGCCTTGGCCTGCCCGATCAGGACGCGCCAGGTCTCCGGCGGCACCTTGTAGGCGGCATCGCACCGGAAGCCCTTCACGCCGAGGCTCTGGAGATGCGCCACGTAGGCGCCCCAGATCCGGGTCAGCTCGTCCCGGGCGGCCGGCGTGTGGTAGTCGAGCTCCGCCAGATCGCCCCAGACTGTGCGGATCGACGGGTCGTCCGGATCGACCGCGGCCGGGTGCATGATTGAGCCGTCGGGCTCCTTCATGAACAGGTCGGGCCGCTCGGTGGCGAGACGCGCGTTGTCGGCGGTGTGGTTGATCACGAGGTCGGTCATCACCGACAGGCCGACAGCCTCCGCGGCGGTGCAGAAGCTGCGGATCTGCTCGTCGTCGGGCGTGCCGTCCGGGTCGCGGAACCGCTCGTCGAGCCGCTCGGGATCGGCCACCGCGTAGAGGCTGCGCGAGCCGCCGGTCTGGTGGAACGGGTTGAGATAGACCCAGTCGAAGCCGAGGCTCGCGATCCGCGGCAGTTCGGCGGTCCAGTCCGAGACGCGCCCGACCAGGAGCGGGAACAGGTTGTAGATCCGCGGCCCCTCGGCCCGGGGCGCGAGCGAGGCCGGCAGAACAGCCTCGGCTCCGGACGTCGCGGCGGCTTTGGTCGGTGCGTTCATGCGGCCCTTCTGCTCCCGTTCCCTGTGACGTAACGCCCGAACCGGCCCGGTGTGCCTCGCGATCCGGTTCGCCGTGTCTCAGCAGAGTTGCATGACACGGCTGCGGAGGCAGTCCCGGAAGTATCGCCCGGACCGCCGCCGTCCTTGCGAGCGGAGCGAAGCAATCCAGCAGCGCCACGCTGATCCAGGTCGCGCTGCTCTGGGTCGCTTCGCTGCGCTCGCGATGACGGCGCGGTCACGGCTCCCGCCGCAGCACCGCGTAGGGCAGATCGCGCAGGAGGTCGCCGAGATCGGCCCCCTCCCCGTCGCTCTCAACCACCCGTTCCGAGACGAGATCCCGCCAGCGGGTCCCCGCCCCGAGATCGACCCGGGTGCCGGCAAAAGCCTCGCCCGACCAGCCCGCCTCCCCGACGAAGCCCGCCACGAGCCGCGGCACGGCCACGAACAGGTCGCCGCCCTCCTGGCCGGGATCGGTCCGCCGGTAGGCGATCACGTGGTCGGCCCGCGGACCCGTCGCATCAACGGGCTCGTGGGCGGCGCTGGCGTAGAAGTCCGGCCGCTCGGCCCGCTCGGCGAGGAGCCGCGTCAGGGTCGCCTGCTTGACGCGCCCGTCCGGCCAGTGGCCCAGCAGCTCTGTCGGCGCCCCGCCCTGCTCCAGCATCCGTTCCAAGGCCGGGTAGTCCACCGGGCGCCGGTTGTCGGGATCGACGAACGAAAAATCCCAGATCTCCGTGCCCTGGTAGGTGTCGGGCAGGCCCGGCAGGGTGCATTTCAGGACCGTCCGGCCGAGGCTCCCCAGCATGCCGAGATGGGCGAGCCGCCGGGCGAAGGGACGCAGGTCGCGCAAAAAGTCGGAGCCCGGAGCGATCAAAGCCGTGAACAGCTTCCGGACCGCGCCCTCATAGACCTCGTCGACATTGACCCAGCTCGACCGGCGCTTGCCCTCCCGCATGGCCTTCTCGCCGTAGGCGATCAGCCGGTTGCGGAAATCCTCGATCGCGCCCGCCTCGTCCTGCTCCAGCAATTCCAGCGGCCAGGCGCCCAGGATGGCTTGAAAGAACATCCACTGGTCGTTGGCGTCGGGGGCCGGCTCGCCGTCGATGCGGGCGAGGTGCGGGCCGGCGGTCCGCTGCCACAGGTCCCAGGCCTTGGCCCATTCCTCCGGGATCTCCGAGAGGGCGAGCAGCCGCGTGCGGGCATCCTCGCCGCGCTTGGTGTCGTGGGTCGCCGTGGTGATCATGGCGTTCGGCCAGTCCCGGGCGCGGGCGACCTGCAGGTCGTGGAAATGCTCCGCGTCGATCCCGTACTCGCCCGGATCGCCGCCGACCTCGTTGAGGCCGAGCAGGCACGCGTAGCGGTAGAACAGCGTGTCCTCCAGGCTCTTGGCCATGACCGGGCCGGTGAGCTGCTGGAACCGGCGGCGGAAGCGCAGCACCACCCGCGGATCCGGCCGGCCCGGCCCCGCCGTCTCGATCCGCCCGAGCAGAACCGCGGCGGCGAAGTCGTGGACCGATCGGTCCGGCAGACTCGACCAGCGCTTGGCCTTGGCGACCGCGCCCTCGATCAGCCGGACATCCTCGGGCTCAACCTCGCCCTCCTCCAGATCCGACGGCAGGTAGCTGCGGTAGGTCGGGAAGCGTGCGATGATCTCGATCAGCGCCCGGCGCAGCGCGTTGACGGTGAAGTCGCGGGTGCGCCGGTCGGCATCGGCGACTTCCTTGAGATCGGAGGTCAGCACTTCGAGCTCGCTGGCGAAGCTGATCTCCAGGATCTCGGCCTTGGCGGCGCGGAGCTGGAAGCCGTAGGGCTCGTCGAAGCCCGTAGCCCAGGTGTAGAGCCGCTCGACCTTCCCGCGCTTGGTCTTGTCGACCAGGATCCCGTCGAGCTGGTTGAGCACGTCGTAGCCCGTGGTCCCGGCCACCGGCCAGGGCCGCAGCCGCTCGCCCGGCTCCAGGATCTTTTCCACCACCACGTAGAAGCCGGGCCCGACCGCCGCCTGAAGCGCGCGGGCATAGCCCAGCGGGTCGGCGAGCCCGTCGATGTGGTCGATGCGCAAGCCGTCGATCCGGCCCTCGCGGACGTGCCGGAACACCGTCTCGTGGGAGCGGTGGAAGATGTCGGACAGCTCGACCCGCAGGCCCGCCAGGGAGTTCACGTCGAAGAAGCGGCGGTAGTTGATGTCGCTCGATGCCACCCGCCAATGGGCCAGCCGGTAGGCCTGGGCCTCCAGCAGGCGGTGCAGCGGCCCGAAACTGTCTGGGCGGCCCTTGAAACCGTTGAGCAGCGCGAGCGTGCTGGCAGTGGCCTCCTGGATCAGCGGCGAGACGCCGTAGATCTCGGCGAGCCGGCGCTTCAGCCCCTCGGCCTCCTCGGGGAAGGTCTTTCTGCGGGTCTCGTCGGTGTCGATTCCCATGGCCCGCAGCCGCTCGGAGATGGCGAGCAATTCCGCGGTGGTGTCGTCGTCCACCGCCCCGATGGCGGCGATCACCCGGTTGAGGATGGTCGGGTAGCTCAAGGGTCGGATCGGCAGCTGGTGCTCGTAGTGCCAGACGCTGAAGGCGCCCTTCTCGGGGTCGAATTTAAGCTCCAGCGTGCCCTTCTCCAGGGCCTCGCCGTAGCGGTCGCCGAGGAACGGGATCACGAGGTTGCGCCCGGCTCCGAGCCGCTGCCAGTCGATATCGAAGGCATCGGCGAACGGAGACAGGGAGCCCCACTCCAAGACGGAGAGCCACCACGGATTGTCGGACCCGCCGACGCCCATGTGGTTCGGGACGATGTCGAGCAGCAGCTTCATCCCGTGGGCATGGAGCGTCTCGGAGAGCTGGATGAAGCCCTCCTCGCCGCCGAGTTCCGGATTGATCGCGCCGTGGTCGACGATGTCGTAGCCGTGGGTCGAACCAGGCCGCGCCTTCTGGAGCGGCGAGGCGTAGACGTGGCTGATCCCGAGTCTTTTGAGATACGGGACGATCCGGCCGGCATCCTTGAAGGTGAAGTCCTTGTGGAATTGCAGCCGGTAGGTCGAGCGGGGCGGTGGCGCCGCGAGCCGCGCCGTGCCCGAGCGCGGGCCCCGCGCCTCGGACGACAGGGCGGCCGCGAGCTTCGCCAGCGGCCCGCCGGGGGCGGCGATGTCGGCAAGGTCCCGGTCGAGCTTGCGCCGCCAGTTGGGATAGCCCTCGGTCGAGCCCGGCACGTTGGCCTGGGCGAGTTCCGAGACCACGTCCTCGTACTGGACGGCGGTGAGCATCGAGGGCGCGCGGGCGAGGTAGCGCGCCGCCGCCTCGAAGGGCGCGGAATCCGGCGGCTCGGCCGAGGGGATCAGCTGCTCGGACGCCAGCGCCTCGGCGAGGCGGCGGCGCTCGACCACGCGCTCGGCGCGCTCTGCCTCGGCCCGGTCCTGATCGTAGAGGCCGAGCGACTGGCGGGTGTCAGTGTCGACCCCGCGCCACCAGCCGACGAAGGTCGGCAGGTCGTGGGTGGTGATGGCGGTGAGCGCGTCGCGCGGATAGGCGGACGGCGGCTTGAACCGGCCGTCGGCCTCGCGCTCGAAGGCGAGGATCCGGTAGCTCAGCACACCCGCCCGCATCAGCGCATCGGAAAAACCCTCGGGCGCGGTGCCGAGGTCTTCCGCGATGACGAGGCACTTGTTGCGGTGACTCTCCAGCCGCAGCACCGCCAGCATCGGCTCGAACGGCATCGCCACATAGGCGCCCGCCTGGGCGCCCGCGCCTAACGGAATCAGGTAGAGCCGGGCGAGCTGGAAGGCGTGGTCGATCCGGATCGCGCCGGCATGGCGCATGTTGGCCTGGACCAGGGCCCGGAAGGCCGCGAGCCCATCGCGCTCCATCTCCAGCGGATCGAAGGCCGGCAGGCCCCAGTTCTGGCCCTTGGGCGCCAGCAGGTCCGGCGGCGCGCCGATCGAGACCTTGTCGGCGAAACGCTCGGGATGGGACCAGATCTCGGAGCCGCCCCGGTCGGCGCCGACCGCGAGGTCGCGGTAGAGCCCGACCCGCATGCCCGCAGTGAGCGCCGCCGCGGAGGCGGCCTCAAGTTGCTGATCGGCAAGGTACTGCAGCCACGCATGGTAGCCGACGCGTTCCGCGTTCTCCGCCGCGAAGGCCGTCACGGCCTCCGTGCCGGCCCGGCGGTAATCCTCCGGCCAGTCGCCCAGCCAATGCGCCCCCTGCCCCCGGAAATGCTCCGACAGAGCCTCGAAGATCGCATGGGATTCCAGATCCGCGCCGCCCTCCTGGCGGAAGCGCTCGAAGCCGGCATCGGTGCCGGCGCGCGCCGGCGAGTCCGCCCACAGGGCGCGCAGCACCGGATCGAGCACGTCGTGCACGCCCTGATGATCGACGAGGGCGGCCTCGCGCAGGGCCGTGATTGCGTCTTCACGCTCGGCGAGCAGCGCCTCGGCCCGGGACCCGGCGAGGCCCGGCAGGCTGCGCGGGGCGATGAACAGGGTTTCGAGGAACAGGCGCGACGAGGGCGAGTAGGGCGAGATCTTGGTCCGGTCGGAGGCGAACAGGGCGTGGACCGGGCTGAGGCCCAGGAAGGCCGCGCCGCGCAGGGCGGCCTCGCGGGCGGCTTCGCCGGCATCCGCGTAGGTGCCGATGCCGATATTGGTGGCCGAGCGCAGGCCGTAGAGCTGGGCGGCCAGACCCCAATCGGAGGCGCCCTCCTCCGTGTAGGGGCGCGGGCGCCAGCAGCGCTGCGGCGCGGCGATGACCCAGGCCTCGGTACGGCTCTGCCCAGCCTGGACGGTGAGGCGATGGTAGCCCGGCGTCAGCGGCGGCAGCTCGAAGCCCGGCTCGGACCCCTGCGGGTTGGCCCGGCCCTCGCGGGCCGTGCCGCGCTCGTCCACGAGGCGCCAGACCAGGGTGTGCGGCGTACCGTTCTGGAGCCGCACCGGCACCCGGGCTGCCCGGCGGGCCTCCACGGGCAGAAGCGGCGGGATCAGACCGCGGCGCAGGCGCTCGACCGCGGCCAGACTCTCGGCGATCGCCGCCTCGTCCTCCACCGCGAAGCCGAGCGCCGCGAGCAGGCCGCGGCGCACCTCTAGGGTGGTCTCGACGGGCTTGCCGAAGGCATCGGTGTAGCCGCCGGCGACGCCGACGAGGTCGGCCAGCTGTTCCAAGGTCCCCACGTTCAAGGCGCTCACGAGTGGGACTCCGTCAGGAACACGCCGGTCCAGGATGGAAGATCGCGTCCAGCCCCGTCCGGGGCGTTGGTCCAGACCAGCTTGGCATCGCCCGGATCCAGCGCGAAGGGTTCGGTCCCGACATTGGCGACGAAGCGCAGGGTGCCGGCGCCGAAGCGCCACGTGCAATCGACCACGTCAGCCCGCGGCAGCGTGGCAGCGGCGCCCTCGTAGCCCGACTTCGCCAGGGGCACGACCACGTCGCGGCGCAGGCCAAGGAGCCGGGTCGTCTCGGCCAGCACCTCACGGTGCGGCGCGCGCTCCCGCTCGGACCAGTCGAGCTTGGAGACCTCGAAGGTCTTGCGCTCGGTCGGGTCGGGGATCTTTCCGGTATCGTCCGCGAAGGCCGCAAAGCTCTTGAACTCGCGGCGGCGGCCGTCGCGCACCGCCTTGTTCAACTCCTCGTCCGGCGCGAAGTCGACGAAGAACAGGAACGGCGCGGAGGCCGACCATTCCTCGCCCATCCAGAGCATCGGGATCTGCGGCGCCAGCAGGAACCCGGCCCGGGCGAGGTCGAGCTTCTTCGGATCGGCCAGATGGTTGAGCCGCTCGCCGAGGGCACGGTTGCCGACCTGATCGTGGTTCTGGAGGAAGGTCACGAAGGCCGAGGGCGGCAGATGCCCGGAGGGCTCGCCGCGCGGGTGGTTGTCGAGGGTCGAGAAGGGCTCGCCCTGATAGGCAAATCCCTCCGCGAGGCAGCGGGCGAGGTGCGCGACCGGTTTGTCGGCAAAGCTCTTATAATAGCCGGCATCCTCGCCGGTGAGCAGGACGTGCCAGCAATGGTGCAGGTCGTCGGCCCATTGCGCGTCGTGCATCTTCGGGCGCCCGGCGGCGTCGCGCTCCAGCCAGCGGGCCTGGTTGGCCTCGTTCTCCAGCATCAGGTGGATCTGGCGGTCCGGAAACGTCTTCCGGATCGTCTCGCCGAGTTCGGCCAGGAAGTGGCGGGGCGAGTCGTCGAGGATCGCGTGGACGGCGTCGAAGCGCAGGCCGTCGAAGCGATACTCCTCCAGCCAGTACAGGGCGTTCTGGATGAAGTACTGCCGCACCGTGGCGCCGCTCTCCTTGCCGTCGAAGTTGATGCCGGCGCCCCACGGCGTCTGGTGACGCTCGGTGAAGAAGGTCTTGGCGTAGGCGTGAAGGTAATTCCCGGCCGGGCCGAAATGGTTGTAGACCGCATCGAGATAGACCATCAGGCCGAGCCCGTGGGCGGCGTCGATCAGGCGCTTCAGGTCATCGGGGCGGCCATAGGCGCCGTCGGGGGCGTAGGGCAGCACGCCGTCGTAGCCCCAGTTGCGCGAGCCCTTGAAATCAGCGAGCGGCAGCAGCTCAATGGCGGTGACGCCGAGCGCCTTGAGGTCGGGCAGCCGGGCCTGAAGGCCGGCATAAGTGCCCTCCGGCGTCGCGGTGCCGACATGGCACTCGTAGATCACTGCCTCCTCGAAGGGGCGCCCGGTCCAGCCTTCGTCGGACCATTCGAAGCTGCGTGGGTCGATCACCTCGCTGAGACCGGAGACGTCCTCCGGCTGGAAGCGGGAGGCTGGATCGGGGGCCACGAGGTCGCCGTCGATGCGGAAGCCGTAGCGGGCGCCGGGCTTCACCCCGGGTAGGGCGGTGCGCCGCCAGCCGCCGCCGGATTCGGGCAGCGGGTGATCGACGCCGTCGACGACGAGCGCGACGCTCTGCGCGGTGGGCGCCCAGAGGGCGAAGCGGACGCCGCCCCCGACCATCTCGGCCCCGAATTCCATGCTGTGGGCGCGCCGCATCGGGCCACATTCCTCGTCATTGGCCGCGCGCCAAGGGCGCAAGCGCTGCAGATCATCCGTCGTGGGAGAAGGCCCCGGGGTCGATCCGGTTCCCGCAGTGCAGCTATGGCGGGCGCGGTGTGTGGCAATGGGGGCGATCGAAGCTTCCTTTGGCAGGGGGGGTAGCTTCATCAATTATCTGGAGGGCACTCAAGCGCCAACTTTTCGCGCTGGCTGAGGCGGATCACACGGCCTGTTTGGTCAATGCAGTGCGGCAAGCATGGCGAATCGGTGATCTTAAAACTTCTCAAAACCCTCTTGAGAAAACTCAGCATTATTCGTTATGCGTGGGTGAATAACGACCATCAGCCAGAATCGTCGAATAATATGACAACAATACGTAAGTTAATATCAATAAGATGAATGAAGAGGCATAAATTCCAGAACGTCGTCGCTTTGACCCAGGCTTCGTCGCCCACTGGTATCCTGCTTCTGCAACTCAAGTCTGAGAAATTTTCCACATGAGTGACAATTGAATTTGATTTGGTGAAAGACGCAGATTTTCTCGATTCTCAATTGCTTTCACGTGATTGTAAACCTTTTTTTTTGTGCACAATGAGTATCTCTAGCGGGATGACAGCAAATTCTACTCGATGAATGAACTTGCAAGACCCATGAAATTATCGTACCCGCCATCATGAGAATTTTGTTTGCAAATAGAATGATGGAAGAACGATGTTTACGGTTAGATACTCTGCTTTATTTGAGCCTTCAAAAATCAATACATATTTCATCGAGCTCGCGTTGTCGATGGCGACTTTAAAATATTTCATTGGACCATATGTCGATCTTAAAGTAGTTATATACATACAACAGAGGTATCGACCCAAATTTGAAGCATTTGCCGCAAGCTACGGATTCAACTATAAACTTGTGGCGCTTGATGATGGGCCAATTTTTCACCACGATAAGGAGTTCGCCCAGACCATCGTAAACTGTGAAGATGTTGATCGGATTTGTATTCGGCGCATGCTGGCAGATTTTCGAGAATTGGATGTACAAAGCCATCGACTGCTCATAGGCGCGGATGTATTCTTTTTCGCCGCACCTGACGAAATATTGCGATTTTACTGGTCTTCTGGAAATAAAAACCGAGTTTTGTACGCGGCAGATACGCTATCATTTCGTGGATCGCTGTATAAACTAAAGTTCTTTCGGGCGCCTATCATCGAGGGGTTGCTAGGAGATTTTTATATGCTCGCTCCGGGCGTTTCCTTGACAGAGAAATCCATAAAGCAATGTTTACGATTGATCGACTCGTGGCCTGTTTCAGAATGTCAATTCGTACCTGAGGTCAGTTGCCGGAGTAATCTGTCCGAGCAGCATGCAGCAGCGATATTGCTTGAGCCCTTCGGGGGTGAACTCTTGCCGCCAGAACGTTATAATCATTCCCAGTATGGACCCGACTCGGTAGCAACGCATTGGCATGCAGCAAATCTCGTTGCTCAACGTATGCCCGAGGCAGTCATGCGGATTTTTGGAGAAGCGCTTCACACAATCATGTAAAGCGATTGGGTTCTATTTTGACGGGAAGCCTCTTTCGGGCGTTCAAATTTCGCATTCCGAAGCTTGGCAACTCGAATCCCGGACGCTTTAGCCCTGCCATCTTCCGCTTACGTAAGCGCGTTTTATGAGCCCTACCGTCCTGACGCCCATCCGGCCCGGATCCCGGCCCCGGCCCCCGCGGCGGTGAGCACCAAGACCGTGCGGCCGGCCAGCGGCACGGCGGCGCCAGATGCGTAGGCCGGGGCGTCCGGCGGCGATGCGCCTTCCGGCTCACCCGTGTCGAACACGGGCCACCACGGGCCGCCGACCACCGGGTCGAGGTGGAACGTGCAAGCCCCCTCCCCGGCGTTGAACAGCATCAGCAGGCGGTCGCCCGGCTCGCCGTCATTGCCGATCTGCATGCCGAACGCCTGGAGCCCGTCGTCGGACCAGTGGCTTTCGCCCATCTCGGTGCCCTCGGGGGCCAGCCAGTGGACGTCGCGCAGGGGCTGGTCCGGATCGATCAGGGTGCCGGTGAAGAAGCGCCGCCGCCGCAGGGCCGGCTGGGACCGGCGCAGGGCCAGCAGGTTGGACACGAAGCCTGAGAGCGCGGGATCCGGATCGGTGCTCCAGTCCATCCAGCTCGTCGGATTGTCCTGGGCGTAGGCGTTGTTGTTGCCGCCCTGGCTGCGCGAGCGCTCGTCGCCCATCAGCAGCATCGGCACGCCCTGGGCCAGCATCACGGTGGCCAGCATGTTGCGCTTCTGGCGGGCGCGCAGGCTCAGGACCGCGGGATTGTCGGTGTCGCCCTCGACCCCGTAATTCCGGCTGACGTTGTGGCCGTGGCCGTCGCGGTTGTCCTCGCCGTTGGCTTCGTTGTGCTTCGCCTCGTACGCCACCGTGTCGGCGAGCGTGAAGCCGTCGTGGCTGGCGATGAAGTTGACGCTGGCGAGCGGCGAGCGCCGGGAGGGCGCGAACACCTCCCGTGAGCCGGTCAGCCCCTGCGTGACCTTGGCGAGGGTTCCAGAATCGCCCTTCCAGAACCCGCGCGTCGCGTCGCGGAACTGGTCGTTCCACTCGCTCCAGCCGCGCGGGTAGCCGCCGAGCTGATAGCCCCCCTCCCCGATGTCCCAGGGCTCGGCCACCATCTTGACCCGGGCGAGCACCGGATCCTGCGCCACCGCCTGGAAGAAGGCCGCTTGCGGGCTGAAGGCAAGCGGCGAACGCCCGAGGCTTGAGGCGAGGTCGAACCGGAAGCCCGCGATCCCGTAGGCAGTCACCCAGTGGCGCAGGGAATCCAGCACCAGCTGCATCACCCGCGGGTGGCTCACGTCGAAGGTGTTGCCGCAGCCGGTGCAGTCGATGTTGCGGTGCCGGTCTGCGGGGTCGAGCTTGTAGTAGCTGGCGTTGTCGATGCCGCGGAACGCCAGCGTCGGGCCGGTGTGGTCGCCCTCCGCGGTGTGGTTGTAGACCACGTCGAGCCAGGTCTCGATCCCGGCGGCGTTGAGCTCCCGGATCGCCGCCTTCAGGCTGCCGAGCCCGCCCTCCCCCAGGTAGCGCGGGTCCGGGGCGAAGTAGCTCAAGGGCTGATAGCCCCAGAAATTGACGAGGCCCTTGTCCACCAGGAAGCGGTCATCCACGAAGCCCTGGATCGGCAGGAGTTCGAGCGCCGTCACGCCGAGCTTGACGAGGTGCTCGATGATCGCCGGATGGGCGAGCGCCGCGTAGGTGCCGCGCTCGGGTTCGGGGATCGCGGGATGGGTGCGGGTCAGCGCCTTGACGTGCGCCTCGTACACCACCGTGTCGGCGAGCGGCCGGCGCACCGGATCGAGGGCGAGGTTGGGCACCTCGGGGGCGGTGACCACGCAGCGCGGCATGTAGACCGCGCTGTCGCGCCGGTCGATCCGGTCCTCGCGCCCGCCCCGGCGGTGACCGTAGAGCGCGTCGTGCCAGCGGATTTTTCCGCGGATCTCCCGGGCGTAAGGGTCGAGCAGCAGCTTCGAGGGGTTGAACCGGTGGCCGTTCCCCGGATCCCAGGGGCCGTGCACCCGGTAGCCGTAGAGCTGGCCCGGCAGCACCCCGCGCAGGTAGCCGTGCCAGACATCGTCGGTCCGGCAGGGCAGCCGCACCGTGCGGGTCTCGTGCCGCTCGCCGGGCTCGAACAGACAGATATCGACCGCGGTGGCGTGCTCGGAGAACAGGGCGAAGTTGACCCCGCGCCCGTCGAAATGCGCGCCGAGCGGCGCCGGCACCCCGTCATCGACGGCGATCATGGGCGAGGTCCAGCTGTAAATGTGAGATCAGAAGGGTACCGCTGAGCGTCATGATTTCAAAAGGTCTTCGACCTTTTGTGGGTACAGGGCAAAGCCCTGCTGGGTTCGGTCAACGCCCGACATCGGGGCTCCGCCCCGATCACCCGCCAAAGGGATGATCCCTTTGGAAACCCATGACATCGCCGGTTATTCGGCTGCCGCTGCGGTCGTGGTGGGTGGCCCGTGCTCGACCGTACGGAAGTTCTCGAGTTCCGCCAGGAAGTTGCGCGCCCACCAATCGACATCCTCGCGGGTCATGCGCTCGACCATCGGCTTCCAGCGCGCCAGCCGCTCGGCCTTCGGCATGTAGAGCGCCGCGCGGATCGCCTCCGCCACCTCGAACTTGTCGTAGGGGTTGATCAGCAGCGCCTCGGGCAACTGACGGGCGGCGCCGGCGAATTTCGACAGGACCAGCACGCCCGGATCGTCCTCGCTCTGCGCGACCACGTATTCCTTGGCGACGAGGTTCATGCCGTCGCGCATCGGCGTCACGAGGCCGACCCGGGCCGCCCGGTACAGGCCGGCGAGCACGGGCCGCGGATAGGCCTTGGTGATGTACTGGATCGGCGTCCAGGCAGGGTCGCCGAGCGAGCCGTTGATCTCGCCGACCTTCTCGTTCACGTCGCGGGCGAGCTGCTCGTATTCCGGTACCTCGCTGCGGGATTTCGGCGTGATCTGGATGTAGGTGACGTTGCCGCGCTGGTCGGGGTTCGAGGCGAAGAAGCTCTCCACCGCCTCCATCCGCTCGGGCACACCCTTGGAATAATCGAGCCGATCGACGCCGATCAGCAGCTTGCGGGTGCGCAGGCCCGCCATGGTCTCGCGCACGACCTTGTTGGCGCCGGCCTTCTCGGCCGCCTCCTTGAAGCCCGCGACGTCGATGCCGATCGGGAAGGCGCGGATCCGGGTCCGGCGGCCATCGACCATCAGTGAGCCGCCGCCCAAGGGAATCGCTCGCTGAGTGTCGACGAGGTTGCGCTGCAGGTTCTGGACGTCCGCCTCGGTCTGCAGGCCGATCAGGTCGTAGTCCACGATGGCGCGCAGCAATTCGGTGCTGGCCGGCAGCGAGTTGAACACGTCGGCGGCCGGCCACGGGATGTGGTGGAAATAGCCGATCGGGTTGTCGAGCCCGAGTCCGCGCAGCTCCGCGGCGAGCGGCAGCAGGTGGTAATCGTGCACCCAGATGATGTCGTCGGGCTCGACCAGCTTGGCGAGCGCCCGCGCGAAGGTCCGGTTGACGCGGCTGTATCCGGCGTAATCCGAGCGCGAGAAGGCGCCGAGCCCCAGCCGGTAATGCATGATCGGCCACAGGGCCCGGTTCGCGAAGCCGGCGTAATATTCGAGGTGGTCCTGGGGCGAGAGGTCGACCACCGCGTATTGGACGCGGCCCCGGTCGATCAGGGTCGGCTCCTCGGAGGGCTCGTCCGTGATGGTGCCGCTCCAGCCGAACCACAGGCCCTCGTAGGCCGTGAAGGCCTCTTTCACGGCGACCGCCAGGCCGCCCGCCGCCACCGCCTTGCCGCCCTCCTCCGGGACGGCGACGCGGTTCGATACGATCACAAGGCGTGCCACGGGGGTCGGCTCCGGATCAGGGGCGCAGGCCGAGTCGAGGATCTCGCCGCGCCTGCATCGGGACATCAACTCTATGTCAGAACGCGCGGGAACCCTGCGCGATCCTTTGTTGGTCTTCGGAGCGTCCCAAGGTGGGGCGGCCCGCGTTTCAGACGACCCAAGCGTGAAGCCGGGCGCGGGTCAAGTCGCGCTCATGCCGTTCCGGGATCAGGGCGGCCGCTCCGTCCCGGCACCGTGCTCCACCGATCGCCCGCGGATGAGCCGGCGGAGTTCGGGTGGCCGTTGTCGAAGCGTGACGGTTCTGACAGACCGTGCCTGAACGGGGACTGACCGCTGCGCCGAGTCGCATCGGGCCGGGATCGGTTCGGCGTTCACGGGATTCACGACACGCGGCACCGGAACCGGTCACAGCTGAGTCGGTTACTCAGCCATCGCGGGGGTCACGGTCGCCGCGAGCGGTGTCCCACCCCGCGTCGCGAGGAGTGTTTTCGAGATGGCCGGCAACGAGTTACCGCACGACGCGCCCAAGGATACGCTTCACGGGACCGCGCACGAGGCGCAGCACGAGGCGTCCCATGCTGCGGCCAGTGAACGCGCGCAGTGGCGTGGCCTGCAGGGCGATGTCGAGGGGTTGGCGGACGTGGCGGCGGAGCGCGGTCGCGGGCTGCTCGACGCGGCCCGGCTTCAGGCGCAGAGCTATGTCGAGCAGCGCAAGAGCGATGCGGCGCAGTCGGTCCACGATCTGGCCCAGACGATCCGCAATTCCGGCCGCGATCTTGGCGACAAGCCGAACGTGCGCGCCTTCTTCGACAGCGCCGCCGACGGGCTGCAGCAGCTCGGCTCCTCGATCGAGCGCCGCAGCCTCGGCGATTTCTACAGCGAGGCCGAGTCCCTCGCCCGCCGGGCGCCGGTTGCGGTGGCGGTCGGCACCTTCGTGGCCGGCCTGATCGCCGCCCGGTTCATCAAGTCGTCGAGCCTGCCGCCGGAGGCGCCGGAGGGCGACGCCCGCGACAGCTTCCGGGCCTGACGCCATGGCCCAGGGGACTGATCCGCGCCAAGCCGGCCCATCTGCCGGCACCACCGGTGCCTCGAGCATCCAGAGCCTGATCGGCGACGCGCTGCGCGAGACGAATGAGCTCGCCCGCAAGGAGATCGCGCTGTTCCGCGCCGAGATGGCGGGCAACATCCGCCAGCTCATCGTCGGCCTCGCCTGCATGGTCGGCTCGGCGGTGTTCGCCGTGGTCGCCCTGCTGGTCCTGATCGGCGCCTTCGTGAAATGGCTCGCCACGGTCGTGGGGTCGGAGTGGCTCTCGGCCCTGATCGTCGGCGGCGTGCTGCTGGTTCTCGCCCTCGGGATGGCCCTGTGGGCGCGCAGCGTCCTGTCCCTCTCCACCCTGGCCCCAAAGCGCACCACGCGCCAGGTTCGCCAGGATGCCCAAGCCCTGTCGGAGCGCGTGTCCGGATGAGTTCGATGAACGACCTCGAGAAGGAGATCGAGGAGAGCCGCGCCCGGCTCGACGACACGATCGACCGCATCCAGGGGCGGCTCTCGGTGCCGAACCTCGTGGACGAGATGCTGGGCAACGCCCGGCGCGTGCCGGCCCTGAACAGCACCTACGATTCGGCCCTGGAGGCGGTGCGCCGCAACCCCGTGCCGGTGCTGCTGATCGCGGCCGGCGTCGGCCTGCTGTTCAACCGGATGGCGAAGGACGCCCAGCGGCGGCGCACGGAAGTCGCAGCCGAGCGCGTGCCCACGCTGAATACCGGTGCCGCGCGCAGCTACGATCCCGATCGTCCCATGGGCCGCCCGGCGCGCGAACCTCTGGACAAGACCGAGATCTGAGGATCGGCGCCGGACACAAATCATAAGGCCGGCCGGTAGGCCGGAGGCAACGGCGGTGCCCCTTGAGGGCACGCAGCCGAGACGGACATCCGAGGACACCGCCATGACAGACAAGCCGGGCACCCCCTCCACCCCCTCCCGCACCCCCGAGCAGATCGCCGCCGAGGCGGGCATGCCGCACGGGTCTGGCGGCACCGGCCTCCGTCCGGATCCCGCCGGCCTCGGCGATCCGGGTGCGCCCGGCACGGCGGCGGGCGATTTCACCCTGCGGCCCGATCCGCGCGGCCTGCACGATCCGCTGCCGCAGGGCGGCACGCCGCTCTCGTCCGGCGGGACCTCCAGTGGCGGGTCGCACGGATCCGACCCGGCCTCGGCCGTGAAGGAGGGAGCCCGGGCAGTAGGCGACCGCGCCGCCGACCTCGCCGGTCAGGCGAGCCAGACCGTTTCGAGCTTCGCCGACGACATCAGCAACCGCCTGGGTGGCGCGGCCGATCAGGCCCGCGACCGCGCCTCGGCGGCCTATGACGACGTGCGGGAGCGTGCGGAGGGGCTTCACCGACGCAACCTGCGCGCGCTCGACGACCTGACCAGCCAGGGGATCGACGGGCTGCATCGCGGTCGCACCGCGGTCGAGCGCTTCGTGGACGACAACCCGCTCCTCGTCGGCGTGGTGGGCGTCGCTGCTGGCCTGCTACTCGGTGCCTTGCTGCCGCGCACCCGTCAGGAGGATCGGAACATCGGTCCCTGGGCCGACGAGATGCGCGACCAGGGCCTGCGCTACGCCCGCGAAGTGACCAATATCGGTCGCGAGTTCGTCGAATCCGCCCTTGATCCGGACAATCTCAACGCCGCCGCCCGCAAGGTGGTGGATCCGGATGGGCACACGCCGCCGGAGGGTGAGCGGAAAGAGCATAATCTTTGATCTCGGGCCGGCTCGCCTCCCTTGGGCTTGCCGGCACCGTCCTCACGGGTGGAACGAAGTGACCCGGAATCGTACATGTCGCAAGGCGTTGTGCGATTCCGGATTGCTTCGCTTGCAACACTGAAGCGTGCTCGTTCGACGGCGAAGCGGACTTGGCCGCGAGCCTGCATCAGTCCCGATACAGCCCCGCATGCGCCTCCCGGAGCAGGTTCTTCTGCACCTTGCCCATGGTGTTGCGCGGCAGCTCGTCCACGAACAGCACCCGCTTGGGGCATTTGAACCGGGCGAGCCGGTTTTCCAGGGCGGCCTGCACGCCGGCCTCGTCCGGGCAGCCCGGGCCGCCCACCACCACGGCGGTGACGGCCTCGCCGAAATCCGGGTGCGCGAGGCCGATCACCGCGGATTCGACGACGCCGGGGAGCGCGTCGATCTCGGTCTCGACCTCCTTCGGATAGACGTTGAAGCCGCCCGAGATGATCAGGTCCTTGCCGCGCCCGACGATGTGGACGTAGCCCCGGCCGTCGATCTTGCCGAGATCGCCCGTGATGAAGAAGCCGTCGGCCCGAAATTCGGCTGCGGTCTTCTCCGGCATGCGCCAGTAGCCCTGGAACACGTTCCGGCCCTTCACCTCGATCATCCCGACCGTATCCGGGCCGAGCACGCGCCCGCCCTCCGGATCGACCACCCGCAGGGACACGCCCGGCAGCGGGAACCCGACTGTGCCGGCGACCCGGTCGCCGTCATAGGGGTTCGAGGTGCTCATGTTGGTCTCGGTCATGCCGTAGCGTTCGAGGATGGCGTGGCCGGTGCGGGCCTGCCACTCCCGGTGCGTCTCGGCGAGCAGCGGCGCCGAGCCCGACACGAACAGGCGCATGCCCGTGGCTGCCTCCGGCGTCAGGCCCGGCTCCTTCAGGAGGCGCGTGTAGAAGGTCGGCACGCCCATCAGGACGCTGGCCCGGGGCATCAGGCTCAGGATCAGCTTGGGATCGAGCCGGGGCAGGAACAGCATCGAGCCGCCGCTCGCCAGCACCGTGTTGGTCGCCACGAACAGGCCGTGGGTGTGGAACACCGGCAGGGCGTGGATCAGCACGTCGTCGGCGGTGAAGCGCCAGGTATCGACCAGCGTCCGGGCGTTCGAGGCGAGGTTGTCGTGGGTCAGCATGGCGCCCTTGGAACGCCCGGTCGTGCCCGAGGTGTAGAGGATCGCCGCCAGATCTTCGGGGCCCCGGGGCACATCGGCGACATCTCCGTCCTGCTGGTCCGCCGCCTCGGCCGCGCTGCCGCCGCCCGCGCCGTCGAGGGTCCAGATCGTCCGGACGCCCGCCGCGGCCTCGGCCAGCGCCTCGCGCCGGCCCGGATCGCAGACGAAGACGGTGGGTTCGGCATCGCCCAGGAAGTAGCCGATCTCGGCCGGGGTGTAGGCGGTGTTGAGCGGCAGGAACACGGCGCCGGCCCGGACCACGCCGAGATACAGGAAGATGACCTCCGGGCTCTTCTCGACCTGCACGGCCACCCGGTCGCCGGGCGCGACGCCCGCCGCCCGCAGGGCCGCCGCGTAGGCGCCGGCGCGGGCGATCAGGTCCGCGTAAGCGTAGCGACGGCCCTCCGGCGTCTCGATCACGGTCTTGGCGGGATCGGGGACGCCGTCCCGGATCAGGGAGAAGAGGTGGTTGGTCATCAGGCGGCTTGGGCTGTGGCGGGCCTTCGTGTCTCCCGCACCCATAGCCGCCTTAGGGGCCTCCCGGCGAGCCCTTTCAGGCGGCGAACGGCCCGAGGCCGTTGGGCACGCGCATGCGGAAGAGGATCCGGGTTTCCAAAGGACGAGTCCTTTGGCGGGTGCAGGGCAGAGCCCTGCTGTCGGGCGAGGCCCGATCGTCGGGGTTTCGCCCCGACACCCCACCAAAGGGAAAGCCCTTTGGAAACCCGTGATCCTACGCCTCGGCCAGCACCACGGCGCGCGGCGGCGGCAGCTTAGCGCGCAGCTCCCGGCTCACCGCCGGAGAGGCCACCACCGTGCCGAGATTGGCGTAGGTCTCGTGGTTCCGCTCGATCGCGGCGAGGTCGTAGAGATAGTTCACCATCAGCCCGTGGGCCTGGGACAGGCCCTTCTTCGACGTGTCGCCGAGGAAGTTGATCCGATCGAGCCGGGCGCCGTTGCCGAGGTGGAACCGGGCCACCGGGTCGAGGGGCCGGCCCCGGGCGTTCTTGGCGCGCAGGAAATAGGCGGCCGCCGCCGGGATCAGCGCCTTGCGCACCGCCTCGGCCTTCGCCTTGTCGGTGTGCCAGTCGGGATCGTCCAGCGCCCGCAGGGTCTCGACATCCTCGGGCAGCAGCCCCTGCGGGCTGTCGGCCCGGCGCTCCCGGGCAAGCCACGCGGCAAAGCCCGGCACCGGCGAGAGCGTCACGAAGGTCTTGAGCGTCGGCACTTCGCGGGTCAGATCCTCGACCACCTGCTTGATCAGGAAGTTGCCGAAAGTGACGCCCGCGAGCCCCTTCTGGCAGTTGGAGATCGAATAGAAGATGGCCGTGGTCGCCGCCTGCGGCTGCAGCGGCTTGCGCTCCCGCGACAGGATCGGCGCGATGGCCGGGGCGATCTCCCCCGTCAGCGCCACCTCCACGAAGATCAGCGGTTCGTCGGCCAAGGCCGGGTGGAAGAACGCGAAGCAGCGCCGGTCCGGCGGCTCGATCCGGGCGCGCAGGTCGTCCCAATCGGCGATGGCGTGGACCGCCTCGTAGCGGATGATCTTTTCCAGGATGTGGGCCGGCGTGGTCCAGTCGATGTGGCGGAGCACCAGGAAGCCGCGGTTGAACCACGAGGCGAACAGGTGCTCGAAATCGCAATCGAGGCTGTCGACCGCGTCCAGCAGGGCGGGATCCGACGTGTCGCCCGACCGCAAAGCTTGACGCAGGTCGAACAGATCCTCGCGCATCCGCACGAGGCTGAGCGTGCCGCCCCGGGCGAGGTTGAGGCGGCGAATCAACTCCTGGCTGCGGGGCTCGGCCGCATCGTGCAGGGTCCCGAGCCGCGCCCGCGACGGAGCGGCCCGGTAGGCGGCGATCGCCTCGTCGACGGCGGCGGAGTCCGCGTCGAAATCGAGCGCGATGGCCCGCAGGAAGGCGTGGCGCTCTGCCGGCCCGAAGCTCGCGTAGCGATCGAGGATCAGGCGGGCCAAGGCCACACCCGAGGCCTCGCCGCGCCGGGAGATCAGATCCTCGCACAGCTTGACGAGATCGCCCGCATTGGCCCGGGAGGCAAGATCGCCGCGGCCGATGCCGATCAGGTCGCGGCCGCGCTCGCTGATGGTCTGAAGGAGGTCGCCGAAGAAGGAGATCGCCGCCATGACCTTCGCACTGACCCCTGTCGATCCGGACTCGAAGCGCGTCCCGCCCCGCGACGCCGGCTCGCCGTCCGGACACGGGCGCAACCGGATCCGGTGCTGCCGACCCTCCACCGGAGAGGCCGGATCGGCACTTCGATCCTGCCCGGCACCTTACGGCGGCGCGGCCTCCGCGACCAGAGCTTGACCGGTCGCAGAGTGCGAAGATCGCGCTTTCAGATCGCCGCGGAGGGCGCGGGACGGACTGGATTTCCGCCGGTCAGATCCGCTCGGCCACGGTGGCGAGGTCGGCCCGCTCGCGCCAATCGCCAACGCCATGCTGGCGGGCGAAGCGGAGCTCGGCCGCGCGGCGGGCGCGTTCGGGATCGCGGGCCCGCATGATCTCCACGGAGCCGATCGTGAACGGGACCCCGAGGATCTCCTTGGCGAAGTCGACGCGGTAGTTCGGCATTCCGTACTCCCTGTTCCGACGGTTCCGGGGGCGTCTACACGGAACGAAACCGCCCTCTCGCTCGTATCCGGTTCTGGTGCCTGTCAGGCCCGGATTTCCGTGCTGCGCGGCATCCCGCCCGCAGGACGGCGCCGCATGTCGTATCGATTGCATATGGTGCTCCGTCGGCACCCGTGAAGGGGCGCGCCGCGTGCCGGCAGGGATGCATCGCCGCAGCTTGCCGGCCGGCGCGGTCACCCCGTAACCCTCGCGGCTCGGCCTTTCCCTTCGGAGATACGGACCCGACCATGGCCCATCCGCCGCGACGGACCCGCCTGCCCTCGATCCTGCCGTGACCACAACCCTCGACGCGAAGGCCCGCCTCGGCCTGACGCTGATCGCCGGTGGGGCGGTGGCCAACATCTACTACAACCAGCCGCTGCTCGGCCTGATCGTGGCCGAGTTCGGCGATCGGGCTGCCCTGTGGGTGCCGACCACGGCGCTGGTCGGCTACGGGCTCGGCATCGTCGGGCTCGTGCCGCTCGGCGACGCGCTGCCGCGGCGGGCGCTGATCGTGGGGCAATGCCTCGGCCTCGCCCTGGCGCTGCTCGCGGTCGGCCTCGCCCCGAACCTCGCGAGCTTGGCGCTCGCCCATCTCGTCGTCGGCGTGCTCGCCAGCGCGGCCCAGCAGGCGGTGCCGTTCGCGGCCGAGCTCGCGCCGGATGCGAGCCGCGGCCGGCTGGTCGGGCAGGTGATGACCGGGCTGCTGACCGGCATCCTGCTCGCTCGGACGGCGAGCGGGTTTCTGGGGGCGCATCTCGGCTGGCGGCCGGTCTTCCTCGTCGCGTCCCTGCTGGCGCTCGCAATGGCGGGCATCGCCCGGGCGACCCTGCCCCACACGCCGCAGACGCATCCCCTGCGCTACCGCGCGCTGATGCTGTCCATCCTCCACCTCGCTCGGAGCCAGCCGGTCTTGCGCACGGCGAGCCTGTCGCAGGCGCTGCTGTTTGCCGCCTTCAACGCCTTCTGGGCAACGCTGGCGCTGCTGGTGGAGGGGCCGCCCTTCGGGCTCACCGCCGCGGGCGCCGGGCTGTTCGGGGTGATCGGCGTCTGCGGGGCCTTCGTGGCCCCGCTCTCGGGCCGGTTCACCGATCGGAAGGGCGCCAAGCCCGTGGTGCTCGGCGGCAGCCTGATGGTCGCCTTGTCCTTCGTGGTGCTCTGGGCCGGGGGCGCGTGGTCCCTCGTCGCGGTGGCGCTCGGCGTGCTGCTCATCGACATCGGCATGAACGGCGCGCTGATCGCCAACCAGACCCGGGCCTACGCCCTGGTTCCGGGCGCGCGGGGGCGGATCAACACCGTGCTGTTCACGACCCTGTTCGTGTTCGGAGCGCTCGGCGCCTATGCCGGCTCGCAGGCCTTCCTGCTGGTGGGCTGGCCGGGGGTCTGCGCCGTGGGGCTGGTGTTCTCGGCGCTGGCGGTGGTCGTGGCGGCGCGCGACCCGCATGGGCGCACTTCGTGAAGCATATAGGATCGCAAAGGGCGTAGCCCTTTGGCGGGGGATCAGGGCAGAGCCCCGATGTCGGGCGTTGCCCGAACCCGGCAGGGCTTTGCCCTGCACCCACACAAGGTCCCGGACCTTGTGGATCCGGAGCGCCGAAGGCCGGACCGCCTGCGTCTATTTCAGCACCCGGGACAGCCGGCACCAGGCCGTCTTGTCGGGCGGTAATCCGAAGCGCAGGCGCTCCGGGCGCTCGGCGAAGCGGCGCACGGCAATGCCCGCCGCCGCGAGGCGCCGGTAAAGGTCGGGCCCGTCTGAAAAATCCGCGGTCCGGAACAGGCATGTGCCGCCGACGACCTGTCCTCCGCCCCGCACGATCATCCGGTCGAGCCGGGCCGCGTCCGCCGCCCGGGTCCGAGCGGCCTCCGCGCGCCATTCGGTATCTGACAGGGCCGCGGTCCCGATCGCCAGCGCCGGGCCGGACACCGCCCAGGGCCCCAGCGCCTCCGCGATCCGGGCCGCGATCCCGGGCTCGGCGACCGCGAAGCCGAGGCGCAGGCCCGCAAGCCCGTAGGTCTTGCCGAAGGAGCGCAGCACCACGAGGCCCGGCCCGACATGCGGGCACAGGCTCTCCACCGGTTCGAGATCCGCGAAGGCCTCGTCGACCACCAGCAGGCCGCCGCGGGCGCTGAAGGTTTCGGCCAGGGCGCGGCGCTCGGCCAGCGCAAATGTCCGCCCGTCCGGGTTGTTGGGGTCGACGATCACCGCCACCCGGGCGTCGTCGAGCGCGTCGAGATCCGCGACCTCGCGCACGGTGTGGCCGGCCCGGGCCCAGGCAGCGGCGTGCTCGGCATAGGTGGGGCCCAGCACAGCCACCTGGGTCGGAGCCAGCAGCCGAGGCAGGGTCTCGATCAGGATCTGGGTGCCAGGGGCGGGCACGACATGGGCCGCATCCGGTGCGCCATAGGCCGAAGCCGCAGCCGCGCGCAGGGTCTGGACCTCGGAAGCCTCGGGGAGCCGCGTCCAGGCGCTGGTTTCCACGGGCGGCACGGGATACGGGATCGGATTGATCCCCGTCGAGAGGTCGAGCCAGGGCTCCGGCGCGTCGGGAAAGGCTTTACGGAGGCCTCCGAGATCGCCGCCATGGGCGATCGCGGCGGTCTCCTGCGCGGAAAAACGCCACACCGAATGGTCCATCCGCCCGAAACGCTCGCCGTGCTGGCCCTCGCCCTCGGGATCGAGGCGGCGGCCGGCTATCCGGACGCGCTCTACAGGGCGGCCGGCCATCCTGTCACGTGGATCGGACGGTTGATCGCGGCCCTGGAGCACGGCCTCAACCGCGGCTCCGCGCGGCGGCGCCGGCTCGCGGGCTGCGGCGCGCTGGTGCTGCTGCTCGCCGCCGTGGGCCTGCCCGCCCTCCTCCTCACGGCGCTCGCGGGCCTTGCCGGCCCCCTCCCCGCCCTGCTCCTGCTGAGCCTCGCCTGTGCGAGCCTGCCGGCCCAGCGCAGCCTGCACGACCACGTGGCCGCGGTGGAGGCCGCCCTGCGCAGCGGCGGCCTGGAGGCCGGGCGGCGGGCCGTGGCAATGATCGTGGGCCGCGACCCCGAGCGCCTCGACGAACCGGCGGTCTGCCGGGCCGCGATCGAGAGCCTGGCGGAGAACTTTTCCGATGGGATCGTGGCGCCGGCCTTCTGGATCGGCGCCCTCGGCCTGCCGGGCGGCGCGCTCTACAAGGCGATCAACACCGCCGACAGCATGATCGGCCACCGCACGCCCCGCTACGCGGCCTTCGGCTGGGCGGCGGCCCGGCTCGACGACGGCGTGAACCTGCCGGCCGCGCGCCTCGCGGGCCTGCTGATCGCCGGGGCGGCGCGCCTGCGCGGCGCCGATGCGCGCGGCGCGCTGCAGGCGATGGCCCGGGACGCCCGCCATCACCGCTCGCCCAATGCCGGCTGGCCGGAATCCGCCATGGCGGGCGCGCTCGGCCTGAAGCTCGCGGGGCCGCGGGTCTATGATGGCACCCTGGTGCCCGACGCCCATATGGGCGATGGCCGGGCCGAAGCCACGGCCGACGACATCGCCCGGGCGCTGGTTCTCTACCGCACGGCCTGCTGGCTCCAGGGTGGGCTCGTGCTGGGGTTGCTCGGGCTTTGGCTGACCCTGGCGACCTGACCGTCTTTGCGAGCGGAGCGAAGCAATCCAGGGACGCGGGACATCCGTCAGCGTGGCGCGCCTGGGTGGCTTCGCTCCGCTCGCAAGGACGTCGCGCTGGTTGCCTGGGACTTGGTTGCCCAGGACTTGGCACGATCCGCGCTCTCAGCGCATCGTGACGGGGCGGGACAGGGAGAAGCCGATGCGCGCGGTGTTCGTGGATGCCAGCGAGACGCTGGCGGCGGTGGCGCGCCGGCTGCTGCGGCCGGACGACCCGCCCTTCGCGATCCACGCCGAGCCCGCCATCACCCCGCAGGACCTGCCCGGCCTCCTGGCCGGCGCCGAGATCGCGGTGATCGACCACACCGCCCTCCCCCGCGACGTGGCCCGGGCCTGCGTCGGGCTGAAGCACGTGGTGTTCCTCGGCACCGGCGCGCGCAGCTACATGGACCCGGAGGCGCTTCAGGCGGAACTCGGCGTCACGGTCCACACGATCAAGGGCTACGGCGACACGGCGGTCGCCGAATGCGCCTTCGCGCTGATGTGGGCGGCGGCCCGGGGCTTGGCCGAGATGGACCGGGCGATGCGTGCCGGCTCCTGGCTGCGCACCGAGGGAATGCAGCTTACCGGCAAGTGTGTCGGCCTCATCGGCTTCGGCGGGATCGCGGCCGAGATGGCGCGGCTCTGCGCGGGCATCGGCATGCGGGTGCTCGCCTGGAACCGCACGCCCCGAACCCATCCCGACGTCGCCTTCGTGCCCCTGGAGCAGCTGCTCGCCGAGAGTGACGTAGTCTCGCTCCACCTGCTGCTGACCGACGAGACCCGGGGCTTCCTCTCGGCCGACCGCATCGCCGCGCTGAAGCCCGGTGCCATCCTGATCAACACCGCCCGCGGGGCCGTGACCGACGAGGATGCTCTCGTCGAGGCCCTACGCACAGGCCACATCGCGCAGGCTGGGCTCGACGTGTTCACGGTCGAGCCCCTGCCGGCGGATCACCCGCTGGCCGGCCTGCCGAATGTCACCCTTTCGGCGCACTCGGCCTTTCGCACGCCCGAGGCCAGCGCCAACCTGATCGGCGCCGCCCTCGACCATTGCCGCCGGATCGCCGCCGGCTGAGGGCGCTCCAGGCCCGGTTTCGAAAGGTCGAGACCTTTCGCGGGTCCAGGGCAGAGCCCTGGTCGGGGCCCTGCCCCGACACCCCGCCAAAGGGTTGAAGCCCTTTGGAAACCCAGAATTCAGGCGCTCAGTGCTCGGTGCCCGGCATGTTCGGCCGCGGCTCGCCACCGTGGTGGTGGATCAGGTTGGAGCGTTCCGGGCTGCCCTTGGCGTTCGCGACCTGCTTCCGGGCCGCAGCGGCCAGGAACCAGATCCCGCCGAGCGTGCCGAAGGCGAGGATCAGAAGCGGAAATCCCTGGCTCATCGCGGTGCCCTCCTCGACGATGGCCCGCAGGCGCGCGGGTTTGCATCATCGTGCCAGCGTTGCCGGCACAATGAATGATAACACACGAACCCGCCGCGCGTTCAGACGGCCCGCGCGCGCTCCGGGACGCCCCGCCGTTCCGTGTCCCGCCGCAGGGCCGAGAGCACCACGAACATCAGGCCGGCCCCCACCGCGAGGCAGACCGACAGGAACAGCATCGGCACGAGGTCGCTCTTGGTCTGGTCGCGGATGAACGGCACCGCGTTCTGCGCGATGAGGCCGCCGAGATTGCCCACCGAGTTGATCGCCGCAATCCCGGCCGCTGCCGTGGCGCCGCGCAGGAAGGTCCCGGGCATCGACCAGAAGACCGGCTGCGCCGAGAAGGTCCCGGCGGCCGCCACGCACAGGCAGGCGAACTTCACGGCGTTGCCCGGCAGGATGACGGAGAGCGCGAGGCCCGTCGCGCCGACCAGAGCCGGCCCGACCACGTGCCAGGTCAGCGCGTTGCCCTGCGCGCCGGTCCGGGCGGCGTGGCGCGGCACCCACCACAGGGCCACCGCCGTAGCCGTCCAGGGGATGATGTTGAGGAGGCCGTTGGTCAGGTTCGAGACGCCGAACCCCTTCACCACCGTGGGCAGCCAGTAGCCGAGGCCGTAGGCGGCGAGCGGCAGGAACACGTAGATGCCCGCCAGCATCAGCACGCGCTTGTCGAGGAGTGCCGCGAACGGGTTGCCGTGATCGACATGGCCCCCGGCCTCGCTCTCGGCCTTGAGCGTCCGGCTGAGCCAGTCGCGCTGGGCCTGCGACAGCCAGGGCGCGGTCTCCGGCCCATCCGGCAGGACGGCCAGCACCACGAAGGCCATCAGGATCGCCGGCACGCCGGTGGCCAGAAAGACCCATTGCCAGCCCGCCAGCCCCCAGACCCCGTCGAGGCCGAGCAGCGCCCCGCCGACCGCCGCGCCGACCGCGTTGGCGATGGCGCTGGCGATCATGAACCAGCCGATCATCCGCGCCCGGTGGGTCTGCGGGAACCAGAGCGTGAGGGCGAACAGCACCCCGGGGAAGAAGCCGGCCTCGGCGACGCCGAGCAGGAAGCGCAGCACGTAGAACATCGCGGCGTTCTGGGTGAAGCCGAGGAGCACCGTGACGAGGCCCCAGGTGATCATGATCCGCGCGAACCAGATCCGCGCGCCCACCCGCTCCAGGAAGACGTTGGCCGGTACCTCGAACAGGAAGTAGCCGAGGAAGAACAGCGAGGCCCCGAGCCCGTAGGCGGTCTCGCTGAGCCCCAGGCTGCCGACCATCTCCAGCTTGGCGTAGGAGACGTTCTGCCGGTCGATATAGGCGATCAGGTAGAGCAGCCCGAGGAGCGGCATCAGCCGCAGGGTCACCGTGCGGACGGTGCTCGCGGCGAGATCCTCCCCGGGCGGGGCTTGCGTGGACGGCATCGGCGTTCCTCTGAGCGGTCGCGGCCCTTCGTGGCGAGGGCCTGCCATTACGCAGAGTAATCGCTGGCTCGCCCCGCGGCTACCGGGCAAGCGCCAGGAGACGGTCGCAATCGACATGGGCCGCGATGTGGCGCGCGAGCCCGTCCAGCGCCGCCTCGACCCCGGCCTCGTAGCCGGCCCCCGCCGAGGCCGTCCCGAGGCGCGCGAGCCACGCGGCCCGTTGGGCGTCGTCGGCGAACAGGCCGTGCACGTAGGTTCCGGCCACACGCCCGTCCGCCGAGACCGCCCCGTCCAGGCGCCCATCCGCGAGGCGCAGGAGCGGCCGTGCCGCGTCGGGGCCCGCGGTGGCGCCGATATGCATCTCGTAGCCCGAGAACGGCACGCCATCGGGCAGGCTCGTGCCGGTGACGGCGACGAGGCGCTTCTCCGGCGTCATCACGGTCTCGACGTCGAGGAGCCCGAGGCCCGGCACCGTGCGCGGCGCCCCCTCGATCCCGTGCGGGTCGGCGAGGCTTTGGCCCAGCATCTGGTAGCCGCCGCACAGCCCGAGCACCCGGCCGCCCCGGCGGACATGCGCCCGCAGGTCGATGTCCCAGCCCTCCTGGCGAAACGCCTCCAGGTCGTCGATCGTGGTCTTGGAGCCCGGCAGCAGCACCAGGGCGGCCTCCGCGGGGATCGGCGTGCCGGGCCGAACCAGCACCACCGACACGCCGGGCTCCGCCCGCAGGGGATCGAGATCGTCGAAATTCGCGATCCGCGGCAGCACCGGCACCGCCACTGTGACGGCGTCTTTTCCACGTGCTTCCGAGCCGGCGAGCCCCAGCACGTCCTCGGCCGGCAGGCGGGCAGCGGCGGGGAAATGCGGCACGAGGCCCAGCGCCGCCCAGCCGGTCTTGTCGGCGATCAGCCGCATCCCGTCGGCGAACAGGCTCGGATCGCCGCGGAACCGGTTGACGATGAAGCCCGCGATCATCGCGGCATCGTCGGGATCGATCACCGCCTTGGTGCCGACGAGGCTCGCGATCACCCCGCCCCGGTCGATGTCGCCGACCAGCACCACCGGCGTGTCGGTGGCCCGGGCGAAGCCCATATTGGCGATGTCGCCCGCGCGCAGGTTCACCTCCGAGGCCGAGCCCGCGCCCTCGACGAGGATCAGGTCGGCCTCGTCCCCGAGGCGGGAAAAGCTCTCCAAGACGGCCGACATCAACCGCGGCTTCCAGGCCTGGTAGTCGCGGGCCTTCACGGTGGCGACCATCCGGCCCTGCACCACCACCTGGGAGCCGACTTCGCTCTGCGGCTTCAGCAGCACGGGGTTCATGTGGACGGAGGGCGCCACCCGGGCGGCCCGGGCCTGGAGCGCCTGCGCCCGGCCGATCTCGCCGCCATCCTGGGTGACGGCGGCGTTGTTCGACATGTTCTGTGGCTTGAACGGCCGGACCCGCAGACCCCGCTCCGTGAAGGCGCGCGCCAGCCCCGCCACGAGCAGCGACTTGCCGACATCGGAGCCGGTGCCCTGGATCATCAGGACCTTTGCGTGGGGCGGGCTCAGAACTCGATCCCTTCCTGCGCCTTCACGCCGGCGGCGAAGTGGTGCTTCACGCTGCCCATCTCGGTGACGCAATCGGCGGCCTCGATCAGGGCCGGCTTGGCGTTGCGGCCGGTGACCACGACGTGCAGGTCCGGCCGGCGCCGCGTGAGCGCGGCCAGCACCGCGTCGAGGTCGAGGTAGTCGTAGCGCAGCGCGATGTTGAGCTCGTCGAGGACGAGGAGGCGGATCGTGGGATCGGCCATCAGGTCCTCGGCGACCGCCCAGGCGTGGCGGCAGGCGGCGATGTCCCGGGCCTTGTCCTGCGTCTCCCAGGTGAACCCCTCCCCGAGGGTGTGCCAGACGACTCGTTCGCCGAAGGCCGCCACGGCGTGGCGCTCGCCCGTGTCCCAGCCGCCTTTGATGAACTGCACCATGCCGACCCGCCAGCCCCGGCCGAGCGCCCGCAGCATCAGCCCGAGCGCGGCCGTGCTCTTGCCCTTGCCGGGGCCGGTATGGACCAGCAGCAGTCCCTTCTCGAGGGTCTTCTCCGCCACCTCGGCGTCCTGCACGGCCTTGCGCTTCTCCATCTTGGCGCGGTGGCGGGCTTCGTCCTCGTTCATGCGGAGGCTCCGGGTTTCACGATCAGGGGTAGTCCGGCGACGGTGAGCACGACCCGGTCGGCCTCAGCGGCGAGGCGCTGGTGCAGGCGCCCGGCCGCGTCGCGGAAGCGGCGGGCGAGCGCGTTGTCGGGCACGATCCCGAGCCCGACCTCGTTGCCGACCAGCACCAGCGGGCCGGGGGCACGGGTGCAGGCGGCGACGAGCTGCGCGGTGGCTTCCTCCAGATCGGCCTCCGCCAGGATCAGGTTGGTGAGCCACAGGGTGAGGCAATCGACCAGAACCGGCCCCTCCGCCTCGGCCACGGCCTCCGGCAGGGCGAGCGGCACGTTGCGGGTGCGCCACGCCTCCGGCCGCCGCGCGCGATGCTGGGCGATGCGATCGACCATTTCGTCATCGAAGGCCTGGGCGGTGGCGAGGTAGAGCCACGGCCCGGGGCAGGCCTCGATCAACGTTTCCGCGTAGGCGCTCTTGCCGGAACGCGCCCCGCCGAGGACGAGGGTCATGCGAGGCGTGGGTTGAGGCATGCCCCTCCATCGCGCCTTGCCGGCGTCCGGTCAAACTGGAGCGATGTGGCGCTTCGGCGGTTGCCCGCCGCCTCGCCTCCGACTATAGAACCCTCGGTCCAGCCAAAGCGCCCTTCGTCTAGCGGTCCAGGACGTCGCCCTTTCACGGCGAAAACACGGGTTCGATTCCCGTAGGGCGCGCCAATAATATCAAGCACTTAGCTTGTATCGGCGCTGGGCGTGTCCAACAAATGTCTCATATACGCCCCTAGGCAAAGGTGGACTCTACAGCCCGCACCGGATGCGCGAGCGGCGTTCGTTAGGCGTCGGAGCCCAACAGATTTGCTTGTCGACAACCCGGGAACCCAGAAACTTAGAGGTCTCCCGTCCGCTACTCTCCAGCGCCGCCTTGGCGGGTGTGGAGTACGTATACGATGGCATCGATCAAGATCCGCGCGGCAGGTGACAGTTCGTTCGGCGTCTACCGGAACGGAGCTGCCGTCGCGTCCGGCCTGACCCGGGCTCAAGCCGAGCGCTGCGCCAAGGTCCTGGGTTGGATCGCTTGAGACGGCAGGTCACTCTTTCGCAAGAATGCAAGGCTATCGCTCATCTGCTGGCGGGTTGAGACGGTCCCGCTGACGATCCGCGCCCGCCCGCAAATATGCCCCTCAGCTGTTGAGGGCGGGCGTGGGTGACCAGGGTACGCATCTTGAGCGTGCCCCTGAGAGAAACTTAGACCGTGCCGGCCTATGCTATCCCTGCCAGAGCTTCCGGCTCTCAGCCAGCCTGTCGCGCAACTGCTCTGCCTCCGGCGGCTCTGGCTCCCCGAGCAAGGCAGCGATCCTCTCGCTACAGGCCAGTCAACGCGCCGCGTCGCGCTGCCATCTGGCGAGCCCCCGATCTGCCCCGATCCGGGCCATGCGGCGAGCTGCTGCCCGCCGCCGAAAGCCATGCCAGTGGAAAGCCGCGACTAGGACGGCCAGCCGGATCCCATCCCCGAGGGTTGGCGTCTGTCGCGGAAGGATGGTTGGCATCACTCGGCCTCAAGATCGCGGTCCGTGCCGCGCAACCAAACGACTTGGCTCTCGTGATGGTTCTCGGGAGCGCCGAGGCTGGGCTCGCTGTCCCCGCCGTCCTCGCGGTCGGGATCCCCGTCGCCGTCGTCCAAGAAGGCGACGATGCGATCCACGATGTCGAGGGCGAGTTCGGCCAGCCGCTCGAATTCCTCTCGGGGGATCGGCTTGGCAGCAGGCAGGCTCGGGCGGCCCAGGAAGGCGACGATCTTGCTCATGGTCTGGGTCTCGGTGGGGTTGGACCTGTAGTCCCCCGGCAGGATCCGGCCGGGGCGGTACGCACGGCGACAGAAGGGGAGGTCAGGCCCGACGCGCACGGCGCCGAAACTGGATTAGTCCTTCGGGCGGTGAGCCTCCGGGAGGCCGCCAGTTACGGCCAGTACGTCCCCTGCGAGGTCCATCAGCAGCCCGTCGCTATCGTCAGGGTCGTAGAGCCGAGCGCTGCAGGCTTTGGGGTCGGTCTCGGCGGCCATGTTCGCGGCGATGCGGGCCTTGATCGCGAGGCCAGTCAGCCCCCGTGCCGTAACCTCACGACCCCGCTGTAGAACGGTGTCGCGGGTGGCCTTGGTCGCATCGTAGGCTGCTTCCAGAGCATCGAGGTTCACCACCGCACGGGCTTCTCGGATCTGCTCCTGCCACTGATCCCACGCTGCCACGATGGCATCGGCACGGACCTGCGCCCTCGGGTCCGGTCGAAGACGCGTCACGCCGTCCGGCTGAAGCTCGCCCTCAGTGCCGCCGACGAAGTGGCCGAGACACGGCTGCACCCGCAGGATCTCTACCTCTTCCGCACCGTATGGCAGAAGAAGTTCTCGGCCACCGGCAAGAGGCTGCGTTCTGGGTCTGGGTATCGAGGGATAGACCCAATCGTGCGACCATACCTTGAGGCCAACAGGGACGGGCGGCTTGTCGTACCGATCCCGCGCGACGCGCAGAGCATGCGCCGCTGCTCTGAACGCCGCATCGGTCTCAAGGAGCTCGGCTTCCAGTGCGATCAGCTCCGCGTCGGCCTCATCGCCGAACAGCTTCAACACGCCGTTGCACATGCTGCGCAGAGCGCGCCGGGCGTCCTCCTCCACCTCGACGCAGTTGGCATCGAACACCGCACCCGGCAGGTAGCCGGCGAGCGCCACGAGGCCGCCCACGGTGGTTGCGCGTGTGTCGACTAATTCCTCGAACGCCTCGGCCTGGATGCGGTAGGGTTCGGCTTCCGCCTTCTGAGCCATCGCGCAGGCGTCGCTTCCCTCAACACAATCGTTGTAGGCATCGCCGAGCGGCTTCCAGGCGGCATAGGCGGCACGGTGCTCCGCGATGATGACGTGGGCATAGTCGCCATCCGGCTCCGGCAGGGGCTCGGGATCCTCACCGTCAGGATAGGCCAGTGCGTACAGCTCGCGGATAGCCGTCTGCCGCTGCGCCTCGGCGAACCGTAGATCCCGGCGGGTGGTGATGACGAGAAGGTCGGCCAGTTCGGCCGCGGTCTTAGCGCGGGCGGCCGGCATCTCGCGGACCGTGAACCGGGTGAAGTCGCTACGCTGGGCAGCCTTCACCCATTCCGTGGTCCAGAGCGTGAAGCTGTCTCCGATGCGCAGGGCCGCATGCTCGCCTTCCGCGAGGCACGTCAGCCGATCGAACTCGCTGCGGGCCTTGTCCCATGCCGCGATAGCCTCATCCGAACCGGGTGCGGGCAATGGGTTCGGAGCCGCCGTGCGAACCGTGAGGTTCAGGAGGTCGGATTTTAGGGCAGCCGCACGCCGCTTGAGCGAGGATCCGGCTTCGGCGCGGCGGAACGGGTTGGATAGCTTGAGAGAGGGCATAGGTGCCTCCGAGGATCACGGGGTGACGGGAGGCGCGGCGGGCAAGCGCCGCGCGGTGGCGGGCTGGGTCAGAGCAGGGTGGCAAGGCCGGTGAGGACCATGCCCCCGCCGATGATGGCGACGGCGGCCAGCAGCTCGCCGGCCGTGTCGAGGAAGCGGAGGCTGCGGCTGTGCGCGGTGTCGGGGCGGACAGGCGTCACGGCCTGCCACGGCTCGATAGTGCCCGGCTGCGCCTCGTTCGGCTGATCGCGGTAGGGGCGGGCGACGCGGACGCGGACGGGCTTGCCGCTGTCCGTGATGCGGACTGGGACGGGCTGGCTAAAATCTGGGATACGGACGTGTTTCATCGTTCGGGCTCCAGAGGGCTCGTGGGGGTCGGGTCGGTGATGAAGGGGTGCGGGCGCCGGTCAGGCCGGCGCGGGCGTCAGGGCGATGCGCTAGGCGTCGGCGAAGTCCGCCAGGATCTCGACAAGGTGGGTGAGGCCTTCGCCGTCCGGATCGCAGGACGTGGACGCGTAGTGCTGGGCCAGGGCTGAGAGGCCCGCGAGCGTCGTCGGTGCCGTGGTCCGCAGGACGCTATCCGCGGCATCAAGGCGTCGGTCTCCAGCCCACCAACGCGCGGTAGGCTCGGCGCTCTCGTCCCCGGCGGTATCGTTGCCGATCTGCGCGAGGTCGCGGCTTGCAGCCTCGCGGACTGCTAGGGCTGCCAGGGTGGGGTCAGGCTCGGCCACGCTGGCAGGCGCGGTAGGCGCTTCCGGCAAGGCGGCGCCGAGCGGGTGGACCATGCCGGCCGCGAGCGCCCAAGCGGGATGATCGCCGTCCGGCCCATACAGGTCCGGCAGCAGGGCCCACAGCCGATCATCAATCCGGTTCAGCAGGTCGTGGGCTACGTCGCTCGCGGCGGACCGCAAGGCATCGTCCTTGAACTGGTCTGCATCGGCGCGGCCGTCGCCGTAGACGTACTGCGCCAATTCCATGCCGATGACGGCCGTGCCGATCTCGGCCTGCGTCTCGGGAGAGAGCAGATGCCACGCCTCGGCGGGTGTGAAAGGCAGGGGCATGCGGGCCCAGAGCGCGGCGTGGTCGGGCAGCCGGGCGGTACCGTCGCCGCGGAGGGTACCCACAGTGCGGGTATCCTTGGCGATGGCAGGGACGGCCGTGGCGGCGAGGATCCCGGCGGCGAGGGCGCGGCGGTTGATGCGGGCGGACATCGCGGCGGCTCCTCAGTGCGCGGCCATGTGGCGGGCGAGCTTGGCGGACCGCCACGCGGCGGTGAGGCAGACGGACATCGCCTCGGCCCAGGTGCCGCCGAAGCGCTCCTGATGGGCGTGGGCGGCGGATGCCGCGGCCGACATGATGGCGGCGCGGTTGAACTTACCGGCAGCGTAGAGCGGGCGGCGGGTGGTGCGCACCGTCATGTCAATGCGGGCGGTGGCGGACAGGAGGCCGGCGGGGATCTGAGGGCGGCTGTCGCGGCCGGCGCGGTCGATGCGGGTCCAGGAGACGGTGCGGTGGGACATCGGGTGCCGTCCACGTTGCGGCGGTTGCTACCGCCTATGGACTTGGTATAATACCCATGCCTTGGTGTAGTCAACAGGGCATTGGGTATAAAAACAACCGAGGGTGTGATGTTATCGACCGGCAATCAGCTCCGCGCGGCTCGGGGCCTTGTTGCGATGGATCAAGTCACCCTCGCGGAGCGATCCGGCGTCAGCGCCAACACCATCCGGTCAATGGAGGGGAAGGGCGCGAACGGGCTTACGAGCGGCCTTGATACGGTGCGTGCCGTCCAGTCTGCGCTTGAGGCTGCAGGCGTCGAGTTCCTGAACCACGGGCGCCCTGGCGTGCGGCTGCGGGCTGAGCCTCCCGACCGGGAGATGTCCAAAGCCTAATCGCGCGCACTCGCCCATTGACATCAACCTGCGGTAGTCCGCAGGGCTTACCTATGTTGAAAAATCTCCCTCGAGGCCCGACCACCTTCGGTGGCCGCGGGCTGGCGTTCGTGCACGGCATCCGCATCGTGATGAAGGTCTGCCCGACCTGCTCGCAGTGGAATTCTCCGAAGGCGGCCGATAGCGGCGTGTGCGGCTGGTGCGCCTACATTCCCTTATGTGAGGATCTGGAGCCCGCCGTACAGTTCGAGCGCCCCTGATCTACTCCACGGTGCGCCGTTTCAGGGGTCGATTGTCGGCTCGTTCTCAAGCAATTGGATCGAGGCCGCGACTGGACCGTCCATCGGTCCGACGTGGGCCACGAAGCGTGCACGCGACCAGAGTTCGACGCGATCCCCGTCGCTTAGGTGGAAAGCGCGTTCCGCGGCTTCCGCATCGGTGTCGGCCTCAATCAGGATGGTTGCTCTGACGCTGCCGTCCGATGTGAACCGATACGCGCGATACGGCGACATCGTGCAGGACGAGCGACGATCGGTCGGAAAGCTCACAACGTCTGCCATTTACGCTTGTTCACTACCCTTGGGAGCACCAGCCCCAAGCTGTTGGAGCCTGGGAAGTCGATCTACTTATGCCGGTATCCTGCGCCTTCAGAAGCAGCAAAGATAGCGCGGATGATGGGGCAGCCGGGACGAACGTTGGCAGCACTGTCAAGGAGCCTGCGAGAGCCTGTCAGACGTCATCCGGTCTAAGCAATGCATGGAACGGTCGGTCGACGCGGCTGGTTCGGACCTCACAGCAGGCCGCGTTGGCGTGCTGAAGACGACCAGGATATCGCGATGGCTACCGGCACTGTGAAGTGGTTCAACGAGACCAAGGGCTATGGCTTCGTCCAGCCCGACGATGGCGGTAAGGACGTGTTCGTGCACATCTCGGCTGTCGAGCGCGCTGGCATGCGCAGCCTCAACGAGGGTCAGAAGATCTCCTACGACGTCGAGGCCGACCGTCGCAGCGGCAAGGAGAGCGCCGCCAACCTAAAGGCGGTCTGAGCCCGCACGAGGGTGATGACGCCGCCCCGGCTGTGGCGTCATCGCTTGTGACAGGGTGTAGGGATTGTCATGTCAGACGTGCCGCACCCCTACTCCATCGAGGTCTCACCGCTCACCAAGCCGGAGGGCCACTTCCAATGGGCGATCCGCAAGAGCGGCAAGTTGAGCGAAAGGTCCGACCGCCCGCACTGGAGCGAGTCAAAGGCGTTTGAGAGTGCCATGGAGGCTGTGGAGCGCGCCATGAAGCCGGGCACTGACGGCGGCGGGCGTCGCTGATTGCGTAGTCCCCTGCCGAGCCCACCAGCCCGTGAGCAGATCGGCCGGCGGGGCCGAGCCGAGCATGAAAAACATCTCGAGCACGACGGTGGCGGCTTCAGTGCTCGGTCCCCGGCATGTTCTGGCGTGGTTCGCCGCCGTGATCCTTGATGAGGTTGGATCGTTCTGGGTCGCCCTTCAGATTGGCGACCTGTTTCCGAGCAGCCAATGCGAGGAAGCCGACACCGCCGATTGTGCCGAGCGCGAGAAATAACAGAGAGATGCCGCTGCCCATGGGCGAAGCCTTTCGTCGGAGGAACCGCCGAATGAGGGGCGACGGGGAGCATTATGCTACAGGTCGAACGAAGCCCGGCGTATTGAGTTGCCGTTTTTATAAGATTTTTCGGGGTTCTGCGCCTTTACCTAACATTTGTAGGTAGGATCAACGAGGTTCACGCCGCGTTGATTAGAAATATATCCGCCTAAGCTCGGGTTTTTATCGTGTACAATCCTATCTTTTCATCGATAATGCTGGCGATCGAGTCCCAGCGCGTGATCGAGCTGCGCCTGGTCCGCCTCGCATGGGGTGGCCGCGAGGGTCGGGCCGAGATGCAGTCGATGGTGACCGAGAAGGTACACGCCGCTGCCGAGGCGATGACGACGCTGATGCTCGGGGGCTCGCCTGAGACGGTCATCGCCCGCTACCGTGAGCACGTCGCCCGCAACATCAAACGACTGTCGGCGGCCTAGCGCTAGGCGTCAGTCACGCCTCGCTTCGGCACCGGTGCCCTCGACACATGCCCGCAAAACTGCGTTGCCCTCCATCGCAAACCAAGCGCGCAACATGCTGGTGGCCCCTGCCCCGCCCCCGTGGCGGCCTTTTCGGAGCCTGCGGGCAGCTTTCTCGATCCGGCCAGCAGCGAGACTACTCACAACGGCTTCAGTTGCCGCCGCAGCCAGCGACATGCATCTTCAAGGGTGGGAAAGGTCGGAACCCTCTGCCCCTGTAGTCGGCCGAACCCCGCCTCCAGGAACCAGCTCCCGACATTGTCATGCTCCGGTTCGGCGAGGCGGACCAGCACGGCCACGAGCAACCCGTTGGCGATCACGAGCATGCCCTCACGGTCGGGGCTGTTGGTGTCGACCGCAATCGGCTGAAGCTGCAGCACGAGCAGCGTCGCGACGTTGCCGCGCCCGGACATCAGCTAACCCTCCTGGGCTGTGCCGGGCCAGCTCAGGTCGCGCCGCTCGCCCCAGCGCGTGTTGCGCAGGTGCAGGTAGTTCGGCGTGAAGTCGCAGAAGGCCTGGAGCCGCTCGACGTCGAGGATGGTCAGCACCCGCCGCTTCAGACGGATCAGGCCCTGCGCGCGCAGATCCCGCAGCGTGCGGTTCACGTGCACGTCCGACAGGCCCATCATGTCAGCGATCTGCGTCTGCGTCAGCGGGAAGGCGTAACTGTTGTCGGTCACGCGCCCCACCGCCTCCAGGCGCATGAGAAGCTCGCAGAGAAGGTGGGCGATGCGCTGAGGCGGGAGCCGGCCGCCGATGTTGACCAGCCACTCGCGCAGGACGGCGCCGTCGACCAGTGAGCACCACCAGAAGGCGCGCGCGATGTCGGCGTGGTCCCTGGCAATCTCGTCGATGGCTTGGCGCGGGATGTCCACGACCTGGCACGCCGAGATCGTGCCGATGGCGTGGTCCATCTGGTCGAGGATGAACACATTCAGGTCGCAGAAGTCGCCTGGCACCAGCAGGGCCATGATCTGGCGCTGGCCGTCCGGCAGGACCTTGTAGCGGTAGGCAAAGCCGTCGAGGATGAGCAGGACGTTCTCGGGCTTGTCGCCCTCCCGGATCAGATCCTGGCGCGCGGCCACCTGCCGGACCTTGAGCACCAGGCGGTTCAGGGCCCAGCGGGCCGAGTCGGAGAGGGGTTCGAAGCTCTCGAGCTTCCGTCTCAGCGCCTGCTGCATCGGACCGTCCTCCCTGAAGGGAGAACGCGGTAATCGTTCTGAAGGTGACCTTCGGAGGTACACCGGATTGAGCGTCGCCAATCCAGCGACATCGCCATAAGGGCAACGTTGGATGCCCTTGCCCTGTGCTGCAATCGATGATCGGCCCGGTAAAAGGCCCCGCCACCCGGACCGGGCGACGGGGCTCGAGTGCGCTCGGGTCTGAAGAAGCCGTGCAGGCGATGAAGGGGCAAGGAACGCTCGCGCGGCTCGCTGCGCTTGCAACATCACAGCTACAGCCTGCTATCCATGACACTGGCGTGGGAGGCGCATCTCGTCAAAAAGCAGGTTTCATCCAGATTTATTCTCAATAGAGGGCGCGCGCGCCAAAGAAGCGATTAATTTTCCGTAAAAGGTTCGCGCAACTGTCTTTTGATCGCGGGAGAAAGCGCTGTTCCCGTAGGCTGGCGATAACTTGACACTTCGTCATGCACGACCAAGGCGCGGGAACCGGCAATGGCAGCAGGACCTCTGTGGGATCGTCTCTCTCTGGCGCTGTCTCCCGGCCCGAATGGCTACGGCTCACCCCGACGACGTGCGCCTGCGGAACACCGGCTGTTCGATACCGGCACGATCGAGGCGGTACGGCGCGGCCTGTGGTCGGTCGAGACCCTGAGTCGGTGCATCGTCGAGACGAGCCCGGACTGCATCGAGGTGCTCGACCCGCAGGGCAACCTTCAGTTTGCCAACCCGACCGCGCTACAACAGCTGCGCAGCAGCGAAACTGCCGAGAACGAGGGCGAACCCTGGGTTTTGTCCTGGCCCGATGATGCGCGGGCGGCCGTTCTCGAAGGACTTGAAGTCGTGCGGGAAACGGGCGTCGCTCGCTTCAGTCATTGGCGTCCGGGCCTCTCCGGAGAGGCGCGTTACTGGGACGTGACGCTCTCGCGCATGTTGGACGATGACAGGGATCCCATCGGCCTGCTCGCGGTCTCGCGAGACATCACCGCCCTGGCTCAGGCGGGAACCGACCGCGACCTGTGCAGCCGTGAGTTGAGCCACCGGCTGAAGAATGTCTTCGCCCTGGTCAACGGCCTCGTCACCCTGTCTGCACGAAACACTCCAGCAGTTCAGCCGTATGCACGGACGCTGAGGGATCGTTTCACCAGTCTCGGTCGGGCGCTGGAGTACCTGCAGGTGCCGCCCCCGGATGAGGCAGCGCCGCGCCCGGCGCAGACCCTGCAAGCGCTACTGCGTACCTTGCTGATGCCCTACGAGGGCGTGGGCAACGCGCATCGCCGCATCCGGTTGTTCGATGGGGCCGACATTCCAATCCGCGACACGGCGGTGACGAGCCTCGCGCTGATCATCCACGAACTTGCGACGAACGCGGTCAAGTACGGAGCCCTGTCCAGTGACACAGGCACCGTC
>NZ_FNHS01000017.1 GCF_900103445.1 Methylobacterium phyllostachyos | reverse complement strand
TTGCGTCGCGTCCGCGGGCCATGACGATACGTCCGATGCGGGGTCGGTTGTGGCGGGCGTCGAACGTGTACCAGCGCGGTCCTTCGGGGCCTTCGAGGAAGACCTCGAACCATGCGGAGAAGTCCATCGGCGCCGGGTCCTTGGGCACGCCGATGTCGCCGAGATAGCCGGTGGCGTAGCGGGCCGGGATGTTCATGCACCGGCACAGGGTAATCGCCAGGTGGGCGAAGTCCCGGCAGACGCCCTCGCGCTGCATGAAGCCGTCATGGGCGGTGCGGGTGGCGTCGGCGCGCTGGTAGTCGAAGCGCAGGCGCTCGTGGGTATAGTCGACGATCGCCTGGACACGGGCCCAGCCCTCCGGGGTGGTGCCGAACAGCGACCAGGCGGTCTGCGACAGCTTGTCGGTGTCGCAGTAGCGCGAGCCGAGCAGGAACATCAGCACGTCGTCCGGAAGATCCTGCACCGGGATCTGACGCGCCTCCGGCGCCACCGTGTCGGCCAGCCCGGTATCGGCGATCGTGAAATCCGCCGCCATGGTGATGCGGCCGCCGGGCGCCATGATGCGGGTGGACACGTTGCCGAAGGCATCGACATGCTGCTGCGCCGGCACTGGCGGATCGAAGGTGATCACCTCCGGGGTGATCAGATCGCCGTGGCGCTCCGGGCGGACGTTCAGGAGCAGGTGCATCGGCGTCGGGCCGGTCGTGTCGAAGCTGATCGTGAAGCCGGTGCGAATATGCATTGCGAAGGACCGTATCGGGCGTCGGCACGAGGCCACGCGGAGCGTCATGAACAGTAGAAGGCTCTTCAAGACTTGGAAGGGACACGGGTTCCCTCGGCCGATGCTGTTTCGCGCGTCACGCTGCCCAGATGTTCGGCGTCCGCACGACGATGACCGACACAAACTCGGACATCCCCGAGGCTGCACCCCCGCAGGGGCGCGAGGCTGCTCCGACATGGCGCCATGTTGCATCGCACAGGGCAGCCTCGTATCCCTCAGGGCTCTCCCTCCGGTCGACGGTCCTCCGGCCGCCGCGACCCTCTGCCAGACGATCGATCCCGATGACGCCCGACAAGCTCTCCCTGCCCAAGGACAAGATCCGGGTCCTGTTGCTCGAAGGCATCAACGACAGCGCCGTCGCGCTGATGCGGGCGGCCGGGTACACCAATCTGACCCGGTTGCCGAAGGCGCTCGATCGCGAGGCGCTGCACGAGGCGCTTCAGGGCGTGCACATGGTTGGCATCCGCTCGCGCACGCAGCTCGACGCGAAGGCGTTCGCGGCGGCGGATCGATTGCTGGCGGTGGGCTGCTTCTCGGTCGGCACGAACCAAGTGGATCTCGAGGCGGCGCGCCACCGGGGTATCCCGGTCTTCAACGCACCCTTCTCGAACACCCGCTCGGTCGCCGAGCTGACGATCGGCGAGATCGTGATGCTGCTGCGGCGGATCGTGCCGCGCTCGGTTGGCGCCCATGCCGGCCGCTGGGACAAGTCTGCGTTGGGCTCCCTGGAGGTCCGCGGCAAGACCCTCGGGATCGTGGGGTACGGCAATATCGGAACCCAGCTCTCGACGCTCGCCGAGGCCATGGGCATGCGGGTGCTGTTCTACGACCACACCGACAAGCTGCGCCACGGCAACACCGAACCCACCGAGACGCTTCACGATCTTCTGGCACAGAGCGACGTGGTTTCGCTGCACGTGCCGGAGACAGAGACCACCGCCAACATGATCGGCGAGGCGGAGATCCGGGCGATGAAGCCAGGGGCTTTCCTGATCAACAACGCCCGGGGGACGGTCGTCGACCTCGATGCCCTCGCGCGGGCCCTGCGCGACGGCCACCTCAAGGGCGCGGCCATCGATGTCTTCCCAGTGGAGCCGGGCTCCAATGCCGAGCCGTTCGTGAGCCCGCTGCAGGGTATCGAGAACGTGATCCTGACCCCCCATATCGGCGGCTCGACCGAGGAGGCTCAGGAGCGCATCGGCTCCGAGGTTGCCCGTAAGCTCGTGGATTATTCGGACATCGGTTCGACGGTCGGCGCGGTGAACTTTCCGCAGGTGCAGCTCCCCGCCCGGCCGACCGGCACGCGCTTCATCCATGTCCAGCGTAACCTGCCCGGTATGCTCGGCCGGCTGAACGACGTGTTCTCTCGCGGCCACGTCAATATCGCGGCACAGTTCTACCAGACGGATGGCGAGGTCGGTTACGTGGTCCTCGAAACGGACGCGACGGATGCCGATGCCGAGGTGCTGCTCGGCGAGATCCGTGCTATTCCGGGGACGATCCGCGCGCGGCTGCTCTACGAGCGGCGCTGACGCGGTTTTCCACCGCCCTCGAGAATATCGGCCGTGTGCCGGTGAACACTCCACGCGCTGCGGCGTTCGTCTTGCGCGGTCATGTGGACCGCTGTTCAAGTGTCAAGCGGCCGATACGAGTCTAACGGTCGAACGGCGGAGGATCTGCGGTGACGAAGCGTGTTTGGTGCGTCTGGGCCGGCCTCGTTCTCGGCGTTGCCGGGCCGATCTCGGTCCCCGCCCCCACCTCTGCGGATTGCCTGCGTCGGGTCTACAACCGTTCGAACCTCGTCCTCGTGGCACGCCAGGACGGCGGGCCGCCCACCATGCTGCTCCCGGGCCAATCCGTCAGGGTGCGGTTGTCGCGGCCGGGCCAGATCGACCTCTCGGCCTATTGTGGCATCCCGCGGGCCGGGGGAGTTCCCGTGGAGCAGAGGACCTTCGACTACGAGGCCGTCCTCGACCGCTGCTTCGTGCGGTTCGGCGGCGACCTGTTCGTTCCCCAACTCGGGCGCGGCTTCATCGGTCTGCAGGAGACGGCGCCGTTCACCGTCAACAATCCCCAGCAGGGCGACATCATCCTCGGGCCGGTGGCTCAGCCCGCCTGCGGCGCACCCCAGACCATCCTGAACCGTCGCGGCTGAGCGGTCCCGAACCGTTCCTGGAGCGACCGTTACAGGTAGTGACGGAACACGACGCGCCCATCCTCGACCGCGCTGGGTGACGGGGGTGTCGCTGGCCCGATGAGCGGGCTGACGAGGCGCAGGCCGATCAAGCCGAGGGCTGCGAGCGCCGGGGCGATGAAGCGGAACGGGCGAGCGAGCATGAGCGCCTCCGTGGCGTGCTCGTGGACTCGGGATATCCCCTGCTTGCAGCCCAGGCGCGCTTGGGGAACATCGCACGCCGTCCCGAAACCGTTGGTGCAGAAACGCACATCGTTCACCCGGCTGACCGGTCGGACGCGGCGGCGAGTAAATTCCATCGTGTTCGCGTTACGGTCAATCGTTTGCGTCCGTGCGATCGCTGGCAAGTCTGGCAATCCCCTCCTATGGTGCTAGGCCTGGGAGGCGCCGGCAGCGCATGACATGCGTCGCGGCAATGCTTCCGCGAGGGAACCGACTGCGTGAACGAGGACGCGCGTATGCTGAGTCAGACGGGTAGCTCGATCCTCCGGGGCGATCTTGGAGTCGAGGAGACGATCGAATCCGATAATATCGTCCGCTGGGACGGCGAACGGCTCTACGTCGAGCAGGACGTGTATCACAACGGTCAGCTCGTTCATCGCAAATACCGCCGCACCGTAACAGAGCCCGTGGCCCGAACCCTATGGGCGATCATCAACCGCGCGAAGCAGTGAATCCCGGATAAGCCGGTCTAATCCGGACGCGACAGCCGCACCCCGGAAGCGTTTGGGGGCGGCGACCGGCTGGCTAAGCCCGGCATGTCGATCACCGAATCTACGCCAAGCCCGACGCAGCTTGTGCCGATCAACGCCAGCGCGGCGCCACTTCCTGTACTTATTTCAACGCTTCTTGATAGATTAAAAATTTGTATCATTTCAAACAACTGAAGTGCATTATATCGATAAGCTAATAAACCATTTTTCTTGCTGCGATGGCAGATCGAGTTGAGCGATCTATATTGCCTTCATGATCCGTGCTGAACCAGCAACCAGAGATGTGTGCTTTGGTCCGCCTCGTGATAAGGCTTACAGGAATCTCTCACTCAAGCTCATGAGGCTTGAAGTACGACTATGGCGGCCTGTATGCTTGCGAAATTGTTGCTCAATCGCTGGTCTATAATAGTCTTCAACGTGATTATAGGATTGCCCCTCACGTTGGCTTTGATCGAGATTGTCTCACTTCTCTGGTTTTCTGGATATCAGGACCATAGTTCAATCCACGAAGCTGGGCATCTCACGGAGGGGATGGGGGTTGTTCTGATCGGCTGGGGCGTGGTGCTGGAAGAGCGTCACGGCGTGGCCGATCTCCTTGGGGGAGCGCCGCGCGCCAACCCCGCCTACGAAGCAGCGATCGACAGTCTCTGCCACCAAGCTGGCCTGTCATTGCTGGTTCTCGGCCTCATTGCCGAGATCTTCGTCCAATGCGTGGAGATTCCCGACCACATCATCAACACGGATGGGATCGAGCGCGTGGTCCTAACGGGAGGCGATGCATTCCTCGCGCTGGGGCTCGTAACGCTGGTGTTACTCTCCGGAAGGCTCGCACGGTTTCGTCGATCCGGGCTGGAAGATAGCCCTGTGGCGATACCCGAGGTTCGGCTGCATTGAGCGGATTACCGTCGGGCCGACGGCGCAGGTCCTGCCCGGGACCAGCAGGCAGCGACGCAACGTCCGGCGGCCTCGGCGATCACCGGCCCTGAAAGCTGCGGATGGCCGGGTGATCGGGCGGTTCGAAGGCTGCGGCGGCGGTTACGCGGCGACCGCGGTGGGTGTTTCGACGAGGCTGAGTTGGGGTGGCGCCAAGGCGTCGAGACGCTCATGCGCCGTGTCGAACGCGGTGCGGATCGTGGCGGTCGCATCCTCGACGGCGACCAGAACCGCAAGCTTCTGGGCGCTGGCGCGATCGGCGATGCTGCGCGCCGCCGAGACCAGGCATTGCTCCAGACGCGTCAATTCAGCTTCCGCATCCTGTCCAGCTTCCTGGGTAGCGTATGCAAGGCGGTCGAGGACGGCTTGGAGGGCATGGCGCAAGACAAGCGTCCGCACACGCTCCTGAAGGAGCGCCCGTTCATCGATCTTCATCGGAATCAATCCGCGTTCGGGGACACGGTTAAGCTCTCATACTTCCTCGGGTCACGCAGCCACCTTTTTGCAACAGCGAAATCCAGTTTCACGTCCGAGCGAATCTGAGTTGGCAATGTGATCGAATCGACATCCGGTGCAGCGTGCGGCGCTCAGTATGGCGTTCCACGCTGGCGCCGTTCGCGGAGCGCGTCCGCGTACCACGCCAGTTCGTCGAGAAACCGCTTCGTGGAGGTCTCGAGCCACGGCTCGATCGCGGCACCCTCGGCGGTGATGACCTTTTGCAGGCGGGGGATGGGGAGGAGCGACGGTATGCTCGGCATACCCAGCTCGGCGAGCATGGCCCGCAGCGGCATCGCGGCACGCACACCGCCGAACTGGCCGGCCGAATAGCAGCAGATTGCCGATGGCCGCCAGTAATACTCTTCCAGGAAGTGATCGAGGGTGTTCGACAGGGCCGGAGGGACGCCGTGATTGTACTCGGCCGAGACCACCAGGAACGCGTCGGAGCGCCGGTAGAGTTCGGCAAGCCGCTGCAGGGGCTCTGGAGCCGTGCCGGCGGGATATTCCTTGAACATCCGATCGAGCAGCGGAAGGCGCAGCTCGGCCGGGTCGACCAGGGGGGCCGTATGACCGCGCGCCTCCAGCTGCGCCGTTAGGAAGCGCGCGGCCCGGATACCGATGCGGTCGCTCCGGACGCTGCCGAGGATCACGGGTACGGTGAGGGACATGACGGCCTCCGATCCCGCCGATCATGCCAGAGCACACCGCTCCGCTCCAGATGGCGCCTGCCAGCGGCTGGCTCAGGCCTTGGTGGAGGTCGTCAGCGCTGCGGCCGCGATGCCGAGAGGACCGCCCGTCGCGTAGGCTGCGACCGCCTTCGTCACCTGCTGGAAGAGGGATTGCAGGCCGTCCCCACGATCGCTCCCGGCGGCGCTTCCGACCGTCGTGGTGCTAGAGGCCGACGTCGCGTCCGTCGTGGTGGCGGATTGCCCGACCTGCGCGTTGCTGCTGGCATCCGATTCCGGCGGGCGGGCGTGGTGTCCATGATGGTGATGGACGGGCGCCGCGCCGGTCGTGGCCTGGCTGGCACTTCCAGGTGCGTCCATCCCGTTGGACGCATCGTCCGAGTCGGTGCCGGACGTGACTCCGGTCTGCAGACCCATCTGGCTGAAATCGGACTGCAACTGAAGGAGCGACGCCATCAGGTCGCTGGACATGGCCGGCGTCGAGGCTGTGCCGGTCGTTTGCGTGGAACTGCTCGTCCCTTGCGTGGCGCCTGTGTCCTGGCTCGATGTGGCGAAGGCGCTCGCATCGATCGACTGCGCGCTGGCGGCGCGTGCCTGGCGCAGGGCGCTGACGAGGTCCTGCCTAAGAGATGTCCCCGATACTGCGTTCACCGACATGACAAGACCTCGCGTCGTTCCTGCATCTGGGGCAGGCATGACGCGTTCCAGAAATTCGCCTTTGTTTTCAAGCCCTCGTCCGCCTGCGCAGTCGGCAGGATCGGCCACGCGGCAAGTTCTGCCGCCCCGGACGACCAAGATGCCGGATCGATGGTCCTCGCGTGGGCGAAGAAGGCCGGCAGGTCGGTCGCATTCAGCAGCACGCAGAGAAGGAACAGGAAGCCAAGTCCCTCTGTCACCACCTGAGCGCGTGCCGGCCTTCCGGATGACGATGCAGCCGAGGGTGAACACAAAGGCCATCACCGCGGGCAGGCCCAGGTTCGACGCCATCATCGATCAGACCTCCCCGGGCGCGGCGTCCATCCACGACCAGTCACCGGAGGCACCACCATCGCGGCCGTCCGACGGGACGCGTGGAGGACGGCGATGCATCCCGGTGGCGCGCGGTGCTTGAGGGCATCGGTGTCAGCGTTCCCACGCCGTGACCGGGATCTCCCGGTCGCTCAGGGCGATCAAAGCGAGTTCGCCGAGCCCGAGGGCTGCGAGCAGCATTCGGTCCTCGGGGGGGCTCGTCCTGCAACAGTGCGGCCGCACCGACAAAGCTGAGGGCACCCACGGCGTCGCTGGCGAGATGCGAGCGCATCGATAGGGTGGGCACGAGGCCGCCCTCGTAGCGCGTCAGAACCGTGTGGGCGAAATGCCAGATCGGGCCGGCCAGCCTGATTCGGCGGGTGGCGGGGCCACGCCTCCGCGAGAGCGCTGCGATCAGGGCGGGGAACACGGCGTCGGTGACGGCGTGAACGCGGCTTGGGATCATCCGGGTGGCCTTCGCGTCGTGGGTTTCAGGGGGCCTGCGGCGGGGTGCCGGTATTGGCGATGGGATGCAGGTTCTCCGGCGGTGTCTCCGGCTCCGTTGCCTCCACGGAGGCATCGCTGCCGCCGCTCACGGAATCGAGGCGCTGATAGCCCGGGGCGTTGCGCGTCGGTCTCGACAACTAATTCGGGTTCGTTGCGCGCTGGTGCTGCCATTCGGCAGCGCAACCGACATTCTGGGTCTCATCCTGGCCGATGCGGTCGGCACAGGCGTCGACATCGCGGAGACTCGGGCGTTCGGCGCGCGGACAATCGTCTGGGTTCTGGGGCAAGGCTGCTCGCGCGTTCCGTTCGCGAGGCTCGATTGGAGGATCGGCGTTAGAGGATCGGCTTGCCTCCGGTCGCCGCCATGCTGGCGCCGGAAACGTAGCTCGTTTCCGCGCTCGCCCGCAGGACGTGGTTGCTGGCGTCGGTTCGACTTGCACAACCCAGCACTCACGACATTGTTTGGCTTGCCGCGCCGTCGTTCCAGACACAGCGGGCGGAACATGGACGTCCGCGAAGGACCTTCACGGTTAGCCACGGGGGTCGCGCAGTATTGCCGAGCTCGTCACGCACAAGCTTTGGCGGATGATTGAAGCAATGTGCTGGGTAGGTTTCACCCGGAACGATGCCGCCAGCGCGTGGTTTGTCTATCATCGGCAAAGACGGGGATCCCATGACCACCAAGCCACCACCCGTTCCTCCGGCCAACCGCTCCGACAAGGGGCCTGGGAGCGCGACCGAGGCGCCGCTCTCGCAAGGCCGCGCCGGCTCGCAGACCAAGGATCCCGACAAGGTCGGACAGGCTGGGAACTCCAAGGTGAACACCACCAATCAGGGCTATCAGCAGGATCGCTGACGGCCGTCCTCGCGGTGGCCGCAGGCCTCGGCGCGCGGGTATCCACAGTTCCGCATCGGAGGGTGAACATGGCGAATGCAAGTCGGCACAAGGTCGGTCCGGGCGCTCAGGGCAAGGGCTCGGGAACCGGTGCCATGTCGGAGCTGCCGGAGGGCGTGCTGCCGGAGAACATGGTTCTGAGCAATCGCGACAAGTCACGCCACAGCGACGAGCGCGGGCTCGACAGCAAGAACGTCCAGACCGAGCAATACCAAGACCACGCCGGCAATCGGCAAGTCATGGCCGAGACTGCCCCTGGGGCCGGCGGCAACACCAGTGGTCTCGCGAACCCCATGACGGACGAGTCCCGCGACCAGAGCAGCCTCGAGAAGCCGCAGCGCGCGTAAGCGGGCCGCGATCGTCCGCGAGCGCCGGGGTCGGACTCCCCGGGCTCGCGGCCATGCTTCGGCACCCGCGTGGACCTGCCGCGAACAAGAGGTCGATCACGGTCGAGTCCGGCCTGCTCGTCCCCCCGGCTGTAGCGCCTCGTCCGTCTGCCGACGCATCGAACCCCCCCGGTTGCGTCCCCGGCGCCGTACGGGTCGCCCACGTGGAGGCTTCCACGGAAAGGGCACACGATCACGAGGGCGCGTGATCACAATGGCTTACGAGCCTTTGCGCACCTTCGGGTGAGACCCGGCGTTGCGCGTTGCCGCCCGCGCTCGGCGTGCGACCAGACGGCACTTGGCGTGACAAGGCAGACGCGGCGCAGATGCTCCTGCGGATCGGCCGCGAGGCCGATGCGGGGCCATATCCTGCGGTGGTGCCGCGGTGAGCGACCTTAGGAGCGGTCGTACGGGTCCTGGCGCAGCATCGGCGCTTCCTACCGGACATCAAGGCTCGCCGACCATGACCGACGATACAGCCTGAGACCCGGCAGACCCGAGCAATCGGTGGCCGGTCGCACCATGCCGTGATCACGGAATCGTCGACGCTCTGCCGCCCGGTGTGAAAGCCGGTGCGTACCGCACCGATGCGGAGGGTGCGATGGGAGCCGAGTTCAACGCATGGGCTAATCAGACCGCGGTCAGCCGCGCGTGCGATTCCCGCGCGCGGTCCCAATGGGAAAAGGCTCGTCGAGCCTATTTCCGAATGCTGGAACGCCAATAACCATCCGGCACCGCAACACCCGGCGTAGGAAGAGGCGCCGAATGCTCAGCGCGATCAAGATGTTGGAAAGTGGATGGCTCCCCGAGCAGGACTCGAACCTGCGACAAGGCGATTAACAGTCGCCTGCTCTACCAACTGAGCTATCGGGGATCACGAGCGGGTCTCTACACACCCAAGGCGGCCGACGCAAGGGCTTTTGCGGCGGTCCGTGCGTGAAGGGCCGGATCCACCGTCACAAAACGGCCGCGGCCTGTGCCTGGCGGATCGAGCGCGACTCTTCGGCAACACAGGGTACGGAGAACGGCCATCGGCTGGGCGACGTCCCAAGTGCAAGTTCATCCGTACGTCACGGCGCAGCCCTATGCGGCCCGTTGTGCCGGATCGACCGGATGAACCCCAGCCGATATGCCGACCCATCGTTGCCTTGACCCTCAGGATCCCTATGCCGAACGGGAAGTCTGCGTGGTGTTCTCGTGGCTGGCCGACAGTCCGCACCTGATCGCGGCCCTCGACGAGCAGGCGGCCGACATCCTTCCCGATCTGATCGAGGCGCAATGCGACGACCTGCGGCGGGAGATCGGCGCTGCGCGGTCGCGTCCCGGTCTGAACCAGAGATCCCTGCCCGGAGGACCCCGCGACCGTGAGCCCGAACGCGCTGCCGAGGCGGCCCTCACCCGCGTTCGGGTCAATCCGCTTCCCGTACCAGTTGCGATCGACGCCAACGCTGAAGATTGTAGTGTCGATCCGACGGTAGCCCGAATTGCAAATCAGGATCGGAAGACTAGAAGACTTTTAGGATAAGACTAGAAATTATTTGAGCCGTTATCAGTGATTGAACGAGCTCATATTTTCGCGAATTTGCCGGCTATATTTAACTGCGTCAAATTTTCAGCTGATGTATGACCGCGTTGTCCTAACTTCCAGCGAAAGCAGCGTCGCCTCGATGCGCATCTCACTTGGTCTCAAGCTCGCGGCGGTGGTCAGCCTCCTCGCCCTCGTCGCCATCGGTATCGCGGTCTTCGCCCTGCGCCAGTCCAACTGGGAGCAGGAGCGCGCGGCGGCCACGGACAAGATCTGGAATGCCGGATTGCAGGCCGGTGCACTCGGACAGGCGATCGAGCATGCTGTGGTCCAGGCAACGACGCTATTCACGTCGGAGGATGTGACGGTGGCCCGGTCGCGCCTGGCCGCGCTGCATGAGGCCCTGGCCACCGTCGAGCAGGTGCGCGTGCCGTTCCTCGTGGCGATGGAGGAACAGCTGCCCGAGGACCGGCGGCGGCGGTTCGATCTCTTCGTGAAAGAGTTCATCGCCTACCAGAACGATACGGCCGAACTCGGCCTCACGGTTTCCCCCAAGGCGGCCCTGATTCAGGCCACCGACGAGGCGACGGTAAAGAACCGGGAGCAGATGGTCGCGGAGATTGCGGCGTTGGGGCGTGAGGTGCTGGATCGCCTGAACACCCGCCGCGCCGAGGATGCCGCCGGCCGCAGGCTCGTCCGCATAACGCTCATCACGGTGCCGGCCGCGGCCATCGCCCTGGGCTTGCTCGCCGCGATTTGGATCATCGTTACCCAGGTCCGCCAGCCGCTGCACCGGCTGAAGGCCAGCATGACGACGCTCGCCGCCAACGATCTCGGGCGCCCGATCCCGTTCACGCATCGCCGCGACGAGATCGGCGAGATGGCCGGGGCTATCGCGGCCTTCCAGAAGGCGCTGATCGAGAAGCGCGACCTCGACGCGGAGGCGCAGGCCCGGGGCGACCGCGACCGCACCCGCGCCGAGAAGCTGGCGGCGGCGACGCAGGATTTCGAGGTCGAAACGCGCCGCGCCGTCGCCGACCTCGCGGGATCGGCCGACGCCATGCAGGCGGCGGCCGATACACTCTCGGGCAATGCCGGCGCCATGTCGGCCGAGGCGACCGTCGTGGCCGAGACCTCCAGTCAGACCGCTGGGATCGTCGACAGCATCGCCGGCGCCGCCGAGGAACTATCGGCCTCGGCCCGCGAGATCGAGGCGCGGGTCCGTCACACCAGCGAGATCGCGTCCACGGCCCTTACCGACACGCGGGGCCTGGAACAGACCGTCCGCTCGCTCTCGCAAGCCGCCGAGGAGATCGGCGCGGTCGTGACATTGATCCGCGACGTCGCCGAGCAGACGAACCTGCTGGCGCTCAATGCAACCATCGAGGCGGCCCGCGCCGGCGCGGCGGGGCGCGGCTTCGCCGTGGTGGCCGCGGAGGTCAAGGCCCTCGCTGGCCAGACCGCCCTCGCGACCGACCGCATCACCGGACAGGTGGGGTCGATCCAGAGCGCTGCCGACCGGACAGTCGATGCCATCACGGCGATCGGCGAGACGATTCGGCGCATGAGCCTGATCGCCTCCGAGGTTGCAGAGGCGACCGATCAGCAGGGGAGTGCCAGCCAGGAGATCGCCCGCGCCATTTCCAGCGCCGCCGCGGATGCCCGCAAGGTTTCCGAGAGCGTCGCAGGTGTACGGGCGGCGGCCGCTTCCAACGAGGTCCAGTCCGGTCAAGTCAGAAGCTCGGCTGCCCGGGTGAATACCGGAACGCACAGCCTGCAATTGGCGATCGAGACCTACATGCATCAAGTCCGCGGCGCCTAGTGCATTCCGTCGAAGCAGAGCTGGTTCAGCGGAACGCGCGTCTTGAAGTGAGCGCGGCAAGACAAGGACCGAGGGCCATCGCCGGTCACCAGACGATCGGGCGCGCCTCTCGGTCAGCAGCGCAGCCCGCTTCGGTGCGAGCCGTAACAGCGAAGGTAAAGGATGGAGGCCTCGCCCGGAATCGAACCGGGGTGCAAGGATTTGCAGTCCTCTGCGTAACCACTCCGCCACGAGGCCATCCTGACGGCACGAAGGCGCCGTACGGAGCTTGGCGGACAGCTCCGGGTGCGCGTCTCTAGCAGAGGTCGGCGGTCGCAGGCAACGGCTGTGACGCGGCCGATCCGCAGGTTCGTCTCAACACTGCCAGACCCGCGGCATCGGCAGGCCGCGATACCCGGTTAAGAACCGGGCAGCGAGCGCGCGCAGCGGACCGATCTCCGGTGCGAGGGCCCGCACCACGAGATGTCCGTTCCAGGCGCTCGCCGCCGCCTCGACCCCCGGCCGGCCGGCCGCCGCCAGCAGGGCGCGTGCCTCCTCCAGGCGAGACTCGGCCCCGTCCGAGACATCGAGGAGCGTCGCGAAGGCGCGGGCGCCGCCGCCGATCGCCGGGCGGGTCAGGAGGTCGCTGATCGGCCCTTCGAGGGCGACACTGTCGGCGTAGACGAGTCGCCCGGCCCGGCGTACGCGCCACGCATCCCTGAAGAGACCAGCCGAGATCCGCTCGCCGCGGGCGGCCCGGCCGAAGGCGACAATCTCCACGGCGAGCAATGAGGCGCCGGTGGCGAGATCCGCGTCGAAGGCGCGCCGTACCCGGGCTTGGTCGAAAAGGATCGTCTCCTGGGGCAGCCACGCGAGGTGTGCGCCTGCAGCGAGGGTCAGGCGGTTCTCGATTCGGCTCTCCGGCCCGTCCGAGCGGTAGATCTTCTCGGCCGCCGTCGTTGTGAACGCGAGGTCGGCGGCCGGCTCGAGTTCCAGCGCGATGGAGAAGGTGTCGCCGCAGGCCACGCCACCGGCGGTGTTCACCAGCACAGCCTCCAGGGCGCCCTCCCCCCGTGGGAACCGCAGGCGCGAGGGCCCAGCCTCCGAGAGGTCGAGGATCCGCGTCCCACCCCCGGTGCAGGCCGGCCCGGCGCGCAGGCGGACCCGGCCGACCGAACGTTGCCGCGCCGGCGCCGCGTGGAGGGCTCGGTCCGGCTCAACCGGGATGCTGCCGTGCATCACGTGCGCTCGGCCGCATCGCTCGGCACGGCCGCGATCGGCGCGGTCGGGCGATCGAGGATGCGGCGGCCGAACAGGCTCGCCGCCAGCTCGACCAGCACTCGGGCGCTGCGCCCGCGCTCGTCGAGGAAGGGGTTCAGCTCCACGATGTCGAGTGAGCGCACCAGACCGGAATCATGCAGCATCTCCATGATCAGATGGGCTTCCCGGAAGGTGGCGCCGCCCGGCACCGTCGTGCCGACCCCGGGGGCGATCGACGGGTCGAGGAAGTCGATGTCGAAGCTCACATGGAGATGCGCGCCTCGGGCCGCGACGCGCTCGAGGATCTGCCGCAATGGCGCGATGACGCCGAATTCGTCGATGGTGCGCATGTCGGTGACGCCGACGCGCCGAGCGGCGACGAGCGCGCGCTCCCCCGCATCGATGGAGCGCAGGCCGAACAGGTGGACGTCCGTGGGGGCCAGCGCGGGCGGAGCGGGTTCGGCGAACAGCTGCGGGAATCCCGCCTCGCCGCACAAAGCCGCCAGGGGCATGCCGTGGACGTTGCCGGAGGGCGAGGTCTCCGGCGTGTTGAAGTCGGCGTGGGCATCGAGCCAGAGCACGAAGAGCGGACGGCCTTGGCGGGCACAATGGCGCATGACGCCGTCGATCGATCCGAGCGAGAGGCTGTGATCCCCGCCCGCGGTCAGCGGCAACGCCCCTCCGTCGAGCACGCCCTCAACCACCCGAGACAGGGCCCGCGTCCAGGCCGCTACGGCGTCGAGGCCCCGCGCGCCGGCCGGGCCGTCCGGGACGACATCCCCGTGATCGACGACCGCATGTCCGAGGTCAGCGAGGGCGCGGCCGAGGCCGGCGGTGCGCAGGGCGGCGGGCCCCATCACGGCGCCGGGTTCGCTGGTCCCGACTTCGATCGGCGCACCGATCAGGGCGAGGCGGTATCCATCGCCAAGATTGGTCTCGCTGGTCATCCCGTCTCCGTCGATCGTCCGAACCTCGGCGCGTCCCCACCGCTCTAGCAGGGGCTGGGCCGCTGTTCGATGACGCGCCGCGAAATCGGGCATCCCCTCCCTGCGCCGGATGGGGTTTCTTGGCGGCGCAACCCACGCTGCTGCCGGCCGAGCTTCTATAAAGCAGAACAAGACGGATTTGCATCGAACCGCTTGCTGTTCACGTTTTTCGATCCCAAGACGATATCTATGGATATAAGCAAATCGTGTACACAGATACGTATATTAGTACGATACGATGAATGCTGAATGACCGCCGATTTGGTCATAAAAATTTCAGATCTTTCGTGCGAAAACTCGGAAAATCATGCCCGTGAAGGATCTGAGGCACCCGTGGTAATATTGTCTCGCTTGAGCGTGCGGCTTCCCGCGATGACGATCGGCTTGGCCCTGCTGAGCGCGATCGTGATGGGCGGCTTCAGCTGGTACACGGCAAGGTCTGGCTTGATCAGCGCCGCTCAGGACCGCCTGCAACTTGCGGCGGCGGCCCATCGGGACGGGATTGAGCTGGTCGCAGATCGGCTGGAGGCCGATTTTCAGGCGATCGCCGCCCATCCCCAGATCGTCTCCAATTTTCCCGATCTGACCGAGACCCTCGATCTCGCCAAGCCCGAGTCCGTGGCGCTCGTCGAGGCGTTCCGTGCGCCCCAGACGGTCGAGGCGCGGGTCGCCCTCGATGGCGGCGGCATGAACACGATGTACGCACGCCGGCACGTGAAGGTGCAGGATGTGGCGCGCAAGCTCGTCGCCAAGCCGGGCTATGCGGATCTGATCTTCGTCGATGAAGCCGGCCGGCTCGTCTACACGGCGACGAAGGGCGCCGATTTCGCCAAGACCGTGTCGGATCCCGATCTCGCGCGAACCGGGCTTGCCCGCCTCATCGAGCGGTTGAAGGCCGCCGAGCCTGACACCGTTCTTTTCGAGGATTTCGACACCTATCCGGTCGATGGCGTGCCGGCCGCCTTCATCGGGCGTGCCATGACCAAGCGCGCCAACGTCGCCATGGGGACCGCGCAGGCGGCGGAGCGGATCGGGGCCATCGTCATGCGGGTCACCCCGACCCTGTTCGATCAGACCCTGGCCAAGCGGAATGGACTCGGCGAGACGGGCCAGATCTTCGCGGCCGGTGCCGACAGCCTGTTGCGCAGCAACCCGCCGCTGAACCCCGAGGTCAAGGCTGGCAGCAGCCTCGGACCGCTGGGGATCGCCGCCGAACGGATCAAGGCGGGCGGCAATCTCGCCTTCGCGGCCCCCGATGGGCCCCACCTCGCCGCGGCCTCGGCGCTCACCGTACTGGGGGCGCCCTGGAGTGTGGTGGCGGAGCAGTCGGAGGCGGAAGCGATCGCGGCTGTGCGGACGCTGTCGAACACCCTGATCCTGACCAGCCTCTGCGTCCTGGCGGCGACGGCCGCGCTGGGCCTGCTTCTGGCGCGCTCGATCGTGGTACCGCTCGGGGCGCTCACCCGGGCGCTGAACGCGCTCGCCGACCGTCAGGCCCTCGCCGATGTGCCCGGCAGCAAGCGCCGGGACGAGATTGGCGATATCGCCCGCGCCGTGGTGACGATCCGCGACATGTCCCTCGAGGAGGCCGCGCAGCAGCTGCAGACCACGGAGGCGACGCGCCTGCGCGAAGAGCAGAGCCGGCGCGCCCTGCTGCAGGACCTCGCCGACGGTTTCGAGCGGTCGGTGGGCGGTATCGCCGAGGGGCTGACGGGGGCCGTGTCGGCGCTTCAGGATGCGTCCGGAACGATGCGAGCCGCCGTCGCCGGCACGTCCGAACGCTCGATCAGCGTCGCGGGTGCGGCCCGGCAGACCTCCGAAAACGTCAACGCCGTCGCGGCCGCCGCCGAGCAACTCGGCGCGACCGTGCTGGAGATCGGCCGACAGGTCGAGCAGGCGACCGGCCTGTCGGCCACAGCGGTCGGGGAGGCCCGGCGAGCCGAGCAGACCATGACCGATCTGACCGCGGCGGCCACGCGGATCGGCGACGTGGTCGGGTTGGTCTCGACCATCGCCGGACAGACGAACCTGCTGGCGCTCAACGCAACCATCGAGGCGGCGCGAGCCGGTGAGGCCGGCCGGGGTTTCGCGGTGGTCGCCGCAGAGGTCAAGGAACTCGCCGCCCAGACCAGCCGTGCCACCGAGGAGATCGGTCGGCAGGTTGCTTCGATCCAGATGGTCACCGGCGATGCCGTGGGCGCGATCCAGGTGGTCACATCGCAGATCGAGGCCATGAACGAGGTCTCGACCGGTATCGCCGCCGCCATCGATCAGCAGGGCGCGACCACCCAGAACATCGTCCGCAGCATGGGACAGGCCTCAACCGGCACCGGCATGATGACGGCGGATATCACCGAGGTTGCCCGCGTGGCGGACGATGCCGGCCAGGCCGCCGCCTCGGTGTCGGAGGCGTCGGATGCCCTGGCCGCCCGCGCGGTGCAACTCCGGGCCGAGGTCGCGCAGTTCCTGCAGAATATCCGGGCGGCTTGAACCGGACCAGTCGCGGGGCGGCCCTTCAGGCCGCCTCAGCGGGAGCCGGCGCAGCTTTCTTGGACCCGCGCCCCGCGAAAACCTGGGCCGCGAGGGGCAACTCGATCACAGCGTTAAGGCCGCCCGTGCGGCCGTGCTCGAGCATCAGACGGCCGTTATGCGCCTCGACGATCGCCTGTACGATCGAGAGGCCGAGGCCGAAGCCCCGGGCTTCGTTCAGGTTCCGGGCCCGGTCGCCGCGGACGAAGGGCTGCAGCATCGCCTCGCGCTCGACCTCCGGGATGCCAGGGCCGAAATCGAGCACGCAGACCTGGACCCCGCGCTCCGAGGATTCCATGTGGACCTCCGCCCGACCGCCGTATTTCACGGCGTTGTCCACGAGGTTCGTGATGGCCCGCTGCAATTCCTCCGGGCGGCCCTGCACGAGGACATGGCGGCTGCGGCCAACGCTGACCGGCGCGCCGATATCCGAGAAGTCGTCGCAGACCGTCTGCACCACCGAGGCGAGGTCGACGAGGGTGAAGCTGCTCGCGTCCCGGGCCTGACCGTCGCGCACGAAGGACAGGGCCGCCTCGACGAGGCCGTTCATCTGATCGAGGTCGCGCAAGGTCGCAGCGCGGGCGTTGTCGTCTTCGATGAACTCGGCGCGGAGGCGCAGTCGGGTGATGGGCGTGCGCAGATCGTGGCTGATCGCCGCGAGCATCTGCGTGCGGTCGTCGATCAGCCGGCGCACCCGCGACCGCATCCGGTCGAGCGCCCGGGACACGGCCAGGACCTCGCGGGGACCGGCCTCGGGAAGCGCCACATGATCGTCGCGGGTGCCGAACGCCTCCGCCGCGCCGGCGAGCCGCTTGAGTGGCGCCGTCAGCGCGCGGGTCGCCCAGACGCTGAGCAGCGCCAATGTCAATGCCAGGAATACGACCGTGAAGATCAGGGCGCCCTGCTTGGGCGGGCGCAGGGGGTCGTTCGGCAGCGTCGCCTGGAGCATCGCGCCGGACGATGTGACGATGCCGACATGCAGCCGGCCGTCCGAACGGTCCTGTTCGGTGTCGCCGGCGGACAGATCGGTGATCGTCACCGGATGGCCGGCGCCGTTCCGAAGGCGACGGATGACCGGCAGGTCCGGCATGGGCTCGGCGCCGGGCGGCGCCGTCCCGTCCCAGGCCTCGACGCGGATCAGGGGCAGGCTGCGTCCGCTGGCGAGCAGCGACGCCCGCGCCGGGGGATCGATGGCATCGAGGAGCCGCGTCAGATTGCCAAGCCGGCTCGCCGCCACGCCGGGCAGCGCGTCCGGGTTCTGGGATTCGTGCAGGAGCAGAAAGGCGGCAGTCGCCACCACGTGCGCCACCGCGATCCCGGCCACGACCAGGAGCGCGATCTGGCCCGCGATGGTCGCAGGCCGCATCCGGGCGCGGAGCCGGCGCAGCAGTCTCATGAGCGCGTCACTTCCGGGGTGAACAGGTATCCGCCCGAGCGGATCGTGCGGATGTATTCCGGATTGCGGGTGTCGCGCTCGATCTTCTGGCGAATGCGCGAGATCAGCACATCGATGCTGCGCTCAAACGGTCCGGCGGCGCGACCCTGGGTGAGGTCGAGGAGCTGGTCGCGCGACAGCACCCGCCCGGGGCGGAGGCAGAGGGCGTGCAGGAGGTCGAACTCCGCCCCGGTGATGGCAATGCGCGCGCCTTCGGGTGAGAGGACCTGCCGCAGGGAGACGTCGAGCGTCCAGCCGGCGAAATGAAGGCGCCGACGCTCATCCGTATCCGGCGCCTCGGCGGCGACCCGGCGCAGGATCGCCCGGATGCGCGCCAAAAGTTCACGCGGATTGAACGGCTTGGCCAGGTAATCGTCGGCACCGAGTTCCAGGCCGAGGATCCGATCGACATCCTCGGACTTCGCCGTGAGGATGAGGATCGGGATCTGTGATGTGCCGCGCAGGCGCCGGCACAGGCTCAGGCCGTCCTCGCCGGGGAGCATCAGATCGAGCACGATGAGGTCGATGCGCGATTCGGCGAGCGCGCGGTCCATGTCGTGGCCGTCGCCCGCCAGGGTCACGCGGCAATCGTTGCCGCGCAGATAGCGTGCGATCAGGGTCGAGATCTCCCGATCATCCTCGACGACGAGGATGTGCGGTGTCGTCTGCGTACTCATCGCGACGGAGTCTGTGTGGGAGTCAGCCTGCATCATGAGCCTATCATGCCCCGAACCCGCGATTATTCGAAGATGGTCGGCGGAACCAATTTGTAAGCCGGTGTTTCCAGCAGGCGGCGGTCCGGAAGCCCGGATCGAGCTGCTCCGGCCTGCGATGCCTCATGTCGGCGGTGCCGGACCCTGCGGCGAATCGTCGAGCCGGACTCCCCGCATGCAACGGCTTGGCTAACTCACGGCTCAGCGTTTGCCCGACTTGACGGGTAAGGCCGTCATCCGGACATCCCCGTGTCGAAGCCCATCAGCGACTACGCCCTCATCGGCGACACCCATTCCTGCGCGCTGATCGACCGCGACGGCTCGATCGACTGGCTGTGCTGGCCGCGCCACGATTCGCCGGCCCTGTTCGTGAAGCTCCTCGACGACGAGAAGGGCGGCGCGTGCAGCGTGACGTTCGGGGATCTCACCGGGACGGTGCGGCGCTACCTGCCCGACACCAACATCCTCGAGACGACCTTCACCACGCGAACCGGACAGGCGCGCCTGGTGGACGTGATGCCGATCAATCCGCCGAGTCCCGAGCCCGAGGAGGGCCCGGATGGCGAGGGTGAAAGCCGGTTGATCCGCATGCTGACCTGCGAGGACGGAAGCGTGACGGGCGTGTTCCGGGTGCGGCCGACCTTTGATTACGCGCGCCGCCCCTGCAGGCCCAGCACCGAAGGTCCCTCCGTGCTGTTCGAGGCGACCGATTGGCGGCTGCGGGTCAATGCCCATCCGCAGCCGGTCCTGGCGGGGGACGTCGCCGAGATCAGGTTCAGCCTGTCGGAGGGCGAGACCGCCTACCTCGTCCTGACCCACGGGGAGGATCAGCAGGACGCCGCCATCGACGATTTCGCCGGCGCCCAGCGACGGCTCCAGACGACAGAGGATTATTGGCGGCGCTGGTGTGCGCGCAGCACCTATCGCGGTGCCTATCGCGACGCGGTCATGCGCTCGGCCCTATGCCTGAAGCTGCTGACCTATTCCCCGTCCGGCGGCATCGTGGCCGCGGCGACCGCGGGCCTGCCGGAGGCGGTCCCGGGCAACCGGAACTACGATTACCGCTTCGCCTGGATGCGCGACGCGTCCTTCACAGTGACCGCCTTCGTGATGCTCGGCTACGTGCGCGAGGCCGCCGAGTTCCTGCGCTTCCTGCGCGAGCGGGACGGTACCTATGGCCGCGAGACGCGGCTGATGTACGGGATCGCCGACCACATGCCGCCTGAGGAGGAACTCGACCACCTCGCCGGCTGGAACGGCGTCGGCCCCGTGGTGATCGGCAACCTCGCCGAGGCGCAGGACCAGCACGATATCTACGGCGAATTACTGCGCGCCCTGTGCATCTTCCTGGAAGCCGTCGACTACGACCCGCCCGAGAAGGTCAACGACCGCCTTCCGGAGGTGCTGAACAATCTCACCGCCCGCGCGATCCGACACCGGCACGACGCGGATAACGGAATCTGGGAACTTCGAACGGGGCCGCGCCAGCAGGTGCACACCAAGGCGATGATCTGGGTGGCGCTGACCGATGCGGCCCGGATCGCCCGCAACATCGAGGGCATCCCGGACGAGACGATTGCGGAATGGGAGCGGATCGCCGCGGAGGTCCGGGCCGAGTATCTCGACAGGGGATGGAGCGAGGAGAAGCAGGCCTATACCGGAGCCTACGGTTCGCACCATCTCGACGCCGCCGTATTGCGTGTGGCGCTGTTCGGGGCGCTGGATCCGAGGGACCCGCGTACGCGCTCGACCCTCGCTGCCGTGGAGCGGGAGCTCGGCGAGGGCGACCTGATCTATCGCTACCGCATGGATGACGGCCTTCAGGGCGACGAGGGCACGTTCACGGCCTGTGCCTTCTGGCGGGTCGGCTGCCTCGCCCTCGATGGGCGGACCGCGGAAGCGAAGGCTGCCTTCGAGCGGCTGCTCGCCCGCGGCAACGATCTCGGCCTGTTCGCCGAGGAGATCGACCCCGCCACCGGCGAGCAACGCGGGAACACGCCGCAGGGCTTTTCCCACATGGCGCTGATCAACGCCGCCCTGCGCCTGGAAGACACGATCGCGCGCTTCGGGCTCACCGAGGCGGCGGATGCGGTGGCGCGCAAGGCCGCCGAGTAGGCGGCCCCCGACGACGGGTCTCGCTCAGGCGGCGATCTTCGCCTTGTCGGATCCGCTGACGGCATCCGGCTTCGCGGCGAGGCCGTGACTGACGCGGAAATGGTCGAGCAGGCTGTCGCCGAGACCGTCCAGCACGGCCTCGGTCGCGGCCTTGGCCTGCATATCCACCGCCGGCTCTTCGGTCCTGTACCAAGCCAGGATCTGTTCCGGCAGCGCATCGAGGATGGCGCCGACCGGGTTATGCGGTTCGGCGGTCGCATCAAGCGCGACGGCGACCTCGGGAGCGTCGGCCGATGGCGCGAAGACCGTTCGGCGCTGGCTCTCCAGGGCGGCGCGCCAAGCCGCATCCGCCGCCTGCGCGTTGCGGCGTGCGGTCTCGCGGGCCATTGCCTCCGCCGCGATGGCGCGGGCGACCTCGCGGGCCTCGTCGCGGGCGGCTTCGGCTTCGTAGCGGTTCAGGAGCACGAGGACCGGCTGCATCCCGGCGCCCGGCTGGCTGTTGCAGGCGTCGATGGCGCGCTCGATGATGCCCCGGGACAAGCCTGCAGAGGGGACGGGGGTGGACCGGCGGGCCATGTCCTCCAGGGCCGCCAGGGCGGCCTGGAGGGCCGGAAGCAAGGCATCCGGAAGGCCCGCCCGCTGATGCAGGTCGACAAAGCTCCGTGGGTCGCGCAAGGCACGGGCCACTCCGGCATGATCCTGGCCGGACAGGTCGGACAGGGCAGCGACGGCGAAGTCGGTCCGCCCCGACAGGACGGCGCGCAGGATCAGGCCGGCGGTGAGCTGCTGGGTCGTGCGCAGATGCGCAACGAGGCGCGCGATTCCCGCCGCCCCGAACCCTTCGCAGGCTTCGAGCGCCACCCGCTCCCCGGCCTCCCGGCGCAGCCGGTCGCACCGCTCGGTGCCGAGCCAGCCGCGGTTGGTGACGAATCCCGACAGGGCCTGTGCCACCGCGAGGCCGATTGCGTGGCGGACTTCGGGGGGCAGGTCGGCCCGGGCGAGCAGGGCTTCCCGCAGCGGGGCTTCGGCGCCGCAGCGTTCGAGCATGCGCAGCATCCGGCCGGCCGTGATCTTCGCGGTCGGGTTGCGGGCAAGCACCACCAGCGTGTCGGCCTCGGCGATCTCGGCCAGCGCCCCCGAGACCGCATGCGACAGGTGGTGGCGGGCGGCGATCACCGCACGCGTCGTCTCGTCACCGAGGGCTGCCGCATCCACGAGGTCGGCGTCGGTCAGCACTGGCGAACGCGCCAGGACCAGCCGCGCCACCTCGGGGACGTCGCAGGCGAGCGCCACCACCAGAGGACGCGGAGTCCGTGCGGAGGCCGCACAGGTCTCGGCCAGCGCCCGGCGGACCAAGGGCGAGGGATCGTCCAGCAGAGTGAGGAGCGCGGTCTTGGCTTCCCAGGCCTGATCCGCCGACAAATTGCCGTACAGATACGCCCGCGTCAGCACCGCGGTGGCCTCGGCGCGGCGGCTCGCGGAGGCGTTCTGCGTCCAGGCCAAGAAATCGCGGATGATCATGGACCGCTCCGGGGTGCGAACAGGCTGTTCCTGACGCCGGCCGCGGAGGGCGCCGCGGCGAACTCCGCCGGGCGTCGCGGCGGCAGGGGTGGGTTGACGACGGCGTTGCCGGGCGGCGTCGTGGCGAGCGCGCCCGTCACGGCCGGGTCGGGCATCGCCGCAGCGGACGGCGGGGGCTCGGATGTCGTGCGCGGGAAGTAGGTCGGCGCATCATGCGCGGCCGGCTGCGTGGCGTTGCGCATCTGCCAGAGCTTGGCTGCCGCGTCCGAGACCGCCCCGCGCTGATCCGTCTGAAACAGGCTGCGCAGGTCGCTGGTGCCGCCGAAAGCCGCTGCCGCGCTCGCATAGGCCGTGACCGCCTGCGGCGGTGCCGTCGAATCTTGGCGCAGGCTGGTCAGGTCCGTGGCGGCAGCGCCCTGCGCGGCTGCCGACAGGCTGGCATAGAGTTCCGCTGCGCTGCGCGGGCGGCCGGCTCGGTCGTAGAACAGCGCGCGGTTGGCGGCGGCCGCCTCCGGCAGGTCGAGGGCAGCGGCCCGCGCCGGGAAGGCGCGGGCGGTCCCGATCAGCGCGGCCGCGCCTTTGGCCCCGAGCACGTGGGCGGCGTAGAGGTCGCCCGCGGTCGGCTCGCGGCCCAGCGATCCGGTCAGCGCCTCGGCGTTCTGCTGGGTCAGGGCGCCGGCCAGGACCGCCGAGACCTTCGGATCCCGGCGCAGATCGAGGATCGCCTGCCGCTGCCCCGCATCGGGGACGACGTAGCTGCCGTCCGGCTGTCGGGTGATGGCATCGGCCTGGGCCTGGAGGCCGAGCTTGGGCCCAGCGTTCTTCATCACGCTGAGCCAGGTCTGCTCGATGAATTGGAACAGCCCCGTCGCGGACGAGGTCCCGGCCTTGGCCGCGGGGTCGAGGGCTGATTCCCGCCGCGCCGTCGCGAGCAGGTAATCGAACCCGACCCCGCTCGCCATCGCCCCGTCGCGGATCGCCTGCACCACCGGTCCGGAGGCAGCCGTCCCCGGCGTCACCCGCACCTGGGGCGGCGGGCTCTCCGGTGGGCCGGACGGGGTGGTGAACAGGAACATCCGGGCATGCACGGAAACCGAAGACAGCCGGAATCTGCGCCCGCTATGGTAAACAACTCCTCAAGGAGGCCCGGGGCCGTGCGTCCGTTTTCAGGACCCCGAGAACTCGCCTGCCCCTTTCGGCCGGCGCATCTGGAAGCGCGTCTCCGGCGTGGCTTGGAAGTAGTCGAAATAACCGCCGCGCATGATCGGGTGCATCGCCCCGGTATCGACCATCCCATCTTTCACGTAGGCCTCATCGACGTAGATCGAAACGACCTGCCCGATGACCAGGAAGTTCTCGGCCTCGCCGCCTTCGAGCGGGACCAGCGGCACGGTCTGCAGCCACCGGCATTCCAGGGCGGCCGGCGAGGCTGCGACCCGGGGCGGACGCACCTTCCGGGAGGGGGCGGTCGCGAGGTTGGCGAAGGCGAACTCGCTCTCCCCACGCGGCAGCGGCGCCGAAGAATCGTTCATGCCGTCGCGCAAATCCCAGGTGGCGAGGCTGCACACGAACGCTGCCCCCTCCTCCGCGAAGGTCATCGCATCCTTGCGGCCGGAGGATGAGAAGGCGACCATGTTGTCCGCCACCGCGTTGAAGAACGAGTAGGGCGCCAGATTCAGCTTGCCGTCGCGGCTCATGGCGCTGATCCAGCCGATCGGCCGGGGCGCCACGATCGCCTTGAGCGGGTTGTGCGGGAGGGCGCGCGCCTCCCGCGGAACGTCGAGATCGTAGTGCACCAGCCGCCCTCCCAGGCGCCGCCGCTCCGGCCTCAGGGCTGCCCGGCGGCGACGCAGACGGGTCCTTAACGCAGGACCTCGACCGATCGACACCGCATCGGGCGACAACCCAGCAGCGATGACGCGAATCGCACCTTCAACGACGCTTATAGATAGGTGACGATCTCATCGAGCGCCGGGCGCGGCCGGTCGGAGGGTACCTCACGGGCCCGGCCGATATGGACGAAGCCCGCGAGCTTCTCCGATGGGGCAAGGCCCAGCGCGTCGAGGACGCGGCGATCGTAGGCGAACCACTCCGTCAACCAGGAGGTCGCGAACCCGGCCGCGTTCGCGGCGATCACGAGGTTCATGGTGGCGGCCCCCACGGAGAGCACCTGCTCCCATTCGGGGATCTTCACGTGAGGACCCGCCCGCGACACCACCGCCACCACGGTGGGAGCATGCGTCAGCCGGCCACGCTCCTGCGCGAGGCGCTCGGGCGTCGCCTCGGGGTTGTCGGCCGCGAAGGCCGCCACGATCGTTTCGCCGACCCGTTCCCGCGCCGCGCCGGTGATCACGAGGAAGCGCCAGGGCGCGAGTTTGCCATGATCGGGTACGCGGGAGGCCGCGGCCAGGATCGTGTCGAGCTGCGCCCGGTCCGGACCGGGCTCGTCCAGGAGCGGCGGCGGCACCGAGCGGCGGGTCTTCAGGAGATCGAGGGTGGCGGTCATGCGCTCTGTCCCGGTATCGCGTCGCAGGCCGGATGTGGCATGCGCGGGCCGTCGGTGGAAGGGCAGCCGTTGAACGCCTGGCCTTGTCGCCGCCATGGTCCGGATGCAGTGGCAGGGCGATCCGCCGATGGGCCGGCTCCGGTGCCGGGCGGCTGAGAAAGGTCTGAGCGATGCGCAGGGGGCTTGCCGCGACGGCGTTGGCGATTCTCGTCTCGGGAGCGATGCTCCCGGCCGCGCGCGCGCAGCAGGACGCGATCCAGAACCCGCTGGGCGGTCCCCTGCCCTCGCCGTCGATCACGACGCCGAACCTGCCGCCCGCCCTCCCCTCCGTGGAGCCGGACGCCCCGCTGGCTCTCTCCGCGCTCCTGTCGGGCCCCGGGGTGCCGTTACGTCAGGGCCTCGCATGGCGGATCTACGAGGATCGCGGCGACGGCACACGACCCTCGATCGTGGCGCGCTCCGCTGAGGCCGAGCCGCGCTTCACGCTGGCCCCCGGCACCTACGTGGCGACCGTGACCTACGGCTTCGCCAGCGCGTCGAAGCGGATCGTCATGGCGGGGCAGCCCACCACCGAGACGTTGCGGGTCGCGGCCGGCGCCCTGAAGCTGGCGGGTGCCGTCGGCGACCAGAAGATCCCCCCCGCCGAGGTGTCGTTCTCGGTCTTCGTACCGGTCGGGACCAATTCGGAGGGCCGGCTCGTGCGTGCCGGCATCAAAACCGGCGAATTGCTGCGGCTGCCTGAAGGCACCTACCATGTGGTCTCGACCTACGGGGAATCGAACGCGATCCAGCGCGCGGATCTGCGCGTCGAGAACGGTAAGGTGACGGAGGCGACCCTCAATCACCGCGCGGCCACCGTGACCCTCAAGCTCGTGGCCGCGCCGGGAGCGGAGGCGTTTGCCGGTACTGCGTTTTCGGTGCTCACACCCGGCGGCGACACGATCCGCGAGGCGATCGGCGCCTTCCCGCAGGTCACCCTCGCCGAGGGCGACTACGTGCTGATCGCCCGCCACGACGGGCAGGTCTATACACGCGAGTTCAAGGTCGAGAGCGGGCTCGATCGGGATATCGAAGTCGTGGCCAAGTCGGGCTGAACGCGGCTCCAGGCCAGGCCACGCCTCAAGCGAAGCGCCGGGCGAGCGCTACGCAGAGTGCCACGGCTGCTGCGGCACCGATCATGGCAGGCTCAATTCGCTCGCCCAGCACGAGGGCGGCCACGCCGAGCCCGAGGAATGGTTGCAGCAACTGGAGCTGCCCGATCGCCGCGATCCCGCCCCGGGCGAGCGCCCGGTACCAGAACACGAACCCGATCAGCATGCTGAACAGCGCCACGTAGGCGAGGCCCGCCCAGGCGGGCATCGGGATCGCCGCGGGATCGGCCGGGCTCAGGACCAGCGCCAGGGGCAGGCTCACCGGCAGCGACAGGACCGTCGCCCAGGCGATCACCTGCCAGCCGCCGAGCCGCCGCGCCAGGACGCCGCCCTCGGCATAGCCGAGGCCGCAAACGAGGATCGCAGCGAGCATGAGGGCGTCACCGGGGCCCGGCGGCGCGTCGAGGCCCTGGGCCGCGAAGCCGACTGTGACCAACGCGCCGCAGAGCGACAGCAGCCAGAAGGCGGGTGATGGCCGCTCGCCTGAGCGAAGGGCACCGAAAAACGCCGTCGCAAGGGGAAGCAGGCCGACGAAGACCGTCCCGTGCGCGGCGCTGACGGAGCGCAACGCCAAAGCGGTGAGCAGTGGGAAGCCCACCACCACACCGGCCGCCACGATGGTGAGCGCCGGCAGGTCGCCGCGGCCCGGACGCCGCTCCCGGAACGACGCGAGTGCGGCCGCGCCCGCGAATCCCGCCAGGGCCGCACGCGCTGCGCTGAGGAACAGCGCGTCCATGCCGGTCAACGCGAGGCGCGTAGCCACCAGCGATGCGCTGAAGATGAGGACGCCGATCAGCCCGTCGATCCAGGGGCCGGCGCCGTTGGCCTGCACGTCCGTTATCCGAGCCGCCTGTTCCGCCACGTCTGCCTCCCGCCCAGGCCATCGGCGTGCCATCGTGACAGCGCGGGTGCCAGGGACGCCGACATGTCGGACGGCCGATCTGTCCTCTGGTCCGATCAGTACAGTCGCCAGCGCGGCGCCGGTGTCCGACGGTTCCATGTTCCGCCGTTTAACATTTCCGTGCCCCGTCGGAACGAAGCTGCACGCAACAGGCTTACCAGCCACCCGTTTCGGGCTGCTGGAGATTCTGATGCGTCGCCTCGTCCTTGCTACCCTCGCCGCCGTCGCCCTGGCCGGGCCGGCCCTCGCTGCCAATGAGGCGCCGCCGACCGTCGCGCCGAAGTTCGAGTCGGTCCCGCAGGACGCGGTCCTGAGCTACAACCTGATCGGGCTCAACATCACCGACGCGCAGAACAACACCGTCGGTGAGATCAAGGATCTCGTGATCGATCACGACAAGCTCACCGGCTACATCGTCTCGGTCGGCGGCTTCCTCGGCATGGGCGAGCACTACGTCGCGGTCACCCCGGGATCCATCGCGCTCGGCTACGACGCCAACGCCAAGAAGTGGAAGGCGATCATCGGCGCCACCAAGGACCAGCTGAAGGCAGCTCCCGAGTTCAAGTACGACGGCAAGTTCAAGCGCTAAGTATCTCCCGGCTGTCCCCGCTCGTAACGCGGGAGGGGACGGCCACCTGGCGCCGGGGTCGCGCTTCTGCACGCCACGCGGACGATACGGCCACCGTCGCGGCGACGATGCGATCCGTCCAGGCTGAGACGGACGGTGACGCGGCCGACCTCAGACGTGGCCCTCAAGCGCCTCGCGCGCCATACGGGCAACGACCGCGTCGCGCTTTGCCTGTCTCAAAATGATACGCGCCGCCGCCCGCGCGTTGGCCGCACGGAGTTCAGCCTGCGGGCCACCGCTCCGCAGGGCTCGCCACGCCAGGGCGCGGAACCACTTGGCGTTAGCGAGGGCGGCCGCACGGCGGCTGATCGGACCACCGACATCGAGCGGCTTCTCAAGTGTAACGGACGCCATTGGCTCAATCCTGGACTGCGATCCACCGCTTGTCCGCTCAAGAGACAAGAAATGGCTATGCCTGGCCACTTGGGCAATAGTGATGCCGCTATTAACGTTCTGACGGATCGCGAAAATCCCGCATCCCCAAAATGCGGTAGGTCGGGCTGTCGGTGCCGCCCGGTACCGTCGTGGAACCGGATACCCGCGCGGGAACGACGGTGGCTTGGCGGCGATTGCCGGTAGCGGAACATCAGGCAGCAGCAGGGGCCAGACGTTTGCGGCGGGGCGCCTCGTGACGACGATCTTCGATGCCCATACCTTCGCCCTTACCGCGCATGCGGGTCAGCTCGACAAGAGTGGCGAACCTTGCATGCGGCACCTGGAACGCGTCGCCAATGCCGCCCTCGCTCGCGCCGGCCATGCCCGCCTCGTCGATGGGCTCGATATCGATCCGATGCAGATCATGCAGGCAGCCTTGCTTCACGATGTGCTGGAGGACACCCCGCGCACTGCGGCAGACCTGCGCGCAGCGGGGTTCGCGCCTGACATCGTCCGGACCGTGACGATCCTCACGAAGCCCCAATCCCGGACTGCTTACTCCGAACGAATCACCACGCTGATCGAGACCGGTGATCTTGCCGCGTTCCTCGTGAAGATGTCCGACACTGAGGACAATCTTTCACCCGCCCGGATCCCGCCCTCCGCGCCCTTCCTGCGCGAGCGCTACACCCTCGCGTTCGCGCGCCTTCGGGCGGCCGCGGCGGCCTCCGGTTACACGGGCCGCTGAGACGGCCGGAACCGCGGGTTCGCCGTCCGGTTGGCCAAGGATCCGAGACGGCTCCTATCCGACGCGGGACGCAACGGCCGGCCGGTCCTTCGGATCAGGTTCGTCCCATTCTGGTCGTCGGGTGGGACAACGCAATCTGCGGCCCGTGCATTCCGGACGGACCGCCGGCGATCCCGGGGCGTGTGCGCCGAGCGACAGGACAGGGCATCCTCATGAGCACGTCGAAGAAGAACCCGGCTGCCGATCGGCATCACGGTGGGCCGGGGAGCAGTCACCAGGACGCATCGAAGCCGCAGGCGGCGCATCACGACGGTCCCGAGCCCGGCGCGCCGACGAACGATGCGAAGTCGCACGTGTCCGGCGGCGGCGGGGAACGGGACAGTCATCACACGCACAGCGGCAAGGGCCGCGCGCCGGACCGGACCGACCGGTCGCATTGAGGGAGCAGCGTCGCCCCATAGGCCTACCGTGCGCGACGGCGGGCGAGGCGGGAACATCTCTCGGCGCGTAGGGTAGATCGAATGGCGCACGAGATGATCGCGTGACGAGGATACTCGCTTGAGACAGGCCAACCCGCAATCGACCGCCCAGGTCGCCGGACATCCGATTCACGCGATGCTGGTCCCGATCCCGGTTGTCTGCTTCGTCGGGACGCTGGTGACCGACATCGCCTACTGGATCACCGCCAACATGCAGTGGGCGAATTTTTCCGCGTGGCTGCTGAGCGTCGGACTCATCGTGTCGGCGCTGGCCGTTCTGGCGGGCCTGATCGATTTCTTCGGAGACCGCCGGATCCGGGAGATCCGGACGGCCTGGATCCACGCGGCCGGCAATGCCGTGGCTCTGGCGCTCAGCATCGTCAACGTGTTCGTTCACAGCCGCGATGCCTACACGTCGGTGGTGCCGACCGGGCTCGTTCTGTCGGCCATGGTGGTGCTGATCCTGGGTGTGACCGGGTGGCTCGGGGCGAGTTTGGTGCATCGCCACGGAGTGGGCGTCGAAGTGGGAGAGCGGACATGATCCCGGGCCGGGCGGTTCTCGCCACCACCCTCCTCCTGCCCCTCTGCGCCTGTGGGCCGGATCCGATCGATCCCCGGACGCAGATCGGGCCGAACCCGCCGCTGCCGGAGCCGTATCAATATCTGCTCCCGCCGATGCACGTCTCCAGCGCCGTCGGCTGGAAGGAGGGCGAGACCCCGCAGGTCTCCGCGGGGCTTCAGGTGAAAGCGCTGGCCACGGGGCTGAAGAATCCCCGCTCGATCCTGGTCCTGCCGAACGGCGACATCCTCGTCGCGGAGAGTGGCGGCCCGACGCCGCCAATCAATCGGCCGAAAGAGATCATCATGGGTTGGCTGGAGCGAAAGTCTCATTCCTCCGAGACGCCCGGCCAACGCATCACCCTGTTGCGGGATGCCGATGGCGATGGCGTGCCGGAACAGCGCTCCGTGCTCCTCGACAAGCAGAACTCGCCCTTCGGCATGGCCCTGGTCGGGGACGACCTCTACGTCGCCGAGACCGATGCGGTGATGCGCTACCCCTACAAGGCCGGCGAGACCAAGATCACGGAGCCCGGCGTCAAGCTGACCGAGTTGCCGGCGGGGCACATCAACCATCACTGGACGAAGAGCCTGACCGCCAGCCCGGATGGGACCAAGCTCTATGCGGGCGTCGGATCGAACAGCAACATCACCGAGAACGGGATCGACGAGGAGAAGGATCGCGCGGCGATCTGGGAGATCGATCGGGCGACCGGCGCGCACCGCCTCTACGCCACCGGTCTGCGCAACCCGAACGGCCTGACCTTCGAGCCGCAGACCAAGACGCTCTGGTGCGTGGTCAACGAGCGCGACGAGCTCGGCCCGGATCTCGTACCCGACTACATGACCTCGGTGAAGGATGGTGGCTTCTACGGCTGGCCCTACAGCTACTGGGGCCAGCACGTCGATCCGCGGGTGATGCCGCAGCGGCCCGAGATGGTCGCTTCGGCGATCATGCCCGATTACGCCCTCAGCTCTCACGTGGCCCCGCTGGGGATGACCTTCTACACCGGGACCGCCCTCCCCCAGGCCTATCAGGGGGGTGCGTTCGTGGGTGAGCATGGAAGCTGGGACCGCAACCCGCTGAACGGCTACAAGGTCGTCTACGTCCCGTTCGAGAACGGAAAGCCGTCCGGCAAGGCCCAGGACGTGGTGACCGGTTTCGTGACCGACGCGCATGAAGCCCACGGACGGCCGGTCGGCCTCGCCGTCGACAGTCACGGCGGCCTTCTCATCGCCGACGATGCTGGGGGCACCGTCTGGCGCGTCACCGGCGCGAGTTCTCAATCGCAGGCCGGGTCGAACCCGATCCTCCGCTGACGCTACCTGAGAGGCGCGCCATGACGATCTCGACCCGCTCCCCGGCCTCGATCAGCGACGAGGGGCGCCACGCGCGCGACCGCGGCGATCCGGTCACCGCCAATCCTTACCCGCCCGATACGGATGCGCATCGCATCTGGGCGCGCGGTTACCGGATGCCCGACGCGGAAGCGCAAGTGACCACCCGCGAAGTGGGTGCTCCCGGCGACGTTGGCTGACCGGGACGCCCGCCTCAGAACAGGGATAGCAGCGCGACGCCGCCAACCATCAGGAGGCCGCCGAGGATCCGCCAGGGTCCGGCGGCGTGGCGCGTGAAGCCGAGCCAGCCGTAATGATCGAGGAGCAGGGACGTGACGATCGCGGCCGTCACCGTGATGCCGGTGAACACGGCGGCGCCCAGACGTTCGGCCAGCAGGATCATCGCCAGGACGTAGGCACCGCCCATCGCACCGCCGAGCCACGCCCACCAGGGCACGCTCGCGAGCCGGTTGCCACCGGGCCAGCCGAGCCCGAGGAACGGTGCGGCCAGCAGGTAGACTGCCGCGTTGGTGGCCGCCACGATCAGGGCCGCGAGGATCGGCTGGCCGAGCGCCTTGTTCAGGCTCGCGTTGGCACCTGTCTGCACGGTGTTGAGGATGCCGGCCGCAGCTGCCAGCAGGGCGATCAGGATCGTCATGCCTGCCTTGTCGCGACCGAGGGATCTTCCGATCCTGGGGTCCCCTGCCCAGGAACAGCCGCGCCGACGCAGGGTTCCCCAGGAGTCCGGCGGCGAACCGAAACCGGCTGTCGGCCTACGAGGGAGATACGCCATGAAACTCATGACCCTTGCTCTCGCCGGCCTGATCATGGCCGCTGCACCCGCCCTCGCCGCCGAAAGCGGCGGCGGCACGAGCCGATCCGGCACGGCCAACAGTACGGGTCCGAACGATGCCGGTTCGGGATCGACGCCCGGCGCGAAGGGCAGCGGACCATCGACCGGGTCGATGAGCCGCTCGGGGACCACCAACAGCACGGGCGCCAACGATGCGGGATCCGGCTCGAAGCCGGGGCCCAACGGCCGCTGACGCGGCGTTTCTATACCGACAATCCAGGTGTGGTGCCCTGCCCGGGAGCTTCCGGGCAGGGCCGGACGAGGGCGGACCAGCGCCGTGCTCACCTGCCGTCAGCACCGTAGCCCGTGGGTCTGCCGTGGGAGCCGTACCCTCCGAGAAGCCGACACAGCGGAAGCTGCCGTGGAAGCCGTATGCTGCGGCGCCGGTCGGGGCCAGACGAGCGCCGCCAGCACGGCCTTTGATGCGCGTGCGAGGCGCTTCATGCCAGCATCTTCGGGCCGTGGGTTTGTCCCGGACATGCGTGGCAGGCGCGGCCGATCCCGCGTCCCGATCACATCCCGCGCCGCAGCTCGTCATTCTGCGCGGAACGGGACCGGTCGGAGGACCGTTCCCGCGTGACGAACGCGCAACACGGAGGGATCATGTCGCACTGGAAACGTGTCGCGGGCCTCGGGCTCCTGATCCTTGGGCTGGCCGCCTGTGACGATAAGCAGGCGCAGAACAACACACCTACGAAGCCGGATGCGCAGAAGCTGGAGCCGCAGACGGATCAATCCGCCCCGAGCAGCCAGAAGCATTAGCGAAATACCGGCGGACCGGGGCGATCCGACTCGGTATCCGGCGCTTGGGCACAGGGCCTGGAACGCATCGGACAGCCCGTCCGGTGCGTCGTGACCGGGTCGGCGATCACTCAGAAATCTCCGGCCGCACCGGCCACGCGATCTCCCGACGCATCGCCAACTCGCACGGTTTGATTGACGACGCAGTCCCGGATGGCGTCCAGACCGTCCTAACTGTCAGTCCCTGGGCGCCGTTGCGCGGCGATGCCGCGGATGCGCCGAATCCGGGTCAGCATCGACCGCGATCAGACGAAATGCATCGGCAGGGCCCGGTCGAGCATCTCGGCATAGGTGCCGGCCAGAACAGCAACGGCGGCGGCGGCGGTAGCGGCGGCGACGGTGAGCCGGGTGGCGAGGGTCATGGCGTGTCTCCATCGGGTCCGCGGTAATGTTCGCGGCATGTCTCGGATGTAAGCTCAAGCTTCCAGAATTGGCGTGTCCTGGCACACGATCCTTGCGGAGCGGATTTACCGTCGGCGGTGGGGCCTGAAGCTGTCTCGATTGCGCACCATGGCTGGCTGTGAGCAGCGTCCGCTCCAGATGCGCCCGGCCTACCCTCCGGCGTCGCAGATCGCCTTCGCGCGATGTTCTTCAAGTTTAAGGCGATCCATGGTGGCATCCTGACCCCGGACCGATACGCGCCGGTCTTCACAGGCGGCGACGTGCCCGTCACCCGTTCTATCGGGCCGCTGGAGCGGCTCGGCCCGCAGCGGGTGCCCGGCAGCCCACCGTGTGTCGACACATCAAGCTCGGCGGCTGGGTTGACGTTGATATGGCGATTGGCGCGATGCCGACTGGTATTCGTTAGGTGAGGAACTGGACATGAGGACGATTCCCGCCCTGACGTGCTGTCTCGGCGCCGCGTTTGCGACCCTCGGGCTGTGGCACGCCATGCCCGGCACCGCTGCCCGGGCTGGCGAGCTCGCCTTGGCGCCATTGATCTCGGCGGACGACATCGCAGCGCAGGGCGGCGACGGTATCGCGCGGATCGAGTTTCAGCCGGGCACGCCCCCGGCGCCCCTCGTCGCGCCATCCTTTACCGGGATGGCCCAGGCGCAGGGTCTGACGATCACCCCTCCCGCCGGCCAGAGTTACGGTTTCATCCTCAATCAGACCCTCTCGGGCACGTCCTCGAAGGCGGTCTCCGGATCCTACCTCGGCGTCACCGACACGGGCCGGTTCTCTTCGGCCGCCACAACCATCGCGTGGAACCAGGCCCACACGATCTCCGGCGTGTCCGGCCACCGCACCTCCTATGCGCTGACGACGACGTTCAGCGGGGCCGACGACGGCACGACGCCCAACCCGTACTATGTGGCGTTCATCCCCACGATGAACGTCACGGCCGGGGACAACGGCACGCACGCGCGCGGCAGCCTTACCTACGCCAGTGGGCGCGGCGCCTACTTCGCGACCAATCCGATCCTGAAGGCGAGCCACGCGCCGAACCTCCAGGAACTCTCCAACACCGAGATGAACATCGGATGCGATGCGACGTGCTCGGTGGCTTACAAAAGCATCCTGTCGCTGGTCTCACTGAGCGGAGACAAAACACCCGGTACAATCAAAGACGACATGCTGACCTTCAGCGCCAACGCAGGCGCGGTCGGCTTCAAGTATGTGATCAACGTCTCGGGTGCGCATGGCCAGGTTCCGTTCAACGCCGGCTCGACGATCCTCAAGGCGGCAGGCGGCACGCTTCTCAACGGTATCGATTTATCCGGCCTGACGATTACGGGAAACACCTTCGCGTCCCCGGGCTTCACCGTGACCGGCACCGGCACCGTCCTGGCGAACTACCTCTATACGAGCGCGAACAGCATTCAGATCGGCGCATCGAAGACACCCGCCTCCTCGACGGCTGCCTGTGCGGCCGGCCAGATCTCCTGGGATGCCGGCCACATCTACGTCTGCGTCGCCACCAACACCTGGAAGCGCTCGGCCCTCGCGACCTGGTAGGTCGCGCCCTCAGAGCACCGGCTGCTCGCTAACGCAGCCCATTTGGCCGAAGAGCTACCTGGCCTATCGATCGAGCGCAGGTTCGGGAACACCTCACCGATCTAGTGCCTCGTGGCGGCGACGTGGGCGGCGATCTGTACGCACGCCCTGGCCTTCCTGTAATCCGTCAACGCGAGGCGCACCGGCACGGCCGGGGGCGTTCGACCGTTCGCGCGTCCGCCGGATGGCACGCCGTGCATGGCCTCCTGAAGCGTGCTGATGCTGGGCTTAGGCTTGACCGAGGCCGTAGCGCGTCGCCTTAAGCCGTCGGGCGACCGCTTCCTGATGCGCCAAACGTTCGGCTCAGTCTGAGAATCCGCCTGGATCCATCGAGGCTCGGCCGCCTGGACGGATGTCAAAAAACCATCCGGCATCATGGTCCCCACGGCCGAGGCTCGTGACGCCGTCGATCCCGTCTACCGCGCTGGGTTGGGCTTTGGCCTCTCCCACACCGGGGGCTTTGCGGCCTCAGGCATTCAGGCGGGATGAACGCCAAAATGACCCCGCTGCTCTGCGCCGCGGAGTATGCCCAACCGGAACCGATTTATGTGAAACGCCACGAGGGCTAAGTCTTGGTGGGCGCACTAGGGTTCGAACCTAGGACCCGCTGATTAAGAGTCAGCTGCTCTACCAACTGAGCTATGCGCCCGATCGCGTCTGCGACCCACCCCGGCGGCCACCAAGTCCGTCTGGGGTGGCGGGCTGATACCAACGGGGCCGGGGGCTGTCCACCCCCAGCCGCAATTTTTCTCATTCCGCCGCCGCATGCTGCGCATGCACGCGCACCGCGTGGGCCGACAGCTTGTTCAGTGCGGAGAGATACGCCTTTGCCGAGGCGACCAACGTGTCCGGGTCGGCGCCGCGGGCGGTGACGCTGCGCTCGCCGTCCCGCAGCCGCACCGAGACCTCGGCCTGCGCATCCGTCCCGCCCGTCACCGCGTGGACCTGATAGAGTTCCAGCTGCGCCTGATGCGGCACCAGCGCCGAGATCGCGTTGAACACCGCGTCCACCGGCCCGTTGCCGTCAGCTTCCTCGATCCGCGTGCCGGTCTCGTCGGCGATGCGCAGCGTCGCGCGCTGCGGGCCCCGGGTGCCGGCAATCACCGACAGGGAGACCAGCCGGATCCGATCGTGGGCCGTGGCGAGGTTCTCGTCCACCAGCGCCGCGATATCCTCGTCGTAGACGTGCTTCTTGCGGTCGGCGAGCGCCTTGAACCGCTCGAACGCGTCCTGGAACTGGTTGTCCGACAGGTGCAGGCCGAGATCTTCCAGCTTGGAGCGGAAGGCCGCCCGGCCGGAATGCTTCCCCATCACCAGAGAGGTCTTGGTCAGCCCGACCGAGGCCGGCGTCATGATCTCGTAGGTCTCGGCGTTCTTGAGCATGCCGTCCTGATGGATGCCGCTCTCATGCGCGAAGGCGTTGCGGCCGACGATCGCTTTGTTGAACTGCACCGGGAAGTTCGTAGCATGGCTCACGAGCTTCGAGGCACGGGTCAGCATGGTCGATTCGACGCCGGTCTCGTAGGGCAGCACGTCGGCGCGGGTGCGCAGCGCCATCACGATCTCTTCGAGCGCCGCGTTGCCGGCCCGCTCGCCGATGCCGTTGATGGTGCATTCCACCTGCCGGGCGCCCCCTTCGATGCCGGCCAGCGAGTTGGCGATCGCCAGCCCCAGGTCGTCATGGCAGTGAACCGAGAACACCGCCTTGTCGGCGTTCGGCACCCGCTCGCGGACGCTCGCGAACATGTCGCGGTATTCGGAGGGCGTGGCGTAGCCCACCGTATCGGGCAGGTTGATCGTCGTGGCGCCGGCCTTGATGGCGGCCTCGACGCAGCGGCACAGGTAGTCGATCGGCGTGCGGGTGGCGTCCATGGCCGACCATTCCACGTCCTCCACGAGGTCGCGGGCCTGGGCCACGGTCTTCAGGATGATCTCGACAACCTCGTCCTGGCTCTTGCGCATCTGGTGGGCGAGGTGGATCGGCGAGGTCGACACGAAGGTGTGGATCCGCGCGCGCTTGGCGTGCCGCACGGCCTCGCCCGCCCGGGCAATGTCGGCCGGGATCGCGCGGGCGAGGCCCGCGATGGTGGCGCGCTTGGTGCGCTTGGCGATCTCCGACACGGCCTCGAAATCGCCGATGGAGGCGATCGGGAAGCCGGCCTCGATGATATCGACGCCCATCGTATCGAGGAGTTCGGCCACCGCCAGTTTCTCGTCGAACGTCATGGTGGCGCCGGGGCATTGCTCGCCGTCGCGCAACGTGGTGTCGAAGATCAGGATGCGGTCGCGGGCGGTGGTGCTGGTCGAATCGGTCGTCGAAGTCATGGTCTTACCCTGTCGCGGGCCGCCCGGCGTATGGCGCGGCGCGGCGTGATGCCCAGGCGGGCGGGTTCGCGAAGTTGGAACAATCCCCTGAAGGCCCAGGCGCGCGCCCGGACGGCCCTCAGGGGCGGGTAAGCAGAAGCGGAAGGCGAAGCCCGGCGCGGCGCGCACGCGACCGCGGCGCCGTCGCGGCGGCCTTGGCGGTCTCGGTCGCTGAGCCGGCTCTGGCCAAGGCTCGTCTCTCCCGGTCGGGCGCGGACGGCATGGGGCAGCATCCGCGCGGTGGGTCGGAGACGTAGCGCCCGGCCGTCCGAAACACAAGAGCGGCCACGCGCTCGGCTGACGGAGCGCCTTGCCAATGGCCGTCCCGCCTCGATAAAGCCGCCGGCACGTCGAGACCCAACCCGCGAGACCACCATGGCCAGCTACAAGCTCCTGCTCCTCCCCGGCGACGGGATCGGCCCGGAGGTGGCGGGCGGCCTGCAGGTCGTGCTGGATGCCCTCAAGGAGACCGGCCTCGCGACCTTCGAGACCGAGACCGACCTCGTCGGAGGCTGCGCGCTGGATGCGCACGGCGTCCCGCTCTCGGATGAGACCCTGTCCCGCGCGAAGGCCGCCGATGCGATCCTGCTCGGGGCCGTCGGCGGTCCGAAATGGGCCGGCGTCGCTTACGAGAACCGCCCCGAGGCGGGCCTGCTGCGCCTGCGCAAGGATCTCGACCTGTTCGCCAACCTCCGCCCGGCGATCTGCTACCCGGCGCTGGCCGAGGCCTCGGCCCTGAAGCGCGAGCTGGTCGAGGGGCTCGACATCATGATCGTGCGCGAGCTCACTGGCGGTGTCTATTTCGGCGAGCCGAAGGAGATCACGACGCTGCCGGACGGCTCCAAGCGGGCTGTGGATACGCAGGTCTACACGACGGGGGAGATCGAGCGGATCGCCCGGGTCGCCTTCGACCTCGCGGGCAAGCGCTCGGGCCGGGTCGCCTCCGCCGAGAAGCACAACGTGATGAAGTCCGGCGTGCTCTGGAAGGAGGTCGTCACCAAGCTTCACGCCGAGCATTACGCCGACATCCAGCTCGAGCACATCCTGGCCGACAACTGCGCCATGCAGCTCGTGCGCCGGCCGAAGCAGTTCGACGTGCTGGTGACCGACAACCTGTTCGGCGACGTGCTGTCCGACCTCGCCGCGATGCTCACCGGGTCGCTCGGCATGCTGCCCTCGGCCTCGCTGGGCGCCGTGGATGACAGCGGCCTGCGCCGGGCGCTCTACGAGCCGTGCCACGGCTCGGCGCCGGACATCGCCGGTCAGGACAAGGCCAACCCGATCGCCATGATCGGCTCGCTGACCATGTGCCTGCGCTACTCCTTCGGCCTGGGCGACGCGGCCGACGCGCTGGACGGGGCGATCACGGACGCGCTCGCGAGCGGCGCGCGCACGGCCGACATCGCCGGCGCGAGCGCGAACCCGATGGGCACCCGGGCGATGGCGTCGGCTGTCGCGGATGCGCTCAGGGCCCGAATCGGCTGAAACCGCTCCCGTCTTTGCGAGCACAGCGAAGGAACCCAGGGTCGCGCTACGCTCATCAAGGGCGCGCTACCCTGGGTTGCTTCGCGGCGCTCGTGATCACGGCGTGGACCAATCACCCGGTGTCACCAACGCGATGCGAAGGGCAGCCCGTCCCCAGCCGCGTGTTTGGACGCATGGCGGACGCGCGCGCGCTTCGCTAAGACGCGCCCATCGAGAAGTGGGAGTGTCATGACGGTCGAAGACGGGGCGTCCGAGCGCGCGAGCGCGGATTTCGGCTTCGAGCGCGTCGCGCTCGACGAGAAGCAGGGGCGCGTCGACAGCGTCTTCCACTCGGTGGCCCACCGCTACGACATCATGAACGACCTGATGTCGGCTGGCCTCCACCGGGCCTGGAAGGCGCAGCTCGTCTCGATGTTGCGGCCGCCCCAAACCCGGGCCTTCGCGCATCTCGACGTGGCCGGCGGCACGGGCGACGTGGCGTTCCGAGTCCTGGCTGCGGGCGGTCCCCGCACCCGGGTGACGGTGCTGGACATCAACGAATCGATGCTGCGGGTCGGCGCCGAGCGCGCGCGGGATCGCAAGATCGATGAGGCCGGCGAGCGGATCGCCTTCGTCACCGGGAATGCCGAGACCCTGCCGCTGCCGGACGCATCGTTCGATGCCTACACGATCGCGTTCGGCATCCGGAACGTGCCGCGAATCGAGACGGCACTGGCGGAGGCGCGGCGGGTGCTGAAGCCCGGCGGGCGCTTCCTCTGCCTCGAATTCTCGGCCGTCGATATCCCGCTGCTCGACCGGATCTACGATGCCTATTCGTTCAACGTGATCCCGCGGATCGGCGCCCGCGTGGCGGGAGATGCCGAGTCGTATCGCTACCTCGTCGAATCCATCCGGAAGTTTCCGACGCGCGGCGCCTTCGCCGGCATGATCGAGCGCGCCGGCTTCCGGCATGTCACCGACCGGCCGCTCTCCGGCGGGATCGTGGCGATCCATTCGGGCTGGAAGGTCTCCTGATCTTGATCCCTACGCGCGCCCCCTTCCCCCTTTGCGGGGGAGGGAAAGGTCGGCCATGATTAGCGCCGCTATCAACCTCTTCCGCGGCGTCAAGGTCGGCTTCGTGCTGGCCCGGGAGGGGGCGCTCGCCTTCGCCGATCCCTCGGAGCTTCCGGCGCATCTGCGGTTCGCCCTGCGGATCGGCCGCACCCTGGAGAAGCCCGGCCGCAGCGATGGCGCGGTCGGGCTGTCGGCGGCGATGACCCGGCTCGGACCGTCCTACGTGAAGTTCGGCCAGTTCCTCGCAACTCGGCCCGACATCGTCGGCATGCGGGCGGCCTTCGACCTCGAGAAGCTGCAGGATCGGGTACCCCCCTTCCCGCAGGAGACGGCCCTGCGCGTGGTCGAGGCGGCGCTCGGCAAGCCGGTGAACCAGCTGTTCCTGTCGTTCAGCGAGCCGATCGCGGCGGCCTCGATCGCGCAGGTCCACAAGGCGGTGGTGCAGGACGCCGACGGCACGCAACGTACGCTCGCCGTCAAGGTGATGCGGCCCGGGGTGCGCGAGCGCTTCATGCGCGACCTGGAGGTGATGCGGTTCATGGCCCGGGTGGTCCATGCCCTGTCTCCGCACGCCGAGCGACTGCGGCCCCGGGAGGTCGTGGAGATCCTGGCCCGCTCCGTCCTCATGGAGATGGATTTCCGCTTGGAGGCGGCCGCGGCCTCGGAGATCGCGGAGAACACCAAGAACGACCTCGATTTCCGCGTGCCCAAGCCCGAATGGGAGCTGACCGCCCGCGAGGTGCTCTCGGCGGAATGGATTGAGGGGACGCGCCTGCACAGCGCCGCGGAACTGGCCGCGAAGGGCCACGATCCGCAGGCGATCGGCCGGACCGTGATCCAGAGCTTCCTCCGGCAGGCCATCCGGGACGGCTTCTTCCACGCCGACATGCACCAGGGCAATTTGCTGGTCGACGCCGAGGGCCGGCTGGTGGCGGTGGATTTCGGCATCATGGGCCGGCTCGGGCCGAACGAGCGCCGGTTCCTCGCCGAGATCCTGCTCGGTTTCATCCTGCGCGATTATCGTCGGGTGGCGAAGGTGCATTTCGAGGCGGGCTACGTACCGGCCCACCATTCCGTCGAGGATTTCGCGCAGGCGATTCGGGCGATCGGCGAGCCGATCCACCAGCGCCGGGCCGATGAGATATCGATGGCGAAGGTGCTGACGCTGCTCTTCGACATCACCGCCCTGTTCGACATGAGCACCCGCACCGAGCTGGTGATGCTCCAGAAGACCATGGTGGTTGTGGAAGGCGTTGCTCGGTCCCTCGATCCGCGGCTCGATATGTGGACCACGGCCGAGCCGGTCGTGCGGGCCTGGATCGCCCGGAACATGGGACCTCTCGGCCGGGCGCAGAGCGGCCTTGAGACGCTGCGGGTCGTCTCCGACGTCGTTGGCGACATCCCAGACCTCGCCACGCGATTGAGGCGCGTGCTGGTTCGCCTCGATGAGGCTGGCACAGGCGATGCCCGCCGGTTGGAGGGGCTCGCCCGGGACGAGCGCCTCCGCGCGATCTGGTCGACCCTCGCGCTCTGGGGCATCGCCATCGGAGCGCTGGTGCTGGCCTTCCGGGCCCTCTGAGCCTCCGGTTACGCTGCGTCGGCCCGAGACGGCAGCAAGGCCCGTAGCTCGCGAACGAGTTCACCGAGCCCGGTCGTACCCTTCGGTAGGACCCGGTCGACCTGCCCGGCGAGACGTCGGCGGTCATCCGCCGTGATGTCCTTGGCGGTGAGCACCACCACAGGCACGTCGCGCCAGTCCGGCCGCTCCCTGAGCCTGCGCAGGAACGTGAAGCCGTCCATTTCCGGCATCATCAGATCGAGGAGGATCAGGCTGGGCCGCTCGCTCGCGACGCGATCCAGCGCGTGCAGGCCGTTCTCGGCCTCACGGACGGGGAAGCCTTCGCGCTCGAGATAGGCGCAGATGTGCGAGCGGACATCGGCCTCGTCCTCGACCACGAGGATCGGTCCCTCGCCGCCCGCGGGGCGGAACCGATCGACGATCTGGCGAAGGTTCATCCAGTCGATCGGCTTCTGCACGTAATCCGTGGCGCCCAACGAGAACGCGAAGGTCTGCTCGTCCAGGACCGTGACCATCACGATCGGCGTCGCCCCGATCTCGGGATCGGCCCGGAGCGCCCGCAGCACGGCCCAGCCGTCCATCTGCGGCATGGTCACATCAAGGAGCACCGCGCGCGGGCGCAGGCTCCGGGCGAGATCGAGGCCCCGCCGCCCGTCCTCGGCGACGGCTACGGAAAATCCTTCGCGCTCCAGGAAGCGGGCGAGCAGGTCGCGGGTCGCGGCATCGTCGTCGATCACCAGCACCGTGTTGCGATCCCCGACCGGCGCGCCGGGCCCGTCCGGATCCGGCGTGTCGGTGCCGGAAAACTGCCGCGGCAACGTCAGCGTGAACGTGGTCCCCTCCCCCTGGCGGCTCTCCACGGTGATCGCGCCGCCGAGCATCTCGGCGAAGGCCTGGGAGATCGCTAGGCCGAGCCCGGTGCCGCCGAAGCGCCGGGTCGTCGAGGCATCGGCCTGGGTGAAGCGCTCGAACAGCTTGCCCACCTGCTCCGCAGTCATGCCGATGCCGGTATCATCAACGGAGAAGCGCAGCGCGTCCCCGGCCCGGGCGACGGAGAGTGTGATCCGGCCGTTCTCTGTGAACTTCGCGGCGTTGCTCAAAAGGTTGATGAGGCACTGGCGCAGCTTCGTCACGTCGGTATGGGCTGTGCCCAGGCCGTCCTCGAGCGCGAGTGCCAGCGTGTTGCCCTTCTTCGCGATCAGGCCTTCGACAGTGGTGGCCACGTCATGCACCACCGCCGCCACGTCGAAATCCTCCGCGTAGATCTCGATCCGGTCGGCCTCGATCTTCGAGATGTCGAGGACGTCATTGATCAGGCCGAGCAGATGCCGCGCGTTGGACTCGATCTTCTTCATGTCTCCGATGAGCCCGGCTTCGCCCAGATCTTCCAGCTCCTCCTGGACCATCTCGGAATAGCCGATCACCGCGGAGAGCGGGGTACGCAGCTCGTGGCTCATGTTCGCCAGGAACTGGCTCTTGGCCGTGTTGGCCGCCTCGGCGGCCGCGCGCGCAGCCTCGATCGCCGCCTCGGCCTGCTTGCGCTCGGTGATGTCGGTATGGGTGCCGACCCATTCGCGCAGGGCACCGTCCGGCTCGACGATCGGGACGGCGCGCACGCTCATGTGACGATAGGATCCGGAGGCATCGCGGATCCGATGCTCCGTCGCGTAGAGCTGACGCGTCGCCACCGCCTGTGCCCACGCGGCCCGGGTGTGGTCGCGATCCTCGGGATGAACGGAGTCCAGGAAGCCGAGGCCGGCATAGGCGGCCTCGTCCTGCCCGGTGAACCGGCTCCAGGCCACCTGACGGCGCTGGAGGCTGCCCTCGGGATTGGCCGTCCAGACGATCGCCGCGCTGGCCTCGATCAGCGAACGGAAGCGCTCCTCGCTGCGGCGCAACCGGGCCTCGGCCAAGTGGCGGATGGTCTCATCGACTACGACAAGGCCTACGCCCTCGACATCCTGACCCTCCTGCCCCGCCGCCACCTCGGCACCCCGCAGCGGGTAGAAACTCATCGAGAAGTGGCGCAGGCCGCCCGGCGCCGAGGGCGCGGGAACCGCGACCGGCACGTTCGGCGAGACCAGCCCCTCGCGGAGCGCAGCGGCGAGCTTGGGCGCCAGCTCCTCCCGCAGGGTCGGCAGCATCGCCCAGATCGGCGCACCGAGATCGGCGCCGAAGCCGCGCTCGCTCATGGTGGCGAGCGCCCGGTTCATGTGGCGGATCTGCAGGTCACGGTCGAGGAAGCCTAGGCCGACAGGGGCATTGGCCAGCACGCCGTCGAGGAGCCGCGACATCCGCAGGGATTCCTGGCGTCGCACCAGGGCGAGCCGCGCCAGCAGCACGATGGCGCCCAGGGCGGACGCCGCCGAAATCAGGAACAGGATCAGGCCGCGTCGATGCACGCGGATCTGCAGGGCCGCGAGATCCCCCGCGGCGACGGCTTGGCGCGCGGCGGCTTCGGTCCGGATCGCGTCCATCAGACGCTTGCCCTCGCCGGTCCGGACGAGATCGGTCGCTGCGTCGAACCCTCGGTCGCGCCGTGCCGCGATCACCCGGGCGGCGAAGTCCCGTTTCTGCGCGATCAGCCCCGCGAGCGACGGGCCACCGGCGCGGACGGGCTCCTGGGCGGCCGCGCCGAGGCTGGCCAGTTCCGCCTCGATCTTGGGGAGGGCGGCCATGTAGGGCGTCAGGTACTCCTCGCTGCCGACCAGCACGAAGCCCCGCTCGGAGGTCTCCAGATCCTTGACCTCGGAGATCAAGCGCTCGACGTCGGCGATGACGGCGTTGGTGCGCGCCGTCGCTAACCGGTCCGCCTCGCCGGCGAGGTAGTTGGCCGTCCCCGCCGCTAGGCCGACCACGAGGAGGATGAACGCGGCGGGCGAGCTGAACAGCGGCCCCAAGGGGCCGGCACTGCGCCAGTTCCGTCGACGCAGGCGGAAGATCGATCCAACGCCGGAACGGGTGCTCATGTCTCGACCAGCCCCGTGCTCGCACCCGACGCTTCGGAATCCGGTTTGCCGTGGGGCAGCGCGAGATAGTCCCGCGAGCGCATCTCGATCAGGCGCGAGACGGTGCGGTCGAATTCGAAGGCCTCGCGACCGCTCTCGGCTTTGTAGAGGTCCTGCGCCTCGGCCGCGGCCGAGGCCACCAGCTTGACGTGCCGGTCGTAGAGCGTGTCGATCAGCGTGATGAAGCGCTTGGCCTCGTTGCGCTCGGCCTCGCCCATGACCGGGATGCCGTCGAGGATCACCGTGTGATAGGCGCGGGCCAGCGCCATGTAGTCGGAGGCGCCGAGAGGCTGCCGGCAGAGATCGTCAAAGCCGAACCGCGCGACCCCGCCTGCCGCCTCGGGGATCGCTACGTCCCGCCCGTGGACCGCCACGGTCGCTGGGCGGCCCTTCGCCGTCCCGGTCAGCCCCTTGAAGGCGGCGTCGAGCGCGGCGCGGGCGCTCGTATCGGCCGGCACATGGTAGACGGCGGCCCCGCCGAGCTTCTCAAGACGGAAATCGGTGCGGGAATCGAGGCGCAGCACCTCCACCCGCTCCTTCAGCGTCGCGACGAAGGGCAGGAACAGCGCCCGGTTGAGTCCGCCCTCGTAAAGACGGTCCGGTTCGACGTTCGAGGTCGCCACCACGGTGACGCCCCGCCGGAACAGGTGATTGAACAGCCGGCCGAGGATCATCGCGTCGGCGATGTCGGTGACCGTGAATTCGTCGAAGCACAGGAGGGTCGCCTCGTCGGCGAGCTGATCGGCCACGGGCCCGATCGGGTCGTCGCCCTTGACGGTGCCGGCCTTCAGCGCTTGCCGATAGGCGTGGATCCGCTCGTGGGCATCGGCCAGGAAGCCGTGGAAGTGGACCCGTCGCTTCGGCTCCGGCGCCGCCTCGTGGAACAGATCCATCAGCATCGTCTTGCCACGCCCGACCGAGCCCCAGATGTAGAGGCCCCGGGTCTGCTCCGGTTCGTCCCGGCGCTTGAAGAGCCAGCCCAGCGCACTGGTCTTGCTCGCGCGCTTGCGGCGCTGGAGATCCTGCAGCAGCCGATCGAGGGCGCGGACGAGACGACCCTGGGCGGGATCCCGCTCGATCACCCCCGACGCGACGAGAGCCTCGTAACGCTCGTGAACGGGACCGGGCGAGACGGCACTGGCCCGCGCCTCCAGCGAGGGCGTGTGATGCATGCCGAGTCTGTCGTTCACGCCGCCGGATCCTCGCAGCTCGCCCTGGCACCAACCGGCGCCGAAGCCCCCGCCTCACGAGGCCGGGTTTCCTCCTGTGCCGGGGAAGACCAATTTGAATCAAGCCCAGGCACGCACCGCCTTCGTCGCGGCGCGCCGGCCTGCGCATGGCAGCCACGCGAATGGCCGAGCCGGCACTCTGCTGCATTGCACAATGCCGCCGGAGGTGCCAGACCGCGCCGGTGTCTAGGGAGGGACGTCCGGATTAACCCGCGCTTCAGCGCGCAACGACCGGAGACCCGACATGGCCGTTCGAGCGAGCAACGTGCCGCTCCACACCATCCGGCGACTGTGGCCCGCCGACCGCAATGCGGTACTTGCCTATTTCCTCCGCCTGGATCCGGAGACCCGGGCGAGCCGGTTCATGGGCAATGTCAGCGAGGCCGGCGTGCGAGCCTATGCCGCGCAGGCGATCCGCGCCGAGGGCGTCATGTATGGCGCATTCGTGGACAACGTCCTGCGCGGGCTCGGCGAGTTGCGGCCGATGGGTCCGGCGCCGTCCCGGTTCGTCCTGGGTCCGCGTGCGGAAGCGGCCTTCGCGGTGGAGCAAGCTTTCCGCCGCCGTGGCCTCGGCGCCGATCTGTTCGCGCGGATCGCCCGCGCCGCACGCCACCGTGGCGTCACCGATCTGCATGTCCGCTGCCTGTCGAGGAACGGTCCGATGCTGCGCCTCGCGGCCAAGCATGGGGCGGCGCTCCAATACGCGGGGAGCGAGATCGACGGGGCGCTGCATCTCGAACGGCCCACGCCGTTCTCGCTCTGGTACGAGGGCATCGCCGAGGCGTTCGATTTCAGCCTGGCGGCGAGCTTCCCTAACCGGGAAGGCGCGCCCGGCTGACATCGCGTTCACCCCATCGCATCAGCCACCAGCGCGAAGGTCAGCAGATCGACGGATCCAGCCCCGCCGCGCCGCAGCGCCCGGGCGGCGGCGTTGCCGGTGGCCCCCGTGGTGGTGACGTCATCGACGAGGAGAACCCGCCGCCCCCGGAGGCGATGCACCTCGGCGGCCGGTACCCGGAACGCGCCGCTCAGATTTTCGGCGCGGGCTGCACGGCTGAGCCCGACCTGCGGACGCGTCGCCCGGACGCGGATCAAACCCGCCGGCGCGAAGTCCAGGTCCGCCCCGGCGGCGATCGCCCGCCCCAGCAGCGCCGCCTGATTGAAGCGACGGCGCCAGAGGCGTGTCCGGTGCAACGGGACTGGGACGACACATTCGGCCTCGGCGATCAGCGCGCGACCGCTCGCCGCCATCATTCGTGCCATCACACCCGCGAGATCGAGGCGGTCTTCGTATTTCAATCGGTGCACGAGGCGGCGGGCCACACCGTCGTAGAGGGCAACAGCGCGGGCCCGCTCGAAGGCCGGCGGATCGGCGATGGCACGGGGCGAGAGCAGCGGCCCGACGCCGAGATCGAGCGCGAAGGGCGTTCCATAGCGCTGGCAGACCGGCTCCTCGATCAGCCGCAGGCCCGACCAGCAGGTTGGGCACAGGGCACCGGGATCGGCGGTGGCGGCACCGCAGCCCGAGCAGGTCGGCGGGTAGATCAACGAAAGAGCCCCGCGCGGCAGGCCGCGCAGGGCGGAGACGACGGCCTGGAATGCCGTCACGTCGGAGTCAGCCGAGGGGGCGGCTCAGCGGGCCGAAACCGGTTGTGCGCCCGTGTTCATCGGCTGCTGGTCCACCTGGCGGTCGCGGGCATTCGCCCGATGGCGACCGATCGCGCAGCCGGCCGCGGCGCCGAGCAGGCCGTGATGGCCCGCGTAGTGACCTGCGATGCCGCCGACGATGGCGCCTTTGATGCAGCCCTTGGCCTCGGCGCCGCTGGCGGCCGTGAGAGCGGCGAGGGCCATGGCGGCCCCGACAAGCATGCGCGTCATGATGCAAAACTCCCGAACGATGGTGGCCCGACGGCCATGTGGTGCAGGAACAGCCACGTTGCCGACTCGTTCCACGAGGATACACCGGCTCACGACTCCGTGCGCCGGTTCGGTCGTGTCGCCGTGATGCCGCTGGCGGGTGAGCATCGGGAATGCCATCTGAACTGCGATGGATACTCCCGCCGCCCTGTTCGACACCGCCCTCGCCCGGCATCGCCTCGCCCGCGCCGGGCGGCTCGGCTATGCGGGCTTCCTGCTCGATCGACTCGCCGAGGATCTCGACGATCGCCTGGGCGCCGTACTCCGCGAGTTCACGAGCGTGCTCGATCTCGCCTCGCCGGCGCCGGCTGCTCTGCCGATCCTGACGGCCCGGTATCCTCTGGCGCGGTGTATCAGGCTGGCAGCGTGTCCGGAGCCAGGACATGGCCGGATCGTCGGCGATCCGGAAAGCCTGCCCCTGGCGGCCGGAAGCCTCGATCTTGCCGTCTCGCTGCTGGCGCTCCATGCCGTCAACGATCTGCCGGGCACGCTGATCCAGTTGCGCCGTGCCCTGCGCCCGGACGGGCTGTTCGTCGGTTGCCTCCTCGGCGGTGCCACCCTCACCGAACTGCGCCAGAGCTTCGGTCAGGCCGAGAGCGAGATTGAAGGGGGGATCAGCCCGCGGGTCGCGCCGTTCGCGGCCGTCCGTGAGGCCGGCGCCCTGCTGCAACGGGCCGGTTTCGCGCTGCCTGTGGCCGATACCGACACGCTCACGGTGCGCTACGCTGACCCGTTCGGCCTGATGCGTGACCTGCGGGCCATGGGCATGACCAACGTGCTCACCGATCGTCGGCGGACGCCGCTCCGCCGGGCGACCCTGCTGCGCGCCGCGGAAATCTACGCGGAGCGCTTCTCCGATCCGGACGGGCGCGTGCGAGCGACCTTCGAGGTGCTCTGGCTCTCCGGCTGGGTGCCGCACGAGAGCCAGCAGAAGGCCTTGCGTCCCGGCAGCGCCACAACGCGCCTCGCCGACGCTCTCGGGACGATCGAGTTGAAACCGAAGGACGGGGAATCACCATGAAACTGCCCGGACCCGACCACCCCATCATCATCACGAGGGAGCCGCGCCGCGTGCGCGTGACCCTTGCTGGAATCGTGATCGCGGATACGCGCCGCGCCCTCCGGCTTGAGGAGGCCCGATATCCCCCGGTCTTCTACGTGCCGCGGAGCGATATTCGTTCTGAGACCTTCGCGGCCTCGGCGCACACGAGTCACTGCCCCTACAAGGGGGATGCACGCTACTTCGACCTGAGGGTTGAGGGAACACATCGGCCCGATGCGGTGTGGAGCTACGAGTCGCCCTATCCTGCGGTGGACCAGATCCGCGATCATGTGGCCTTCTATCCGGATCGCGTCGACTCCATCGCGGTGACCGACTGACGCCGCTTCAGGCGCGGACCAACGACCAGAAGGCGTGTTTGCGGCCATGCTCGCGCCGGAGCTGGGCGCGATAGGCATCCGCGTCCGGCTCGATCGCGCCCGCTTCGAGCCGCGGGGCTAGGCCATCGAGCTCTGTGAGGTAGCGCGCGGCATGTGGGTAGGCCGCGCTACGGCCGTGGGCGAAGACGCCATCGATCAGCCGACGGTACAGGACCGTTGCGGCCAGGGGATGGTCCTGCGCCAGGGCGTCGGCGGCGGGGGCGAGGATCGTGTAGTGCAGGCCTCCGTCCCAGGCGTCGGGCCGCCGCGTCACCAAACGGGCCGCGCGGTGAAGGTCCGGCCACGCGATCAGAAAAGCCAGAGCCCGGTGGGGTTCCGGAAAGGCTTCCGCATGGTCGAGGGCACGCTGCAGCGCCTCCTCGTCCTCGAAATCGGGGAGCTTGGCGAGGAAGCTGCGCAGCATGGGGCCGTCGAGCTCACGCTCGAAGCATCCCCAGCGAAGAGCCTGCGCCTCGCGGCTGTTTCCGAGGGCGTCGAGGATCTCGATCTCCGCGAGTAGGCGCTCGCGCTCCGGCCCCCGCGGATCGAAGCCGGCGATCAGGTCCTCACGGGTGGCGAGCCGCCGCCTGGGATCCTGCGGCCGCCGGATCCAATCCAGGGCCTTGCGCGCACGGCCTGCGGCGAGGAGCCGCCGGGCGATCGCAGTCCGGTTCTCGCCCCCGGGGACGATCGCGCTCTCGAGGGCAATGAACGCGTCCGGATCGCCCCGGCGGTCGGCGATGGCCTGACGCAGACGCAGGACTTGGGTGCGCATCGCCGAGCGATAGGCAGCATGTCCGCTTCGTGACCGGCCAGCCTCGGGTCTGGCAAGCGCTTCGGCCAAGCCCGCGTCGATCTCGGCAAGGGCATCAGCCGGAATCGATGGAATCATCTCCGACAACAGGATCCCGAGGGGTCCGAACGGATCGTCGGTGAACGGGGACACAAGGCTCGTCGCGATCCGCCCGGCCACCTCGGGCGGTAACCCGCCAACGATCGCCACGAAGGCCGCGGACGCCCGCTCGAAGACCCCCTGGACCGCGCCGTTCCCGTCATCCACGCGGTTGAGCACCGCGTCGGCATGGGCGAGGAAGCGCCGGAGCCGGTCGAGGGCTGCGGCAGGATCGAGGGGACGCAGCTCGTCGACGATCACCGTGATGGTGGCGTTGAGATCGGCCGCGAAGGCCCGACGCTTCTGCCAATCGATATAGCCCTGGGCGCCTTCGAGCGCAGTCAGCCGCCGGTCGACGATGGCCGCGACGGCGTCGGGCCCCTGTAGCGAGGCGAGTGCCGCGGTGACCAGCTTCTTGAAGCCAGGATTGCGCGCCGTCTCACCGAGGATCAGCCCGATCAGCCTGTCGGCGCCGAGGGCCGCCAGCGTCTCGGGCGACGGCGTCGTGCGCCGCGCGCCCTTCGGCAGGCCCGGCGCCTTCGGCTTCACCGCCCGAGCGCGCGCCACGACGGCTCCTGTCGATGCGCCGGCTTCCGCACGATCGTTGCGTCCCTGCGGCTACTCGACGACCTTGGCGTGCGGCCGGTCGTTGCCCTGGGCGGTCTCATCGTGCCAGCCGCCAGCTTGATCCTGGTAGCGGATGCCCTCGGTCGAGCCTGGAACCTGCTGCTCGGCGGCCGCCGCCTGGGCCGCCTGAAGCGCCTCCTCGCGGCTCGGGAAGGTCTCGGAGAACACATCGCCCACCTTGTAGGCGAAGCCGCCATCATGCTCGACGATGCGATAGGTAACCTCGGACATCACGCCTCCTGTACGCGCCCTTTGTCGTTGAGCGCGAACCCGCCGGACGCGCCACGGTTCCAGACGGTCTGCGGCGTCGGCCTCCGATCCGCCGGAAAGTGGATCTAGCCTGGGTGCCTCCCAGTACGGCAACGACGACGATGCAGCTCCGAACGATCCTCGCCCTCGCCCTTCTCCTCGTCGCGCTGCCGGCGAACGCTGAAGACGGGTTTCTCGACAAGCTTTTCGGCGGTTCGGGGCGCGGAGCGCCGCCCAATCCCTTCGCGTCGAACTATCCCTCCGCCGCACCCACGGCCGACGAGGTCCGGGCCGAGCGCCAGAGGCGGGCCGGTCGCGGCGAGCGCGGCGTCAGCCAAACGGGTCCCCTGCCCCCGGGCCGCATCCCCGAGGAGTGAGGCTGCTCAAGGGGCTCCGACGACGCCCGCCTCGTCCTGCGCCTGGAGCACGTCCGGGCGGGGCATCGAGATGATGTTGTACCCGGCATCCACGAAGTGGACCTCGCCGGTCACGCCGCCCGACAGCGGCGACAGCAGGTAGAGGGCCGAGCCGCCGACATCCTCCAGGCTGACGGTCCGCCGCAGGGGAGCATGGGCGCGCTGGTGGTTGAACATCAGCCGTGCGTCGGCGATCCCGGCACCCGCCAGCGTCCGCATCGGCCCGGCCGACAGGGCGTTCACCCGGATCCCGTTCGGGCCGAGATCGCTGGCGAGGTAACGGACCGAGGCTTCGAGCGCCGCCTTGGCGATGCCCATCACGTTGTAGTTCGGCATGACCCGCGTCGAGCCGCCATACGTGAGCGTCAGCAGCGAGCCGCCGGCCTTCATCCGCTTGGCGGCGCGCTGGGCAATTTCGGTGAAGGAGAAGCACGAGATCGTCATCGTACGCACGAAATTCTCGCGCGTGGTCACATCGACGTAGCGGCCTTTGAGCTGCGCTTTGTCGGAGAACCCGATGGCATGCACGACGAAATCGAGCCCGCCGTCGAAGCGTGCATCGAGCGCTTCGAATACGGCATCGACCGAGCTCGTATCCTCGACGTCGCAGGGCAGGACGACGTCCGAATCGAGCTGCGCGGCGAGTGGCGTGACACGCCGGCCGAGAGCTTCGCCTTGATAAGTGAAGGCGAGTTGCGCGCCCTGTCCGTGGAGTGCCTTGGCGATGCCCCATGCGATCGAGTGATCGTTGGCGACGCCCATGATCAGGCCGCGCCTGCCCGCCATCAAACCCGTCATGCCGACACATGTCCCGAACGAGTGCACCGCGCCCGGATCCCGGGGCAGACCGCGATGCGCTCGACCGAACCGCGGCAGGGTGCCTTAGCGCGCCTCGCCGCGCGATCCAAACGCGTCGGCGTACCAGGACGGACAAAAAAGCCCCGCCGAATGGGCGGGGCGTTCACGAACTGCCAGTCGCGATCAGAAATGGCCGTCCGTACGGGACTCCGCCTCCCTGATCAGGGCCTGCTTGGCATAGATCGCCGCACACCCGGCGAGCATCAGCCCACCCAACGTTCCGAAGATGAACGTCCCCATGGCCGCCCCCGAAATCTCAACGGTCGGTAAACGCCGCCCTCACGGCGGCGGTTCCGGGTGCTTCAGGCGTCGATGTGCTTCAGCACCAGCGTCGCGTTGGTCCCGCCGAATCCGAAGGAATTCGTCAGGACATGGCCGAGCTTGGCGTTATCCCGGCGCGCCCGCAGGATCGGCATGTCGGCGAAGGCCGGGTCCAGCGTATCGATATGGGCGCTCTCGCAGATGAAACCGTTGTTCATCATCAGGAGGCTGTAGATCGCCTCCTGAACGCCGGTGGCGCCGAGCGAATGGCCGGTCAGTGACTTCGTGGCAGCGATCGGAGGGCACACCTCGCCGCGGCCGAAGACCTCGCGGATCGCCTCGATCTCCTTCTCGTCCCCGACCGGGGTCGAGGTGGCGTGCGGATTGATGTAGTCGATCCGGGCGCCCTTCAGGCTCTCGATCGCCTGGCGCATGCAGCGCACCGCGCCCTCGCCGGACGGCGCCACCATGTCGTGCCCGTCCGACGTCGCGCCGTAGCCCGCGATCTCCCCGTAGATCCGCGCGCCACGCGCCTTGGCGTGCTCCAACTCCTCCAGGACCAGCACGCCGGCGCCGCCCGCGATGACGAACCCGTCGCGGTTGGCGTCGTAGGCCCGGGAGGCCCGGGCCGGTGTGTCGTTGTACTTCGACGACATGGCGCCCATGGCGTCGAACAGCACCGACAGCGTCCAGTCTAGATCCTCGCAGCCGCCCGCGAAGATGATGTCTTGGCGGCCGCCTTGAATGATCTCCGCGGCGTTGCCGATGCAGTGGTTCGACGTCGCGCAGGCCGATGAGATCGAGTAGTTCACGCCGCGGATCTTGAACCACGTGGCGAGCGTCGCTGAGGCGGTCGACGACATCGCCTTCGGCACCGCGAATGGGCCGATCCGCTTCGGCCCCTTGTCGCGGGCGATGGCGGCGGCCTCGACGATCACCCGGGTCGAGGGGCCACCCGAGCCCATGATGATGCCGGTGCGCTCGTTCGAGACATCGCCCGCGTCCAGCCCGGCATCGGCGATCGCCTGATCCATGGCGACGTGATTCCAGGCGGTGCCGCCGCCGTGGAAGCGCATGGCGCGCCTATCCACCGCGCCCTCCGGGTCGAGGGTCGGCGCGCCGGAGACTTGGCTGCGGAAGCCGTGCTCGGCGTAGCTGGCGTCGCGCGCGATGCCCGAGCGGGCTTCGCGCAGGGAGGCCAGCACCTCTTGCGTGTTGTTGCCGATGGACGAGACGATGCCCATCCCGGTGATGACGACACGGCGCATGATGGTGACGATACCTCCGTCGCGGCGTCGCTCGCCCGCGCCGCGTCCCGGTCAGCTAAGATGACGCGGACACAATCTCAACCGCCGAAGACGCCCAACGTTGCGACCAAGCCGCCGAGGGCGCCCCCGAACCGGTCCATTCAGCTCTGGAACAGGCCGACGCGCATGTCCTGCACTTGGTAGACGCGCTCGCCGTCGGCCTCGAGCCAGCCGTCGCCGATGCCGAGGACGAGCTTGCCCTGGCGGACCCGCTTCACATCGACGTTGTAGACGACTCGCTTCATCGACGGCAGCACCTGGCCGGCGAGCTTCACCTCGCCCACGCCCAGCGCGCGTCCGCGGCCCGGCGAGCCGAGCCAACCGAGATGGAAGCCGAGCATCTGCCACAGGGCGTCGAGCCCCAGGCAGCCTGGCATCACGGGGTCGCCCTGGAAGTGGCAGGGGAAGAACCAGAGGTCGGGCCGGATATCCAGTTCGGCCGTCACATGGCCCTTGCCGTGGGCGCCGCCGTCCGTGGCGATCGAGGTGATCCGATCGAACATCAGCATCGGCGGCAACGGCAGTTGCGCGTTCCCGGCCCCGAAGAGTTCGCCCCGCCCGCAGGCCAGAAGGTCCTCGTAGGAGTAGTGCGATCGGCGGTTTCCCTGCGGCGCAGAGGTTTCGGCGTCTGGCGGCATTGCGTTGGCTGTGTCCTCGGATCTGCGAGCGCGTCGCGTTCGCCGACGTAGGCCGTAGCCCCGTCCTGTGGCGCGCGGGTTAGCACGGGGCGATGCGCCTTCAAAGCCACGGGCCTTCGTCAAGCGGCACAGCGCGGCTTGGGTTGCGACCATAGACCCAGTTCCATATACTGACGGGAATCCTCTCAGGCCCCTCTGTCGAGCGTTCAGTCTAGCGATGTCCGAACCGGTGCCCTTCCAGGCCGTCTTCAATGGGCGGGTCCCCGCTCCCCAGTTGGACGCCAACGGGACGCCGCGCCGCGGTTGCCCCCTCTCCGACCTGCGCGATCGTCTGCGCCGGGCGGGCCTGCGGCCGACGCGGCAGCGCCTGTCCCTGGGCTGGCTGCTGTTCGGCCGGGGCGACCGCCACCTGACGGCCGAGATGCTCTACGACGAGGCGATGCGGGCCAAGGTGCCGGTTTCGCTGGCCACGGTCTACAACACGCTGCACCAGTTCACCGAGGCCGGGCTTCTGCGTCAGCTCGCACTCGACGGGTCGAAGGCCTACTTCGACACGAACCCGAGTGAGCATCACCATTTCTACCTGGAGGACGAGAGCCAAGTGATCGACATGCCCGATTGCGGGATCACAGTCGATTCGCTGCCTGAGGCGCCTGAGGGCATGGAGATCGCCGGTGTCGAGGTGATCGTCCGCCTGCGCCGCGCTCGGCCGAACGCGCGCCGCCAGAGCTGAGCCGGCGGCTCGACGACTAGGATTATCGAGGGGCCCGGTATCATCCGGGCCCTTTTGTGTTTCGGGGTGCGCTACTCGACGAGCTCGTTCGGGTAGACGCCCCAGAGGCGGTTCTGGCGGATATAGCCATCCACGTCCCGCTTGTTGGGCAGTGCCACGATCAAGCGGCACCACGTGCCGGTGCAGCTCTTCACGCTGCCGATCACGCCCGTCTGAAGCTTGGCCTCGTCCTCGGCGCCGTCGTCGGCCTTGGCGCGCAGCGAAACAGCCGCTTTCTCGATGCCCTTGTTGGGGCCGGCATTGACGATCGCGGTGCGCCGCCCCGAGAGCAGTGAGTGCAGGACCCAGCCTTCGGTCCCCTCGGAATCGCGGATCCGGCGCCAGGTCTCGAACTCGCCGACGATCTCCACCGGCAATCCGGCCCGCTGGAACACCCAAAGCGTGCGGTGATCCTTGGACGGCCCCTCGCGCAGGTTGACGCGGTCGGTCTTCAGACTGGCATAGCGCGGAAGCGGCAGTTTGGTGACCGGGCCGATCCCGGTCTCGATCGGCGCCGCGGGGGCGGCTCCCGCGCCGGTCGTGAGGCCACCTGCCAGCAGCGCCGCGACGGCGAAGCTGAGGCGTAACACACGCATGATCGTCTCCCTGTCCGGACGTCGATGGTGACGAATGGGTCTGTCGAAAGCGAGGCCCCTTCGGCGTGCGGGCCGTGCCGGCATCCGATTGTGTTCCGGCCCACCTCTGGTAGAGAGTCGACTGGACCGGGACAGGCGCCGGAACCGGCGCCGGGCGACCGGTCCTGTCTGGCCGAATTCGGTTAACGGACGCTTGCGTGGGGCGGCCCCGCCGCGATCACGCCGCAGAGCTGACGGGGAGAGAAACGTGTCGAAGCGCAAGCCGCTGGTGGTCGTGACGCGACGGCTGCCGGATGCCGTCGAGACGCGGATGCGTGAGTTGTTCGACGTTCGTCTGAGTTCGGACGATGCGCCCATGGCGGCCGAGACGATGGCCGCAGCCCTGCGCGACGCCGATGTCCTGGTCCCCACCGTCACCGATGAGATCGATGCCGGGCTGATCGCCCAGGCCGGTCCGAACCTGCGGCTCATCGCGAATTTCGGCAACGGCGTCGATCACATCGACGTCGCGGCGGCGCTGGAGCGCGGCATCACGGTCACCAACACGCCGGGCGTGCTGACCGAGGACACCGCCGACATGACGATGGCGCTGATTCTCGCCGTGGCCCGCCGGGTCGCCGAGGGCGCTCGGATCATTCCGGACGACGAGTGGACCACGGGTTGGTCGCCGACCTGGATGCTCGGGCGGCGGATCACCGGCAAGCGGCTCGGCATCGTCGGCATGGGCCGCATCGGCCAGGCGCTCGCCAAGCGCGCCCGGGCCTTCGGCCTGCAGATCCACTACCACAACCGCCGTCGGGTGCCGGCTGCCATCGAGGGGGCGCTCGACGCGACCTACTGGGAATCCCTCGACCAGATGCTCGCGCGCGTCGATATCGTGTCGGTGAACTGCCCGCACACGCCCGCGACCTACCACCTGCTGTCCGCGCGGCGGCTCAAGCTGCTGAAGCCCGAGGCGGTGGTGGTGAACACCGCCCGCGGCGAGGTGATCGACGAGAACGCCCTGGCGCGCCTGATCGAGGGTGGCGAGATCTCGGCCGCCGGCCTCGACGTGTTCGAGCAGGAGCCGGCCGTCAGCCCCCGCCTCGTGAAGCTGGCCCGGCAGGGGAAGGTCGTGCTGCTGCCCCATATGGGCTCGGCGACCTACGAGAGCCGCATCGACATGGGCGAGAAGGTCATCATCAACATCAAGACCTTCATGGACGGTCACCGGCCGCCGGACCGGATCCTGCCCAGCATGCTGTGATCCGCCGCGGCCGGTGAGACGGCGACGCCGCCTCACAGCGTGAGGGCGGTCGTCGGTCGCTTTGAGGCCTCGACGCTCTGGAACAGCCGCTCCGTCGTCAGCTTCAGGAAGTAGAAGCCGAAATCCGGGTTCTGGTAGTAGAGTTCCTTGAGGTTGGAATAGGTCACGCACAGCGCCTTGCCGGGCTCTGTGCAGATCAGCGACGCCGTGCGCGCATTACCGGGCGAGAGCAGGCCCAGTTCGCCGACGATCCCGCCCGACCGCACCTCGATATCTAGCTCCGGGACCCGGAAGACTCCGCTTTCGACGTAGTACATCTCCTGGGCTGGGTCACCGGCGCGGAACACCGTTTCACCTGCCCCGAACGCGCGTTCCGACCCGAAGGGGCGCAACCACTTGAACGACAGGTCGCCCTCCGCAGCCGCCTTCGTTTCGCGCAATAGACGGAACATCTGCCACAGCCGGTAGAGGGCGAGCGGCAGCTCGAACAGCTCGGTGATGATCACCGGCCAGCTATTAATCAATATTCCGTAGGCTATAAGGACGGAGCTCGCGCATATACCGATAACGCGCAGGGGTATCATGGTGGTCATCGCAGTAGAAATAACGACCAGTCCAGTTCCTAGAAATCCGATTGCTTCAACCCAATCCATCTCGACCCCCGTCACGCTGTTAAAGCGCAGCAGGTAGCTTGGGCAAACCGAATTCAGCAAGCACCGCGATGCGTCGCCGTGATGCGTATTGCACATTAATGAAGCAGAAAATACGTTAGTATCCGTAGTATCGCCGTGGTATTATTTGGATGAAGCAATTATATATTTTTTAATGCCGAACATAAATTTCACATCTCGGAAAAACAGGATTTCTAATCGGATCCGTCTTGCACGAGATCTCATCGATGTTCAGGCGGATGGTCAGGGCGCCTTGGGACGCCGAGATCGTCAAAGTGCATCGCCCGCGACGGCCTGTGGATTGCTCAAACCGTGCCTGCCCTGGAACAGGCGCTCGCTGGTCAACCGGAGGAGGTAGAAACCGAATTCCGGGTTCTGGTAGTAGAGTTGCTTCACGTCCGAGTAGGACACGCACAGGGCGTGCCCGGCCTCGACGCAGACCAGCGAGGCCGTGCGGGCGTTGCCGGGCGACAAGAGACCGAGTTCGCCGACAATGCCACCCTTGCGAACCTCGATCCCCACCTCGGGAATCCGAAAAACACCGCTCTCGATGTAATACATCTCGTCGGCGGTATCGCCCTTGCGGAACACCACCTCGCCAATGCCGAACGGGCGCCGCGAGCCGAATGGCCGCAGCCATTCGAGGGAGAGGTCGCCGTCGGCGGCCGTCTCGACGTCGCGGACGAGGCGCAACATCTGCCAGAGCCGATAGGCGTTGAACGGCATCTGGATCAGCTCGGTCAGCACCACCGGCATGCTGCCGATCAGGCTCCCGTAAACGATCACCGCGCAGCTCGCGCATAGGGAGATGATCCGCAACGGGATCATCGTGCTCATGGCGGTGGCCGAGATCGTCAGAGCCGTGCCGAGATAGCCGATCGCCTCAATCCAATTCATGGTGTCCCCCTCACTGACATGCGGGGGATGCCCATCCCGCCGGGCCCCTGCAAGACGCCCGGGCGGATGCCCGGTCCGCGTCGCTCAGGCTGTGCCCGGGCTGATACGCTCCGCAACGGCTTCACCGGCGCGCGTGCCCTCGGCGTAGGCGCCGCCCACGGTGCCCCATTGCTCCCGGGAGAGCGCCTCCCCGGCGAACCACACGGTGTCGCCCACGGGCTCGCGCAGCTGCAGCCGCGCCGGCGCGTGCCCTGGCGGGACGACGGCCCAGGAGCCGCGGGACCACGGATCGTGGCGCCACGCGCTCACGGTCGGGATCGTCAGGTCGCGCAGCCGCGCATAGCCGAACACGTCGGCCAGGACCGCCCGGACGTACCGGCGCACCCCGTCCGTCCCGGTCCCGGCGGCGTCGATCGCCGCTGCCTCGTGACAGTCGAGCTCATAGTAATGGAACGGCGTTCCGTCGATGCGGGTGAGCAGGCCCGGTGGTGCACGACGCCCGCCGTGAATCGCCGCCAGGCGGTCCCGGCCGCGGAACGGGCTCGACGGCCAGTGCAGCACCGCATGCTCGTAGATGCCGGTTGTGAAGCCGTCGATGGCGGCCCGGACGGCGTTCGGCAGCGGCGGCGAGAAGGTCGGTCCGTCGCGCAGCACCATCATCGGCACGGTCACGATCAGGGCGCGGGCCCGATACACCGTACCGCTGGCGGTCGTGGCGTGAACACGGCCGCCCGACCAGTCGACCCGCGTCACCGCCGTCCCCAGCGCCACCGGTAAGCCATCGGCGAGGCGCGCCAGATAGCTGCCGTAGCCGTCGGCGAGGAAGAAGTTGTCGCTGTACTCCATGCTTGGGAAGTCGTGGATTGAGATCTCGCCGAGCGGCCGGCCGGAGACGAGGCCATGGACCTGCGCCACCCGGGCGCCCCAGGGTCCGAGCCCCGGGGGCAATGCGGTCGCGGCCGCCCTGTCGGCGCCCGGTCGCGCGGCGCCGCGGGTCATCGCTTGGTCGGCCCGGGCGAAGGCCCGGGCGTTGGCGCGGACCTCGTCGCCGCGGCCGGGCCGCCGTCCGACCCATACATGACTGTCCTGCGGGGCCTTGCGCAGGCGCTCGCCGCGCGCACGGCCCAAAGCCACCAGTGGATTGATCGGCCCGGCATGGAGCCAGTGGGCGCCGAGATCGAGGGCATGGCCGCGCAGGGCCACCGTCAGGGCGCGGCCGCCGACCCGGTCGCGGGCCTCCAGCACCGCGACGGACACGCCCCTCGCGGCGAGCGTCCGCGCCGCGCCGATGCCGGCGGCCCCGGCCCCGATCACCAGCACCTCCGGATCCTCAGGCAGCGGCGCGAGTCGGGGCCTGTAGGCGGGCTGTCGCGGGGGCTCGGCGCCCCGCGGGCTCAAGCCCCCTGGTCTTGCGTCCTGCACGTGCGTTCCCCGTTCCTTCACCGGTGCTGCGGCACCGGCAGCCTTGCGCCGCCAGCCACACCGCTCCACAACGCGGCCGCGCCGCGACGGGCGGCGACCGGAACCCTCACCCGATGCTCGTCGAGTCCGCCGCGGCGGCTTTGCGCCAGACCTTCTCGCCGCCCCTGCGGGCGATCCTGTGGAAATCGCTCGGCCTGACGCTCGGGCTCCTGGTCCTCGTCTGGCTCGGCCTCACCCGGCTGGTCCAGGCGTTTCAGGCGAGCCACCACATCTCGTCCCAATACCCGATCCTCGACAGCCTCGCCTACTACCTGGCGGGCTTCGGGCTGTTCGTGGCCCTGGCCTATCTGATGCCGGCGATCTCGATCCTGGTGGCGAGCTTCTTCCTCGACGACGCGGCAGCGATCGTCGAGCGCACGGATTTCCCCGGGGACCCGCCAGGCCAAGCCATGCCTTTCGGTACCGCGATGCTCTACGCGGTTCGCTTTGCCGGGGTGACACTGCTGGTCAACCTCGCGGCTCTGGTGATCTTCTTCGTGCCGGTGATCGGGATTGCGGCCTTCTTCGCCGCCAATGCCTACCTGCTCGCCCGCGAATATTTCGAGATGGCGGCGGCCCGGTTCAGGCCCTTGCCCGAGGCCGCCGCGATGCGCCGGACCTTCCCGATTCGGACGCTCGGTGCCGGCTGCCTGCTCTCCGCGATGATGGTGGTGCCGATCCTCAACCTGCTGACGCCGCTCTTCGGGATCGCCCTGATGGTCCATCTGCACAAGCGCCTCAGCCGACGCGAGCGTCTGACCGGACCACGCGGTGCGTAGCCGGCGATGCGGCAATGCCCGCTCTGGCCGTCGCGGGCATTGGCCGCTACCGTGAGGTGTGCGTCTCCGGGCGCCGTGGCGGAGAGCCGATCGATGAGGGCGGACGACGCAGAGCGGGATGTCCCCCCGCCCCCCGGCAAGGCGCCGTTCCTCCTCGTCGGCCTCGTCGGTATCGGGCTCCTGGCCTGGGGCGCCTACGGACACTGGCAGCGCGACGTCGCGGCGAGCGCGACGCTGGAGCGGATCAAATCCCTCGTCCCACAGGTGCGCACGGTCACGGCCGAGAAGGCTGAGGGCTCGCTCGATCTCGTCCTGCCGGGGGAGATGCAGGCCTTCACCAGTGCGGCGATCGCGGCCCGGGCGACCGGCTACATCGCCGAGCGCCCTGTCGATATCGGCTCCCGCGTCCGGGCCGGCGACCTGCTCCTGCGGATCGCGGCCCCGGATCTCGACCAGCAGCTCGCCCAGGCCGAGGCGCAGGTCGGCCAGCTCAAGGCGCAGCTCCTCCAGGCACAGGCGCAGGTCGAGCAGGCGCGCGCCAACGTGAACCTCGCCAACCTCACCAACAACCGGACCACCACGCTCGCCGTGCAGGGCTGGGCCTCCCGACAGAACGCGGACACCTCGCAGGCCGGTGTCCTGTCCCAGGCCGCGACCCTGGCCGCCGCGGAGGCCGGCGTGAAGGTGGCGACCGCCAACATCATGTCCCAGCAGGCCGTGGTCGATCGGCTCAAGGCGCTGACGGCGTTCGAACGCGTCGTGGCGCCCTTCGACGGCGTCGTCACGGTCCGCAACGTCGATGTCGGTGACCTCGTCCGGGCCGACAACGGCGGCACGCCGCTCCTGAGCATCGACCAGGACAGCATCCTGCGCATCACCGTGAACGTGCCGCAGAACGACTCGGTCGGCATCCGGCCCGGCGTCAAGGCGGTGATCACGGTGCCTCAGATCCCGGACCGCGCGTTCGACGGCTTCGTGGAGCGCAGTTCGGTCGCCTTGAATGCCGCCTCGCGGACCCTGACCGCGCAGGTCGATGTACCCAATCCCGATCGGCTGCTGCGAGCCGGGTTCTACGCCTACGTGACGTTGAAGATCCCGCGCACGGAGCCGGCGGTCGCGGTGCCCGCGGAGGCGACGGTGTTCAACAGCAAGGGGCTGCAGGTCGCGCAGGTGGGCGACGACGACCGCGTGACGTGGCGGACCGTCACGGTGCGCCGCGACCTGGGCCGCACGCTCGAACTGGAATCCGGCCTGTCGGCCGACAGCCGCATCGTCTACAGCCCGCCGCCCGACCTTCGCGACGGCCAACCGATCGAGCGCGTGAAAACGCCCCCGGTGCCGGAGCCGATGCGCTCGGCCCAGCGCTGAGCGACCCGACTGGCCTCAGTTCACCCGGACGACGAGCTTCATCTTCGGATGAATGCCGCAGAGCACCTGGAACGTGCCCCGTTCAGTGAAGGTGATCGGCGTGCGGCTTCCGGGCTCCTGGTCGCCGGAATCGAAATTGAAGGTTTCGGATTCCACGAAAACGTGGTGCAGCAGGTCGCTGTCGTCATTGACGAAGGTAACCACCTCCCCGCGGGCGACCACGAGGTTGTCGGGGTGGAACATCCGACCCTTCTGCGAGACCAGGATGCCGGAGGCCTGGAGCTGCCCGATGACCAGCAGGCCGGAGGTTGCGCCCAGGGCCAGGGCCAGCACCGTGGCCAACGGGATGCGCCATCCGACGCTCGCGGCGGTCCAGGATCGGAAGGCGACCATGTGATACCTCGGGTTTCGAGGACCATTCTCGCACCCACTTCATTGAAGAATCATTGTGCGATACCCGATTACGCACTCGGATCCGCCGAACGATCGGGATACGACCTGTCTTCGCCCTGCTTGTTAAATCGAATTGCTGGGATTGCGAGCTAAGCGCCTCTTAATATGTCGCAACTACAGATAGCTGAACGTGTGGCGCGGCGGCCGGTGCGATGCAAGACCCCGAGACGGCGACGGAGGACAGGAACGCGGTGGTGCTCCCGGGTGCCGAGCGCGGGTTCCTGTCGTTCTTCACCACGATCCGGGGGCGGATCTTCGTCGCCTTCCTGAGCATGAGCCTGCTGTCGGGGGCGCTTGGGCTCTACGCGGTCGTCGCGATCTCGCATATCGGCACGCTGGTCAATCGGACGTACGACGAGTCGTTGATGTCCATCAACTACGCTCGGGCGACTGCGGCCGACTTCGCCAAGATGCGGACGGCCTTCGCCCGGCGGATGCACCTGCGCAACGAAGCCGAGACCGCCAAGCTCAACGCCGAGATCGCCGACCTATCGACGACGCTGGCCGAAGACCTGACCATCGCGGTCGAGCGGTCGCAATCCGACCGGGCGGTGCGGACGGCCGGCGCAGTCCAGGCGGCGGTCTCCGCTTGGGAGGAGATGCGGCGTGGCCTCGATCCCGCCACGGCCCGGCCGGACCGCTGGGACGCCCTGGATCAGCAGGCCAGCGTGGTCGACAATCAGATCGACCTGCTGGTGAATTATACGGCCGGCGACGGCTTCACCTTCCGCCAGGCGGCCCGGATGCTCGTGGCCCGGGAGATGCACGTCAACGCCGTCGCGGCGTTGCTTGCGATCGTCGCTTGCGCCCTGGTCGCGTGGTTGCTCAACCGCCGCATCACGGGGCCGCTGGCCGCGGCCTCGCAGGCCGCCGAGCGGATCGCCAGTGGCCGTCTGGAGGACCGCATCCCCGCCGGGGGGCGCGACGAACTCGGCAGCCTTCTGCGCTCCATGGCGGTCATGCGCGACAACATCCAGGCGATGATGGCCCGCGAGGTAAGCCAGCGCCGCCGCGCCGAAGCGTTGGTCACGGACGCGCTCCAGACATCCCGGGAGGGCGTGGTCGTCGTCGATGCGGCGGGGCGGATCGCATTGGCCAACGCCCAAGCCCAGCGCTTCTTCGCGGGCCTCGGCGCCGCGATCGAGGCGGGGGTCTCCCTCTGGGGCAACGTGGACAGGGCCGAGATCGGCGAGGCGAATATCCTCGGGGATTGCTTCCGGGCGCTGGCCCGCGACGGCGATATCCGGCTGGCGGATGGGCGCTGGCTGCGGGTGAGCCGCAGCGCCACCCAACAGGGTGGTTTCATCGCGGTCTGCAGTGACATCAGCCTGCTGAAGGAGCAGGAGGATCGGCTGACGGAGACCAATCTCCGCCTCGATGCCGCTCTGGACAACATGTCCCAGGGCTTGTGCCTCTACGATGACCAGGACCGCCTGATGGTCGTCAACCGTCGCTACGGCGAGATCTACGGTTTGTCGGCCAACGCGGTGGTTCCGGGGATGACCGCCGTGCAGGTGATGACGGCGAGCCTCGTGGCGGGGAACCATCCGGGCTGTGACATCGAGACGTTGCTGCGCGAGCAGCGCGAGGCGTTCCACGGTGGGGCGTGGCACACGCATTTCCAGGAATTGTGCAACGGCCGCATCGTGGCGATCGAGCGGCGCAAGACCGCCGATGGCGGGTTCGTCGCCACCTACGAGGACGTTACCGAGCGGCGCCGCGCCGAGGCCCGCATCGCCTTCCTGGCGCACCACGATATGCTCACGGGGCTGCCGAACCGCATCGCCCTCGGTCAGCAGATCGAAATGGCGATGGCCCAGGCGGGGCGCGATCACGGTTTCGCGGTCTTCGCCGTCGATCTCGACGATTTCCGGCCGGTGAACGAGACTCTGGGGCATGGCGTCGGCGACGAGTTGCTCGCCGCGGTGGCGAACCGGCTCACGGCCTGTGTGCGCGAGATTGACTGCGTCGCTCGGCTCGGCGCCGATGAGTTCATCGTCATTCAGCGCGGCATCGACCGGCCCGAGGATGCGGCCGTGCTCGCCCGGCGAATCATCGAGGTGGTGAGTACACCCTACAGCCTGAGCAACCACGAGATCAGCGTCGGGCTGACCATCGGCATCACGCTCGCACCGAGCGATGGGACGAGTTGCGACAAGCTCCTGAAGAACGCCGAGGTTGCCCTCGACCGCGGCAAGTCCGAGGCCCGGGGCTCGTTCCGGTTCTTCGAACCCGAGATGGATGCCCGCCTGCAGGCCCGCCGGCTCCTGGAGCGCGACCTGCGCGACGCCCTCGCACGCGAATCGTTCGAGGTCTACTACCAGCCGATCTACAGTCTCGACGCCGACCGGATCTGCGGCTTCGAGGCGTTGCTGCGCTGGAACCACCCCGTTCGCGGCTTCATCTCGCCGGCCGAGTTCATCCCGATCGCCGAGGAACTCGGCCTGATCGTGCCGCTGGGCGAATGGGTCCTGCGCCGGGCCTGCGAGGAAGCAGCCCGCTGGCCGGACGGGCTCAAGGTCGCCGTCAACGTCTCGGCGGTCCAGTTCACCTCGGCGAGCCTGATCAACATCGTGCGGGAGGCGCTGCGGAGGACCGGCCTGCCGGGCCGGCGGCTGGAGCTGGAGATCACCGAATCCGTCCTCGTGGCCAATCCCGGCGCCACCACCGCAATCCTGCACAGCCTGAAGGCGCTGGGCGTGCGCGTCGCGATGGACGATTTCGGCACCGGCTATTCGTCGCTCAGCTACCTGCGCAGCTTCCCCTTCGACAAGATCAAGATCGACCAGTCCTTCGTGCGCGACCTCTGCATCAAGGACGGGACCGACTTCATCGTGCGGGCGGTCATCGGCCTGGGCGCCAGCCTCGGCATGACCACAACCGCCGAGGGCGTGGAGACCGAGGCACAGCTCGCGCAGCTCCGCGCCGAGGGGTGTGACGAGGTCCAGGGGTTCCTCTTCAGCAGGCCCGTACCCGTCTCGGAGGTCGCCGCCGTGATCCACCGCTGGAATGGAGCCAGCCGGGCGATCGCGTAAGGGGCGGGCCTCGGGCGCGTTGGGCAACTCGCCCTCGCCAGCTGGGACACTCACGGATCGACGGGCACCCTACGGTGGACGTCTGCCCTCCCTCCCCCGCAGGGGAGGGAGTCGAAGCGAAGCCCTGTGCCTTACTCCGCCGCGTCGAGGCGCGGGCGCTCGATGTGGCTGCGCTCGGCCTTCACGAGCTCGGCCGTGCGGAACGCCACCTCCAGCGCCTGCTCCGCGTTGAGCCGCGGGTCGCAGTAGGTGTGGTAGCGATCCTGCAGGTCGTCGGCCGTCAGCGCCCGGGCGCCGCCCGTGCATTCGGTGACATCCTTGCCGGTCATCTCGAGATGGATGCCTCCCGCGAAGGTGCCCTCCCCCCGGTGGACGCCGAAGAAGCCCTCGATCTCCTGCATCACGCGCTCGAACGGACGCGTCTTGTAGCGACCAGCCGGGATCGTGTTGCCGTGCATCGGATCGCAGATCCACACGACCTTGCGCCCTTCCCGCTCGACCGCTCGGATCAGGGCCGGCAGATGCTCGCCAACCTTGTCGGCGCCGAACCGGCAGATCAAGCTGAGGCGCCCCGGCTCGTTCTCCGGGTTGAGCAGGTCGATCAGCCGGATCAGGTCATCGGCCTTTAGAGACGGACCGCACTTCAGGCCGATCGGGTTCTTGATGCCGCGGGCGTATTCCACGTGGGCGTGGTCCGGCTGGCGGGTGCGGTCGCCGATCCACAGCATGTGGCCGGAGGTCGCGTACCAGTCGCCCGTGGTCGAATCGACGCGGGTCAGCGCCTCCTCGTAGCCGAGCAGCAGGGCCTCGTGGCTGGTGAAGAAGTCGGTGGTCCGCACCTCCGGATGGGTCTCCGGGTTGATGCCGATCGCGCGCATGAAATCGAGCGCGTCGGTCATGCGGCTCGCCACATCCTGATAGCGGGAGGATTGCGGCGAATCCTTCACGAAACCGAGCATCCAACGATGCGCGTTCTCGAGATTCGCGTAGCCGCCGGTGGCGAAGGCACGCAGCAGATTCAGCGTCGCGGCCGATTGCCGGTAGGCCTCCAGCTGGCGCCGCGGATCGGGCACCCGCGCCTCCTCCGAGAAGCCGATGCCATTGACGATGTCGCCCCGGTAGCTCGGCAGGCTGACGCCATCGAGCGTCTCGGTGGGCGAGGAGCGCGGCTTGGCGAACTGCCCGGCGATGCGCCCGACCTTCACCACGGGCGAGCCGCCCGCGAAGGTCAGCACCATCGCCATCTGCAGGAACACCCGGAAGAAATCGCGGATGTTGTCGGCGGAATGCTCGTCGAAGCTCTCGGCGCAGTCGCCGCCCTGAAGAAGGAACGCCTCGCCCGCCGCGACGCGCGCGAGCGCTGCCTTCAGCTTGCGGGCCTCACCGGCAAAAACCAGCGGCGGAAAGCTCGCGATCTGCGATTCGACGGCACCCAGGGCGGCCACGTCCGGATAGGCGGGCACCTGCTCGATCGGCAGATGTCTCCAGCTCTTCGGTGTCCAACGCTCGCCCATGGCCTCTCTCCGCGCACCTCTTCGTGCGACCGCGCTTCACGCGCGAAGCGGGGCTTATAGAGAGGTTCCGGTGCGGTTGCGAGTGCCGGAATGCGAGGGGCAGGCGCGACCGGGATTCAAGCCTCGCCGTCCTCAACCTCGATCCCGTGCTCGGCGAGGATCCAGAAGATCGCCTCCAGATCCTCCGCAGAGACGTCCCGGGGCGGCAGTGCCTCTTCCAGGTCATCGTAGGTCAGACAGCGGCTGCGCTGCGCCTCGGCCTTGGCGAGCAGCTGATCGATGGCGCGGCGGATATCGGGGGGGAGCGCATCCTGGCTCGGCGGGCGGTGGAAGACGGGGCGAAGGGCATCCGCCAGCAGGCCGTCGATGATGGCCTGCCGGCGCGCATGCGCGTCGTCGCCGCCCCGTCCCTTGCCTGCGCCCTGCTTTCCCATGCCCCTGATATGGCTCGGTCGGGCACCGCGTCGAGGCCCCCGGGGATTCGGAGCGGCTAGCCGACGCCGACCGGGTGCTTCGTGACTTCGGGCACCCGCATCGTCACCAATTCCTCGGCGGCCGTCGGGTGGACCGCGATGGTCCGGTCGAAATCGGCCTTGGTGGCGCCCATGGTCACCGCGATGCCAACCGCCTGGATGACTTCGCCGGCATCGTGCCCGAAGATGTGGACGCCGACCACGCGGTCGGTGGCGCAATCGACGATCACCTTCATGAGGATCCGCTCCTCGCGGCCCGAGAGCGTCGCCTTCATCGGACGGAAGCGCGCCTTGTAGACGTCGATCTTGCCGTAAACCTCCCGCGCCACCGCCTCGCTGTGGCCGACGACACCGATCTCGGGCGTCGAGAACACCGCCGTGGGGATCAGGCGGTGATCGACGCAGATCGGCTTACCCCCGAAAACCGTGTCGGCGAAGGCGTGGCCCTCGCGGATCGCCACCGGCGTCAGGTTGGCGCGGTTGGTGACGTCGCCGACCGCGTAGATCGACGGCACCTTCGTCTGCGAGTAGGCGTCCACCGGGATCGCCCCGGCCGGGTCGAGCTCGATGCCGACGCGGTCGAGGCCCAGCCCCTCCACGTTGGGCCGCCGGCCCGTCGCGACGAGCACCTGATCGGCCGGGACCTCGCTGCCATCGTCGAGGCGGGCGCAGAGGGCGCCGTCCCGCCGTTCGATGCCCGTCAATGTGCTGCCGAGGCGCAGGTCCATCCGGTGACCGTAGGCCTCCGCGAGGGCGTCGCGGACCTCCTCGTCGAAGCCGCGCAGCAACTTGTCGCCGCGGTGCAGCAGGGTCGTGGCGCTGCCCAGCGCCGCGAACACACCCGCGAATTCCACCGCGATGTAGCCGCCGCCGATCACCAGGATGCGCTCCGGCAGGCGCTCCAGCTCGAACACCTCGTTCGAGGTGATCGCCAGCGCGATGCCGGGCACCGCCGGCTCCTTCACCGGATGGGCGCCGACTGCGATCAAGATCCGCTCCGCCCGGACGGTCCGGCCGGTTTTCAGAAGTCGCACCGTGTGCGGATCCTCGATCACGGCCCGCTCCGGCGCGATCTCGACCCCCGCTCGGATCAGGTTGGCGTCATAGATGCCCTCGAGCCGGGTGACCTCGGCATCGCGCCGCCGTTTGAGGACGGACCAGTCGAAGCGCGGCTTCTCCACGGTCCAGCCGAAACCGGCGGCATCCTCGAACTCGTCGGCGAAGCGCCCGGCATAGACCATCAGCTTCTTCGGGACACAGCCGCGGATCACGCAGGTGCCACCGACCCGGTATTCCTCAGCCAGCATCACCCGGGCGCCGTAGCCTGCCGCGATCCGCGCCGCGCGCACGCCGCCCGAGCCGCCGCCGATGACGAAGAGGTCGACGTCGAAATCGCTCATGCGGGGCCGTCCATCTCAGAAGTCGCTTCGGCACGTGGCCGGGACGCCTCGCGCATCCACGAGATGGCAGCGCCGAGGCCCGCCGTCCACCACGCCGCCCAGCCGTTGTGCTCGACGAAGGCGATCGCCGCCGCACAGGCGATGAGGCCGAGCGCCGTCGCTTGGTCCGGCTGCGCCAGTCGGGCGATGCGGGCGAGCATCAGCATCAGTGTCAGGGCCGCCAGGATCGCCCCGGGCAGGCCGAGCTCGGCCCAGACCTGGAGGAAGCTGTTATGCGGGTGGCCGACCCCGAGGAGCACGCGCATCTCCGCGGGCACCGTCCGGGCCACCGGCGTCTCGGCGAAGCGCGCGCTCGTACCGAAGCCCGCGCCGCGCCAGGGATCGGTCGCGACCGCGGCCCCGAAGCTGCGTGCGATGGCGACGCGTGCGCGGGACGAGGATTGCTCGAGCCGTGCGTGGGCCGCTTCCGGCATGACGCGGGCGAGGAGGTCACCCTCCACCGGCGCGAGGGCCAGGGCGAGGCCGAGGCCGAGGCCAGCGAGCCCGATCGCGATGCGCCACGGCAGCAGACGGGCGGCCGCGAACATCGCACCTCCGGCCAGCAGCCCGAGCTGAGCGGCGCCGCTGATCGAGCGCATCACGCCGAGCGCCCCGAGGGCCAGCACCGCCCCGGCGGAGCCCCGGCTGCGCCCGCGCCACAGGACCAGGGCCAGCGGGCCGGCCACGAGATCGAGGGTGAGCGCCGGACGATTGTGTACGAAGGCGGCGGCGCGGTGCCCCAGCGCCCGTCCCAAGGCTAGATCGGTCGCGAGGTCAACGGCGATCAGGACGCCGGCGAGCACAACCGCAATGGCCCCCAGCCGCACCGCAAAACGTGGGATGCGACCCGGCGCGAGGCTCGCTAGGAGGTAGGCGGCTGCCAGGGTCGGCAGGAACTCGCCCGCCACTCGCAGAGACGAGGCCGGGAACGGGCTCCAGGCGAGCGAGATGAGGCTCCAAGCCAGGAAGGCGAGTCCCGCCCCGGCGAGCGGACTCGCTAGCGGCCTCAGCAACCGGTGCGCCGTCCCGCCGCGATCCTCGATCAGGCGCCCGGCCAGGAAGGCCGTCGCCGCCAGCCCGACCACGACTGGGCTCGACCGGTTGGCCAGCACCATCGCGAGCGGCATGATGGCGAGGAGGGCGCCGCCCATAGCATAGAGGCGGCCGGCTGCGTTCACGAAGCGGCGCTCACCGGATTGCCGTCACTGCATCTGGTGCCCGCGCTTGCCCATCTCGGCGCGCACGCGGACCATGACGTATTCCGATACGTCCTGGGTCCAGTCCTGCATCTCCTGCACCATCTCGTCGAGGAGCTGCGGTTGCGCCTCCACGTAGTGCTTGCCGGCCGGCGAGCGGAAGAAGGTCGCGATCTCCTTCAACTCGGCCTCGGAGAATTTCGCCGCGTAGGTGCGCGCCGCGATGTCGATCATGCGCTGCTTCTGCAGCTCCATCTCGGGCTGTAGCGAGGCCAGAACTTCGTCGAGATCCTTGGCGAGCTCCGGCCGGGTGACCGCCTGCTTGCGGATCTGGTCGGCGAAGGCGGGCAGCACCGAATCGAAGGAACGGGCGATGCCGGAGCTGAGCATCACCTCTCGGGCGAGCGCGAGGTGGCCCGGCGTGAAGGTCGAGGCTGCCGGTGCGTTGGCGGCCGGGGTGTTGGCCGCCGGCGTGGCGGTGGGCGCCGGCTTGCGGGCCTGCGCGAAGGCCACGTTCGGGAGCGCGAGGCAGAGCGCGAAACCGAGCGCGGCAATGGTGCGTCGGGACATGCTGGACTGATCCTGCGAGGAGGGCTTGCGTGAAAGGCGGCGCCTCAGGTGAGGCTTCCGAGAACGGTTATGTCGGCCTGCCCGTCCCGGTCGAAGGCCAGGATTGCGGCGTCGGCGATGCCGAGGAACAGGCCGTGCTCGACCACCCCCGGCACGGCCCAGAGTGCGGCGCCCAGCGTTTCCGGATCGGTAATCGCACCGAGATGGGCGTCGAGGATGTGGTGGCCGCCGTCGGTGACCAGAGGCGCGCCATCGGAGGTCCGGCGCAGCCGGACGGTCCCCGCGCAGCCAGCGCACGCCACGGCGGCCTCGACGGCTCGGTGGGTGGCGGTGAGACCGAAGGGATTGACCTCGATCGGCAGGGGGAAGGCGCCGAGCCGGTCCACGCGCTTGGCCATGTCGGCGATCACCACCATACGGTGACTCGCGCAGGCGACGATCTTCTCCCGCAGGAGCGCGGCGCCCCCGCCCTTGATCAGGCGCAGGGCGGGATCGACCTCGTCGGCACCGTCGATGGTCAGGTCGAGTTCGGGTTGCTCGTCGAGAGTCGCGAGACGGATGCCGAGGCTTTCGGCCTGCGCGCGCGTCGCCTCCGAGGTCGGCACGCCGATTATGTCGAGGCCGGTGCGGACCCGCGCGCCGAGCAATGTCACGAAGGCGGCAGCCGTGGAACCGGTGCCGAGGCCGAGCCGCATGCCGGGCTCGACGAGGTCGAGGGCGCGCGCCGCCGCGGCCCGGCGCAGGTCCGGCCCGCTCACCGGGCGAATGCCCGGTCGGCGCAGTGAATCGAGGGGGCGCGTGTCATGGGGAGCCGGTCTTTCCGCGATGATCGCGCGGCCCCTAGCACGGGACCGAGCCGACCGGAACGCCTGCGCCGGAAACGCTCCGTCAAAAGCGACCGCCCTGCGCAGGCGTGGCGCTGGCTCCGGCACGGCCGGGGGCGGGCCCTGTCAGCGGTGCGTCGGAGGCGCCCTCGGCGCCGGGCTTACCCTGCTGGGTACAGACGACCTGCTCCTTTTTCACCAGTACGAAGCAGATGCTCATTTCGCCGGTCCGATAGTTTACCCGGAAGACGCCGGCCTCGCGGGTATGGCGGCTCGCCACCAAACCGTATTGCGACGGCGTCTGGGGCCCGGCCCCCTCCCCGGCGCCGAAGCAGACCGTCTGGCCGATCCCGCCGGCGGATTCCTGAAGTCCGTACTGGCAGGACGTGACCTCGCCGGTCACGGTATCGACCCGGTACATGCGGTTCAGGTCGGTCTGCGGCGCGGGCACGAACTCGTAGGAGGTCGCGGCGGCCGGCAGGATGTGAAGAGCCGCGCAGGCGGCGAGAACAGGCAGGGACGGTTTCATCGCGGGTTCCAGGGCCGGTGGCCTGCAGCCTTTCGCCGGCCTTTCGGGCGAGTCTGGGGCACTGCGACGGAACGTCCGCGCAATGCGCGGCGTCCCGGGCCGGCTTGCCCGCCGCAAAGCCCGCCATTAGCGAAGCCCTGGCCAGCAGGAGACCTTCAAACGATGTCCGCCGCCTCGACGACCCGCCCGCCCATCGCCGTGTTCGATCTGGACGGCACTCTGGCGGAGACCGCGGGGGACCTGATCGGCACGCTCAACGTGCTGATGACCCGGGAGGGCTTGCCCGAGCTGCCGCTGTCGCAGGCCCGCGGTCTGATCGGTGCCGGCGCCAAGGCGCTGATCCGGCGCGGCTTCGAGGCGGAGGGACGCGCACTCTCGCCGGAGGATCACGAGCGTCTGTTCGACGCTTTCATCGCCCATTACGGCGAGCACCTCGCCGACACGTCGCATCTCTATCCCGGCGTGGTCGAGGCGCTCGACGCGCTGGAGGCGGAGGGGTTCAGGCTCGCGGTCTGTACCAACAAATATGAGGGTCAGTCGGTCGAGCTGCTGCGACTCCTCGGAATCGGCCACCGCTTCGCGGCGATCTGCGGCCGCGATACCTTCCCGTGCTTCAAGCCCGACCCGCGCCACCTCACCGGCACGATCGAGCGTGCCGGCGGCGATCCGGCCCGCGCCGTGATGGTGGGTGATTCCCGCACCGACATCGACACCGCCAAGGCGGCCGGCATCCCGGTGGTCGCCGTGACCTTCGGCTATACCGACCTGCCGGTGACCGAGTTGGGTCCGGACCGGGTGATCGAGCATTTCTCGGCGCTTCCGGCGGCGGTTCTGGAACTGGTGTCTGTGGAAGCCGCCTGAGGATATCCTGGCCCGCTCCCCTGGAAGGCGTGCCCTTCCCGTCATCACGAGCGGTGCGACGTGACCCAGGGCAACGCGACATCGTTCTACGGAGCGCTGCCCTGGATGGCTTCGCTTCGCGCGCAACGACGGTGTGCGGTCAGCTGAGCCAGCGCCGCAGCCGGGCCACGGCCTCGCGGCACTCGGCCTCCGAGCCCGCGAACGAGAACCGGACGTGGTGGTTGCCGAGGTCCGGGTCGAAGTCGAGCCCGGGCGTCGCCGCCACATGCGCCTCGTCGAGCATCCGCCGGCAGAAATCCGCGGCGTCGTTGGTGAGGTTCGCCACGTCCGCGTAGAGGTAGAAGGCGCCGTCGGCCGGATGCACGCGTCCGAGTCCGAGACCGGGCAGCGCGTCGAGCAGGATGGCGCGATTGCGCGCGTAGCCGTCGCGCACGGCATCGAGTTCCACCGTGGCGTCGAAGGCCGCGAGCGCCCCGACCTGCGAGAGGTACGGCGCCGAGATGTAGAGGTTCTGCGCCAGACGCTCGATCGGGCGGACCAGCGCCTCCGGCACCACCATCCAACCGACGCGCCAGCCGGTCATGCAATGGTATTTCGAGAAGGAGTTGATCACCACCGCGTCGGGATCGAAGCGTAGCGCCGTGACGGTCGGCTCACCGTAGCTGAGGCCGTGATAGATCTCGTCCGAGATCAGCGGCAGGCCAAGGCTGCGCGTGGCGGCACAGAGGTCTTGCAGGGCCGCCTCCGTGATCACGGTGCCGGACGGGTTGGCGGGGCTCATCACCAGTGCCCCGGAAACCGGCGATTGGGCGTGCGTCTCGCGCAGCAGCGCGGCGGTCGGGGCGAAGCGGTCCTCCGCGCGCAGGACCATCGGGGCCGGCACGAGATCGAGGGCGGCCAGGATGCTGCGATAGGCCGGGTAGCCGGGCTGAGGCACGGCGACCCGCGCGCCGGCATCGAACAGGCTCATGAAGGCCAGGACGAAGCCCGCCGAGGAGCCGGTGGTGATCACCACGCGCTCGGGCGACACCGAAACGCCGTGCCGCTCCGCGTAGTCCCGGGCGATGCGCTCGCGCAGGGCCGGCAGGCCCAGCGCTTCGGTGTAGGGCACGCGCCCGGTCGCCAGCGCGGCTTGCGCGGCCGCGATCACCGCCCGGGGCGCCGGCGCCGAAGGTTGGCCGACCTCCATCCGCACCACGTCGGCGCCGGCCCGCGCCTTCGCGGCGGCGGCGGCCATCACGTCCATGGCGAGGAACGGCTGGACGGCGGCGGCGCGTCGGGAGATCGGGGTCATGGGATCCTTCGGAGTGCCGGGTGTGGCCGCCCGGCCGGGGCCATCCAGCCAGGCCGGGAGGGTAGATCGCACCGCGTAGCGCCTCAACCGTGGCCCGACAGTCCGAATCGCCGCGCGCGCATCCGATTGACCCGGTGCCGTGAAAACGCCAAACCCAGCGCCTACCGCTCGCGCCCAGTGCGGGCCGGCTTGCCCCGCAAGCGAGGATTCATGCCGTTCATCCGCCCCCTGCCCGCGCTGGCTCTGGCGCTCGGCCTCGTCGCCGTTCCTGCCCTCGCGCAGAAAGCCGAAGCGCCCGCCGCCTCTCCCTTCACGGACGCGCAGCGCACCGGGATCGAGGCGATCGTCAAGGATTACCTGATCAAGCACCCCGAGGTGCTGCAGGAGGCGCTGGCCGAGGCCGAGAAGCAGCAGGCCGAGACGCAGCGCCTCGCCCAGGCCGCTGCCCTCAAGGAATCCCGCGACGCGCTCCTGAACGGCCCGCACGATGTCGTGGCCGGCAACCCGTCGGGCGATGTCACCATGGTCGAGTTCTTCGATTACAACTGCGGCTACTGCCGCAAGGCGCTCGGCGACGTGCAGGCGCTGATCAAGGCCGATCCCAAGTTGCGCGTGGTGATCAAGGATTTCCCGGTGCTCGGCCCGGAATCGCTGGAGGCCAGTCAGGTCGCCGTGGCGGTGCGCCAGCAACTCAAGGGCGACAAGCTGTTCGAGTTCCACCAGAAGCTTCTAGAGACCAAGGGCCGGGTGAACGGCGCCCGGGCGATCCAGGTCGCCAAGGATATGGGCGTCGACACCGCCAAGCTGCAGAAGGACATGGCCTCCCCCGAGGTGAAGGCTGCGCTCAGCGAGAACCGCGGCCTCGGCGACCGGCTCGGCCTCTCGGGCACGCCGGCTTTCATCATCGGCGACGAGGTGATCCCCGGCGCCGTCGGCGTCGACCCCATGCGCAAGACCATCGCCGACGTTCGTCAGTGCGGTCACGCGTCCTGCTGAGGGAACGGGCTCTCCGGCGGCCTGTTGCAATGGCGGGTGCGGCCTTGTCGCGCTGCACCGCCTTCGTCTAAGAGCCGCCAGCCGCAGGGCCGCGGTCCACCGCCGACTCGATGGACGGACCGACGCGCCGCGATACGAAGTAGGCCGGATGTCAAAGAACGACGCCATCGATCCCGAGCTCGTGCGCGAGCTCGCCAACCTCGTCACCGAAACCGGCCTCTCTGAGATCGAGGTCGAGAAGGGAGATCTGCGCATCCGCGTCGTGCGGCGGCTCGAACCCGTGGGCGTCCAAGTTGCGGCCGCACCGGTCGCCGCCCTGGCGCCGACGCCGGTCCCAGCAGCCCCGTCCGCGCTTGCGCCGGCCGAGCCGGCTCGGAATCAGGCCGGCACGGTGCCTTCGCCGATGGTCGGGACCGCCTATCTGCGCCCCTCGCCCGACGCCAAGGCATTTGTAGATGTCGGTTCGAGGGTCGAGGTCGGCGACAAGCTGTTGCTCATCGAGGCGATGAAGACCTTCAACGAGATCGTAGCGCCCCGCGCCGGCACGGTGAGCGCCATCTTCGTCGAGGACGGGCAGCCGGTCGAGTTCGGCGAGGCCCTGCTCGTCATCAGCTAGGAATTGAACGCCGCCTGCGCCGGAACGACGCCGCTTAACCAGAGGATAGAGCCTCCTGCGCGGTCCGGGACCGTCAGTGCGGCCTAACGGGTCCGATGTTCGACAAGATCCTGATCGCAAACCGCGGCGAGATCGCCCTGCGCATCCTGCGGGCGGCGAAGGAGCTCGGGATCGCCACCGTGGCGGTCCACTCCACCGCGGATGCGGACGCGATGCATGTGCGCCTCGCCGACGAGAGCGTCTGCATCGGCCCGCCGGCGGCTCGCGACAGCTACCTCAACATCCCGTCGATCATCGCGGCCTGCGAGATCACCGGGGCGGATGCGGTCCATCCCGGCTACGGCTTCCTGTCGGAGAATGCCCGTTTCGCCGAGGTGTTAGCCCATCATCAGATCGGCTTCATCGGTCCCAAGGCGCAGCACATCCGCACCATGGGCGACAAGATCGAGGCGAAGCGCACGGCGCTGAAGCTCGGCATCCCCTGCGTGCCGGGCTCGGAGGGCGGCGTCGAGGATGCCGACACCGCCAAGCGGGTCGCCGCCGAGATCGGCTATCCGGTGCTGGTGAAGGCCGCGGCGGGCGGCGGCGGGCGCGGCATGAAGGTGGCGCGCAGCGAGGCCGAGCTGGAGCAGGCGATCGGCATGGCCAAGTCCGAGGCCAAGGCCGCCTTCGGCGACGACGCCGTCTACCTGGAAAAATACCTCGAGAAGCCCCGCCACATCGAGGTGCAGGTCCTGGGTGACGGGCGCGGCGGCGCCGTCCACCTCGCAGAACGCGATTGCTCGCTCCAGCGCCGCCACCAGAAGGTCTGGGAGGAAGGCGGTTCGCCGGCGCTCAACGAGTCGATGCGCGCCGAGATCGGCGGCATCTGCGCCAACGCCATGAAGGAGCTAGGCTATCTCGGCGCCGGCACCGTCGAGTTCCTGTACGAGGACGGTCGCTTCTACTTCATCGAGATGAACACCCGGATCCAGGTCGAGCATCCGGTCACCGAGATGATCACCGGGATCGATCTGGTGATTGAGCAGATCCAGGTCGCCTCGGGCGGCCCGCTGTCGGTCAGCCAGTCGGACATCAAGGTCGAGGGCCATGCCATCGAGTGCCGGATCAACGCCGAGCACCCGGAGACCTTCCGGCCCTCGCCGGGCGAGATCACCCATTATCACACGCCCGGCGGCCTCGGCGTCCGGGTCGATTCCGCAGCCTTCCAGGGCTACCGGATCCCGCCGAACTACGACTCGCTGATCGGCAAGCTGATCGTGCACGGCCGGACCCGGAACGAGTGCCTGATGCGCCTGCGCCGGGCGCTCGACGAGTTCGTCATCGACGGCATCGACACGACGCTGCCGCTGTTCCGGACGCTTGTCCGCAACCCGGACGTGCAGAACGGCCTTTACGACATCCACTGGCTGGAACATTTCCTCGAAGACGGTGGCATGAAGGCCTGAACCCGGGCTGCGGCGACACCGGCACGCCGCGCCTCTGGTCTTCGCGCGGCCGGCGCGCGACATTCAGGCCATGCACGACAGCCACCGCGTGGACATCACCCCCGAGATCCTGCTGAAGGCCTACGCGGCGGGCATCTTTCCGATGGCCGAGGACGCGCATGACCCGACCCTCTACTGGGTCGAGCCGAAGGCGCGCGGCGTGCTGCCCCTCGACGCGTTCCGCGTTCCCAAGCGCCTCGCCCGGACGGTCCGGTCCGACCAGTTCGCGGTACGGTGCGACACCGATTTCGACGGCGTGATCGAGGGGTGTGCCGCCCCCCGCCGCGACAGCGAGCGGACCTGGATCAACGGCCGCATCCGCGATCTCTACGGCGCCCTGTTCGACCTCGGCCATGTCCACACGGTCGAGGTCTACGCGGAGGATCGCCTGGTTGGCGGCCTGTACGGCGTCTCGCTTGGGGCGGCCTTCTTCGGCGAGAGCATGTTCCACGAGGTGCGCGACGCCTCGAAGGTCGCCCTGGTCCACCTGATGGGCCGCCTGCGCGCGGGGCACTATCGCCTCGCCGACACGCAGTTCGTGACCGATCACCTCACGCAGTTCGGCGCGGAGGAACTGCCGCGGCACGTCTACAAGCGCCGCCTCGCCGAGGCCCTCGATCAGGGGGCCGACTGGAACGTCTGGCCCGGCGACGGCTCCGTGACGGGCGCGCGGGTGCTGGAGGCTTTGGGCGCCTCCGGCGAGGCTTAGCGCCAGATCAGCGGAACAGCGCGTCGAACAGGTTCTGCGGCTGCTGCGGCTGAGGCGGCGGCGCTGGCGCCGGCCCCTCGTTCGACGGGAAGAACTTGCGCGAGGGCTTCTGGCGCGGCTGGACCGGCACGCCGCGCGGCGCCTCGACATCGACCTGACCGGCGGCGTTGATCTGCTGGGCGGTCTTTGTGCTGTCCTTGTTGGCTCGCTTCGTCTTCTCAGGCTTGGCCGCGACGGCGGGAACGTCCTCCTGCTCCTTCGCCTCGGCGATCACATCAGCTCCGCCTTTGCAGTCGACCAGCCACACGTCGTAGATCGGGTGCTCGATCGCGTGCAGCCCGGGGCTCGACGCGAACATCCAGCCGGTGAAGATCCGCCGATACTTGTTGTCGAGGGTGACCTCGTCGACCTCAAGGAAGGCCGTGGTCTTGGGGCTCTCGGTCGGCGGCCGGGTGTAGCAGACCCGCGGGGTGAGCTGCAGGGCGCCGAACTGCACGGTCTCGTCCACCGCGACCTCGAACGACACGATCCGGCCGGTGATCTTGTCGAGGCCGGAGAACACCGCGGTCGGGTTCTTGATCTTGTCGGCCGCAGCCGGGCCGGCCCAGAGGCCGATCACGAGGCTCGGGGCGAGCGCCAAGCGTGCGAGGGCGATGATGCGGCTCAAGGCGCGGATCCCTGCGAGGGAGGCCGGCCGCGCCAAGGGATGCGCGGCGGACATGTCGTTGGCCCGCCATCAACACCGGAACGGTGGCGGCAAAAGGGCGCCTGGGCCGGGCCGGTGTTGGCGTTACTCGCCCGGCGTCCAGGAGACGTAATCGCCAGTCGCAGCCGGCCGCTGGCCCCAGGAGAGCTGCGAGCCCTGCGGCCGATAGGCGTTGGGCGTGCCGGTCTGATTTTCGATATGCGGCTTCTGCCACGCCCGGGGCTGATAGTTCTCCTCGCTCGGGGCGACATCGACATTGTGGCACAGCCAGCCGCGCCAGCCCGGCGGAACCTTCGAGGCATCGGCGTAGCCGTTATACACCACCCAGCGGCGCTCCGAACCGACAGAGCGGTCGATCAACGCCCCTTCCGCCCTGTAGTACTTGTTCCCGTACTCGTCCTCGCCGACGAAGATGCCGCTTCGCGCGGTCTGAAGCGCGAGGGAGACGGTCTGACCGTTCCACCACGTGAAGACGCGCAGCAGAGTGTCCTTCAGCGCCATCGCCGATCCCAGAATCGTTCCGCGCCGCAGAGGCGCCTTTGGGCCTCCTTATGGTGACCGAGGGCGCGCGAGTCCAGCCGCCGGGCCGCTGTGTCGCTGAGCGGCAACAGACGCTGCGCGGTTCGTCGCACCACAACTTGTCGGGGCAGATACGCCCAACCGAGGGCTGTGAATCGAAAATAATCCCGATCCGATTCTAGGAAGCAGAAACGACACTTATCCCGGCCCGGTGCGATATCCACAGGAATATGCGAGCCGGCACAAGATCTAGCGTGGAACCGAGTCGGTGCACACCACTTGTTGACGTGAGAGCGAAGACAGCGGTATCGTCCCGGCATCGGTCGCGCCCCGAGTGGCGCATTGAGCAGGGGCGACCGGTTCATGAATTCATAAGCGGACCTGAAGCGCGCTCAACGATTGGGCGCGGTCGGATCCGTATCCCACGATCGGGCAAAGACTCCGCGCCGTGCGGAGCCGGGACACGTGTGTCCTGTCGGGAGAGGTCTGTTTCATGCGCTTTGAGCGTCGCTACACCACGACCGGACAATCCCCCTACGCCGGGATCCCCTTCCGCAAGGCGCTGAGCGAGATCCGCAACCCCGACGGGTCGGTGGTGTTCCGCCTCGACGGCATCGACGTGCCGGAGAGCTGGAGCCAGGTGGCGAGCGACGTGCTCGCCCAGAAGTACTTCCGCAAGGCTGGCGTCCCGGCCCGTTTGCGCAAGATCGAGGAGAACGCGGTTCCGTCCTTCCTCTGGCGCTCGGTGCCGGATGAGGCGGCGCTGGCCGAACTTCCCGAGGACGAGCGCTTCGTCTCCGAATCCTCCGCCACGCAGGTGTTCGACCGGCTCGCGGGCTGCTGGACCTACTGGGGCTGGAAGGGCGGCTACTTCTCTTCGGAGGAGGATGCCTCGGCCTTCATGGACGAGCTGCGCTTCATGCTGGCCCGCCAGATGGTGGCGCCGAACTCGCCGCAATGGTTCAACACCGGCCTGCACTGGGCCTACGGCATCGATGGCCCGAGCCAGGGCCACTATTACTGCGATCCGCAGACTGGCGCGCTGACCAAGTCGGCCTCGGCCTACGAGCACCCGCAGCCGCATGCCTGCTTCATCCAGTCGGTCCAGGACGACCTCGTCAACGAGGGCGGCATCATGGACCTGTGGGTGCGTGAGGCGCGCCTGTTCAAGTACGGCTCCGGCACCGGCTCCAACTTCTCGATGCTGCGCGGCGAGAACGAGAAGCTCGGCGGCGGCGGCAAGTCGTCGGGCCTGATGAGCTTCCTCAAGATCGGCGACCGGGCGGCCGGCGCGATCAAGTCGGGCGGCACGACGCGCCGCGCCGCCAAGATGGTGATCGTCGACATCGACCACCCGGATATCGAGTCCTTCATCGACTGGAAGGTGAAGGAGGAGCAGAAGGTCGCCGCCCTGGTGACCGGCTCGAAGGTCGTCTCCAAGCACCTGAACCTGGTGATGAAGGCCTGCACCCAGTGCGAGGCTGAAGGCGACGCCTGCTTCGATCCGGAGCGCAACCCAGCCCTCAAGCGCGAGATCAAGGCCGCCCGCCGCGCCTCGGTGCCGGATGCCTACATCAAGCGCGTCGTGCAGTTCGCCCGGCAGGGTTTCACCAAGATCGACTTCCCGGTCTACGACACCGACTGGGATTCGGAGGCCTACCTCACGGTCGCCGGCCAGAACTCCAACAATTCTGTCTCGCTGACCGACGACTTCCTGCGCGCCGTCGAGGCGGATGCAGACTGGTCCCTCCAGGCCCGCACCACCGGCAAGGTCACCAAGACGCTGAAGGCCCGCGACCTGTGGGAGCGGATCGGCGAGGCCGCCTGGGCCTCGGCGGATCCGGGCCTGCACTTTAACACCACGATGAACGACTGGCATACCTGCCCGGCGGGCGGGCGGATCCGGGCCTCGAACCCGTGCTCCGAGTACATGTTCCTCGACGACACCGCCTGCAATCTCGCCTCGGCGAATCTGCTGACGATGTACGATCGCGAGACCAAGCGCTTCGACGTGGAGGCGTTTGAGCACCTCAACCGCCTCTGGACGGTGGTGCTCGAGATCTCGGTGATGATGGCGCAGTTCCCGTCCAAGGAGATCGCGGAGCTCTCCTACCGCTACCGGACGCTCGGCCTCGGCTACGCCAATATCGGCGGCCTGCTGATGACCATGGGCCTTCCTTACGATTCCGACGCGGGTCGGGCGTTGGCCGGCGCGCTGACCGCGATCATGACCGGCGTCGCCTACGCCACCTCTGCCGAGATGGCCGCGGAACTCGGCACCTTCCCGGCCTACGAGGAGAATGCCGACGCGATGCTGCGGGTCATCCGCAACCATCGCCGGGCCGCCCACGGCGAGGCTGAAGGCTACGAGTTCCTGAACGTCGCGCCGGTCGCCCTCGACCTGGCCAATATCCCGCAGGCGGATCTCGGCGACCACGCCCGCGCCGCCTGGGACCGGGCGCTGAAGCTCGGTGAGGAGCACGGCTACCGCAACGCGCAGGCCACCGTCATCGCGCCGACTGGCACGATCGGCCTCGTGATGGATTGCGACACCACCGGCATCGAGCCCGACTTCGCCCTGGTGAAGTTCAAGAAGCTCGCGGGCGGCGGCTACTTCAAGATCATCAACCAGGCCGCTCCGGATGCCCTCCGCGCGCTCGGCTACCGCGAATCCGAGATCGCCGAGATCGAGGCCTACGCGGTCGGCCACGGCTCGATGGGTCAGGCGCCGGGCATCAACCCGACGACGCTGCGCGCCAAGGGTTTCTCGGATGAGAAGATCGCCGCGGTCGAGAAGGGCCTGAAGTCGGCCTTCGACATCAAGTTCGTGTTCAACCGCTGGACGCTCGGCGACGACTTCCTCACCCAGACCCTCAAGGTCCCGGCCGAGAAGTTGTCGGACCCGACCTTTGAGCTGCTGCCGTTCCTCGGCTTCTCCAAGAAGGAGATTGAGGCCGCCAACACCCATATCTGCGGGGCGATGACCCTGGAGGGCGCGCCCTTCCTCAAGGTCGAGCACTACCCGGTCTTCGACTGTGCCAACCCCTGCGGCCGGATCGGCAAGCGCTACCTCTCGGTCGAGAGCCACATCCGCATGATGGCGGCGGCGCAGCCCTTCATCTCGGGTGCGATCTCCAAGACCATCAACATGCCGAACGACGCCACGGTCGAGGATTGCAAGGCGGCCTACCTGCTGTCCTGGCGCCTCGCCCTCAAGGCGAACGCCCTTTACCGCGACGGCTCGAAGCTGTCGCAGCCGCTCAACTCGGCCCTCATCGCAGATGAGGACGACGAGGCCGACGAGGGGATCGAGGCCTTGATCCAGGCCCCGGCCGCCGCCAAGGCCGCCGCGGTGGCGGAGAAGATCGTCGAGCGGGTGATCGAGCGCGTCGAGCGGATCCGCTCCCGCGAGAAGCTGCCGGCCCGCCGGAAGGGCTATACCCAGAAGGCGGTGGTGGGCGGCCACAAGGTCTACCTGCGCACTGGCGAATACGACGACGGCCGCCTCGGCGAGATCTTCATCGACATGCACAAGGAGGGCGCGACCTTCCGGAGCCTGATGAACAACTTCGCCATCGCGATCTCCCTCGGCCTCCAATACGGCGTGCCGCTGGAGGAATACGTAGAGGCCTTCACCTTCACGCGGTTCGAGCCGGCGGGGTTCGTGCAGGGCAACGACGCGATCAAGAACGCGACCTCGCTCCTCGACTATGTGTTCCGCGAGCTGGCAGTCTCGTATCTCGGCCGCGCCGACCTCGCCCATGTCAGCCCCGCCGAGATCGGCGGGACGGTGATCGGCGGCGGCGAGAGCGGCGACACGACCCGTGAGGGTGCGAAGCCCGCTCCGGCCTCCTCGGTCGTGTCGCGCGGCCTGCTGCGCGGCTCGGCCGACCGGCTCACCCTGATCCAGGGCGGCCCGGCCGGTGCGGATCTGGGTGTCGGGGCGGCAAGCGCCGGACAGACGGCGCCGGTCGGCGGGACGGTTCACGCGATCCGCGGCAGCACGGCGCTGAAGGCGGAGCCGGTGGCGGCCGGTCAGGCCGAGACGATCGCCGACGCCCTCCCCTTCGCCAAGGCGGAGCGGAGTGTCGCGGACCGGCGCGCAGAGGCGAAGATGAAGGGCTATGTCGGCGAGGCCTGCCCGGAATGCGCGAACTTCACGCTGGTCCGGAACGGCACCTGCCTGAAATGCGACACCTGCGGCAGCACCACCGGCTGCTCGTAAGCTCCCAGCCGCTTCTGTTGTCATGACGAACACGACAGATTGGCAATTATTCCGTCATTCTTGCTACGAACACGGGACAATTTGACGATCTGTCTACGCGGAATGGACTGAAGCAAGGCGCAGGCAGGGTCCGGACCAGCTCCGTCTGGACCCTGCGGAAGGCGTGATTGATCTAACGTTGAGGCAGGCGGCCTTCACGGGTCGCCTGCCGAAACGATTCGACCAGTGAAGAGGACGCAGCGGCCCGACGTGACCGCGAAAAGCACAACCAAGTTGCAACGACCGCAAGATACAACCGCGGTTCGGATGGACGGGGATACAAATCCCGTTGGACCACCCTGTACTGGCCGGCGTTTCGGGCCGCTCGCTTCGGTTGATTTGACCGAAGCTCTGCCGCTGCGGTGCTAAAATTATTCTGCCCGCACTACCGGATCACAGCCGGCCCTCGCGCTATGGGGGCAGGCTCTCGCAGGACGAGGGCTCGCATGAACGCCAGCATTGGTGCCTCGCAGGAGCGACTGCGTGAGAAGTGGAAAGCCATCGTCGATGAGAATGGCTTGCCGGGAGAGGACCCTCGGCAGATCGTGGCCGCGTGCCGCCAGCTCTCTTCCAATGGTGATGCGCGCCTGTGCGGTGTCCTGGTCCAGCATCTCGCCGCACGCGCTGACCGGATCGTGCACGCGATGTACGGATATCGCCAGCGGAACGACAGCGATGACCCTGTGGCCCAGGTCGTCGAGGATATGATCGATGACATTCTCGATCTGCAATCCGCGGACGGTGCCGGGTTCGAAAAGTCCTTCAAGGGCAAACTGCGGTACCGTCTTATCGACAAGATTCGCAGGCGTAACGTTCGGCAGAATATCGAACAGCCTGTTCCATGCGATGCCGCCAATCAGCCGATCGAACCGCCGGATGGATCATCCCTGGGCCCGGAGGATCATGCCGTGATCGCAACCGTGCTCGGACAGCTTCCTGAGAAACACCGATTGGCCTACCAGCTCCATGAGGCTGGTTTCACCTACAGTTCGAAGACAGGAGCCAGCATCGCGTCGATGTTGAAGATCACGCCGAAGACGGCAGAGGATTGGGTCGATCGTGCCACCCAGCGTATCATGCAAGAGCTCGGACGGCAGTCATGAGCGATCCGACCGAGCGACTGGAGGACGTGCTGATCCGCTTCCATGAAGCGGTCGATGCGGTCACGCCCGGGGTAATCGACGCCTGGATCTCGGATTACCCTCAGTATGCCGATGCTATTCGCGCTGAAGCCCTTGAGATTCTCAAGCTTCCCTATCATGGCGGAGCAACAGCAGCGGAGTATCAACCGCGAGACTATACCGCCAAGGTGCAGGCTGCGGTACGCCATGCGACCGAGCGGGTGGAAAAGACTGAAGTTCCGGATCTACGGGCAGCGCTCGAACGACAAGAGCTCGACGTGCGGACCTTCGCAGCGAGGCTTGGCATCGCGCGGTCGATCGTGTCGGATATCGGCACAGGCCAAATCGTCCCGTCGACGATCCCAGGGTGGTTCAAGCGCGCGGGTGCCGAATGTCTCGGATGCGCGATTGAATGGTTCGAGGCCATTCTGGAGAACTCGCGACCACGCGCCCTGACGGCGGCATTCAAAGCGTCCGAACCGCCGACGACGGGTCGGGCCCGGACATGGGACGAAGCGATTCGCGCGTCCGGCATGTCCGAGGATCGCAAGGCATTCTGGCTAACTGGTAGGGGGTAGGCGTGGACGCTTGGCGCGGCATCCGGGTCATTGCGCGACGCGTACACGCTGAAGCTGCCGCACGGGCCGTCGATGGGACAGGAGCAGCTCTCGTCGCAGCGGCTCTGCAGATCGCGGACCTTGAAGTCGATACGCTCGAACCCGGAACGGTGTACGGCCCCGAAGTCATTGGGGTGCTGGAGCGAGGTGACGGGTTCATTCGTCTTGCAGGGCACCTGGAGGCGGGCGAGCGGACGATCGTCACAGCGCACGAGATCGGGCACTTCTATCTACACGACGAGCGCCAATCGCTCGTGCGCTCGACCGAGCCAGGTTTCGGGGGACAGGTTTTCGAGATAGGTGCAGAGCGGGTCGTTGCCTATTCACCGCGCGAGCGGCGGGAGACGCAAGCCGACGTCTTCGCGCAGGAATTCTTACTTCCGGCCGACCTACTGCGGCAACGCTTGGTCCATGACCGGCAGAAGCCGTCTGAGATCGCGGCGGTGGTAGGGCTTCCGCTCTCGTTCGTCACGATGCAGGCGATCCGGGCTCTCCTGCTGCCTCCGCTTCCCGAACCGAGCGCGGTAAAGGAGCCGCCTCCAGTCATTCCGCTCGATCCCGAGCAACGGGCTGCCGCGGAGTGGGACGAGCGCCCGCTTATTCTCGATGCCGGGCCCGGCACGGGCAAAACCCGTACGCTCGTGGGGCGAATCGAGTACCTCCTGGGGACCGGCGTTCAGCCTTGGGAGATCCTCGCACTCACGTTCTCGAACCAGTCCGCCGCGGAGATGCGAGAGCGCATCGCACTGCTGGACGAAGGCGCAGCCGCGCAGATGTGGATCGGCACCTTCCATGCGTTCGGCCTGGAGCTTCTGCGTTTGTACGCGGCGCAGGCGGGGCTGAAGGGCAACTTCGATGTGTTCGACGAGGCGCGTTGTCTCGGCCTGCTCGAAGATGTCCTGCCCCATCTGAAACTTCGCCACTTTCAGAATCTCTGGGATCCGACGCTGGAGCTCCGCCCGATCCTGCGAGCGATCTCGCGGGCAAAGGACGAGATGGTCGGCCCGGCCGAATACCTGGCGGCTGCGCAGGAGGCGCTCGCTGCTGGCGGCCCTCCAGAGGTGGTGGAAGCCGCCGAGAAGGCTGTCGAGGTCGGCGGCGTCTACACGGTGTATCAAGACGCGCTGGATGCCATGGGCGCTGTCGATTTTGGCGATCTCGTCGGCAAGGCAGCGCGGTTGCTAACCGACCAAGCGGGTGTGCGGGCCACGGTCAGAGATCGCCATCGCTGGATCCTCATCGACGAGTATCAGGATGTGAACGCGGCGAGCACCGCCTTGCTCGACCAAATCGCGGATGACGGACGGCGCGTTTGGGCGGTGGCGGATCCCCGGCAATCGATCTACCGATTCCGTGGCGCAGCTCCGGCCAATGCGTCCGGCTTTGCGGCTCGGTATCGGGATGGGCAAAGCCGGTCGCTGACGACGAATTACCGGTCCGGTGAGGCGGTCGTAAAACTGTTCGAGCAGTATGGCGGCAAGATCGCCGCGGCTCCGAAGCCGGCGGTGGTATGGCATCCCCATCGTGGCACGGTGGGATACGTGGACCACCTACAAGCGGATGACCTCCGATCGGAGGCTGGCGCTATACGCGATCAGATCGCGCGTTTCGCATCCGAGGGAATCCCGCCTGATCGCCAAGCCATCCTCGCACGAACGCACCTGTGCCTGGCCCGTTTCGGTCGGTTGCTTCAGGAGCTCGACGTTCCGATCCTGTACCTCGGCGATCTGTTCGAGCGACCCGAGATCCGGGATCTGCTCTCGATCGTTTCACTCGGGGCCGATAGAGACGCGGCGGGGCTGATCCGCGTCGCACAATTTCCGGAATACGGCGCGACACGTCGTGACGCGCTCCTGGCGATCCGCGAGGCCGAAGCAACGGGCGAGGACATCCTCGCCGTCTGCGCACGCCCGGGATCAATCGATGGACTGACGGAGGTTGGACGGGAGGGCCTGCTTCGTCTGGCCGGTCATCTCACCGGAGTGACACGGGGTACGACGCCTTGGCGGATGCTCGCGGATTATCTGTTTGAGGCCAGCGGGTACCTCCGGCGCTTCGTCGATGATCCGGGCGTACGCTCCCAGCAATGCCTGATCGCCATCTACCAGCTTTTGAAATTCGCTCGTGAGCAAGCTGTGGCAAGCGGCGGCCGAGGAAGCCGGCACGCGTTTCTCGAGCGCATCCGTCGGCTCGAGCGCCTCGACGACGATCGCGCGTTCCGGGTCGTGCCGCCGGAGGCCGATGGCATTCCCGCCGTGCGGATGATGACCGTGCACGCTGCCAAAGGCCTGGAGTTCCCGGCCGTGCACTTACCCCAGGTGGCGAGCCGGTACGTGCCAGGCAAACGCCAGAGCGTGCGCTGTCCGGCCCCGCGGGGGATCGAGCGGCTCGCCATACCGCCGAGCGATCACGACGCCGAGGAGCAATGCCTCTTCTTCGTCGCCCTCTCACGATCGCGAGACGTTCTCTCGATCAGCAGCGCGAAACGCTACACCGCGAAGGCGACCTGCAACCCGTCGAAGTTCCTCAAAGACCTCGGGATACGCCTACCGAAAGCGCGCGTCGCTCCGACCCTAGCCTTAAGCGCCCGGCCGCCGGAAATCGTGACCGTCGTACCCCCAAACGTCCACGATGCCCGCGATCTGCTGATTTGGACGAAATGCCCGGCCCGCTACCGCTACGAAGTCGTCGACGACCTCGGTGACCGAAGTGCGGCCAGCGCCTACCTCGCGTTTCACCGTTGCGTGCGCGCGACCATGGCGTGGATCTCTGACCAGCGCACTGCAGGTCTCCCGGTTACCACGATCGCAGCGCGCGACCATCTGGCCACACTCTGGGTCGAACGGGGGCCGATCGATCACGGCTTCGAGCCTGTCTACCGAAGTGCGGCCGACACCATGGTCGAAAACGCCGTCACGTTGTTGGACGAGGACGGCGCGATCGTCGATCGCCACCTGCATGTCACCATCGCCGAGGGGCATATCGGCGTCCGCGCCGACCGTATCGTGGAAAAGCTCGACGGGACGATCGTCGCTCAGATCTACCGGACCGGTCGCAAATCAAAGAGCGAGGATGAAAAGGCCATCTGGGAACTGCTCGGCGAGGCAATGCGCCAAACGTACCCCGGGCGGACGGTCGTCCTGCAGGCGGTCTATCCCGCCACCCCTGAGGCGGTGAACATCGATCCCGATCAGGGCGGCGCGGGTCTGACCGAGTACGCCGATGCCATCGCCGGGATCGAGGCCGGCCACTTCCCGACGAAACCGTCGAGCGATTGTCCGACCTGCCGGTTCTATTTCATCTGCACCGCCGAAGATTCTTTTTAGTCGCCCTACCGATTCGCCGACCTCGGCTGCGCTGGAGAGGTCAGAAGGGCAGCCACGCGGCTGTCCACCCAGGGCGAGCGCACGATGCACGAGCATCATGAACACGGTGGGGACCGAATCACGGTCCAGATCTACGACGACACCCTGAAGGCCACGGACGTCCACCTGACCGATCCGGTGCCGACCGGACGGCAGATCATCAAAGCGGCGGGCAAACATCCGATCGACGATCATGCCGTCCTCGCGTGGATGCCGGACAACGTGCTGCGGCCGCTGCATCTCGATGAGACCTTCGATCTGGGCCACCACGGGGTCGAGCGGTTCCTCGTGGCCCCGAGCGATACCCTCTACCGCTTCTTCATCGACGGGCAGGACCAGGAGTGGCCGGTCCGTGGCATCACCGGCGTCGTCCTCAAGACGCTGGCCGGGGTCGACCCCGCGGCCTTCGACGTATTCCTCGTCTTGCCGGGGGAAGACGACATCCGCGTCGAGGATCACCAACTGTTCGACCTCGCTCGCAAGGGGGTCGAACACTTCCAGACCGTGGAACGGAAGGCCCCCACCGAGCACGGCATCACGCTCAAGATCGTCGTCAACGGCACCGAGACAGAGCTCAAGGTGCATGCGGACACGCCGCTGACGCAGGTCCGCACCGAAGCACTGCAGAAGTCGGGGAACGTCGGCCGCCCGGAAGACGAGTGGCAGCTCAAGGACGAGCACGGCAACGCATACGACCTGACGAAGACCGTCGCCGGCGTCGGACTGCACGACGGGGATCTCGTGTGGCTCAGCCTGAACGCGGGGGTGGCCGGTGTCTGAGTTGCAGACGGTCGATCCCGAGGTGTCCCGCGCGAAGTTCGCGCGGGAGGTCGCCGATTATCGAGCCCTGGAGGAAACCTACCGCAAGCGCGGCCAGATTTTGCTCGAAGCGACCTTCCCGCAGGTGTGCGTGATGTTCGCTGCCCCTAAGCTGCGCCCGTCACCGATCCTCGCGTGCGTCGTCGTCGATTTCACCGATTACGACGTGCAGCCTCTCTCGGTCCGCTTCGTCGACCCTTTCACCCGAGAGCCCGTCAAGGCGAAGGATCTGCCACTCCCGATGCTGCGGCGGCCACCGGTACCGCCCGGCATGCCGATGGAGGTGTACCTGCAGATGATGCAGCAGGGCATGCTTCAAATGAACAATCTCCTTCAGACCCATGGGCCTGAGGAACCGCCGTTCCTGTGTCTGCCACGCGTCCGGGAATACCACGACAACCCCGCACACACCGGTGATTCATGGTTTCTGCACCGTCGTTCTGGCGAAGGCTCCTTGGCCTTCATCCTCGACACGATCTGGAGCCACGGGATCAACCCGATCGAGAACTATCAGATGGCGGCTCAAGCGCCGACGATCGCAATCGCTTTCGACATCGAGCGCGTGCCGCTTTGAGCGGCCTCGCAGCAGTTCGATCCGTGACGATCCCCCGGGCGTGCACCGACCAAGCACAGCAGCACATGCGATCCGTCGGCCGCGACGGGCATGAGGGGTTGGCGCTCTGGGTCGGACGTCAGGACGGCGAGCGGTTCCAAGTCGGGCAGACCTGGATCCCGGCGCAGAGACACATCCGCACCGATGACGGCGTCTGCGTGTGCATCGGGGCGGATGAACTCCACCGCATCAACGTCCGGCTTCACCGCGAGAAGCTGACGCTTCTCGGACAAATCCACAGCCACCCGGGCCGGGCATACCACTCCGGCACGGACGACGCCTACGCGATCGCGACCGCGGTCGGCAGCCTGTCGCTCGTCGTGCCCGACTACGCGGTTCGTCCGTTCAAGCTCGCCGACGTCGCCGCCTACCGCCTCGACGCCCGAGCGCGATGGGCACGCGTGCCCGGCAGTGCACTGACGCAACTCATCACGGTTACGGATTGAGCATGGCCCTCGCGAATTTCTTCGACCGCGTCGCCACCGCCGCGTCTCAGGTGCTCGCAGGATTCGGCATGGCCGCTTTCTCTGAGCGGTTGCAAGCGCAGGCCATCGGCATCGCCTTTGATGGGGAGGCGGCCGGCACAGCGGAAGGCGCGGCGCTGCTGGACCTGACGGTCCGCCTACTCGCCCGCCTCTACCCGAGGCTGGTGATCCATGGCTTAGACGATCAGGCCGCCACGCACGCGGCTGAGCTGACGAGCTTAGCCCGATCGATCAATCCGGCCATCCACTTGGAGGACGACCCCAATCGCGTGACGATCGCGATCTGCGTCGGCCGGGCGATCCCCGACATCGCAGGCACGAAACTCTTCGCCGGATCGGACGGCTGGACAGCGCGCTTTTCCTCCTCGAATCCGATTGGGTGTGGGGCGAGCGCCAACCCGTTCGGCGCAGGCGCGGCAGCCTGCATCGCCGTCGCCAACGTGTTCCGCGCCGTGTTCGCGGACCAGATCCCGGGCGGCAGCCTCGATGCAGAGATCACGCTCGATCTACGGAGCTATCGCTCGAACCCCACTGCTGCCACCGAGGGTGAGATCGGCCCGGTCGACCTCGGGGAAACCCACTTGGTCGGACTCGGGGCCATCGGAAACGGTGGCGTTTGGGCGCTCTCTCGGCTGACCTCGCTGACAGGGACCTTGCATCTGATCGATCACGAGTCCGTCGACCTGTCGAACCTGCAGCGCTACGCACTGATGGGACAGGCCGACGTCGATACCGAGAAGGTGGCCGTCGCCGCGTCCCTGCTCGGCGGGACTGGTCTGAACGTCGTACCCCACCGCACCACGTGGGGAGCCTACCTGGCCAGTCGCGATGACTGGCACCTCGAACGTGTCGCCGTCGCACTGGATACGGCGCGCGATCGCATCGCGGTTCAGGGTGCCCTCCCCCGGTGGATCGTCAACGCCTGGACCCAGGAGGGCGACCTGGGCGTCTCCCGACACGGCTTTGCGGATGGTCGTGCGTGTTTGGCGTGCCTTTACCTGCCGGCTGGCGAGGTCAAGGACGAGGACGATCGCATCGCTGAGGAGTTGGGATTGCCCGAGGCGCAGCCGGAGGTCCGGCGGATGCTGCAAACCTCCGAGCCCGTCAGTATCGCGTTCGTCGAGCGTATCGCGACCGCACTCGGCATACCATTCGACGCTTTGCGCCCCTTTGCCGAGCAGCCGCTACGGAGCTTCTATCAGAGCACCGTCTGTGGTGGCGTCGTGTTTCGGTTGACCGATGGTGGGCGACCGATCGGCACCACGGTACCGATGGCGTTCCAATCCGCGCTCGCCGGCATCTTGCTGGCCGCCGACCTCGTCAAACACGCTAAGGGTGAACTCGGGATGGTCACGACCACGACACGTTTCAATCTCTTGCGTCCGCTCGGGACCCACTTCAATGATCCCCATGCGCGGGATGCGACCGGTCGCTGTATTTGCGGAGATCGTGATTACACCAGGATCTACAACGCAAAGTACGCGGACCGTGCTCCGGCGACGATGTAGGTCGACGTCACGGCGGTTGACATGCCTTATAGGGGCGCTGGTCCGCTATACCCCGGCCAGCGCCTCCCTGAAGAGATGGCAGCATGACTTTTGCCGCCATCGGCAGTTTCAAAAATTCCCATCAGGGAAGGCTGCACTACGCGTTTTGGATGGGCGGAGGCGGAGCCTGCCATAGCTGAGCAGCGATCTTAAACAGGGATGCGCCACGGGCCGTGATCGTCTCCTCGTTCCACTCGGCGTGATCGTGCAACTCCCGGTTCAGCACGAGCGCTGACTGCGCCCGGATCTCAGGCATTTTCACCGAAAACGCACCGTTCGAAGCGGTCGCGTTCAAACTGCGGGTGAGGAGCGTGAGGTTACCCAGGGTGTCGACCTTGCTCACTCGGACAGCTTGCCGAGCCAGGTACTCGCTGCTCGGCGCAGTCTCGTCCTCGTGACTGAAGCCCGGGATCGGCCAATGCGTCCGCCACTTTTGCGGCATGATGTGCTCGAGCGTGAGATCGGACTTGATCGCAACGATCTCGTCGTTGTTAGCGCGCTTGCGAGCCTCGATGCGCTCGAACAGGTACCGCAGTCGCCCCTGGCGGGCGGGCTTGTACTGGGTGCGCGAGCGCCAAGCGTCACCGAACTCGGCGTCGTTGGGCCAACGCACCGTGTCCAGCTTGCCGGCGGCCAGCCCGTCTTGCAACGTCGCCAGCAGCGCTGGACGCTCGGCCGCTTTCAAGCCCGCGATGAGATCTGTGAAGGTCTTGTTGTACCCTGCAGTCGGCAGCCCGCAGATATCCCGGCGCACAATGAACGCCTCGATGATCGCTAGCGCCGCGCCCAACTCGTCCGGATTCTCGATTGTTGTGCCGAGGTACAGTACCAGCGGCGTCGCCGTAGACACGTCGAACGCACGTGAGAACCGACCGAAGCGACCGAGCACGTCGGCCTCGTCGCAACCCGCCAAGCGACGGAACACGGCGGCGCTCGCCGCGATCGCTCGGAGTTCTGCTTCAACGTCACCCCCGAACGGTGCCGCGTCGATGATCCAACGCCGGTAGCCTTCGAAGAGCGTCTCTACCGAGACGAGCTCGGCCTTCATCATCGCGAGATGGTCGGATAGCAGCCAGTCGAGACGCGGACGGTTCAAGCGACCCCGCGTATCGCCCTCACGCCAGAACCATGCGTCGAGGGGTAGCCAGTACCGCCGGTACAAGCCGTCGACGATCAGAGTGCCATCCTCAAAACCGAGACCGGTCGCCCTCTGAAAGATGAAGTTGCGCATCAGATCGCCGGCGGAGAGATCGACGCCGCGGCTGTTCAGGGTCTCGAAGATCGTCTGCGGATCATCCCCGCCTTCGAGTTCGATCGCGACGACCGCGAGACCGGTCTTCAAGGCCTCGAACAGCTTCTCAAGCTTGAACGCATCGTAGACCCCGCCGGGAGAGATGTAGGCCTCGATCTTCGCGACGAAGTAGGCATGGGCGGCGGTCGCCGGGCGCACCACCCCCTCCTCGGTCTCGGTCACGTCGGCCTCCGGCAACACCGCGTCCGGATCGACGGCGGTGGCGAAAGCCCGTCGATCCGAAAGCGTCGGCCAAAGCTTGAAGCGCTCGACTTGCGGGTTCTCCATGACGCCGTCGTTCAAAAGGTACTTGCCAGCTTCCGTCGCGTACTCCGGCGAATGGATGCGCGCCACATCACGGAGCGCGATCATCAGCAGCTGGAACGTGGACAGGCGCTGCTGCCCGTCAATGACTTCGTAGGACGGGACCTGCCGCCCGTATGTCTTCACCTGCGCAATCACCATCGCACCCATGAAGTGGGGCGCGCCTGTGACACCCCCCTTCTCCAAACGCGTCGTCTCGCGGGCGATATCGTGCCACAGCAGTTCCAGCTGCGGCGAAACCTTCCAGGCATACTGACGCTGATAGAGCGGAATGAGATAGCGCCGCTTGCCGTCGAACAACTCGATGATCGTCCGCGTGAACGGCTTCATGAAAATCCCCGTGCAGCCGCGCGCGTGGTTCGTCCGATCGACGAGGGCTCGGTCTACGTCGGCCGATGATAGCCAGACGCAAGCCTGCCGGCCACGTGGTCAGCAAGCTCGCTTGACGATCCGGCCCGGGTGTTGCCCGCTCGCAATTGCGTGATCACGGCCGTCGCCTGAAACTTCAGGTCGTCGTCAGGCGCACCCGTCACCCGCATGAGGTGGCACTTCGCTGCCACACAGGGATCCGGTGAGTGACAGTTGTCTGGGACGGCATCACAGCACGGCAGGGTCTCCACGAGGACCATGCTGCTCGCCGGCACGCCCTTGCCGATGCCGCAAAGAGCTATCAGGAAGCCGAGCGCCTGGTTCACAAGCAGCTGCGGCCGTACCACGTTGCCCTGAAGGTCACCGGACCAGACGGTACGCCGCACAGCGCGACCGAGTGGTTTCGGATCGATGCCGATGCCGTCGCGGATGCTATGACCGCAGCGCTCGGCCAGAAGGTACGGACGATCGCCGCCTGAGCGAGCGTGGCGAGGGAGGCTCAGGGCAGGAGGTAGCCAATCTCCGCTCCTGGCCTCCCCGCAACATAGACACCGGTCACGCACTTCACCTGGGCGGATGAGGCATCCTCCCGAGCCAGGCACCGGCCTTGGCATACTTGTGGAGCTGGTTGTCAGCCGCTCCACCCGCCTCAGCAATCTACTCCTCGGTTCGCTGCCACAGGGCGTCGAACCGAGGCGGCTGGGCGAGAACGGAGCCACCAATCTTAGCGTACCTTCACTTGCCGCTGGCAGAGGCGGACCCATCGTCCGCTTAACCGCGACCGAAAACTGATCGCTTGCGATGCGGCGTCGAATGCGACCTCGGTCGCGTCGGTCTGGTTGGCCGTCGTGTCCTCAGGGAGTGGCGCAACCGAGCACACCTTGGACCGAACCGTTTTCACGATGGTGCCACCCTGGATCACATCGACCCGCACGGGACAGATCGCAGGCTCGGCCACCGCATTGCGATCGTTGGCTCCCATCGTGCAGATGCCGCCGGCAAAGGCGACGCTTACGAGGTAAGTCGTGCCTGCGTCCTCGAAGCGTGCGGCATGGACTTGATAGAACGGCTTGCCAGCCAATTCACGCTGCCAGAGCGGCAGCGCAACTGCGTCGAGCGGACCGGGATGGCGTGGATCGGAGTACGACAGCCGCTGCCACGATGACCCTGCCTGAACCGGGCCGACGATACCGGCAACACCGAAGGCTGTTAAGCCCGCAAGACCGAACAGGACCCTCGCTCGGGCCGTGCCAATCTTTCGTATGAACGACCTATGGAAGTCGCCATCCAATACGTCAGGGTGCATCACCAGTCTCCCTTGGCCTTGAGCGGCGCGATGTAGAGTTCGTCGATGACCCGCTGCGAGAACCACGCGGGCGTCAGGATCTGCTGGTATGCGAGGCAAAGGCTCGGCAGCCACGCCGCGAACGTCAGCGCCACATCGCCGTCGTCGGTCGGTTGCGACGCCTCGTCCTGCGGGCGCGACAGCTTGGAAGCGAGGCGATTACGAAGCGGCGCGTCGCTTCCGATCAGCGCCTGGATGGCCTCGGCCCGCGACACTGCAATAGCCGCGAGCGCCTCGGTATCTACCGAAACGATGGCTTCGGCGTGAGGTGTGAAAGGAAGGCCATAGCCACTCCCATTGAGGATATGTCGACCAACGTTCAGGGGGATCTGGAAAGCCGCGCGGGTGGTGATCGAGTTCATATCGGCTTTGAGCGCGGTCATGCCCGGTTCGGGATCGCCATCCTTGGCCCAGCGATCGAACCGTGGCGTCGGCGTCGCGAACAGCGACCGGCTCGCGCTTTCATAGACGGCGAGATGGACGGCACGCGCCGCTGCAACATACCGGATGAGATTGTCGGTCCCGCCGAGCAGCGTCGCGGCGAGCGAGAGGTTGCGTTCCGCGTCCCAGCGGCCGCCGCGTTCGTGCGCGTATACCTGCGCGCCGATGAACTGCCCGACTTGATCGCGCATGGAGCCGAAGAACTCCGTCTCGAGGCCCATCATCGCTCGGACACGCCGCGCCTCAATCGGCCGCTCCCGAGTCTCAAGCCAAGCCGCGAGATTTCCGAAGGCAGCGGTGTCCATGGACGCGTTGATCGCCGCCGGAGCGCACCCTTCGGTGACAGCGCGCCGGACGACCTCTGGAATGGCGACGCCTCCTTGAGGCTTTGCCATTGAGCCTGGCGTCTCCGCGTGCGTCGGGGCGACCGCCGTAGTGAAAGCAATTATCGCAGCAACGGCGTTCGCACCGAACTTCGACGTCGGTCGGGATAACTGCCGGACTGATCGGCTCGCTGCCAGGACGGAATGTGAACGTCCGATCATCGCAAAGCGTCCTGTCTCAGGAAGGCGGCCTTGGCATCGCCGCAGGCGGCGACCTCGAGGAGGCCGGTAGTGCCGTCCAGGATCAGCGCACTGGCGGTGTACGGGGCATCGGCGGCGATCCCGATGAGGGTGCCGGCGGCCATGTTCGCCAGCGACGCTAGCGCGGCCTGCGATCCCTGTGTCACGCACGCGATCGTAGCCAGCGGCCCATCCAGGCCGGGCAGATCCTCCAGCGCCGTAACCCGCCAGACCGGGACGCCGTCGGCCCGGGACTCAGGTTCCAGCGTGCCGTCCAGCGCCGGTTCCGTGCTGCCCAGAGGAGTAATCTGCATCGTCGTGCGGGTCTGAAACCCCCAGGACGTCGAACGCCGGAAGCGGATCTGATAGCCATTGGCGGCCGCAGCGGCGACCACCGCGCGAGGCTTGAGCGAGACCGCGCGGCCGTCAGGCGAGCTCGTGGCGAGCCGCCCTAGCCCGAGCACGTCGGCGATATGGGCCTCAGCGAGCGCGGCCTCGACGCGCCGGGCCAGAAAACGCCCTTCCTGCGCACGGCAGGCGGCGGCGACAGCCGTGCGCAGATCCGTCCCACCCGCTGGCAGCGATCGCCCGGGCATACTGAGGTAGGGCGCGCAACGCCCCCGCGCCGAGGTTAGTGCGACGTCGGTCAGACCGGCGCGAGCGTAGGCATCCGCGACCTCTGACAGCGCACTTTCCCAGGCCGCCTCCCGCCACGGCCGGACGACGGTGGCCGCGCGCGCCCTCAACCCGGACTCAACCTCTCCACGGTCACGATCATTCGGATCTGTCGCACCCTGGATCTCCTCCGCCGAGGGCTCAAACCAGCCGTTCTGTTCCAGGCCCGCGAGCGTCCGGGGAGACCGCTCAAACCGCGCAGTGATCATCGCAGCCCGCGCCGCAATCGCTTTCGCAGTCAAAGCCTCCACTTCGCGTCGGCAGGTCGTTTGAAGCGGATCGACCAGGTCTGCGTCGAACTTGACCCCTGTACGGAACCAGCGTCCCAGGATCGCAGAACACCGTGCGTTGACTGAGAGGATCGGACCCCGCTCGACATCGACCGCCGCGACGGCTGACCGAATCGCCGTCGTGATCGTCGGCTGCTGGCGCAGCAACCATGCCTTGGCTTCCCGGCGGCAGACCCCGCCGATAGTGCGCGCGAAACGGCGCGGCGCGTCCGCTGCGATGCCACCGTTCAAGGGATCGGACGCGGCCAGATCCCGCAAGGCGTCGTCTCCCGGATACCAAGGCCCAAGCAGATCGCGGCATTGCGCGGCATCGGTCTGAAGGCTGCCCTCACCGAAAGCTTTCCTAGCGAAGATCGTGTGCAGCTCGTCGGTAACTGCTGGCTCGGCCTTCCTGAGGCGCTGATCCAGCGCTCGGGTATAGGTGGCTGCGACGTCCTCCCGTCCGACGTAGCCCGACGTTCCGACGAGGCGGCCGGGATACTCGGTCGATAGGCTGGGCATGGTGGCGAGCCGGACGTCCATGCCGTCCGCCCGCTCCCGGACCAGCCGCGCATAGAGGGCCGGGGCAGCATGGTCGCGGCAGTAGGCGTCGAGATTGACTTGAAGCTGTGTCAGCCCCTCCCCGCGTTCGCGGGCCATGATCCAGGAGCACTGCGCTGTCGCCGGCCCCGCCACTTCCAAGGAGGGTACGACGGCTAGACGGGCGTCGAGCTGACGCTTGAGGTCCTCCTGTACAGAAAGACCGTGCTGGCGCAGTTGCTGGACGGCGGGCGCGATGTCGATGTCGTACACCATCGGGTGCTGGGAACGGACGGCGACACCGATCTGGTACCAGCGATACCGCAGCGCAGTGTCGAGGGTGACCGGAGCCGCCAAGGCCTCGGTCGTATAGGCCTTCACCCAGTCGGGCACGTCGGCCGACGCGCCGTGCCCGACTGAGACGAGCGCGAGGGCTATGGCCATAGATTGGGGGAGACGCCGCAGCATCTGATCAACCCTCAGTTTGACACGACAGGATCGGAATGTTCGTCGCATCACGGCATGGAGCGCGCCGCGTCTCGAACAGCCCAAATCTAAAGCTTGACCGTTGACGCGGGCCTAAAACATCGCGTCCGTTTCACCTGATCTCCGGATGTTGCGCCCCGGATTGCGGACGTTCCATCCCGGTGGGGTCGCAGATTCGGGGAAATGGTCCGATGCTTCCCCGCGAGCCCCCGAACAACGCGGGCTCGATCGGCGCGTGAACCGGGTGCCTCAGAAGGCGTTTTGCGGTGTGATCGAGGTTCGAGGAAGCCGCGAGGTGAGGGACGGACCGTCCCCTGAAGAACCTTCTAGCGGATTTTGCGTCCTTTCTGGAGGACGAAATGTCTTAAAAGCGCTGGTCTTACCGACGGTACGCATACCAACATTCCCAGAGGACGCTAGTTACAGAGGTCTCAAGCCAGAGCGTGGCGGGCCACCTCTAGCCCCTTAAGCTTCGCGCTCGCCTATGATCGTCGACTATCAGTTCCAGCATATCTCCGATGACGAGAAACGGCGTCGCGCCTGGATCGAGAGTCTTTCGTCGTTCTTCATCACGACGATCGAGGCCGATGCGATCGTGCCGCCGACAGCGTTCCATCGCTATCACCACATGAACCAGCTCGTCTTCGGCGAGATCGATGCGTCGGCTCAGACGATCGAGCGTACGCCAGCGATGGTCGCGGCACAGAACCTGGATCACGTGGTTCTGAGGCTCTACACGTCTGGGCGAACCAATATCTCGGTGTCGGGCAGCCCCTCGGAAATCACCCAGCCTTCGTTCGTGACGTTCGACCTGTCCCAGCCCATCCTCTCGGAAACGAAAGGCATGACCGGGCTCAACCTCGCGATCCCCCGTCGCTTGCTGGAAGGACGGGTCGGCGACGTCTCGGCGTGGCACGGACAGATCGTCCCCTCGGTATCGAGCCCCATCACCAAGCTGTTGGCCGATCACTTCGCCAACCTCGTGCAATCCGTACGCGTCGCCACTCCCGCCCAGGCGAGCCACGTCGTGTCGGCGACGATCGCCCTGTGCAACGCGATGTTCCTCTCGGAGACCGACAGCGCCTACAATCAAGCGGCCGTCACGGGCATCGCCATCCGCCAGTTCATCGAGGAAAATCTCGCGACGATCGACGCCGAACTGTTGATGGCGCGCTTTGCCCTCTCGCGGACGCCGCTCTACAAACTGTTTGACGCCGATGGCGGGGTTTACACCTACATCCGCGAACGCAGGCTGGCGCGAGCCATGCAAATCCTGACGCGATCCTCGTCCGAACGCCGCCCGCCGATCCGCCGTCTCGCCTTCGACTGCGGCTTTGAAAACGAACAAGTCTTCAGCCGCGCATTTCGCCGAAAGTACGGGCTCAATCCGAGTGAGGTCGATGCCGAGCGACGCCCTGACGTCGCGACCGAGCACACGTCGCTACTCCTCTCTTGGATGAAAGACCTCTAGCGTCAGGTGCGCCGTCGGCCCCCGAGGGCCGCTACCAACATCCCCGATTACGCGCCGGTCGCGAACGACAAGACCGTCGCCTGCGTCCGGCGTGACGTGTTGAGGACGTCGCGCAGGTCCCAGTCCTGCGTTCGCGACTTATGTAAGTAAAATCCATTATCAATAGCGCTGCTGTGACAGGGACGCCGCGATACGTTCCGCTCATCCATCCGACCGCTCAACGGACCGTTGCGCCTCTAAGGCCGCTCCGCTCGCAATGACCCCGGCGGAACCATCTTTGCGACGGACCTCAGTGACCCCGGCGGAATGCAAGGCTTCGACCAATCGCTCAAGGTTGGCACTATGTGGAACGCGCGCGCCATTCTCATACAGGGCGATAATCTGACGGCTCACTTTGGAATGACGCGCGAGATCTTCCTGGGACCATCCCAGCAGCGCTCGTCCAGCCCGGATCAACTCCCTTTCCACGTGTTTACCATCCGATCACAAATTTGTGATGATCCAAAACGATACAATTTGTTTCGTTTTGGGGCCGACGAGCTATGTTGAGGCTGCACCTACCGCAGGAGTGCAAACCACATGCTTGATATCGACCCCGAACTCGTCGCTACCGCGCTTGAGCGCAGTTCCGACTATCGCGTGCTACGCCGCCATCACCCAAGACGCCTGTTCGAGCATCCTGGCGATGCCGAAATCCGACACGGACTCCTCATCGATCTCGAGACAACCGGTCTCGATCCAAACTACCATGAAGTGATCGAGATCGGGCTCGTTCCGTTCACATACACTGTGGACGGACGCTTGGTCGCGGCTGAGGAGCCCTACGGCTCGTTCCAGCAACCATGGGGCCCGATCCTGCCCGAGATCACCCGGCTCACTGGCATCGATAGCGCCATGGTCGAGGGCCATATGATCGAGCGATCGCGCGTCGAGGCGATGGTCGAGCGGGCCGACCTTATCGTTGCGCACAACGCGTCGTTCGACCGGCCGTTTGCCGAGGACGTCTGCCCAGCGCTCAAGAACAAGCCATGGGGTTGTAGCCTCCAGCAAGTTCCTTGGGCGGCTGAGGGTATGGGAAGCAAGCTCTCGTACATCGCCAGCGATCTCGGGTTGATCTTCTCAGCGCATCGCGCAGTCGACGATTGTCAGGCGACGTTGGAATGCCTGTCCCGTCCCCTGCCACGGTCGGGCCGGACCGGCTTCTCGCATTTGCTGGAACAAGCGTTCCTCCCTGTCTACCGTGTCAAAGCGGTTCGAGCCCCCTACGAAGCCAAGGACCTTCTGAAGGCCCGGCGCTATCGCTGGGACGACGGCAGCGTCAGCCAGACACGCTGCTGGTTCAAGGACCTCCCCGAAGACGAGGTCGGACTGGAGCTCGAATGGCTACGGCGTGAAGCCTACAGATATGACGCCAACGTGCCGATCATCGCGATCGACCCGTGTGATCGCTTCTCGGCGCGGGTTTGAGCAATGAAGGGTCCATACGATTCAACGGTCGCCTCCGCTTTGTCGGACTTTACACCCGCCCAGCTGAACGCGGTCGCCGCCATCGCCGAAGACGCCACGGCTTCTGCGATCGATGAGTTGCGCCAGGATCTCTTGAGTTGGCATTGCCATCTCGCGATGTACGTCCTCGCCCAGATTTGCGTCGCCCTGTTGGCAATTCTGCTTGTACAGACTGTACTCGAGCCCGGACGCCCCAAGTTATCGGCGCAATTCGAGAACTGACGACGGCCTCGTTCGTGGTCGAGCCGCACGGAGCGGAAGAGCCCTCGCGGCGGCCGCAGCGCAAAACCCAAGGTTAAGGCGCTGAGGTGGACTCGTTGCCGCAGGCAGCGCCTTCCGAGACGTTACAGCCCGACGATACGACATCTTCACGACGACCGGACCATGATCGAAAGCATCAGGGGCTCGACCGTCATCGCAAATGACGCAACAATCAAGCTTCGTCGAACGAAGTCATACTTTTACGGCCTAAACCCAGTTGTATCGACCGCTGATTCTGCCCCTAAAGCTAGTCCGCACGTCATCTCAACTGTCGAGCCGCTTGACTCGACGATCGCCCTGCGCAGATCATGTCGCATTCGCCGAGGAGCCGGCGAACAGCCCTCATCGTGGAGACGTTGTGATGTCCTGACCGCGCTAGAGGTCGGTCCAAACGAAGAGAGCGCCCGGTCCGAAGGCCGAGCGCTCTCAAACCGGAAATGCGCCACCCCTCAAAGGCTTGCAGGCACGAGGGCAACGCATCCAAAGGAAGCCCAACACAACGGCGCATGCGCCGGGGTGACCGGGACCTCTTTGTGTAGGTTGGCACGGCCGGAGTCCGGCCGCAAGCCCCCTGCCGTTTGGTCCCCGCGCTTCCTCACGACCTTCGACCGGATCCCGCTGCCTCCACGGCGCGGAACCCGGTCGCCTTGAGACCGCAGCTGCTGCGGTCTGGCCGATTGAGGACACCCATGCCCAGACGAGCAAACCCCAAGTCCCTCCCTGTGGACGGCGGCATCGCGACCGCCGACACGACGCCCCCGGCTTCCGCTGGGCGCGACGTTACGATCCCAACCGTCGAGGAAGCGTCGGCGACGGAATGGCGATCGGTCCTGCCGAGCACGGCAGATCGCCCGCTGGGCCGTTTCAGGTCCAGCGTTTCGAACCAGGGCGTCGCGATCATTCCGGATCGGCGCAAGGGAGGCCATCCCCAACAAGTCTTCACTGAGAGCACCGGGGAAGACAACAGCCTCATGGTCCTGTCCACGCGGCACGATATCGTCGAGATCCGCGAGCAGCAGGAGGCGACCTATCGTGATGAGGAGGGACGCCTGCGACGGCACTATTTCGACTTCGTCGTCACGACCGCTGAGGGGCTCAGGATCGCCCTGGCGTACAAGCCGAGTGATCGAGTCAAAGCGCTCGACTTCGAGGCATACCTTGCCGAATTGGCGACCCGCATCTCGCCAGCCTTCGCTGACGAGATCAAGCTCATCACCGAACACGATTTCCCACCCATCCAAGTCGCCAACGCGAACCTGATCAACGACTGCCGACGCGATCAACCGAACGACGCCGATGAGGCGGTTCTGGAGATGCTCGGCGATCTGACGGGTGCCGTGCGCATCGCCGATCTTCGCGACGCCACGGGCTACGGGGGCGAGGCCTTCCGCGCCATCGTCAGGCTTATCGGGCAGCGCCGGATCGTCATGGAGGGACAGGGACGGATCGGCGGCGAAACCTGGGTTCGCATCGCCGGGGAGGTCGCGTGATGAGCCGCCAGTCCCCTACTCCCCGATACGACATCTCCGCGTTCGACCGGATCATCCTCCCCGGTGGACGGACCGTCACGATCGTCAAGCGCACCGACACGGGGTATCAGTGCCGGCCATTCGGCAGCGATCTCAGCGAGCACATCACGTACGAGGCTTTCGAGGCCGCGCGACAGCATCCCCATTACCGACACGATCCGAACTACTACACTGTATCGACATCTCAGGTTCGCGCCTACGTCGGGATCGAGAGTAGCGATCAGATTCCCGCCGAGGAGATGCCGAGCGTCATCTGGCGGGAGCACTGCGTACGCGCCGCACTGGACCTCGCAGCCCAGGATCGGGAAAAACCTCCGTACAAGGCATCCCAACGGGTCAACATGACAGCGCGAGGCCTCGCCGCCGCGATGCGTCGCGCGGGCCCGGACTTGATGCAACTCGACGTCGCGCGTCGTCCGATCAAACACGTTAAGCCCAACGGTCGAAAGGCCGCCGCAACGAAGCCCCCTGCTCCCACGAAATCGGGCCGTCCGCGTAAGGTCCGCGCGGGTCAGACGATCACGCTTCGGTCCCTCCCGTCGCCGCGCACCCTGCATCGCTGGATCAAGGCTTACGAAGCGGCGAACGGTCAGCGCTGGGGACTACGACAGTGCCACTGCCGCTGCGGCAACTATGAGGATCGCTTCGAACCCGAAGAATATGCCGTCCTCCTAGACGCTGTCCGCGCGTACCTCGATCTCAAGCGGCCGACCTATCGGGCGTGCTACGAGGCGTACGGCGATGCTCTGACAGTGATGAACACCCAGCGCGTCGAGCGTGGCCAGCAGCCGCTTCGCCGCATCGGCTTCTCGACGTATCGCGCTCACGTGCAGCGCATTCCGCTGTTCCAGCGTGATGCCGCTCGGCACGGTGTGACCTACGCCATGCGCAGGCGCGGTGGAGTCAAGCGGAGCTTCGAGGTCACGCGGATCGGCGAGCTCGTCCAAGTCGACGGCTGCAAGGTCTCACTCATGACGCTCTGCATTGAGACTGGAGCGTGGGACATGCTGACGCCCGAACAGCGCAAACTCGTTCCGCGGGATCGCTGGACTTTACTGCGTGCGATCGATGTCGCGTCGCGCTGTACGCTTGCGGCGGTATTCACGCCTTCAGAGACGACAGAGGCGGCCGTCGCGCTCCTGCGTATGATGCTCGTCGACAAGACACCGATCGCCGTAGCGTCGGGAGCGAAGACGCCCTGGCACTATGCCTGCTGTCCCTATGCGCTTGTAAGCGACGCGGGGAGCGCATTTCGCTCGGATCGTTTTCGCCAAGTCCTTGCCGATCTCGGCATCAAGTTTGAAGCGCCGCGTGTCGGGCAGCCGAACAAGCGCACGCATGTCGAACGGTCCTTTGGGACCGACCGCACGCGATTTCTCTCGATGTTTTCGGGACAAACTTTCGCGAACGTCGGGGACAAAGGCGATTACGATCCCAAGGCCAACGCAAGCCTGTTCATCGACGAACTCGCTAGGGCGCACGTACTCTACGAAGTCGACGTCTATCACAACACGCCGCATCAAGGCTTGCGCGGTGAGACGCCGCGTGCCGCCTGGCAGCGCCTGATGGAGGAAGGGGGATGCTCGCGGGGCACGCCCGGCGCACATCAGCAGCGGGGCATTTTCGGGATCCTCCTCTCTCGCACGCTGGGCAAGCGCGGGGTTCGCGTCCTCGGACTGCACTACCAGTCCGCCGACCTCGCCAAACTTCTCGCCGACAAGGGGGAGGTTGACGTGCACGTGCGCGTCGACCCGGACGATCTCGGATGGGTATCGGTGCAGGTCGACGGCGTTTGGAAGACTATTCGCTGCGCCACATCCGGCCTCGACGGTGCAACTATTACTCAGTGGTTGGCAGTCGTCGGAGCCGAACGCCGGGGGGCGGAGGTGCACCGGGCTGCGAGCCGGCCCGTCGTCGCCGAAGCGCTTCGAAGGATCCGCACGATCGCCGCACGGGCCGGACGCCGCCTGTCGATCCTCCCTCACGTCTACGACCCCGCTTTGATCGCCCGGAAGGAAGCCGAGCTTCTGCACGGCTTCACCGTGCCTGAAGACGCCACACGGCCGGAGGCGTCACCCGGCAACGACCCACTCATCGGCGGCATCCCGATCACCGGTCCCGAAGTCGAACCCCACGCATCACCCCCGACAGAACGCGTAAGGCCGCGCGCCACCCGATCGCCCGAACCGCCGCCACCGTCGCCGGAAGACGACAGCGACGACGATTCCTGGATCAAGGAGTAGTCCGGTGAGCCATCGCCCCTTCGAGATTCTCCGATCCAGCCGGTCGGAAGAGCAGCGCCGCCGCGGCGCGATTATGCAGAAGGTGCGGGACGAATACTTTCGCCCGCCCAAGCACGAGGAAACCCTGGAATACGTCGACGACATCATCGACCGTATCGTCGAGCAACGTGGCTCGAAGCCGAGCGATACCGAAAATGCCCACGAACTGACGGGCCTCGCAGTGATCGGTGAGCCCCGGGCCGGCAAGAGTACGATGCTGAAGCGCATCTTCCGCGAGCATCCCGCCTTCCCGGGCTACGGCATCATGGGTTCGGGCTGCCCCCTCGTCACCGTCGTTCCGGAGGGCCCGTGCACCCTCAACCGCTTCACGATCGACGCCTTGCGGCAGCTCGGCATGCCCGCTACCGCGATCCCCCGCGACGAAGACCGAATCCATCACCTGGTGCGTGATCACGCCCGACTGATGGGCGTCAAGATCATACACATCGACGAAGCTCACCACGTTACACAGCCTGCCAACGTCGACCAAATCAAGAAAATCCTGAACACATTTAAGTGCCTGATGATCAACAGCGAATGGCCGATCGCGTTGATCTTCTCCGGTGTTCCGGAGATCTCGCACGCCCTCAAGCTGACAAAGCAACTGAGCGGACGTTTCAGCTTCGTGCACCTAGAAAGAATCACCATCTCAGGTGATGCGCGGAAAGTGCAAGGTGTCATCCGGCGGCTGGCCGACTGCGCCGGCCTCGCGATCTCAAATCCCTATCGCAATGCCCTCGCGCCGCGCCTCATCCACGCCGGTGACTACCAGATGGGTGCTGCGATCGAGTACGCACAGGACGCGGTCGAAAACGCCCTGAAGCGCATCGCACGTGCACCTGCGAACGATGAATTGGCCGTGCTACTCCCCGAGGATTTCGCGCGGGCTTATGCACGGCGTACAGCGGCGATCGCCGAGGAAAACCCGTTCATCGCGGACGGATGGGAAGACATTCGACCACTCGCGCCACTCGATGAACCCGCGGCCGCCGATCCGTACGCCCTGCCGACGATCCGCCCCAAAACCAAATCCAGACGGAAGGGGGGCTGAGCCATGCCGCACCTTCTGCCCTTCTTGGCACTTGGAGACGGAGAGAGTCCGACGAGCTTCGCGTCCCGGCTTTCCGTTCTCCACGACGTCAATCCCGTCCGCACGTTTCTCAGCTACCTCGGTTTGAGTTTTCCGGCGCTCGCCGCTGGCGATCCTCACACGATCGACGCTCTGGCCAAACTGGCCGATGTGTCAGCCGAGGCACTCCGCGAACAGGCCATCCGGCGCACAAACGAGACCTTCGTCTACCGCAACCAGACCATGGTGCGCGCGACGATGCGGCGAAGCCGTTACTACGCCTGCCCCCACTGCTTAGCCGCGGATATCGCCGCCTCGTCGGTCAAACCGGAGATCGCCGCGTACGGACGCGCCCTGTGGCAGTTTTCGCCGATCCGAACATGTCCGGTCCACGGGGTCTATCTCGTTCAGGTCGGTCAAGCGACGCGACCCGGTGAGCTCCACGATTTTGCCCGAGGCGTCGGACAGGCGCTCACGCGACTGAATCCCCTCGTCGCCGGGGCAGTGCCTGCGATCCCTTCATCAACGGAAACCTATCTCCTCGGCCGTTTGAACTGTGAAACGTCGCGGTCCACCTGGCTCGACGGAATGCCATGGCACGCCGCTGCCAAGACCTGTGAGATGCTGGGGGCCGTCTCGATCTTTGGACCAACGCCGAGATTGCGCTCGCTAACGGATCCTAATTGGCACCGCGCGGGAAGCTGGGGCTTCGAGATCGCGCAGTCCGGAGACCAAGGGATCCGGGCCTTTCTAACCGACATACAAAGGTCCCACGCGCGGGATCCGTCGGCACAGGACGAAGCACAGGCCGTCTTCAGTCGCCTGTACCAATGGCTCGATGCCCAACCGACCGATTCCGCCTTCCAGCCACTCATCGACGTGGTCGCCGACCACATCACTGACACGATGCCGGTCGGCCCAGGTGATGTTATTCTGGGACGCTCCGTCCAGCGACGAAAGCTTCACTCGATCCGCTCCGCGTCCGTCGCACTCGGACGCAACCCAAAACGTCTGCGCAAAATCCTCGCGCAACATCGCATTATCGATGCGGCCCAATCGCATCGTGCGGATAACCTCGTCCTGTTCGACGCCGTACACGTCGACGCCATCTTGAAAGACGATCGTGCGGCGTTCTCGCTCAAGGCCGCCGAGACGTATCTCAATGCTGGACGCGTCCACACCAAGATCATAGCCGATCACGGGTTCATTAGGCCTCTATCCAATGGCGTCGTCGGTAAGGCCGTCCAGGCCCGATACGCGCGTAGCGAGCTCGATCGTTTTCTCGACGAACTCGATGGAGATGCCGTGACCGTGATGGAACGCGGGAAGCCGATATTCGACATTCCCCAGGCCGCCAAACGCGCCAGGTGCGGAGCCCACGAAATCATTCACTTGATCCGTGATCGCAGACTCAACTTCGTCGGGCGCGACCCCACCATACGGGGATATCTCGGCATCCTCGTCGATCTCGATGAGATCGAGACCCATGTGCATGGCAAGCCGCTTGATGGCCTGACCGCTCGAGCCATCGAGAAACGACTGCGCACGACGACGGCTATTGTCGTGAAGCTCCTCGACAAGGGATACATACCTTCAAGGTCTGTAACGAACCCGATCAATCGATGTCCCGTCAGAGTGGTGTCTCTCACCGATATGGCAGCATTCGAAACAAAATATGTTTTGCTGTCCGAGTTGGCTCGTGTGTTTGAGACCAATGCGTTGCAAATGGGAATCCGTCTCGATCGCGCAGGCGCGAAGCCTGCCATCTCGAAAGATGAAGCGGGGATCGATATATATCTGAGAGATGGACCGCAGTGAAATTATATTTTGATATCTAGATGGAAAAAGGCCCCGCTATGGGGCCTTTTTGCTGTCGATTTATTGATAGCGGACGAGGTAAATCGGCGCATTTGTAGGCGAACTATGCGATCAATGATGCCAAACTATGGTGGCGCAGGACAACCAGAATAGCCAAACCGCAAAAACAAAACCCAGCGAAAACAACGGCTTAGAGGAAATCTTTCGTAAAACTATGCTGTTCGTCATGGTTGTTGTAGCGTGAGGCAAAAGATGATCACTTTTGCTTCGAGGCAGGTCGTTACTGAGAGGCATAATTTGGAGAATCAGCACTGAGGTGTGGCGAGAGCCATAAGATGCTCGCAGTGGGGCTAAATCTTCACGCAGTTGGGCTGACGTTAAGCCCATAAAATCGTTGTTTCGCCCATAACCCAGCGCGATGTAGCCCATGAGCTCGTCGCGCTGGTTTTGCGAAAATCTTCAGCACCATCAACGCGATGCTCTCTCCGGGGGTGTCGCGTTGATGGTGTTTCGCCCATAAGCGCGTCGCGTTCGCGTTCTCCCCCTGCGGAAGGGGGGCAAGCTTTCTCTCGGAAGCGACGCGCTTGTGCTTCGGGCGTAGGCCCCTACCCTTCTGGTCCGCAAAGTTTGCAGCACCGGAGCGGGCCATGCCGCCACCCGATACATTCAACGCATCTGAACGCAGCCGCGAGAAAGAGCGCGCCCGGCGAGACGATCTTGCGCAGATCGCGCAGGGTGCGGATACCCCCGTCCAAGTGCGCGACCGCAACGGCCTGTTCTCGGGACTAGATCCCGCACGGGGCCGCCTGCTCGGCCGCCGTCGCATCCGGCTCGAAGACTGATCGGATAATCAGCCCCTGGCTTTCTGAAGGCGCAGTTTCAGCCGGCCTATAAAACGGCGAGCCCGGCAAGTTTGCCGCCTCGGCCACGACCACACCAGATCGATCGGCGACCTGCGATGAGGAAGATAAGCGGGTTGGACACGCGTCGCATGATGGCGTGCCATGTCCGTACATCCTGATCTGAGGGCACCGGGTCATCGACGGAATGGGTATGCCATTCGCCGACGTAGGTGTCCGTTCCGCCGCTCTCTCTCCAGGCTTCGAGTGCTGCAGCCTGATGGCCCGGATCGCAGCGATCAAATAGGGTCGGTCTTCGGAGATCTCGGGGCAGCGGTGTCGTGCAACTGCCGATTTCGACATGCGGACCTCGATAACTGCCGATGAAGATGCCGCCGGCCTCCAATCCGATCTCGTCGTCCCCGACGTACGTGGCGATGGCCCTCTCGATCTTGTGCCCAGGCAGAATCAGTCCGTCGTCGCGGGTCCGGAAAATCACGCTCTGCCACCGCAGGCAGGACAGTGGGCGAGCTTCGTCGGGCTAGCGTCCGGAATCTGAAAGGCGCGGCGGTGGTCGAGTGTGAGCGAACGGAAGCGATGGCCTGGATTGCCGTTGGCCCAATCGAGCACCAGATCGCACGCCAAGGCCGCCGCTGCGACGGAGCGAGAGACCGGAAACGGCACGTAGGCCGCGTCGCTGCAGGCGACGTTGGTCACTACCTCCAGAACGGTCTCGGGTCGTATCGCACGGAACCGAGGCGGTCCTGTTAGATCCGGCTTAAGGCATTTGAAGCAGGCGCGGTCCGCCTCGCCCGTCAGGATGCACTGCGCGACAGCGCCGTTGCCGAGAAGCCAGACGAAGAGGTGCGGGGGCAGTCGCGGTCGGGCCTGCACGGCGATCTCGTTCAGGGCGATCGACAAAGCTTCCTCACCGGTCGCGTCGATGACGAGATCGTATTGATGCCAGGGGAGCTTCTGCGCGCGAACGTCCCCGGCATATCCTTCGATCGCTAGAAGCGGCATCTGCTCGTTCAAATAGGACGCGCAAGCCTCAGCCTTGTTGCGCCCGAGATAAGGCACGCCGAGGAGATGCCGGCCGATATTGCCGGTGGTGAGAACATCCGGATCGACGAGTGACAGGTACCCGTGCTTGGCTCCGGCACCGCATTGCGCGAGTTGATGCGCGAGGAAGCTTCCGATCGTACCGCATCCGATCAACAGGACGCGCTTGTCGACGAGGCTCTTCATAGTGCCGAGATTTCGACCGAACATATAGTCGGCGTCGGCGCGCACGCCGATGGACCGATCGATCACTGTCGAGGCGGGCTGACGCGCCATCATTTCGGGCAAGCGATGTCGACGGCTCTTCAAAAATTCCGGCTTGCGCAGGTGGTTCGGTACGTCGACTTGGTAGCAGTACAGCCCATTCGGGGCTCGGACTAAGACGGTCGCGGACATCCCGGATTGTGTCTGAAGCACCGTTTCTAGTCGGCCCATAAGATCTGGCGCAGCCTTCACCAGCCAGCAATTGATGTCCGCGACGGTCGTTGGGGGCCAAGCCTCGGTGGAGGCGAAGGTCAGAGGCTGGTCGATGGAAACCACGTCTACCGGCGTGCCGTCCTCGTCGTCGCGACGCCTCCCCCGTGGCTCGGCCGCGAACCACGACTGCCCGGTCGTCACGACGAGTGCGTTCACTTCACCGCGGTCGAGCTTTGCGGGTCGGACGCGTGCTGGTCCTGAGTAGCCTTCCGGAAGGTCGACATAGACGAATTTGCTGCTCCAGTAGGACTGGAACTCGTCGGCGAAGTCGCCGTCTGAGCGGCCACGAATCGCGTCTCTAAGAACCTTTTCGGCCTGCGCAAGGCATTGCAGCACGGTGCCGTCCGGGTTGTAGCGGTCGAGGACCACACTACCCCTGCCATAGTAGCAAACCGACCGATCGACGCCGAGGAGATGGGGCAGCGTTCGATCGGGCATGGCAAAGCCGGCCTGGATGCAGATGCGCGGGTATCTGACGAAGTCGAGATCGCTGATCTCAAGGGTGACGGGGATCCGGAGACCGTCGCGATCGAGCGTGCCGGCGTAGTGCGGCACGCCGGATACCGGAGCCACTCTTTCGAATCCGCGCTGCCGCAGAGCGTCGTGGACCGCTAGCCGCGCCGCGCTCTGCCTATCAGCCACTCTGCGAGCGTCCGACCACGGGAGCGGGGACGGTCTTCTTGGGCTGCGACGTGATGGTCGCTTCGGCCCGGACGGGGATGCTGACGAGATCAGGCCGATCCGGCACCCGCTTTCCGAATGCGACGTGCATGAGATCAATCGCGCGGCGCTTCTCATCGCAGGACTCGACGGCCTCCTTCAGCCGGTCGCGCAGCCTACCGGCCTCGGCAGCAACCCGAGACCGCTGCGCGGGCGACATGCGATTGAGGTCTTCATCCTTGCTCGCCGGATTTGGCATACCCTTGGTGAGCATCCCCGGCAGTCTCTCAACGACGCGCAGCAGCCGCTCGTCCTCCCGCTCGGGCAAGAACGGGCCTCGGATCGTCTCGTAGGCGGTCCAGACGCAAGCCATCAGAATGATCGACGACAGCTTGTCGTCGTCGAGGTGATGGTGATCTCGCCACGCCTTCAGGTATCGGCAATCGCGACGGAGGCGCTCGCCGTAGATATCGACCGCATCGACAAACCACTTGTGGATCTTTCGCGGATCGGATTCGACCCAATCGTCATCGCGGTGGGCGAGCAGGACCGCGTTCGAAGGCAAATCCTCCCAGCGTTTCGGCGCGTGGTCGTATGCCTTCTCCATCTTCTGCGCCCGGGCTTCGAGCAGCACGAACTCGTGGTCGGGGATGGCATAGAGAGGAATATCGATATGTGCGTCCGGGGCGATCTCGAGGCGGACGCAGGTCGGCTTCTTGATGAGCGTCCAACCCTCGGCCTTCGCGAGTTCATCCAGGACTGCATCGACGAATTCGAAGAATTGTTCGGCCGCCCTAGACGGCTGCTCGCCCTTGACGAATGACAGGGGCAGATAGCAGCCGTCGTCAAGATCCTTCTGCTGGCTCGGTGGCCATGCGGGATCGTTGAGCGTGCGGTAGCTGCTGCTGCCCTGCGTGAAGAAGCGCGGACGCACCTCCTGACCGAAAAGATCCCGTGATGCCTTGCCGAAGGCTTCCCGCAGATGGGCGCGGACCTTCTGCTTCGCCGCCTTGAGGTCACTATCCTCAGCGTCGAGGTTCACCAGGAACGTCTCAGGGTCGGTCGTGGTGTGGAGCAGCTTCGAGACGTTCGCCACACTGGGCTCCTAGGCGAGTGCCGGACGATGCAACAGTTCCGGAGCGGATCGATTAGATAGGGTCACAATGGTCCAGTTCTGGGAACGGATCAAGAACCACCAGGCTCACTATCGACGCCATGACGTTCCAAATCCTCTCTCTCAGCGGCGGTGGCTACCGCGGCCTCTTCACCGCTGAAGTGCTGGCCCAGCTCGAGAAACAAGCTGGGAAACCGATCGGCGAATGCTTCGACCTCATCGCTGGCACGTCGATCGGTGGCATCATCGCGCTCGGTCTCGGCTTGGGTCACACCGCCGAGGAGATTCGGGACGCCTTCATCGTGGACGGATTGAAAATCTTTCCACCGCGTCCAGAGCCCCCCAAGAAGGGGATTCGAGCAAAGATTGCATTGTACCGCGCCGTGATCGGCGGACCGAGATACGACGGCTCCATGTTGCGAGAGACGGTGGAGAAAATCGTCGGCGCAGAGACGCTCCTTGGAGAAGCGCGAACGCGTTTGCTGATCCCGGCGATCAATATGACCGAGGGGCGCGTGCAGATGTTCAAGACACCCCACGCGCCCACCCTTCGGATCGATCAGCATCGCAAGGCGGCGGACATTGCCATGGCCACTTCGGCGGCTCCGATCTATTTCCCTCTCGCAAAAGTCGGTGAGAGCCTGTTCGCCGATGGGGGTCTTGTCGCAAACTCGCCAGATGCCTGTGCTGTACACGAGGCGATCCACTTCGCTGGGCAGCAAAAGGATGACATTCGAATCCTCAGTATCGGCACGACCTCAGCTGGTTTTGGCCTGCCTGCCTCCTTGGGTACGCAACTTGGTCCAAAAGAGTGGCTGGTGAACGCACGCATAGTAAACACGGTCTTTGGCGTCCAGCAGCAACTCGTAAATTTCATGATGGAACACGAGTTTAAGGATCGGTACGTACGCCTCGATAGTGATACATCTGCGGAGCACGCGGTCGATGTGGGGTTGGATATCGCGACCGAAGAGCGACGCCGCACACTCCTGGCTTTGGCTCAGGGTTGCTACCAGCGGGCGTGCAACAATCGCTTCGTCATCGACGCTTTGCGCCATCAACCTGTCGAGCCTGACTTCATGAAGGCCAGAGCCGCGCAAACGCTTTAATTCTCGGCAGTCTTTAAGCTCGAACGGGCCACACTGGTCGTTGACCACCGCATTATCTTCTTCTGGGTGGTGCACACAGCGGCTACCCAGCCGGCGTTGATGTGCATTCTTGTGTTTTCGGCCAGATGTTCAGGCGGCGGGTCTGATTGCTCTCGCTCTCATTTGCAGCAGCCGGTCAGCGCCAGTCAGTGCAGGATCGCCAAACGCTACATGAGATTGGCCTGCCCCCATTCGGTGGCCCGGGTTCGAAGTTAGTGCATCGTCGGTCGGCTGACGATGGCAGGGCGAGCGGACGGCACTGATCCGCTCGGTTCGGTTGGCCAGAGGACGACCTCCGGCGCGGGTGGCTGGTAGCCGAGCGACGAGTGCGGCCGGATGCTGTTGTAGTGCCTCCGCCATTGCTCGATCACGACGCCGGCCTCCTTGAGAGTATAGAATACCTCACCGTTGAGGAGTTCATCCCGCAGCTTTGCGTTGAAGCTCTCGCAATAGCCGTTCTCCCACGGACTGCCAGGCTCGATATAGGCCGTGGTCGAG
>NZ_FNHS01000012.1:22392-228146 GCF_900103445.1 Methylobacterium phyllostachyos | reverse complement strand
CGCTCGGCATAGCTCGTGTCCGACCGGCCCGAGACCTGCCACAGCCCCGTCACCCCCGGCGGCACCGCAAAGCAGGTCGCAAACGCCCGGCCGTAGCGCGCGACCTCGGCCGGGACGATCGGGCGCGGGCCGACCAGGCTCATCTCGCCGCGCAGGACGTTCCACAGCTGGGGCAGCTCGTCCAGCGAGGTCTTGCGTAGCACCTGGCCGATCGCGGTGATGCGCGGATCGTTGCTGAGCTTGTGCGTCTCGGCCCATTCGGCCCGGGCCTGCGGGTCGGCGGCCAGGTGCCGGGCGAGCACCGCCTCGCCGTCCGGGACCATGGAGCGGAACTTGAGGCAGCCGAAGCTGCGCCCGTCGCGGCCCAGGCGCCTGTGGCGGAAGATCGGGGCGTGGCCGTCGCCGGCATAGACCAGGACGAGGATGAGCAGGAGGAGCGGCAGCAGCAGGAACAGGGCCGTGGCGGCGACGGTGACGTCGAGGGCACGTTTGGCTGCCCAGTTCAGACGAAGGCCGCGGGCGATGAACGGCGTCTGGGGCAGGACGAGGTCGCCCACCGCCCCGGCGGCGGCGCCGACCTGACCGACGCGGTAGCCCGGGCCATGCTCGGCGAGGTCGGTCTCGTCGGCCCTACGGTGCGCCGCAGCGAAGTCGGCGGACGCGGCGGTCTCGGCGCGAGTCAGCATGGTCTCAGCTCCTTTGGCGAGCCCAATGGCGAACGTTAATAATTGGTTATTGCGCTGCTTTTAGCGATTGAAAATTGGTTTGACAAGTAGGAAGCATAAGCTTTCGTGGTATCTATGATGCTAGACCGAGCGTGAATGTAGATGTCGTAGGCCGAAGATAATCAAAGACACTAGACACCCCGAATCAATAACGGGCCGATCCAGGGGCGGCCAAGCGCCAATTTTTTACTTTTTCGGCACTATCGGCGCTGTGGTACCGTCGAGCAAAATCCACAATATCTATGTTTACATTATAATCGGGCGAATTTTATATATCAAACAGTGCTCTATATCGCTATTAAGATTCGCAAGGCTGCAGATCATGCCTTTTCCCTTCGGCATTCGCCGGCCCTGATCCGTCACCGTAGGCCGGACGAAGTCCAGCCGTGTGAGCAAGTGCGAGATGATTGACGGAAGATCTATAGCGACCAGGGACCGTGAGCTTCGCCGCTCGTCCGGATCCGTAAAGTCCGGCACGGGCAGGGTTCCGTGACCCACGCTCGAGCGTCTCGCCCGGCAGCTTCCGGAACGGGAGCCATCGGTCAGCCGTTGGTCGCCATGGTGTTCGTGAAGACCCTGCTGGGTACCCTGACTCTCTGCGGTCTGCTGCTCGCCGCAGTGGCCCTCGCCCTGGGACCGGACCATTCCGGGACAGCCCCTCGGCCGCTCGGACTCACGGCCGCCTCCGTCCTGGCCAGCGATGGAATGGCCCCCGATGGACGGCCGGATGAGGACGCTCCGGCGCCGCGGAGGCTCGATCGTCTGGCTGTCGTCCCCGCGGGCACACCTCCGTCTGCGGGCTGAGAGCCCGCTTCTGCCGAATCAGACCCGATACTTGCCGTTCCGCTTCACGAGGACGCGCGTTCCCACGGGCACGCGCTCGTAGAGATCGGCGATATCCTCGTTGAGCATCCGGACACAGCCCGACGAAAGTTGTTCGCCGATGCTCCAGGGCTCGTTGGTCCCGTGGATCCGGAACAGGATGTCGCGATGGCCCTGATATAGGTACAGGGCCCGCGCGCCGAGCGGATTGTCGAGGCCGCCCTTCCGCAGCCGCGGAAGATCGGGGTTCAGGGAGACCATGGTGGTGGTCGGGCTCCAATCCGGCCAGACGCCCTTGCGCCCGACGCGCGCCTCGCCCTTCCACGAGAACCCGGCCTTCCCCACACCGACGCCGTACTGCATGGCAGTCCCGTCCGCCTGCACCAGCAGGAGCTGGCGCTTGTCGATGTCGACGACGATGGTCCCGGGCTGCTCGGGCCCGTTGTAGCTGACCTGCTGGCGGCGGTATTTTGGGTCGAGCCGTTCCGTATCGACGAGCGGGATGTCGAAGGGCTTGTCGGCCTTGGTGCCGATGTACCAGGCCGAGTCGTCATCCTGTGCGACCTGCATGGGACGGGTCTGACAGGCAGCCATGGGCGCAGCCGCCGTGAGGACGAGCAGGACCCCGCGGATCCTGCTCCAGGCCATGCGGCGCATCGCGTTTGTCAGACGTGTCATCATGCGGTGTACGATCCTCCACACATGCGTACCGTGTTGCCGCCGGGGACGATGTAGCTTTTCCGCCGCAGCCGCCCGCGCCCGACCGGTGCGCGCAGCCACGGTTGCGCCCTAATTCAGAATGGCAGCCGGGCCCGGCCGATACCCGCGTGGAGTGAACAATGCCCGAAACCGAGACACGTCCGACCGAGACGACGGTCCTTCCCGCGGGATCGCTCAGCCCCGCGATCCATCTCGATCACTGCGTGATCCATGTGAGCGACTGGGACCGGTCGAACGCTTTCTACAGCGACGTGGTGGGGGCCGAGGTTGTCGAGCGCGGCAACGGCTACGCCTACCGGTTCGGCGGCGTGCAGCTCAACTGTCACGGTCCAGGCGTCGAGCCGATCAAGGTAGCCTCCTTGCCGGTCATGCCCGGCAACAGCGACCTCTGCTTCCGCTGGTCCGGGGCGATCGAGGAGGCGGTGGCCCATCTCGAAGCGCGGGGCGTGGCGGTGGAACTCGGCCCGGTGGATACGTTCGGGGCAGCCGGGCCCGGCATCAGCGTCTATTTCCGGGATCCGGACGGATCTCTTCTGGAGTTCATCACCTATTCAACGCCATGAGCCGGTTCAGCCGCGGCTCTCGGCGAGGGCTTGGTTGGTTTGCTCCAGGCGCAGGGCCAGAACACGCATGAGGGCGATGCTGATCTGGGGGAATTGGGCTAGCAATTCGAGGAAGACGCCGCGGTCGATGCGCAGCGCCGTTACGGCGGATTCGGCCGTCACGGTCGCGGATCGGGGCTGCTCAGCGAGGATGCCCATCTCGCCGACCAGCGCATCCTGACCGAGGAGCGCCAACCGCACCGGCCCGGCGGGACCGTCGATGCTGACCTCGGCGTTCCCCTTCAAGATCACGTAGGCTGCATCCGCGACGTCGCCGCGGGCAAAGAAGCGCTGCCCGGGCTCGAAATGGACCCGCTCGCTGGTGAAGGCCAGCAGCTTCAGGCGTGCCGGTTCCACTTCGCGGAACAGCGGCACCTGCTTCAGGGAGGAAACCTCGGTGTCGAGGGTCATAGGAAGGCTCCGCGACGGGTCTGAGGCCCAGGACGGCGGGGCCGGACGGGCCTGCACATCCATGCGGTTCATCGAACACTTGTCCAGTCCCGCCCGACGGTACAGTCTTGGCGCCCTGCTGGCCGCCAGCCTCGCCCTCGCGGCCGAACCGGCCTGCGCCCGTCTGGTCCAGGCCGACCTCGCCCGCGTCGCGGTGGTGCCTCCGCCCGGCGCGCGGGTTCCCCTCGAACTCCCCGCTACGGATGCGACCACCGGGCGGGCGACGACCCTGGGGCAGGCCTTGGCAGGCCGGGCCGCCCTGCTGCTACCGGTGGATTATACCTGCGGCAACGTCTGCGACCCCATGGTGGCGATGTCGGCGGATGCCCTGGCGGCGACCGGCCTTGCCCCGGGGGACTACGCATTGGTATTGGTCGGCATCGATCCCCGCGACGATGCCGCGGCTGCACGCCGCATGATGACGGAGACGCTCGGGGACCACGCCGCTTCCGTACGGCCCCAGGCGCTGATCATCTCGGATGCAGCGTTGGCCCGGCTCACCGCTTCACTCGGCTACACGGCGGTCTACGATGCCGGAACAGACAGCTTCGCCCATCCGGCCGCCGCCATGCTGCTCGCCGGCGACGGACGGGTGGCCCAGGTGCTCTCCCCACTTGCGCTGACCGGACGGGACCTCCGTCTCGCCCTCACCGAGGCCGGCGAGGGCCGCGTCGGGAGCTTGGGGGACCGTCTGGCCCTGCTCTGCTACGGCTACGACGCCGCCCGCGGAATTTATACGCCTCTGGTCCAGCGCATCCTGACGATTGCCGGCATCGCGACCATTCTGGCAATCGGACTCCTGATCGCCGGGCTGACCCGTCTCGCGCGGAGGCGGGTCGCCTGAGTCCATCGCGGCTCAGCGCTTCGTCGACAATCCCTGCTCGCCCGGCCGGGGCGCCTCACGCTTGGGGCTTGCGTTCAGGTGCGGCGAATCGATCGGTTCCGCACGGGTCGTCGGCGTCGGCGAATCCTCCGGAGCGGGCATCGGCGGCAGCGGCGGCGTGTTCGGCTGCGGCGCTGGGGCGCCATCAACAGCCTCTTTCACCATGTTGCGGTTCGTCATGGACGCAGAATTCCTTTTCCAACCCACGCGATGAGACACGGCGTGCCGGGATCCCCGGACCAAGTCGCCATGCCTCCGCGGCATCCTTCCCGGAGCGGCACCGGCCATGATCCAGGTCGTTCCGCAACCAACGCTGCGGATTAGATCCCGGTTGCCGCCAAGCTTCACTGTTGTGAAGCTTGGCCAGGTCTGAGCACAGGAACCTTGGTTATTGCTGAAGGTTGTTGCGAGGTGAAGCGAAGCCTGAGGAGGAACTGATGGCATCCGGAAATTCGACCTCGAAGCGGGGCTTTGCCTCGATGGACTTGGAGCGGCAGCGCGAGATCGCCAGCAAGGGCGGACGCAGCGTGCCGGCTGAGAAACGCTCATTCTCCCAGGATCGCGAACTTGCCTCGTCCGCCGGACGCAAGGGTGGTCAGTCGACGGGTACCGGCCGCACCGAGTGAGGCCAACCCACAAGCGTTTCGCGTAGCGGCGCCGCGTCCTCGAGACCGGCGCCGTTTTTGTAGCCCTCCGTCACTGTCAGGCTTGGTTGTAAGGCACGACAAAGGGCCCCACCTCATCGGCGGGGCCCTTTGTCGTTGAATCGACAGTAGATCCAAACGGGGAGAAATATCCGATCGCCGCGGAGTCGGGCAGGATTCGGATGTCGTGTTGCGAGGTCTGGTTGCGCCGAACCAGCGTTTGCTGCGGCAACGCGCTGTTATGAAATGCAGCGGCCGGGAGTCATGCGACGGGCCTCGGGTCCAACGAGGGAGCTGAGCGCAGTCTCGCAGCCTTCCCGGACAAGCCGGCGCGCCGGTTGCTTGAGGATCGGCTTGATGGTGAGATCCTGCGCCTCACCCGCGACTGGAGTGATGCGCCCTTCAGATTTCTGAACCCCCGCGACCCGCGTTGGGCTGATCGCCAGCGACACCGGCCGCATGCCGGGCAGCGGGCCCGGAGCCACTTGCGCCGTCGGGACCAGTGGCACCCAGTTGTCGGCCGTCTCGCGCACCACCGGCTGGACCAGCACGGTCAGGAGGGCGGCAGGAGCACTCACGCCCAGAATGAAACCAGACCGCAGCATTGCCCCGACCTCATTGCGAGAGCTTGACAGGATATTCACTCAACGCGCTCTGCAATCACTGGTTCCTAAACTACGGCGCGTCTTGAGAGGCTGAGTATTCGAACGTGGCGTGGCTGTTGGTGCGGCGGCGCACCGGTGCTATCCACAACCGTCCCCTGTGTCTCTTGCGCAACTGTCGTCGAGAAAGTGCACTGTTTGGAACCTCGCGGGACGGCGGTCGTTCTAAGAACACCCGGCCATCTGGTCCTCCCCGCATTCCCCTTGTGCATCGGCCGGAACCTCTTCGACGGGCTGGAGCCATCTCCGGCCCGTTTTTTTGTGCGCCTCCTACGCGCAGACCAAAAAAAACCCCGGCTCGCGCCGGGGTTATAACCGCCTTGAACGAGGGGGCGGCGGCTGTTGCGAGCCGCCCCCCCGCGTATGGTTTCAGGCTGTCTTGGCCTCGCGCCGCCGGGCCGTTTGCTGGAAGAACAGCGCCTGGCTGATCACCGCGGAGACGTTGGCCGGCTGGAACGGCTTGGCGATGAGGAAGGCCGGCTCCGGCCGCTCGCCCGTGAGGAAGCGCTCCGGATAGGCGGTGATGAAGATGACCGGCACCTCGAAGGTCTTCAGCAGGTCGTTGACCGCGTCGAGGCCCGACGAACCGTCGGCGAGCTGGATGTCGGCCAGGATCAGGCCGGGGCGCTTACCCTCACCGGCGATCTTGATCGCCTCGGTCCGCGTACGGGCCACACCGATGACGTTGTGGCCGAGGCCCTCGACCAGAGCCTCAAGATCCATGGCGATCAGCGGCTCGTCCTCGATGATGAGGATCTCGGTCGCCATATCGGCGGCGAGCTCGCGGCCGGCCTCGTCAACGAGGTCGCGGACCTCCGACACATCGACGCCCAGGATAATGGCCGCATCCTCCTCGGAAAACCCTTCGAGGCAGGAAAGCAGGAACGCCTGGCGCGGCAGCGGCGTGATCTGGCCGAGGCGAACCTCCGCCGGTAGATCATGCTGAACCTGCTCGCTGCGGCCGTTCACCGACAGCGAATTCCAGATCCGCGTGAACACGCGGAACAGGTCAGCCTTGATGTTGGTGCTCCGGCCCAGCGTGTCCGGCTCATTGACGAGGGTCTCCAGGGTGGCGGCGACATACGCGTCACCCGCCACTTGGCTCCCCGTCAGCGCGCGCGCGTAGCGGCGCAGGTACGGCAGGTGCTGTACCACGAGTTGCGATGTCGACATTCGATCCCCTGTGCCTCGCCGTGTTGCCCGGCCGCGTTCGCTTCGGTCCACGACCAAAGATGTGCCGGGGCCGGCTTATGTCCTGCGCAGCCTATCGCCCAACGCGGAGGCCCGCACTCCGTTCCACCCGCCAGCGGAACCGATCCCAGCGGGCAGACGTTGCAGCTGCAGCCATGGCGTATGTCGAGCTGCAGCACAATGCGGCCGGGCCAAGTTCGGCAATAAGGGGCGTGTGAATGGTTGACCAGGGGAAGGAGGCAGGTCTTCGCGCGCGTGAAACGCGTGCAAGCACTGCTTCGGATCACCTTTCGCACAATCAGGACAGCACCGCAGAGCAACCTGGGCATCAGCCGCTCCCGGCCGCTGGCCGACCGGTGCCGCGCGGCGGCCTCAGCGAGCAAACCCGGAATCGCCTCGCGACCCAGCTGCGCGAGATGTACGATAACGTTACGCAGCAGCCGGTGCCCGATCGCTTTGCTGAACTGATCGCAAAGCTCGACAGCGCAGACCACGGGAAGGTCTGACCCCTGTACCGCGCAGATTTGCCTTGTCTTTCCTCAGACAACAGAAAGCCGTCGCGCGGGGCGACGGCTTCTTTAGTCTGTGGTGACCAGCCCCGGCCAGGGGCTGGCCTCTATGTCAGCGCGTCAGAGGGTGGGCGAACGGCCGCGCATCAGGCCGACGACGGCCGAGATCGCGAACAGAACAATCGCGACGAAGAACACCAGCTTGGCAGCTTCCATTGCCGTGCCGGCAATGCCACCGAAGCCGAGCAGCGCGGCAACGAGGGCGACGACGAGAAAAGTTACGGCCCAACCGAGCATCGTTCGTATCCTTCGAAAGTATCAACGCGGGCGGGCCGCGTCGTTCTGAACACGAAAACGCCAAGGTTTTGCTCCGGTTCCGCCCATATGGCAAAGTCCGATGTGCATGTCCGGTGATGGGATCCGGGCGCGGCAAGATGGGACGGAACGGGACGGGGTCGGTAGCGTTCGAAGTTAGGTCCTCAGGTTCGATTCGGGATCCGTGATGCTGCAATCTGCCAAGAATGCCGTTCGTGCGAAGGCGGCCGCCCTTCGGGCCCGGGTGGTTGAGGCCGCCGGCAATGCCCTGCGCGCCGCTGCGCTCGGGCTCGTAGCTGTCCCAGGCCCCGTGCCGGTTCCCGTGCCGATCCGCGTGCGTGACCGCCGGCCGAACCGCCTCGGCTGATCGATCGTGGCGTCTCCTCCCGAGGCGGCGGCGACTTGAAAAGAGAGGTGGATTCGATCGGCACGGCGCGATCCCGCTCCGTATGCCGGTTGGGTGCTATCCCGTCGTGATACGAGACCAGGGCTTCGCTCCACCGGGGCGGCCGATGTTGCAACGCTTCCCGCGGCGGTTCAAAGACCGCCGACCATCGGAGCGGGGCGGCGATGTCAGATACGGACGCGAGTAGCCTGACCCTCGACCCATCGATGCCCCAACCCGGGCGGTTGGAGACGGTCGCACCGCTGGTCCGGCGCCGGATCGCGCCGAACGGCGGTCCATTCACGGCAAGTGGGACCTGCACCTACGTGATCGGATCGGGCCGGGTCGCGATCCTCGATCCCGGTCCGGATGACTCCGCGCATATCGACGCTCTGATCGCGGACCTCTCCGGAGAGCACGTGGAAGCGATTGTGGTCACCCATACGCACCGCGACCATTCGCCGGGTGCGCGGCTCCTGGCGGCACGCACCGGCGCCCCGATCGTGGGCTGCGGCCCTCACCGGACGGCGCGGGCGCTCGCCGAGGGGGAGGCTCCGCGGCTTGATGCCAGCGCCGACGGGGCCCATGCCCCCGACCGGGTGATGGTGGAGGGCGACACGGTTTCCGGCCCGGGCTGGACACTCGTGGCGGTGGAGACGCCCGGCCACACGATGAACCACCTCGCTTTCGCGCTGCCGGAGGGGCAGACCCTGTTCTCGGGCGACCATGTCATGGCGTGGTCGACCACCATCGTGGCGCCACCGGACGGCGCGATGCAGGCCTACATGGCGTCCCTGGACAAGCTGCGGAAACGTGACGAGCGAACCTACTGGCCGGGGCACGGCGGCCCGGTGCGCGAGCCAGCGCGGTTCCTCCGTGGCCTGGCGGGCCACCGCCGTCAGCGCGAGGCAGCGATCCGCACCCGCTTGGCCGGCGGCGACACCGACATCGCCCAGATCGTGGCAGCGATCTACCAGGGGCTTGATCCGCGCCTGCGCGGTGCGGCAGCCCTGTCGGTCTTCGCCCATTTGGAAGATCTCGTCGGGCGCGGACTCGTGACCACCGAAGGCCCGCCGCGGCTCGACGGCGCTTACGCCCCGGCTTGAATCCCGGCGGCGCGGCTTACTTCATCGCCAGCGCGAGGTTGGCGACATCGTCGAGATAGGTGCGGATCCGATCGGCGTTGCTGCCGAAGTCGCGCCCCCCGAGGCGAGAGGCCGAGCGCACATCGATCCGCGCCCCGTCGGCGCGGGGCCGGATGCGCACGGTCACGTCGTTGGGCAAGTTGAGGATGAGCCCCCGCGCCACCGCCTCGATCCGACCGTTGCCGGTCCGCCCGCCCGGCCGGATCGCCTCGACGATCTGCCAGTGACGCTTGAGGGCGGCCTGCCGAGCGAGCTCGAAGGCTTCGTCGGCGCCGATATCGAGGGTCAACGGGGCGATCTGCGGGTAGGCGCCGCGCTGGCGCTCCCGAAGCGCGGTGCCAGGATCGGGCGGATAGCGGCCGCCGCGCGCCGCGAAGGCCGCGCGCGACCGGGAGAAGGCAGGCGGATTGTCGATGTCGGTGGAGATGTCGGACAGAGGCGGCAGCCACAGGCCGCGCAGCCCCAGATAGGCCGGGTAGCCCAGGACCATCATTGCCAGGATCAGGCCGCCCAACGCGGCCCCGAGGCCGCGCGCACCCTCGCGCCAGACCTGCACGAAGGCGTAGACCGCCGCGGCCGCCGCCGCCAGCGCGACGGCGAGACCCGCCACGAGGGCACTGAGCGCGGCGCCGGTGTCGGCGCGCGGATCCCGGACCAGGATCAGGGCAATCCCGGTGGCGATTACGGCGAACAGCGCGAGCCGCTGGGCCAACGGCCCCGCGCGGGTAACGGGTTCCTCGACGAGCAGGCGACGCATGGCACTCAAGTGTGGGTTTCGAGACCCGACCTTAAAGCTTGGCCGGCCAAGGCGCCATCGTGGCGACGCGACAGGTCCGGCGGGATCAAGGCGCGTAGGCGCGGGCGTTCATGGGCAGTCCCTGCGCAGCGGGCAACCCGAACGCCTCGTGCGACGCCGCCTCCCCGTCACGGACGACCGGCTCGGGCGCCTCGACATGCGTGGCGGTTTGGATGGTTGGGGCGCTCCAGGGACCGGAAACCTCGAACAGGAGGCCCCGCGGCGCGTCGGCGGGGCTGCGCAGGGCCAGATCTCCCCGGAGATCGAGCCGCCGCTCGGAAACGGAGACCCGCCCGCGCACGGCCGCGCCGACGCCCGGCCCGAGCAGCCCGGCCTCGGTGATCTCACCGATCCCATCGGCGAAGCGCAGGACGACGGCAGCGCGCTCGATGGCCGTCCGGCCGTTACGGCGGGCGAGCGCCCCGGGCGCCACCGCGCCGTTGCGGTGGACGACATCGACGAGGTCGAGCCCCGTGATCGCGCCACCCGCGACGGTGAGCGCCGCCCGGCCGCCGAGATGCGCGATAAGGCCGGCGCTGTCGCGGGCACTCGATTCCAGGGCGAACTGCCCCTGCACCGGCCCAACCAGCCAGCGTGCGCCCCCGAACTCGCCCAGCAGGCTGCCGAGATCCACCCGGTCGAGGCTTCCCTGCAGGCGCATCTCGGTCTCGTCCGGATCGCCCTCCCGGCAGCCCAGGGTCACGCGGGCCTTGACGGTGCCGTCCTCTACCCGCGCCCGGTTCACCGCGATCTCCAGGCCGCCATCCCGGACCAGGATGCTCGCCGCCAGATCCTGCAGCGCGACCGGGCCGATACGACCCGTCGTGGCCGACAGACGCAGGTCGAGGTCACCCCGGGTAAAGGGTGCCAGCGCCAGCGGCTGGGGATCGCCCCCGAACAGCCGCGCCGCGTCGCCGACCAGGGGCGCGAGATCGAGCGTGTCGGCCGCCAGCGTCGCTTGAGCCGACATACGGGGCGCATCGCCGGGCCCCAGGGTGACGGCCCCCGCGCCCTCCAGCACGTTCTGACCGATTCCGATACGCAGGCGCGGCCAGGAGATGGACCGGTCCGCCGTCTCGAACGAGCCGGCGACCGAGAAGGCCCCGGCCAACGGCGCGAGCGGCGCTTCCGACCCGATCCACGACAGACTTTCCGGCAGCGAGCGGGTCTCGACGCGCATCTGACCGGCCAGAACGGGTAGGGTAGCCCCCGACCCGGCGGTCTCTACGGTGCCATCGATCGCTACGCTGCCGCCCGGCCACGTCGCCTCTGCGGTGAACGGGCTGCGCCGGCCGAGGGCGAGATCGGTCGGGCGCAGATGCGCGAGCGTGATCCGCGTCGGCACCCCCCGCCATATCAGACGGGCGCCGCCCTCGGCCGAGGCGCCCCAGAACGGCCTTGCCAGATCCAGGTCGATATCCCGGGCCGCGCTATCCTGGGCGGTTTGCGCCCCGCTGACCGTTATCCGTCTCGGCCAGGCGGTCGCGCCGGACCGGACCCGTTCGGCTAGGCGTGCGAAGGGGCCGCGCCAGTCGGCGACGTTCGCCGAGAGGCGCCCGCCCGCGAGGCGCAGGCCACCGACCTCCGCACGTCCGGCGAGGAGACCGAAGAGGTCGAGGTCGATGACGAGCCGCGCCTCGTCCACCAGGGCCGGGCCGTCCGCCGCCGACCTGGCCCGCACGCGATCGAGGGTAAGGCGGGGCGTAGGCAGCAATGTCAGGCTTGCCGGCCCTTGAACCGACAGGGCGAGACCATAAGCGTCCAGGGCACGGTTGGCGAAGGACGTCGCCCGGCCGCCATCCACCGGCCAATCGTGAAGGCCGAGCCCGAGGGCGATCACGGCCGTGGGGCCGAAGAGGAGGATCGAGCGGCGCAGCGACATCATGCTCCGGACGAGACGGCGGCTGAAGCTGGGTGCCGCGCCAGGCCCCCTCAAGCCGTCGCGGCCCGGCAGGGTCTGCAAGCCGGTGACCTTGTAGCGCCCAGAGCGGGATTTGTCTGCTGTCCTTCCGTCCGGACCCACCCCGCCCCCAAGCCTGTCCCGACGGAGCGGTGACGGATCGACCCGGACCGCACGGGGCGAGGCGGCGCAGCACTGGATTTCATGTCCGGAATCGGGAACAGCAGACGTCGAGGAAACGCGCGTTTCGGGGGCGTGGCCCGAGTGCGGCCGGTTGCGGCCGGCGGGGAAAGGACGGTTCGATGAAGAAGGTCTACACGGATGCCGCTGCGGCGCTCGCCGGCCTCCTGCACGACGACATGATGATCATGTGCGGCGGCTTCGGCCTATGCGGCATCCCGGACGAGCTGATCGAGGCGGTCCGTCTCTCGGGCGTCAAGGGCCTTACAGTCGTATCGAACAATGCCGGCATCGACGGCGTCGGCCTCGGCAAGCTCCTCGACACGCGGCAGGTCGCCAAGATGATCTCGTCCTATGTCGGCGAGAACAAGGAATTCGCCCGCCAGTACCTCGGCGGCGAGCTGGAGATCGAATTCAACCCGCAGGGGACGCTGGCCGAGCGGATCCGCGCCGGCGGCGCCGGCATCCCGGCCTTCTTCACCAAGACCGGCGTCGGCACCAAAGTCGCCGAGGGCAAGGAGGTGCGGGAGTTCGACGGCGAGCAATACGTGATGGAGCGCGGCCTGTTCGCCGACCTCGCCCTGGTCCACGCCCATACCGGCGACACCGAGGGCAACCTCCGCTACCGGATGACCGCGCGCAACTTCAACCCGATGATGGCGACCGCCGCCAAGATGACGGTGGCGCAGGTCGAGCACCTCGTGAAGCCGGGCGAGATCGACCCGGACACGATCCACACCCCCGGCATCTTCGTGAAGCGGATCATCGACGTGGGCGTGCGCGACAAGCGCATCGAGCAGCGCACCACGCGCAAGCGCGGCGACAGCACCCCGGCCGCAGCGGCCGGCGGCGGCACGCACTGATCGGACGGGAAGGGAGCGAACGATATGGCCTGGACCCGCGAGCAGATGGCGGCGCGCGCCGCCAAGGAGCTGGAAGACGGCTTCTACGTGAACCTCGGCATCGGCATCCCGACGCTGGTGTCGAACTACATCCCCGAGGGCATGTCGGTGCAGCTCCAGTCGGAGAACGGCATGCTCGGGATGGGGCCCTTCCCGTACGAGGGCGACGAGGATCCCGATCTGATCAACGCCGGCAAGCAGACGATCACCGCGCTGCCGACGACGAGCTACTTCTCTTCAGCCGATTCCTTCGGGATGATCCGGGGCGGGCACATCAACCTGTCGATCCTCGGCGCGATGCAGGTCGCCGGCAACGGTGACCTCGCCAATTGGATGATCCCCGGCAAGATGGTGAAGGGGATGGGCGGCGCCATGGACCTCGTGGCGGGCGTGAAGCGCGTCGTCGTGGTGATGGAGCACGTCGCCAAGAACAAGGACGGCACCGAGAGCCCGAAGCTGCTCAAGGCCTGCGACCTGCCGCTCACCGGCACACGGGTGGTCGATCTCGTGATCACCGATCTCGGCGTGTTCGAGATCGACAAGAAGGGCGACGGCGGCATGACGCTCATCGAGCTCGCCGACGGCGTCACCGAGGATGAGATCCGGTCGAAGACCGAGGCGGACTTTTCGGTAGCCCTGAAGGGCTGATACGCGAATGCCCGGCGCGCTCGCCGGGCACCCTTTGGAATGCGCGGCCCGCCGACGGACTCCGTCGCGCGGGCCGTATCGTCTTACATGGGCGGGGTCAGGCCATCCTTGCCGACCGCCACCAGCTTACCCTCGGCCTTGCTGCCGTCCTTCGCCACGACCGCGAAGACCTTGGAGCCCGGCGTTAGGATCGCCTTGTCGGCCGGCTGGAAAGCGACGATCGGCGCCGAGGACGGCACAACGATCTCCTTGGAGCCGTCCTTGCCATAGCTCACCGTCAGGGTGCGCTCACCGCCGGAAGCCGCCTTGTCGGCCTTAACGGTCCCGTTGGTCATGGCGCTCTTCACCTTCGGGGCGTTCGACGATTCGGCCTTCACGGTGCCGTTCGTCATCGCGCTCTTGACCTTGGCGCCGGCGCCCGCGGTCTGGTCGGTGATGGTATCCCAGCCGTAATGGCCCTCGCCGGTGCCACGCATCGACTCGGGGAAGAGCACGACTTCCAGAGCCGTCATCGGGTTCTCACCCTTGGTAGCAGTGCCGATGAAGACGCCGTCCTTGATCTGGTCGAGGCTCGACGGGACCACCCAGGCGAACTTGGCGCCGCTCACGTCGACGGTCTCGGACTTACCGTCGTCGGTCTTGATCGTGACCATGTTGCCGTCGGCCTTGTCGACGGTGCCGCGGACGCGCTCGACCTGCGCGGCAAAGGCGGCGCTCGACAGAAGGGCCGTCAGGCCGGCGGCCACGAGCGTCTTGCTGAGGTGCTTCATCGGTGTCCCATCCTGGCTTCAGGAGCCGGATTATGGGGCGCCACGCGCGCCAAACAAGGTTGCGCGCAAGTGAAACGCTCACGCTGTGAAACAAATAAGGCGGCGCCCAGGGACGCCGCCTCATCGGTCGTGTGAGCGGCCCAAGGGCTGCCCCAGGAGGATCAGGCCGCGAGCGAGCGCAGCACGTAGGGCAGAATGCCGCCGTTACGGAAGTATTCCAGCTCGTCGAGCGTATCGATGCGGCAGGTCAGCGGGACCTGCTTCACCGATCCGTCGGCGGACTTGATCTCCGCGGTGAGCGTCTGACGCGGCTTCAGCTCGCCGGCCAGCCCCTTGATGGTGACGGTCTCGTCACCCTTCAGGCCCAGCGACTGCCACGACGTGTCGCCCTGGAAGACCAGCGGTACCACGCCCATGCCGACGAGGTTCGAGCGGTGGATGCGCTCAAAGCTCTCGGCCACCACGGCGCGGACGCCGAGCAGCTTGGTGCCCTTCGCGGCCCAATCGCGGGACGAGCCGGTGCCGTATTCCTTGCCGGCGAAGATGACGAGCGGCGTGTGCTGCTCGGCATATTTCTGCGCCGCGTCGTAGATGAACATCTTCTCGCCCGAGGGCTGGAACAGCGTCCACCCGCCCTCGACCACGTTGCCGGTCTCGTCCCGCACCATCTGGTTCTTGATGCGGATGTTGGCGAAGGTGCCCCGCATCATCACCTCGTGGTTGCCGCGCCGGGTGCCGTACTGGTTGAAGTCCTGCACGCGCACCTGATGCGATTGCAGGTAAGCGCCGGCCGGCGAGGCCGCGCGGATGTTGCCCGCGGGCGAGATGTGATCGGTGGTGATCGAGTCGAGGAACAGGCCGAGGATGCGGGCGTCCGCGATGTCCTCGACCGGCTTCGGGGTCTTCTCCATGCCGACGAAGTAGGGCGGGTTCTGCACGTAGGTGGAACCCGGGTTCCACGCGAAGGTCTCGGCCTCGGTGACCTCGACGTTCTTCCAGTTCTGGTCGCCGCCGAACACGTCCGCGTAGCGGGACTTAAACAGCGCCGAGGTGATGTTCTCCTCGATGAACTGCTGCACCTCGGCCGAGGACGGCCAGATGTCCTTCAGGTAGACGGGCTTGCCGTCCGAGCCCTGGCCCAGCGGCTCGGTGGTGATATCGATCTGCATCGAGCCGGCGAGCGCGTAGGCGACGACCAGCGGCGGCGAGGCGAGGTAGTTCGCCCGCACGTCGGGGTTTACGCGGCCCTCGAAGTTGCGGTTGCCCGAGAGCACCGCCGCCGCGACCACGTCGTTGTCGTTGATCGCCTTGGAGATCGCCTCCGGCAGCGGCCCGGAATTGCCGATGCAGGTGGTGCAGCCGAAGCCCACGAGGTTGAAGCCGAGGGCGTCGAGCGGCTCCTGCAGACCCGACTTCTCCAAGTACTCGCCGACAACCTGCGATCCAGGCGCGAGCGAGGTCTTCACCCACGGCTTGGAGCGCAGGCCCTTGGCGACGGCGTTGCGGGCCAGCAAGCCGGCGCCGATCATCACCGAGGGGTTCGACGTGTTGGTGCAGCTCGTGATCGCGGCGATCACCACGTCACCGTGCCCGATGTCGAAGTTGGTGCCCTCGACGGGGTAGCGGCGGGCGATGTCGGCGGCCTTCTTGAACTCGCTCTCCATCGAGGCGGCAAAGCCGGTCTTGGCGCCGTCGAGCAGCACCCGGTCCTGCGGGCGCTTCGGACCGGCGAGCGAGGGCCGGACCTCGCCCATGTCGAGCTCCAGCGTGTCGGTGAAGACCGGGTCGGGGGTCTGGGCGTCGCGCCACATGCCCTGTGCCTTGGCGTAGGCCTCGACCAGGGCGATCCGGTCGTCGGCGCGGCCGGTGACCTTGAGGAAGTCGATGGTCTTCTGATCGACCGGGAAGAAGCCGCAGGTTGCGCCGTACTCTGGCGCCATGTTGGAGATCGTGGCCCGGTCGGCGACCGCCATGTCGTCGAGGCCGGGGCCGTAGAACTCCACGAACTTGCCGACCACGCCCTTCTTGCGCAGCATCTGGGTAACGGTGAGCACGAGGTCGGTGGCGGTGGTGCCCTCAGGCAGCTTGCCCGACAGTTTGAAGCCCACGACTTCGGGGATCAGCATCGAGAGAGGCTGGCCGAGCATGGCTGCCTCGGCCTCGATGCCGCCGACGCCCCAGCCCAGCACCGCCATGCCGTTGACCATGGTGGTGTGCGAATCGGTGCCGACCAGCGAATCCGGATAAGCCACGTCGGAGCCGCCCTCGGACTTCGTCCAGACGGTCTGCGACAGGTATTCCAGATTCACCTGGTGGCAGATACCGGTGCCCGGGGGCACCACGGAGAAGTTGTCGAAGGCCGATTGGCCCCACTTCAGGAAGGTGTAGCGCTCGCCGTTGCGCTCGTATTCCAGGGCGACGTTGTCGGCCAGCGCCTTCGGGGTGCCGAACTCATCGACGATCACCGAATGATCAATCACGAGATCGACCGGCACCAGCGGGTTGATCTTCTGCGGGTCGCCGCCGAGCGCCACCATGGCGTCGCGCATCGCCGCGAGATCGACCACCGCCGGCACACCGGTGAAGTCCTGCATCAGGACGCGCGAGGGGCGGAACGCGATCTCGACCTCGGCCTTGCCCTTCTGGTCGAGCCAGCCGACGGCGGCCTCGATATCGGCCTTCTTGACCGAGCGGTCGTCCTCGTAGCGCAGCAGGTTCTCAAGGATCACCTTCATCGAGAACGGCAGCGCGGCCGCGGAGGCGAGGCCGTTCTTCTCGGCCTCGGGGATGGAATAGTAGGTGTAGGTCTTGCCGCCGGCTTGGAGCGTCTGGCGGGCCTTGAAGCTGTCGAGTGAGGGCACGGCTGGTTCTATCCTCGCTGCGGTTGTCGAACACGCACAGGCAAGACCTGCGCTACGAAGTTGTGTTCGGCCTGTGTAGCGCCCAACGGGCGCGCGCCGCCCCGGGAGTGCCCGGGCAGGAGACGATGCGCGGGGGCGATTTGGACGCCCGTGGAGCCGCGCGGCGCAGCCAAGCGAGGATATAGAACTTTTCGAATCTGGCCGCTACCGGGTCGCGATGACAGGTGCGTTTTCCTGTCGGTGGATGCGTGCCGTGGCCTGCACGCGCGTCCCCCTCCGCCCTCTGCGGGGGAGGGTGGCCCCTGCGTCAGCAGGGGTCGGGAGAGGGGAAACCCAGCTTCAGAAGAAGTCGCGACCGTCGGAAAGGGCGATGCTCATATCTGCGCCGTCGCTCCCCTCTCCCGACCCGCTTCGCGGGCCACCCTCCCCCGCAGAGGGGGGAGGGATTCGCGTTGAGCAGGTGCCCTACCCCTCCCCCGGCACCCCGCCCTTCGACAGCGCCTTCAGCCGATTCGGCTCGGCGGCGACCTTGCGTAGGGACGCGACGTTGGCGGCGGCCTCCGCGGGGCTCATGTCCCGGCGCAAAATCGCCTCGGCATCGGCGGTGCGACCCTTCAGACCCAGCACCAGTGCGAGATTCGCCCGCACCCGGGCATCGGCGCCCGGCTGCTCGGCGGCGAGCCGCAAGGTCTGCTCAGCCTGATCGAGATTGCGCGAGAGCGCGTAGGACAGCCCCAGATTGGACAGGAGCGAGGGCTCGTTCGGCCGGATCTTGAGGGCGGCCTCGTAGAAACCCTGCGCACGCGCCTGATCGCCGAGCTGCGCCGAGGCCGAGCCCTGCGCGGACAGGATGCGCCAATCGGGCGCGGCCGGGGAATGGGCGTTGGCGAGCACGTCGATCGCCTCGCGGTAGCGGCCGAGCTCGACCAGCGACTTGCCGTAGGCGCCGAGGAGGAACGTGTCCTTCGGGTTGCGCAGGGCCGCCTGCTGCAGCACCGCCGAGGCTTGGCTGATCTGGTCGTTCGCCCGCAGAGCCCGCGCATACGCGACCGCCGCACGGCCGTCCTCGGGATTGGCGTTGAAGCGCTCGGCCAGGGCTTCGACGTTCTGGCGCGCGGCGGCCGGGCGGTCCCCGATCGAGCCTGTCGTCTCTGGGCCGGAGGTGTTGCAGCCGGCGAGCCCGAGCGCGACCAAGGCTGCGAGCGCAACGCGGCGTCCGGCAAGAATCTCGGGGCGGGCGATCCGGATCAGGGCGGTCATCATGGTACGCGGCGCCTCCGGGCGGGCCGAGGGCTCAGGCCTGTGCTTCACCCCTTCGGCCGGCCGGTGATAGAGCGTTAACCCTAACCACCGGTTAAGCCCTCCAGCGCGCAAGAGGCCCATGACCCAGGCCGACACTCAGCCGACGACCCCCACCCTCCTGCCCGCCGATGCGCAGTCCGTGCCGGTGACGCTGGTCACCACCGGATCCTGGGGTGATGTCCAGGGCGCCCTCGATCCCGCCCAGCGGCGCTTCGCGGAGGCGCTCGGCTTCAAACCGAAGGCTGGGAGCCTCACCCTGCTGCCCGGCCCGGATGGTAGCCTCGCCCGGGTCTTGTTCGGCCTCGGCGACACGGAGGCTGCGGCCTATGACCGGCTGATCATCGGCAAGCTGCCGGGGCTGCTGCCGGAGGGCAGCTTCCGCCTTGAGCACGCCCCCGACCCCGCCGAGGCCGCCCTCGCGTGGCTGATGGGCAGCTACCGCTTCGGCCGCTACCGCTCCGGGAACGGCCCGAAGGCGCGGCTCGCGGCGCCGGCCGGCATCGACGCCGGCGAGGTCGAGCGGATCGCAGCCGCGGTGGCGCTCGGCCGCGACCTGATCAATACGCCCGCCAACGACATGGGCCCGGCCGAGATCGAGGCCGCCGCCCGGTCCCTCGCCGAACGCCACGGCGCGGCCATCGCGGTCACGCAGGGCGATGTTCTGGCCAAGGAGTATCCGCTGATCCACGCGGTCGGCGCCGCCTCGCCCCGGGCGCCGCGCCTAATCGACCTGACCTGGGGGCCGGAGGACACGCCACGCGTGACCCTCGTCGGCAAGGGCGTCGCCTTCGACACGGGCGGGCTCGACATCAAGCCGTCGGCCGCGATGCTGCTGATGAAGAAGGACATGGGCGGGGCCGCCGCGGCGCTGGCCGCCGCCGACATGGTGATGGGATCCGGGCTCAAGGTCCGCCTGCGGGTGCTGATCCCCGCGGTGGAGAACGCGATTTCGGGCAATGCCTTCCGGCCGGGCGACGTGCTGCCGAGCCGGGCCGGGCTCAGCGTCGAGATCGGCAACACCGATGCAGAGGGCCGGCTGATCCTCGCCGACGCGCTGGCGCTGGCCGAGGCGGAATCACCCGACCTAATCCTCGACTATTCGACGCTGACCGGCGCGGCCCGGGTGGCGCTCGGGCCGGACCTGCCGGCCTTCTTCACCGAGGACGAGGGTCTGGCGGCGTCGGTCGCGGAAGCCGGCCGGAGTGCCGCCGATCCGGTCTGGCGGATGCCGCTCCACGCGCCCTATGCGAGCCTGCTCGATTCGAAGGTGGCCGACATCAACAACGTCTCGGGCGGCCCCTTCGCGGGGGCGATCACCGCGGCCCTGTTCCTGCGCCGCTTCGCCCCGAAGACGAAGGAGCACGGCCATTTCGACCTCTACGGCTGGAACCCTTCGACTAAGCCCGGCCGGCCGGAGGGCGGCGAGGTCCAGACCGCGCGGCTCACTTACGCGCTCCTGAAGGCGCGCTACGGCGGCTGAGCGGGAGAGTTAGGCCAAGCCCGCCTGCCGCAATAACACCCCCGCCCCGGCGCAGAGCGCCAGGGTGGGCAGCGTGCCGAGACCCAGGCGGAACACGGCGAGGATCGCCGCCAGCGTCAGCAGCAGGGCCGCGGGGTCGAGGCTCGCCGGCATCGGCCAATCGAGGCGGAGTGGCCCCAGCGGCACCGTCTCGACCTGCCGGAACAGCGTCCGCAGCCCGAACCAGACCGCGAGATTCAGGATCACCCCCGCCACCGCGGCGGTGATGGCCGAGAGCGCCCCCGCCAGCCGCCGGCTGCCGCGTAGGCGCCCGATGAGCGGCGCGCCGGCGAAGATCCACAGGAAGCAGGGCACGAAGGTCACCCAGGTGGTGAGCAGCCCGGCGAGCGTCCCGGCGAGCAGCGGCGGCAGTGCCCCGGGCGCCCGAAATCCCGCCAGGAAGCCCACGAATTGCAGCACCATGATCAGCGGGCCGGGCGTCGTCTCGGCGAGGCCGAGCCCGTCGAGCATCTCGCCGGGCTTCAGCCAGCCGTAATGCTCCACCGCCTGCTGTGCCACGTAGGCGAGCGCCGCGTAGGCGCCCCCGAAGGTGACAAGCGCCATCTTGGAGAAGAACAGTGCCACCTGCCCGAAGACCGGCGGGATACCGGGCACGAGCAGAAGCGCCGCCACCGGCAGGAGCCAGATCGTGAGCCAGAGCGCCCCCATGCGCAGGGAAGCAGCAGCACCATCCCGCTCCCGCGGCAACATCGCGGCGCCGATGAGGAAGCCGGCCTCGTCCGCCCCCGCATCCTCGGCGGTCGCGTCGGGCCTGCGGCGCGCGAGACCCAGCAGCCCCGCCGCGATCACCACCAACGGGAACGGCACGGCGAGCACGAACAAAGCCGCGAAGGCGGCGAGTGCGATGAACCGGTCGGTGCGGTCGCGCAGCGCCCGCCCGCCGAGCCGCCAGAGCGCCTGAAGCACGATCGCCAGCACGGCAGCCTTCAGGCCGAAGAACAGGCCGGCCACCACGTCGACATGGCCGTACAGCACGTAGAGCCAGCTCAGCCCCATCAGGGCGAGGAGCCCCGGCAGCACGAACAGACCACCCGCGACGAGCCCGCCCGCAGGCCCGTGCATCAGCCAGCCGATATAAGTCGCGAGCTGCTGCGCCTCCGGGCCGGGCAGGAGCGTGCAGAAGCCGAGCCCGTGCAGGAAGCGCCGCTCCGAGACCCAGCGCCGCTCCTCCACGAGGATCCGGTGCATCACCGCGATTTGGCCGGCCGGGCCCCCGAAGGAGAGCGCCGCCACCCGCGCCCAGACCGGGACGGCCTCGGCCAGCGACGGTGCGCTCAGGCTGTCAGCGGCAGCCCCGTCTCGATCAGGCGCGCCCACAGGGACGCTCCGTAGGGCGCGGCGGCGTCGTTGAAGTCGTAATGCGGGTGGTGGAGCGAGGCACTGTCGCCGTTGCCGATGAACATGTAGGCGCCGGGGCGGCGGCCGAGCATGTAGGAGAAATCCTCCGCGGTCATCATCGGCGCCACCGCCCGGTCGACGTTCTCCCCGCCGACCAGCGCCGCGGCGACATCGGCCATGAACTCCGTCTCGGCCGGGTGGTTCTCGGTGACTGGGTAGCTTGCCCCGAACGCAGTCACCCCCGTGGCGCCGAAACCCGCGGCGATCTCCGCCACCAAAGTCTCGATGCGCGCCTTGATCTGGGCCCGCACCGGCTGGGAGAGGGTCCGCATCGTGCCCCGCATCGTCACGGTCTGCGGCAGCACGTTGAACGCCTCGCCGGCATCGAGCGCACAGACCGACACCACAGCCGATTGCAGCGGATCGAGGTTGCGCGCCACGATGCTTTGCAGGGCGATGATGACGTGGCTTGCCACCAGCACGCTGTCGACGGCGTTCTGCGGCAGGGCCGCGTGGCCGCCGCGCCCCTCGATGGTGAGGGTGAACCGGTCGGTGGAGGCCATGATCGGCCCCGGCCGGATCGCGAAGGTGCCGACCTTCATGCCGGGGATGTTGTGCATCCCGTAGACCGATTCGATGCCGAACCGCTCCATCAACCCGTCCTCGACCATCGCGTCGCCACCGCCGCCGCCCTCCTCGGCGGGCTGGAAGATCAGCACGGCGGCGCCGTCGAAATCGCGGGTCTCGGCGAGGTATTTTGCGGCCCCGAGCAGCATGGCGGTGTGCCCGTCATGACCGCAGGCGTGCATCTTGCCCGGCACGGTTGACCGGTAGGGCAGATCGCGGACCTCCTGGATCGGCAGCGCGTCCATGTCGGCGCGCAGGCCGATGGCGCGGTTGGAGGTGCGGCCCTTGCCGCGGATCACGCCCACGACCCCGGTCCGGCCGATGCCGGTCACGACCTCGTCGCAGCCGAACGCCCGGAGTTTCTCGGCGACCACACCCGCTGTCCGCTCGACATCGTAGAGCAGCTCGGGATGGGCGTGCAGATCGTGCCGCCACGCCTGCATCGCATCGGCGAAGGTTCGGATCCGTTCGAGGACGGGCATCGGATCGGGCTCTCGGCACCTGCGGGTCTGGATGCGCCAGCAAAGCCGGGGCCAGAGGCGGCGTCAACGGTTCAGCTTGGGTTGAGCGAACTGGCCGGCTCAGGCTGGGCGGCCCGGTGCCCTGACGCGCCGAAAATCCCTGTCCTTCCATCCGGCCGCCGCCGCCGGGCGCAGACTTCAACCTGTGCGCTACGCATTTAGACAGACTCGACTTATGGTCAAGGTGCGATAGCTTCGCCGCCCTCAACTTGAGGGTGCATCCATGGGCAAGGTCGCGCTTCTGTTCTGCATCTCGATTGCAGCTCCGCTGGTCCTCATCCCCGCGCCGGTTTCGGCAACGCCCGGGATGCTCAACGCGCGGGGATGCCACGGCCACCCGCGGCACTGCCATCCCCGCGCGGAATGGCGGACCAACAGGCGGGGGCGGCCCTACGTGTCCGGCCGCTTCTTCCGGGATTGAGGCGCAGGGATGCGCATCACGCCCCGGGCTGCCCTTGCAGTGGCGGCGCTGTTCGCGGCCACTTGCCTCCCGTTCCTGACCGCGGATGCCGCGCTTGCGCGTGCCTGCTTTCAGCCGGACGAATCGAAGCTGGAAAGCCACCAGCACTACAACAGCCGGCGCGACGGCTGCGAGGTCCACGGCCCGGCCAAGGCCCTCGACGGCACCAAGCCGGAGGGTGCCTCGGCCAAATGCCGCGATGGCACGTGGAGCTTCAGTCACACGCGCAGCGGCACCTGCTCGCGCCACGGCGGCGTCGAGCGCTGGGAGAGCGGTGGCCTCATCGCGCCGCTGCCGGGCGGAAGCGCCCGAACCGCACCCTGGACGCGTCCCTCCATCGCCGCGACGTAGGCGCCCCATCCGGCGCCGGGACCGGTTCACACCCCGGTAAGCGCGGGGTGCGACGATGCCGCCGAGCCCGGGATCCCTGAATGACCAGCCTTGTCGGAACGCCGCCCCGCCGCGCGGAGGCCGGACGCTCACCGTTCGACAGCCCGGCGTTGCTCGTGGTGCTGGCCCTGCTTGCCCTGTTCGGCCCCTACGACCCGCGCAACCTCGCGCCGGTCTTCGATGGGCTGCGCCTGCCCGACACCGACGACATGATGCGCCTCGTCGGCGTCCGTGACCTCCTGGCCGGCCAGGGCTGGTTCGACAGCGTGCAGCACCGGATGCTGCCCCCGGACGGCATCGCCTCGCACTGGTCGCGCCTGATCGATCTTCCGATCGCGGGCCTCATCCTGGCCTTCACGCCCCTGCTCGGCCGCGCAACCGCGGAAGCCGCCGCAGCCGCGCTGTGGCCGTTCCTGCTGTTCGTCCTCTACGGGGCAATGGCCGGCCTCTGGATCCGCCGCCTGTTCGGATGGCGCGCGGCCCTGCTTGTCCTGTTCGTGGCGCCCCAGACCGCCGTATTCTTGAACGTCTTCCGCTTCGGGCGGATCGACCACCACAACGCGCAGCTCTGCGCCGTGCTGGCGATCGGCTTCGCCCTCGCGGATCCGGCCCGGCGGATGTGGTGCGGCCTCCTCGCCGGGGCCGTCGCCGGCCTGTCGCTGGCGATCGGGCTCGAGACCGTGCCGGTGATCGCGGCGGCCGGTCTCCTCGTCCTCGCGGACTGGCTGCTTCACGGCGAGCGCGCCTCCGGCCCGCTCGCGGGCTACGGGGCGGGCCTGTGCGGCGCGAGCCTCCTGCTGTTCGGCCTGCAGACGGCCCCGGCCCTCTGGAGCGTCCCGGTCTGCGACGCGCTGTCCCCACCCTGGCTGATCCTGGGTGCGGGGGCTGCCGCCATCGGCGGGGCGGCCCTGGCGGCGGACCGACGCGGCGTGGGACGGACCGGGCGCTGCCTCCTCACGGCTCTCGTCGGCGCCGCAATGGCCGCCGGCTTCGTCCGGATCGCGCCCGCCTGCCTCGGCGGCCCCTTCGCCGGGATGGATACCCTCGTGCGGACCTCGTGGCTCGATCAGGTGGACGAGATGCGGGCCTTCCCGCAGATCCTGCGCAGCGAACCCGACATCGCGCTCTCCAACATCGTGCCGCTCGTGGCGGCAACCCTCTACGCCGTCGCGATGGCGCTCCGGGAGGCGGCGCCCGCGCGGCGCCGCTTTTTCCTGGTGGTGGCGGCACTGATTGCGCCCGGCACGCTGATCGCCCTCGGTCAGGCGCGGGGCATGTACATCGCGGGCGCCTTCGTGCCGCTGATGGGGGCGATCGCGTTGGATCGCGCCATCCTGTCGCTGCGCACGCCCGGTTCGAGCCTGCACCGGCTGGCGCTGTTCCTCCTGGCCATGACGATGCTGGGCAAGGTCTGGGCGATCGCCATCGACCTGCCCACGCGCCTGCTGGCGCCAGCCGCTGCTGGGGCGCAGACCGCATCCGACACGAATTGGAAGACCTGCACCGCACCCGCCGCCTACGCGGCCCTCGACCGCCTCCCGCCGGGGCTTGTGCTCAGCAGCATCGATCTCGGGCCGGCCATCCTGTTGATGACGCATCACGCGGTCGTGGCGGCACCGTATCACCGCAACCTCATCGGGCTGCGCGCCGCGATCGAGGCCTCGGAGGGTTCCGAGGAAACGCTGCGGCGCGTGATCCGAGCACGCGGCGCCGACTATCTGATGCTTTGCACCGCCGCCCTCGACCGGGCCGAGGCGGGCAAGCCCGAGCCCTTCGCCACCGAGCTCGCCCGCGGCACCGAACCGTCACCGGACTGGCTCACCCCGGTCAGCGACATGCCGGGCGGCTCGGCGCTCAAGGTCTGGCGCGTTCGGCACGATTGAGGACACTCTGACCCCGGAGGCCGACGCCCCCGCCGCAAGCCGGGGCGATACCGATCGCGCCTATCCTCCGGCGTCCGCCGGGAGGCGGACGCGCAAATCACGACGAGATTCGCCCTCAAGCCGCTTCCAGGGGGGACGCTGTCGCGTGGGTTGGCGCCGCACCGCCAGCCCGGCGCAGCCGTAGAGCGTTGCCGAGGACGAAGACGCTGGAGAACGCCATGGCGCCGGCCGCCAGGATCGGTGACAGGGCCGGCCCGCCGAAGGGCACCAGGACGCCCGCCGCGACCGGGATCAGCGCGGCGTTGTAGGCGAAGGCCCAGAACAGGTTCTGCCGGATATTGGCCATGACCGCCCGGGAGAGCACTAGCGCGTCGACCAGGCCCCCCAGGGCGCCCGACATCAGCACCACATCGGCACTGTCCACGGCGATATCGGTGCCGGTGCCGATGGCGAGCCCGACATCGGCCTCGGCGAGCGCCGGGGCATCGTTGATGCCGTCGCCGACGAAGGCCACCGGCCCGTACTCAGCCCGGAAGCGCTGCACCGCCTCGACCTTCCCGCCCGGCAGGACACCCGCCGCCACGATATCGATGCCCAGGCTCTTCGCCACGCCGGCGGCGGCGCCGGGGTCGTCGCCCGTCACCATCGCGACCGCGAGCCCGCGCGCCTTCAGCGCCACCACCGCCGCGCGGGCGCCCCCCTTCACCGGATCGGCCACTGCGAGCACCGCGGCGTGACGGCCGTCGAGGACGAGGTGGATCGGGCTCCGGCCCTCGGCCGCCAGACCCTCGGCCCGGACGGTAAGATCGGGGTCCCGGGCGATGCCGAGGCGGTCGAGGTAGCGCGGCGCGCCGAGCGCCACCGCCCGGCCGGCGACCCGGCCGGAGACGCCGAACCCCTCCACCGCCGTGAAGCTCTCCGGCTCGGGCACGACAAGGCCCCGGCCGCGCGCCGCCGCCACGACGGCGCCGGCCAGCGGGTGCTCGGACCGGGTCTCCAGACCGGCCGCGAGCGCCAGCGCCGCGTCGTCGGAGATCCCAGTCCCGGTCAGCAGATCGGTGAGTTCGGGGCGCCCCTCCGTCAGGGTGCCGGTCTTGTCGAGGGCGACGACGCGCACGTCGCGCAGACCCTGCAGGGCGGCTCCGTCGCGGAACAGCACGCCCCGTACCGCCGCCCGGCCGGTGCCCACCATGATGGCGGTCGGCGTGGCGAGGCCCATCGCACAGGGGCAGGCGATGATCAGCACCGCCACTGCGTTGACCAAAGCCGTCCCCAGGGCGGGGGCCGGACCCAGCAGCAGCCATCCCAGGAAGGTCAACGTCGCAATGCCGATCACCGCCGGCACGAAACGTCCGGTGATCCGATCGACCAGCGCCTGGATCGGCAGCTTGCCGCCCTGCGCCCGCTCGACCAGGGCGGTGATCTGCGCGAGCACGGTGGCGGCGCCCACGGCGTCGACCTTCAGGTCCAGGCTGCCGCGTCCGTTGACGGTACCGCCGACCGTCCGGTCGCCCGGCACCTTTCGGACCGGGGCCGGCTCCCCGGTCACCATGCTCTCGTCGACCTGGCTCGTGCCGGCGATCACCACGCCGTCGGCGGCGACGCGCTCGCCGGGGCGCACCCGAACCACATCGCCGAGACGGAGCGCGGCGAGCGGCACTTCCTCTTCGGCATCGTCGCGGACCACCCGAGCCGTCTTCGGCGCGAGATCCATCAGCCCCGCGATGGCCTGCCCGGTCCGGCCCTTGGCCCGGGCCTCCAGGGTCCGGCCGAGCAGGATCAGCGTGACGATCAGCACGCTCGCCTCGAAATAGAGATGCGCGGTCCCCGCCGGCAGCAGCCCGGGGGTCAGGGTCGAGACCAGGGAGTAGAGATAGGCGGCCCCCGCCCCGAGGGCCACGAGGGCGTTCATGTCCGGATGGCCGCGGAGCAGGCCCGGCACCCCGCGCAGGAAGAAGCGGCGGCCGGGCCTGGCGAGGACCAGGGTCGCCAGGATGGCCTGGACCCCGGCGGTGACGGGTCCGCCATGCAGGCCGGGCAGGAGGTGGCCGCCCATGTCCAGGATCACGACGGGCGCGGAGAGCAGCGCGGCGGCGATCAGGTCGCGGCGCAGGATCCGGCTCTCCTCCTCCCGGCGCGCGGCCGGATCGCTCCGCGTTTCCGCGTCGAGGGGCTGCGCCGCGTAGCCCGCTTCCTCGACGGCTGCCACCAGATCGGGGATCGCCACCAGTCCCTCGGGATGGCGGATCGCGGCGCGCCCGGTGGCGAGGTTGACGCTGGCGCCGGTCACACCCGGCACTGCGGCGAGCGCCTTCTCGACCCGACCGACGCAGCTCGCGCAGGACAGGCCTTCGATGACCAGCAGGCTCTCGACCTCGGGCACCGGATAGCCCGCATCCGCCAGCGCCGCCGCAGCCTCGACCGGGCCAGCGCCTCCGTCGAGAACCAGACTGGCCCGGTTGGTGGCGAGGTTGACCGCCACGTCCCGGACGCCCGGCAGCGCCGCCAGAGCCCGCTCGACCCGCCCGACGCAGGAGGCGCAGGACATGCCGGCGACGGGGAAGTTCAGCGCCCTGGAACTCGGCGAGCCGGAGGATCTGATCGCGGTATTCATAGTCCTCAACATGGGGATGACTCGGGTCAGTCGGCCAGGGGCTCGCTGGAAGTTGAGCTGCTGGGTCCGCTCAGCCTGGCAGCGGATCCCGAGTCGGGTTTCCCTTGCTCCACCTGTCCGGAAAACGGCGGCGCCGTGAAAGGGCGCACCCCTTGTCCTGGCCTGCGCAGCGACAACCGAGTGCGCCCCGGGAAGCCTGCACGGGAGTTTTCCTGAAGCGGCTCCGTTCCCCGGCCGCTGGTTGTGAGATCGGGCGCCTTCGGCCAAGCTCAGTCCAGGTCGGGAGATCAGGGACGACGATGGCCGAACCGCTGACGATCTACGGCGATCCGGGCTCCGGCAATTGCCTGAAGGTCAAATGGGTAGCCGAGCATCTCGGCATCCCGGCGACGTGGCGGGACGTTGACGTCCCCGGTGGCGGGACGCGCAGGCCCGACTTCCTGGCCCTCAATCCCGCAGGGCGGGTGCCGCTCGTGGTCTTCGCCGACGGCGCCGTGCTGTCGGAGTCGAATGCCATCATCATCTGCCTGGCGGAGGGCTCGGCCCTGATCCCGCGGGCACCCTTCGACCGGGCGCGCATGCTGCAATGGATGTTCTGGGAGCAGTACAGCCACGAGCCCTACATCGCGGTCCGCCGCTACCAGCTCCACTACCTCAAGCGGTCGCCGGACGATCTCGACCCCAAGCTTGCCGAGCGGGGTGGAGACGCGCTGCGGCTGATGGAGCGGACACTCGGACCCTCTGCCTTCCTGGTGGGCGACGCCCTGACGCTCGCCGACGTCGCCCTCGTGGCCTACACCCGGATGGCCCACGAGGGCGGTTTCGACCTTGCGGACTATCCCGCGATCCGGGCCTGGATCGAGCGGGTCGAGATCGGGCTTGGCATCGGCCCCTACGCCACGCCGGCCTGATCGGTGGCCGCCGGCCGCGTGGCGGACGCGCCGTATTCAGGCAGGCTGACCCGAACGACGGTCCCCTGCCCCACCGTACTCTCGATGGCGAGCCGACCCCGGTGGCGGTTGAGGCTGTGCTTGACGATGGCGAGCCCCAGGCCGGTGCCGCCGCGTGCCCGACTCGACGCGACATCCACCCGGTAGAAGCGCTCCGTCAGCCGCGGGATGTGCTCGGGCGGGATGCCTGGTCCGTCATCAGTTACCGATAGCACGATCCGGCGGCCGAGCCGGGGATCGTCCTCCCGGGCCAGCCCGACACTGATCCGGCCGCCGCCATACTTCACGGCGTTCTCGATGAGGTTCTCGATCACACGAGCCAGTTCGTCGGCATCGCCGGGGACGCGGTAAGGGCCGGCGCCGTCCTCGAACCGGACGGTGGCGCCCCTGGCCTCGGCCGGGGGGCCCTGCGCATCGACCATCTGACGGGCGAGCGCCCCGAGATCGACCACGGCGGTCGGCGCCACGTGCTCGCGCAACTCGATCCGCGACAGCGACAGAAGGTCGTCGATCAGCCGGGTCATGCGCAGGGCCTGGACGCGCATGATTTCCAGGAACCGCTCACGCGCCTGCGCGTCCTCGCGGGCAGGGCCCTGGAGGGTCTCGATGAAGCCGATCAGGGTGGCGAGCGGCGTGCGCAGCTCGTGGCTCGCGTTGGCCACGAAATCGACCCGCATCGCCTCCAGGCGGCGAGCCGAGGTGAGATCGCGCAGGAACAGAAGCGCGTTGACGCCCGAGCCGTCCGGCATCGGCAAGGCGCCGATCTGCACCTCGAAGGTGCGTTCCAGCGGCACCCGGGTCGACAGAGCGACGCGGCGCGGGACGCCGGAACTGAGCACTGCCTCGATGCCGTCGAGCACCTCCGGGTCGCGCAGCGCGAAGGACAGGGGCCGGGCGTGGTGGAGGGCCGGCAGCAGGGCCCGGGCGGCGGGGTTCGCCTCCATCACCAGGGTGCGCCGGTCCACCAGGATCACGGGATCGGGCACGTGGGCCAGGAGCGCTTCGGCGACCGCATGGCGCTGCGCCGTAGCCGCCGGGCGCAGCGGCGGGCTGGTGCGGCCCCGCCCCCCGAGCCAGCCGCCGAGGCAGACGGCGCCGAGGCCTGACAGGATCAGGGGGAGATCGAGATGCCCGGCGAGTGCCGTGGCCAGGGCGAACAGCCCGGCCGCGATCGCGGCCCCCATCCAGGATTCAGAGCTGCGCAGGGGTTCGGACATGGCGGATCGGCCGGATCGGTCAGCGGGAATCCGACCCGTCGCGCCACCCGCGTCCGGACGGACCGGCCGTCCCCTCCGGGGGGCCGGAATCGCGCGCGCCGCCCGCGCGCTTCACGATCTCATAGAGGCCGAGCATGGCCAGAGCAGTCACGAACGGCACCACGTAGTAGCAGCCGCGGAACAGCAGCAGCGAGGTCAGCACCTCGTTGCGCGGCAGGCTCGACAGGGCGAGCAGGATCGTCGCCTCAAACACGCCGATGCCACCCGGCGCGTTCGAGGCGATGCCCAGCATGGCGGCGAGCACGTAGACCGCCAGGAAGGTGGTGAAGGCGATCGTCGTCTCCTGCGGCAGCAGCACGTAGAGCACCGCCGCCGCCGCGCAGACATCGCCGATGCCGACGAGCATCTGGCCGATCGACACCGAGGCGCCGGGCAGTTCGAGCCGCCAATGCTTGACGGTGATGCTGCGCTTCTTGGCCGAGACCCAGGCGAGATAGCCCAGCACCAAGGCGAGGGCGACGAGACCCACCGTCTGGTTGATCCGGATCGACGTGAAGGCGAGCCCGGCGAGCTGACCCGCCTCTATGATCAGGCTCAAGCCCAGGACCACGCCCATGCCGAGCCAGAAGGTGAAGCCGGCGATCACCGTGAGCGCCGCGATCTTGGGCGTGGTCAGACCCTGCCGGGAATAGATCCAGTAGCGGATGGTGCCGGCGGTCAGAAGCGGGAAGCCGAGGGTGAAGCTCACCGCATAGCTGGTGAACGACGCAAGCGCCGTGATCCGGTAGGGCACCTTGATTCTGAGCTGGCGCAGGGCCAGCGCGTCGTAGCCGGTCAGGAACAGGTAGCTGATGCTGACGAACAGGAAAGCCAGGCCGAGCTGGCGGCCGGTCGCCGCCGCGATCGCGCTGCGCACCTCCGCCCAGCTCACGCTTTGAACGAGCTTCCAGAGGACGCCGAGGGAGACCGCGAACAGCACGATGCTGGCGGCCGTGCCGATCCAGGCATAGCGGTTGCGCCGGCTCTTGCGTTTTGCGGCCGAGGCCTCCTGCTGGACCGGCTCAACCGGCTCGGCCGGTTTCCGGTGCTGATCCTGAAAATTCATGCCGTTCGGCGTCCGCCCTTCCGGCTGCGCGGTCCGGCCGCAGGGCATCAGCCCGTGCCGAAGTCTCCCGGACCGCGGCCCGTTGCCCCGCATGTAGGCCGAACCCACGCGCAAGGCCAGGGAAGGTGCCGCCGGAACGGATCCTCTATCCTCAGCCGGTTGCCCGAGCGAGGAGGGCGGCCGCCTCGCCGAGGCCCCACCGAATCCGGGCCGGCACCGCCGGCGACGTGCAGACGTAGGTCGGGCTCGGATGCGGTATCCGGATCACTGGCAACCCGGGACGCAGCGCCGTGATCGCCGGCTCGGCCTCAGCGGCATAACGGCCGGCCAGGACCGCCACGGTGAGGCGCGGCAGCAGATCGAGGAGCGGCGCCAGATAGGGGGCGGCCGCCAAAACCTCGGTCCGGCGGGGCGCGCGGTTGAGGGCGCCCGCCTGATGGATCAGCCACGGCACGGCGTTCCAGATCAGGGTGTCGGCCCGGGGAATCTTGGCCTCGGCGAGGAAGCGGAACAGGTTGGCGGCCGTGCCGTTCGCGCTGTCGCGAGTGACGAAGCCGGTGCACAGCACGGCCGGGCCGGGCGTCTCCAGCAGGAGCAGCATCCGGGCGCCGACGCCACCGTCCAGCGGGTCAGGTATGGGGACGGGGGCGGCGCGCTCGGCGGAGATCTGCGCGGCGAGCGCCCGGATCGGCGCGATGTGCGGCGCCTCGATCAGCGCGCGGCGGGCCGCCAGGGCGTCGGGATCGGCCAGCGATTTCGGCGCGTGCGGCTCAGCCGGCATCGAGACCGGGGATAGCCGCACCGAGCCGACCCGAGAGGCGGAAGCACTCGATGCCGTTCTCCCGGGCGAGCCGCGCGTCGAGGCCCGCCGCGCCGCCGAACTGGAAGCCGATCTGGCTCGCATAGGCCGCGCAGGCGGAGCGTTTCCGGGCCTGGGCGTCCGGATCGAGCGTCACCGTCGCCTCGGGAAGCTCCGCGAACAGAGCCGCGAGCGGCTCCCGGGGCGCAGCCTCGCGCACCGTGTAGGGGAAGTCGCGCCACCACAGGATCGGCGGTCGCGGATCGAGGCCGCGCAGCGCCCGGACCGCCTGGACGTGATCGACATGGCCGCCGATTGCCTGCGGAGCGAGGAGGAGATCCGGTGTCTGCGCGGCGATCAGCTCCGCGATGGCAGGTGCGAGGTCGGCCGCGATGCCATCATCCGGGCGGGTCTCGGAAAACAGCTCCGGCGCCGAGCCATAGCCCCGGTGCGGCGCCTCCCGGAACGGCAGGTGCACGGGCGGGGCAATGCCGAGTGCGACGGCGGCCTCGATGTCTTCACCCCGACGCAACGCCATGTAGTCGATCTCAGCCGACAGGCCCTTGTCGAGTTGGCAGGCCAGCGCGAAGCCCTTCGGATCGGCGACGCTCCCGGTGAACAGGGTCGCCATGACCACCCGCCAGCCGCCCTGCGCGAGGTGCGCCAACAGGCCGCCGCAGGAGAAGGCCGCGTCGTCGAGATGGGGGGAGAGGGCGAGCGCGGTTGGCATGGGATCGCCGGGCCTCAGAGCAGATGCGGCTCAGCGCGGAAGCGGCAGGTCGGATCGTAGGGCAGGTCTTCGGCGAAATCGGTCGCGGGCTTCTCGTCGCGGACGCGGGCGTAGACCTCCATGATCTGCCGCCCGACCGCGTGCCACGAATAGACCCGCCGGCACTCCTCCAAGCCGGCCGTCGCGATGCGGCGACGCAGGTCGGCGTCCGTGATGATCCGGGTCAGCGCAGCGGCCTGTGCCGGCACGTCGCCCGGATTGACCAGCAACCCGTTCTCGCCGTCGCGCAGGCAGTCCGAGACGCCGACCGCGTGGCACGAGACCGTGGCGAGCCCGGCCGCCAGCGCCTCCAGGATCGTGTTGGAGAAACCCTCCGCGTAAGTCGGCGAGACGAACACGTCGGCGCGGCGGTAGAGATCGGGCACGGAACCGTATTCCGCGTAGCCCGTGAAGGCGATCTCGCGCTCCGAGAAGGCGTGCTCCGCGGCGAGGGCTTTGGCCGGATCGACATCGGGCCCGATGCCCGAGATGGTGGCGGCGAAGGGCGTGCCCTGCGCGCGCAAGAGCGCCAGGGCCTCGATGAAGTCGAGCACACCTTTCCGGCGGTCGACCCGGCCGTGATAGAACAGCCGCACCGAACCGGCATGGGGGGCCGGCAGCCCGTCGGGCGTCCCCTGCGCGAAGCGGTCGGTGTCGACCGCGCCGGGCACGATGGTGAAGCGGGCCGGGTCCGAGCCCAGCCGCCCGCAGACCTCGTCCACGAAGGACGCGCCGCCGATCAGCAGCGCGTTGGCATGGGCCAGCACCTCGCACATGGCGACCCGGTGGGTCTCGCAGCACGACCCGACCCAGTGCCCGTCGCCGCCCTGGATCGAGACGACGCTCGGCACCCCGAGCTTGCGGGCGGCGAGCAGGACTGCCCAGCCAGTCGGGTAGCCGTACTGCGCGTGCAGGATGTCGAAGGGCTTTTGGGCGTGCTCCTGGGCGATGGCGTCGACCATCGTGGCGATGTCGCGCTCGAAGTCGCCGGAGGTCTGCTCGCCGAGCTGTTCGAGGCCGATCACCCGCACGCCCGGCACCGGCGGCGGCGGGCCGCCACCGTAGACCCGGGTGCCGAAGGCATCACCGCGATACTGGGAGATCATCGTCACGTCGTGGCCGGCGCCGGCCAGCTCGCGCAGCAGATTCTGCGCGTAAACGCTCATGCCGGATATGGCCGGAAAGTAGCGGCGGCTGAGGAAGAGGATTCTCATGGCCGTGCGCTACCGGAGGCCGCAATCTGGCGGTTTCCCCTCCCCCTTGCGGGGAGGGGTGGGGGTGGGGGTGGTGCAGAAGGCACCATCGCGCTCGATCCTGCGCCACCCCCACCTCCGGCTCCTCCCCGCAAGGGGGAGGAGAGAACGTTCGCCGCCCTCACTGCCATTGCCGCCGCGTCTCCTGCTCGCCGGCGAGCAACGGCCCGGGGCGCCGGCAGCCGCGGAGGTAGTCGAGCGCCTGCGGGATCATCACGTCGGCCCGGTGGCTCTCGCGGGACAGCTCGACGCAGATCAGCTTGCCGAAGCCAACCTCTTCCAGCGCCTCCAGCACGCCGGGCACGTCCATGTCGCCCTCGCCGAACGGCAGGTGGATGTGGCTGCCGCGCTTCATGTCCTCGATCGCCACGGTGCCGATCCGGTCGGCGAATTCCCGCACGGCCGCCGCCGGCTCGCGCTCGCCGGTGACGAGGCAGTGCCCGGTATCAAGGGCGAGCTTCAGCCCCGGAATGTCGAGGGCGGCGTAATCGTCGAGCGTTTCGATCAGCATGCCGGGCTCGGGCTCAAGGCACGGCACCACTCCAGATTCCGTGGCGAAGGCGGCGACCTCGTGCAGCCCCTCGGCCAGCCAGCGCCGGGCCTCGCCGTGATCGACGCCCGGCTTCGGTACCCCGGCCCAGAACGAGACCGCCTCGGCGGAGAGCATGGCGCCAATTTCGACCGCCCGCTTGAGGAAGCCAACCCGCCGGGCGCGGCCCGCGGCATCGGCCGTCACCAGCGTCGGCTCGTGCTTGGCGTTGGGGTCGAGCAGGAAGCGGGCCCCCGTCTCGATGACGCAGGTCAGTTCCAGCTTCTCCAACAGGCTCGCCACGCGGCCCGCTTCCGTCGCCCAGGCATCGGCGAACGGGTCGAGATGATGGATGTCGAGGGTCAGCGCCACGCCGTCGTAGCCCGCGGCCTTGATCAGGTGGAGCGCGTCGTCGAGGCGGTGGTTGGCCGCGCCGTTGGTGTTGTAGGCGAACCGGAGCGTCATGCCGCCCTCCCCTGCCGCTGACCGAGGCGGAACGGCGCGTGGTGCGATTCCGGCTCGCGGTAGAGCGGATAGTGCCGCCCGACGATCCGCTCGGCCAGCGCGGTATCGAACAACGGCTGGCCGCCGAACCGCTCCAGGGCCTCCGGCGTGAGGCGAACCGGGCGCAGCGTCTCGCTCTTGGTGCCGAACTTGATCAGCGGATGGTCGCGGTCGAGGAGCTTCTGCGTGTTGCGCTCGCCGATCCGGTAGTAGCTCATGGTCTCGACCTCGAGCCCCGGCACAATCGCCTTCACGACGCCGACCCCGCCACCCGGGGGCGTGCAGTCGACGTACAGGACGTCGAACCCGGCTTCGAGCAGCCGATCGCAGGCGATCTTGCCCCGCGCATGGCCGTCGGCGGCCGGGGTAGAAGGCAGATCCGAGAAGCGTTTGGTGCTGCGCTCGGAATAGACGGTGTCGGTCAGCACGCCGCGCAGATCGGCGGCCGGCATCTCGATCCATTCGAGCATCGCCTGGAGGGCGCGGCTCTCCTCAAGGTCGAGGCTGGGCAGGGCTTTCTGGATGAACGCATCGACATAGCCCGGCGGGGTCACGGTGGCGGCCATGTCGAGGGGGCCGTGTCCGAAGGTCTTGCGGACTCGGGCGGCCTGGAATTCCAGAAGCGCCTTGCGCAGGGCCCGGTCCCGATCCGGATCGCAGGCCTCGCCGCAGGCCGAGAGGGCGATCGGCGCCGGGGTGCGAGAGGGGTCCTCATCGTAGCCGACGACGTAGAGGTTGGTCAGACCGAACTGATCGGTGGCGAATTTCGGCAGCGCCCGGATGCCGAGCTCCCTCAGCCGCGCCAGCATCGCGCGGTTCTCCGGGCCGATCCCGTCGAGGTCGAGCATCACCCCCTGGTCGAGCGCCCGGAACAGCAGGCCGTTGCCGTCCCGCTGGAGCAATTCCAGCACGCCGTGGCCCAGCGCGAAGGGTACGTCCGGGCCGGCGCCGAGGCCGTTGGTGATCAGATTGGTGAAGGGCTTGTAGCCCTCGGACAGCTCGAAATAGTCGGTGGCTGCCACGTCGAGCGGCATCAGCACGATCTCGCCGGTGGCGTGGCGGACGCTCGGCGTCCATTCGAGCACCGTGTCGCGGCCGACCGGGGAGCCGGCCGGGAGGCAAAGCGTCAGCGGGTCGGCGACGGAGTTCGCACCGTAGACGCGGGCGAGGTCGGTGTAGCTCGCCCGCTCCTTGGCCCGCGGCAGCACCGCGAGCGACGGCATCAGATTCTCGGCGATCTCGGCCACCGCGCCGATCAGCGCCTCGTCGTCGGTGGCGCCGTAGCCGATGCCCGAGGGCATTGCACCGACGAAGAACGGGTCGTCGAGGAACAAGGCCACGAACCAGACCGGGATGCCGGTGCGGTCGAGGGGCGCCAGCGGGAAGCCGACGATGCGCCCCTCCGGCAGGACGTCGAGATAGGCCTTGACCGGATCGGGCAGGGACTCGGGCAGGCCCTCGATCGGCCGCTTGGCGCCGAAGCGGTAGGGGCGTGGCGCCTTGATCCGCTCGTGGCGGGCGCGATCATCCTGGTCGTGGAAGGCGTCTGCGTTGCTCACGTCGTGTTTCCGTCTTCCTCGAACCGTCGCCTCCGGCCCATCCTCTCCATTCCCCTCATCCAGAGGTGCCGGAGCGCAGCGGAGGCCTCGACGGAGGGCTCCAGGGATCGCGGCGTCCTCTGGAGGGCTCCTTCGAGGCCCGCTGGCGCGGGCACCTCAGGATGAGGGGTTGGGAGGGAGAGGCCTGGGTTGGTTCCGTGATCGAATATCCTGTCCGCTACCCCTGCCCGTAGGCCCGGGCGACGAGCCGCATCGTGTGAAGGTCACGGGACGCCGAGTAGGCACCCCGCTCCTCGGGCCGGCGCAGGGCCGAGCCGAAGGCGCGCACCTGCTCGGTGAAGGGCGAGCTCTCGACGTCGAAGGCGAGCGGCTCCGCGCGGCCGCTGGCGCCGTCGATGAAGGTCAGCGACCCGCCGGCAACCTGGCCCATCGTGTTCTCGGCAACGAGCATCCCCTTCGTGCCGACCACCTCCAGGCGGCGGCGGGGCAGCGCGTCGGGGCAATTGTAGGCGACGTGCAGGCTCGCCAGCGCACCGCCCGCGGTCTGCCCGATCAGCAGGGCGCCGTCATCGACCGCGTAATCCTGGGCCTTGGTCTGGGTCAGGGCCGCGATCGCGGTGATCGGCTCGCCGACCAGAAAGTCCACCAGGTCGATCCCGTGCGGCGCGAGGTCCATCAATGCGCCGCCGCCGGCCTGGGCGGCGTCGATCCGCCAGTTCGGCTGGCCGGCCTCCGACCAGTCGCGCCCGAGCCAGCACGCATAGACGATCCGCACCGCCGTCACCGTACCGAGCCGCCCCGCCTCGACCTGCGCGCGGATCATCCGATGGGCCGGGTGGTGGCGCTGGTCGAAGGCCGTCCCGTAAAAGATCTTTTGTGACTCGACGGCTCGGGTGATGACCTCGGCGTCGCTCAGTGTCGCCGCCATCGGCTTCTCGCACAGGATCGCCTTGCCCGCGGTGGCAAGCGCCTCGACGGCGCCGCGGTGCAGGTGGTTAGGCGTCGCCACGTAGACGGCCTCGACCTCGGGCTCGGCGATCAGGCCGGCGAGGTCGGCATGGCCGCGGGCACCTGCCCGCTCCGCCGCCGAGCGGCTCGTCGGATCGGGATCGCAGACCGCGACCAGCCGATGCCCGGCGGCTCGGATCCCGGGCTCCATGTAGTCGCGGGCGACCCAGCCGTAGCCGACGATGCCCCAGCCGACCCCGTCCATCACCACCGCTCCGGCAGGTCGACGAACTCACGAACGCGAACGCGTTGGGTCTCCGGCGCGTCGGGCTCGCCCTCGAAGGTCAGCTGCTCGGGGCCGGGGGAGTGCAGTGGGTAGGTGGCGCGGGGCGCGTATTCCGCCTCGTAGCGCTCCGAGGGCCAGCGGATGACGTAGCCGTCACCCTCGGGCGCATAGAGCGGGTTGAGCCGCAACACCGTGCCGGGCTTCGGCAGCGTCAGACCGTCGATCAGGGCGCGGGGCGCCGGGCGCATCCCGGGTCCGCACACCACCGAGAAGGCCTCGCAGGTCCGCAGGGCGGTGGGCTCCTGCGGCGCCGGTGCCCGGACCTCGACGAGCGCCCGGGTCAGCTCCGCATCGTCGTACACCAGGGCGTCGGGGAAGAGGTCCGCGATCTCCTCGGCCGTCACCGCGCGGCCGGCCGAGAAGCCCGGGCAGTCGCGGTTGTGGATGTGGCTCAGCGCGAGCCAGCCGTCGTCGCCGGCATTCTGGCGAAGGTTTTCCAGCAGGGCCGCCTTGTCGTCGAGGAAGTAGAAGGCGTCGTTGCAGGCGACGAGATCGACCGGCGCCCCCGGGATCGGCCAGTGCGGCGAGCCCGCATCGAAGCAGACGAGCTGCGCTTTCTCGGCGACGACCCAGTGACGGGCAACCCAGAGTTTGGCGAAGACCACGTCGGCCCCCGCGACCTTACAGCCACGCCGCTGCAACTCGCGCAGATAGTGGCCGATGCCGCAGGCGAACTCGAAGACACAAGAAGGCTCGTTCCAGTGCGCCTCAAGCAGCGACAGCCCGGCCAGGAAGGTCGGATCGCTCCAGCGATGCAGGAAGTAATCGCCGACCCGGCCCCAGCCGAGGCGGTCGACCGCATCGCGCAGGGTGGCGGTGCGCCGGTCCTTGACGAGCTGGATGATCCCGGCCGGGTCGGCGGGCGGACCGTTCCACCAATCGTCCTGATCGACCAGCAGGGCGGCCAGCGCCTCATCGGGCTCGCCCGCGTCGAGATGGGCCAGAACCCGCTCGACCAGTGCCTCACGGTTGACCCGCAGATACGGGATCCCGTCGATGACGGGCCAGCGTGCACCGGTCTCGGCGTCCCGCAGGGCGTGCGGGCCGTCGGCCTTCAGCGGATTGCCGGTGTCCGGCGCTTGGAGTTCGAACGGGATCATGGCTCTCGCGACCGCCCGGGCAGATGGGCCGCGGGGTCCGGCGATCAAGGGACGTGCGCTCAAGGGATGCGCATGTCGGCGAGGACGCGATCGTGAAAACCCTTCACCGGCCCGGCATGGACCAGCTCCCACTCGTCAAGCACCATCCCCATCGTGGTCGAGGCGCCACGTAGGTGCTGGGCGATCTGGAGCACACGGTCGATGCAGTCCGCCGCGTGGAAGGCGCGGCCCTCGCCGGTGGCGTCGTCCGGCAGCACCGCGCGGGCGCGCTCGACCTGGCCCCGCAGGGGTTCGGCGAGTTCGGCGAGCGCCCAGGCCGTGGTGGTGGCCATGATCGGGCCGAGATGGTCGCCGAGCAGCATCTCACCGGTGAAGCCGGCATCCGGCATGGCGGCGTTGTGAAAGTGGTGGGCCATGGCGGCTAGGAAAACCGTGCCAGGATCGGCCCGGTAGAACGGGCTGAGGCACACGCCGTAGACCGCCACGATCAGGCAATGCTCGGCGTGGTTCTCCGGCGGCTCGAGCAGAATGCGGGCACGGCCGGGACAGGTCACGCCAGCCCGCGGCTGCTGCGCCAGAGCGGTGACGAAGCCTGGCAGGGCACCGGGTTGGGCTGCGGGACGCGGGGAGAGGCGCGCCCGCAGGCGATCGCGGAGCGCGGGGTCGAGCGCGTCGGTCACAGCGTCGAAACCCGCGACCAGTACCGCGGAAGCCGCCTCCTCCGAGAGGCCGGCCGCGGTCAGGAAGGCGGCATCGAGATCGCACAGGCGCGTCGCCGCGAGCGTCGTGGCGGTGATATCGAGGGCGACATCATCAGGCGCGGCGCCGCCAGTCAGGAGCCCCCACCCCTGCGCGAACAGCCTCTCGGCGATCGAGCCCGTGCGGCCCGCAGAGCGGACGCGCTTGAGGTCGTTCATCTCGACCAGAAGGTCGCGCAACGCTTCGGGCGCGGCGGCTCCGGGTTGGGACGGATGGGTCTCGCTGGACATCGTTTCTTTCAGGCAACCAGTCGCAGTTCGGACGGTGACCACATCTCGAACCGCCGACCTTCGGGCGTGAACACGCGGATCCCCTCCCCCTTGTGGGGAGGGGTCAGGGGTGGGGGTCGTGCAGACGGCACCGCTCCGCCTGGTCCTGAACCACCCCCACCTTCAACTCCTCCCCGCAAGGGGGAGGAGAGTTCGCGCAGTGCTGAGACCTCAACCTTCGTTCAGTGCACGCCGAGCCAATCCCGCAGCATCTGCTCCTGCTTGCCGAAGGCATGCTCCGGCCCTCGGCCGTTCTTGACCATCGGCGCCTTGAAGAAGGTCGAGAGCTGCTCCTGGACGCCGCCGTCGCCGCGGGTGTGAGCGAGGTCGAGCACGCGGGCGATCTCGATGACGAGCGGGGCCGCCAGGATCGAGTCCTTGCAGAGGAAGTTCACCTTCACCTGCATCCGCTGACCCATGAAGCCGGTGACGTCGATGTTGTCCCAGGCTTCCTTGTCGTCACCGCGCGGGCGGTAATAGTGGATGTGCACGAGGTGGTCCTCGACCGGGTAGCCGAGGATCGAGTCGAGCACCGTACCCTTGGTGTTGAGCTTCGACTGGAGCGAGTTCGGATCATTCAGGGCGAGGCCGTCGCGGTTGCCGAGGATGTTGGTCGAGAACCAGCCATCGACGTGGAGCGCACGCGCCTTGAAGGCGGGGGCCAGCACTGTCTTCATCATGGTCTGGCCGGTCTTGCCGTCCTTGCCGGCCACCGGGACGTTCAGCTCCTTGGCGAGGTCGAGGAGCGCCGGTACGTCGGCCGCCACGCTCGGGGTGAAGTTGGCGTAGGGGATGCCGCTCTTGATCGCCGCGTAGGCGTAGAGCATCGCGGGCGAGATCGCCTCGTCGCTCGAATCCAGGCCCTTCTCGAAGGCGGCCGTGGAGTTCAGGGTCGGGTCGTTGAGGTCGGGCCAGCGCTCGGTCGAGGCGAGGTTCACGACAACCACGTCGTCGAGGTTGCTCTCCTTCTGGAAGCGCCGCAGATCGTTGGCGATGACCGAGACCGCCTCGCGGTGGTCCTTGGCGACGATGCGGTTCTGGCCGTCGATGTTCTTGCAGAACTTCGCGCTGCCGACCGCCGGCCAGGGCGTGATGCCCTTGAGGGCCTCGGCGCCGTCCTCGATATCGTCCTTCGAGAGGACGCCGTGGCCGCTGGCGGCGGTGGCGAGGTCGTCGCCGTTCAGGTCCCAGCCTCCGAAGACAAGGTCCTTGTAATCGGCCATGCCCGCCACGGAGAGGCCGGCGAGCGGCAGCCCGTCGAGCCGGTTCGAGCCGGATTTGATCATCTCGATGCCGGCGATGGCAGTGGTGGCGACAGCGCCACCCATGCCAACGAACGCGACACCGACGCGGCGACCGGACTGCATGCTCATTGGAAATAGATGTCCTTGTGCGGACGCGGGTGGCGTCTTGAAGGGTCCGTCCTGGGACGGAAAGTTCGCCCCCCCGGGGCCGTACCTAACTGGCTCATCGCTGCGGCGTTCCAACCCGAATGCGACAACTTTGCCCCTCGCAGATACACATTCCTTGCAAGACGACGCCCTGTCCGTTGCGAGGGAACTCATCAAAACAAGAGCTTGGCGCCGGCTTCGCGTGTAACGGCCCCGCTCTGAATTGCGGCGATCCGCATCCTTAAAGCGCAGCTAAGGCGCACGGTTAACCCTTCGTTGACCGTGCCACGCTTGGATCACGGGGTCGTCCCATTCTGGTCACGGCCGGCGCCGATACGGCCGCCGCTCAAAAGAGCCCGGCCGACAGACGCCGGGCCGACGCAAGGACCGATCTGAAGAGGATTGAGGATGGGGGTTTTCCCGGAGCCGGCGCGCTGCGCCGACGACGTGAGCCGACTCGTGCCCAGCGCGAGCCGTTTCGAGGATGAAGCCGTGGCGTGGCTGCCGCGGGCCGGCCGCAAGATGGGGCGCCGGTCTGGCCGTGATCGGCTTCGCCAGGTCTCCGGGACGCTGGTCCTGGGCCTCGCCGCCGGGTTCGGCTTGCCGCAAGCCGCCATCGCGCCCGCCTATTTCGCCCCGCCGGCCCAGGCCCATGACCGGGTCGATACGAGCCCACGCGCCGCCCAGGCCCTCGCGTCCGGAACCCGGGCACAGGAGACGGCGACGCCGGAGCCCTCGGCTCAGGATATGGCCCTCCGCTCGACGCTCGATCAGGATCTCCCGGAGGAGACACGGCGCGAGACGCAGCAGGACGCATCCGCTGATCCGACATCTGCGTGGAACGGCCTGCCCGTGCCGGAGCAGGAGCCGGCGACGACGACCCTGATCCAAGACGACCTCGCCGCCCTGCCGCGGGTGACGCAGGCGCAGGGCGAGGACGCCGTGCGGTTCGGAGAGCGCACCGTGCCGCGCAAGGTGGTGGACACGATCGTGAAGGCCTCCGACGAGGCCGGCGTCGATCCCGTCTACATGATGGCGCTGGCTGACAAGGAATCGAGCTTCGACACGGACGCCAAGGCCGCGACCTCCTCGGCGCAGGGTCTGTTCCAGTTCGTCACCCGGACCTGGCTGGAGATGATCCGCGATTACGGCGCGCGCTACGGGCTGTCCGAGGAAGCCGCTGCCGTGAAGGGCCGGGGCGCTGGGATCACGGTCGCCGGCACCATGCGGGCACGGGTGCTCGGCTTGCGCAACGACCCGCGCGTGGCGGCCCTGATGGCGGCCGAGCTGATCAAGCGCGATCGCGAGCGGATCGAGGCCCGCGTCGGGCGTGCCCTGACCAAGACCGAGCTCTACCTCGCGCATTTCCTGGGCACGGCAAGCGCCGGCCGCTTCCTGTCGCTCTCCTCCGAGAAGCCCGACGAGGTGGCGGGACACGAGTTCCGGAGCGCGGCCCGGGCCAACCGCAGCCTGTTTACCGAGAAGGCCGGCGGCAAGCGCCGCAGCCTGACGGTGGCGGAACTGCACGACCGGCTCGACGACATGATCGACCGGCGGCTCACCCGCTACCAGGGGGTCGCCGCTGTGGCTGAGGCGCTCGACAAGGCGCAGGCCCAGACGGATGTCGCCAGCACCGACGAGGTGGCTCCGGCTGTGAGCAACCGCCGCATCGAGGTGACCGAAGCGCTGCCGCCGGACGGTGTGTGACGACCGTTCCGCTTCTCCCTCCTCCCCCCTCTGCGGGAGAGGGACAGAAGCGGAAGCCGTCGGCGCCTCAATGCCCCCCGGCCGGCGCGCCACCGCCGAGCTTCACGCTCTTCAGGCTCAGCGCGATCGGCACCGCGCAGACGGCCACCAGCCCGAGCACCCAGAAGACGTCGATATAGGCCCAGTAGGCGACCTGCGTGCTCAGAACGCTGCCGATCCAGGCGGTCGCCTGGTTCTGCGCCTCGACACCGGCATAGCCGTGCTCGGAGAAGTACTGCGTCGCTTGGCGCATCGTCTCCTGATAGGCGGGCTCGGCCGGGTTGATGCTCTCCACCAGCCGGCTCTGATGGAACTGGCTCCGATAGGCCAGGATGTTCTGGGCGAGCGAGACACCCATCGAGCCGCCGACATTGCGGGCCACGTTGATCAGCGCCGAGGCCTGATCGGTCTGGTCCTTGCGGATCCCCTCGTAGGAGGCCGAGGTGATCGACAGGAACACCATCGGCAGGCCGATGCCGATATAGACGCGCGACCACGCGAAGAACGCGAAGGTCGTGGTGCCGTCGAGCCGCGTCAGGTCGTACATGCCCAGCGCCACGATGGTCATCCCGGTGGCGATCAGCCATTTCGGCTGAATGTAGGCGGAGACGCGCCCGGTGAGGAACATCATCACCACCGTGACGATGCCGCCGGGGCCGAGCACGAGGCCCGACAGGGTGGCGGTGTAGCCGTAATATTCCTGCGTGATCTGCGGGATGAACTGCGTGGTCGAGATCAGGATCGCGCCGGTGAACATCATCACCACGAAGCAGGATCCGAACTGGCGGTTGCCGATGAGGCGAAGGTCGACCGCCGGATTCTTCGTGTTCAGGAGCCACGGGATCATGGCGATGAACGAGATCACCATCAGCACGCCGGAAACGTTCATCAGCGTCGAGGTGCCGAACCAGTCCTTCCGCTGGCCCTCGTCCAAAATCACCTCCAGCGAGCCGAGGAAAACGGCGACCAGCAGGAAGCCCACGATGTCGAAGCGGATCCCCTTGCGCACCAGGGCGCGGCGCTCCTTCTTGGCCGCGTCGCTGTCCTCGATCAGCCAATACATCAATCCGAGGGCGATCACGCCCACCGGCCCGTTGATCAGGAAGCACCAGTGCCAGGAGGCGTTGTCGGACAGCCAACCGCCGAGGGTCGGGCCGATCACCGGCGCAACCACGATGGCGACGCCGTAGAGCGCGAAGGCTTGCCCGCGCTTCTCGGGCGGAAAAGAATCCGCCAGGATCGACTGCGCCAGCGGCGCCATGCCGCCGCCGCCGAGGCCCTGGAGGACGCGGAAGAACAGGAGCGATTCCAGGCTCCAGGCGAAGCCGCACAGGATCGACGAGATCGTGAACAGCCCCACCGACCACATGAAGAAGGCCTTGCGGCCGTAGCGTTTAGCCAGGAAGCTCGAGGCCGTGAGCGTGATCGCGTTGGCCACGAGGTAGCTCGTCACCACCCAGGCCGCTTCGTCGGGCCCGACCGCGAGGCCACCCGAGATGTAGCGGAGCGCCACGTTGGCGATCGTGGTGTCGAGCACCTCCATGAAGGTCGCGAGCGCCACGACGCCCGCGATCAGCCAGGGATTGTGCCCGCCCGGCGCCTTGTCAGACGATGCCCCGCCGGCCACGGCGCTCACCGTACCGTGACGGTCGGGACGATCGACATGCCCGGGCCGATCGCGACATCCGTCGGCCAATCCTTGACGACGATCTTCACCGGGATGCGCTGCGTCACCTTCACGTAATTGCCGGTGGCGTTCTGCGCCGGCAGCAGGCTGAAGGCGGTGCCGGAGCCCGGCTGGACCGACGCCACGGTGCCGTGGATCTTGCGGCCCGGATAGGCATCGATCGCGAGATCGACCGGCTGGCCCGGGCGCATGTCGTTGATCTGCGTCTCCTTGAAGTTCGCGGTGACCCAGATGTCGTCGGGCACGAACATCGCCAGGCTCTGACCCGCCTGGGCGAGTTGGCCGATGCCGCCGGTGAGCCGCACCACGCGGCCCGACTGGACGGACCGGACCGTCGTGTAGCCGAGATTGAGTTCCGCCTGCTCGACCTGAGCCTGGTCGCGGGCGAGTTGCGCCTGGGTCGAGGCCTTCTGGGCTTCCAGAGAGCCGATCTGCTTCTGCGCCGCCACCACGCTGGCATTGGCACTCTGAAGCGAAGCCTGGCGCTGCTGGAGCGTCGAGGTCGCCGACTGCGATTGCTGGATCGAGCCCGATCCACGATCAGCGAGGTCCTTGTAGCGGGCCGCGTCCTCCTGGGCGAACTTCAGCGCCGCCTGGGCAGTGGCGACCTGCGCCTTCGACACGTCGATATTGGCGTTCTGGGCCTGGATCTGGGCATCGATGTTCTTGATCGCGGCCTGATCGGCCTCCACCTGCGCCTTCGCCTGATCGAGGGCGATCGCGTAGTCGCGCTGGTAGATCTGGAACAGGATCTGGCCGGCTTCGACGTGCTGGTTATCGGTCACCGGCACGTCCACGAGATAGCCGCCCACCTTCGGTTGGACCGCGATGCTGCGGGCATCGACGAAGGCGTCGTCGGTATTCTCGTACGGGTGCATATAAAGCAGCCAGTAGAAGAAGATCCCGACGCAAAGGGCGACCACGGCGAGGCCGCCGAGCAGGAAGGCCCAGGGGTGGCGCCGCAGGACGTTGGGACGGCGCTGGTCGCCTTCCTCGTCGTCTCCGGGCTCGTCCTGCGCCGCGTCGCCGTCACCCTTGGCCGGCTGATCCGCGTCGTCGGAGCCGGGTTTCCGTGCGGTCTCGCGGTCCCGGTCGGTCCGACCGAGGTCCAGGACGTCACGAGCCGGGACGTCGTGATCGCCGGCGTCGGCCCGGCCATCGACCGGCCGCGCGCGCGCGCCAGCGTCGGAGGCCTGCCGCTGATCGTCAAACATGGGAAGTCGTCGCCCGATGGGCCGATCGCCTCGCGGCGACCGGGCACTGCACATCGCCCGCCTCGCCGTGCAAAAGCCGGCCGCGGGCGCAAGGTTCCATGTCGTGATCTCAGCCCACAGGAACGGTTGCCGCAGTGCGGCGTTCTGGGCCCGAAACCTCTGCCGTTCACGGCATCAAGTTCTCGGAGTCTGGCCATGACCAGCAGTTCTGCACCGCGCCGCGGGCCGGCAGGAAGCTCGCCCAGCGGCATCCCCCTCGTCGGTGTCGCCCGCCTCGACGCCATGAGCGCGGCACTCGCCCGCAACTGGTGGCTCGTTGCCCTGCGCGGCGTCATCGCCATCCTGTTCGGCGTCATCGCCTTCGTCGCGCCGCAGGCCTTCGTCCTCTCGCTCGTCCTGTTCTTTGCCGCCTACACGTTGACCGACGGCATTTTCGCGATCCTCGGCGCGATCCGGGCCGCGCAGCACCACGAGCGCTGGGGCTTTCTGCTCCTCGAGGGCATCGTTGACATCGTCGTGGCAGTCGCCGCCGTGCTGGTGCCCGGCGCTGCCGTCTGGGCGTTCGTGCTCTTGCTGGCGGCCTGGGCCCTGGTGACCGGGGGCCTGATGATCGCGGCGGCGTTCCGCCTGCATCTGCATTACGGGCGCTGGTGGCTGATCCTCGGCGGTGTCGTCTCGATCCTGTTCGGGATCGCGCTGATCATCAATCCGGGTGTCTCGGCCCTGGTGCTGACATGGTGGATCGGCGGCTACAGCCTCGCCTTCGGCGTGCTTCTGCTGATCCTGGCGTTCCAGCTCCGGAGCCGGCACGGCGCCGCCGGACAGCCGTTGCCTCCGGCCGGGCGGTGAGCCGGGCCGGCACTCAAACACCGGGCGACGGTGCGACAGGGGCAGGACACGGGTTCGGATGAGGCTTAGAACAGGCCCGCGGCCGGAATGACCGGCCCCGGGACCCCTATGCAATGACGCCCGATGCGCCGGAGAGCGCCCCGGCCGACGGGCCGACGCCGTCCGCTCCGAATGCCGGCCAGGATCCCCGCACCCCGGATCCGCGCTCGGCGGCCCGGGAGGCGCGGCGTGCTGCCCGTGACCTGTTCCGCAGCCTGTGGTCCCTGATCGTTGCAGGCGCCCTGGTGGTCGCCGGCGCGGGACGCGCCGCGGCAACGCAAACGCGGGGCTTGTTCGATCGTCGGCGCCGCGCCGGATCGCCCCCCGCCTCACTGGATCCGGGTGCGGTGCCGCATGCCCGCTCCGCATCGCCGTTCGCCGCGCGCTTTCGCCGCCGGCCGATCCTGCTCGCCGCCGGAGCCGCGATCCTGCTCCCAGTCCTGGCGCTCGGCCTCTACCTGCTCGCCGCCCTCCTCACCCTGCCACCCTTGGGCGGGGCGGTGGTCGAGAGCAACCAGCGGGCGATTACCGTGGAAGCCGATGACGGGCGGGTCTTCGCCACCCGCGGCAGCTTCCGCGGCCAGAAGCTCACCGCGGCCGACCTGCCGCCCCACCTCGCCCAGGCGATCGTGGCGATCGAGGACCGGCGCTTCTACAGCCACCGGGGCATCGACCTGCGCGGGCTCGTCCGGGCCGCGTACCGCAACGCCCTGGGCGGCGGCGTGCGCGAGGGTGGATCGACGATCACCCAGCAATATGCCCGCCTGACGTCCCTCAACCAGGAGAAGACGCTCTGGCGCAAGGTCCAGGAGGCGATCCTGGCGCTGCGGCTCGAGTCGACGATGAGCAAAGACGAGATCCTGCTCGGCTATCTCGACACCGCCTATTTCGGCGCCGGAGCCTACGGGGCGGATGCGGCGGCGCGGCGCTATTTCGGCAAGCCCGCCAAGGCGCTGAACCTTCCGGAATCCGCGATGCTGGCCGGGCTGGTGCGTGCACCCTCGACGCTCGCACCCACGCGCAACCTCGGCGGCGCCAAGGAGCGGGCCGACGTGGTGCTCCAGGCCATGGTGGAGACCGGCGCGATCACGCAAGCCGAGGCCGACGCAGCCCGCCGGCAGAGCGTGACCCTGAAGACGCCCCCCGAGGCCCCGCCCGGCACCAACTACTTCCTCGACATGATCGCGGGCGACGTGAAGCGGCTGGCCGGCAAGGACGGCGACCTCACCGTCCGCTCGACCCTGAACCTCGACCTCCAGAACCTCGCCGAGGGCGTCGTGGCCCGGCGCCTCGACAAGGACGGGCGCCGCCGGAAGGTCGGCCAGGCTGCCATGGTGGTGCTGTCGAAGGAGGGTGCGATCCTCGCCATGGTGGGCGGCCGGGACTACGAGGACAGCCAGTTCAACCGCGCCGTCCAGGCCAAGCGCCAGCCGGGCTCCCTGTTCAAGCTGCTGGTCTATCTGACCGCCTACGAGCAGGGCTACACGCCCGACTCCATCATGGTCGACCGGCCCGTGAAGATCGGCGACTGGGAGCCCGAGAACGACGACGGGCGCTACCGTGGATCGGTGCTGCTTAGGACCGCCTTCGCGCTCTCGATCAACACGGTGGCGGCCCAGCTCGGTCAGGAGGTCGGCATCCCGGCGGTGATCGCCACCGCACGCAAGCTCGGCATCCAGTCCGACCTGCCGAATGTGCCGAGCCTCGTGCTCGGCTCCGGTGCCGTGAGCCTCCTGGAGATGACCCGGGCCTATGGCTCGGTCCTGTCCGGCCGCACGCCGCTCCAGGCCTACGGCATCCAGGCGATCCGCGGTTCGGCGCTGCAGCCGCTCTACGTCCAGACCGACCCCGCCCCCACGGCGGGCCTCGCTGAGGCCCCGCGCACCATGATGCTCGACTCGCTCCAGGCCGTGGTCGAATCCGGGACCGGGCGGGCCGCGCGGGTGCCGGGCCAGATCATCGGGGGCAAGACCGGCACGAGCCAGGATTTTCGCGATGCGTGGTTCGTCGGCATGACGCCGGATCTCGTCGTCGGAATCTGGGTCGGGAACGACGACGACAGCCCCATGAACCGGATGTTCGGCGGCGAGATGCCCGCCGGCATCTTCCACGATTTCGTCCAGCGGGCGGCCGAGAAGCTGGCCAAGGGTAAGCCGCGCCCCACGGCCGAGCGGGCGGAGCCGGCCCGGGCGGCGGCGCCCGCCGCGATCCCGGCCGCAGCCGGCGAGGTGCGCGGCGTCCCGGAGGTGATCGACACCGGGACCCTCAATCTGCGCGGACGGATCGTGCATCTGCTCGGCGTCGAGGGCGAGCGCGGCCATCTCGCCCGCCAGCTCGCGAACTACCTGCGGCGGCGGGAGGTGGTCTGCACCGGCCTCTCCGACGGCGGCACCGCGCGCTGCCAGATCGAGGGCGACGATCTCGCCGGGCTGATCCTGGCAGCCGGCGGCGCCCGCGCCACCGAGGACGCGCCGCCGGACCTGCTCGGCGCCGAGGAGCAGGCGCGCGCCGAGCGCGTGGGTCTCTGGGGCCGCTGACGGCTCAGCCGTTCCCGAGCTTGGCGAGGGTCTTCGCGTCCGGCTCGCCGTTGAAATACTTTGCCAGCGCCTCGGCGAAGAGCGGCTCGTCGGGGGCGGCGGCGCTGAACAGCGTCAAGCTCGACCGGAACTTCATGTCGTCGGGGGAGCCGAAGATCGCGTGCGCCGAGCGGCCCGACACCCGGTTCACCGCTGTCGTGCAGGCCCGCAGGCGCTCGCCGAGCACGGGATGCGCGAGATAGGCCCGCGCCTCGTTCAGGGAGCCGATCGCGTAGCGTTGCGCCATCGGGCTGGAGCCGAGGCCGGCAATTTGCGGGAAGACGAACCACATCCAGTGGCTGCGCTTTGCCCCGGCCTGCAATTCCGCCAGGGCGTGCTCGTAGACGCCGTCCTGCGCCTCGACGAAGCGACCGAGATCGTACGCATCCGCCATTGCCGCCCTCATCGTCGTCGTGACGCGCCGGCCGCTCGAGTGTAAGCGCGGCCCATGTTTGGTACGCTCGTCGCCTTCATGGTCGCGAACCCCGCGACCAGTCATGCCATGACGGCCGTCCTAGAGACCATCGGCATGGCGGCCGTCCTGATCCTGCTGCGGACCCCGCGGCCGGAAGGGACCGCCGCGCTCCTGGTCTCCACCTACTATTACGGCCGGGAGGCCGGGCAACGCGAACACGACATCAAGCATGCGGGTTGGGATGCCGTCCAGGCGCATCTCGGCGCGGAGTTCCTGTATGGCTGGTCCTGGCCGAACCTGCAGCAATGGGTGGCGCCGACCTGCGCGGCCTGGATGGTCGCGGGCGCGCTCTATTGGTTTCGCTCGCGGACGGAACGGGTCCGCACGGCACGCCGGTAACCCGTCCCGCCCCGGCCCTCAAGTCCGCGCGAAGGGACCATCCGAGGGGCCGATCTCGCTGCGATCGCCGAGGAGCCGCCGCCCCGAGGCGATGATCTGAACCGTGTCGCGGCTGCAGCATTGGCGCCGGGCCAGGGCCTCCAGGTCGCGCAGATAGTCGATCACCGGGCTGCGCTGCTTCTCGCCCCGTCCGATCACCGGTTCGACACGGGCGGTCACCGTGCCGGCGACCGTGTCCCAGAAATCGGGCGGGCAAACCGCCGGCTGCCCAATCGAAGGTTCGTGCATCGCTTGTCCCCTCCTGCCGCATGGGTGGCACTTCTCGGGCAATTCAGGAACGGTCGCATTTACCCAGGTTGAACGCCGCGACACGATCCGGCGATCGCCACCGCACGCTCGCGTCCTTGTCATCCCGGGGGGCCAGAAACTTCGACCCGATGCGGGCCAGACGGGCGGCGCCGTCGCGCGTTTTCTACCGGGCGAACACGCGGGGGAACGACATGACGGCCAAGACTTCGCCGATGCAGGACCAACCAGTCCGACACGATCCCGCCGGACGACCGGCTGAGACGCGCCTGCGCTCGATCGCCAAGGCGGTGAGCTGGCGCATCGTCGGCAGCCTCGACACGCTGCTGCTGTCGTACCTGTTCACGGGGAGCGTCCTCATCGCCGGCTCCATCGCATCGACCGAGACCGTGACCAAGACGGTGTTGTACTACCTCCACGAGCGTGGTTGGACCCTGGTCCCGCTGGGCCGGGCCTGACGCTCGGGTCCGGATGGTCCCGAGCGGGCTGGCGGTCCCCGAAACGGAAAAGCCCCCGTGGACAGATCCACGGGGGCCTCGAACCTGGGCCATTCGAACTTGGGCCATTCGAACCTGGGGCAGCAAAGCCCCGGCGGACTTACTTAATGAGGGCGAGCAGCGCCTTGCCGGCCTTGGAGTTGAGCTCCTTGGCATCCAGCGTGCCGTCGCCGTCCGGATCGGCCATCTTGAAGCGCTCGGCGACAGCGGCGAGGTACTCCTTCTTGTCGAGGGTACCGTCGCTGTCCGGATCGGCCTGCTTCACACCGGCGGCGCTCAGGCGGCCCTTCAGCTCACGGGCGTCGAGCGTGCCGTCGGAATCCTTCTCGAGACGGTCGAAGGTCGTGGAGGCCACCGCCTCGACTTCCTTCATGTCCACCGTGCCGTCATTGTCCGTGTCGATCATCTTGACCGCGCTTGCACCACTGACCGGCTTCGCCAGCGCAGCGGGGACGGACAGGCTGGATACCGCGAGGGCCGCAGCGACGAAGCCACTGAAAATACGAAGGGTCATTGCCAAATTCTCCCGAAACTTTCTGCCCGATCTTCCTAGTTTGCGATTCGGCTTGCTGCAAGTGCGAAATCGCGGGGCTCTTGTCCTCCGGGCGTCATTCACAGCATCGTCCATAGGAAAGGGGCCGGCGGATGCCGGCCCCTCCTGTTCTCGACAGTCTTTTGATCGTCTTGAGCGAACCGTATCAGTAGCCGTAACCGCGGCGGACCACCGGGCGGTCGTCATCGTAGCGCTGGCGCCGATACAGGCGGTCTTCCTCATAGGCCCAGTCGCGGCGGTACTCCTCCCGCCGGAAGTCACGCTCGCGCTGGGCTCGGGAGCGAAGGTCCACGCTCGGGCCATTCGGCCCGATATCGATGCGCTGCGCCGCTGCAGGAACGACGCTCGCGAGGGAGGCGGCCAGAACGGCGCCGGCAAGCAGGGTCTTCATGGGACACTCCTTCGTGCGTTCGCCGTTCAACACGTTTTCGTGAGGATCGTTCCCAGGTTTGGTCGATTCCGGCCAGATCGCCCAGGTATCCTTCCGGTTAGGCCAACGTCGCCAGATCCTGGAACCAGTGCTGGGCCTGCACATAGCTCTTCACCCGCGGCGATAGTGCGTGCGGGTTGGTATCGTGCACCACCCAAACCTGTACCGCGTCATCGACGACGATCTCGTGGATACGCGCGAGGAGCCTGTTCTGCTCATCCGTGTCGAGACTCGCCTTCACCTTGTCGCAGAGGGCATCGACCTCGGGATTGCGATAGTGGCTCCAGTTCACGCCATTCGGGGCGATCTGCCTGGAATCGTAGAAGCGCAGGATCGCGTAGAACGGATCCGAGGTGACGTAGGCGATGTTGCCGGCGCTGATGCCCTTGAGGCTCGGATCGGCCGCACCCTGCCGCCAGGCCGTGTAGGCCACCTCAAGCTCCACGGTCTTGAATTCGACCTGGATGCCGATCTCAGCCCAGCTCTGCTGCACATACTCGTTGATGGGCAGCGAGAGCATCTGCCCGGTGCCCCCGGTCGGGATCAGCACCGTGGCCTTGACCGGATTCTTGACCGAGAAGCCAGCCTCCTCCACGAGCTTGCGGGCCGCATCGACGTCGGTTTTGATCTGGAAGCTCGGCTTGCCGAACCACGGACTCGACTGCTGAACCTGGCCCACGGCCGGCTGCGCGAGCCCGCCCATCAGCTCAACCACGCCCGCCCGGTCGATGGCGAGATTGGCGGCCTTGCGCAGGCGCAGGTCCCGCCAGGGCGAGCCCTCCAGCATCGAGAGGTGGTAGTTCCAGACATGCGGCGTCTCATTGCCGACGACCCGCATGCCGGCCGCCTTCAGGCGCGGCACGGCATCGGGCGCGGGCGCCTCGATCAGGTCGACGTTGCCGGAGAGCAGCGCGTTCACCCGGGCGAGATCCTCAGGCACGCAGGTGAGCGTCAGCTTGCCGAGCTTGGGCACGCGCTTGGGGTTCCAGTAGCCGACATTCGGCAGGAGTTCGAGGCGCACCCGCGGCACCAGCTGGCCCATCCGGAACGGCCCGGTGCCCGAGGGCTCGAAGGCGAACTTCGCCCAGTCGCGGCCGACCTTCTCGTATTGGGCGGGCGAGGAGATCAGGAACCAGAGCATCTGGTAGGGGAACAGGCTGTCGGGTGTCTTGGTGGTCACCTGGACGGTCTTGGCGTCGAGCTTCTTGTAGCTCGCGACGCCGGGCAGGCGCGGGCGGACCTGGGCGGCCTGCCGCTGGTCGAAGTGCGGCGCCTCCTTGTTGAGCACCTTGTCGAAGTTCCAGATCACCGCGTCGGCGTCGAAGGCCGAGCCGTCGTGGAACGTCACGCCCTCGCGCAGGTGGAAGGTCCAGACCTTCGGATCGGCGGCGTCGGCCTCCCAGGACGTGGCGAGCCCGGGGATCATCTTGCCGGGACGGTCGGCAATATCGAGTTCCCAGGCCACCAGCGGATCGTAGAGAGTGAGGCCGGTGAACTGATAGCCGCCCGCGCCGCGGTCCGGCTGACCGGTGGTGAGCGGCAGGTCGGTCATCGAGATGCCGTAGGTCAGGCTGCCGGGGCCTCCGCCCTGCGCGCTGGTCCGGCCCGGCGCTCCGAGCGTGGCCAGTGCCGCGCCCCCGATCATGAGCGAGCGGCGTGTCGGCTTGATCAGATCCATCGTGTCTCTCGGCTGGTAGCGGATGTGCCGCACGAGGCGGCACCCGCTCTCCAGGCGCGCAGCAGCCTTCTCTCAGCCGCGACCCCATGCTGCATATTGTATCATGCACGCATCATGCCCAATCCGATCGCGGAGGGCTGCGGTCAGACCTGCCAGACCTGACCGGGGCGGAGGGCCAGGAACCGTTCGAGCGGGATGCCGGCAGCCCCAAGCGCCGCGTTCAGCGCTTCGGCCGGGCGTTCGATCCCCTCGTCGGTGAGCTGGAACGTGCCCCAATGGTGGCCGAGCGCCTGCTCGGCGCCCAGGAGCCGGAAGCCCTCCACCGCCTCGGCGGGATCGACATGCTGCGCGCGCATGAACCAGCGCGGCTCATAGGCGCCGATCGGCAGGGTCGCCAGCCGGGGCGGCCCGAACCGGGCCCGGATGTCCCGGAACAGCGCCCCGTCGCCGAAGCCCGTATCGCCGACATGGTAGTGGACGCCCCGGGGCGAGGTGATCACGAAGGCGCACCACAGGGCCATCCTCCGGTCCTGGACGCCCCGGGCCGACCAGTGATTGGCCGGCGTCAGGTGGACTTGAAGTCCGTCGCCGAGATCGACCGACTCACCCCAGTCGCGGGTCTCGACATGCATCGTATCGTCGTAGCCGCGCAGGATCGCGTCGTTGCCGAGCGGCGCCACGATCAGCGGCTGATGTGCCTGCCAGATCCGCGCGACGGCCGGCCCGTCGAGATGGTCGTAGTGGTTGTGGGTGATCAGCACCGCATCGATCGGCGGCAGGTCGGCGAAGGCGATGCCCGGCGGGTTGACGCGCTTCGGCCCGGCGAAGCGCACCGGGCTGGCGCGCTTGGCGAAGACGGGGTCGATCAGGATGTTGCGGCCGGCAACCTGCACGAGGTAGCTCGCGTGCCCGATCAGCACGACCCGCAGCCCCCCGACGCGCTCGGGCGGGTGATCCGACGGGAACGGGCTCGGAGCGCTCTTGGGCCAGGCTTCCCGCGCGCGCTTGGCCTGCCAGCGCAGCACGTCGGACAGCGACTTGTCGGTCGCCTGATCCGGCAGGAAGAAGCGCAGGCCGTCGAAATGGTCGGAGACCGGGCCGCGATAATAGGGGTTCCGGCCGCGCCGGTGGGCGGCATAGCCGACGCCGCCGAGCGTCATCACCGTGGCCGCACTTGCGACCGTGAGCAGGCTGCGCCGTTTCATACGCTCCGAGATGGCGGGTCGTGCGCGCGGGTCAAGCTCCCAAGCCTTGCGGCGGCGAGCCTCAGTCCACCGCCTCGGCGGCCAATGAGAGCCGCGCCCGGTAGACGATTTTGCCGACGCCGTCGCGCACGCAGGCCACGTAGTCCTGGCGCTCGACATCCGGCAGCATGTCGCGGGCGATCGCCGACATGATCCGGGTGACCTTGGCGCGGGCGGCCGGAAGGTCCGGAAGATCGAAGCCGACCTCGTCGCGGATCGGCTGCGAGCCGTCGTGAAGATCGATAAAGAAGCGAGGCATCGGCACGAATGGTCTCGAAGAGAGGTCCTGCTCCGCGATGATTGCTCTATGTATGGTTAATAGGATCTTAAATTTGGGGATCGATCAGTTTCCTGGCTCATGGCCTGCGCCGCGCCCCGTCGGGGCTGCATGATCCGGTTCGCGCCTCTCCCTTCCCCTCTGCGGGAGAGGGGGGGCGCCGCGGTTTATCCTCCGATCGGCGATAATTGTGGGCCGATATGCATGACCAGTGGAGCCCGCTCGGTAGGGGGAAGCCCGCGCCGCAGTCGATCAAATACATTGCCCCCCAGCCAGCCGTTTCAAGGTGTTCCCAACCCACGCCAGGATGAGATTTTTCACTTGGTCATCAAGGGTTTGGCGGATATTTCATCCGCTCGCCGTCTTTGCGAGCGGAAGCGAAGCGATCCAGTCGGCGCCACGCCCGCCGACGTCGCGCTGCCCTGGGTCGCTTCGCTGCGCTCGCGATGACGGTGGAGGCTGACGGGTAAGGCAGGCGTCAAAAACCTCGGAAGAGCTGACCCCGCATCGTCCGATCCAAATAATCCCGTCGCCCAAACGCATGCTGGACCACGCGCCGCGCTTAAGACCGCCAGCGCAGCTCCCGACGCTCCAGCGGGTTCGTGAACGGACGCCCGTCGCGGGCTGCTTCCAGCGCCTCGCGCTTCAGGCGGAAGTACCATTGCGAGGGCAGGTCGCCCTGGCCGAACAGCACCATGGTTGGCTTGCGGTCGAGGCCGTCCTGCGCATGCTGCAACACCTGCTGGTCCTGCGTGAGGAACTGCCGCATCAGCGGGCGCGCGACGGGCTTGAGCAGGTTCAGCGCCGGCATGCTCCAGTAGAGGGCGTTGGTGAGCAGCGTCCGGTCCGGCGTGAGCGGGGTTGCAAAGGTGTAGTTCGCCACCCGTTTTTCGCCCGCGTGAATCCGCTCCAGGCGGACACCCGGCAGGCGGAACTCGATCTCGACCTCCGGCACGCCGCCGAGCAGCCGGTAGACCGGAGAACTCGTCGTGGTGGCGTGGCTCGTCATGACGAAGCCGTGCGGCACCGGCTGGAAGGTCTTCACCTTCTCGCGGAGCTGCTTCGAGGGCCGGAACCACCATGAATCGTGGACGAAAGCGACGTGGCCGGGATCCACGAGACTCAAGGTCGTGAGATCGAAGGAGGCCTCGACCACGAGTTCCACCACCAGGGAACCGGCCGGCGTGAAATCGAGCTCCGGCAGGGCCGCGACCTCGCCGCCGGCTGGGCCGAGATGGGGATTGACCCAGAGGAAGCCGGCGTTCTCGCGGATGGGGAAGCGCTGGACCTGGATGCGCGAGAAATCGGCGGCATCGTGCTCCGAGAGGGTCGGCACGTCGCGGCAGCGTCCGTCCGTGCCGAAGCGCCAGCCGTGGAACGGGCACATCAGGGTGTCGCCGTCGAACCGGCCCTTGGACAGGGCCATGCCGCGGTGAGGACACCGGTCGCGCAGGGCGAAGGGGGTTCCGTCCGGGGCACGGCCGAGCACGATCTGCTCGCCGTTCAGCTCCACGGCGCGCAGGCCCGTCTTGCTGCCAGCCTTGCCGAGGCTCCGGGACTGACCGACGCAGTACCACGCATTCCCGAGCGGCTGGCGCATCGCGTCGGGATCGAGGGCGTCCTCGTCGGCGGGGCGCGGCGGATTGGTGAAGGGCGCGTTCAAGGCGGCTCGGGCTTCGGACGGGATGCCCCGTCATACGCCCGGTGGCCGAAGCGCGAAAGCGCCGGCCGGTAACGCGCAGGTTTGGGGAGGACAAACGGGCGCAGGCGCGGGGCTTCACAAGCCGGTTCGCACCGCCTACCTTCGCGTCATCCGCAACCAACGAAAGGAGGTGATCCAGTGTCTCATTGTCATCAGCCGTGTGTCTCGGCTCATCGGACCTGGACCGTCGCCTCCGGCGCGTCGCTCTAAGACGCGTCAGAGACCCGATTTCGGGACAGTTCCGCCGGACGACACGGTTCGGCAATGGAAGGGCCACCCCAACGGGTGGCCCTTCGGCTTTTTGAGGGTCAGCGCTTCTGCATCTGGAACAGCGGCTGGGCCAAAGCCTCGGTCCGGGCGCGCCATAGGTCGCGCTCCTCGCGCAGGGCATCGCGCTCGCCCACCAGGGCGGAGCGCTCGGCCGCCGCCCGCTCGCGCTCGGTCTTGAAGCGCTCGCGCTCGGCGCGGATCTCCGCCTGCTCCGCCCGCAGCTCGTCGAGGGAGCCGATCTCGTCCTGGATATGCGCGCGCAGGGTGCGGATCTCCTCGGCGAGGATCGCCTGCAATTCATCCTGACGCTCGGCCTCCAGGCGGAGCTTCGCCTTGAGCATCAGGTTCTCGGCCATCAGCTCCGAGATGTCGGCATCCTCGGGCTCGGCCGCCGGCGACGGGCCGGCGGGCGCCACCACGCGCGGCGCCCACGCGGTCTCGGCGGCACCATGACCGGCCTTCGGGTCGCGACGGGGTGCCTCGGCCGGGCTGTGCGTCTTCATCGCCGAGAGCCAGTCCCGGAGCGGCCCGGGCGCGGGGCGGCCGCTTGACTCGGGCGGCAGGGAGCGGGCGGGTTCCGACATGGGCGGCGTCCTGAACGAAATCGCCGCCATGACAAGCCAACATGCTTAACGATCGGTAAAGGATGAGGCCGCCGCAACGGCTCCTGTGATCCGGAAATTGACTTTCCGCCCCAGCGCGGCTACGCCCCGCGCTCCCGATCCGAAGCAGATCGACCGATGCCAAGCCGACCGGTCCCGTGAGACCGGAGGTCAACGCCCGACAGCGCGTCTGCGCCCTCGGGCGCGATGGGCGTTGGCCGAGACGCCACGACGGGCCCCGCCGGCCGAGGCACCCGCATGACGCCAGATCAGCAAGCGTTGAAGATCGAGGACGCGATCAACGAGACCTGCCCGTGGTCGGGCAAGCCGATCTCGGCGGATTCGCTCACCCTCTACAACGGCGCCGTGGTGGGCTTCTGCAATCCGGAGTGCCGGGACAAGTTCGCCAAGGCCCTGCGCAGCTTCGAGGCTGCCCTCCAGGCGCGCCGCGTCGAGCGCGCCGGGCTCGAACAGTAAGCGCGGGGCGTCAGAAGCATGTTCGAAGGCCTGTCCGACCGCCTCTCCGGCATCCTCTCGGGGCTCACCCGCCGGGGCGCCCTGACCGAAGCCGACGTCACCGCCGCCATGCGCGAGGTGCGCCGCGCCCTGCTGGAGGCTGACGTCGCCCTCGAGGTCGTGCGCGGCTTCACCGACAAGGTGAAGGAGAAGGCGGTCGGCGCCGTCGTGCTCAAGTCGGTGACGCCCGGCCAGATGGTCGTGAAGATCGTCAACGACGAGCTCGTGGCGATGCTCGGCACCGATGCCGAGACGATCGATCTCAACGCCCCCGCCCCGGTGCCGATCCTGATGGTCGGCCTGCAGGGCTCGGGTAAGACCACCACCACCGCCAAGATCGCCCGGCGCCTCTCCGACCGCGAGAAGCGCAAGGTGCTGCTCGCCTCCCTCGACACCCGCCGCCCGGCCGCCATGGAGCAGCTCGCGGTGCTGGCCAAGCAGGTCGGCGTGGAGAGCCTGCCGATCATCGCCGGCCAGTCGGCGGTGCAGATCGCCAAGCGCGCGATGGATGCCGCCCGGCTCGGCGGCTTCGACGTCGTGATGCTCGACACCGCCGGCCGCACCACGGTGGACGAGGCCCTGATGGCCGAGGCCGCCGAGGTGAAGGCTGCGACCCAGCCCCACGAGGTGCTGCTGGTCGCCGACGCACTCACCGGCCAGGACGCGGTCAACACCGCCCGCGCCTTCGATCAGCGGCTCGGCGTCACCGGCATCGTGCTGACCCGGATGGACGGCGATTCCCGCGGCGGCGCGGCGCTCTCCATGCGCGCCGTCACCGGCAAGCCGATCAAGCTCGTCGGCACCGGCGAGAAGGTCGATGCGCTGGAGGAGTTCCATCCGGCCCGCGTCGCCAACCGCATCCTCGGCATGGGCGACATCGTCTCGCTGGTCGAGAAGGCCGCCGAGACCATCGACCACGAGCAGGCGCTCCGCACCGCGGAGAAGATGCGCAAGGGCAAGTTCGACCTCGAAGACTTGTCGATGCAGCTCGGCCAGATGGAGAAGATGGGCGGGATCGGCGGCCTGATGGGCATGCTGCCCGGCATGGGCGCGATCAAGAAGCAGGTCGAGGGCGCCAACCTCGACGAGAAGATGTTCAAGCGCCAGCGCGCCATCATCTCGTCGATGACCCCGCAGGAGCGGAAGAACCCGGACCTCCTCAAGAACTCCCGCAAGAAGCGCATCGCGGCCGGCGCGGGTGTGGATGTCTCGGAGATCAACAAGCTCCTGAAGATGCACCGGACCATGGCCGACATGATGAAGGCGATGGGCTCCGGGAAACGCGGGATCGGGCAGGCGCTGGGTTCGATGTTCGGCCTCGGCGGCGGCGGGATGGGTGGCGGCATGCCCGGCCTTCCCCCCGGCATGCCGGAGCCGACGCCGGAGCAGATCGCGCAGCTCGAGAAGCAGTTCGGCGGCAAGCTGCCGCCGATGCCGCCGGGCCTGGGCGGCGGAGGTGGCATGCCCAAGATGCCGGGGCTTCCCGGCCTCGGCGGCCCGAAGCTGCCCGGCCTTGGCGGGTTCATGCCGGGGAAGAAGAAATGACCGTGCTCGCGGCGCAGGCCGTCGATCCCGAACTCGCGCGCCTGCGCGACAGCATCGACAACTTCGATGCGGCGCTGATCCACCTCCTCGCCGAGCGCTTCCGCTGCACGCAGCGGGTCGGCGAGCTCAAGGCCCGAAAGGGGATCCCCCCTTCCGATCCGGACCGGGAGGCCCGCCAGGTCGCCCGGCTCCGCAAACTCGCGGTCGATGCCAAGCTCGACCCCGATTTCGCCGAGAAGTTTCTGGCCTTCGTGGTCAAGGAAGTCATCCGGCACCACCAGTCGATCAAGGCGGACCACGAGTCCCAGATCGAGCAACAGCGAAAGTAGTCAGACCATGGCCCTCAAGATCCGTCTCACCCGCGGCGGCGCCAAGAAGCGCCCCTATTACCGCATCGTCGTCGCCGACGCCCGCGCTCCGCGCGACGGGCGCTTCATCGACAAGGTCGGCGCCTACGACCCGATGAAGGCCAAGGACGATCCGACCCGCATCGTGCTGGACAACGAGAAGATCCAGAGCTGGCTCGCCAAGGGCGCGCAGCCGACCGACCGCGTCCTGCGCTTCCTCGACCAGGCCGGCCTTGCCAAGCGCCCGACCCGCAACAACCCGCAGAAGGCCGAGCCAGGCGAGAAGGCCAAGGAGCGGGCTGCCAAGCGCGCCGAGAAGGCCGCCGCCCCCGCCGAGGACGCCGCCGCTTAAGGCGCGCGCATCATGGCGCGCCGCCCCGCAGGTCCCTCCCCCCGCGACGGCGGTCGCCGTGGCCGCATGAACGCGGCCGTCGGCGCGATCGCGCCCGACGCCGCGACCACGCCCAAGGCGCCGGCCCCCAAGCCGGCGCCGCAGCCCGCCGACCCGAACCTCGTCCTGATGGGCGAGTTCGGGCGGGCCCACGGGCTCAACGGCGAAGTTCGCCTCAAATCCTACACGGCCGACCCGCGGGCGATCGCCACCTACGGCGCCCTGCTGACTGCGGACGGCCGCAGCCTGACGCTCGCCGAGATACGCCCCGCGCCCGGCACCTCCCCCGACATGCTGATCGCCCGGGTGAAGGGCGTGGCTGGCCGTACAGCCGCGGAGGCGCTGAACCGCGTCGCGCTCTACATCACCCGCGACCGCCTGGCCGCCCCCGAGGACGAGGACGAGGTCTATGCGGCCGACCTGATCGGCGCCACGGCCTTCGACGAGGCCGGCACCGTGATCGGGACGATCGTGGCCGTGCCGAATTACGGCGGCGGCGATCTTCTGGAACTGCGCCCGCCGAACGGCGGCGCGACGGCGCTCCTGCCCTTCACCAAGGCTTTCGTGCCGGTGCTCGACGTGGCGCAGCGCCGGGTCACGGTGGTCCCCCCGGAGGATCTGTTCGCCCCGCCGGGTGAGAAGCCGGCCGACGATCCGGGTTGAACGTCCCGGGATGGACGATAACGCGGCTTCGTCCTCCACTCCGCGAATCCGAACCATCCCCCTTATCCTGAGGTGCCCCCGTGAGCGGGCCTCGAAAGAGCCCTCCAGCCGGCCGCGCGATAACTGGATCCCTCCTTCGAGGCCTCCGCTACGCTCCGGCACCTCAGGATGAGGGAATGGTTTGGAGCATCGGCCGAACCAAAAAGACGCTCATGGCGCCGGCCCCGCCACCGCGGCCCGGGCGATCACCAGCGGCTCCGCGCTCATCGCCAGCGGCCCGTCGAAGGGGCGCTCGTGCAGGGCGATCAGCCCGAGGGTCGTCACCATCGCCAACGAGAAGGTCGTCAGAACCGTCGCCTGGGCGGCCGGGTGCTCCGTGTGGACGAGGCCCAGGGCCACCAGGGTCAGAGCAGCCAGGATCAGCAGGGTCAGCCACTTGGTACCGTCGCTGGCGGTCTGGCTCAGCGCCAGCCGGTCGCCGCGGTCGCCCCGCAGCGCCATAGCGGCATTGAGAAGTGCGGCGTGGGTCGGCGCCCCCGCCTCCGCGGTGATCTTCGGATCGGACACCGTCTCCAAGACCCGCCGCAGCCCAGCCCCGGCCTCCGGGGCGTAGCCGCCCTCGCTCATCCGCGGCCATTCCCGCTCGATCACCGCATCGAGATAGGCGACGAGCGCCGCCCGGATGTTGCGCATGTCGGAGGCCGAGGCGAGGCTGAGATCATAGAGCGCCAGGGCATCGGCGCGCTCGGCCTGGAGGGCGCGGGAGGCCGAGCGCTGGCGCTCCCAGGCATCGTTGGCCACGAAGCCCGTGAGCAGGGCCAGCAGCGTCGCCAGTGCCGTGAAGTAGGTGGGCACCATACCGGCGCCCAGGCGGCGCATCATTGGACGCGTCCGGCGCAGATGCGATAGCCCGTACAGGACCGCGCTGAGGAGGCCGAACAGTAGGGCCAGCGCCGCGAAGATCGCCCAGAGCGGTTGGTCGAGCCAGAGTCCGAGGAGCATGCGGCGGCCTGCATCGTGGGCGACGGGACCGCGATGCTGACAACCTTGGGCTGAGAAAGCGTGAAGGTAGGCCGTGAACGCTGCGCGTTCCGGGTCAGCGATTCCCCGACAGGTCGCTACCGCCGCGTCGCCCCGTCCCGGCAGGGTCGAATCGCCTCCGGCCTCGGCCGCTGGTCGGGCGCGGGCGCCACGAAGATCGCGAGGTAGGCGCCGCCCTTCAGCGGATGGAACCCGGTCTCCCGGTAGCCCGCTTCCTTGAGTTCGCAGCGCAGGAGCGCCGGTGGGGTGCCATGCCGGGAGGGGATGTCGTCGGCATCGACGATGCCCACGCGCCCGCCCGGCCGCATCGCCGCGGCGAGGTTGTGGAGCAGGCCGAAGGGCTGGGTGATCTCGTGATACATGTGCACCAGGATCGCCGCGTCCACAGAGGCCGGAGGCAGGCGCGGATCGTGCGGTTCGCCCCGCACCACGGTGACGTTGCCGAGTTCGGCCACCCGCTTTTCCAGGGCGGCGAGATAGTCCGGGGTCACGTCCTCGGCGAGCACACGACCGCCCGGCCCGACCAGGGGGCTGAGCCGGACCACATAGTAGCCGCTGCCGGCGCCGATATCCGCCACCGTCTCGCCGGGCGCGATGGCCATTCCCTTCGCGACCTCGGCGAACTCGCCCGCCCGGTCGCGCTCGGCCTCGGAGGACCAGCGCGGCGCGACGATCTCGGCCACCGGCCGGTCGGGCCTGGGGAAAGCGTCCGCGGGGGCGCCCGGAGGTGCCATTGGGCCGGCGGCGAAAGCCGGGCCAGCGAGGCAAACGGAGAGGCAGGCCAGGATCCGGATCATGGCCGGTAACAGATCGCAGGCCGGATCGGTGCCGACGGCGTTGACCGTGCCGCACCCCGCGCGCGATCAAGCGGCATGACGCGCGCGGACACGCCCTGGCGGGCCACGATCCTCACCCTCTACCCGGAGATGTTCCCTGGGCCCCTCGGCGTCTCGCTTTCAGGCGACGCGCTCGCCCGGGGCGCCTGGACCTTGGAGGCCCGCAACATCCGCGAGCACGGGCTCGGCCGGCACCGCTCCGTGGACGACACCCCGGCCGGGGGCGGCGCCGGGATGGTCCTACGCTGCGACGTGTTGGCCGCCGCCATCGACGCCGCAAGCCCGACCGGTGACCCGCGTCCGCGGCTGCTGATGTCCCCCCGCGGCCGGCCGCTGACGCAGGCGCGCGTGCGGGACCTCGCCGCGGGACCGGGCGCGCTGATCGTCTGCGGCCGGTTCGAGGGTGTGGACGAGCGGGTGATCGCCGGGCGCGGCCTGGAGGAGGTCTCGATCGGCGATTACGTGCTCTCGGGGGGCGAGATCGCTGCCCTGGTGGTCCTCGACGCCTGCGTGCGGCTCCTGCCCGGCGTGATGGGCAAGGTGCAATCGGGCGTCGAGGAGAGCTTCGAGGGCGGCCTCCTCGAATATCCCCACTACACGCGGCCGCGCGATTGGGAGGGCCACGGGATCCCCGAGGTGCTGTCTGGCGGCAACCATGCGGCTATCGCCCGCTGGCGGCGAGAACAGGCCGAACGCATCACCACCGAGCGGCGACCGGACCTCCCCGGCGCGGGCGGCGCCTCTCAGGCCGCCTCCAGATCGATCACCGGGCCGTCCCGGTCGTAATCGTGCGGATCGAGCCGGAGCGGTTGCCGCTCGGGCCTGCGCAGGCGGCTCGGGAGGGCGACATGGGCCGTTAAGCCCCCAATAACCACAAGCAGAGCGGACCAGACCGCCACTATCGCGGCGCTGTGCATAGACATCGATGTACCTCAAACGCTACGCGGCACAGCGTTGAGGCTAACGGCCCGGACTTAATCGACTGTTCCCTGCTCCCGGAGAGCCTGTCCCGACTGGGGCCACCCCTCGAAGATTGCAACACTGGCAAGCGCTTGCCAGGCGGCCGGTTTGGGCGCATGCGCGAGTCCGGGATCTCCTCCCCGCCGAGGAGCGCCCCTCTGCAGGATGGATTCGCGATGACCAGCCGCCCCACGCAGCGCCCCCGCGTGCCCCATTTCTCCTCCGGCCCCTGCGCCAAGCGCCCGGGCTGGACCCCCGCCGCCCTGGCCGATGCCGCGCTCGGCCGGTCGCATCGGTCGCCCCTTGGCAAAGCCAAGCTCGCTCGGGCGATCGACCTGACGCGCTCTGTCCTGCAGGTGCCCGCCGATTACCGGATCGGCATCGTTCCGGCTTCTGATACCGGCGCCGTCGAGATGGCGATGTGGACGATGCTGGGGCCGAAGCCCGTCGAGGTCGCCGCCTGGGAGGCGTTCGGCAAGGAGTGGGTCACGGACGCGTTGAAGCAGCTCAAGATCGCCCCGCGCATCCACCAGACGCCCTACGGCGTCCTGCCCGATCTCGCCGCGATCGACACGCAGCACAACGACGTGGTCTTCACTTGGAACGGCACCGCGGCCGGCGTGAAGGTGCCGGACGGCGACTGGATCGCGGCAGACCGCGAGGGACTGACGATCTGCGACGCCACCTCGGCGGCCTTCGCGCAAGCCCTGCCCTGGGACAAGCTCGATGTCGTGACCTTCTCCTGGCAGAAGGTGATGGGCGGCGAGGCGGCGCACGGCATGCTGATCCTCTCGCCCCGCGCGGTGGCAAGGCTCGAGAGCCACACGCCGTCCTGGCCGCTGCCGAAGGTGTTCCGCCTGACAAAGGACGGGAAGCTGATCGAGGGCATCTTCAAGGGCGACACGATCAACACGCCCTCGATGCTGGCGGTAGAGGATTACCTCGACACGCTGGCCTGGGCCGAGCGGATCGGCGGCCTGCCGGCGCTGCACGCCCGGGCGGACGCCAACGCCAAGGCGATCTACGACTGGGTGGCGCGCACCCCCTGGATCGCGCCGCTGGCGGTCGATCCGGCGACCTACTCGAATACCGGCGTCTGCCTCGTGCTGGCCGACTCGGACGTGCTCGCCCGGGGCGATGCGGCGGTCTCGGCCTTCGCGGCGGGGATCGTCGAGCGCCTGGACCGGGAGGGTGTCGCCCTCGACATCGGCGCCTACCGCGACGCCCCGGCGGGCCTGCGCATCTGGTGCGGCGCCACGGTGGAGACCGCCGATCTGGAAGCCCTGATCCCCTGGCTCGACTGGGCCTTCGCGGAGGAGAAGGCGGCGCTGACGCGGGCGGCGTGAGGGGCGGAGGCCCGCAAAGCGCGGATGCGTTCTCGGAGGATCCTGCCGATCCTCCGGTTCGCACGATGCCGATTGGGCTTCAGGGGGCTCGCCATGACACGCCACACCGTCGTCGGCTATGCCTGGGATCCCGACGCGGCCGTTTGGTACGTCTCGGGCAGCGACGTTCCTGGCCTTGCGACTGAGGCAGCCTCGCTTGCGCCGCTCAGGCAGACGCGATCCGAAATGATCCAGGGTCGTCGGGAAGATCTTTCAGACGTCGATCTATGCCTTGATCTGGCCCCTTCGCTTCCCGACCATGGAAGCTGAAGCATCAAGCCTTGCCTGAATTCTGAAACGCGCATGTTCGGCACCGGCAGGCGATGACCGGAGCAGGCAATGGCTCATAAGATCATCGGTCTCATCGGCGGGCTCAGCTGGGAAAGCTCCGCGGAATATTACCGCCTCATCAACGAACGCGTTCGAACGCGGCTCGGTCCCCTGCACTCGGCGCGATGCCTGATGTGGTCGTTCGATTTCGCCGAGATCGAAGCCCTGCAGCATGCGGGTCGCTGGGACGATGCAACCGGCCTCATGATCGAAGCGGCCCATCGCCTCCGGCGCGGCGGCGCTGAGATCGTGCTTATCTGCAGCAACACGATGCACCGCATGGCGGACACCATCCAGAGCGCCCTTGACGTGCCGCTCCTGCACATCGCTGACCCGACGGCCGAACGCATCAGGGCGGCCGGGCTGCGCTCCGTCGGCCTGCTGGGAACAGCCTTCACCATGGAGCAGGACTTCTACCGGGGGCGGCTTGCAGAGCGTTACGGTCTGGAGGTTCTGACGCCGGATGCGGTGGACCGCGCCTGCGTCCATCGCGTGATCTACGACGAGCTGGTCCAGGGCAGGATTGAGCCCGCCTCCCGCGCCGCGTACCAGGACATCATCGCCAAGCTCGTGACGCGCGGCGCCGAAGCGATCATCCTCGGTTGCACCGAGATCATGCTGCTTGTCAGGCCGGAGGACAGCGCCGTGCTCCTCTACGACACGACGGCCATTCATGCCGAGGCCGCCGTCGAGATCGCCCTCGCCACATGAAAAAACCCCGGCTCTTTCGGAGCCGGGGGTTCTGATACCGGAGACGCGGCCCCGCAGGGCCGCGCCACATGCTTCAGTAGTTGTAGGCGCGCTCGCCGTGATCGGCGATATCGAGGCCCTCGCGCTCCTCCTCCTGCGTCACCCGCAGGCCGATCGTCAGGTCGACGAGCTTGTAGAGGATCGCCGAGCCGATGCCCGACCACAGCAGGGTCAGGCCGACCGCTTCGGCCTGGATGATGAGCTGGCTCATCATGTCGTAGGCACCGACCGCCAGTTCGCCCGGCTTGGAGGTGTAGTCGGGGATGCCGACGCCGCCGAGGTTCGGGTCGACCAGGATACCGGTCGCCAGGGCGCCCAGGATGCCGCCGACGCAGTGCACGCCGAACACGTCCAGCGAGTCGTCGTAGCCCAGCGCATTCTTCACCGTGGAGCACATGATGAAGCAGACCACGCCGGCGACGAGGCCGAGCACGATCGAGCCCATCGGGCCAGCGAAGCCCGAGGCCGGGGTGACGGCCACGAGGCCGGCGATCGCACCCGAGAGCATGCCGAGCAGCGACGGCTTGCCCTTGAGCGCCCACTCGGCGAACAGCCACGCCACCGCGGCGCCGCAGGTCGCCACGAAGGTGTTGAGCATGGCGAGCGCGGCCGTGCCGTTGGACTCGAGGTTCGAGCCGGCGTTGAAGCCGAACCAGCCGACCCACAGCAGCGAGGCGCCGATCATCGTCATGGTCAGCGAGTGCGGGGCGAGCAGGTCACGGCCGTAGCCGATGCGCTTGCCCATGATCAGGCAGCCGACGAAGCCCGCGATTCCGGCGTTGATGTGCACCACGGTGCCGCCGGCGAAGTCGAGGGCGCCCTTCTGGAACAGGAAGCCGGCATCCTTGTTGACCGCGTCCAACGCCGCCTGGGCGGTGGCCTTCGAGGCGTCGTCGGTGGCGGCAGCCAGAGCCTTGGCGGCGCCGGCGACGGCATCCGGGCCGGCCCAGTACCAGACCATATGGGCCATCGGGAAGTAGATGAGCGTGACCCAGAGGATCGTGAACACCACCAGGGCGGAGAACTTCATCCGCTCGGCGAAGGCGCCGACGATCAGCGCCGGGGTGATCATCGCGAACGTCATCTGGAAGCACAGATAAGCGTATTCGGGAATCACGACGCCGTTAGAGAAGGTCGCAACGGTGGAGTTGGCGTCGATGCCCTTGAGAAAGGCCTTCGAGAAGCCGCCCACGAAGTCGTTAATGCCGCCGCCACTGGTAAAGGCCAGGCTGTAGCCGTAGAACACCCAGAGCAGGCCGACGATCGACACGATCGCGAAGACCTGGGTCAGCACCGAGAGCATGTTCTTGGTGCGCACGAGGCCGCCGTAGAACAGGGCAAGGCCCGGCACCGCCATCATCAGGACGAGGCAGGCCGAGATCATCATCCAGGCGGTATCGCCCTTGTTCGGAACTGGGGACGGCGGCGGCGATGCGGCTTCCGGCGTCGGCGTCTGCGCGAGGGACGGCTCGATCAGGAGGGCGGCGATGGCCGCCCCTCCCAAGCCGAGCATGAGGGCGTGACGAAGTTTCATGGGCACGTGGCTCCCGGTCTTAAATCCGTATCGTTTCAGAAAGTCTGGACTCTGCGGGCCCGGACGCGCCGGGCCGCGGATCAGAGGGCGTCGGCGTCGGTCTCGCCGGTCCGGATGCGCACCGCCTTCTCAAGCGGCATCACGAAGATCTTGCCGTCGCCGATCTGGCCGGTGCGCGCGGCACCCGCGATAGCGTCGATGACGCTCGACGTCAGATCGGTAGCGACGGCGACCTCGATCTTCAGCTTCGGCAGGAAGCTCACCGCGTATTCCGCGCCGCGGTAGATCTCGGTGTGGCCCTTCTGCCGGCCATAGCCCTTCACCTCCGTCACCGTCAGGCCGTGGACGCCGATGCCGGTGAGCGCGTCACGCACCTCCTCCAGCTTGAACGGCTTGATGATGGCCATCACGATTTTCATGGGCGACGCCCCCTTCGAAGTCCCTGGGAACCGTTGCCGTCACACGATCCGCAGGCGCCCCGAAATCAGGTCGCCCGCTGGCTCGGAATGGCCCGCGGTCGAAGGCCGCTATTCAAGGACTATGCCAGACAAGCTTAACCGGGAACCTTTTTGCCGAGCAGGGATCTGCACAGGATTTAGCCGCGAACGACCAGGGCGCGTGCACATGCCGGCGCAAAGGTGCATCAATATCAAGCATTTTGCCCAATAAGGCGCACTTGAGGCCGTTGCACAGCGGCAACACACGTTGGAAAGCGCGCTTTAATCCCGCGTTGGCCGGATGAGGCCTTCCTGAGCGACAGAGGCGACGAGGTTTCCAGCCCGGTCGAAGATCTGTCCGCGGGCGAAACCTCGGGCGCCACCCGCCGCTGGACTGTCCTGCGCGTAGAGCAACCAGTCGTCGATTTTCGCGGGCCGATGAAACCAGAGGGCGTGATCCAGGCTGGCGGCCTGGATGGTGGGATCGAACACCGAGCGCCCGTGCGGGATCAGCGAGACGTCGAGCAGTGTCATGTCGGAGGCATAGGCCAGAACCGCCCGGTGCAGGGCGGGGTCGTCCGGCAGGGTGGCGGCTGCGCGCAGCCAGACATTGAAGACGGGCTCGGGCGGGCGGCCGCTCGTCCCCGCGGCGATGTAGCGGTTCAGATCGACGGGCCGCAGGGCGATCGGCCGCTCACGGCCGAAATAGGCGGCGATCGCCTCCGGCATGCCGCTGCCGCCGGCCGACGCCAGGGCCTTGCCGTCCAGGAGCCCTTCCGGACCCGCGACACTCGGCATCGCGGGCTGGTGGACGAGCCCCTCCTCCACCACCTGATACGAGACCGTGGTCGCGAAGATCGCCCGCCCATGCTGGACCGCTTTGACCCGGCGGGTGGTGAAGCTGCGCCCATCCCGAATGCGCTCGACCTCGTACACGATCGGCGTGCGGGGATCGCCCGGCAGCATGAAATAGGCGTGCAGGGAGTGGGCCGGGCGATCATCCGGCACGGTCCGGGTGGCGGCGACCAGCGCTTGTGCGACAACCTGCCCGCCAAAGACCCGTCGCCAGCCGGTCTTTGGGTTCTGCCCGCGGAACAGGTCGACCTCCAGCCGTTCGAGGTCGAGGATGGCGATCAGTTCGGCGACGGCATCGCTCATCGCGTCGGTATTGGCGTCCGTCATGGCGCGCGGGGTTTCCGTTCGTTGACCGCGTGCGACATAGGCCTATCGGACGAACCAAGCCAACGCCTCCCACACGGGAGTCACAACCGGAGATCCGCCCCGATGACGGCCGAGACGCCCCGCCCCGGCAGCCGCGCCCTCCTGATCGCCGGCGGCGGCCTGCCCAGCCTCGCCCTGGCGCTCGCCCTCAAGCAGGCTCACGGACCGGCGCTCGCCGTCACGGTGGTCGATCCGTCCGGCGCCGATTCGGCCCGCCATCGCGGTCGGGCCTACGCGCTGGCGGCGGGGGGCCGGCGGATGCTGGACCGGCTCGGAATCTGGGATCGGCTGACGGACGCGGCCGAGCCCATCACCGCGATGGTCATCAGCGACAGCCGCCTCGCCGACCCGGTGCGCCCCGTGTTTCTCACCTTCGGCCAGGAGGCGGACGACGACCGGATCGACGGCGCGCCCTTCGCCCACATGATCGAGGCCGAGGCCCTCGCCGCGGTGCTGGCGGCGGCCTGCCGGGATGCCGGAGTGGCCTTCGTCACGGCCGGCGTTGTCCGCGCCACGCCGGAAGGCCCGGCGATTCAGGCACAGCTGACTACGGGCGAACGCCTGCGCGGCGACCTGCTGGTGGCCGCCGACGGGGCGCGCTCGCGCCTGCGGGAAGCCGCGCGGATCGGCTGGGTCGGGTGGTCCTACCCGCAGGTCGGCATCGTGGCGACCATCGGCCATGCCCGACCGCACGAGGGACGGGCCTTCGAGCATTTCCTGCCCTCCGGCCCCTTCGCGATCCTGCCGCTGCGGGACGGCGGCGCCCTGGGCCACCGCTCCTCGATCGTCTGGACCGAGCGCGCCGACGCGGCCGAGGCCCTGCTCTCCGGGGCGCCCGACGAAGTGCTGGGCGAGATCGAGCGCCGCTTCACCCTGGACCTCGGGGTGCTGGCGCTGGAGCACGGGCCGAGCCGGCATCCCCTGGCGGTCGGCCTCGCCCGGCGCTTCCATGCGGACCGACTCGCCCTGTTGGGCGACGCGGCCCACCTGATCCATCCGATCGCCGGCCAGGGGCTGAACCTCGGCCTCGCGGATGCTGCGGCCCTCGCCGAGGCGATGACCGGCGCGCTGCGCCTCGGCCTCGACCCGGGCGGCCCCGAGGTCCTGCGCGATTACGAGCGCGCCCGACGCTTCGACAGCTTCGCCATGGCGGCGACCACCGACGGGCTGAACCGCCTGTTCTCGAACGACGCCCTGCCGCTGCGGCTCGCCCGGGACCTCGGCCTCGGGATCGTGGACCGGCTGCCGGGGCTCAAGCGCTTCTTCATCGGCGAGGCGGCAGCCGCGCGCGGAACGCGGCCCCGGCTGATGCGCGGGGAGGCGCTGTAGGAGTCTGTGTGCAATCAGCGTGGCCGTAGTGATGGTCCGAATCGGGTGGATTTCTGCCGTCCCGGTTTCGGGAGCGTGCATGAAGAACGCGGACGCTCGCCGATTGGCCGGAAGAGGCCGATGAGCTTTCGGGTGCCCGATGCGGCAAACCGGACACCGCAGCATCCTAGTCCTATGTCGGCGAGATACGTTTTGCCGACCTTCAAATAGCCCCCACGATTTTCGACGGGTTTGCAGCCTTTGTGGCGATCCTGACAGGCATGGCGAGCGATCGTGGGGAATACGATCGGATACCCGACATGATGCAGCTATTTGCTCGAAGCCCGCGATGCATATCTAAATTGCTTGACTTCACATTATATTTCGGCGGCTAGTATTCCTAGTCGCCAGCTCAATGTACATATTAATACAATTGATAATTTATATTGCAAAACCGGGCTCGCGTGGACATATCGCAGCCGCAATGAAGACCATCTTCACAACCGACGGGGTGCCACCCAAAGACCGATTTCGGCGCTGGCGTGAAGTCTGTGAGGATCGTGCCGTACCAATAGAACAAGTATCCCTCGTCGATGCTCACTTTGACGCCACCATCGATGGCGCAGGCATTGGTGGAATAGAGTTCACTAAATTCGCACTGAAAAATCTCAGATCATCGACGACCGCCAGAACGATTCGACACGAAAATCACAAGCCTGACCATCTTCTCATGAGCTTGGTGCTGACCGGCTCCTTGAAAGCGGAGCAGAACGACCGCTCGAGCACGGACGGAGCCGGCGATTTCGCGATCCGCGATACGAACACGCCGTGGACGGTTGAGCACGATGGGTACAGCGAAGTTCTGTCCATCGCGATCCCACGGGCGCGGATAGAGAGCGTGCTAGGCCCGGCCCGGCTCTTCGCCAGCCTAACCGTCGAGGGCCACCAACCGGTAGCCACCCTGGCCCGCTCGTTCTTGATGGACATGTTGGCTCAGGGGGATCGGATGTCGCCGGAAGTCGCCGAGCGCATGGTTGGGGTGGGGATTGATCTCATCGTCGCCAGCCTTGCGGAGCGCATCGCCCGGGAGGTGCCCCGGCCCGTGCACGGCTCTCTCGTCGTCCAGCGCGCCAAAGCCTACGTCGAGGCGAACCTTCACGACCAGACCCTCGATCCACCGCAGCTCGCCTGCGTGGTCGGCGTGTCCCTGCGGCGGCTCCAGGAGCTGTTCCAGGAGCGCGGCCGGCACATCTCGGATTGGATCTGGGAGCGCCGGCTGGCAGCAGCAGCTCAACGCTTAGCCGATCCCGGATACCTCCACGTGCAGCTCGGCAGCCTCGCGTATAGCTGCGGCTTCGCCAGCCAGTCTCATTTCTCCCGCCGCTTCAAGGAGCGCTATGGGCTCAGTCCGCGGGACTACCGCCACCGTGCGCTATCGCAAGCCGTCGCTTGCTGAGGGAAACGCTGTATCCCCCTGTCGGCGAACACCATGCCTAGTTGTATCCGACTGCGGTCTTGGCGGCGCTCCAGAGATGGCCGCTGGCGTCAGCGTGCAACGAGGAGCGTCCGTTTACGAGATTGATGCCCCTGACTGCTAAGTGACAGGCATGGCTCGGAAGCCGCCAACGCACGCCCCAGCCGATCGGGTTCACACCGGCGACGGAGACGCCTCGGCTCTCAGCCGGCGACGGAGACGCCTCGGCTCTCAGCCGGCGACGAACGCGCGGGCCCGGCGCATCCAGCGCAGAGAGGCCTCGACCAGCGCAGGCTCCCGGTGCTTGAGGATCGCCGACTTCAGGAGCGTCTTCGGCACCTCCCAGAGCTGGATCGACCCGACCGGGAAATGCGCGACATCGCCCGGGGTCAGGTGGTGCCGTTTGCCATCCGCCTCGGTGATGAAGACGTCGCCGTCGAGGATCGTGATGATCTCGTCGCTGTGGTGCGTCCAGCGGAACGTGCTCGCCGTGGTGCGCCAGAGATAGACGCTCGCACTCCCGTCATGGGTCTCGGAGACCTCCGCGACCTCGGTGACGGGGTTGCCCGAGACGACCCAATCCGCCGGGATCGGCGCGGGGCTGAAGGCGGCGGCCCCGGGCCGGATCGCCGTGCCGGTGATGGGGCGCCCGCCCTCGTGCAGCCGGATCTCCGCGTAGGCGCCGGCGGCCATGAGAAGCAGGGCAGCGGCGGCGGGAAGCCTCTTCACGGTCAGCTCCGGCACGTGGCGGACGGCGCCCGCTCGAAGGGAGGCGGCACAGTCGGCTACTTTGCCGGCCGCGAGAATTGCCGGTCCAGGATTTCTACGAGAAACACCAGCTTATTTGCGGGTTTTGATTAATTGGATCGTGCCCCGCATTCGCACATCTTCGCCGACGCGCGCTCCTCCCCTGGCGATCCCGGGCCTGCCCAGGATCGCTCAAACCTGTGGGGAGAAGTTGGAGGTGGGGGTGGCTCAGGATCGAGCGGAGCGGTGCCATCTGCACCACCCCTGGCCTCTCCCCACAATGGGGACGGAAATGCGCTCGTTTCTGGAAGAATGAAGCATCGGGAAGAGACGTGTGAATCCGCCAGCCTGCAGAGGGGGGAGGAAGACCTACGCTCGAGAGAGCATCCGCAACCCGGAGCCGGGATCCGCCTACCCCTCCCCCCGCCGCTCCGTGATCCAGCGCGTCGCGTCGGCCCGGGGAGCGACCACGTCGGTGTCGGTGCGCAATTGCGGGCTGTAGGCGGGGTCCTCCGCCAGCACGTCGCGCCAGCGGCGGAGGAAGCGTGCGGTCTGCGGGCCTGGGGCGAAGCTGGTCTGGCGCGAGGCGCTCTCGTGGTGGATCAACTCGGCAAACGGCGTGTAGACGATGCGATAGCCGAGCTGGCGCAGCTTCAGGCACAGGTCGACGTCGTTGAAGTCGAGGGCGAAATCCTCGTCAAAGCCGTTCACCGCCTCCAGCACCGCCTTGCGGGTGGCGAAGAGCGCGCCGGTCACCGCCGAGCAGTCGCGCTGCGTCAGCGCCCAGTCGCCATAGGTCCGCTCGTCCGCGTCCCGGTTGTACCAGGGATGGGCGAACACGTCGAAGATGCCGCCGGTCATGCCGGCATGCTGAATCTTGCCCGTGGGGAACAGCAGCCGACCGCCGACGCCGCCGACGCCCCGGTCCGGCGCGAAGGTCAGCAATGCCTCGATCCAGCCGGGCCGGCGCACCACGAGGTCGTCGTTCATGAGAATGACGAGGTCGGTCTCGGCGGCCCGCCAGAGCGTGTTCATCTTGGCCGCGTAGTTGAATTTTTCCCCCGGCGCCCGGGTCGTCAGCCGGCGGGTCACGGCGAAGCGATCGGTGCGGCCGCGATAGATCGCGTCGTCGGCTACGTCGTCGCCGATCAGCACCCGGATCCGGTCGGCCGGGTAGGTGCTGCGGCCGAGGCTGTCGAGCAGGTTGATCACGTGGGGCTTGGCACCGTCCACGGCGCGGCCTTGGTCGTCCTTGGGCCGGCTCTGATTCGTCGGGACGACGAGGGTCACCGGCGGTCGCGCGTCGAGGGTGCGGCGGATCTCCAGCGTGTCCGGCGTCAGGCCCGGGGCCGTGCGCAGGGGTGCGCCATTCGTCTCGAACCAGCGGTCGAGGGTATGGGCACGGGCGGTTCGAGTCGCCTTCGGACGCTCCAGCGGCGAGGCGATCAGGGTCTCGGGGATCCGGTCGATGCCGATGCCGGCGGAGATCGCCCCGAGCAGGAACCGGAACCACGCGGCGCTGGCGTAGCGCTGACGGAAATCCGGCTTGAGGCCCGCGAAGGTCGCGGCGCGGATCAGGAGCGGGAAGCCGATGTAATCATCGGCCATCAGCAGGCCCAGGTTGAAGGCCGGCTTGCAGTGGACGCTGCGGACCTGTCCGGCACCGTCCACCACGGCATCGTCGCCGTAGAAGAGGCCGATATCCGGTCGCTCGGCCATGGCGCGCGTGAGCTGCCGAACGAGGTCGGGGCGCAGCTCCGAGGCCGCCGGTGCCACGAACACGGCCCGGCAGGACGGCAGCTGCCCGGCGGCGATCTGGTCCAGCCGGCGCTCATCCACGGGGCGGAACTGCGCGTCGAGGGGTAGCGGCACGATCGCGTCCGGCCACGCGAGCGCCCCCCAGGAGGCCGACGGGGCCGGGACCGGCTTCTTCTTCAACACGGGTCGCGTCTCCGGGGCGTCAGGAACGGTCGGCGGCGAGGAGGCGGGAAAGGCTCGCCTCCATGGCGGAGGCCACCGCGCCGATGGACAGGCGCTCGCGGATCCGCGCCCGCGCGGCGGCACCGATCCGCGCCGCGTCCCCGCCGGTCACCGCCCGGGCCGCGTCGGTCAGCGCGCGGGCGAGATCGGCCTCGTCTACCTGGCCCCATTCGGCGCCGCGCAGGTACGGTCCGTAGGTTTGGTCGAGGGCCGTGACATCGGCCTTCACGGGGAAGCCGCAGGTGGCGTCGAGGAAATCGCGGCAGCCGCCGTAATCGGTGGCGACCACGACCTTGCCCATCTCCATCGCCTCCGCGATCGTCAGTCCGAAGCCTTCCGAGGAATGCGACGAGGCGTAGACCGCGCAGAGATCGAACAGCGCGCCAAGCTCGTTCTGGGAGAGGGGCTGGTCGATCACCACCACGTCGCCGGACGCGCCGACGAGGTTGAAGAGCTTCTTGCCCTCCTCGGGCAGATCGAAGACGTGCTTGGTCTTGAGCACGAGCTGCCAGCCGGCCTTCCCCAGACCCGCCGCCCGGAACGCCCGGATCAGCGCGTGCGGGTTCTTGCGGGCGAGGTAGCTCGACCCGTCGAAGGCGTAGAGGATCACCCGCTTGGCGGGGTCGATCGCGAAGGCCTTGCGCAGGTTCGCCTTGGCGGCGGCGCTCGCCGGCTCGCCGGCCTCGTTCTCGACCACGTAGGGCACGACATCGACCGGGATATCGGTGATCTGCCGGAAGATCGCCGCGCAGAACTCGGTGGGTGCCCAGATGGCGTCGAGCCCATCGACGGTGGGCAGCCAGCCGCCGGGCACATGGGAGGTCTCCCACACGAACAGCCCGATCTTCAGCCGCGCCTGCGCGGCGATCGCCTGCTGCGCGTCGCTCATGAGCGAATGCCAGCTGTCGCCATTGAAATGCACCAGGGCGACATCCGCAGCGCCCGAGAAGGTGCGGGCCTGCCACGCGGGCGCCACCCGGGCGTGGACGTGGAAGGGCCGCTCCATCGGGTGGATGTTCAGTGTGAACGGCGTCCGGTGGAGCGCACGGGCGTAGCTGCGGGCGGCGACGCCGAGGCCGTTGGCGTAGTTCATCGGCGAGATGAACGATACGCGCAGCGGCCGCTCCGGCGCCTGGGGCTTGCGCAGGTCCGCCCAGATCCTGGCGCCCGGATAGGTGTAGGTCACGTCGAGCCGGTCGAGGTCGAAGCCGCTCTTCGCGATCGCCTCCCGCACCGCCGCACCGCCGATCGCCGCATGCTCGCCGAGCAGCGAGCGCTTCACGAACGGGAAGCCTTGGGCCAGCATGTTCTCCCAGTCGAACAGGGTGCGGTTGTTGCGCGGGTCGTTGACCAGCGACATGTGCTTGTTCTGCGCCGAGAACAGGCTGCGCATCCCAAGTCCCGCGGCCCGCATCCGCTGCGAGAAGGTCAGCTCGTATTCGGTGATCACCGCGTTCTTGTCGGGCCAGTTCGCCACCGACAGAAGAAAGTGGTTGAACGCATAGGACGACAGGCAGCGCCGCTTCAGGGCCAGGAAGAAGCTCTGGAGGTGGTGACTGTAGTAGAAGTTGTCGGCGAGCCCGATCACCGCCTCCGGGAACGCGTCGATCTTGGTGAGCAGCGCCGAGAAATCGGTCCGGTCGAGGGGGCCGACGAGGCTGTCGTTGGCGAGGTACAGGGTCTCCGCGTCGAGGAGATCGACATCCTCCAGCAGGACATGCGCCCAGGCGGCGAAGTCGAACCCCGTGTTCTCCCGCAGGTAGACCGAGGCGCACAGATCCAGGATCGCCTGCGGTACCGCGTTCTTGAGCTGGTCGGCGGCGATGATCAGGACGATGTCGACGCCGTTCTCCGCGAAGGCCGTCAGGTAGGGCTCGACATGGCCGCGGATCCGCCCCTCCGGGCAATGGGTGATGAACAGGGCCGTGCGGCCATGCCGGCGCGGCTCCCGCTTCAGGCAGGAGAGGCGGGCATCGGACGCCTCCGGCACCGCCGCGCCGGGGACGCGGCGGGTGAGCCGCCCCGCCTCCAGGCCGGTCAGCACGTAATCGACGAGCGGGTTCAGCCCGAGGGCCGCGACCCTCGGATAGCGGGCCAGATACCAGGGGGCGTCGAAGCGCGGCGACGGGCTGGTGCTGCGCCCGCCATCGGCCAGGAAATGCACCAGCGGGTTCTGCTGGTCCCCGTCCTCGGCGAGGTAGGTCTCGGCATACCAGCGCGTGTCGAACCACGGGCCCGGATCGAGACCTTCGGCGGCGCCGTGCTCCAGATAATGGACCAGGGGGTTGAGGGCGTCGGCCCGCACGGCGGGGGATTGCGCGGCGTACCAATCGGGATCGAACAGCGGATGGGGTGCGTAGCGGCGATAGCCGCCCGCCATCACGTAGTGTTCCAGGGCGTCGAGCCCGCTGGTTTCGGCCTCGGGACAGCGCGAGCGGTAGAACTCCGCGTCGAAGATCCCGGCGTTGCGGATCAGGTCCACGTGGCGCGACAGGCCGGCGAATTCCTCCGGATTGCGCAGGTAGCCCTGCTTCCGGCCGGTCTCGTAATAATGGGCCAGCGCGTTGCCGCCGGCCGCCCGGGCATCCGGGTAGCGGGACAGGTACCAGGCCGTGTCGAACAGCGGCGACGGGTCGGTGTCCGGATTGGCCAGGAAGTGCAGGAACGCCCGGCCGCGCTGCGTCGCGCCGCCGAGATAGCGTTCGGCATACCAGTCGGGATCGAACAGGGGATTGGGGCGAATCCCGGCCTCGGCGCCGCGGTCGCGGTAGTGGAGCACCGGGTTGATACCCTCGGCCCGCAGCCCCGGCACGGAATCGAGGTAGAGGTCGCCGTGGAACAGCGGGTGCGGCCAGCGCCCCTCCCGGCCGCCATGGACCGCGTAATGCACCGCGGGATCGATCCCCTCGCCGACCACGTCGGGGTAGCGCCGGGCATACCATGCCGGATCGAACAAGCCCGATGCCTTCACGGCCTGGACGACATCCGCCTGCCGGGGCTCACCGCGGCGGCGCTTCAGGCGCCGGGCCAAGGGGCGCGCGAGGGACTGCGCCGCCCCGGCGAGGCCGGCTTTCTCCGACGATCCGGCGGCGAACACATCTCGAAGGCGCATGGTCAGGTCCGGATACGCGGGAAGCCCGCAAGGCTGCCCACGCCGCGATCCGCGAGAGACATCAGGGGGGTTCAGCCGGTCCGGCAATCGTGGGCGGGACCGCCCCGGCTTGGGCGCCTTCCTAAAGGTCCGGGTCGCCGACGCCAAGACCTTCGCCCGTGACGAAACCTGCATCCAGATCGAGATCCGGCCGCCGGACCGCGTGCCGCCACACCCGTAGCCCTCGGATCGATCCTGGACGTTCGGTCCCTCGCCTATCCTGCGGCGATCGCAATCGTGTACGAGGCGCACTGACGGCAGGCATCGACGGCATGAGCGCCGGGGCGGTCGATCCGCATCCGGACCGGCTGCAGGCGCCTGTTGCGAACCCACGAGCTGCCCCGTCCACCGCGACGGATGCCGGCCAGCCGCGCCTGCCGCAAACGATGGAGCCTACCCCCATGAGTGAACGCATCATCCTCCGCGCTGGCGAAGCCCTCGTGGCGGGCGGCCCCCCGAACACCGCCTCCGAGCCCGAGGTCATCATCGGCGAACTCGACGGGCCGGTCGGCACGGCGCTCGCGACGCTGACGGGCGATCAGGTCGTCGGCCACAGCCGCGTCTTCGCGCTGCTCAACACCGACATCATGGTCCGCCCGGTGACGCTCTGCGTCTCCAAGGTCAGCGTGACCGAGAGCAAGTACACGTCGATCCTGATGGGCACGGTGCAGTTCGCCATCGCCAACGGCGTGCTGGACGCGGTGCGCGCCGGGTATATCCCGAAGGAGAAGGCCAACGACCTCGGCATCATCTGCTCGGTCTGGCTGAGCCCGGGCGTGATCCAGGCCGAGACGGTCGACCACAAGGCGCTGTTCGAGATCCAGCGCAAGGGCATGACCGAAGCGATCCGCAAGGCGATGACCAACGAGCCGTCGATCGACTGGCTCCTCGAGAACCAGGACAAGATCGTCCACAAATACTACACGATGGGTCTCGAGGGTAAGATCTGACCGATCGACCGGAGCGGGCCTGGGCTCAGCCTTCCTGGTGGGCGTGCCGGTGCGCGCCCTCCCCATGTCGGGCATGGCCGCCCTGATCGTGATGCCCCATGGGATGCCGGCGGCTGACCCACCAGAGATAGGCGCCGAGTGCACCGAACACGAGGTTGAGCCAGAACGTATAGTTCAGGCCGAATCGCGTGATCTGTGCGCGCATATCGATCCCATGGTCCGGCACGAGGCCGAGCCCGGTGAAGGCGAGATCCATGACGAGGGCGGCCACCACCATCGTCGCGTAGAACACGGCCGCGATGTAGGCGGCCATGCGCCAGCCGAAATAGCGCCGGTAGGTGTCGAGGAGTGGCAGCACGATGAGGTCGGCATAGAGGAAGGCGAGCACGCCCCCGAAGCTCGCGCCGCCGGCCCAGAGCACGGCGGCCAGCGGCACATTGCCGATGGAGCAGACGAAGGTCGCCACGGCGATCAGCGGCCCGAGCAGCGCGTTGGCGGGCACCTTGAGCCAGGGCGAGGCATCCGTCAGGAACAGGGACTTCCACACGGCGTCGGGCACGAAGGCCGACAGGAAGCCGCCGACCAGGAAGCCGATCGCGAGGTCCTTCCAGAGCATCGACCATTCCATGGTGAAGTTCTGGGCCACGCGGATGCGGGTCTGCGGGTTCCTCAGGCGCGCACCGAGGGTCTCGCCCGCCACGGTCATGCTCATGTGCTGGTGGCCGCCCGCTTCCTCCTCGTGCCGGCGCGCCCCCTCGGCGATCCGCGCCGGGTAGGTCAGCCGTACGAGGACGGCCATGACGATGATGAGCACGACGCCGCCGACCCACTCGCCCACCATGAACGGCCAGCCCATCAGCAGATACAGGACGATGCCGAGTTCGAGCACGAGGTTGGTCGAGGCGAACAGGAAGGCCAGCGATGGGATCAGGGCCGCGCCCTTCTTGAACAGCGTGCGCATGATCGCCGCGGACGCGTAGGAGCAGGACGAGGACGCCATGCCGGCGAGCGAGGCCAGCGCGACCTCCTTCGGTCCATCGCGCCCGAGGGCGCGCTTCATCGCGTCGGTGGAGACCACGGATTGCAGGAGTGCCGAGATCGCGAAGCCGAGCACCAGAGTCCAGCCGGTCTGCCACGCCATGCCGGCCGCCATCAGCAACGCCTGCTCGATCTTCGCGACGAGTTCCTGCATCCTGCCCGTACCTCCTGCGGGAGAAGCGGCAAGCGGCACGACCGTTCCCCGTGCCCCGACGCGGGAAGCGTCCTCCAGACGATCGTAACGCCCCCGGCCACACGACCTGGGCCCCCGCCCGAACCCGCCGCCCGACGGCGTGCGGCGATCCCGACCTTGCCAGCCCGGTATCATCAGCCCCACACTGACGGGATTGACCGGCGGGCCTTTCCGGAGGCGCAAGCAGGAGATGGATAGCGGCATGACGCAGGGGATCAGCCCGGCCACCACCCTCGACGACGGCATCGTGGCGACGGCGGAGAGCTGTCTCGCCGATGTCGGCGCGGCGCGGGAGGCGATCCACGGGGTGATCTTCGGCCAGGAAAAGGTGGTCGATCTCGCACTCGTGACCATCCTGGCCGGCGGCCACGGCCTGCTGGTCGGCCTGCCGGGCCTCGCCAAGACCAAGCTGGTCGAGACGCTCGGCACCGTGCTCGGCCTCGACGCGCGACGCGTGCAGTTCACCCCGGACCTGATGCCCTCCGATATCCTTGGGACCGAGATCCTGGAGGAGGATGCCGAGCGCCGCCGGGCCTTCCGGTTCGTGCAGGGGCCGGTCTTCACGCAGCTCCTGATGGCCGACGAGATCAACCGCGCGAGCCCGCGCACGCAGTCCGCCCTGCTTCAGGCCATGCAGGAGGGCCACGTCTCGGTGGCGGGTGCCCGCCACGACCTGCCGCGGCCGTTCCACGTGCTCGCCACCCAGAACCCGATCGAGCAGGAGGGCACCTACCCGCTGCCCGAGGCACAGCTCGACCGCTTCCTGCTGGAGATCGATGTCGGCTACCCCGACCGCGCCGCCGAGCGCCGGATCCTGATCGAGACCACCGGCGTCGATGAGGTGCGACCGCGCGCGGTGATGTCCACCGAGCAGCTGCTCACCGCCCAGCGCCTCGTGCGCCGGCTGCCGGTGGGCGAGGCCGTGGTCGAGGCGATCCTCGACCTCGTGCGCGCCGCCCGGCCCGACAGCGGCGACGCGATCGTGAAGGACAAGCTTCTCTGGGGGCCCGGTCCCCGCGCCAGCCAGGCGCTCACCCTCGCGGCACGCGCCCGGGCGCTGATCGAGGGTCGGGTCGCCCCCTCGGTGGCCGACGTGAAGGCGCTGGCCGAGCCGGTGCTCAAGCACCGGATGGCGCTGAGCTACGCCGCTCGCGCCGACGGCGAGACCATCGAGGGCCTGATCGCCAAGCTCGCGGAGAAGATCTGACTTTGGTCGGGACACACGCCCTCGATACGGGCAGGCGCACCCCCGGCCGGCGCGAGAGCGAGGGCGCGACCGCCCTCTCCGACAAGATGCCTCGCCTCGTGCTGGAAGCGCGGCGCGTGTCCAGTCTGCTGGCCCACGGCCTCCACGGCCGCCGCCGGGCCGGGCCGGGCGAGAGTTTCTGGCAATTCCGCCCCTTCGTGACCGGCGAGGCCGCAGCGCGGGTCGATTGGCGCCGCTCGGCCCGGGACGACCGGCTCTACGTCCGCGAGCGCGAATGGGAGGCCGCCCACAACATCTGGCTCTGGATGGACCGCTCGGCCTCTATGGGCTTTTCCTCGGACCTCGCCTCCGCGCCGAAGGTCGAGCGCGCGCTGATCCTCGGTCTGGCCCTGGCCGACGCCTTCGTGGAGGGCGGCGAGCGGGTCGGTCTCCTCGGGCTGACCCGGGCGAGCGCCTCGCGCGGGATCGTCGAGCGGCTGGCGCATGCGCTGGTCGCCGACACGGCCGGGCTGAGCCAGGACCTGCCGCCGCAGGCGAGCCCCGCCCGGTTCGACGAGGTGGTGCTGATCGGCGATTTCCTCACCGCACCCGATCGGATCGCGGCCACTGTGCAGAGCCTCGCCGGCCGCGGCAGCCGCGGCCACCTGCTGATGGTGGTGGATCCGATCGAGGAGACGTTTCCGTTCACCGGTCAGGCCGTTCTGCACGATCTGGAGGGCAGCCTGAGCCTCGATATCGGCGATTCCGACGCCTGGGGCACGCGCTACCGCGTCCGGATCGCCGAGCACCGGGCCGCGCTCGCCGCCATCACCCGCGGCCAGGGCTGGACGCTGACGATCCACCGCACGGACCGGCCGGCGAGCGAGGCGGCCCTGCGGCTCGCCACGCTGATCGCCGCCCGCGGCACGGAGTGAGGCCGCCATGCTGGGTCTGACCTTCGCCGCCCCGCTGGCGCTCGCCGCCCTGATCGGCCTGCCGGCCCTGTGGTTCCTGCTGCGGGTGACCCCACCGCGCCCGCGCCGGATCAACTTCCCGCCGCTCAAGCTCGTCGCCGACCTGATCCCGCAGCGGCAGACCCCGGCGCGCACGCCGCCCTGGCTGCTGATCCTCCGGCTGCTGATCGCCGCCGCCCTGATCCTGGCGGTGGCGGGTCCCGTCTGGAACGCCGGGGGTGTCGGGGCTGGGGGCGGCCGCAGCGCGCTCCTCGTGCTCCTCGACAACGGCTTCCCCGCCGCCCACGACTGGCGCGACCGCCTGCGCGTCGCCACCGACGCCGTGGAGGGCGCCGCCCGCGACGGGCGTCCGGTCGCGGTGATCGGCCTCGCCGATGCCCCGGCGGCCCTTGAGGCGAAGACGCCCGCCGCCGCCCTGGAGCGCCTGCGCGCCCTCGCCCCCCGCCCGATCCTGCCCGCCCGCGACGCACATCTCGCTGCGATCGAGACCTTCCTCGACAAGAATCGCGGCGCCGGCCTCGTCTGGATCAGCGACGGCGTCGCCGGGGCGGAGGACACGCGCTTTGCCAAGGGGCTCGCCGATCTCGCCGGCGACAAGGGCGCGGCGCTGACCGTGCTGCGCGCCGACCGGCCGCCGGCCCTGGCGCTCACCGCCACCGAGAATGCCGGCAAGCTCGTCACCCACGCCCTGCGGGCGGTCCCCAATGGGCGCGATTCCGGCGTGATCCGGGCGCTCGACCAGAAGGGCCTGCCGCTCGCCGAGCGCGACTTCACCTTTGCGGCCGATGCCACGGAGGCGGAGGCCACCTTCGAGCTGCCGGTGGAGCTGCGCAACAGCATCAGCCGCCTGGAGATCGCGGGCGAGCGCTCGGCCGGGGCCGTGGTGCTGCAGGACGAGCGCGGCAAGCGGCGCCGGGTCGGCCTCGTCTTCGGCGGCACCCTCGATCAGGCCCAGCCCCTGCTGGCGCCGACCTACTACCTGTCCCGGGCGCTGCAGCCCTTCGCGGACGTGCAGGAGCCCCGCGGCGCCAAGGGGATCGCGGAATCGATCAACCAGCTCCTCGACAATCAGGTCTCGGTCCTCGTGCTGGCCGATGTCGGCGCGCTCGATGAGAAGACCACCGCCCGGATCGAGAGTTTCGTGAAGGATGGCGGGATGCTGCTGCGCTTCGCCGGCCCGCGGCTCGCCGCCGGCAACGATTCGCTGGTCCCGGTGCGGCTGCGCCGGGGCGGCCGGACGCTGGGCGGCACGCTCTCCTGGGACAGCCCGAAGACGCTGGCGCCCTTCCCGCCCGAGAGCCCCTTTGCCGGCCTGAAGCCGCCGGCCGATATCGGCGTGCGCCGCCAGATCCTGGCCGAGCCGGACGGCGACCTGCCGAACCGGACCTGGGCCTCCCTTCAGGACGGCACGCCGATCGTCACCGCCCAGAAGCGCGGCCTGGGCACGATCGTGCTGTTCCACGTCACCGCCGACACGACGTGGTCGAACCTGCCGCTCTCCGGATTGTTCATCGACATGCTCCGACGCGTCGTGGCACTGGCCGGCGCCTCGGCCCCGGTCCAGGGCGAAACCCCACGGGCGGCAGCCCCGGTGCTCGCCCCGCGGGTGACGCTGGACGGGTTCGGGGCGCTCGGCTCACCCCCGGCCTCGGCCACGGCGGTGTCGGCCGATTACGCCGACCGGGCGACCCTGGAGCACCCGCCGGGCTTCTACGGCCCGCCGGACGGAGGCATCAGCGTGAACGCCCTCAAGCCCGACGATCGGCTGAAGTCCCTCGACCTCGCGGCCCTCGATGGCGCCCGATTCGGCTCGCTCGCCGGGGCCGAGACCGTCGACCTGCGCCCGAGCCTGTTCACCCTGGCGCTGCTGCTGCTGGCCCTCGACACCTTAGCGGGCCTGTGGCTCGGCGGCTTCCTGCGCCGCGGCGGCCTCGTGGCTCGCCTGCGTGGCCGGCCGGCGGTGCTGGCGCTCGTGGGTCTCGGCCTGCTGGCGTCCCTGCCGGCCTTGCCCGTCCGCGCCGAGGAGGCACAGCCGCCGGTCAATCGGCCGAACGGTTTCGAATCCGCTCTGGTCACGCGGCTCGCCTACGTGATCACGGGGGACGCCGCCGTCGACGAGGCGAGCCGCACCGGCCTGACCGGCCTGACCCAGATGCTCGCCTCCCGCACGGCCCTCGAGCCGGGCGAGCCCGCCGGCATCGACCCCGCCAAGGACGAGCTGGCCTTCTACCCGCTGATCTATTGGCCGATCGCGCCGAACCGGCCGCAGCCCTCCGAGACCGCGATCCGCAAGATCGACGCGTTCATGCGCAACGGCGGAACCGTACTGTTCGACACCCGCGACGCGCTGACCGCCCGGCCGGGCGGCCCGCCGACCCCGGAGGCCGCGTATCTGCGCACCATGCTGGCGACACTCGAAGTGCCGGAGCTGGAGCCGGTACCGCTCGACCACGTGCTCACCAAGGCGTTCTACCTCGTGGACAGTTTTCCGGGCCGCTACGCCACCGGCCAGACCTGGGTCGAGGCCCTGCCGCCAGCCGCCGAGGGCGCCGAACGCCGCCCGGCCCGGGCTGGCGACGGGGTCAGCCCGATCATCATCACCGGCAACGACCTCGCCGCTGCCTGGGCGGTGGGCCGGGGCGGCGAGCCGCTCTATCCCGTGGTGGGCGGCGACCAGCGCCAGCGCGAGATGGCGTTCCGCGGGGGCGTCAACATCGTGATGTACACGCTCACCGGCAACTACAAGGCGGATCAGGTGCACGTGCCCGCGCTGCTGGAGCGGCTGGGGCAGTGATTGTTTTTCGTGACGACCTGCGCAACGCCGCTCCCCCTCCCCCCTCTGCGGGGGAGGGTACCCTGCGCAGCAGGGGGGGAGAGGGGAGCGACGGTGCAGGACAGGACAGAGTCCTCCATGCCGGCCGCGCCCTCTCTGAAAACGTCGCTCCCCTCTCCCGACCCCTGCTAACGCAGGGGCCACCCTCCCCCGCAGAGGGGGGAGGGAGACGCCGCATCACGGATCTGGAGCGCTCTGCCCCATGCTGAGCCTCAGCTTCACCCCCCTCCTCCCCTGGCCGGCCATCGCCGTTCTGGGCGTGATCGTCGCCGTGCTGGCGGTGTTCGCGGTGCTGGCCCGGGGCCGGACCGCGTGGCTGCGCGTCCTCGTCCTCGCCCTGGTGCTGGCTGCGCTGACCAACCCGGCCCTGGTCCACGAGGACCGCGAGCCCGTGAAGGACATTGCGGCCATCGTGGTCGACCGCTCGGGCTCGCAGCAGCTCGGCGACCGGCCGCAGATGACCGACGCCGTCCGCGCCGAGCTGCAGCGCCGCTTCGGGGCCCTGGCCAACATCGAGACCCGCTTCATCGACGTGCCCGACGCCAAGGACGGCGACGATGGCACCAAGCTGTTCACCGCGTTGGGCCAGGCGCTGGCCGACGTGCCGCCGGAGCGGCTCGCCGGGATCGTGATGCTCACCGACGGCGTGGTTCACGACATTCCGTCCGCGATGGCCCAGCTCGGCATCAAGGCGCCGCTTCACGTCCTCGTCACCGGCCATCCCGACGAGCGCGACCGGCAGATCAAGCTGCTGGAAGCCCCCCGCTTCGGCATCGTCGGCAAGGACCTGACGATCCGGGCCGAGGTGATGGAGCGGGGCGGCACCGGCCACGCGGTCGTCACCGTGCGCCGCGACGGCGAGGAGATCGGCCGTAGGGACGTCGCCACCGACAAGCCGTTCGCGCTCAACCTGCGGATCGAGCATGGCGGCCCGAATGTGGTCGAGATCGAGGTCGAGGGGCTGCCGGGCGAGCTGACCAACGTCAACAACCGGGCCGTGCTGCCGATCGAGGGCATCCGCGAGAAGCTGCGCGTGCTGCTGGTCTCCGGCGAGCCCCACCAGGGCGAGCGCACATGGCGCAACCTGCTGAAGTCTGACGCCAACGTCGATCTCGTCCACTTCACCATCCTGCGCCCGCCCGAGAAGCAGGACGGCACGCCGATCTCGGAACTCTCCCTGATCGCCTTCCCGACGCGCGAGCTGTTCGTCCAGAAGATCAAGGACTTCGACCTGATCATCTTCGACCGCTACGCCAACCAGAGCGTGCTGCCGCAGGCCTATTTTGACAATATCGCCCGCTACGTCCGCGAGGGCGGCGCCCTGCTGATCGCCGCCGGCCCCGAATTCGCCGGCCCGGCGAGCTTGGCCCGCACTCGGCTCGCCGGCATCCTGCCCGGCGACCCGGACGGGCGGGTGGTGGAAAAACCCTATAAGGCGACGCCGACCCAGGTCGGCCAGCGCCACCCGGTGACCCGCGCCCTGCCGGGCTCCGACGCGAACCCGCCCGCCTGGGGCGACTGGCTGCGTATCGTCGAGGCCCGGACCCGGCCCGGGATCCAGCCGATCCTGTCGGGAGCCGAGGGGTTGCCGTTGCTCGCCCTGTCCCGCGAGGACAAGGGCCGCGTCGCCCTGCTCCTGTCGGACCAAGCCTGGCTCTGGGCGCGGGGCTACCAAGAAGGCGGCCCCTATCTCGACCTGCTGCGCCGCCTCGGCCACTGGCTGATGAAGGAGCCGGCCCTCGAAGAGGAGGCCCTGCGCGCCCAGACCACCGGCCGCGGCCGGGAGATCCGGGTGGAGCGCCAGACCATGGCGGATCAGGCCGAACCGGTCACCGTCACCGGGCCGACCGGCAAGGTAACGACGCTGACGCTGAAGCCCCAGGAGCCGGGCCTCTTCACCGCCACCTTCGACGCCGAGAGCCTCGGGCTGCACACGCTGCGCTCCGGCAACTTGGTGGCCTTCGTGAGTGTCGGCCCGGCCAATCCGCGCGAGCTCGCCGACGTGTTCAGCGACACCGAGCGGCTGAAGGCGGTGGCGGATGGGTCGGGCGGCTCGATCCGCCGGGTCACCGGGTCGGGGGGCGCCATCGACGTGCCGCGGCTGGCGGTGGTGCGCGGTGGGCGGCTCTCGGGCGCGGACTGGATCGGCTTCCGGCCGAGCGACAGCGCCAATATCCGCGGGGTCGAGGTCTATCCGCTGGCGCTGGGCCTCGCGGCGCTTGCGGCCCTGGCCGCTGCCTTGCTGGCGATGTGGCTGGTGGAGGGCCGGCGGGGCCGGGCCGCGTGAAACATTTTATGCGCGTGCTCCCCTCCCCCCTCTGCGGGGGAGGGTGGCCCCTGCGTCAGCAGGGGTCGGGTCGGGACGAAGTCCCGCAAGGGGGGAACCCGGGTTCAGGAAAAGGCGCGACCGTCATGACGGGCAGTGCCCGATTCTGCACCGTCGCTCCCCTCTCCCGACCCCCTTCGGGGGCCACCCTCCCCCGCAGAGGGGGGAGGGAAAACCCGCGCCTTGTCCTGCAAGGCGGCCCGTGCGCAAGCGCGCTCGACGGGCGTGGCTTCCCCAGCCTATGAGCCTCGGTGATCATCCGTGCCCCGCGCGGATCCCTACTACGGAGACAGCCTGCCCGTGACAGCGCAGACCGTGACCGGACGCCTCCTCGCCGCGACACTCCTCCTCGTCGGGCTGCATCTCGCCCCGGCCCAGGCGCAGGAACCGGCCGCGATGCCGTCCGATCCGCCGACGATGCCCGCCGCCACCGGCCAGTGGGTCCATGCGCTCACGCTGATGGGCCAGCCGAAATACGGCCCCGACTTCAAGCATTTCGACTATGCCGACCCGGCCGCACCCAAGGGCGGGATGGTGCGCCTCGGCGCCCAGGGCGGGTTCGACAACTTCAACATCATCGTGTCCGGCCTCAAGGGCGATCTCGAGAACGGCATCCAGCAGATCTACGATCCGCTGATGACCCAATCCTCCGACGAGCCGTTCACCTCCTACGGCCTGATCGCCGAGGCGGTGCGGGTCGCCCCCGATCTCGGCTCGGTCTCCTACCGGCTGCGCGAGAACGCCCGCTGGCACGACGGCAAGCCGATCACCCCCGAAGACGTGGTCTGGTCCTTCGACATCCTGAAGGCCAACAGCCCGTTCTACGCCGCCTACTACCATACGGTCGCCAAAGCCGAGGCGACCGGGCCGCACGAGGTGACCTTCACCTTCTCGGAGACAGGCAACCGCGAACTGCCGCAGGTGATCGGACAGTTGCGCATCCTGCCCAAGCACTGGTGGATGGCCAAGGATTCCAACGGCAAGCCGCGCAATCCCACGGAGACGACGCTCGAGCCGCCGCTCGGCTCCGGCCCCTACCGGCTGGCGAAGTTCGATCCCGGCCGCAGCGCCACCTACGAGCGCGCGCCCGACTACTGGGGCAAGGACCTTCCGGCCAATGCCGGGCATTACAACTTCGACACCGAGCGCTACGAATATTTTCGCGACGGCACCGTGCTGGTCGAGGCGCTGAAGGGCGACCTCTACGATTTCCGCGCCGAGAACATCGCCCGGAACTGGGCGACCGCCTACGACGACTTCCCGGCCGTGAAGGAAGGGCGCCTGATCAAGGAGGCCTTCCCCGACCGCGGCATGGGCCTCATGCAGGCCTTCGCGTTCAATACCCGCAAGGACAAGTTCAAGGATCCGCGCGTGCGCCGGGCCTTCAACCTCGCGATGAACTACGAGGAGATGAACAAGGCCCTGTTCTACGGGCTCTACAACCGGATCAACTCCTACTTCTTCGGCTCGGAACTGGCCTCCTCGGGCCTGCCGGAAGGCGACGAGAAGGCGATCCTCGAGAGCGTGAAGGACAAGATCCCGGCTTCGGTCTTCACAACGCCCTACACCAACCCGGTGAACGACAGCCCCGAGGCGGTGCGCAAGAACCTGCGCGAAGCGGTCGGCCTGCTGCGCGAGGCGGGCTACGAGCTGCGCGGCGGCAAGATGGTCAACAAGGCCACCGGCGAGCCGCTGACCGTCGAGTTCCTGGAATTCCAGAACACCTTCGAGCGGGTGATCCTGCCGTTCTCGGCGTCGCTGAAGCTGATCGGGATCGACGCGACCCTGCGGGTGATCGACCCCGCGCAGTACCAGAACCGGATCCGCAACTTCGATTTCGACATCACCACGACGAACTGGGGCGAGTCGCTCTCACCCGGCAACGAGCAGCGCGAGTACTGGGGCTCGAAGGCGGCCGACAGTCCCGGCTCGCGCAACCTGATCGGCATCAAGGATCCCGGCATCGACGCGCTGATCGAGAAGGTGATCTTCGCGAAGGACCGGCCGACCGTGATCGCCGCGACCCGGGCGCTCGACCGGGTGTTGCTCGCCCACGATTACGTCGTGCCGCAATGGTCCTCCAACCAGCAGCGGACGCTGCGCTGGAACCGCTTCAACCACCCGGCGATCCTGCCGCTCTATGCCAGCTCCGGCTTCCCGACGACGTGGTGGTACGACAAGGCGCTCGCGGCCAAGACCGGGGCGCCCCGTTGACGGGCGCCCCCTGGCGGCCGACCCGACGCGGGATCGTCCTCGGCGGTGCCGCCCTCGCGGCGGCCCGGCCAGGCTGGGCAGAGGATGGGGAGCGCCACGGCCTCTCCAGCTTCGGCGAGCTGAAGTATCCGCCGACCTTCGCGCATTTCGACTACGTGAACCCGATGGCGCCGCGCGGCGGGCGATTCTCGGCGACGCTGTCCGACACGACCGGCAACCAGGCGTTCAACACCTTCAACACGCTCAACATCTACGTGCTGCGCGGCGAAGGCGCGGCCGGGATGACTCTGACCTTCGACAGCCTGATGGTCCGCGCCCTCGACGAGCCGGACGCGGTCTACGGGCTGGTGGCGCGCGCCGTCACGGTGAGCCCGGACGGGCTGACCTACACGTTCCTGCTGCGGCCGCAGGCCCGGTTCCATGACGGCTCGCGGCTGACCGCGCGGGACGCCGCCTTCAGCCTCAAGCTCCTGCGCGACAAGGGCCACCCGGAGATCTCCGAGGTGATCCGCGCGATGACGGATGCCCGGGCCGAAGACGACGAGCGGCTCGTCGTGACCTTCGCGCCCGGCCGCGCCCGGGACCTGCCGCTGTTCGTGACGCAACTGCCGATCTTTTCCGCCGCCTATTACGGCGCCCGCGACTTCGAGGCCTCGACCCTGGAGCCGCCGCTCGGCTCCGGTCCCTACCGGGTCGGCACGGTCGATGTCGGCCGCTCGATCGGGCTGGAGCGGGTTCCGGATTACTGGGCGGCCGACCTGCCCGTGACGATCGGCCAGAACAATTTTGACGCGATCCGCTACGAGTATTTCCGCGATCGGACCGTGGCGTTCGAGGCGTTCAAGAGCGGGGCGTTCACGTTCCGGGAGGAATTCACCGCCCGGGTCTGGGCCACCGGCTACGACTTCCCGGCGCTCAAGGAAGGCCGCGTCACCCGAGAGACCGTTCCGGACGCGCGGCCGAGCGGCACGCAGGGCTGGTGGATCAACACCCGCCGCGAGGCCTTCCGCGATCCCCGGGTGCGCGAGGCGATCGGGCTCTGCTTCGACTTCGAATGGTCGAACCGGAACCTGATGTACGGCGCCTACACCCGCACGGCCTCGTTCTTCGAGAATTCGGACCTCAAGGCGACGGGAAAGCCGTCGGCCGAGGAGCTGGCCCTGCTGGAGCCGCTGAAGGATCTGCCGCCGGAGGTGTTCGGCGAGGCCTGGACGCCGCCGGTCTCGGACGGGTCCGGCCAGGACCGGGCGCTCCTCAAGCGGGCCGACGCGCTGCTGCGCGAGGCCGGCTGCACCCGCCAGGGCGGCAGCCTCATGCTGCCCGGCGGGCGTCCGTTGACGATCGAATTCCTGGACAACGACCCGGTCTTCGACGCAGTGACACAGCCGTTCATCCGCAACCTCGGGCTGCTCGGCATCAAGGCGAGCCTGCGCGTGGTCGATCCCGCGCAATACCAGACGCGGCTCAAGGATTTCGACTTCGATCTCGCGATCCAGCGTTATAGCAGCGGCCTGACGCCCGGCGCGGAGCTGCGCGAGACCTACGGCTCCCGGGCGGCCAGGACGGCGGGCTCGAACAACCTGTCGGGGATCGCGGATCCCGCCATCGACGCGCTCCTGACCGCCATCGCGGACGCGAAATCCCGGGCAGACCTGACCACCGCGTGCCGGGCCCTCGACCGGGTGCTGCGCGCCGGGCGCTACTGGGTGCCGATGTGGTATGGTTCGACCCACCGCCTCGCCCTGTGGGACGTCTACGGCCGCCCGGAGAACCCACCGAAATACGACCTCGGCGCGCCGGCCACGTGGTGGTACGACGCCGAGAAGGCGAAGCGGATCGGGCGGGAGTAACGCGATGATCGCCTACATCCTGCGCCGCATCGGCCTGATGATCCCAACCCTCTTCGGGATCATGCTGATCACCTTCACGATCGTGCAATTCGCCCCCGGCGGCCCGGTGGAGCGGGTGCTGTCCCAGCTCCAGGGCCAGCGCGACGGCGCGATGTCGCGCGTGACCGGCGGTGGCGGCGACCTCGGCGGCGGCGCACGCCCCTCCGGCGGTGGCGGCGAGGCGAGTTCGCGCTATCGCGGCGCGCAGGGGTTGAGCCCTGAATTCATTGCCAAGCTGGAAAAGCAGTTCGGCTTCGACAAGCCGGCGCCCGAGCGCTTCGCCAAGATGCTCTGGGACTATGTCCGGTTCGATTTCGGCCGCAGCTATTTCCGCGATGTAACGGTAATCCAGCTCATCAAGGAGCGCCTGCCGGTCTCGATCTCGCTGGGTCTGTGGATGACGCTCCTGTCCTACGCGATCTCGATCCCGCTCGGCATCCGCAAGGCCGTGAAGGACGGCGAGCGCTTCGACCGCTGGACCTCCTTCGTGGTAATCATCGGCTACGCGATCCCGGGCTTCATGTTCGGGCTGATGCTGATCATCCTGTTCGCGGGCGGCTCGTTCTACCAGTGGTTTCCGCTGCGCGGCCTCACCAGCGAGGGCTGGGAGGGGTTTTCGACCTGGCACAAGGTGACCGATTACGCATGGCACATGGTGCTGCCGCTGACCGCCCTGGTGATCGGCGCCTTCGCGACCTCGACCCTGCTGACCAAGAACTCGTTCCTCGACGAGATCCGCAAGCAATATGTGCTCACCGCGCGGATGAAGGGGCTATCGGAACGCCGCGTGCTCTACGGCCACGTGTTCCGCAACGCCATGCTGATCGTGATCGCGGGTTTCCCGGGGGCCTTCATCTCGGCCTTCTTCACCGGCTCGCTCTTGATCGAGACGATCTTTTCGCTCGACGGACTCGGGGAACTGTCGTTCCGGGCGATCGTGGGCCGGGACTATCCGGTGGTGTTCGCGACCCTCTACATCTTCTCCCTGCTCGGGCTCGCGGTGAACCTGCTCTCGGACCTGATCTACGTCTGGATCGACCCGCGGATCGACTTCTCGGCGCGGGCGACCTGAGGCTGCGTCACGACAGGGGCGAGCCGGGAGCCGGCAGCCCAATGGTCGAGGTCGCCGAGAGGATCTGATCCGGCCCGCCCTTCGGCGGCCAGATCCCGGCGGCGTAGGCGTCTGCACGGAGCCGCGCCCGCTCCTCCAGGCTGGCGAAGGCCCAGATGTGCGTGATCCGCGGCGGCCCATCGAGGGCGTAGAGGTTGGTCACGAGATGGTCGGTGTAGGCCTTGGCCGGCCCGATCGCCGCCTCCCAGGCTGACAGCGTCGGTGCGAGCCCGCCGGGGCGGAGCTGGTAAGTACGGATCTCGTAAACGCCGCCCCGGGCCCCGGTCCGGAGCGGCGGCAGGAAGGGGAACGGCGCGTAGCTGTCCATGATCATGGCCGTCAGCAGGTCCCCTCCGTGGAACGGTGCGGCGCTCATCAGGGCGCGCCGCCGTTCGGCCGTCATCGCCTCGGGCGTATCGAAGCCGCGCAGGACGATCACTTGTCCGAGCGTGCCGATATCCGTCCGCCAGCAGCCGAGCAGTGTCCCACCCTCCGCCTCGGCGGCCCAGGACCGCGCTCGCTCGCAGATCTGTGCCAGCGCGAGCAGAGGGCAGGACAGCGTGGTGAGTTCGTAGAGCATGCCCGGGGTTCTCCGGAGGATTGCAAACCAGAGGTAGAACGCCCGCGTCATGCGGCGAGGATCACACGAGCGTCTGTCGCGCTCCGGCCGGCCCGAGAACCCGCGCCACCGTCAGGCGCAGCGCCTGCGCACTCCGATACCCCACCGCCGCCGCCACGGCCCGGGGCGGACGCCCTTCGGCCGTGAGCGCCAGCGCGCGGATCACCCGGGCCCGGGCCCGCCAGTCGCCGAAGCTCAGGCCGGTCTCGGCGCGGAATCCCCGGGTCAGCGTCCGCCGGCTCGCCCCGGCCCGGTCGGCCCAGGCGTCGAGATCGTCCTCCAAGGCCGGATCCTCGATGATCCCCAGGCAGACCCGGCGCAGGCGCGGATCGCGCGGCAGCGGCAGTGTGAGGGGCGTCGCGGGGGCGCGGGCGATCTCGTCGAGCACCAGGGCGGCGAGGTGGCCGCCACGGCTGTCCTCCGCGTAGAGCACCGGCTCCTCGGCCAGGGCGACCAGCGCAGCCGACAGCAGCGGCGACACCGCGATGACCCGGCAGGTCTCCGGGAACGTCGCGACGGCGCCCTGATCGAGATAGGCGGTGCACAGGGCGACCGGGCCGTGGGTGGCGGTGGCGTGCGGGAGGCAGGCCGGGATCCAGAGCGCGTGGCCCTCTGGCACGACCCAGGCGCCATCCTCGGCCGAGGCCGACATCAGCCCCGCGGTGGCGTAAAGCAGTTGCGCGCGGATGTGATGGTGCAGGCCGGTGGTGCTCCCCGCCGCCCACGGCTTGCGAACCACCGCGATGGGACGCGGTATGGTTTGGTAGTCGGCCGCGGCGGTCGATCGTGGCGACGACGCGTTTGGCCCGTTCGCATGCATATCCGGCCCGACACCTCCATCGGGTCAGGCTATCAGGGTCCGATCCCGGAGGATACGCCGCGATGGATTCCGATTCGCTGTCCCGCCGCACCCTGCGCTTCGTCAACGTCGCGCACGCGCTCGATCACTTCGTGCTGCTGATCTACCCGACCGCGGTCATCGCCATCGCCGCCCAGACCGGGCTCGGCTACGGCGAGCTGATCGGGCTCGCCACCGGCGCCTTCGTGGCGTTCGGCCTGTGCTCCCTGCCGATGGGCTCGCTGGCCGACCGGTTCGGGCGCCGCACCATGCTGGCGGTGTTCTTTTTCGGCTATGGGCTCTCATGCCTCGGCGTCGCCACCGCTTCGACGCCCCTCGCCTTCGCCCTCTGGCTGTGCGTCCTCGGCCTCGCCTCGGCGATCTATCACCCGGTCGGCTCGGCCATGCTGGTGACCCACGCCCGGCGGCTCGGCCGCGACCTCGGCATCAACGGCGTCTGGGGGAATTTCGGCGCGGCCTCGGCCTCCGGCGTCACAGCGCTGCTCGCTGCCGCGATCAGTTGGCGCGCGGCCTTCGTGGTGCCGGGCCTGATCTGCCTCGCCTGCGGGGTGGCCTTCGTGGCGCTGGTGCCGGGCGACGGCGAGGGCGGCGGCAAGAAGGCGGGCGGCGCAGCGGTGATCCCCGTCACGCGACCCTGGGCGCTGATGGCGATGTTCGCCCTGGCGATCTTCGCGGGCGGCCTCACCTTCAACCTGACCACGATCAGCCTGCCCAAGGTGATCGACGAGGGCGTCGGCCACGCCCTGCCGCTGGCGCTCACCGGCTCGATCGCCACGGTGGTGTTCCTGTTCGGCGCGCTGATGCAGCTCGCCATGGGCCGCCTGATCGACCGCTACAGCCTGCCGACTTTGTTCGTGGCGCTCTCGGTGCTGCAACCGCTGGGCCTCGGGATCGCCGCCGTCAGCACGGGCCTTCCGCTGCTCGTGGGGCTGGTGATCGCCATGACGGCGATCTACGGGCAGGTGGTGATCAACGACGCGATGATCGCCCGCTACGTGCCCCCGGCCTATCGGGCCCGGGCCTACAGCGTGCGTTACTTCGTGGGCTTCACGGCGAGCGGCTTCGTGGTGCCGGCGATCGCGCTCCTCCACGACCGCGGCGGTTTCGGGCTAGTCCTCGGCGCGGCGTCCGCCTGCGGTGCGGTAATCTGGCTGTCGGCGATCGGCTTCCTGAAGCTGACGCAATCCGGCGGACGCCCGACGCTGGCGGCGGCGGAATAAGACGGCCGTTTGCCGGGCAGACCCGGCGCTGCTACGCGGCGACCAGCCACCCCAAGGGCGTATCGTGACCGCATTGTCCCTCGTCATCCGGCCGGAGCGGCCGGAGGATGCCCCCGCCATCGCGCGCCTCCAGGCCCGGGCCTTCGGTCCCGGCCGCTTTGCCCGCACCGCCTACCGCCTGCGCGAAGGCGCGGCCGAGCGGATGGATCTCGGCGTCACCGCCTGGGTCGGAAGCTTCCTGGTGGGCTCGGTGCGGATGGGGCCGGTCCGCACCGGCGCGACGCCGTTCGTGATGCTGGGCCCCCTCGCGGTCGATCCGAGCTTCGAGGGCCGCGGCATCGGCGGCACCCTGACCCGCGCGGTGATCGAGGCGGCGCGACAGGCGGGCGATGGGCTGGTGATCCTTGTGGGCGACGCGCCCTATTACCGCCGCTTCGGGTTCAGCCCGGTTCCGCCTGGACGGCTGACCCTGCCGGGGCCGGTCGATCCGGTGCGGCTGTTGTGGCTAGACCTGGAAGGGGGCTTTTCCGACCGCGTCTCCGGCCCGGTCGAGGCCGTGCGCGCCGGGGCAGAAGCCACGTCGGGTTAGAAGGCCGCCCTGCCCGATCGACCGATCGGGCGGGGCGGATCGTAGACGATCAGCGCCGAGTGCCGGAACCGCTGGTGCTGGTGGTGCCGGAGGTCCCGGCTCCCGAGCCACCCATCCGCGAGGTCGAGCCGGTCGAATCCGAGGTGCCGGACTTCATCTCATGGCCGGGGGCGTAGCCGGATGCACCGGGGCTGCCTGCCCGGCTTCCGTGGTCCTGCATCTCGTGACCGGGCGTCCGGGACGCGGCGCCCTGCTCGGCCGCGAGGGCGGTTCCACCGAGGGCCAGCGTGGCCAGGACGATGATGGGCAAGCGCTGCATGGCGTTTCTCCTCCTGTTGGGGGCCTCTCAATGCCGAACCCGCCAAGACCGTTCCGCCCCCGGCCGCCCGCCATGGCGCGCCCGACCGAGCCTCACGCCCGCCGCAGCGCCAGGGCGGCGATCAGCCCGGCCGCGAGCAGCGCCAGCGCCACCGGCGTCGCCGAGGTCGCCGGCCAGGCGGAGGCAGCGGCCGTGAAGATTGCCCCGAAGGTCATCTGCGTGAAGCCGTAGAGGCTGGAAGCCGAACCCGCCGCGTGCGGATCGACGTTCATCAGCCCGGCCACCGCGTTGGGGCTGAGCAGGCCGACGCCGACCGCGTAGGCGAAGAGCGGCGCGATCAGGCTGACGACGCTCAGCATCCCGGTCCGGTCCACCACCAGCAGCGTCAGCGCCGCCGCGATGCAGAGGAGGTTGCCGCTCCGCGCCGCCTTTCGGATCGGCACCCGCGCGGCGAGCCGGCTCGCCAGCACCGCCCCGCCGACCATCCCGAACACCACGATCAGGCAATCGAACCCGACCTCCTGCGAGGAGCGCCCGAGCCGATCGACCAGCAGGAACGGCGCCACCGCCAGGAAGGCGTAGAGGCTGGTGCCGCCGCAGGCCCCCGCCACGAGATAGGCGCGGAAAACCGGGATCCGCACGAGCCGGAAATAGCCCGCGAGCACCGCGACGAAGCCGGGCAGCGCCACCTTGTGCCGGTTTGTCTCCGGCAGGGTGAACACCACCAACGCGCCGAGCACCGCCACCAGGCCGGCCAGCACGACGAACACCGCCCGCCAGCCGAAGGCCTCGTTGACCACGCCGCCGATCGCCGGAGCCAGCGCCGGGGTAAGGGTCATTGCGGTGGTGAGGATGGCGAGCTTGCGGGCGGCGTCCTCGCGGGTCGAGACGTCCCGCACCATGGCCCGCCCGATCACCAGCGAGCCGCAGGCGCCGAGCGACTGGAGCACCCGGGCCACCAGCAGCACGCCGATATTGGGCGCCGGGATCGCGAGCAGCAACCCGGCGAGGTAGAGGCCGAGCCCGCCGATCAGGATCGGCCGCCGTCCGTACCGGTCCGAGAGCGGCCCGTAGAGGAGTTGCCCGCCCGCCAGGCCGATCAGGTAGACCGTGATGGTGAGCTGCGCGCCGGCCGCGTTGGTGCCGAGATCGGCGGCCACGGCGGCCAGGGCCGGCACGAAGATGTGCAGCGCCACCGTCCCGGTCATGGTCACGGCGACGAGCAGCGGGAGAGGCGCCCGGCGCTCCTCCAGTTCAGGACTTCGGTCAGCCACGGGATCCTGTGCGGTTCTCAATCCGGCAGGGTGCCGGGGCGCGGTCGCCCTCCAGCAAGGGCCGGGCCCGGAGCCATGCCGGCGGAACGCGGCTGACAGGCGGAAGCCGGGACGCGGTCGCGCCCGGCTGGCCGTTATTGCTGCTTCGGAAGCGGCGCGGGTGTCGGCAGCGCGGCGTTCGGGTCCTTGGTCGGAACACCGACGTTGAGATCCTTCGCCCGGTCCACCGCCTCGGGATTCGCCTGGGCCGGCGGCTCCTTGGCGGCCGGCGCCGTCGGCGCGGTCGGCTCGGCGGGGATCGCGCTCGACGGCTGACCCTGCTGGTCGCCGTCATGGGCGTCGGCGGGCGGTGCCGGGGCGTTGCGGTCGCTGGACTCGCTCGGCGCGCGCGGGCTGCCCGGGGACTTCTCCTCGACCGGCTTGGCCGTGCTGGTATCGGCGGGCTTGGCCGGGCTGTCCTTGCCCTCCGACGGCTTGGAGGCGGCGGGCTGCGCGGCGGTCGGCTTGTCGGCAGGCTGCTCAGCCGGCTTGGCGGCCGGCTTGTCCTCGGGCTTCGCCGCCGCCGGAGTGGCCGCGGGCGGCGCCTCGGACTTCTCGACAGCGGGCAGCGGCTTCGGGTTCTCGGCGTTCGTGCGCAGATAGGCGATGACGTTGGCACGCTCCTGGGGCGAGGCGATGCCGGCGAACGCCATCTTGGTACCCTTCACGTAGCCCTTCGGGTTCGTCAGGAACTCGTCGAGATCCGCGTAGGTCCAGGTGCCGCCCTTCTCCTTCATGGCGGCCGAGTAGTCGAAGCCCGGATGCGAGCCCTTCGGCCGCTCCACCACCCCGTAGAGATCCGGCCCGACCTTGTTCGGCCCGCCCTTCTCGAAGTTGTGGCAGGCATGGCAGGCCTTGGTGCCGGCCTCGCCCTTCTCGACATTGGCGCTCGCCAGCCGGACCGCGATCGGCTCGACCTTGGCCTCCGGCGCTGCGGCGGCCGCTTCCGGCTGCGGCTCGGGCAGGTCGTAGCCGGCTTTGCCCGCCGGCTTCGGATGATAGATCAATTCGGCGACGAAACCCGATCCGGCCGCGAACAGAAGAGCGCCGAGGACTGCGCCCAGGACCTTGTTCACCTCGAACGAGTTCATGCTCTTCTCGCGTCTCGCCCGGACCCGTCGCGCGCCTGATCACGGGCGAGCGAGCTCGGACGCCGGACATTGGAAGATTTCGAGGTTGCCTTAGCGGTTTCGGACGGTCCCTGACAATGCCGGCGAGGCCCTCCGCGGCGCTGGGGCGCAGAATTGTGCCGATGAATCGTCAAGCTTGTCACCGGCCGGCATCTTTTCGCCGATGCGGTGTCCGGGCCGAAGGGGACGACAACCGGAGGCCGGCCTGTTAAGCAGCCGGCCCGCCCGCGGGCTCGGCCGTTCGGCCTGGGCCCCATTTGCGAATCGTCGGGTCCGAACGCGATGTCCGATCCCCTGGTCCTGATCCCGGCACGCCTCGCGGCGACCCGCCTGCCCAACAAGCCGCTGGCCGATATCGCCGGCGAGGCCATGATCGTCCATGTCTGGCGCCGGGCCGTCGAGGCCGGGATCGGCCCCGTGGTGGTGGCAACCGACACCGCGGAGATCGTCCGGGTCGTGGAGGCCGTGGGCGGCGTCGCGGTGATGACCCGGGCCGATCACCCCTCCGGCTCCGACCGGCTCGCCGAGGCGCTGGAGATCGTCGATCCGGAAGGGCGCCACGACGTGGTCGTCAACGTGCAGGGAGACCTGCCGACCATCGATCCCGCGATCATCGGCGCTTCCGTGGTGCCGCTCGCCGACCGCACGGTCGATATCGTGACGCTCTGCGCCCCGATCACCGACCCGCACGAGGCCGACAATCCGAATGTCGTGAAGCTCGTGGGCCATACGGTCGGCCCCGGCCGGCTGCGCGCCCTCTACTTCACCCGCGCCCGCGCCCCCTGGGGCGACGGGCCGCTCTGGCACCATATCGGCCTCTACGCCTACCGCCGCACGGCCCTCGGCCGCTTCGTCGCCCTGCCACCGGGCGATCTGGAACAGCGCGAGAAGCTGGAGCAGCTCCGGGCGCTGGAGGCCGGCATGCGCATCGACGCCGTGATCGTCGACGACCTGCCGCTCGGCGTCGACACCCAAGCCGACCTGGAACGCGCCCGCGCCCTGCTCCAGGGCCGTCGCCTGAACTGACCTCATGAATTCCCGAGCCATGACAGACCGCACCATCGCCTATCAGGGAGAACCCGGGGCCAACTCGCACATCATCTGCGCGCAGGCCTATCCCGACTGGACGCCGCTCCCCTGCCCCAGCTTCGAGGACGCCTTCGCGGCAGTGACGGAGGGCCGGGCCCAGCGGGCGATGATCCCGATCGAGAACTCGATCGCGGGCCGCGTCGCCGACATCCACCATCTGATCCCGACCTCGCCGCTGCACATCGTGGCCGAGCACTTCCTGCCGATCCATTTTCAATTGATGGTGCTGCCGGGCACGCAACTCGAGGCGCTGAAGAGCGTCCACAGCCACGTCCATGCGCTCGGCCAGTGCCGTCGGATCATCCGTCGCTTGGGCCTCAAGGCCGTGGTTGCGGGCGACACCGCGGGGGCGGCCCGCGAGATCAAGGACCTCGGCGATCCGAGCCGGGCGGCCCTGGCGCCGGCTTTGGCTGCCGAAGTCTACGGCCTCGACATCCTGGCGCGCGATGTCGAGGATGAGGCGCACAACACCACGCGCTTCGTGGTGTTCTCCCCCGAGGCCGAGCCGGTCGCCCCCGGGACGGGGCCTTGTGTGACGAGCTTCGTGTTCCGCGTCCGCAACATTCCGGCGGCGCTCTACAAGGCGCTCGGCGGCTTCGCGACGAACGGCGTCAACATGTCGAAGCTCGAGAGCTACATGATGGACGGCGAGTTCACCGCGACGCAGTTCTACGCCGAGGTGGACGGTCACCCCGAGGATCCGGGCCTCGCCCGGGCGCTCGACGAGCTCGGCTTCTTCTCGCGCGAATTGCGGGTGATCGGCACCTACCCGGCCCACCCGTTCCGCGAGGCGGCGCGGCCAGCGGCGGAGTAGGCGCCCGGCTATTCGCGCCGCAGCACCCGATCCACCGCCAGATCCGACCAGAAGCCCGGCCGGAAATCCCGCTTGAGCGCCTCCGGATCGTAGATGGTCTCGACCCAGGTCAGGAAGTCGATCCCCTTCGCCTCCCCCTCGATCCGGTAGCGCGCGAAGAAGGCGTCGAGGATGCCGGTCTTGGCGAAGCGGAGATGGCCGTAGCGGGCCGAGAGCTGGCGTGCGGCCTCGGCGACGGAGCGGCCCTCGTGCAGGATCAGGTAGAGCGCCGAGGCGAGGCCGGCCCGGTCGGCGCCCGACTTGCAGTGCATCACGGCCGGGTACTCGATGCCGGCGAAGAACGCCTTGGCGGCGAGGATCGTCGCCCGGTCCGGCGCCTCCCGGGAGCGCAGCACGAACTCAACGAGCTTCAGCCCATGGCGCTCGCAGGCCTCCCGCTGCAGCGGCCAGGAGCCGTGCTCGCGCCCGCCCCGCAAAGAGATGATCGTCCGCACGCCCTCGGCCCGGAAGCGGGCGAGCTGGTGCGGGCCGGGCTGGGCGGAGCGCCAGAGCGCTCCCGTGCCGACCCGGTGGCGGTTGAGATAGGCGAGCCGGAACACGCCGTGATCCATCAGCAGCATGTTGGCCCAGGCCCGCAGCCTGTCGCCCGGACCGGCGATCGGCCGCTCGAAGCGGGCGATCCGGGCCATGCGGCGCGCGTAGCGCGTCTCGGGCTTGAGGAAGCGGTTGAACAAGGCCGGGGCTGCCGTGGGAACGGAGCACGGGCTCTAACAGCCGCCCACCGAGCCGGCAATTCACCACCGCACCGGCACGCCCCGGGATTCCGGCGTCGATCTTGCCTTCACTCTGCCCGGATCGGCATCGAACCTGGGCGGACCGCGCGGGTTATCCGCCGGTCGGACGAGGGGAGGCCCGAAGCCCATGAGCACGCGCACCACGAGCATCCGCCGGGCCCGCGAGGCCGATCTCGGCGGCTTGTCCAAGGTGTTCGATGCGTCGTGGCGCGAGGCCTATCGTGGCATCATCCCCGGCGTCGCCCTGGAGCGCCTGATCGCGAGCCGCGACCGGGCCTGGTGGCGGGGGGCCCTGCGCCGGGGACGCCCGATCGCCGTGGTGGAGACGGCCGACAGGATCGTCGGCTACGCGGCCTACGGGCGGACGCGCAGCCGGGCGCTCGGCACCGAAGCCGAGGTCGACGAGCTGTATCTCCTGCCCGAATACCAGGGCCTCGGCCTCGGCCGCCGCCTGTTCCGGGCTGTCCGCAACGACCTCATCGATCATGGCCTGACACAGCTCGGCGTGTGGAGCCTTGAGGATAATGACCGGGCCGGCGCCTTCTACGAGGGCCTCGGCGGCAAGCCGGGTCCGCGGGTGCTCGACCGGGTCGCGGGCGTTCCCCTGCCCAAAGTCGGCTTCCTGTTCGGCTGACGTTTTCCAGCGCTCGTTGCGGGACCGGATTTGCAAGTTCGGGCGGCGTCTCTAAGAGGTCTCCGACGCCTTGGGCACCCTGGAAGCGGAACGCCATGAGAATCGAATCCATCTCGCTCGGCAAGAAGCCGCCGCACGACGTCAACGTGATCATCGAGGTCCCGCTCGGCGGCGAGCCGATCAAGTACGAGATGGACAAGGAATCCGGCGCGCTGGTCGTCGACCGGTTTCTGTACACGCCAATGTTCTACCCGGGGAATTACGGCTTCATTCCCCACACCCTGTCGGGCGACGGCGATCCCTGCGACGTGCTGGTGGCCAACACCCGCGCCGTCCTACCGGGCGCGATCATCAGCGCGCGCCCCGTGGGCGTGATGGTGATGCAGGACGAGGGCGGCGAGGATGAGAAGATCATCGCGGTTCCCTCGCGCCACCTGACCAAGCGCTACGACCGGGTCGAGAACTACACCGACCTGCCCGAGATCACGATCCAGCAGATCCAGCACTTCTTTGAACACTACAAGGACCTGGAGCCCGGCAAGTGGGTCAAGTTCGTCCGCTGGGGTGACAAAGAAGAGGCGCACCGGCTGATCGAAGAAGCCATCGAGCGCGGCAAAACCAAGACCTGAGGTCGGGTCGGCGCGGATCGACGGGCCGTTGATCCGCGCAACACACGCCGTAATGGACATCCCTCCGTCCTTGCGGGCGCCTCAAAGCAAGGACGGTCGGGGCCTGGAAGCTGCCGGCTGAGGCCGCCCCTGCACGCCCCCGAGACTTGGATCGGAGACCAACATGGTGCGGCTGCTGGCATCGATTGGCCTTCTGGGGGCCTTGCTGGTCCAAGGCGCCGCGTGGGCGGCGGATCTGCGCGAGGTCGCGCCGCTCGGCGGCTTCCGGGCGACCTGCGAGGATCTCGGGTCTTTCTGCTTCGCCGATGCCTGCGGCCGCGATCAGATCGAGGCAACTCAAGGATGTCGGGCACGCTGCCCAAGCGCGGCGATCATGAGCGTGACCCCAGCCACCTGCCCCCGCGTCGAGGCGCCGCCGACCGTCGTGCTTAGGCGGCGCGGCTGAAGGCCAGTGTCGACCTACTGAAAAGGCAAGTGCCCGCGGCAACGAATCGCGGAGCGCGGCATTGACCCGTCGCGAAGTGTTGACTGGCAGACATGAGGGCGCGGACGGATGCACGCGAATGCGCGCGATGCCCGCAGAGGGACGATGCGGACGAGTGATCTCAATCCACCCCGGGCGGGACTGAATTCCGACCCGGTTCTCTACGGCGTTGCGGCGGGCCTTGCGGCTTTGTTCCCACCCGTAAAAGCCTTGAAGGACCCGGCCGAGCCGGCCCACACCGAACGGCCGGACAGGCGTCGGAAGGTGGCCGGGGCCCCCTGACCAGCCCAGGACGCTGCGGCCAACCTCGTCAGGATGCGAGCCGGACGAGGAGGAGCAGCGTCGCCATCACGGGGATGGTGGCGGCCAGCCACAGGGCACCGGCGTGGAACCCGTCGGGTCCTGAAAAGCGCAGGCTCCGCGCCACACCGGGGCGCAGATCCGCCCCGCGCCCGATACCGATCCCCACTGGCATCCGTCCACTCCTCGATACCGGAGGAGTGGGGCCCGAAGGTCCCCAAGACAGTCTGAATCGATTCCCGCCATCGTGTGGCGTGGTGAACGCCGCTTTAAAGGGCGCGGTCGAACTTCAGCTCGCCATTCGGGCTCTTCAGCACCAGCTGCGATCCGACCAGATCCCACACGGCCGAGGTGCGCAGGGCGATGAAGAAGGCCTGCTCGGAGGCCGCGAGGCCCTTGTCGCAGCTCTTCTTGGTCAGCGCGAGCGGACCGACCGCGATGTGCTGCTCCTTGAGCGGGAAGGCGGTAGCCGCGAAGGTGTTGCAGCCGCCGTAGCCGCGGGCGCGATACTGCTTGTCGATGATGAAGCTCGGCCGGTCGCCGCCCGAAAACGGCTTGCCGTTCAGGCTCACGGCCGTCCAGGTCGAATCGAGCGGGAAGATCTTCTCGCTGGCCTTGGCCCCCGGCACGTACTGGGGCTTCTTCTCGTCCTCGCCGCCGGGACGGCGGTTGCCCTTACCGAAGCCCGTGGGCGCCCCCATCTGGGCCTGCGCCTGTGTCGCTGCGGTCAGGCCCGCGGCCAGAACCGTGCAGGCCAAGGTTGCGATCAGCACCCCTCTCATCGTTCCGTCCCCATCTCGCGCGCTCTGCGCTCAGGTCATCCCGAATCCGGCGAACCGCACCGGGCATCGCTGCGGGCCGTTCCGAATCCATCGCTTCCGGCCGATGCGACAGGATTTCAGCACAATTATGGTCGCGGTCGATCTGCGTCTGCGCGGAAACGAACCGCGGCGGCCATCGTTGTTGATCATCGTGGTTCGGGAGAGTGGCCTTGGCAGGATCGGACGAGGGTGCGCAGAGCGGCGCGAGGGCGCCGGCGATGAGCCCGGCGCAGTCGCGGGCGGCCCGCGGGCTGCTCGGCTGGTCCGAGGCGGACCTCGCCGCGAAGGTCGGGCTCGACGAACGGCTCGTGCGCGATTTCGAGGGCGGTTATGGCGATCCGCCGAGCGGGCAGATCGAGGCCCTGCGCAGCGCGCTCTGCGCGGCCGGGGCGGTCTTCACCGCGGCACCGAATCAGGGCGTCCATTTGACAGAAGCGTCGGGCGTCGACGAGGGGACGCGGCTGGGCGCCTTGACCACCGAGAACGATCGGTAGCCGACGGGAGGTCCGAAGGCACCGCCTGAGCGGTGCCACTCAGGGCGCGTTCAGATGCTCGGAGCGATAGCCGGGGGTACGCCCTGCACGCCGCTTGGAGCGATCCGTGACCGACCCTCTCGACCTCCCACCCCGGAAGACCGCGCAGACCGCCTCCGCCCGGAAGGCGACCCGCTGATGCGCGCCGATGCTTTCCTGGCGGCGGCCGACGCCCTTCCCCTGGGCAGCCTCGATGCGCTGGTCGGTGCCGGCGGTCTCGTGGTCGTCGCCCCCCATCCCGATGACGAGAGCCTCGGCTGCGGCGGATTGATCGCGGCGGCGCGGGCGGCCGGTCGGCGTGTCCACCTGATCGTCGTGAGCGACGGCTGCGGCTCGCACACGCATTCCCGCCTCTATCCCCCCGAGAAGCTCCGCACCCTGCGCGAGGTCGAGACGATGCGGGCGGTGTCCATCCTCGGCCTGGCGGCGGAGGACGTCACCTTCCTACGCCTGCCGGATGCCCATGTGCCGAGCGCAGGACCGGTTGCCGAGGATGCCGCGCGCGCCGTCGCGCAGGCGGCGGCCGCCTGCGGAGCGGGCGCGGTGTTCGTGACCTGGCGCCACGACCCCCATTGCGATCACAAGGCCTCGGCCGCCATCGTCACCCTCGCCCGGTCGCATATGCCGGCGGTGCGGGTCTACGAATACCCAGTCTGGGGCTGGACCCTGCCGCCTGAGACCGAGGTCGGCCCCGCGCCGACGGGTCTGCGCCTCGATGTCTCCGCGTATCGCGCGACCAAGGTCCGCGCCGTGGCAGCGCATGAATCCCAGACGACCGACCTGATCTCGGACGATCCGCAAGGGTTTCGGCTGGAGCCCGCCATGATCGAACGCCTCTGCGGCCCCTACGAGCGCTTCGTCGCGGTCCTGGCATGAATCGGCGGACGCAGACCCTGTCGGGTGACTATTTCGCAGGCATCTATGCCAGCGATCCCGATCCCTGGCGCTTCACCAGTTCGGCCTACGAGCGCGACAAATACGCGGCGACGCTCGCCGCCCTGCCGCGGGCGCGCTATCGGTTCGCCTTCGAGCCCGCGTGTTCGATCGGGGTGTTCACGCACGCCCTCGCCGCACGTTGCGACCGACTGCTCGCCACCGACCTCGTTCCCGGCGCGGTGGAGGCGGCCCGTACCCGCTGCATCGACAAGCCCAACGTCGAGATCCAGCAAGGCGCCCTGCCGATCGATTGGCCGGCGGGCCGATTCGACCTGATTGTGCTGTCCGAGTTCCTCTACTTCCTGGCGCCGGCGGATCTCGCCGCCCTGGCTCAGCGCGCCGCGGCCGCGATAGAGCCCGGCGGCGACATCGTCCTGGTGCACTGGCTCGGCGTGACCGACTATCCGCAATCCGGCGACGGGGCCGCCGAAGGCTTCATCGCACAGGCCCGGCCCTTCGCCGGCCTCCTGCACCAGGCGCGGACGGCCGCGTATCGCATCGATGTGCTGCGTGCCGGGGCCACGGCGTGAGCACGACAGTCATCACGCTCAACAAGGGCCGGGACGCGCACCTCGCGCGCCTGCTGGAAGGTCTCGCTCGCGGGGCGCCACCCGCCGCCTGCGTCGTGGTGGAGATCGGGAACGACCCGGCGCCTCTTCCGGACCTGCCCTTCCCCGCGGTGCGCGTGCCGTTCCCCCATGATGGCCTGCCGCTCGCGGCCGCGCGCAATGCCGGCCGCCGGGCGGCCCGGACCGACACGTTGATCTTCCTCGACGTGGATTGCATCCCCTCCGCGGGACTCGTTGCCGGCCTGGAACAGGCCGTCGCCGAGCATGACGGGCTGATCTGCTGCGAGATCGGCTACCTGCCGGCCGGCGCCGTCGCGGATGGCTGGCAGGAGGCCGACCTCGATGGCCTCGGGCATCCGCACCCGGTGCGTGCCTTCCCACCCGCCGGGGTGGTAACCGCCGCGCCGCAAGCCGGCCTGTTCTGGTCGCTGGCCTTCGCGGTGCGCGCCGAGACCTACGACCGGCTCGGCGGCTTCGACGAGTCGTTCTCCGGCTACGGCGCGGAAGATACGGATCTGGCGTTCCGGGCTGAGAAGGCCGGCGTGCCGATCCTGTTCCTCGGCGGCCCGCGGGCCTATCACCAGCATCACCCGGGCTACGATCCGCCGCTCCAGCATTTTCGCGATATCGTTGCCAATGCGTCGCGGTTCCAGGCGCGGCACGGCCTCTGGCCGATGGACGGCTGGCTCGACGCCTTCGCCCGGCTCGGGCTGATCGGGGCGGACTGGCGTGAGGGAATCGAAATCCTGCGCGATCCGACGCCGGGAGAGATGGCGGCGGCGCGTCTGCCGGATGACCGGCCGTTCTGAGATCAGCGGCGGCCTCGCCGTCTTTGCAAGCGTGAGCGAAGCAAAGACGCGCCACCGTCAATGACAGCGGCGCGCTGGTTGAGCGGCGTGAGCGGAGATCCGCTCAGCCCTTCATCGCATCCGCCTTCTCGATCAGCGCCTCGGCCATGCGGATCGAGGCAATGTCGATCAGGCGACCGTCGAGCGAGACGGCGCCGCGTCCGGCCTTGGCGGCCTCTTCCATGGCCTCCAGGATGCGGCGGGCCTTGGTGACCTCGGCCTCGGACGGCGTGAAGACCTCGTTGGCCAGATCGATCTGGCTCGGGTGGATCGCCCACTTGCCCTCGAAGCCGAGCGCCGCGCAGCGCCGGGCCGCCGAGGTGTAGCCGTCCGGATCCGAGAAGTCGCCGAACGGGCCATCGATCGGGCGGAGGCCATAGGCGCGGCAGGCGATCAGCATGCGGTTCTGGGCGAACAGCCACGGATCCTGCCAGTGGGTCTGGCGGTTGCCGCCCTCGTCCTTGTCGGTGAGCACCGAAAAGTCCGGGTTCACGCCGCCGATCACGGTGGAGCGGGCGCGGGTCGAGGCCGCGTAATCGGCCACGCCGAACGACATCGCCTCCAGGCGCTTCGAGGATTGGGCGATCGCCTCGACATTGGCCATGCCCAGCGCGGTCTCGATCAGCACCTCGAAGCCGAGCTTCTTCTCACGCTTCTTGGCCTGCTCGATCTGGGTGACCAGCACATCGATGGCGTAGACGTCCTGCGGCACGCCGACCTTGGGGATCAGGATCATGTCGAGCCGCGGACAGGCTTCGACGATGTCGACTACGTCGCGGTACATGTAGTGGGTGTCGAGACCGTTGATGCGGATCATCATGGTCTTGTTGCCCCAATCCAGGTCGTTCAGCGCCTGGATGATGTTGGTGCGGGCTTTCTCCTTGTCGTCGGGGGCCACGGCGTCTTCCAGATCGAGGAAGATCACGTCGGCGGCCGAGGATGTGGCCTTCTCCATGAAGGTCGGGTTCGAGCCCGGAACGGCCAGCTCGGAGCGGTGCAGGCGGGCCTTGGCCTGCTGGATCAGGGTGAAGCTCATGGGTGTTTCTCTCTCCTGGTGATGGTTCTGATGCCGTGGCGGGGTATCCGCTCGGCGGTGAAAATGGCGCTCGCACCGCGTGGCGACAGAGCAAGACTTGTTGTTGAGGGCGCGCGGCTCTCCCTCCCCCCTTTGCGGGGGAGGGTGGCCCCTGCGTCAGCAGGGGTCGGGAGAGGGGAACCCGGCCTCAGAAAAAGGGGGAGCATACGTGAGGGCTAAAGCCACATCCTGCACCGTCGCTCCCCCTTGCGGGACTTCGTCCCGACCCGCTTCGCGGGCCACCCTCCCCCGCAAAGGGGGGAGGGAATCGTGCGTGCAGATCCCGCGCCGCCTCACCCCGTCGCTCCGAAGCCGACCGCAATACAGTTGATCGACAGCAGCAGCGCCGACTTCACCGCCTCGCGCCGGTCCTCGTCGGTCTCGGCCCGGTAGCGGGCGAGCAGTTCCACCTGCTCGCGGCTCACCTGATTGATCGTCGGCAGCCGACCTTTGAGCCGGTCGCGGAACAGCGGGAAGCGCTCGGCGAGTTCCCCGCCGCCGCTCACCCGCATCACCATCTCCCGGGTCAGCGCGTACTCGGCCTCGATCATCGAGAAGATGCGATCGCGGATGCCGGCATCCGGAACGAGGCCCGCATAGGCGCGGGCGATGTCGAGATCGACCATCATCAGCGTCTTCTCGACCTCGTCGAGGACGAGGCGGAGGATGCGCGACTCGTTGAACAGGCGCTTCAACGTCGCCTCGCCCTCGCGGCCGCGCACGTCGATGAAGCTCGCGAGCCCGGAGCCGACGCCGTACCAGCCGGTGATCACGTGACGGTTCTGCGACCATGCGAACACCCAAGGGATCGCCCGCAGGTCCGAGAGCGAGCGGGCGCCGAACCGGCGCGCCGGGCGCGAGCCGATATTCAGCAGCGCGATCTCGTCGAGGGGGCTCGCCGCTTGGAAATAGTCCACGAGCCCGTCGGTCTGGAGCAGCTGCACGTAGGCGGCTCGGGACGCACCGGCGAGCGCCTCCAGGGCGTCGTCGTGACCGGGGCCCGCCCGTTCGCCGTCGCCCGCCAGCGCGTGCTCGAACACGGAGGCGGCGAGCAGCTCCATCTGATAGGCGGCGGTGCCGCGGTTGGCGTATTTGAACGAGACGACCTCGCCCTGCTCGGTGGTGCGGAACCGGCCGCGGATCGAGCCCGGCGGCTGGGCCATGATGCCCCGATGGGTCGGCACGCCGCCGCGGCTCACCGAGCCGCCGCGCCCGTGGAAGAAGGCGATGCCGATTCCGAGTTCCTGGCCGAGCCGGGTCAGCTTGCTCTGCGCCTTGTACAGCTCCCAGTTGGCGGCGACGAAGCCGCCGTCCTTGTTGGAGTCGGAATAGCCGATCATCACCTCCTGCACCCCGCCCTGCCAGCGGGTGGAGCGGCGCACCACCGGCGTCCCGAGCAGCGCCCGCATGATCGCCGGGGCGGCGCGCAGGTCGTCGATCGTCTCGAACAGGGGCACGATCGGCAGCGGGCAGATCTCGGTCCCAGCCGCGTCGAGGAACACGCCCGCCTCCTTGGCGAGCAGGTAGGCGCCGAGGACGTCCTCGACCGAGCGGGTCATCGACAGCACGAAGGCGCCGAACGCCTCCCGATCCAGAGCCTCGCGCATCTCGGCCACGAGGGCGAAGGTGGCGAGCGTCTCGCGCGCCGCGTCGGGCAGGTCCTCGAAGGACCGCTCGGGATCGCGCGGGCGGGCGAGTTCCGTATCGAGCCATTGCCGCCACGCCGCCGAGCCGAGTTCCGGTGGCACGCCCTCGCCGTTGCGCTGGCGCCAGAGAGCGTGGAGCGTGTCGGTGGTCCGGGTGGTGTTCTCGCGCAGGTCGAGCCGGACCGTCGAGAACCGGAAGATCTCGACCATCCGGCGGACCGGGCGGACGAGGTCCCGGGCCAGCGCCCCGCACTTGGCCTCGGTCAGGCCGCGCTCCAGGGTGCGCAGGTCCTCGATCAGCCCGTCCGCGCTGGCATAATCGGGACCGGACGGGTGCTCGCCCTCATTGCGGGCGATCGTCGCCTCGATCTTGCGGGAGACGCAGGAGAGATACTGGCGATACGGCTCGCCCGGGTTGCGTCGGGTGATGGCGCGCCCCTGGCCGCTCTCGGCGAGGTGCCGCTCCAGTTCCGCGCGGAACTCTTCGGGCAGTGGCAGCGAGCGCTCGGTCAGCGACAGAGTCCGACCCAGCTCGCGCACGCGGTCGCGGTAGCGGGTGAGCGAGGCGAGCGCGTTGCGGTGCAGGGTCTGTCGGGTGACGGCGGCGGTGACGTAGGGATTGCCGTCCCGGTCGCCGCCAATCCACGAGCCGAACTGGAAGAACGGCGGCACCCGGAATTCCGTACCCGGATAGGTCTCGGCCAGCGCCTCGTGCAGCGCCTCCAGGGTTTCGGGCAGCATCTCGAACAGGGTCTCGTCGAAGAAGTGTAGCCCCCAGGCCACCTCCCGCTCGACGGTCGCCTTCTCCAAGTGCAGCTCGCCGGTCATCCAGACCAGCTCGATCTGGTCGCGCAGCTCGTTCATGAGCCCGTTGCGCTCGCGATCGGTCCAGCGCGGCATCTCCAGCTCGCGCAGGACGAGGTAGATGCGGCGGAACTTTTCCAGCACCGTGACGCGCTTGCCCTCGGTGGGGTGGGCGGTGAGCGTCGGGCGGATGCGCAGGTCGGTGAGCAGCGCCTGGATTTTTTCAGGCGGCACGCCCTGCTTGCGCGCGTCGGCGAAGACTTTCGCGAATGAGCCGCTGAGCGCGGCGCGGCCTTCCGTACGCTCCACGTGGCGGCGGCGGCGCATCGCGGCGTTCTGCTCGGCGATCGAGATCAGCTGGAACCAGATGCCCTGCACCTGGAGCGCCCGGGCCAGCATCTGCGGCGAGAAGCGCGAGATGTCGGCCGTGCCGTGCAGCACGGCTTCAAGGTCCGGGTCATGCCGGCGGGCGACGTCGAGCAGCGCCTGGAACAGGATGTCCAGCGCCTGCTCCGACGACGTGCCGACGATCACCGGCGGCGCGAAGGCCGTGGCGTCGACGAGACCGGGGGTTGCGTGAAGGGTGCGGGTCATGGGGCCACCTCGTGGCGCGCGGTCTGCTCCCCTCCCCCTTGCGGGGAGGGGGTGGGGGGTGGGGGTGGTGCAGGAGGCACCGAAACGCCCCGTCCTGAACCACCCCCACCCTCGGTCCCTCCCCACAAGGGGGAGGGAAGGATCTACGCCGCTCGGGCGAGCACGTCGGCCACGGTCTGGCCGAAGCTGCCCGGATCTGGCGCCACGGTGAGCCCGTACGAGCGCATGATCTCCGCCTTCTCGGCGGCGCTGTCGCCAGCCGCCGAGATGATCGCACCGGCATGGCCCATGCGCCGACCCTTCGGCGCGGTCAGCCCGGCCACGAAGCCGATCACCGGCTTCGACATGTTCTCGCGGATCCAGGACGAGGCCTCCGCCTCCTGCGGGCCGCCGATCTCGCCGATCATCAGCACCGCGTCGGTATCCGGGTCCGTCTCGAACAGGGCGAGGTGGTCGAGGAAGGACGAGCCGTTGATCGGGTCGCCGCCGATGCCCACCGAGGTCGAGATCCCCAGCCCCAGCTCCTTAAGCTGCGCGGCGGCCTCGTAGCCGAGCGTGCCCGAGCGGGAGATCACCCCGACATTGCCCGGGAGGTAGATGTGGCCGGGCATGATGCCGAGCATCGCTTTGCCGGGCGAGATGATGCCCGCGCAGTTCGGGCCGACCACCATGGTGCGGCGATCCCGCGGGTAGCGCATCAGGTAGCGCTTCACCCGCATCATGTCCTGGGCCGGGATGCCGTCGGTGATCGAGCAGACAAGCCGCAGCCCGGCATCGGCCGCCTCCATGATGGCGTCTGCCGCGAAGGGCGGCGCCACGAAGGTGATCGAGGTCGTGGCCCCGGTCGCCGCCACCGCCTCCTTGACGGTGTTGAACACCGGCAGGCCAAGATGCGTGCGCCCGCCCTTGCCCGGGGTGACACCGCCGACGACGTTCGTGCCGTAATCCAGCATCTCCTTGGCGTGGAAGGTGCCCTTGTCGCCCGTGATGCCCTGAACAATGATCGGGGTGGTCTCGTCGATGAGGATGCTCATGGCGCGGTCTCCCCTTTCAGTGCTGGGTCTTGGCCGACGCGCAGGCGTCGACCGCCTTGCGGGCCGCCTCCGACAGGGTGTCGGCGGTGATCAGGTCGAGGCCGCTCTCGGCCAGGATTTTTTTGCCCGCTTCGACATTCGTTCCGGCCAAGCGCACGACGAGCGGCACGTCGATCTTCACCTCGCGGGCGGCCTGAATGACGCCTTCGGCGACCCAGTCGCAGCGGTTGATGCCGGCGAAGATGTTGACCAGGATCGCCTTGACGTTGCGGTCCGAGAGGACCAGCCGGAAGGCCGTCGCCACCCGTTCAGGGGACGCACCACCGCCGACATCCAAAAAGTTCGCCGGCTCGCCGCCCGCGTGCTTGATCATGTCCATGGTGGCCATGGCCAGACCCGCGCCGTTGACGATGCAGCCGATCTCGCCTTCGAGGCCGATATAGCTGAGGTTGTGCTCGGCGGCCTGGGCCTCGCGCGGATCGCCCTGCGAGGGATCGTGCATGTCGGCGATGCCCGGCCGGCGGAACAGGGCGTTGTCATCGAACGACATCTTGGCGTCGAGCGCCAGCACCCGGTCGTCCTTGGTGACGACGAGCGGGTTGATCTCCAGCATGGTGCCGTCGCAGTCGCGGAACGCCCGGTAGGCGTTCATGATCGTCTTCACCGCGGCCGAGACCTGCTTGATGTTCAGCCCGAGCTGGAACGCGATCTCCCGCGCCTGGAACTGCTGCAGGCCCACCGCCGGCTCGACCACGACCTGGATGAGGGAATCGGGCTCGTTGGCCGCGATCTCCTCGATATCCATGCCGCCGCGCTGGCTGGCGATGACGCGGACGCGCTCGGCCTTCCGGTCCAGCACGTAGCCGAGATAAAGTTCGCGCTCGAACGGGTCGGCGGTCTCCACGTAGACCCGCTGGACCGGCTTGCCCTCGGGGCCGGTCTGGTGCGTGACGAGGCGCTTGCCCAGGAGATCCTTCGCGGCGTCGCGAACCTCGTTGTAGGTCCGGCACAGCTTGATGCCGCCGGCCTTGCCGCGGGCGCCCGCGTGGATCTGCGCCTTGACGGCCCAGAACGAGCCGCCGAGCTCGGTGGCGGCGTAGACCGCCTGGTCCGGGCTGAACGCGATGGCGCCTTTCGGGACGGCCACGCCGAAGCTCGCGAGCAGCTCCTTGGCCTGATACTCGTGGACGTCCATTCGGCGCCTCCTCCGCGGTTCGTTGCCGCTGGTGATGCGCTTCAGTTTAGTTGAGTCGAAAGAATACGCCCGTCAAATTTTTTGATCCACCGGTTCAGGGGGTCTTTTTCGCAGTCGCAACACGGATCGTATTCGTTTTTGCGACGCAACATACACAAAAACAACGAGGCCGGGGCGTGATGCACCCGGCCTCGACTGTCGATCCGATACGATTCTCGTTTGAACGCTACGTTCGAGGCGCCTCTTCGTCATCACGAGCGTAGCGAAGTGACTCAGAACAGCGAGACCTCTGCGATCGTGGCGCCACCCTGGATTGTTTCGCTGCGCTCGCAAAGACGACAGTGTCGATTGGTAAAACCGGACACGCTGTTAAGTTAAGCGCTTCCAAGCAGCCGCTCTCCCTCTCTGCATGGAGGGAGAGCGGCGTGGATGGTCAGTTCACCTTGGCCTTCACGATCTCGTAGACCTTCTCGGTCAGCGCGCCGGCCTCGCCAAGCAACTCTTCCAGCTCCTTCAACCGCTCGTCGGCAAACTCCCGGTCCTCAAGACCCTTGGCGTTCACGTAGACGTTGAGCGCCGCGCTGCGCAGGCCGGCATAGGCCGAGAGCACCGCCACGCCGGCATCCGACACGACGTTGAGATTGCCCTTGTCGGCCGTGATCGCCGCGAGGTCGATCACCGCGCGGCAGGCCCGGCAGCAGGCGAGCGGCACATCGCAGGCGGTCTTGAGCGCCGCCTGGATCTTGTCTGCTCGCGCCGCCTTCTCGTCGTCGGTGGCCTTGGGCAGGCCGTAGGCGCCCATCACGGCGTCGAAGGCCTGAACGTCTTCGCCGATCATGCCGGTGAGCACCACCCGCAGCCCCTCGGACTTGGCCAGAACCTCCTTCAGCTCGGCCTCGACCTCGACGTACTTCTTCTTGCCGATGGTGAGGTTACAGACCATCGACACCAGGGCCGCGCCCATGGCGCCGGAGATCGCCGCCGCGCCGCCGCCCCCGGGGGTCGGGGCGGCGCTGGCGAGCTCCGTCAGGAAAGTCTGGATGGAGGCGTTCTCAGGCGCCTGCTGCGTGTCCGACATGGGCCCCTCCCCGCTCAGGCCATCGACTTGGCGAGCGCGTAGATTTCCTCGGCGTCGAGCACCTTATCGGTGCTCTCGAAGAGCTGGCCGACGCAGGCCCGGTGCAGCTTGAGCTTCAGGCCGCCGATGCCCAGCGCCCCGAAGGCCTGCTTGCCGTTGCGCTCCTTGCCCTTGTCCATCACGTCGATGCCGCCGATGCCGGTCGGGGGCTGGGCGTTGTAGTCGGCCACGAACTCAATGGACGATTCCTGCGCCCAGGCGGCCTCCGGCAGCAGCTCGACGCCGATGGCGCCGGCGGAGAACACGAGGTTCGTGCCCTTCACCAGGGCGACGCGGGAGGCCTCGTCGGGGGTGGCGGCGGCCTTCACGTTGACCTTGAAACGCTGGTTGATCTGGTCCGCGGCAGCCTGGGTCTTGTCCAGCGCGCGGCCCGCGATCGTCACCTCGGCGCCCTCGCCGGCGAGCAGCGCGGCCGAGCGCATGCCGACCGGACCGGTGCCGGCCAGCACGACGGCCTTCTTGCCCTGGAGCGAGCCGGCGGCCTTGGCCACCAGCGCGACGCCCGCGGCGGCCGTGGTGTTGGAGCCGTTGGAATCGAGCATCACCGAGACCCGGAACGGGCCGAAGAACCGCTTCTTGACGGCGGTGAACAGCTCTTCGCCCGCCGCCATGCTGCCGCCGCCGACGAAGATCGCCGTCGACTTCTTCTCGGAGCCGCCGCGGGTGTAGATCGTGCCGTCCACCAGCGCGCCGACGTTGTCGGGATTCACGCCGCCATAGCCGGTGATGTGGTCCGCGCCGCCGTCGTAGCCGACGACCGTGTCGAACACGTTCGGCACGGCATCGGTGTCGAACAGGAACAGCAGTTTCTTCGTCATTTCTTTTGGGACCTTTGAGTCGCGCCCGTGAGGCGCCGTCAGGGTGTTTTTTTTCAATCGTGATCGGAGTCAGGGCCGGGATCCGCGCATCCCCCTCCCCCCTCTGCGGGGGAGGGTGGCCCCCGAAGGGGGTCGGGAGAGGGGAGCGACGGTGCAGAATTTTGCGCGGCCTCTCGTGAAGGCCCCGCTTTCTCCGGACCCGGGTTCCCCTCTCCCGACCCCTGCTCACGCAGGGGCCACCCTCCCCCGCAAAGGGGGAGGGAGAACGCAGCGCTACTCCACCACGTTCTGCGGCTTGCCCGCGACGAAGGCCTCGACGTTGTCGACGAGCTGATCGGCCAGGATCTGCATCGCCTCCTTGCTCGCCCAGGCCACGTGCGGGGTGACGATCAGGTTCGGCAGGTCGGCCTCGCACAGGATGTTGCCATCCTTGGGCGGCTCCTGCGCCACCACGTCGAAACCCGCGCCCGCGATGGTGCCGTCCCTGAGGGCGTCGAGCAGAGCCGCCTCGTCCACCAGCCCGCCCCGGGCGGTGTTGATGAGGATGGCGCTTCTCTTCATCTTCTTGAGTTCGGCGGCGCCGATCATCCCCTTGGTGTCGGGGGTCAGCGGCACGTGCAGCGTGATGACATCCGACTGCGCGAGGATCGTCTCGAAATCGACGAGCCCCTCCTGCGGGAACACGTCGTAGGCGAGGACCTTCATGCCGAGCGCCTCGGCCCGCTTGGCGATCGACTTGCCGAGCGCCCCGTAGCCGACGATGCCGAGCGTCGAGCCGGCGATGTCGTAGATCGGATAATCGAAGTAGCAGAACTGCTTGGACTTCGCCCAATCGCCGCGCTTGACCGAGTTGGCGTAGGGCACGATCGCCCGTCGCAGGGCGAACATCAGCCCGACCACGTGCTCGGGCACCGTGTTGAACGCGTAATTGCGGATGTTGACGACCGTGATGCCCTGCGCCTTGGCCTGGGCCTTGTCGACCACGTCGGTGCCGGTGGCGGCGACCGCGATCAGCTTCAGGTCAGGGAGCTGCTTCAGCGTCTCGGCCCGCATCGGGACCTTGTTGATCAGCGCGATCTCCGCCCCCTGGAGGCGGGAGACGATCTCTTCCGGCGTCCAGGTCGAGTCATGCTCGACGTATTCGTGCGGGAAGTTGAATGGCCGAACCTTCGCGTCGAGGGACTCACGGTCCAGGAACACGATCTTCTTGGTCATAGGACCCCTCTCGGACGACGGGCGGTTTCCTCGATAGTCTTGTTCTTCTTGCGCGTCGGGGCGGGCCCGGCAACCCGGCCCCGCCCCGATCGCGTGCGCGGCTCACGCCTTATGCAGCGGATTCTCGCGCAGATAGCTGGAGGCGGCGGCGACGCCCGAGCCCGGCGTGACCTTGATGCCGCAATCGATCATGGCCATCTCGGCGCCCGCGATGGCGCCCAGTAGCGACAGCTCGTTCAGGTCGCCGAGGTGGCCGATGCGGAACACCTTGCCGGCGACTTTCGACAGGCCGGCACCCAGCGAGAGGTTGTAGCGCTCGTAGGCGTGGGTGATCACCTTGGCGGCGTCGGCGCCCTCCGGCACCACGATCGCCGTGACTGTGTCGGAGTTCCACTTGGGCTCCTTGGCGCAGGGCTTGAGGCCCCAAGCCGCCACGGCCTGACGGGTCGCCTCGGCGAGCACGTGATGGCGGTGGTAGACGTTCTCCAGCCCCTCCTCCTTCACGATCGCCAGGGATTCGCGCAGGCCGTAGAGCAGCGGCAGGACGGGGGTGTAGGGGAAGTAGCCGGTGGCGTTGGCGGCGAGCTGATCCTTCCAGGCGAAGTAGGCGTGGCCGAGCCGGTCGTTACGGCCGGTGCCGCCCTCGGCGATCTTGAGCGCCTTCTGGCTGATGCAGATCAGGCCGAGGCCGGCCGGCAGCATGAAGCCCTTCTGCGAGCCCGCGATGGCGCAATCGACCTTCCAGTCGTCCATGTAGAACGGCAGCGAGCCGATCGACGAGATGCCGTCCACGAACAGCAGCGCCGGATGGCCGGCGGCGTCGATCGCCTTGCGCACCGCGCCGATGTCGCTGGTGACGCCTGTGGCGGTCTCGTTGTGGACGACCATCACGGCCTTGATCTTATGGTCCTTGTCGGCCCGCAGGGCCTCTTCGATCTTCTGCGGATCGGCGCCGGTGCCCCACTCCTCCTCCTGGACGACCACATCGAGGCCGAGGCGTTGGGCCATGTCGACCCACAGGTGGCTGAACTGGCCGTAGCGCGAGGTCAGCACCGTGTCGCCGCGGCAGAGGGTGTTGGACAGGGCCGATTCCCAGATGCCGGTGCCCGAGGACGGGAACAGGATCACGGTCCCGGCGGTCGAGCCGAACACCATCTTGGAATCCTGCAGCAGCGGCTTCACCAGCTCCGGGAAGCTCGGCGAGCGGTGATCCTCCGACGGCACATGCATGGCGCGCAGGACGCGATCGGGGATGTTGGTGGGGCCCGGGATGAAGAGGTGGTTGCGACCGGGGCGCCGGGTTGCGGCCATGATGTTTCCTCCGAATAATCCGTTGCGGGCGGGCTCGCGCCCACGCCGGTTGTCCAAAATGTCTTCGGGAGTCGGTCCAGCAGCGGTCGCGGCGCGTTCCGCGCACCGTCAAACGCCTGCCAGGGCCGTGAAGTGGGGGGCGCTGCGGAGCGGCAGGCGGCCTCATGCCGCTCGCGTCGCGGCGCGCCCCCGCGCGCCGGTCGCCTCCGAATGGCCGTCCCGTCCAACGGCCCCTGGGCCGTCCTCGCCGCCTTCCTGTCTACGCCCGGCCGGACCCTTATAGGCCGCCAGTTCCTGGTATTATGAGGCGGTGAAGCTCGAAAGGAAAACCGGAAAAACTTCCGGAACTTGCCAAAAAAATTTTTTGTGCGCCGCAGCGAAGCCGATCTTCGGTTGAGAAACCTCGCCGCGGCGCACGCAACCTGCGGCAGATGTCGCGGGATCGCGTCATCAAACTGAGATGGGATCGCGCTCTGGATCCCGGCACCGTTCGCCGCCGGGAGAGGAAGCCGTGGCCGAGGTTGAGGAGATGCCGGTCCGGGTCCGGACGCTGTTCCTGTCCGACCTGCATCTCGGTACGCGCGGCTGTCAGGCCGGGCTGCTGCTGTCGTTCCTGCGGGACTACGACGCCGACACGATCTACCTCGTCGGGGATATCGTGGACGGCTGGCAGCTGCGTTCCGGCTGGTACTGGCCGCAGGAACACAACGACGTCGTCCAGAAGCTCCTGCGCAAGGTCCGCAAGGGCGCCAAGATCGTCTACCTGCCGGGCAACCACGACGAGTTCCTGCGCGACTATGTCGGCATGAATTTTGGCGGCATCGAAGTGGCCGAGACCGCGATCCACGAGGCGGCCGACGGGAAGCGTTACCTCGTGATCCACGGCGACCAGTTCGACATGGTGGTCCGCCACTCGCCGTGGCTCGCCCATCTCGGCGACGGCGCCTACACGCTGGCGCTGACCCTCAACACGTTGCTCAACAAAGTGCGGCGGCGGGTCGGCCTTTCCTATTGGTCGCTGTCGGCCTGGGCGAAGCTGCGGGTGAAGAACGCCGTCAGCTTCATCGGCCGGTTCGAGACGATCCTGGCCGAGGAGGCCCGGCGGCAGGGCGCCAACGGCGTGATCTGCGGCCACATCCACCACGCGGCCGACCGGCCGATCGGCGATCTGCGCTACCTCAACACCGGTGACTGGGTGGAATCCTGCACCGGGATGGTGGAGCATTACGACGGCCGCATCGAGGTTCTGCACTACCCGAGCATCCTGCGCGCCCGCGCGGCGGAAACCGTGCCGCAGGCGGTCCCGGACCGGCGCGCGGTGGCGTGAGGTCCCGGTCGTGAAGCTCCTGATCGCCAGCGACGCGTGGCACCCGCAGGTCAACGGCGTGGTGCGCTCCCTGGAGCAGATGGTCCGCCGCGCCCCCGAGCACGGCTTCGAGACGACCCTGCTGTCGGCGGCGGATTTCCCGTCCCTGCCGATGCCGGGATACCCGGAGATCCGCTTGGCCTACGCCGCGCGGGCGCGGGTTGCGGAACGCTGGCGGGTGGAGCAGCCGACCCATGTCCACATCGCCACCGAGGGTCCGGTCGGGTATGCGGCGCGGCGGCACTGCCTGTCGCACGGTCTGCCCTTCACGACGAGCTACCACACGCGGTTTCCCGAATACCTCGCCGCCCGCCTGCCGGTGCCGGAGGCGTGGTCCTATGCCTATCTGCGCCGGTTCCACGGGGCTGCCCGCGGCACGATGGTGAGCACCGCGTCCCTCCAGGGCGAGCTGGAGGCCCGCGGCTTCACCCACCTGATGCGCTGGACCCGCGGGGTCGATACCGAGCGGTTCCGCCCGGCCGCCCCCGGCACGCCGCCGCCTGCGGAGCTCGCCGACCTGCCGCGGCCGCTGTTCCTCTATGTCGGCCGGCTGGCGGTGGAGAAGAACATCGCTGCCTTCCTGAAGCTCGACCTGCCCGGCACCAAGGTCGTGGTCGGCGACGGACCGGACCGGGGGCGGCTTCAGGGGCTGGCGCCGAGGGCGCGGTTCCTCGGTACCCGGACGGGGGCGGCGCTCGCGGCGATCTACGCGGCCTGCGACGTGTTCGTGTTCCCGAGCCTGACCGACACGTTCGGGATCGTACTGCTGGAGGCCATGGCCTGCGGCCTGCCGGTGGCGGCCTTCCCGGTGCCCGGCCCGAACGACGTGATCGGAGGCACGCGGGTCGGGGTCCTCGACCATGACCTGCGGGCCGCGGCGCTCACCGCCCTCGACCTGTCCCGGGCCGAGTGCCGGGGCGAGGCCCTGCGCCGGGGCTGGGATGTGAGCGCACGCCAGTTCTTCGGCAACATCATCGAGGCGCATGGCGGCGAGCGCCGTGTCCGGGACGCCGCCTGACAGGTGACGGCCCGAGGCCGGGATGGCAGGAGCATGCCATGCCGCCTGCCCGCTCGTCCGCCGCCAGAACGTCCGCCCGCGTGTCGGCGCGTCCGTTCGATCCGTCCCGTGCCGCCGCCTATCCCCCGGCGATCGGCTGCGACGAGGTCGGGCGCGGGGCTCTGTGCGGCCCGGTCGTGGTGGCGGCGGTCTGGTTCGATCCCGCGGCGATCCCGCCCGACCTGCTCGCCGCCCTCGACGACAGCAAGCGCCTCCCCGAGCCCGAGCGGGACCGGCTCGCGCCCCTGATCCGCGCGGCGGCCCGCGTCGCCGTCTCGGCCGGCTCCCGGGGGCTGATCGACCGCATCAACATCCGCGCCGCCACCCTCGACGCCATGGCGCGCGCGGTCGCCCGGCTGGGGATCGCGGCACCCGTCCTGGTCGACGGGCGCGACGCGCTGCCTGGATTGCCCGGCCGGGCGGTGGTCGGCGGCGACCGTCTGGTTCCGCAGATCGCTGCGGCCTCGATCGTCGCCAAGATATTTCGCGACACGCTGATGCGGCGCCTCGCCCTGCGCCACCCGGGCTACGGCTGGGAGCGCAACGTCGGCTACGGCACGGCCGTTCACCGGGCCGGCCTGACCCGCCTCGGCCGGAGCCCGCACCATCGCCTCAGCTTCACCCGCGGGTTCGATGGGGTTCCCCAAGGGCGAGCCCTTGGGCGGGATCTCAGGGCGGAGCCCTGAGATCTTGACCAGGGCGCTTCCTCAGAACAGCGCCAGTTGCGCCCCAGGCCGGCGGAACGCCTCCCGGTTCAGCGCCATCCGGCCGAAGCCGTACCCGAGCCGGGTCCCGGCGATACGGATGCGCTGGCTGATCATCGCCGCGTAGGCGCCCTCGCCGCGGAAGCGGTGGCCGAACCGGGGGTCGTTCTCGCGGCCGCCGCGGGCCTGCCGCAGCAGCGCGAAGGCGCGGTCCTTCCGCTCCGGATAGTGCTCGGCGAACCAGTCGGCCATCAGGTCGGCGACTTCGCCGGGCAGCCGCAGCAGGGCATGACCGATGCGGCTCGCACCGTGCTCCCGGGCCCGGGCGAGGATTGCCTCGATCTCGTGGTCGGTCAGACCCGGGATGATCGGCGAGACGTTGACCATCACGGGCACCCCCGCCGCGCTCAGGCGCGCCATCGCGGCGAGGCGCTTGTCCGGGCGCGGCGCGCGGGGATCGAGCCTCCGGGCGAGATCCGGATCCAGGGTCGGCAGCGAGATCGCGACGAGGACAAGGTCATCGGCGGCCATCTCGGTCAGGATGTCGAGATCGCGCAGCACGAGGTCGGATTTCGTGGTGATGGCGACGGGGTGCCGCGCGTCCCGCAGCACCTCCAGCACCGCGCGGGTGATGCGGTGGGTGCGCTCAATCGGCTGATAGGGATCGGTGGCGGTGCCCAGCGCGATCGTGTCCGGGCTGTAGCCCGGCGCCGCGAGTTCTCGCAGGAGCAGCTGGGCCGCGTCCGGCTTGGTGAAGATGCGTGATTCGAAGTCGAGCCCCGGCGATAGGCCGAGCCAGGCATGGGTCGGCCGCGCGTAGCAATAGATGCAGCCGTGCTCGCAGCCGCGATACGGGTTGATCGAGCGGTCGAACGGGATGTCGGGCGACGTGTTGCGGGCGATGATCCGCGCCGACCGCTCCGGCGTCACCTGCGTGCGCAGCGGAACGGGAGCGTCGTCCGCCCATTCCGGATCGTGGAAGGTTTCCCGCCGCGCCGTCTCGAAACGGCCGGTGGGATTGGCGGTCGCCCCACGCCCGCGGCGCCCCGCCTCGGGCGTCGTGCTGGCGGCGAACCGCCGTGCAGACCCTGGTCTCGACCCGTCCTGCGAACCAGCCGCATCGCCCGCCATGAGGAATCCCCTCAGTTTCACGTGAAACATATAGCGAACATTCTCTTGGAGAGCGCCTGTTTTTCGGGCAAATCCCACGTGTACGCGTTTCTCAGCGACGTCCGTACCTTTCAGAGACACGGGAATGGTTTACGGCAGCGCAAAATCGTCTATGCGCGCGCTCATGCTCTCTGCGGTGACCTATCTGGCCGACCCGGCTCAGCCGGACGCGATCGATCGCTTAGCCGATACCCTCGGTGTGCTCGTCTCCGGTGTCGCCGGTGGGCTGATCGGCGACGCCGTGATCGTGTCGGGCCACGCGAGCGAAGCGGTCGCGGCCGTTGCCGAGGCGACCGGCGCGACTCTCGTGGTCCACGGCGGCGGCAGCCCCTACACGGCGGGCGCTGCGGTAGCGCGACGGGATTGGATTCTGTGCCTGGAGGCCGGGGATGTTCCGGCCGAGGGCTGGATTCGCACCCTCGACCGCTTTGTCGGCACCGCCCGGCCGGAGACCGGCCTCGGCCGCCTGCGCCGTCCGGCCGCCGGCTGGCCGGCCCGCCTCGTCGGCCGGATCGAGACCCTGACCGGCGCCCCCCGGGCCAGGGCGGGCGACGTGGTCCGGCGCGAGGCTCTGCGGCGCGGGCCGACCTTCGCAGCGCGCCTCAAGGTCCGTCCGTTGATCGCCCGTATCGACCGGGCCTGATCCGAAGAATATTGCGATTCGCTACGTTGTTGTCGGTCCCGTCGCCTCTACAACTCTGAGCCTATGGCAAAGGATTTGCGGTCCCACCCTGCGCGGGGGCACGCTGACCTGCCCCGGGAGGATGTTGCGATGGATGCGTCGGGCCTGATGGGGCGGAAATCCGTCGATTCCATCCTCGAAAGTGGCGAGGGTGAGCAGCAGCTCTCGAAAACGCTCGGTGCCCTGTCGATCACCGCGATGGGCATCGGCGCGATCATCGGTGCCGGCATCTTCGTGCTGACCGGCACGGCCGCAGCGCAATATGCCGGGCCGGGAATCATGCTGTCCTTCGTGCTCGGCGGCATCGCCTGCGCGTTCGTCGGCCTGTGCTACTCGGAGATGGCGGCGCTGATCCCGGTGGCGGGATCGAGCTACACCTACACCTACGCGACGCTCGGCGAGTTCTTCGCGTGGCTGATCGGCTGGGACCTGATCCTCGAATACGCCATGGGGGCCGCCACCGTGGCGGTGGGCTGGTCGGGCTACGTCACCAGCATCCTGAAGGATGTCGGGATCGTAATTCCCGCGCAGTTCGCCCACGCGCCAGGCACGCCGATCGACGGCGGCGGCACCGCCCTGTTCAACCTGCCGGCCGTGCTGATCGTGGCGCTGATCACGCTCCTGCTGATGCGTGGCACGAAGGAATCCGCCCGCTTCAACAACATCATGGTGGCGGTGAAGCTCACCGTGGTGGTGGCCTTCATCGCGCTCGGCTGGGGGCACGTGAACACGGCGAACTGGCACCCGCTGATCCCCGACAACGACGGCACCTTCGGGCATTACGGCTATAGCGGCATCCTGCGCGGGGCCGGCGTAGTGTTCTTCGCCTTCATCGGCTTCGACGCGGTCTCGACCGCGGCCCAGGAAGCGCGCCGGCCGCAGAAGGACATGCCGATCGGCATCCTGGGCTCGCTCGCCGTCTGCACGATCCTGTACGTGCTGGTGGCGGCGGTGCTCACCGGCCTGGTCCCCTACAAGGAGTTGAACGTCCCCGACCCGATCGCCAAGGGTGTCGACGTGATCGGCATCGGCTGGTTCTCCCTGCTGATCAAGCTCGGCGCGCTGACCGGGCTGACCACGGTGATCCTCGTGCTGCTCTACGGCCAGAGCCGGATCTTCTTCACCATGGCGCAGGACGGCCTGCTGCCGAAGACGTTCTCCCACGTCCACCCGACCTACCAGACGCCCTACCGCAGCCAGGCGCTGATCGGGATCGCGGTGGCGCTGGTGGCAGCTTTGGTGCCGATCAACATCCTGGGCGAGATGGTGAGCATCGGGACGCTCGCGGCCTTCATCCTGGTCTGCGGCGCGGTGATCTACCTGCGCCGGACCGACCGCCACATGAAACGCCCGTTCCGCGCCCCCGCGGTTCCGGTGGTGCCGATCCTCGGCATCCTGTCCTGCCTGCTGCTGATGGTCGGCCTGCCGCTCGACACGTGGCTGCGGCTGGTGATCTGGATGGCGATCGGGCTGGTCGTGTATTTCTTCTACGGGCGGAAGCACTCGGTCCTGCGCCGTAAGGAGAGCAACGCGGCGTAGCACCCTTCACGATAGGGCTGGCGGGACGCGGGTTATTCCACCCGGGCAAGATACCCGATCCCCACAAACCTCCGCCAAGACCAGCCCGATCCCGTGATCGCACCGCTAAGTCGATTCTCAACCATTGATTGGCATCCTGGCGGCTGCGGGCCTGCGTATCCGGCCCGTGGAGCCCGCGTATCATGGCCCACAGCGTAGCCGCCGGCGCCCCGTCCGGCGACGCCTCCGGTATCCCGCTCCGCGTTGCCGTCGAGGCGTTGGCGAAGGCGCTGTTTGCGGCCTTCATCTTCTTCGCCTGCTTCGCCTTCTCGGACACGTCGCCCTACGACGCAGTGGCGATCCCCACGATCCTGCTGTGGCTCTGCCTCGGCGTGCGCCTGCACCGGGGGATGGTGCCGCTGCTCGCCCTGCTGCTCCTCTACCTCGCGGCGATCGTCAGCGCACTGCTGCCGTATCTCAACGAGGAGTTTCCGGTCACTTGGACAATCCAGCTGATCTATCTCACGATCACCTGCATCTTCTTCGCCATGTTCTTCGCGGACGACACCCGGGCCCGGATGGATCTGGCGCTCAAGGCCTACACAGCGAGCTGCGTGTTCTCAGCGGCCCTCGGGATCGTTGGGTACCTCCAGTGGCTCGGCATCGAGGACCTGTTCTACAAGTACGACCGGGCGTCCGGCACCTTCCAGGACCCGAACGTGTTCGGCTCGTTCCTGACGCTCGGCGCCCTCTACCTGATGCACGGCCTGCTCACCGGGACGGCCCGCCGGCCCCTGGCCTCGCTCGCCGGCCTGCTGATCATCGTGGCCGGCATCTTCCTGTCGTTCTCCCGCGGCTCCTGGGGCGGAAGCGCCGTCGCGGTGATCCTTATGGTCGGCTCGGTCTACGCGGGCAGCACCTCGGTCCGCCTGCGCCGCCGCATCGTACTCCTCACCCTCGCGACCCTGGTGCTCGGCACAATCGCGGTGATCGGCCTGCTCTCGGTCGATCACGTCCACAAGATGTTCGAGACCCGCGCCGCGCTGACCCAGGATTACGATCAGGGCGAGACCGGCCGCTTCGGCAACCAGATCCGGGGCTTCGCCATGCTGATCGAGCGCCCGTTCGGGATGGGGCCGATGCATTGGCGGCTGGTCTTTGGGCTGGAACCGCACAACTCCTATATCGGCTCCTTCGCCAATGGCGGATGGCTCGGAGGGGCCGTGTTCATCGGCCTGGTGCTGACGACGAGTTTCGTCGGGTTCCGGCTCCTGGCGCGGCCGTCGCCGGTCCGGGCCTACGCGCAGATCGTCTGGCCGGCCTTGCTGATGTTCTTCCTGCAGGCCTTCCAGATCGATATCGAGAAGTGGCGCCACGTCTACATGATGCTCGGCATGGTCTGGGCGCTCGAAGCCGTGCGGCTGCGCGCGGGCAGGCCGCGCCCCGGCGCGCTTGAAACGCCCCCCGCGGCGGGCCATCGCTTCCCCGGGACGAGCGGAGCGCCGCGCAATCCGCGCCCGGAGGCGGTCACGTGAACAGACAGACGGCCAGCGAGGGGGAGCGGCTCGCGGCCCTGAACGCCCTCGGGATCCTGGGCACGGCGCCGGAGCCGCATTTCGACGCCGTCTGCCGCACAGCCCGCCGCCTGTTCGGGGTGCGCAACGCCCTCGTGAACTTCATCGACGCGACGGAGCTGTGGCCGAAGACACCCTGCATCGAGGTGCCGGGGGCGATCCCGCGCGAGCACGGCCTCTGCGATCACACGATCCGCAGTGACGACCTGCTGGTCGTCCCCGATGCCCGGGTCGATCCGCGGTTCCGCGACATGCCGGGCGTCGCCGCCGAAGGAGGCTTCCGCTTCTATGCGGGCCTGCCCCTCAGTCTGCGGCCGGGCTTGCGGGTCGGCACCTTCTGCCTGATCGATCCGGAACCCCGGGACGGGTTCTCGGAGAGCGAGGAGGCCGCCTTCCGCGATCTCGCCGAGATCGTCCTCGCCCATCTGCGGCTGACCGAGGCCAATGCCCGCCGGGGCCGCGCGATCGAGCAGGCGGCGATCCGCGAAGCCCTGATCCGCGAGCAGCACCGCGAGATCAACGCCCGCGCCAGGGCCCAGGAGGCAGCCAACCAGCAGCTCACCATGGCCGAGCAGCTCGCCAGCGTCGGCAACTGGCGGGTGGACCTTGCCGACGGCCAGCCGGTCTGGTCGGCAAGCCTCTACACTATCGCCGGCCGCGATCCCGGGGCGCCTCCGCCGCGCCTCGATGCCTTCGCGCAGCTCTATCATCCCGACGACCGGGCCCGGCTGGAGGCGATCGTCGCCGACGCCATCGCGCGCCGGACAAGCTTCGACTTCGAGGCCCGGCTGCTGCGGCCCGATGGCGAGATCCGCGACGTCGTCGTGCGCGGCGTCTGCCGCGCGGATGGAGGCAGCGTCGGCCTCATCGGCGTGCTGATCGACATGAGCGAGCGGCGCCGGGCCGAGGACGAGGTGCGCCGCAGCGAACTGCGCTACCGCGGCCTGGCCGAGGCCCTGCCGCTCCTGGTCTGGACCATGCGGGTCGGCGACGGACGCGCGACCTACGTCAACGCGCAGTTCCAAACCTATTACGGGCCCATCGGGCCGGACCGGGCCGAGCGGCTCGCCCGCAACCACCCCGATGATGCCGCCGCCATGGAAGCGGCCTGGGACCGGGCGCTCGCCACCGGCGAGGGGTTCAGCGGGCAGTGGCGGATCCGCCGCCACGACGGCGTCTACCGCTGGCACAAGCTGTCGCTGATCCCGATTCGCCTCGATCCCACGGACCACGCCGTGGCAGAGTGGCTCGGCACCGCCCTCGACGTAGACGACATCGTCACCGCGCGGCTGGCCGTCGAGGAGGCCCGTGGCCTGCTCGGCATCGCCCTCGATGCCGCGGAGGCCGGGACCTGGGATTGGGACATGCGCACCGGGCTCGCTACCCTGAGCCCCGAGAGCGCGCGCATGCACGGGCTGCCGGATACGGGTGCGCCGCACACCCTGCCGGCCGCCGAGTGGACGGCCCTGCTGCATCCCGAGGATGTCGGCGACGTCTGGAACGAGATCCGGCGGGCGGTGGAGACCTCGACACCCTACGCGGCCGAGTTCCGGGTGGGCGGGCGCTGGCTCTATGCCCGCGGGCGGACGGTGTTCGGGGCCAAGGGGCAGCCGCGGCGCATGGTGGGCCTCTATCTCGACGTCACCGAGCGCAAGGCGGCCGAGGCGGCCCTGCGGGCGGCCACCCGGGACGCCGAGGCGGCCCGTGCCGAGGCCGAGCGGGCGAGCGAGGCCAAGAGCGAGTTCCTGGCCGCCATGAGCCATGAGATCCGCACACCGCTCAACGGCATCCTCGGCTATGCCGACCTGCTCCTCGATGAGGGCACCCTCCGGAACGAGGATCGCCGCCGCCTGGAGTTGATCCAGAGTTCCGGCGCGGCCCTGCTCACGGTGGTCAACGACATCCTCGATTTCTCCAAGATCGAGGCCGGCGAGCTGAGCCTCGATCCGGTGGCGTTCCCGCTGGTCTCCACCGTCGATGCCGCGGTCTCGATCGTGCGCGGCAGCGCGATCCGCAGCGGTCTCGCGATCGAGGCCCGAATCGATCCGGAGCTGCCCAAGACCGTAGTGGGCGATGCCGGCCGCCTGCGGCAGGTGCTCCTCAACCTGATGAACAACGCCGTGAAGTTCACGCCGGCAGGCTCCGTGTCCGTGACCGTGCAGCGGGAGGGCGCGGGCCGGGCCCCCGATGGCGCTCCCGGCGACATCATCCGCTTCGCGGTGACCGATACGGGTATCGGCATCGCGCCCGCCCAGCAGGACCGCCTATTCAAGCGCTTCAGCCAGGTGGACGGCTCGATCAGCCGGCGCTTCGGCGGGACCGGCCTTGGGCTCGCCATCTCCCGACACCTCGTGACCCTCATGGGCGGCGAGATCGGCGTCGAGAGCCGGGAGGGCGCGGGTTCGACCTTCTGGTTCCGCCTGACGCTGCCGCGGGGTGCCGAGGTCGCCCAGAGCCGCGTCGTCCCGGCGGGAGCTGGCATCCGGCCCTCGCCTCCGGCGCCGGAGGCCCTCGCGACGCCGCTGCGCCTCCTCTTGGTGGAGGACGTTCCGCTCAACCAGGAATTGGCCTGCGCGGTGCTCGAATCGCAGGGCTATGCGGTGGAGGTGGCCGGCGACGGAGCCGAGGCGATCACGGCGGTCGCCGCCGCGGTGGCGGCCGGGCACCCCTACGACCTCGTGCTGATGGACGTGCAGATGCCCCGGGTCGACGGCCTTACGGCCACCCGGCGGATCCGGGCCCTCGCCCGCCCCGCCTGCGACATCCCGATCGTGGCCATGACCGCCAACGTGCTGCCGACCCAAGTCGAGGAGTTGCGTGAGGCCGGCATGGACGATTACGTCGGCAAGCCGTTCCGCCGGGCCGACCTGTTCGCCACGATCAGCCGCTGGACGGCGCCGGGCGCGCGCCGCCCGAGCCGGCCGGAGGAATCGCGTCTCGCCGGCCGGGTCGATGCTGCGATCCTCGATGCCGCGGTGCTCACCGAGATGGAGGCGAACTTCGGGACCGACCGTGTCGGCGCCCTGCTGGACCTCCTGGCCAACGAACTGTCCGAGCGGTTCCGGCCGAGCGAGACCGACCGGCTCCAGATCGCCCACGACGCGCATGCCCTGGTGGCGGCGGCCGGGCTTCTGGGCTTCGTCGGCCTGTCGAGCCTGTGCCGGGAGGTCGAGGCCGCCGCCCATGCGGGCGCCGACCTGATCCCACTGATCCGGCGCCTGGAGGTGCAGCGGGCGACGACCCTGCGGGCGATCCGGCAGCTGCGCGCGGCGTGAACTGCCGCTTTTGATCGGCGCCCTCGCCAGCAGAGCGACCCGAGCAAGGGGCGCGACTTCAGGACGTGTGGCACAGACGGGATTGCTGCGCGCACAGGAGCGGTGAAACCGCAGTGATCAGCCGGAAACCGACTCCTCGGGCTCATCCGGCAGCACATCACCCGTCCACGCGGTCGCGAAGGCGGCTAGTTCCCGTGCCTCTGCGAAGGCCATGACGGTCACGTCCCGCTCGGCCGGCGCCGCCCCCGGATAGGGGGCGAGCCGGATCTTCACCCGGGCTAGGCGGCCGCCGGGGGTGTTCACGGCGAGCCAGCCCTGCGCCTCCGGGTTCAGGCGCTCCGGGCCGTCGAGCGCACGGGAATCACCCCGCAGCACGATGACGTAGGTGCCGAGGCTCGGATCGGCCTCCTGCACCGCCTTGACGATGTCGATCACGGGCTCTCCGCGAAGTCGTTGATCTGCACCTGGGCCGGAGCCTCGGTGAAGTTCGGGATGTCGGCGAAGATCTCCTCACCGTGGGCCGCCACGGCCTTCTGGAAGGCCTCGACCGACTCGAAGGTCAGGAGCGCCATCACCTGGAAAGGCGCCGCGCCGCCATCCGGCGTGCCGGCGCCCTTGACCACCTTGGCGTCATGCAGGCCGAGCGCCGACCAGCGCTCGCGCACCAGGGGCATGTGGTGGCTGAGGTAATAGCCCATGTCGAAGCGCGGGCCGGTGGTATACATCACGCTCACCAGGATCATCGTCGGTCATCCTCCCTATCGGATCTCTGGGAACGCACGGATACCGAAATGGTCTCAGTGCAGCTTCACCCGCGGCTCGGTCCGACGCGTGAGCGCGCGCGCCAGGGTATCGAGGGCCGTTTTGGGGGTGCCGTGGAGGGCCCGCTCGTGCATCTTGTAGAGCGAGCGGTACATCATCCGGGCGAACAGGCCCGCGATCAGCATGTTCTTGCCGCGCACGAACCCCATCAGGCTGCCGACGGTCGAGTATTCACCGAGCGACACCAGCGAGCCGAAATCCTTGTACTTGAACGGCTTCAGGGGCTTGCCGGCGATCTTGGCCTGGATCTGGCCGACGAGGTGGCTCGCCTGCTGGTGCGCCGCCTGGGCCCGGGGCGGCACCGGCGTGTCCGAGCCGACCTCGACCAGGTAGGCGCAATCGCCCAGCGCGAAAATATCGGGGTCGCGGGTGGTCTGCAGGGTCGGGGTGACCACGAGCTGGTTGGTCCGCGTGGTCTCCAGCCCGCCGATGCCCTGCAGGAAGGGCGGTGCCTTCACGCCCGCCGCCCAGACCACGAGTTCCGAGGGGATGAAGGTGCCGTCGGCGAGCTGCACGCCGTCGGCCCGCACCTCGGTCACCCGCGCTCTCACGCGCACGTCGACACCGATCTTGTTGAGGAGCTGCATCACCTCGGCCGAGAGGCGCTGCGGCACCGCCGGGAGGATACGGTCGGCCGCCTCCACAAGGGTGATGCGGATGTCCTTGCCCGGGTCGATCTTGTCGAGGCCGGTCGAGACCACGTGGCGGAGGGTCCGGTGCAGCTCGGCGGCGAGTTCCGTCCCGGTGGCGCCGGCACCGATCACCGTCACGTGGAGCTGGCCCGGCCGCACTGGGCCGACCTGCGTGTGCGCCCGCAGGGAGGCGTTCACGAGGCGCTGGTGGAAGCGCACCGCCTGATCCTGGGTATCGAGCGCGATGGCGTGCTGGGCCACGCCCGGCGTGCCGAAATCGTTGGTGGTGGAGCCCACGGCCATCACCAGCGTGTCGTAGGGGACCGCGCGCTGCGGCGTGACCTCGCGGCCCTCGGAATCGTAGCTCGCGGCGAGCTGGATCGTGCGCGCCTCCCGGTCGAGCCCGGTCATCTGCCCGATTCGGTAGCGGAAGCCGTGGATGTGGGCGTGGTGCAGGTAATCCACCGCGTGGTGGCCCACGTCGAGGCTGCCGGCGGCGACCTCATGCAACAGGGGCTTCCAGATATGGGTGCGCGCGCGGTCCACGAGGGTGACGTGGGCGCGCTTGCCCCGCCCGAGCTTCTCGCCGAGCTTCGTCACCAGCTGAAGCCCGGCGGCGCCGCCACCCACGACAACGACGCGATGCAGACCTGACTCGTTCTCGACGGATGCCATCGACACTCTTTCCGCTCCCGCACCGGGATTAAACGCCGGCCTGCTTACACGTCCCGGGTGTCCGATTGCCACATCTGCCCGCCTGGCACACGTGTGACCTGAGCACGCGCGACCGGGAATTCACTCACGCGCTCGGCGCGCCGGGCTGGCGCAGGGGATGGGCCTCCGCCACGGCGGGCAGGGCGAGGCATTCCGCGGCGATTCGCGCGACCGTCGGATAGGCGGCGGTCTCCACACCGAAGATGCCGGTGCCAACCCACAGGCTGACGAGGCACAGATCGGCATGGCTGACCGCATCGCCCTGACAGAAGCGTCCGGTCCCGGGCTCCCGGCTGAGTCGCGCCTCGAGCGTCCGCAGGCCGGTCTCGAAGGCGTTGCGCAGGAACGCGAGCATCCGCTCCCGGGGCAGGTCGTACTCCTCCATCAGGAAATTGCGCACCCGCGGCACGTAAAGGGGGTGCGTGTCACAGGCGACCACCTGCGCCAGGGAGCGCGCCCGCGCCCGGGCCCGGGGCTCCTCCGGCAGGAGGCGCACGCCGCCCTTCGTTTCCTCCAGATAGTCGAGGATGGCCAGCGACTGGGTGAGCGGCGGGCCGTCGCCGTCGAACAGGGCCGGCACCGCACCCTGCGGGTTGATCGCCCGGAAATCCGGCTTGTGCTGGTCCCCCGCATCGAGGTCGATGAACGTCTCCTCGTAGGGAATGCCCTTCAGCTTGAGGGCGATCCGCACCCGGAAGGCGGCGGCCGAGCGCCAGTTGCCGTACATGAGCATGGATGAGGATCTCCAACGCGGTTGCCGGAGCACAGCCGAGTTTGCGCCCGGCCGCAAGGGGCGACATCCCGATGCGGCCGGCCCATATCGGAGGTGTGTTCCGGAGACTTCACGCTATGGCCGACCAGCCCGCACCCCGCGCCTTCATCTCGCTCTCGATCGCGGTGCTCACCGTATCGGACACCCGCCGGCCGGAGGACGACCGCTCCGGCGACACCCTGGTCCAGCGCCTCACGGATGCAGGCCATAGGCTCGCAGCCCGGGCCATCGTGCCGGACGAGATCCCGGCGATCCGGGGGCAGGTGGAGGCGTGGCTGCGCGATCCGGGCGTCGACGTGGTGCTGACCACGGGCGGCACCGGCTTCACCGGGCGCGACGTGACCCCGGAGGCGCTGGAGCCGCTGTTCGAGAAGCGCATGGACGGCTTCTCCGCCGTCTTCCACCGCATCTCTTACGACAAGATCGGCACCTCGACCCTGCAATCCCGCGCCACCGCGGGGGTGGCGCGGGCAACCTACGTGTTCGTGCTGCCGGGCTCGCCGGGCGCCTGCCGGGACGCCTGGGACGGGATCCTGGCCCAGCAACTCGACTATCGTCACCGACCCTGCAATTTCGTGGAGATCATGCCGCGGCTCGACGAGCACCTGCGGCGGGGGGCGAGTATCGCGGTGTGAGGGGCGCCTCCCCCGCCCTCCCCTGGCGCGGACCAGACAGGTCCCAATGGAGGGCGGGGGCAGAGACGGACGGCCCGAAGGCCGCTCAGCCGCTTACGCCCGGCAGTCTTCGAACCCCTGCTTGATCGCTGCCGCATCGAGATTGCGCCCGATGAACACCACGCGCGACACGCGCGGCTCGTTCGGGCCCCAATCGCCCTGCACGTCCCCGTCGAGGATCATGTGGACGCCCTGGAAGACGAAGCGCTTCGGCTCGTTCGGGAAGGCCACGATCCCCTTGCAGCGCAGGATGTCGGGCCCCTGGCTCTGAGTCAGGTTCGAGATCCAGGGCATGAATTTTTCCGGGTCCACCTCCCCCTCGATCTTCGCCGAGATCGAGCGGATGTCGGAATCGTGGTGATGGTGGTGCCCCTCCTCCAGGAAGTCGGGCTCCACCTCGAGGATACGGTCGAGTTCGAAGGCGTTGCGCTCCAGCACGGCGTCGAGGGGCACGGCGCAGTTCTGCGTGCGGTGGAGCTTGGCCAGCGGGTTGATGGCGCGGATCTCGGCCTCGACCCGGTCGAGCTCGGCGGGCGCCACGAGGTCGCTCTTGTTGAGCAGGATCACGTCCGCGAAGGCGATCTGGTTCTTCGCCTCGGGGGCGTCCTTCAGGCGGTCGGTGAGCCACTTGGCGTCCGCCACCGTCACCACGGCGTCGAGCCGGGCGGCCTCGCCGACATCCTGATCGACGAAGAAGGTCTGGGCCACCGGGGCCGGGTCGGCCAGCCCCGTGGTCTCGACGATGATCGCGTCGAACTTGCCCCGGCGCTTCACCAGCCCGTCCATGATCCGGATCAGGTCGCCGCGCACCGTGCAGCAGACGCAGCCGTTGTTCATCTCGAACACTTCCTCGTCGGCGCCGACCACGAGGTCGTTGTCGATGCCGATCTCGCCGAACTCGTTGACGATCACGGCGTAGCGCTTGCCGTGATTCTCGGTGAGGATGCGGTTGAGGAGCGTGGTCTTGCCCGCGCCGAGATAGCCGGTGAGCACGGTCACCGGGATCTTGCCGGCGGTCGATCCAGCCTGGAGGGAAGCGGGGCTCGTATCGGTCATGGCCGGTTCTTCGCTATGATTCGAGGGGTCGGACGCGACGGGGCGCCTGCGACCGTTGTCATATTGTAACAAATCCCGGCAAAGGAAGACGGAGCCACACGGTTTCGCGACCGGGGCCGCCAATCGATTGCACGTCGGGCAAGCTTTGCACTAGGCATTGTGCGCCGCCGCGGAACACCCGCGCGGTCCGCCATAGAAAAGCACCAGCGATCGCATTGATACGGCGGCGTTCCGCGCGAATCGGACCCGCCGCAGTCAGCCCGGTCTCTTCGTCCGGACGCAGAAGAACACGCTCATGGACGCCCGAAACCCGCTGGAACAGGACGAGACTGCCCTGGCGCCGCCGCGCGGCCGCCGACGGACCGGCCCCCTCGTCGTCATCGCGCTGCTGGCGGCCCTGGGCGCCCTCGCCCTCGCCTTCCCGGATCGCGCCCGCGAGACCGCCGCGGGCGTCACCGGCTCGGTGGCGAGCCTGTTCGGCGGTTCGAGCAACCCCGATCCGGGCATCGATGCGGTGAAGGCCGGCCCGGTGGAGCGGGTGTTCCGGCCCTCCAAGGAGCAGCGCGCCGCCTTCGAGATCCTGCCGGTGGCCACGCAGGTGTTCCGGCCGGAGGGGGCCGCCGAGGGGCGCATCGCGCTGAACGATGACGACAACGTGCCGGTGGTCTCGCCCTATGCGGGCCGCGTCACCAAGGTGCTGGTCCGGGCGGGCGACGACGTGAAGGCCGGCGACGTGCTGCTGACGCTGGAGGCCACCGACATGGTCCAGGCGCAGAACGACTATCAGGCGGCGCTGAACAACCTCCAGAAGCAGCAGGCGCTGCTCAAGCTCGACCAGACCATCGCCCAGCGCCAGCAGGAGCTGTTTCAGGCCCACGCCACGGCGCTGAAGGACTATCAATCGGCCCAGAACGACGTGATCGCCGCCCAGAGCGACCTGAAGACCGCCGAGGCGGCGCTCGACGCGGTGAAGAACCGCCTGCGGCTGCTCGGCAAGACCGATTCCGAGATCGCCGCCTACGAGAAGAACGGCACGCTGAGCCCGGAGACCCAGATCCGGGCGCCGATCGCCGGCACGATCGTCCAGCGCAAGGTCGGCATCGGGCAATATCTCTCGGCCTCCAGCGATCCGGTCTTCGTGATCGGCGACCTGTCCACGGTCTGGCTCGTGGCCAACGTGCGCGAGAGCGAGATCCCGCGGATCCGCATCGGCCAGGAGGTCGAGGCGAAGGTCGCGGGCTTCGGCACGCGGGTGTTCAAGGCCCGGGTGAACTACATGGCCTCCAGCCTCGATCCGGCGACGCGCCGGCTCGCCGTGCGCAGCGAGGTCGACAACCCGGACCGGGTGCTGCGACCCGAAATGTTCGCCACCTTCACGATCATCACCGGCAAGGGCGAGCCGAGCCCGAGCATCCCGGTGGCCGCGATCGTGTACGAGGGCGACCGCACCCACGTCTGGGTGGCGCGGCCCGACGGGGCCGTGGAGGCGCGCGACATCAAGCTCGGGCTGATCAACGGCGACAGCGCCCAGGTGGTCGATGGGTTGAAGGCGGGCGAGCAGGTCGTGACCCGCGGCGCCCTGTTCATCGACCGGGCCGCCAGCGGCGACAAGGCGTCCTGAGCGAGGATCCGGTCCGATGAACGCGCTGATCGCCTTCTCGCTGCGCCAGCGCGTGCTGGTGGTGCTGCTGTTCGTGGTGATGCTGGGCATCGGCTACGGCGCCTACACGCAGCTCAACATCGAGGCCTATCCCGACCCGGTGCCGCCGCTGGTCGACGTGATCACCCAGAATCCGGGGCAATCCGCCGACGAGATCGAGCGCTACATCACGATTCCGCTCGAGGTGGCGCTCGCCGGCATCCCGAACGCCCAGGTGGTGCGCACCATCTCGCTGTTCGGCCTGTCCGACGTGAAGGTGCAGTTCAACTACGAGTACACGTACGAGGAGGCGCTGCAGCGGGTGCTCAACCGCCTGTCGCAGGCCCCGACCCTGCCGAACGGCGCCACGCCGCAGATCTCGCCGACGAGCCCGGTGGGCGAGATCATGCGCTACAAGCTCGTCGGCCCGGCGGGCTATTCGCCGATGGACATGAAGACCCTGCAGGACTGGGTGCTGCAGCGCCGGTTCAAAGCGATCCCCGGCGTCGTGGACGTTACGGCCTTCGGCGGCAAGGCCAAGGAATACGAGATCGCGGTCGACCTGAACCGCCTCCAGGCGCAGGGCCTGACCCTCGTGCAGCTGACCACGGCGCTCAACAACGCCTCGATCAATGTCGGCGGCCAGACGCTCAACGTCGGCCAGCAATCGGCGGTGGTGCGCGGCATCGGCCTGATCCGCGACATGGACGACATCAAGGACACGATGATCAGCCTCGTCAACGGCACGCCGGTGCTGGTGCGGGACGTGGCGGAGGTGCGCGTGTCGAACGCCCCGCGGCTCGGCATCGTCGGCCACGACGACCAGCCCGACATCGTCGAGGGCATCGTGCTCATGACCCGCGGCGGCAAGAGCCTGCCGACCCTGGAGCGGGTCGAGGCCGAGATCGACAAGATCAACAGCTCCACGATCCTGCCGCCCGACGTGAAGATCGAGCGGATCTACGACCGCTCGGGGCTGATCCACACCACCACCCACACGGTGATGCACAACCTCGTCTTCGGCGTGGTGCTGGTCTTCGTGGTGCAGTGGCTGTTCCTCGGCTCGCTCACCAGCGCGATCATCGTGGCAGCGACGATCCCCTTCGCGCTCGGCTTCGCGATCCTGATCCTCGTGGTGCGCGGCGATTCGGCGAACCTGCTGTCGCTCGGCGCGATCGATTTCGGCCTGATTGTCGACGCGACCGTCATCATGGTCGAGAACGTCTTTCGCCACATCGCCGAGCCCGAGCACGTGAAGGGCGAGGCCCCACCGGCCGGCTTGACTGGGCGGCTCGGCACCATCGCGATCGCCGGACGCGAGGTGAACCGGGCGATCTTCTTCTCGGCCACCATCATCATCGTCGGCTTTCTGCCGCTGTTCACGATGACCGGCGTCGAGGGCCACATCTTCGGGCCGATGGCCAAGACCTACGCGTACGCGCTGATCGGCGGCTTGCTCGCGACCTTCACGGTCTCGCCCGCGCTCTCCGCGCTGATGCTGCCCAAGAACCTGGAGGAACGCGACACGCTGATCGTGCGGGTGCTGCGCGTCGGCCACGAGGCGGCCCTGCGCTTCGGCCTGCGCAACCGGGTCCTGGCGATCGGTGTAATGCTGGCGGTGCTGCTCGTCTCGGGTCTCGCGGCGCGCAACCTCGGCCTGGAATTCCTGCCGCGCCTTGAGGAGGGCAACCTCTACGTGCGCGGCACCATGCCGTCCTCGATCTCGCTGGAGGCCGGCAACGCCTACGTCCAGCGGATGCGCAAGATCTTCCAGGAGGTCCCGGAGGTCGTCACCGTGCTCTCGCACCAGGGCCGGCCGAACGACGGCACCGACGCGACCGGCTTTTTCAACGTCGAGATCCTGGCGCCCCTGAAGCCGATCGACCAGTGGCGCAAGGGGCTCGACAAGGAAACGCTGATCGCCAACCTGAACAAGCAGCTGGAATCGGAATTTCCCGGCATCGAGTTCAACTTCTCGCAGTATATCGAGGACAACGTCCAGGAGGCGGCCTCGGGCGTGAAGGGCGAGAACTCGGTCAAGATCTACGGCAACGACCTCGCGCAGCTCACCAAGACCGCCAACGCCGTGAAGGCGGCGCTCGCCACGGTCCAGGGCATCACCGACCTGTCGGTGTTCGAATCACTCGGCCAGCCGACGGTGCGGATCGACGTCGACCGCCACAAGGCCGCCCGCTACGGCCTGTCGATCGGCGACGTGAACACCACGATTCAGGCGGCGATCGGCGGCCAGACCGCCGGCGACCTCTACGAGTACGGCTCGGACCGCCACTTCCCGATGCGGGTGCGGCTGGCCAAGGAGTACCGCTCGTCGCTCGCCGGCATCCGCAACATCGCGGTCGGCGCCCAGAACCCGAACGGCGGCGTGATCCAGGTGCCGCTCTCCGAGATCGCCGATGTCGACCTCGTCTCGGGCGCCTCGTTCATCTATCGCGAGGATCAGGAGCGCTACATCCCGGTGAAGTTCTCGGTGCGCGGGCGCGACCTCGGCAGCGCGGTGATCGAGGCGCAGCGCAAGGTCGCCGAGGCGGTGGACCTGCCGCCGGGCTACCGGCTGGAATGGGTCGGGCAGTTCACCAACCTGCAGGAGGCGGCACACCGGCTGAGCCTCGTCGTGCCGGTGACGCTGCTGCTGATCGCGCTGCTCCTCTACATCAACTTCTCCTCGTTGGCCGACATGCTGCTGACCCTGTCGGTGATCCCGATGGCGATGATCGGCGGCATCTTCGCCCTGTCGCTGACCGGCACGCCGTTCTCGATTTCGGCGGCGATCGGCTTCATCGCCCTGTTCGGCATCTCGACCATGGAGGGCGTGATCCTGCTGGCCTACTACAACCAGCTCCTCGACGAGGGCTGGAGGAAGCAGGAGGCGGTCTGGCACGCCGCCGTGGTGCGCATGCGCCCGGTGATGATGACCTGCGTGGCGGCCTGTGTCGGCCTCCTGCCGGCCGCCGTCTCAACCGGCATCGGTTCGCAGGTGCAGAAGCCGCTGGCGCTGGTGGTCGTCGGTGGCATCATCCTGGCGCCGAACCTGATCCTCGTGGTCGTGCCGGTGCTGATCTCCCTGTTCTCCCGGCGCAAGCCGAACCCGGACGCGCAGGCGCGGACCGAGCATCGGGCCGCCGCGTGAGCCGTTTCACGACCGCCCTGCGGGCCGGCCAGCGGCTCGTTGCAGGTACGCCACAACGAACCACCCGCGCGCACCATCTGGGGACCGCTGCATTGACTTGGATGGGCTCCGCGTCGCTCTACCGGAGCGAGGCTTCCGGGGGCGGAATGGTGATGCGTGCGCCGAAACGGTGCGGACGGGCGGTGGCCGTGCTGGCCGCGTCCCTGTCCCTGTCGGCCTGCGCGGTCGGCCCGAACTACGTGCCGCCCGAGGCTCCGCCGGTCAGCCGCTACACCAAGGAGCCGCTGAAGAATCCCTCGGCCGCCGACACGATCCGCACCCGGCAGGGTGGATCCGCCGACCAGAACTTCGTCTCGGGTGCCGACATCCCGGGCGAATGGTGGACCCTGTTCCATTCGAAGGCACTGAACCGCCTCGTCGAGCAGGCGCTCGCCAACAACCCGACGCTGGAGGCCGCGCAGGCCGCCCTCCGGGTGGCCCAGCAGAACGTGCTGGCCCAGAAGGGCACGCTCTATCCGACCCTGACGGCGAACCCGCAGGTGCAGGGCGTCCTGGCCCCGGGCCTCGACCTGCAATCGCCCCTGCAGAACCAGTTCCAGTACCTCTACAGCCTCTCCACCCCACAGGCGGTGGTCGCCTATAACCCGGACGTGTTCGGCGGGAACCGCCGCCAGATCGAATCGCTGGAAGCCACGACCGAGAACCAGCGCTTCCAGCTCGAGGCGGCCTATCTCAGCCTCACCGGCAACGTGGTGGCGGCCGCGATCCAGGAGGCGGCGCTCCGGGCGCAAATCGAGGCGACCCGCCGGGTGATCCAGGCACAGACCGAGATCCTGCAGCTCTACAACAAGCAGCTCTCCCTCGGTCAGATCGCGGGCGCCGACGTGGTGCAGCAGCAGGCGGCCCTCGCCCTGTCCCAGCAACTCCTGCCGCCGCTGGAGAAGGCGCTGGCCCAGCAGCGCAACCTGCTGACAGCGCTGGCCGGACGGCTGCCCTCGGACGAGGTCAGCGAGACCTTCGAACTCTCGGCCCTGCGCCTGCCGACCAAGCTCCCGGTGAGCCTGCCCTCGCGGCTGGTGCAGCAGCGGCCGGACGTGAAGGCCGCCGAGGCGCTGGTCCAGCAGGCGAGCGCCAATGTCGGCGTCGCCCTGGCCAACCGCCTGCCGCAGTTCAACCTCACGGCGACGGGCGGCTCCAGCGCCACGCGGATCGCGCAGGTGACGAGCCCGAGCGCCGCGTTCTTCACGATCATCGGGCAGGCCACAGCCCCGATCTTCGACGCCGGCACGCTGTTCCGGCGCCAGCGGGCGGCCGAGGAATCGCTGACGGAGGCGCAGGCGCAGTATAAGGCGACGGTGATCACCGCCTTCCAGAACGTTGCCGATGCCCTGCGGGCGCTCCAGGCCGACGCCAAGGCGGTGGCGGCTGCCGATGCCGCGGTGAGCGCTACCAACCAGAGCCTGGGGCTGATCCGCAAGCAGTACACCGCGGGCGCCGTCACCTCCTCGCAGGTGCTGATCGCCCAGCAGGGCTACCTATCGGCGCTGATCACCTCGGCGGGCGCCCGGGCGACGCAATACGCCGACACGGCGGCTTTGTTCATCGCCCTCGGCGGCGGCTGGTGGAACCGCACCGACGTGGCGCCGCCCCCGCCCGAGAAGGATCCGCTGAAGATCCTGTGACGTGATCGTCTGGGAGTTTGGTCGACCCAAGTACCGCGTGTTCCGCATCGCGCGGACGAATCAAGTCGCGGTTTCGAAAGGTCGAGACCTTTCGCGGGTCCAGGGCAGCGCCCTGGTGAACGTCTCAGGGCTCTGCCCTGAGCACCCGCTTGAGGGCACGGCCTCTCGGAAACCAGGATCCTGAGGAGGTCAGGCCCTCACGCGTACATCGCAATGGCGTCCTGCAGCATCTGGTCGGCGGTGCTCATGACCTTGGTGTTGGCCGTGTAGGCCTGCTGCGTCTCGATCATCTTCGAGAACTGGTCCGAGATGCTGGCATTCGACTGCTCGACGGAGCCGGCCGTCACGGTCGCACCGTTGAGGCCGTAGCTCGGCGTCTCGGACTGGCCGTTGGCCACGTAGGTGCCGCTCTCGTAGGCGGTCAGGTTCGGCTGCGTGCCGAACTGCGCCAGCGTCAGCGTGCCCAGCGGCACGGTGCTGCCATCCGCGGCGGTCCCGCTGAGGGCCCCGGCGGGGGAGACAGCGAGGCTCGACAGGGTGTTGGCCCCCGTGGGTACCGTGACCGGCGCCGACGCCGAGGGACCGGCGAAGAGATAATAGCCCGCGCCGTTGACGAGGTAGCCGTTGGCGTCGGCCGAGAAGTCGCCGCGCCGCGTGTAGGCTGTGGTGGTGCTGAAGGCGGGGCTCTGGTCGGTCCCGGTATTCTCCCGCACGATGAAGTAGCCGTTGCCGGAGATGCCGAGGTTGGTCGAGACCCCGGTGGATTGCAGCGTGCCCTGGAGGCCGAGCGTGTCGCGCGTGTTGCTCGCCACGCCGCCCGCCGGCTGCGTCCCGGCCTCGGTCTGTGCGAGCATGTCGGCGAAATGGGTCTCGGTGGTCTTGAACCCCGCCGTCTGCGTATTGGCGATGTTGCCCGAGATGTTGTTGAGCGCGAAGGACTGCGCCGACGCGCCGGAAATCGAGTTCGAGAGCGCGGCGAAGAGGCTCATCGGGGTCTCCGTATGTCGGAGCGGCGGGAAATCGTCCGACGGGACATCATAGGCGCGCACTATGGTTAACCGGCGGTGTGTTGCTGGTGTTGCGGCCGTCTGTGCGAGCGCGCTCGGAGCAATCCAGTCCGTGCTTCATCGATCGCGATCGCGCGACCCTGGGTCGCTTCGCTGCGCTCGCGATGACGGCGCGAGGAGAGGCCGAACTGGCCTTACGCTCCGATCGCGCTCAGCACGATCTCCCTTCGATGCGGCCGGTCGCGGTGCTCGATCAGGTAGATTCCCTGCCACGTGCCGAGTGCCAGCCGGCCATCGACCAGGGGGATAGTCAGGGCCGAATCGGTCACCAGCGTGCGGATATGGGCCGGCATGTCGTCCGGCCCCTCAGCTCCGTGGACATAGCCGGCATGGCGCGGCGCGAATCCGTCGAGGGCGGTCATCAGGTCGGTCTGAACGTCGGGGTCGGCGTTCTCCTGGATGGTGAGCGAGGCGGAGGTGTGCCGGCAAAACACCGTCACCAGCCCATCCCGGAGGCCGCTGTCGCGAACGAACGCCGCCACCGCGTCGGTGAAATCCGTAAACCCCTGCCCCGCCGTCGCGATGGTGAGCCGCCCGCTGGCGTGGCGCTCCACCGCGCCGGAGGCCAGCATCTCCACCGCACCGATCCTGCCCTGCCCTCTGCCCTGCCTCATGCGTCCGTCTCCAGCAATGTCGACCCCGGCGCGACCTCGCGCTCGCCCCGGGCGAGGATGCGTTCCAGCACGTCGATCCGGTCGGCCTCCGCAGGGGGCTTGTCCCAGCGGATGCGGCTGACCCGAGGAAAACGCATCGCCACCCCGGATTTGTGCCGGGTCGAGCGCTGCACGCCCTCGAAGGCGATCTCCAGTACGAGCCCCGCCTCAAGCCCATGGGCGACCTCGCGCACCGGGCCGAACCGCTTGGTGGTGTTGTTGCGGACGTAGCGGTCCAGCTTGGCGAGCTCGGCATCGGTGAAGCCGTGATAGGCCTTGCCCACCGGCACCAGTTCGTCGCCACCCTCGGGGGCCTCGCGCCAGACCCCGAACGTGTAGTCCGAATAGAAGGACGAGCGCTTTCCGTGGCCGCGCTGGGCGTACATCATCACGGCATCGACGATGTGCGGCTCGCGCTTCCACTTCCACCACGGCCCCTTCGGGCGGCCCGGCAGGTAGGGGCTGTTGCGGCGCTTGAGCATGATGCCCTCGATCGCCTCGGCATCCTCGCCCGCCCCCACTGAGGCCGGATCGGCCCGCGCGGCGGCGAGTGCCTCCCAATCGGCGAAGGGTACGAGCGGCGAGATGTCGATGCGGGCGTGATCGAGGCGCGTGACCAGGGCCTCCAGCTTCTCCCGACGCTCCACGAACGGGTCGGCCCGAAGGTCGTCGCCGTCGAGGGTCAGAAGGTCGTAGGCCCGCACGTGGGCGGGGAATTCCTCGAGGAGCTTGCCCGTCACCGCCTTCCGGTTGAGGCGCTGCTGGAGCACGTTGAAGCTCTGGACCCGGCGCTCGCGCAGGATCAGCAACTCGCCGTCCAGCGTGCCCGTGAAGGTGATCGCCTCGGCGAGATCGGGGAAGGCGCCGGTGATGTCCTCGCCGGTGCGGGAATAGATCTTTCCGACCTGCACCCCCGCCCGGTCGCGGCCGCCGACGAGCTGGACGCGGATGCCGTCCCATTTCCACTCGGCCGAGAACGCCTCCGGCTCCAGCTTGTCGAGATCGGCCTCCTCCTCGATCGGGTGGGACAGCATCGGCGGCCGGAACGGGGCCGGGTTCAGGGTCTCGGGCCGCTCGGCCCGTCCCTCGACCCAGGCGAACAGGGTCTCGAAGGGGGGCGTCAGCCCGTGCCAGACCTCTTCGACGGCGTCCGCATCGTGGCCCCCGAGGGCACCGACCGCCGTCTTGGCAAGCCGCGCTGAGACGCCGACGCGGAGATTGCCGGTGACGAGCTTCAGCAACGCCCAGCGCCCGGTTTCATCGAGAGCATCGAGCCAGTTGGCGAGGTGCTGGGGGAGGTCGCGCTTGGGGATGGTGGCGAGGGTTTCCACGACTTCGGCCAGGGTCGGGACGTGGGGTGGTGGGTTGTTGTGGCCGATCCCGGCAGGCGGATCCCCTCCCCCCCCTGCGGGGGAGGGTACCCTGCGCAGCAGGGGGGGAGAGGGGAGCGACGTCGCAGGCTTGGGCTCGCCCGACGTGAAGGCCGAGTCGTATTCTGCCCCGTCGCTCCCCTCTCCCGACCCCCTTCGGGGGCCACCCTCCCCCGCAGAGGGGGGAGGGAGGGGCGTGGTGGGCCAGATCAGCGCCGTGGTCTCCGCGAGGTCGCCCACGTAATTGTGCGACAGCCGGAACAGGACCGGATCAATCCGCTCCTCCACCAGCCCCCGGATCAGCGCCGGCTTGGCTTCGCGAAAACTCAGCGTGCCGGTCATGGCGCCGAGCGCGTAGCCACGCTCCGGGTCGGGCGTGCGGGCGAAATAATCCTGGAGCATCCGCAGCTTGGCGTTGCGGCGGGGCTCGTAGGCGAGGCGGTCGAGGAGGTGGGCGAACTCGTTCACGCGGCCGCCTCCGTCGTCCCCGTACCGGGCTCCGCGGGCGAAGGCTCAGCCTCGCCGTCGTCGCCATACCCCAAGAGATGCAACGGCTTCGCCCGGATGCCCTGCGTCCCGCACCAGTGAACCAGCGCGTCCTCCTGCCCGTGCGTCACCCAGACCTCGCCCGCGCCGGTGTCGCGGATGGTGCGGCACAGGTCCGGCCAGTCGGAATGGTCCGAGATCACCATCGGCAGCTCGACGCCCTTCTGGCGGGCGCGGGCGCGCACCCGCATCCAGCCGGAGGCAAAGCAGGTCACCGGGTCGGGAAATTTTCGCGACCACAGATCCTGGATCGACGAGGGCGGGCAGATCACGATCGCCCCGTGCAGATCCTTCCGATCGGCCGCCACCACCTTCGGGGTATCGCCCAGCGGTATGCCCTCCTCCTTGTAGAGGGCGGTGAGCTTCTCCATCGCGCCGTGCAGATGGATCGGCCGGTCCCAGCCCTCCTCGCGCAGCAGCGCCATCACCCGCTGCGCCTTGCCGAGTGCGTAGGCGCCGACGATGTGGGCGCGCTCCGGGAACAGCCTGACGGAGTCGAGGAGCTTGCGCACCTCGCCTCTTGTGTCGGGATGCGTGAAGACAGGCAGGCCGAAGGTCGCCTCGGTGATGAACACGTCGCAGGGCACCACCTCAAAGGGCAGGCAGGTCGGGTCCGGCGCCCGCTTGTAGTCGCCCGAGACCACCACCCGGGCGCCCTCCCGCTCGATCGCAATCTGGGCCGATCCGAGGACATGGCCCGCGGGGGCGAAGCGCACGGTGACGTCGCCGACGCGGATCTCTTCGCTCAGACGCGCCTCCTGCCGATGTTGGCAAAAGTCCGCGCCGTAGCGCACCGCCATGATCCGCAGGGTCTCGGGCGTCGCCAGCACGTGGCGGTGGCCCGAGCGGGCGTGGTCGGCGTGGCCGTGGGTGATCAGCGCGCGCTCCACCGGCCAGGTCGGATCGACATGGAAGCGCCCGAGGGGGCAGTAGAGACCCTCGCGGGTCAGGGTGAGGAGATCGCTGGCGCGTATCGGCATCGGGTCCGTGCTGCCGGTGGAGTCCGCCGGTGGCCCCGATATAGTGGCGCCCCCGAACCGGCAGACGCATGGCCCCGCAGCACAGTTCCGGCGACCTCCTCGCCGACCGCCGCTATCGCTACGCGGAGGCCTGCCTGGACGACGGCGACTATGACGCCGCCGCAGACCTCGCCGAGCAGGTTCTGGAGATCGCCCCGCGCTACGCGCCGGCCTGGCTGCTGCTCGGCCGGGCGCGGGAGGGGCTTTCTGCGTCGCGCGGCGACCCGGCGCTGCGCGACGCCGCGGCCCGGGCCTATGCCTGCGCCCTGGACATCGACCCGGACGATACGTTGGGCGTCCGGGCCCAGCTCGTCCGCCTGGGCGCGGGCGATGGCCTTCCGGCCCTCTCCCCCGCCTACGTGAAGGCCCTGTTCGACGGCTACGCACCGCGCTTCGAGCGCCATCTGGTCGGGGGCCTCGCCTATATTGGCCCGGACCTGGTCCGCGACGCCCTCCCCCGCCTGCCCGAGCGCTTCGGCACGGCCCTCGATCTCGGCTGCGGCACCGGCCTGATGGGCGCGGCGATCCGCGGGCGGGTCGATCACCTGACGGGCGTCGACCTCTCGCCGGCCATGCTGGCCCTGGCCCGCGCCAAGACATGGCAGGGCCGCCCGCTCTACGACCGCCTCGTCGAGGGCGAACTCGGTGCGTTCCTGGCGGGAGGAGCGGCAAACTCCGCCGACCTGTGCCTCGCTGCCGACGTGCTGATCTACGTGGCGGATCTCGGCCCGGTCCTGGCGGGGATCGGCCGCGCCCTGCGTCCGGGCGGGCTCGCGGCCTTCACGGTGCAGTCCCATGACGGGTCCGGTGCGATCCTGGGCGCCGATGGGCGCTACGCCCATGCCGATGGCCACATCGCGGAGACTGTGACCGCTGCCGGCCTCGAAATCCTCACCCTGCATTCGGCCGGAGTCCGACGGGAGGCCGGCATGCCGGTGCCGGGCCGCGTCGTTGTGTTACGCCGCACTGCGGCATGAAACGGTCTCGCTATTCGTCCATTGTCAGTCGGTCGCGATGGGTGCGGCCGCTGTATCGGGGAACAGCATGGCGGATTATGGCAATCGGACGGGTCTTGGCGTGCCGGAACGCAAGCCCGAACCGCCAGCCGACAAGTCCTTCCCGGCCGATCCGCGGACCCGCATCCCCTTCGCCATCGCCCTGGCCATGCTGGCGGGCTGCGCCGATTCCATCGGCTTCCTCGAATTCTCGCAGCTCTTCATGTCGTTCATGTCGGGCAACACCACGCGCTTCGGCGTGGCGGTGGCCAATGCCGATTGGGAGAACGTCACCCGGGTCGCCAGCACGATCTGCATCTTCTGCTTCGGCGCCTTCCTGGGGACGCTGATCGCCGCCTGGGTCGGGCGCTGGCGGCTCGCCGTGCTGCTCACCCTCCAGGCGCTGCTGCTGGCCGGCGGGCTGCTGATGCCGTGGGGCACCTTCGCGTATCCACTCCACGCCTACCCGATCGTGCTGGCCCTGGGGCTCCAGAACGCGACGCTTCAGGATGAGGGCGGCCGCTCCATCGCGCTGACCTACGTCACCGGCGCGGTGGTGCGCTTCGGCACCGGCTGCGCCAACCTCCTGCTTGGGACGGTCGCGCCGTCATTCTGGATCCAGGCGCCGCTCTGGGCCGGGCTCAGCACCGGCGCCGTGCTCGGCGGGCTGCTCGACCTCCGCTACGGCGAATCGGCTTTCCTGTTTCCGGCGGCCCTGGCGGCCATCCTGGCGCTGATCGCGATCGCGCTGACCATCGCCAGGCCGGGTAGCACCCTGGTGGCGGGCTCGTCGCCTGCCCCCGACGCGAACCCGAAGGCCGCGGTGATCGACGCGATCCATTGAGGCATCCGGGCGAAGGTCGCGGCGCGCTGGCGTTCCGCGACCTTCGCCCTGCTGGGGCTCACGCGGCTGCGAAGGCATCCCGCGCGGTGCTGATGGCGTTGAGCGCGGCCGGGAAGCCGGCATAGGGGATCATCTGCATCACCGTCTCGACGATCTCCTGGCGGGAGGCCCCGACACGCAGGGCCGCCTGCATATGGACTTTCAGCTGCGGGGCGGCCGTACCCATGGCGGTCAGGGCCGCGACCGTGGCGAGTTCCCGCGTCTTCACGTCGAGGCCCGGACGCGCGAACACATCGCCATAGGCGAACTCGACGATATAGCGGCCGAGATCGGGGGCGATGTCGTTCAGGCTCTCGACCACCGCGGCACCCTGCGGACCGCTGATGGCCCGGAGCTGGTCGAGGCCGCGCTGGTAGCGATCCGGACTTGCGGATCCCTCGGCCGGCGGAAGCGCCGCCGCGCCGGCCATCACGGTGCATTGATCGACCATCATTGGCTGTCTCCACTCTGGGTTTCGCGATCGCGGTAATGCGCAATCTTCGCGTCGAGCGCCGCGACCAGGCCGCGAAGCTCCTCCTGGCGTGCGATGAGGGCCGCCCGGTGCGCTTCGAGCATGGCGCGCCGCGCGGCCAGGGTGGCGTCGCCCTCCGACCGCAGGCGGCTGTAGGCGAGCCGCTCGCGGATCGGCATGTCCATGGCCTGGAGCTTGCCGAGGAAGCACGCCCAGGCGAGGTCGTCCGCCCCGTAGCTGCGCCGTCCGCCGCCATCGCGGGCGGTGCGCGGCAGCAAGCCGATCCGCTCGTAATAGCGAAGGGTATCGATGCTGAGGCCGCTGCGTCGGGAGAAGTCGCTGATCTTCATCGGCACGATTCGTTGGCGCCGGAGCGGTGTACGTGCTGGAGCGCGCTCCAGGTCAATGGCGTAGCGCTCTCCTCCTCCTTGCGGGGAGGGGAAAGCGCCCTTTTCCAGAGGGTTCAGACTCGGATGGAGGACTGCAGATCCGTGAGTCAGACAGGGAGTGAGGATCGGCGATAACCACGGCGCAGTTTGCGGTCGTCATACCTGCCGCAATCCGATCAAAGACGGCCGAAACCTCCGTTAGCCCTCCGAATCCCGGACGTTGCCCCGCCCCTGCTTGATCGTGGCGCGGTTCTTCTTCGCCCCGATGCGTCGCTCCTGCGAGCCCCGGGTGGGCTTCGTCGCGCGGCGGATCGGGGGCGGCGGCTTGGCGGCCTCGGCCACGAGGTCGACGAGGCGTTGCAGGATCTCCGCCCGGTTGCGCTCCTGCGTCCGATGCCGCTGCCCGGTGAGCACGAGGACGCCATCCTTGGTCATCCGCCGCCCGGCCAGCCGCACGAGGTTCGCCTTCACCCGGTCGTCGATGGACGGCGAGGCAAGGACCGGCCAGCGGAGCTGCACCGCCGTCTCGACCTTGTTGACGTTCTGGCCGCCCGCCCCGGAGGCGCGCAGGAACGACATCTCGATCTCATCGTCCGCAATGGCGATGCGCGGCGTCACCCGCAACGACATGGCGGCCTCCGAACGGGGCCGTCACCGGCGCAGGCGGGGATGCGAACACGGACCCGGATCGCCATATCGTCTCTCGTGATCCCCGAACGGCAATCCCCAACGGTGTCGGTGCCCCCAGGGTTCAGGCCGCCTCCTCCGGTGTGCGTGCCCGCAGGGCGAGGGCGTGGAGGCCGCGCTTGAACGCCTCCTCCATCAGCGCGTTCACCAAGCGGTGCCGCTCGACGCGGCTCTTGCCCGCGAAGGCGGAGGCGACAATGTCGAGCCGGTAATGCGTCTCGCCCCCCGGGCGTGCCCCGGAGTGGCCGGCATGCAGGTGCGACTCGTCGATCACGTCGAGCCGCTCCGGCGCCAGCTGCTCGCGCAGCCGCGCCTCCATCCAGTCGCGGAGCGTGCCGCCCCCATTCGCCCCGTCCGCCATCGCGTCGTGTCCCTCTCATCCGTCAAGCCCGATCCCGCGCATGCGTCATCAGGCCCGACGCCCTTGTGTCTCTGGTCCGCCCCCTCATAATCGGCCCGTCATGGATCTCAACTCGCGCCTGTTCGACAGCATCCGGATTAAACCGTCCTGCGACGAGCCGAAGGCCGCGGTCGAAGGCGGCTGCGAGAATCCGGGCTGCACGCAGCCAGGCCTTTATCGGGCGCCGAAGGGCCGAAAGGCGGAGGGCCAGTACTGGCGCTTCTGCATCGACCACGTGCGCGCCTACAACGCGACCTACAATTACTTCGACGGCATGAACGACGCCGCCGTGCAGGCCTACCAGAAGGACGCGATCATCGGCCATCGCCCGACCTGGGCGATGGGCGTGAACAAGAGCGGCCAGGCCAAACCGGCGAACGAGCCGGCGCGCGACTGGGCCTATGTCGATCCGCTCGGCATCCTGCGCGGCGAGGGCGTCAACGACACGCGCCGCCGCGCCCGCCAGCCCGAACCGGAGAAGCCACGCCACTCGGCGACGGTGCGCCGGGCGCTGGACGTGATGGGGCTTGAGGAGGGCGCCGACACGGCCGCCATCAAGGCGCAGTACAAGGTGCTGGTGAAGCGCTTCCACCCCGACGCCAATGGCGGCGACCGCTCCTTCGAGGAGCGACTGCGCGACATCATCCGCGCCCACGATGTGCTCCGGGCCGCCGGCCTCTGCTGACCGGCACGATGCATGCACGTCGGTTCTATCTCCCAATAGGGAAAACCGCGCCGCGCAGCCCTATATGGTGTCCAGGCTGGTCGGTGGCGCGGGAACGCGCCGCCGTCTAAGAATGGCTCCGCCCCGCCGCGGAGGCCCGGCTCGACGTTCTTCCGCGCGGATGCTTCACTGATTGGGAGTGGAGCGTCCGCGCCTTACGAGGTTCCGAATGCGCTCTGACGATACGCCCGCCCGGCTCCCCGACCGCACCGTCTCCGTCCGCGAGGTCTTCGGCATCGACCTCGACCTCAAGGTCCCGGCCTATGCCGAGTCCGAGGAGCACGTCCCCGATCTCGACCCCGACTACATCTTCGACCGGGAGACGACGCTTGCGATCCTCGCCGGCTTCGCGCGCAACCGTCGCGTGATGGTCACCGGCTATCACGGCACCGGCAAGTCGACCCATATCGAGCAGGTGGCGGCCCGGCTGAACTGGCCGTGCATCCGCATCAACCTCGACAGCCACGTCTCGCGCATCGACCTCGTCGGCAAGGACGCGATCGTCCTGCAGGACGGCAAGCAGGTCACCGCCTTTCAGGACGGCATCCTGCCCTGGGCGCTGCAGAACAACGTCGCCCTGGTGTTCGACGAGTACGATGCCGGCCGCCCGGATGTGATGTTCGTGATCCAGCGCGTGCTGGAGCTCTCGGGCCGGCTGACGCTGCTCGATCAGAAGCGCGTGATCCGCCCGCACCCGGCCTTCCGGCTGTTCGCCACCGCCAACACGGTGGGCCTCGGCGATACGTCGGGCCTCTATCACGGCACCCAGCAGATCAACCAGGGCCAGATGGACCGCTGGTCGATCGTCACGACCCTGAACTACCTGCCGCACGACCGCGAGGTCGACATCGTCCTGTCCAAGGCGACGCACTACAAGGGCGATCAGGGCCGCGACATCGTCAACCGGATGGTGCGCGTGGCGGATCTCACCCGCAACGCCTTCATGAACGGCGATCTCTCGACCGTCATGAGCCCGCGCACGGTGATCACCTGGGCCGAGAACGCTGACATCTTCCAGGATATCGGCTTCGCCTTCCGGGTGACCTTCCTCAACAAGTGCGACGAGCTGGAGCGGACGCTGGTGGCCGAGTTCTACCAGCGCGCCTTCGGCAAGGAGCTGCCCGAGAGCGCGGTGAACGTCGCGCTGAGCTGACCCGCATGGAGGAGCCCGTGGCGCGCCCGGCCGAGACCGATGTGATGGACGTGCCGACCGCGTCCTCGTCCGCTCGCACGCGCTACGGGGATGACCTTTATACCTGGGTGCAGGAGCAGGTGGCGCTGCTCCGCGCCGGCCGGGTGGACGCGCTCGACCTCGACAATATCGCCGAGGAGCTGAGCGACGTGGGCAGCGCGCAGTATAGTCAGCTGGAAAGCGCGCTGCGCGTTCTCATCATGCATATGCTCAAGTGGGATCAGCAGCCTGAGAAGCGTACGCCGAGCTGGATCTACTCGATCCGCGAGCAGCGCCTGCGGTACGCGAAGATTCTTCGGAAGAATCCGGGCCTGAAGCCGCATCTCGATACGATGCGGGACGACATCTATCCGATCTCCCGCAACTGGGCGGCGGACGAGTGTCACCTCCTGCCCAGCGAGTTCCCACCGGAATGTCCCTATACGTGGGATGATCTGCTCGAGCGCCCCTTCGACTTCGACTCGGTGAAGACGTAGCCCCGCATGTCCATCTCCAACCGCAAGCCCGGCGAGCGCCGCGAACCCGTGGCCGAGCCCCTGAAGCGCTCGGTGGCCGGGTGCCTGCGCGCCATCGCCCGGCGCTCCGAGGTCGAGGTCACCTACGCCACCGACCGGCCGGCGCTCACCGGCGACAAGGCCCGCCTGCCCGAGCCGCCGCGCAAGCTGTCGGCCCAGGACGTCGCGGTGCTGCGCGGCAATGCCGACGCCATGGCGCTGCGCCTCGGCTGCCACGACGTCGCCGTCCACCGCCGCCTCGCCCCCGAGAACAGCGCCGCCCGGGCAGTCTACGACGCGGTCGAGCAGGCGCGCGTGGAGGCGATCGGCTCGCGGCGGATGGTGGGCGTGGCCAGCAACATCTCGGCGATGCTGGAGGACCGCTACCACCGCGGCGGCAAGTACGAGAACATCACCGACCGCGCCGACGCCCCGATGGAGGACGCCGTCGCCCTGATGGTGCGCGAGCGCCTGACCGGCCAGCAGCCCCCCGAGGCCGCGGTCAAGATCGTGGAGCTGTGGCGCGAGCATATCGAGGCCAAGGCCGGCCCGAACCTCGATGGGTTGCTCGGGTCGATCGAGGACCAGCGCAAGTTCGCCCGCTCGGTGCGTGAGCTCCTGACCTCGCTCGACATGTCGGACGAGACGCCGTTCGACGCGGAAGACGACGAGAACGACGACGAGAACGACGCCCAGGACGACGAGCAGAACCCGAGCGAGGGCGATTCCGAGGAGAAGAGCCAGGGCGAGCGCGCCGAGATCGAGACTTCGGAAGAAGCCTCCGACGAGATCGAGGAGGGCGCCCAGGAATCCGCCGACGCCCCGTCGGGCGAATTGCCGGAGGAATCCGAGGACGCCGAATCGGAGGAGGCCTCCGAGGCCTCGCGCCCGCCCCAGCGGCAGGGCAACGAGGCGCGCGGGCCCGAGTACCGGGTGTTCAACCCCAAGTTCGACGAGGTCATCCACGCCGAGGAGCTGTGCGACGCCGACGAGCTGTCGCGCCTGCGCTCCTACCTCGACAAGCAGCTCTCGCATCTTCAGGGCGTGGTCGGGCGCCTCGCCAACCGGCTGCAGCGGCGGCTGCTCGCCCAGCAGAACCGCGCCTGGGATTTCGACCTAGAGGAGGGTCAGCTCGACCCGGCTCGGCTGGTCCGCGTGGTCATCGACCCCTACCAGCCCCTCTCCTTCAAGCAGGAGAAGGACACGAATTTCCGCGACACGGTCGTCACGCTGCTCCTCGACAATTCGGGCTCGATGCGCGGCCGGCCGATCACCGTAGCGGCGACCTGCGCCGACATCCTGGCGCGGACGCTGGAGCGCTGCGGCGTGAAAGTGGAGATCCTAGGCTTCACCACCCGGGCCTGGAAGGGTGGCCAGAGCCGCGAGGCGTGGCTCGCCGCCGGTAAGCCGCCGAATCCCGGCCGGCTGAACGACCTGCGCCACATCGTTTACAAATCGGCCGACGCCCCGTGGCGGCGCGCGCGGAAAAACCTCGGGCTGATGATGCGCGAGGGGCTGCTCAAGGAGAACATCGACGGCGAGGCCCTGGATTGGGCGCACAAGCGCCTGCTCGGCCGGCCGGAGCAGCGCAAGATCCTGATGGTGATCTCCGACGGCGCGCCGGTGGACGATTCGACCCTCTCGGTGAATGCCGGCAACTATCTGGAGCGGCACCTGCGCTGGATGATCGAGGAGATCGAGACGCGCTCGCCGGTGGAGCTCTTGGCCATCGGCATCGGCCACGACGTGACGCGCTACTACCGCCGCGCCGTGACGATCATCGATGCGGAAGAGCTCGGCGGCGCAATGACCGAGAAGCTCGCCGAGCTGTTCGAGGAGAACGGCGAGGCCGTGCCGACGGGCCGTATGCTGCGCGCGGCGGGCGGCCGGCGGTAATCAGGTCCCGCCTTGCCGCGCGCAACAGGCGATTCGTGTCGTGGAAGCCGGCTGATCCGGACCGAACCTCCATACGGTTCGTGTTCGCAACTTGGATGTCGAAGCCCCTTCGCCATCACGAGCGCAGCGAAGTGACCCAGGGTAGCGCGGGGCTTGTCAACGTGGCGCCGCCTGGATGGCTTCGCTCCGCTCGCAGAGACGGCGCAGTGGCATCAGCCTTAAATTGACGGCAGCCTGCGGCCGAGCTTGGGATTGCCCGGACTGACTGGCTTGCCGCAGACAAGCGCAGAAACCGCCGCAGCCTTCATGGCCACGGCGGTTGAAACCATCCGCTCAGGAACGGTGAAGCCCGAAGGTTCAGGCCGCTTCGGCCGGAGCCTCGGCGAGCTTCTTGTGGATCTCGCGCTTCAGGAGGCGGGCGGTCTGCGACAGGTCGCCCTCGCCGGCCTTGATCAGGAAGGCGTCGAGCCCGCCGCGGTGCTCCACCGAGCGCAGGGCATGCGCGGTGACCCGCAGGCGCACGCGCTTGCCGAGCGCGTCGGACTGGAGAGTGACGTTGCACAGGTTCGGCAGGAACCGGCACTTGGTCTTGCGGTTCGAGTGGCTCACGAGGTGGCCGACCTGAACGGCCTTGCCGGTGAGTTCGCAGCGGCGCGCCATGATGACTTAAGATCCCGTCTCGTTCCGCTCGATGAAGACCCGATCGCAGCGGCGCGATCGTCGTCGCAGCGGGCGGTGCCCAATGCGGTTCCAGGTCCGGCGGAGTCCTGTTGAAGGCGCGAGCCTATAGGCGACGCAGGGGCGCCGCGTCAAGGTGCCGGTCGGCGCAAACGGTCCAACGGTCTGTTAACCACGATGCCGGGATATAGCCTTCTTCCACCCGCAGGAAGGCGCCTCACCCGGCTTCGGGCATCGCGAGGATGCCGCCGGCGGGTGTGTTCGAGAGGGCGGACGCGGGACCTACATCCTCGGCCGCTCGTCCTGGGATGCGATCCGGATCATGAGCGCCACGCCTGACCATCGGACGATCAAGCCGCTGACGCGGCACGCCGCCGGACGGCTGGTCGCCAGCGCCCTCGCGGTCGCGGCGCTCGTCGCGCCCGCCGAAGTCGCCGCGCGCGCCGGCCGATCGAAGCGGACGACGGCACCGGCTGCCGCCACCGTGGCGGTCGATTACGGCATCAACCTCGCCGGCCTGCCGATCGGCACCGCGCGGCTCGCCGGCTCCTTCGAGCGCGACCACTACCTCATGGACGTGTCGGCGGTTCTCACCGGCCTCGTCGGCGCGATCACCGGCGGCAAGGGCTCGGCCCGGGCCTCCGGCACCTTCGCGGCAGTGCCCCAACCCGGCGCCTTCTCGATCGCCACCCATACGGCGAGTTCCGGCATCGCCGTGCGCATGGCGCTGGCCCACGGGAACGTCGTGCAGGCCGAGATCACGCCGCCGCTCATCGACATGCAGGACCGCGTGCCGGTCACCCCCGCCAGCACGCGCGGCATCCTCGATCCGGTGAGCGCGCTGCTGATGCCGATCCAGGGGCGCGGCGAGCCGCTCGACCCGGCGAACTGCAACCGGACCCTGCCGGTCTTCGACGGCGCGACCCGCTTCAACGTGGTGCTCAGCTATGCCGAGACGCGGCCCGTGCAGAAGCCCGGCTATGCCGGCCAGGTTCTCGTGTGCAACGCGCGCTACCAGGCGGTGGCCGGACACCGGCCGGACCGGCCCGGGGTGAAGTTCATGGAGGACAACCGCGAGATGTCGGTCTGGCTCGCCCCCGTCGAGGGGACGCGGGTGCTGCTTCCGCTGCGCATCTCGGTGCTGACGACGATCGGCACCAACATCATCGAGGCGACGCGCTGGACCCAGAGCGGCACCGCGGGCACGACCGGGACGGCCGGGGCCGAACCGAACGCGACCAGCGTCGCGCAGGCGAGCCTGCCCGCGCAGTAGCGAGCGGACTTTGACCAGCGGCTTATTTCTCGGCACTCCCGCCCGGCGCGACAGCCGCGCCAGGAAAGCCGAACCATGCCCAAGGGCTACATCATCGTCCGGATGACGGTCACCGATCCGGACGCCTACAAGGAATACGCCGCCATGGCCTCCGAGGCCATGCGCAAGTACGGCTGCACCCCGCTGGTGCGCGGCGGCCGCAGCGAGGCGCTGGAGGGCGAGGCCCGGCCGCGCAACGTCGTGCTGGAATTCGAATCCTACGAGGCGGCGCGCACCTACTACTTCTCGCCCGAGTATCAGGCCGCCATCGAAAAGCGCCGGCCGGCGGGAATCGGCGAGGTGGTGCTGGTCGAGGGGGTGGACTGAGAGCCTCTCACGAAACGCCCGCTGCGCTGTCGCGGCCGGAGCGAGAACGCCCGGGGCCCGGGCGTTCTGCCAGGAGCTCTGGGCCGCCCCCTCGTTCACCGGTCAGGCCGCCAGCGGGGCCCGGCCGTAATTCGTCGCGTAGGCGTTCTCCACCGCCGGGATGATCTCGACGATCGAGAACCACCGGTCCCAGAACGCCGTCTCGCGCAGGGCCTCGACGACGAGCTCGTAGGCGTGGTGATCGGCGGCCTCCCAGACCCAGAGGTCGGTGAGGCGGGCGGTGTAGAACTCGGCGTCGTAGAAACGGAGCCGCACGGCGTCGGCGTGCTGGCGCAGGATCGGCTCGAACGACGCGCGCATCCGCGCGAACCGATCGTCAATCGACAGGGCGAGCCATTCAGGAGAGGTCTTCACCAGCATGAAGACGGTGAGCTTGGGATCGAAGGTCTTGTCGGACATGGGGTTCTGCGCTCCAGAAGTCTGTGGGAACGCCGTGATGATGCCCCCGGCCGGCGCGGTGACGAACTCGCGTTCATGAGTGCCGCTTCACCGCGACGACCTGCGCTCAAGCCCCGGAAAAGTCCGGGACAATCCCGCTCGGCCGAGACGGTGCGGACGATCTTGGAGGGCGCGGCTCGCGTTCTGGAGGAGCGGGGCCTCGACGGCTACACGACCAACGCCGTCGCCGAGCGGGCCGGCGTGTCGATCGGCTCGGTCTATCAGTATTTTCCCGGCAAGGACGCCCTGACCGCGGCCCTGGTGGCGCGGGAGACCGCCCTGCTGATCGAGGCGGTGCGCGCTGCGCCGAGCGCCGCGACGCCGGAAGACGGATTTCGGCGGATCGTCCAAGCCTGTGTCGCCCACCAGATGGCGCGGCCGCGCCTCGCGCTGCTGCTCGACCGCGAGGAGAGCCGGCTCCAGCTCGCCGACACGTTGGGCTCCGTCGCCGGGGACCTGACGACCGCCCTGCTGGCCCTGCTGGCCCTGCTGGCGCTCCTCGGCGCCGGGCTGCCGGCCGAGCCCGAGACCGCCGCGGGCGACCTCTTCGCCCTCGTGCGGGGCATGGTCGACGCCGCGGGCGAGCGCGGCGAGCGCGACGGGGAGGCCCTGGAACGCCGCGTCCTGCGCGCCGTGCACGGCTATCTCGGCCTGCCGCAGGCCGTGGCCTAAATCTTCACGATCCGCGCGATAATGCCCGGATGCGCCTGCCGATCCTCCGAATCGCCCTCGCCGTCACCGCGCTCACCGGCCCGGTCCTCGCCCAGCCGCTGACCGCCGGCACCGCGGAATCAAGCTGCGGCGGCGACGCCTTCTCCTCCGCACAAATCGTCGAGCATCGCCGCGGCCCCCTGGTGGCGATGCCCGATACGCTCTGCGCCGACCTCGCGCCCCAGCCGGGGACGCCGACGACGCAGATCGACGTCTACCCGCTCGTCACGCCGCAGGGTGGACCCGTTGGACCTGGGGGCGGCGGCATCCCATATGGGGGCAGATCCATGCGGCCCTATCGTCCCTGACGCGACCGGCCGATACCACCCCTCCCCGCCCGCGCCGCGACGGCGCCGCGACGGCCTTCCCCTTCGAAGGAACCGCCGACCATCGACGCGCTGCTCCGCCCCCCGTCCAGCCGCTCGCTGTCCCGTGACGCCCGCGCCCGCGGCGTCACCGCGGTCCTCGGGCCGACCAACACCGGCAAGACGCATCTCGCCATCGAGCGGATGCTCGCGCACCCGACCGGGATGATCGGGCTTCCCCTGCGGCTGCTCGCCCGGGAGGTCTATCTGCGCGTCGTCGCCAAGGTCGGCCCGGAAAAGGTCGCGCTGGTGACCGGGGAAGAGAAAATAAAACCGGACCGGCCGCGCTACTGGATCTGCACGATCGAGGCGATGCCCCGCGACCTCGACGTGGCCTACGTCGCCATCGACGAGATCCAGCTCGCCGCCGACATGGACCGCGGCCACGTCTTCACCGACCGCCTGCTCTACGTCCGCGGCCGGGAAGAGACCCTGCTGATCGGCTCCTCGACCATGCTGCCGCTGGTCCAGAGCCTGATCCCCAACGTTCACACCACGACCCGGCCGCGGCTGTCGCAGCTCAGTTTCGCGGGGGAGAAGCGCCTGTCGCGCCTGCCCCGGCGGACCGCCATCGTCGCGTTCTCGGCCGAGGAGGTCTACGCGATCGCCGAGCTGATCCGCCGCCAGCGCGGCGGCGCCGCCGTGGTGCTGGGCGCCCTGTCGCCGCGGACCCGCAACGCCCAGGTCGAGATGTACCAGGCAGGCGACGTCGACTATCTCGTCGCCACTGACGCCGTGGGCATGGGCCTCAACCTCGACGTGGATCACGTCGCGTTCGCCGCCAACTGGAAGTACGACGGCACCCGCTTCCGCAAGCTCACCCCCGCCGAGATGGGCCAGATCGCCGGTCGGGCCGGGCGCCACCTCTCGGATGGCACCTTCGGCTCCACCGGGCGCTGCCCGCCCTTCGAGGCCGAGCTGGTCGAGCGGCTGGAGAGCCACGATTTCGATCCCCTGCGCATCCTGCAATGGCGCAACCCGGATCTGAGCTTCGGCAGCCTGGAGGGGTTGCAGGCGAGCCTGGACGAGCACCCACGCGAATCAGGCCTGACCCGCGCCCCCATGGGCGAGGATCAGCAGGCCCTCGAGATCCTCATGAAGGAAGAGGATATCCGCGACATGGCGCGCAGCACCGCCACGGTCCGGCGCCTCTGGGACACCTGCGGCGTGCCGGATTACCGCAAGGTCCACCCGCAGGTGCACGCCGATCTGGTCGCCCAGCTCTATCGCTTCCTCATGAAGGGGATGGCCGGGCGCATCCCTGACACGTGGTTCGCCGAGCAGGTCGCGATGATCGACCGGACCGACGGCGACATCGATACCCTGTCCCGCCGGATCGCCCAGGGACGCACTTGGACGTTCGTTGCAAACCGTCCTGACTGGCTGCGCGACCCAGAACATTGGCAGGGCGAGACGCGTCGGGTAGAGGACAGACTGTCCGACGCCCTGCACGAACGCCTCGCGAGCCGCTTCGTCGACCGGCGCACAAGCGTCCTGATGCGGCGCCTGAGAGAGAACACGATGCTCGAAGCCCAGATTACCGCCGACGGTGACGTCACCGTCGAGGGTCAGCATGTCGGCCACCTTCACGGATTCCTGTTCGTTCCCGATGCCAGCGCCGAGGGGCACGAGGCCAAGACCCTGAGGAGCGCCGCCGAGAAGGCGCTCGCCGGGGAGATCGAGGCCCGGGCCGAGCGGTTCTCGGCGACAGCCGATTCGACCCTCGTGCTCGCGCATGACGGCACGATCCGCTGGACCGGGGCCCCCGTCGCCAAGCTCACCCCCGGCGAAAAGCTGTTCGCCCCGCAGATTCGTCTGCTGGCCGATGACAGCCTGACCGGCGCGCACCGCGAGAAGGTCGAGGCGCGGCTCGATGCGTGGCTGAAGGCCCACATCGTGCGCCTGCTCGGGCCGTTGATGGAGATCGAGACGGCCGCCGATCTGACCGGCCTCGCCAAAGGGATCGGCTATCAGGTGGTCGAGGCACTGGGCGTCCTGGAGCGCTCCAAGGTGGCGCACGAGATGCGCAGCCTCGATCAGGACGGCCGCGGGGCCCTGCGCCGCCACGGCATCCGCTTCGGCGCCTACCACATCTTCCTGCCGGCCCTGCTGAAGCCGGCGCCGCGGACGCTCGCGGCCCAACTCTGGGCCCTACGCAACGGCGGCCTCGATCAGCGCGGCCTCGACGAGATCGCGCATCTGGCGGGCTCCGGCCGCACCTCGATCAAGGTCGATCGCGAGATCGCCAAGGGCCTCTACCGGGCAGCCGGCTTCCGCGTCAGCGGCGAGCGGGCGGTGCGCGTCGACATCCTGGAGCGGCTCGCTGACCTGATCCGCCCGGCGATCGCCTACCGGCCCGGCACCACCCCGGGCGCCCCGCCGGACGGCACCGCCGACGGCGACGGGTTCGTGGCGACCGTGGGCATGACCTCGCTGGTCGGCTGCTCGGGCGAGGATTTCGCCTCGATCCTGAAGTCGCTCGGCTACAATGCGGAAACCCGGCCGGGTCCAGCTATCACGGTGCCTCTGGTGCCCGCCGCCGCCACGACGCCCGCCGCGACGGTCGCCGCCGACGCGTCCTCCGACGAGGCCGTGACCGCGCAGGCGGATGCCGCAGAGCCCACCGGCGACGAGGCCCCGTCCGCAGAGGCAGAGGCAGGGGCGGAGGGGACGCCCGAAGCCGCCGGTGAAGACGCTCCGACTGGCGAGGCCGCGGTCGAGGCGGCTCCCGCGGAGGCTGAACGCCCGGAAGACGCGGTCGCGACCGCGGGACCGGCCGAGGAACATCCGGCTGTCGGTGAGCCCGCGGCCGAGGCACCTGATACCGCCGCGGAAGCGACGGCGCCGGAACCCGCCACGGCGGATCCTGGCGAGGCGGTCGCCGGGACCGAGGAGCCCGCACCGGACGCCCCCGTGACCGAGGGTGAGACCGAGGCCGAGGTTCCCACGATCGAGGTCTGGCGCCTCCAGCGTCATCAGCGCCCGGCGCATCAGCGTCCGCAGAACCGTCCGCGCGGTGCGGGGGGCCGGGGCCGAGACGGTGGTCAGCCGGGCCAGAACCCGGGGCAAGGCCGTCCGGAGGGCGGGCGGCCGGAGCAGCGTCGTGCCGAGGGCGAAGGCGGCCCCCGCCCTGGACGGGATCGCGGCCCCCGCCGTGACCGCTTCGAGGGTGGCCGGCCGGAACGCCGGGACGACCAACGGCGGGACGACCAGCGCCACGCGGAGCAGCGCCATGCCGGGCCGCGGCCCGACCAGCGGCCGCCGCGGCGCGAGCGGGCGCCGGACCCGGATTCGCCTTTCGCCAAGCTGGCCGCGCTGAAGGCGCAGCTCGAAGCTGGCGACGGCGGGAAGCGCTGATCCGCCGGGGATGCGGGAGGACCGGCAGCGCCTCGACAAGTGGCTGTGGTTCGCCCGCTTCGCGCGGACCCGCTCCCTCGCGGCGCGGCTGGCATCCGACGGCTTCGTGCGGGTGAACGGGCTGCGGGCCGAGAATCCCGCCAAGGGCATCGGCATCGGCGACGTGGTGACGGTGGCTGCCCCCCACGCCACGTTGGCGGTGCGGGTGATCGGCCTCGGCCTGCGGCGGGGTCCGGCCCCCGAGGCCCGGTTGCTCTACGCCGACCTCTCGGGCAATGCCGCCGCGTCGGAGCATCCGGAGTGATGAGGCACGGCCACAGGCGCGGGAACAGCGCTCGAGCCCGGGCAGGATGCGGCGCCCGCGCGCTTGTCAGCCCGGGAGCCAACGTCTAGAGCCGTTGCCTCCGAAGTCCGGCCTCGTGCCGGGCCGCACCGGCATTCCCTCGCAGTGCCAACCCGGGCGTGCGGGCCAACCCGAGGCTCCGCCCGGGGCAAGTCGTGTTTGAGGACGCAGATATCCGATGACCTATGTCGTCACCGACAATTGCATCAAGTGCAAGTATACGGACTGTGTTGAAGTCTGTCCGGTCGATTGCTTCTATGAGGGCGAGAACATGCTCGTCATTCATCCGGACGAGTGCATCGATTGCGGCGTCTGCGAGCCGGAATGCCCAGCCGAGGCGATCAAGCCCGACACCGAGTCGAACCTCGACACGTGGCTGAAGCTGAACGCCGACTACGCCAAGACCTGGCCCAACATCACGCAGAAGAAGGAAGCCCCGGCCGACGCCAAGGAGTGGGACGGCAAGTCCGGAAAGCTTGAAGCCTACTTCTCGCCCAACCCTGGCTCGGGCGACTGAGCGCAGCCGTCACCGGCGGAACATCAGCGCTCTTCGTCCCGCACCTGTGGAATCCGAGGCAATGTGTGGATAGGTTTGCCCTGGCCCTCCACATCGGATTGGTCCGCAACGAGCGAAACCCAGATCCGCGGTGGGCTCATTTCTGTCTCGCCGCAGGAGTGTAAAACGTCAGGACGCAGCGTCGTGGCCCACGCGCGTCTTCAGGGATGTTTTGCTCTGCGCGCCGGATTGTGGTAGACAATCCGCCTGCCGTCGCTCGCGCCTGACGTGCTTCCTCCAGCCGAAACGTCTTCGATGTTCGTGGGTTAGGAGTGGTACGCGATCGACCGCTGGGGCTTACCCCGGCGGACGCTCCAGGCTTTTGCACGGCCGCGCCGGGGAATGTCCGGGCCCTCGCATCTGGCGTGGGCTCCGGGAGCGGCGAGGCAAACCGGGTGTCCCGCCCGGGAAGAACACGGTTTCGTGCGGCATTGAACGCTGCGCGCCAGTGGAGGCCCTTCTCGCATGACCACAGCCAAGAAGACGACGACCGCAGGCCGGCAAGGTTTCAAGACCGGCGAGGCTGTCGTGTATCCGGCCCACGGCGTCGGTCGCATCACCGCGATCGAGGAGCAGGAGATCGCGGGCTACAAGCTTGAGCTGTTCGTCGTCTCGTTCGAGAAGGACAAGATGGTCCTGCGTGTCCCGACCGCGAAGGCCAACAGCGTCGGCATGCGCAAGCTGGCCGAGCCGGAGCTGGTGAAGAAGGCGCTCGACCTGCTGACCGGTCGCGCCCGGATCAAGCGCACCATGTGGTCGCGCCGCGCTCAGGAATACGAGGCGAAGATCAATTCGGGCGACCTGCTGGCGGTCACCGAGGTGGTGCGCGACCTCTACCGCTCCGAGGCGCAGCCCGAGCAGTCCTATTCCGAGCGCCAGCTCTATGAGGCGGCCCTCGACCGGATCGTGCGCGAGATCTCCTCGGTGAACCGCATCACCGAGACCGAGGCCCTGAAGCTCATCGAGCAGAGCCTTGCGAAGTCGCCCCGCCGGGCGAAGAGCGAGGCGGAGCCCGAGGCCGAGGGTGAGAGCGACGGCGACGACATCCAGGAAGAAGCCGCCTGAGCGAAGCCCAACGCTGAGACGACGACAAACCCGGCCCCGGCGGCCGGGTTTTTCTTGGACCGTTCGTCAGACCGTGGGTTGTCCGCGAGAGGCGCGACGTTTTTGCGCCCGCGGGGCTGGACTGGATGTCCGCACCGCCCATCTGTTCCTAACGGAACACGAAATCGTGCCCGGCCGCCTGTCGCATTCTGGGGCAGCCGAGCGGAACTTTCTCTTCTAGCCTCCCGTTGTCGCTAGCCTGGCGTCGCTTTGCGGTGGCGCCTGTGCGCCGGATCGCAGGTCCGGCGCCGCAACAGCACTCGACAATAAGAGGCAGGCGGAATGGCTGAGATCGCAGGGATACGCAGGCAGTTCATACGGACTGCGATGGAGGCACCGTTCCTAGCCCGCGAGGAGGAACGTGGCCTCGCCGTCCGCTGGAAGGACGATCGCGACGAGCGCGCCCTCCACCGTCTGATCTCCGCTCACATGCGCCTCGTCATCGCCCTGGCGGGGCGTTTTCGTCACTATGGCCTGCCGATGGCCGACCTCGTCCAGGAAGGACATGTCGGCCTGATGGAGGCTGCTGCCCGCTTCGAGCCTGAGCGGGATGTCCGCTTCTCGACCTATGCGACGTGGTGGATCCGCGCCTCGATCCAGGACTACATCCTGCGCAACTGGTCGATCGTGCGCGGTGGAACCTCCTCTGCCCAGAAGGCCCTGTTCTTCAACTTGCGCCGGCTGCGCGCCCGGTTGATGCAATCCACCGAGGAGCATGTCGGCGACGAAATCCATCGCCGGATCGCGACCGCCATCGGTGTCTCACGCGACGACGTCGCCCTAATGGATGCGCGCCTGTCCGGGCCGGACATGTCGCTCAACGCTCCCGTGGGCGAGGACAGCGAGGCGTCCTCAGAGCGGATGGATTTCCTCGTCGACGGCGCCGACCTGCCGGACGAGACGGTGAGCGCCACCGTCGATGGCGAGCGGCGCCTGAGCTGGCTTCAGCAGGCCCTGACGGTGCTGTCCGAGCGCGAATTGCGCATCCTGCGGGAGCGCCGCCTCGCCGAGGATCAGGCGACCCTGGAGGCTCTGGGACAGCGCCTCGGCATCTCGAAGGAGCGTGTTCGGCAGATCGAGAACCGTGCCCTCGAGAAGCTACGCCGTGCCCTGGCGGACCGCTTCCCCGCCGCGACCGGCAGTCCGTATATCGGCTGACCGGTTCCGTCAGCCCGAGAGCAAGCCCGGCCAATGGCCGGGCTTTTCTGTTTCGACTCCCGCATCCGAGTCATGCATCATCGCGCATGCCGCGAAGCGCTCGGGGGCAACGCGTCAGCGGTGCGCTGGGTGCGACACCGAGGCGCGTGGCCGCGCTTCCAGACAGCGACTCTGCACGCGACTCACCGCGTTCGCATGATCAGTTTTGGATTGTCTTAGGCGCCTTGCATGGCCGCGCTGCGCCGCTCCCGCCTCCGCCGGCGGCGACCGGGCTCAGGCGTGGCGTCGAGCCAGATCACCAGGGCCAGTGCGAGGAGCGCCGGCACACCGAGGGCGAGGAAAGAGCCCGTCCAGCCGAACAGGCTGTAGGACAGCCCCCCGTACCAGCCCGACAGGGCGCCACCGACCCCCTGCACCGCGTTGACGCTGCCGAGCGCCGTCTGGGTCCGCCCGGAGCCCCAGGTCAGGTCCGCGACCACCACCGGCACCGCAACCCCGACGATCCCGGAGGCCACGCCGTCCAAAACCTCGGCGGCGATGAGCCAGACCGGATCGTCGATCAGACCGGACAGGACCGCCCGCACCGGCAGCACCGCGAAGGCCACCATCAGAAGCTGGCGCCTGCCGCGCTTGTCAGCGAGCGACCCGGCGAACAAAGCCACCGGCACCATCACCAGCTGCGCCACCATCACGTAGCGCGCCGTCCAGGTGGTGGCGTCGGCCGCGGTCGCCACGAGCTTCTGCCCGAGCAGCGAGAGCATGCCGCCGTTGCCGAGGTTGAACAGCGTCAAGGCCACCGTGAGCACGAGGAGCCTGCGGTTGCCGAGCACATGCCGGATGCCGCTGCGCTCCGGCTCATCCTCCGAGTCCTCCTGCCAGCCCACCGCCCGGCGCCGGTTCCACGCGCGGGCCGGCGTCGTGAGACTGGCGACGATCGCCGCCACCGCCATGCCGCCAAGCACCCAGAAGGCGATCGCAGGTCCGAAATGGGCGGTCCCGAGGCTGATCCCGCCGGCCGCGATCAGGATGCCGAGATGGTTGAAGGCTTGATTGCGGCCCTGCTGCTTGGGGAACCGATCCTTCCCGACGATCCCGAGGGTCAGGGCCGCCACCGCCGGCAGCAGCAGCGTCCCGCCCGCCGCGGCGAGCAGCTGGGCGAGCAGCACCGCGAAGAAACTGCGCGCCGGTAGCAGCAGCAGCGTGCCGGCCAGGATGCCGCTGCAGGCCAACGCGATCAGCAGACGGGGCCGGGGAAAGCGGTCGACCAGGGCCCCGAACGGGCCGCTCAGGAACAGCGTGCCGAACCCGACGAGGGTGATGACGAAACCGACCCGCGCCGGGCTCCACGACGCTGCCTCCGCCAGCCATGTCCCGAGAAACGGTCCGAGGCCGCCCTGGATGTCACCGGTGAAGACGTTGATCAGGGCGAGGTGTGCGGTGGGAGCCATGCGATCTCGGAGCCGTGTCGGCGCCGGACGTGGCCTCTGGCTTGGCAACGGTCAAGCCCGGATCACGGGTGGCGCTGCCGTGCGCAGCCCGCGGATCGCCGGACCCTCCCGGGGCCGGCGGATCGTACTGCATCAGCCCGCCTTCGAACGATCTGTTCTCGGGCGGCCGAAGCGGCCCTCGATGCGGCCGGCCTGCCCTGGCGGGAGGTGTTCGTCGGCGGCGGGGTCGCAGCGGTCGGCGCCGCCGTGGCGGCGGGGCTCGCGGTGGCGGCGCTCGCGCCGAGCACGGCACCGGCCGGCGTGACGGAGGCTGGCGACCGCCTCGGCCTGCCCGAACTCCCGCTCAGCCGGATCGTGCTGCAGGCCCGTCTCCTGCGGGGGCCGGCCGCGGAGGCGCTGCGGACGCTGGCCGCAGCCTATCGCGGTCCCGGCGGTCGCTGATCGGCCGCCGGGCGTACCCATATCAGGAGGCGAGCGGCCCCTGCGCGCCCTGCTGCTCCATGAGCTTCTGCCGGTAGAGGCCGACGAAGTCGATCGGATCGATATACAGGGGTGGGAAACCGCCGTTGCGCACCGCCTCGGCCACGATCTGGCGGGCGAAGGGGAAGAGCAGGCGCGGGCACTCAATCATCACGGCCGGATGGATCTGGTCAGCCGGGATGTTCTGCAGGCGGAACACGCCCGCATAGGTCACCTCGAAGGCGAACAGCACATCGCTCTGGATCTTGGCGTCCCCTTCCAGCTTGAGCTCGACCTCGAAGTCGGTCTCCGAGAGCTGCGCCGCGTTGACGTTGACCTGGATGTTGATCTGCGGCCCCTGGCCCTCCTTGGGCTGCAGGGAGCGCGGCGCGTTCGGGTTCTCGAAGGAGAGATCCTTCGTGTACTGCGCCAGAGCGTTGATCATCGGCACATCGCCCTGCGGCATGCCGCCGCCATTGCCGTTCGCTGCCGGAGAGTCGGCCATGCGGATCATCCTTCTCGATCGGCCGGCGGAGCCGGCGCGGGTTGTCTCAGCGGGAGCCGCCGGAACGCGCCGCGGACCTGTCCCGAACGGGAGCGCCGCTACCACGCGCGCCGAGTCTGGACAAGCGAGCCGACATCCCGAGCCGGCGCGGTGCTGGCGGCGGCGGCGGCCGCGACCCATATCGGGTCAGACCCGGCTTCGGGTTCCTGCGCGGGTATAACCGGCTCGCCCCCGACGCGTTGGTCGGATATGAGTCGCCAGGACCATGCGCGCTTTGCCGGCGCTGCACCGCGCGTGACCTTTGCAAGGGGCACAGGGTCTCGCCGCGGCCACCATCGGATCGGTAATGCAGGACAGTTTCGACGTTACGACGATCATCTTCCTGGCGCTCGCTGTCTTCGTGATCTGGCGCCTGCGCTCGGTGCTGGGCCAGAAGACGGGCGCGGAACGCTCGCCGTTCAAGCCGGTCGACCGCAGCCGCACCGAGCCGCAGGCCCGCAGCGAGGGCGACAACGTCGTGCGCCTTCCCGGCGCCGACCGGGCGCCCCCGACCCCGGCACCCGCCCCGGCCCCGCGCGACTGGCGCGGGATCGCCGAGCCCGGCTCCGAGGTCGCCCGTGGGCTGGAGGCCTGTGTCCAGGCCGAGCCGAGCTTCGATCCGCGCGCCTTCCTGGAGGGCGCGAAATCGGCCTACGAGGCGATCATGATCGCCTTCGCCAAGGGCGACCGGAAGACCCTGCGCGGCCTTCTGTCGAAGGAGGTCGGCGAGGCGTTCGAGCGGGCGATCGCCGAGCGCGAGCGCAACCGCCAGACCCTGGAGACCACCTTCGTCTCCATCGACAAGGCCGAGATCGTCGCGGTCGAGGTGCGCAATCGTGTCGCGCAGATCACCGTGCGCTTCCTGTCGAACCTCATCACCGCCACCCGCAACGCCGAGGGCAAGGTGGTGGACGGCAGCGCCGAGACGGTTGTCGAGGTGCCCGATGTCTGGACCTTCGCGCGCACCCTGGGCTCGCGCGATCCGAACTGGCAGCTCGTGGCCACCGAGGCCGGCGCCTGACCGACTGACGGCTGCACCGTGACGATCCCGCGCAGGGTCCCGCGCACCTGGCCCGGAGCCGTCACGGCTGCCTGTCTGGCTTTGGCCCTCCCCGGGGCATCGGCCGCCGCACCGGCCGTGGTCGGCGGCGCGACCCTGACGCCGGTCCCCTTCGAGACGCTGCCGGGCTTTCCAGGCCTGGACGCCGCCGCGTCCCTCGAAGCTTTCCGCCGGGTCTGCGCCGCCCCCGCGCCGGCTTTGCCGCAGCCCGCGGGGGTCATGGGCGACCCGACTGCGCTCTCCGCCGCCTGCGCGGCCGCGGGCGGGGATGTGCCGGAAGCCAACGCCTTCTTCCGCGACCATTTCGACGCCTTCCGCATCGAGCGGCCCGATGCCGGGCAGGCGGGCTTCCTCACCGGCTATTTCGAGCCCGAACTGACGGGCTCCCTCGATCCGGGGCCGGATTATCCAACCCCCGTCCTCGCCCGGCCTGACGACCTCATCTCCCTCGGCCCCGGCGAGGTCCGTCCCGGGCTCGATCCGACGCTCCGCGCCGCCCGCGCCACCGCGGAGGGGTTCGCCCCCTACCCCGACCGCGCCGCCATCGAGGACGGTGCCCTCGGCCCACGGGCGCGTCCGATCCTGTGGCTGCGCGACGCGGTCGATCTGCTGGTCCTGCAGGTCCAGGGCTCCGGACGCGTGCGCCTGCCCGACGGGCGTGCGGTGCGGGTGCTGTACGACGGGCGCAACGGGCGCCCCTACACGGCGGTGGCCAAGCTGATCGTGCAGGAAGGGCACCTGCCCCTCGAAGGCCTGACGCTCGCCCGCTGGACCGGCTGGCTGCGCGAGCACCCCGACATCGCCAAGCGCCTGATCCGGGCGAACGCCTCCTACATCTTCTTCCGCCTTGCCCCGGTCGAGGACCCAAGCCTCGGGCCGCCGGGGGCCGCAAACGCGCCGCTCAGCCCTGGGCGCAGCCTGGCGGTCGACGCGAATCTCTGGCGCTACGGGCTGCCGTTCTGGCTCGCCGGTCCGCTGCCGGGCGCAGGCCCCGGCGAGGCCGGGCGCCTCGTGATAGCGGCCGATACGGGCTCGGCGATCGTCGGCCCCGCCCGGGGCGATCTGTTCGTCGGAACCGGTGCGCAGGCCGGCATCGCGGCCGGAAACCTGCGCGACGCGATCGGCTTCGTGGTGCTGCTGCCGAAGGCCACGCCGGGCGGGAGCCCCCGATGAGGCCGCCCCGCCGCGGGCGCCGCCTCACCGCCGGGGAGACCCGGCTCTGGGACGCGATCGCCAAGCTCGTGACGCCGCTACCGGGCCGGGCCGGGCCGGTGTCCGAGGCCGCCCCCGAAGTCCCTGCGCCGACCGCCACCATGCCGGCGCTGACGGCCCCGATTTTGAAGCCGACCGCACCGCCGGTCGCGAAGAAGCCGCGCACCAGGAAACATCCGCCGAAGCCGGCCCCGGAGCCGCCGCGTCCGGCCACCGCCGCGCCCTATCAGGCGCCGCCCCAGCGCAACGCTCCGGCTGCCGGGCTTGAGCGGACCGCGAAGGTCGGCCTGCGCCGGGGGCGGCTCGCCATCGAGGCGCGGATCGATCTTCACGGGATGGTGCAGGCCGAGGCGCATGCCGCGCTCACCGGCTTCCTGCTCCGGGCCCGGGCCGCCGGGCACGCCTACGTGTTGGTGGTCACCGGCAAGGGCGGACCGGGCTACTCGGAGGCCTTCGCCGAGCGCGGCGTGCTCCGCCGCAGCGTGCCGCACTGGCTGCGGGGTGGAGAACTGCGCGGGATCGTGCTGGGCTTCGAGGAGGCGGCCCGCCACCACGGCGGCGGCGGCGCGCTCTACGTCCGGTTGCGGCGGCGCTGAAGCGTCCCGGTCGGGATCGGCCAGCAACAGGCTGCCGTACTTCCACACCGACCCATACTTGTTCCAGCCCGTCCTGCCGGACGCGGCGGGGTAGATGTCGATCGCGTCCGTCGAGCGGATGGTGCACGCGAAGATGTCGTTGCCGGTGCCGCCGTCGTTGGCCGCCAGATTGCTCGACGCCGAGGCGACGGCCCATCCGCAGCCCAAAGACACCTTCAGCGATCTTGCACCCCTTTACGGAGCGTCTATCATCGTTGTTCAGCAAACCTGAAGATGCCGAGTCGGATGTTTTATCAATTGCTGATGGATGCTTTCTGCCAAATCTGATGCACAAGGCTCTGCTTTAACGGGCTCAAATGCAGAAACGTTTTGGTTCAGCGGCGGCTTGAACGGTCGATCACGGATCTGGAGTGAAGGGGGACCGGCGATGACTTACGCGATAACAGCGGCCGCATCCCGGGCCGAGGTCGCCCTGCAGGTCGTGCAGACCGCAGCGGACGACCGGACGGGAAAGGCGGCGACCGCGTCGACCGCCGCATTCCGCTCGCCCGACCCGCGCACCGGCCGCAGCTTCGCCACCGGGGCGGCGGATGCGATCCTGAGCCTCGTACATGCCCAGGCGCAGAGCCGCGCCCAGCTGACGCTCAGCCAGAGCAGCGTCCACGGGGAGGCCGGGGCACAGGCTTCGGGCGGGGGCAGCGCTTCGGCCGAGGCCCATGCCTGGAGCAGCGGATCCGGCGCGGAGGACGGTAAAGGTTCGGCCGCCTCTGGCCAAGCCGTCCCGCCCACCGACAGCGCGGGTAGCACGTCAACGCGCGGCACGAACAGTCACGGCCAGACCGCGGTCTTTGGCTCAACGAAAGGCCAGACCGACGGCATCTCTCCCAGGAATCCGCACGACGATAATGAATGGAATTGGGAGTGGCACTACAACGATCCGAATGCGAGCAAATTGTTTGGGGCGTACTTCAAGCGTGAGTTCGAGATCGCCGGTATTCTGGGCGCCTACAACGACGCTTGGCGCGCCGAGTGGGAGCATCCTCCAGAGTTCTATGCGTGGTCATGGGCGTGGGTACCAATTCCGCGAAAGAGCGCGTCACGCTGAGGGCTTGGAGCCGTCCCGATGGCAACGGTCAGGGACGGCGCCAAGCAAACGTTTCCCCCTCGGCTGCCGAGTTTGCGAGCAGCTTCAGTGGGATGCGGTCTGTGAGACAGCAAAGAAGCGCTGCAATGGTGGTTCCGTCCAGCGCGTTCAGCGCGGCAAACCGCGCGGGTCCAAGCCGTTGCGGCCTCGGCCGATCACGCCGATATCCGAATGTCGGTGCATGAGGCGCCGCGAGCCGCGAGTGAGATGCCGGAGCTTCCCGAGGTCGAGACCGTACGGCAAGGGCTTGCGCCCGCCATGGTCGGTGCACGCTTCAGCCGCGTCACCCTGCGCCGGCCCAACCTGCGCTTCCCCTTCCCCGAGCGCTTCGCCGCCCGGCTGGAGGGCCGCACCGTGACCGGGCTGGCGCGCCGGGCGAAGTACCTTACCGCAGACCTCGATTCCGGCGAGACGCTGGTCATGCATCTCGGCATGAGCGGCCGGTTCGACGTGGCCTTGCCCGATGGTAGCAACCGCTCGCCGGGGGATTTCTACCTCGAGGGGGCGCAGGGCACACCCAAGCACGACCACGTGGTGATGGCGATGAGCACAGGCGCCACCGTCACCTACAACGATGCCCGCCGCTTCGGCTTCATGGACCTCGTCCCGAGCCGGGACCTCGCGACCTGCCGCCACTTCGCGAAGATGGGCGTCGAGCCCCTGGACGGGCTCACCGGCGCTGTGATCGCGGGGCTTTTCCGGCACAAGATCACGCCGCTGAAGGCTGCACTGCTCGATCAGCGGCTGATCGCGGGGCTCGGCAACATTTATGTCTGTGAGGCCCTGCACCGGGCGCGGCTGCATCCCGAGACCCCCGCCGGCGCCCTCGCCCGACCCGACGGGCGGCCGACCCCCAAGGCCAACGCGCTGGCCAAGGCGATCGTGCAGGTGCTGGAGGCGGCCGTGAAGGCCGGCGGCTCGACGCTGCGCGATTACGCCCACACCGATGGCAGTGCGGGCGCCTTCCAGCACGCCTTCCGGGTCTACGACCGGGTCGGCCTCGCCTGCAGCCGGCCGGGCTGCGGCGGCGCGATCACCCGCATCGTCCAGGCCAACCGTTCGACGTTCTTCTGCGCGACCTGCCAGCCCCCGACCTGACCGCGACGATTCGCGCCGCGTCGCCATGCTTTGCGACGCGGAACGGCATTTTCGCCACAAACCCGGCTAGGGTCGGACGCCTCGACGTGCGCACCCGGTTGCGGGCAGCCGATCCCGGCCCGCAGCGCGTAACGGGTCGCGCGGTCCCAGACAGGATCCCGATGTTCTTCCGCCGCTCAAAGACGCCCGCGCCCGAGGTCATCGCTCAGGATCCGACGGACGAGCCCCCCCTGCCGCAGCGGCTCTCGCCGCGCTCCCCCGGCGAAGCGATCAAGCCCACCGCCGCCCCCCCGCCCCCCGAGCGTCCCGAGCGCGAGCGCAGCGGCTTCATCGGCATCATCAGCGGCGCGCTGACCTTCGCGGTGGTGATCGCCATCGCGGCGATGATCGGCATCACCCTGTTCCAGCGGGAGGTGCGCGAGCCGGGGCCGCTCGCGGCCGACAAGGTCGTGGTGATTCCGCCCCATAGCGGAACGACCGAAATCTCCGAAGCCCTGAAGCGCGAGGGCGTGATCGACCATACCGGCCTGTTCGAGTTCGCCGCCCGCTTCGGCGGACGGCCCACGCTCCGGGCCGGCGAGTACGTCTTCAAGGCTCATGCCAGCATCGCCGACACCCTCGACACGATCGCGACGGGTCGGCAGGTGCAGCACGCCATCACCTTCCCGGAGGGCCTGACTTCCGAGCAGATCGTGAACCGCCTCAACGACAACGACGTGCTCACCGGTGAGATCGGCGAGATCCCCGCGGAAGGCTCGCTCCTGCCCGACACCTACAAGTTCGAGCGCGGCGCCACGCGCCAGCAGATCGTCAACCTGATGAAGGCCAAGCAGCGCGAGGTGCTGAACCAGATCTGGCTGCGGCGCAGCGCCGACGTGCCGGTGCGGACCCCGGCCGAGATGGTCACCCTGGCCTCGATCGTCGAAAAGGAGACCGGCCGGGCCGACGAGCGGCCGCGGGTGGCCGGCGTCTTCATCAACCGCCTCAACAAGCGGATGAAGCTGCAATCCGACCCGACGATCGTCTACGGCCTCGTGGGCGGGCGCGGCACGCTGGGCCGCGGGATCATGCGCTCCGAGATCGATCGGCCGACGCCCTACAACACCTACGTGATCGAGGGGCTGCCGCCTGGCCCGATCGCCAATCCCGGCAGAGCGGCCCTTGAGGCGGTGGCCAACCCGTCCCGGACCAAGGACCTCTACTTCGTGGCGGACGGCACCGGCGGCCACGCCTTCGCGGATTCGCTGGAGGCGCATCAGCGCAACGTCGCCCGCTGGCGTGCGGTGGAGAAGAGCCGGCAAGCCCCGCCGGATGCGGTCGACAAGGTCGAGCCGGGCCCCGATCCGGCGACGCCGGGCCGCGCCTCCGCCTACGCGCCGGGTGGCATCCCCGGTGGTGACGGCGGGACCAGCACGAACGCGGCCTTCCTCGACGCCAGCACGCCGGGCACCCGAGCCTTCGACGCCTCCGAGGGCACGCGGCTCGATCCGCTGAAGAACCGCAGCTACGATCTGGGCTCGCCCAAGACCGTTCCGGCGCTTGCGGCGCCGACGCCGGCACCGAAGGCGCGACGCTGATCGGGCCGGCGCCGCGGCGGTACGGCATGCGTTGCCCGCCGCTCAAGGCTGGATTGGCCTGCCTCTGAGCCGATAGAACCCGGTCGGCGCCTCTTCCCGGCGGGACGATCCGTGCTACAGGCGCCGATCTTCACCGCTACGGGGTTCGCCATGGCCCAGATCGCGAGCATGACTGGCTTCGCCCGGGCGGCGGGCACGACCGGATCGATCCACTGGGTCTGGGAGGTCCGCAGCGTCAACGGGCGCGGCCTCGAGGTGCGCGTCCGGGTGCCGGCCGGCCAGGACGGGCCCGGCGAGGCGGCGCGTGCCGCCCTCCAGAAGGCCCTCACCCGCGGCCAATGCCAATTGACCCTCACCTTGACCAAACCCGAGGCGGCCGCGCGGGTGCGGATCAACGAGGCGCTGCTGGCGAGCCTCGCCCAGGCGGTGGCCCGGGTGCCGGTCCCCGAGGGCGTGGCCCCCGCCACGATGGACGGGCTGCTCGGCCTGCGCGGCGTGATCGAGGTCGAGGACGAGACCATCGACAGCGAGGCCCTGTCCCGGGACCTGACCGAGGGGGCAGCCCGGCTGGTGGCGGATCTCGTCGCGGCGCGCCGGGCCGAGGGCCGCCAGCTGGAGCAGGTCGTCACCGCCCAGATCGACCGGATCGCGGCCTTGACCCAGGCCGCCGAGGACAACCCCGCCCGGCAGCCCGCGGCGGTGCGCGCCAGGCTGGAGGCGGCGGTGGCGGCGCTCGGCGGGAGCGGCCTCGACCCGGATCGGCTCCATCAGGAAGCGATGCTGCTTGCCGGCAAGGCCGATGTGCGCGAGGAACTCGACCGGCTCCGGGCCCATGTCGCCAGCGCCCGCGAGCTCCTCGCGGCCGGCGGTGCCATCGGCCGGCGCCTCGATTTCCTGGCCCAGGAATTCGGCCGCGAGGCCAACACCCTGGGTGCCAAGGCGAACGACATCAGCCTGTCGCGGATCGGGCTCGACCTGAAGGCCGTGGTCGAGCAATTCCGCGAGCAGGTGCAGAACATCGAATGACGATCCGAGACGGAACGATACGGATGCGACACGCCGCGGAGCCACGCCGATGACCGAACCGGCCGGCAACGTCTCGGACACCATCGCCCGGCGCGGGCTGATCCTGATCCTGTCCTCGCCCTCGGGGGCGGGCAAGACCACGCTCACACGGGCGGTGGCGCAGGATCCCGCCTGGGCGCTCGATCTCTCGATCTCGGTCACCACCCGGGCCCGGCGCCCCTCCGAGATCGACGGGCGGCATTACCACTTCATCGACCGCGAGGCCTTCGAGGACCTGCGCGCCCGGGACGACCTGCTCGAATGGGCCGAGGTCCACGGCAACTTCTACGGGACCCCCCGCCGCCCTGTGGAGAAGGTGCTGGGCGCCGGCCGGGACATGATCTTCGACATCGACTACCAGGGCACGCGGCAGGTCCGCTCCAAGCTCGCCCAGGACGTGGTGACGGTCTTCATCCTGCCGCCCAGCATGGCAGAGCTGCGCCAGCGCCTGGAGCGCCGGGCCGAGGATTCGGCGGAGACGATCGAGAAGCGCCTGGCCAACGCCCGGACCGAAATCCAACGCTGGGTCGAGTACGACTACGTCATCGTCAACGAGGATCTGCAGAACGCCTTCCAGGCGCTCCAGGGGATCCTGGCGGCCGAGCGGCTGAAGCGCGCCCGCCGCACGGGCCTGGCGGCCTTCGTGGACGGGCTGCTGGCCGAGACGCCGTAGGGCGCTACCCACGCCAGATCGTACGCCCCCTTCCCGGGCGTATCCAGCGAGCGGGGAACGCGACCCGGGATCCAGCGCGAGAAGCCGCGAAGCGTCTATAACCCGGTGCCGCTCCGCGGTGCTTGGTATCTTGGTTCCCGGATCACCTGTCCCTGCGTTCCAGGCGTCCGAGAGGGGTCTGCCCGATGGGGTCGGGCCCTGCCCTACCGCCGGATCAGCACGACGCCGCCGATCAAGAGCCCCACCCCGACGAGGCGCGGCAGGTCGATCGGCCGCTGCGCGAGGCCAAGCAGGCCGATCTGGTCGAACAGCACCGAGGCGAGCATCTGGCCCGTCACGAGGAGCGCGAAAAAGGTCGCCGCTCCGAGCTTCGGGACGAGCACGATCGCGAGCCCGATGAAGATCGCGCCGAACAGCCCGCCGCTCCAAGTCCACCAGGGGATGCGGCCCGCCACGCCGGCGGCCGGCATGGGATCGCGCAGCGCGGCGGTCAGGAACGCCATGCAGGCAAGGCCGACCGTATAGCTCGCCACCCCCGCCCAGGACGCCGAGGCGAGCCCAGCGCGCAGGTTCGCGTTCAGGATCTGCTGCACGACGAGGCCGGCGCCCGCCAGGACGGCGAGCAGGATGGAAAGCGCGAAGGCAAGCATCGAAGGACCTGTCCAGATCGGAATCGGGCCCGCATTGACAGCCGCGCCGCACCATGTCGTCAAATGCTGGATTTTCTCAGGTCCATGCAGGATCGACATGATCAATCCGGCGCATCTCGACCTGTTCCGCGCCGTGATGCAGCATGGCGGCATGACGCGGGCCGCGGCCGCGTTGGGGATCGGGCAACCCCAGATCAGCCGGGCGATCGCGCAGCTTGAGACCGCAGTAGGCTTCCCGCTCTTCGTCCGCGGCCACGGCAGCGCGGTCCCGACCCAGGAAGGCGAGGCCTTCGCCCACGAGGTCGCACAGACCTTCGCGGGGCTGGATCATTTGGGGCATGCCGCCCGGCGGATCCGCGACCGAGGCACGGGCGTGCTCCGAGTCGCCTGCCAGCCCTCCCTGGCCTCCCGGCTCCTGCCCCGGGCCATCCGACGCCTGGATGCGGAATGCCCAGGCCTGCGGATCTCCGTCCATGTGCCGAGCCCTGATACGATCTGGGCCTGGGCCTCGTCCGGCCAGTGCGACCTGGGCCTCGCGCGGCCGCGATCCGGCTATGCGGGGGTGCAGGCCGAGCCGTTCCTGACTCTCGCGGCCGTCTGCGTATTGCCGCGTCGGCATCCGCTCGCCCGCAAGCGGGTCGTCACTGCCCGTGACCTCGCCGACCTGCCTTTGATTGCAGCGGGCCCCGGATCCGTGCAGCCAGCCGTGGATGCGGCCTTCGCGGCGGCCGGCATCACGCCGCGCTTCACATTCATGGCCGAGTACACGGTCGCCCGCTGCGGTCTCGTCGCGCAGGGCCTCGGCATCGCCGTGGTCGATCCGGTTCCGGCGCGCGAACTCACGGGCCTGCCGATTGTCCTGCGGCCGTTCAAACCGGAAGCGCCGATCGAGACACTCCTGCTACGCCCGGCTGGATGCCCGCCGAGCCGCCTCGCCGAGCGGTTGATCGTTCACCTGAAGGCAGAGCGGGACGCCCTGGTGGGCGCATGATGCCGCGAGCTCAGCCGAAGGCCGCACCCTCGTGCGGCGCGCAGAGCCAGTCCCGCATGGCCGCGAAGGTCGCGACCGCCGCAGCGGTCAGGACGGCCTCCGCCTCCGGATCGTCGGCGAAATCCTCCAACCGAGCGCGGAAGGCGGCCCACATCGCTCCGGTCCGGGGACCGTGGGCGCGGTAGTAGGCCAGCCCCGTCTCTCCGAAACCGTGGAGGCCGGCGATATGCCGGCCGATCAGCTGGCCGCCCAGGGTCGAGCCCTCTAGCACGTAGAGCGCGCCGGTCGCCGCCGCGGGACCGTCGAGCATGACGGCCTCGGAGTGCGGCAAAGCCGCGACCGCCGCCGGCCCGAGTCCGAGATGGTCAAGGTCGGCGGCCAGAAGCGCGAGGCGCCGCCGCGGCCCGAGGAACGCTTCGTCGGCCAGCTGCACCCCGATCGCGCCTTCCCAGGTGGCATGGAAGCCGTGAAGCCGGGCGAGCAGGTCGCGATAGCCCGCGCGCGTCGCCACCCGTGCCTGCCAGTCGAGGCCCGCCTCCAGCGCCTGATGGGCCGGATCGGTGGCCGCGCGCAGCCGCGCGTGCAGGCTGTCGCGTCGGATCGGGTTGGCGGGGCTCACGCGGTGATCGTGAAGCAGGCGCCGGGATTGTTGGCGACGTCGAGCCGGGCGTTGATCTGGTCGAGCATCGCCCGGATCAGCTTCATGCCGAGGCCCGAGCCCTTGCCCCGGGCTTTGGCGTCGGCCCAGTCGGCGGGCAGCCCGGCGCCGTCGTCGCAGACCCGGAGCTGCACTTCACCAGGCCCCGCCGACGAGACGCTGACCTCGACGCGACCGCCGCCAGTTGCATTGGCGGCGTATTTGAAGGCGTTGGTCACGAGTTCCGTGGCGATGAGCGAGAGCGCCACCGCCTTGCGGTAGGGCACCATCAGGCCGGGCTCGGCGGTGAGATCGACCGCATGGCCCTCGCCGGCCAGCCCGGCGAGGTCGTTGCACAGGTTCTCAATGGTGTGGCCGAGATCGACCTCGTCCACCCGCTCGGCCTGGTACAGGCTGTCGTGGACCCGGGCGACGCTCATCACCCGGGCCGAAGTGTCGGCAAAGGCCTGCCGGGCTTCGCCGTCGGAGATCTGGCGGCGCTGCATCTGCAGGAAGGCCGAGACGATCTGCAGGGAATTCTTGACCCGGTGGTCGATCTCGCGGGTGAGCAGGTCCTTCTGCTCTAGCAGACGCTCCTTCTCGGCGAGCAGGCTGGTCAGCTCGTCGATCTTGCGGCGCTGGCGCAGGACCACGCCCTCCACCGCCTCCGCGAGCGAACCGGCGAGCTGGATCTGCCACTCGGCCCAGGGCGCGGCGAAACCTGTGCGCTCCTCGACCCAGCGCTCGAAGGAGCGCCGCGGCAGCACCGCCACCGGGCCGCTGCCGGCAAGCACGGGCTTGCGCGGATCGCCGCCCCACGTGACCGTGCTGGGGACCTCGGGCCGGAACCAGAGCAGCAAATTCTCGCGCGACTGATCGACGAAGGCAGCGAGCAGGCCGCTGGCGATCTCGCGGTGCGGTGCTGCGTCGGGGTACTCGCTGGCGAAGCTGCTGCTGCTATAGGCGTACTCGGCCACCGGCACCTGTGTCCGCAGCCAGTCCGCGATCGCTGTGACCAGCCCGGCCGGGGGAGCCCGGCCGATCAGGGTGACCCGCTCGCCCGAGACGATGCCGGCGCCTGTCGCACTGAACAGGTCGAGCAGGGTGGTCCCGCCGGTGGTCAGCGCCGCGACGAAATCGTCGGAGCGGGTCAGGCGGCGCACGAGGTGCCCTTCGACATCGAGATGCGCCTGCCGCTCGGCCCAGAGCCGGCGAGCTTCGATCTCTTCCACCCGCATGGCGAAGGCGTCGGTGAGCACGGTCGCGGCCGAGCGGGTCTCCGGCGTGACGTAATGCGGGCGGCGGTGGTGCCCGATCATCAGTCCCCAGAGCTGGCCCTCCACCATGATGGAGATCGACATCGAGCCGTTCACGCCGAGGTTGCGCTGATATTCCAGGTGGATCGGCGACAGCGTCCGGTGCTGGGCGAAGGTCAGGTCGATCGGGCCGTTGCCGGCGCCCGAGGCCGCCACCAGTCCCACCGGCACGCTGTCGCGGTCGATCACGAACCGGCTCTTGGCCTTCGTGTAGAGTGCACGCGCCTGGGCGGGGATGTCGGAGGCGGGGAAGCGCAGGCCGAGCAGGCTGCGCGACCAGTCGCGCGCCTTGTCCTCAGCCACCGCCTCACCGTTCCAGTCGGGATCGAACCGATAGACCAGCACCGCCTCGAACCCGGTCAGAGCCCGGGTCTCAAGGGCCGCGATCCGGGCGGCCTCCGCCAGGGTCGCGGCCTCCCGGAGATGCCCGACGGCGAGTTCCGTGTCCACTTGGCTGGCGGTGGCAAAATCCTCGGTCGAGTCCGGCTCCTGCTCGCATTCGACGATCAGCCGTCCCGCATGGGCGTGGGCGACGGCGTAGTAGGTCGCGTCGCGGCCCGGAAAGGTGAGCCGTGTCCGCACCGAGCGGCCGTCCTCCAGCGTCCCGCTCGCCAGCCGGCTCCGGATCGTCTGGACGAAGGCAGAGGGCAGGATCTCGGCCAGCGGACGTCCTGCCAGCGGCGGATCGAGCGGATCGAGGATCTCATCGACGTTCGCCGAGTAGGCGAGTACCATCAGGGTGCCGGCATCGGCCGCGAGCATCACGGCGTTGGGCTGGATCGAGCCCGGAATGTGGATCGGCTCGCGCTCGCACAGGCTGGCATCCACCGGCTCGGCCCTGACCCGCCGTCCGATCGCCGCCAGCACGGCCTCCCGGGACAGGTTCGCGCCGAGACTTTCGAGGGGATCGATCGTCAGCCAAGTCACCGGAGGGCCGCCCGCCATCGTCCCATGGCGCATATGGACCCGGGCCCTCAGCGGCTGCGGCACGCGGCCGAACACGTAGTCAAAGCTCTCGTTCAGGGTGCCGCGGCGGGCGCCGGCGAGGAAGCGTCCCCGGAAGCTCGGGACGTTGGCTCCCGGCATCACGTCGCGGAAGTAATCGCGCCCGATCACGGCCTCGCGCGCGAGGCCCGAGAGCACGCTCGCCCCCTCGCTGAAAGCCACGACCGTGCCGGCCGCGTCGAGACCGATCACCCCCTGATCCAGGCGGTCGATCGCATCGGACGCGAGTCCGTCAAGGTCGATAGTGGTGTCGTCGACCGGACTCGGCGGCATCAGGAACCAGAGCAGTTCATGCAACGGGTATGGCGGTGAGATCGGCCAAGCGCAATGCGCGCAATCGCGGCAACATCAGCACTTGTCTTTCTGCTGAATCATACCACGCAGGGCCGTCTTCAAGGCTTCTTCAACCGTAGGATGGTAAATCGGCCGGTCAATCGCCTCCTGGGCTGTGAGCCCGTCGGCCACCGCGTAGGTGAGGAGATGGGCGAGGTGCTCCACGGCGGGGCCGAGCATCTCGCCGCCCAGCAATCGACCTTCGCGATCAGCCCAGATGCGTAGGCCGCCCCGGTTGTGGCCATCGACCCGGGCGCGGCCCTGGTCGGAGAAATCCATCGCGCCGACGAGGCGATCGGCGCGATCCGCCGTGTAGGGCGCACCGATCGCGGCGGCCTGCGGATGGGTGAACACCATGGCGAGGCTCGTCCAGGGCTCAACGGCCGCGACCGCACGGCCGGCGGCCAGGGCGGCGGCGTTGGTGCCGGCGATCTCGCCCTGTCGGCTCGCCTCATGGAGTACCGGCCGCCAAGCATCCGCGTCGCCCGCGATCAGGATTGGCGCCCCCGCGCAGACCAGGCTGCGTCGATCGAAATCCGGGACGCCGTCCTCGCCGAGATGCAGGCCCGCGGCGGCGAGATTGAGCGCGTCCAGATTCGGGGCGCGACCTGCGGCAGCGAGCACCCGTGCGGCCCGCGTCACCTGGGCGCGCCCCTGGCGATCGGTCCAGTCGAGCCGCACGCCGCCGTCCTCCAGCTCGGCGGCTTCCAGGGTGGCGTTGCGGTGCAGTGCCAGCTCAACCCCAAAGATCGCGGCGGCCTGGTCGGCGAGGTCCGGCTCCGACAGCCCCGCGATGGTGTCACCCGCGTCGATCACCGTCACCGCCACGCCAAGCCGGGCCATCGCCTGGGCGATCTCGATGCCGACGGCACCGGCTCCAAGGACAGCCAGAGATTCCGGCAGATCGGCAGTCTCAAACACGGTATCGGTGGTGAGAAGGCCCGCGCCCAGGCCACGCAGGGGTCCTGGCACGGTCGGGCTCGATCCGGTGGCGATGACGGCGGCCCGGAACCGGATCCGCGTATGCTCCCCGACCACGAGCGTGTCGCGATCCACGAACCGGGCGGCGCCCGCAATGCGGGTCTCCGCGGGAAGGTCGTCGAGCCCTTCGAAGACGCCGCCGACAAACCGGTCGCGCTCGGCCCGGAGGCGCGCGAGCACGGCCGGCCCGTCCACCGACACGCCCGAAACCCGGATTCCGAACAGGTCGGTGTTGCGCGCGGAATGGGCGGCGGCTCCGGCCGCAATCAGAAGCTTGGAGGGCATGCAGCCGACCCGGGCGCAGGTGGTGCCGCCGGGGCCGCGCTCGATCAGGACAGCCCGCGCTCCGGCCTTGTCGGCGGCGCGGCGCGCGGCGATCCCGGCCGTCCCGGCGCCGATCACCGCCACATCGCACGCCAGTTCGCGCATCGTTAACCCCAGTGCCTCTGCCGGGGCCAAAGTTTTACGGCTCAGGTTCGTTCCGCCTGCGCGCACGCGCCTCAGGCGCGGCGCGGGATCGGACCGCTCCGACCGGGATCGTGTCCGTCAGGCGCCGCGGCCCGGCGCGGTTCCGCCGAGATGGAACACCCTGTGGGGCACCAGTTCCCCGCGCTCCACGTCGCCGACGGCCACCAGGATGCCGGCGCAGGTCGCGAAGGCTTTGCCTTCAACCGGGGCGTCCCGGCCGCGCAGGATCACCGGCTGGCCACGCATCAGGCGCAGGCCGAGATCCCGGGACACCGCGATCTCCGGGATCGCGTCGAGGGCCGTCTCCACCGGGCGCAGGTAGGCGACCGCCGCCTCGGGGGTGCCCTCCGACAGGACCGAGACCGGGCAGGACTCGGCTTCCGAAAACGGCCCGACGCGGGTCCGCCGCAGCGCCGCGACATGGCCGTAGCAGCCGAGCATCCGGCCGAGATCCCGGGCGAGCGCGCGCACATAGGTGCCCTTGCCGCACTCGGCCTCGATCACCGTGCGCTCGCCGTCATGCTCCACGACGGCGAGGCGGTCGATCTGCACCGGACGGGCCACGAGTTCCACGATCTCGCCTTCCCGGGCGAGATCGTAGGCGCGCTCGCCCTGAATCTTGATGGCCGAGTAGCGCGGCGGCACTTGCTCGATGGCACCCACGAAGGCCGGGAGCGCCGCCTCGACAGCGGCGCGATCCGGCCGTGCATCGCTGCTGGCGACGGCGCGACCCTCGGCGTCGTCGGTATCGGTCTCGACGCCCCACTGGACCGTGAACCGGTAGGCCTTGCGGCCGTCCATCACGAAGGGGACCGTCTTGGTCGCCTCGCCCAGCGCGATCGGTAGGATGCCCGACGCCAGCGGGTCGAGGGTACCGGCATGGCCGGCCTTCTTGGCGTTGAAGGCGCGCTTCACCACCGCGACCGCATGGGTCGAGGTCATGCCGACATGCTTGTCGAGGATCACCCAGCCGGAGACGTCCCGACGCTTGGGGCGGTCGGGACGCGGGCCGCGCTGTGGGCGACGGCCCTCGGGGCCCCGGCGCTCGGCGCTCGGGGCAGGCGCCGGGCGCTCGGCCGGCGGATGATCTTCCATGGAAACCGTCATGTCCTCGCGTCCCCCGGGGGCATGCCCCGTCCCTTTCTCGTTCGTGACCGGCATCAATGCCCCGCTCCGGTCTCCGGTTCGTCGTCGTGCTCGCCGGGATCGAGGTCGCGCTGCACGCGCTCGTCGCGCAGCAGCCGGTCGATCCGCGCCGCCTCGTCGAAGGTCTCGTCGCGGCGGAAGCGCAGCTCGGGCGCAAATTTCAGGTTCACCCGGCGCGCGACCTCCTGGCGCAGCACCTTCCGGTGGCGCTCCAGGGCGGCGATCACCGGGGCCTCGTCGAGGCCGCCGAGCGGCATCACGTAGGCTGTCGCGAGCTTCAGGTCGGGCGACATCCGCACCTCCGGTACGGTCACGACATGCGTGCCGAGCACCGGATCCTGGATGTCGCCGCGCTGGAGCACCTCGGCGAGCGCGTGACGGATGAGTTCGGCCACGCGCTGCTGGCGCTGCGAGGGGCCGGTGGTGGTCGGTTTCTGGGCCATTCTGTCTCGGGCCGGCGCCCCGCAGGTGGCCGGCTCACGTCCTGAAAAAAGAAAAGACGGCCGCGGCAGGTGCCGCGACCGCCCTGTCCGGACGGGTCCGGAGCGTCAGAGCGTGCGGCGGATCTCCTCGACCCGGTAACACTCGATCGTATCGCCCGCGCGCATGTTCTCGAAGTTCTCGAAGGCCATGCCGCACTCCTGGCCGGAGGTGACTTCCTTCGCGTCGTCCTTGAACCGCTTGAGCGTCTTCAGCTTGCCCTCGTGGATCACCACGCTGTCGCGGATCAGGCGGACATGGGCGCCGCGCTCGACGATGCCGTCCTGGACCCGGCAGCCCGCGACCTTGCCGACCTTCGAGACCTCGAACACCTCCTGGATCGTCGCCTCGCCCAGGCGCTCCTCGCGCAGCGTCGGCGGCAGCATCCCCGACAGCGTGGCTTTGATGTCGTCCACGAGGTCGTAGATGATGTTGTAGTACCGGATCTCGATGCCGGCCCGCTCGGCGGCCTCGCGGGCCTCCTTATGGGCGCGCACGTTGAAGCCGATGACCACGGCCTTCGAAGCCTGCGCCAGGGTGATGTCCGACTCGGTGATGCCGCCGACACCGGACAGGAGGATGCGGGCCGCGACTTCGTCGTTGCCGAGCTTCTCCAGCGCCCCCGAGATCGCCTCGACCGAGCCCTGCACGTCGCCCTTGATGACGACCGGCAGCTCCTTGCGGCCTGCGCCTTCCTTAAGATCGCGCATCATGTCGACGAGCGAGCGGTTGGCACCGCCGGTCCGCGCAGCCAGGCGCTCGCGCTTCTGGCGGGCCCGGTACTCGGTAACCTCGCGGGCGCGGGCCTCGCTCGGCACCACGATCACGCGGTCTCCGGCATCCGGCGTCCCGTTGAAGCCCAGCACCTCCACGGGGACCGAAGGACCCGCGTACTGCACGTTCTCGCCGAGGTCGTCGATCAGGGCGCGGACGCGGCCCCACTCGGCGCCGGCCACGACGATGTCGCCGGTGAACAGGGTGCCGCGCTGGACCAGAACCGTGGCCACCGGGCCGCGACCGCGGTCGAGCTGCGCCTCGATCACCGTGCCCTCGCCGTCACGCTTCTCGTTCGCGCGCAGGTTCATGATCTCGGCCTGGATCTGGATGCCCTCCAGCAGTTCCGAGAGACCGGCGCCGGTCTTGGCGGAGACCTCGAACTCGAGAGTCTCACCGCCCATCGACTCGACCTGGATGTCGTGCTGCAGCAGCTCCGTGCGAACCCGCTCCGGCTTGGCATCCGGCTTGTCGATCTTGTTGACCGCGATGATCATCGGGACACCCGCCGCCTTGGCGTGCTGGATGGCCTCGATGGTCTGGGGCATCACGCCGTCATCGGCCGCGACCACGATCACCACGATGTCGGTGACCTTGGCGCCGCGGGCACGCATCGACGTGAACGCCGCGTGGCCCGGGGTGTCGATGAAGGTGATCATGTCGCCGGACGGCGAGGCGACCTGATAGGCGCCGATATGCTGGGTGATGCCGCCGGCCTCGCCCTCGACCACGTTGGCCTTGCGGATCGCGTCGAGCAGCGAGGTCTTGCCGTGGTCGACGTGGCCCATGATGGTGACCACCGGCGGACGGGGATCGAGATCCTCCTCCAGATCCGGCTCGTCGGACGACAGGCCCTCTTCGACGTCGGACTCGGCGACGCGGCGCACCGTGTGGCCGAGTTCCTCGGCGATGAGCTGGGCGGTGTCCGAATCGATCACGTCGGTGATCTTATGGATCTGGCCCTGCTTCATCAGCATCCGGATCACGTCCACGGCCCGCTCCGACATGCGGTTGGCGAGTTCCTGGATGGTGATCGTCTCGGGGATCGTCACCTCGCGGGACAGCTTCTCTTTCTGCTCGACATGGCCGCGGCCGCTCATGCGCTGCTGGCGCCGACGGAACGAGGCGACCGAGCGCGTGCGCTCCTCCTCACCCGAGGTCGCCGTCGCGATGGTCAGGCGACCACGGTTGCGGTCACCGCCCGGCGACTTCGGGGTCTTGGGCGGGGTGATGATCTTGAGCGGCATTCCGGGACGGCGGATCACCCGCTTGGTCTCGGACTCGTCCTCGTTGGTCTGGGCGGCACGACCGGCCGGACGCGCTGCGGCGCCGGCACCGGCGGGACGCGCGGCCGTGGCCGGCGTCGCGCTCTTCTCCGGCTCGGGGGCCGGGGCGGGGCGCGCCATGAAGTTGAGGTCGCGGGGCTTGCGCGAATCAGCCGTGATGGTCTTGCGCGGCTCACCCGTTGAGGGGCGCGGCGTCAGCGGCGGGCGCGGGGCAGCCGCCGGTGCAGCGGCCTGCGCCGGGCGAGCGGGCGCCGGACGGGCGGCATCCGGCTGACGCGCTGACGGGGCGGCCGGACGGGCCGGTGCAGCGGCAGCCGCCGGGCGGGCGGCGGCCGGAGCCGCTGCGGGCTGGGCGGGGGCCTGGGCCGGGCGAGCGGGGGCCGGCGTCGCCGGCTCGGCAGGCGCCGGAGCCTCGGCGGCGGGTGCAGCGGCAGCCTTCGCGGCTTCCGCGGCCGCCTGCTTGGCAGCCTCCTCGGCAGCACGCGCGGCTTCCGCGGCGGCGGCCTTGCGCTCTTCCTCCTCGCGGCGGCGGGCCTCGGCGGCCTCGCGCTCGCGGCGGGCCTGCTCCTCGGCCTCCTTGCGGCGCGCCTCAGCTTCAGCCTCGGCCTTGCGGCGGGCCTCGGCCTCGCGGCGCTGCGCGTCGGCGAGTGCCGCCGCGCGGGCCGCGCTCTCCTGCTCGCTCAGCGTGCGCAGGACGACGCCCGAGGCGGCGCGCTGAGCCGGGCGGGGGGCCGGCGCCGTCGGCGTGGGGGCCGCCGGGCGGGTCGCAGGGGCGGGGGCGGGTTCACGGGCAGGTGCGGCCGGCGCCGCGCCGATGACACGGCGCTTCACCGTCTCGACCACGACCTGCTTGGAGCGGCCATGGGAGAAGCTCTGACGCACGGTGCCCGCCTCGATCGGCCGCTTGAGGCCGAGCGGCTTCGGGGCAGTCCGGTTCAGAGTCTTGTCGCCCGGGTTGTTCGTATCGCTCATTCAGCCTGAACCCTGAGGGTTTCCATCGTCCCGTGAACCGACGCCCGGTGGCGCCAGTCGAAATAGTCCTGCGTCGTCAACGTGAGGCTTCGTCGACCCCGCCGATTCGGGCTGGATCGGGCTCCCCGGTCGCCGCGGCGGCGCCCTCGAAGGAGCGTAGCCGACGCCAACGCGACAGGCAGCCGGCGGCTCCGGCTCCTGCGACGAGCGCAGCGTGTATCACATGATCCCGACCTAAGGCCATGTCCAATTCATCTTCGGACAGGTCGTCGATGATCGGTATCCTTGACATGGCCTCACCGTGACGCCGGTACAAGGCCGAAGCGATCTTGCGCCGCCCATCCGCGCTGCCCTCGGCGGCGTGGATCACCGCCACCGCGCCGGGCTGGCCACCGATCGCCGCCTCGACCTTCGAGAAGCCCGCCACGATGCAGCCCGCCTTGTTGGCGAGCGCGATCGCCTGCCGCAGATCCGCGCGGAGCCCGGCGGCGATTCGATCCGGAAGATCGGGATCGGCCGGAGCCGGCCCCTTGAAGGCCCGGGAGAACAGGTTCTTGCGAACGGCGGTGGCGACTGCGTCCCGCCGCGCGCTGACCCAGGCGCCGCGACCGGGAAGCCGGGCCCGCAGGTCGGGCACGACGTGTCCGTCCGGCCCGCGCACGAACCGGATCATCGCGTCCGGCGCCTGAGCGACGCGCGTGACGATGCAGGTCCGTTCGGGCGCGCGGCCGCCGGGGCCGGCATCGAGCCCCCCGGCTTCCGGTCCGCCCTCGGGCAGGATCGTCTCGACTTCGCTCACCGCGCCTCCGCCGCCGCCGTCCGCTCAGGCCTCGGCCTGGGCGGGGGTGGCCTCATCGCTTTCGGCACCCTCTTCGGCGCCCTCTTCAGCCTCCGGCTCCGGCAGGGCCTCGATCCAGCCGGCCTTCAGGCGGGCGGCCATGATCAGGCCCTCCGCCTCGGTGCGGGAGAGATCGAACCCATCGAGGTAGCCGGCGTGACGCACGGCCTCGGGGCCGCGGCCCTCCGTATAACCCACGAGGTCGTCGGTGGCGCAGCCCGCCAGATCCTCGACACTCTTCACATCGTTCTCGCCGAGCGCCACCATCATGGCCGTGGTGATACCCTCGATCTCGCGCAGATCGTCGGAGACACCGAGTTCAGTGCGACGGGCGTCGTGCGCCTGCTCGATCCGGGCGAGGTGATCCTGGGCGCGGGCCTGGATCTCGGCGCCGGTCTCCTCGTCGAGCCCCTGGATGCCGGACAGCTCCTGGGTATCGACGTAGGCGATCTCCTCGACGTTGCGGAAGCCCTCCGCTGCGAGCAGCTGGCCGACGGTCTCGTCGACGTCGAGCGCCTCCATGAACACCTGGGTCCGCTCGGCGAACTCCTTCTGGCGGCGCTCCGACTCCTCGGCCTCGGTCAGGATGTCGATGTCCCAGCCGGTGAGCTGCGAGGCCAGACGCACGTTCTGGCCGCGGCGGCCGATCGCCAGCGACAGCTGGTCGTCCGGCACCACCACCTCGATGCGGTCGGCCTCCTCGTCGAGCACCACCTTCACCACCTCGGCGGGCTGGAGGGCGTTGACGATGAAGGTCGCCTCGTCCTCCGACCACGGGATGATGTCGATCTTCTCGCCCTGGAGTTCGCCGACGACGGCCTGCACGCGCGAGCCGCGCATGCCGACGCAGGCGCCGACCGGATCGATGCTGCCGTCGCGGGAGATTACCGCGATCTTGGCGCGGGAGCCCGGATCGCGGGCGACCGCCTTCACCTCGACGATGCCGTCGTAGATCTCGGGCACTTCCTGGCCGAACAGCTTGGCCATGAACTGGGGATGCGAGCGCGACAGGAAGATCTGCGGGCCGCGGACTTCGGAGCGCACGTCGAACAAGTAGGAGCGGATGCGGTCGCCCGGGCGGAAGGTCTCGCGCGGGATCATCTCGTCCCGGCGCACGATGCCCTCGCCGCGGCCGAGATCGACGATCACGTTACCGTACTCGACGCGCTTCACGATGCCGTTGAGAATCTCGCCGATGCGGTCCTTGTACTCGTCGAACTGGCGGGCGCGCTCGGCGTCGCGCACCTTCTGGACGATGACCTGCTTGGCCGACTGGGCAGCGACGCGCCCGAAATCGAAGGGCGGCAGGGTATCGGAGATCACGTCGCCGACCAACGCGCCGGGGTTGTAGCGGCGGGCCTGATCCAGGGTGATCTCGCGGGCGTCGTTCTCCACCTCGTCGACCACCAGGAGGTGGCGCGAAAGGCGGAGCGCCCCGGTCTTGGGGTCGATCTCGGCGTGAACGTCCGTCTCGGCGCCGTAGCGGGAGCGGGCGGCCTTGGCGATCGCCTCCTCCATCGCGTCGATCACGATGGAACGGTCGATCACCTTCTCGCGGGCGACCGCGTCGGCGATCTGGAGGAGTTCGAGCCTGTTGGCGCTGACGACGGCCATCGGTTTCGGTCCTTCTCTTCCGTCAAACTTTTTTGGGCCGGCCGCGGGGCGGTCGATGCCCGTGTCTCAGTGCAGCGAGTCGCGGTCCTTGAGCCGGGACGCCTTGGACACCACCGGCTTCCTGGGACCGGTCCGCGCCGGTTTCTGGGGCTTGGCCGCGGGACTGGCCTTCTTCGGCCCCTGCGGGCGGAAGGCGTGGCGCGCGGGCGCCGCCTGCTCCTCGGCCGGCGCGTCGTCCTCGGACTCATCGGCAGCGTCTTCGGCGGGCGGGCCGCCGCGGCGGAGCGACTCGCGGATCAGCTCGTCGGTCAGGACGAGATGAGCCTCGGCGAGGGTCTTGAGCGGCAGCTCGATGCGGCTCGGCAGCCCTTCCTTCACGTCGGGCAGGTCGATCGGGACGATCTGCCGGTCGAGATCCGGCGCGCCGAGGATGCCGCGGAAGCGCTTGCGCCCGTCCAGCGGCGGGCTCAGCTCAACCTTGGCCTCGTAACCTTCCCAGCGGGCGAAGTCCGAGACCCGCACCAGCGGTCGGTCGATCCCCGGCGAGGACACTTCGAGGTTGTAGGCCCCGCCGACCGGATCGTCGACGTCGAGGAGCGGGGAGATCGTGCGGCTCACCGTCTCGCAATCCGCGATGGTGAAGGTGCCGTCCGGCCGCTCGACCATGATCTGCACGGTGCAGCCGTTGATGTTGGACATCTTCACCCGGACCAGCCGGAAGCCGAGGCCCTGGAGCGGCCCCTCAATCACCTGCGCGACGCGCGCAGCGACGCCCGTCTCTCGGACGAGGCGCTTCTCGGACAGATCCGCTTCGATCTCGGACGACATGTGTGGTGGTGAACACCCTTCGCGGCGTTCTGCGTGGCCCGTCCGCGGCATGCGGCGAAAAAAAAGAGCGGACCCGGTGGGGCCCACTCCCGAACCGCAGCCTCTCGACTGCCATCAGAACTGTTGACGGCTAGATAGCGACCCTTCGTCGGAAGCGCAAGACGGATCCGGCGCACCCCGCAGCCTGGTTCTTCCCAATCTGGGCCTCATCCTGAGGTGCCGGAGCGAAAGCGGAGGCCTCGAAGGAGCCCTCCAGCAGGCCGCAGCGATCCCTGGAGCCCTCCTTCGAGGCTCGCTGCGCTCGCACCTCAGGATGAGGGGAATGGTTTGGAAGTGTGCTGCTTTCAGGCGCCTCAGCCGTTACGCGGCACCCGCCCCTCCAGCGGATAGGCCGGATCGTTGTAGCCCGGCGTCGTCGGGTGCCCGGCGGCCACGAACCCGTCCACCAATGCCTCGTCCTCCGGGGTGAAGGCGTAGTCGAGGGCGCCGAGGTACTCCTGCCACTGCGCCTCCGTCCGCGGGCCGGCGATGACGCCGGTGATGAGGCGGTTGTTCAGCACCCAGGCGGTGGCGAACTGGCCGGCCGTGATGCCACGGGCCTCGGCGTGCTCCTTGAGCGTGCGGGCAATACGAAGCGATTCCGGCCGCCACTCGGTCTGCATCATCCGCGTGTCCTGCCGCCCGGCGCGGGATTCGGCAGGCGGCGGGGCGTCGGGATCGTACTTGCCGGTGAGCACGCCGCGGGCGAGCGGCGAGTACGGCACGACGCCGAGGCCGAAATGCGCGCAGGCCGGCAGGTGCTCGGTCTCGGGCATGCGATTGAAGGCATTGTAGTAGGGCTGGCTCACCACCGGCCGGTCGATGCCGAGTTCGTCGCAGAGCCGGCAGATCTCGGCGACCCGCCAGGAGCGATGGTTCGAGACGCCGAAATGGCGGATCTTGCCCGCCCGCACGAGGTCGGCCATCGCGCGCACCGTCTCAGCCAGCGGCGTATCGTGGTCTTCCCTGTGTAGGTAGTAGATGTCGATGAAGTCGGTGCCGAGCCGGCGCAGGCTGTCCTCGGCGGCCTTCATCACGTGGACGCGCGACAGGCCGCGGTCGTTGACACCGGGGCCTGTCGGGTTGGCGACCTTGGTGGCCAGGATCCAGGCGTTGCGCTCCGCCTTGATGGCCCGGCCGGTGATCTCCTCCGAGCGCCCATCCGTGTAGACGTTGGCCGTGTCGATGAAGTTGACCCCCGCCTCCCGGGCGCTGGCGACGATGCGGCCCGCGGTGGCCTCATCGGTGGGGCCGCCGAACATCATCGTGCCGAGGCAGATCGGCGAGACCTTGAGGCCGGAGCGGCCGAGCGTGCGATACTGCATGGGATCCATCCGGTGTCCGTCGCCCCGCTATCTTGCCGCAGGGCGGCCGAGGTCAACCACACAGCTTAACCCGTCCCTGTAACCGCCAGGTCCCCGCGGCGAACCGACCCGTAACGGCACCGACACCCGAAGACAGCCGTTTCCGGGTGCCTGTTCGCGCTCCCTCCCCCGCCTCAAGCCCCGTTCGCGACGCATGATCGACCGCTTGGCCGGCTCCCTCGGCATCCCCCTCCCTTGGCTCGACCGCGTCGGGCGCCTCTCCTGGCTGAAGCTCGCGGTGTTCGCGGGCTGCGTCGCGCCGGCACTCTACCTCGCCGCCGCCTACCGGCTCGACGCGCTGGGCGCGAAGCCGATCACCGCGCTGATCCACGCCACCGGCGAGTGGGCGGTGCGCTTCCTGCTGTTCTCCCTGGCGATCTCGCCGCTGCGCCGCATCGCCGACTGGCCGAAGGTCATCGGCGTCCGGCGCATGCTCGGCATCACCGTGATGGCCTACGCGGTGGCCCACCTCACCCTCTACGCGGTCGATCAGAACCTGATCCTGACCAAGGTGATCTCGGAGATCGCGCTGCGGCTCTATCTGACGATCGGCTTCGTGGCGCTGATCGGCCTGATCGCCTTAGGGCTGACCTCGACCGACGCGGCCGTGCGCAACCTGGGGCCGAACTGGCACCGGCTGCACCGGCTCGTCTACACGATCGCGGTGCTGGCGCTCGTCCACTACTTCCTGCAGTCGAAGATCGACGTCACCGATCCGGTCTTCTCGGCCGGATTGTTCCTGCTGCTGATGGGCTGGCGGGTGATGCAGCGGTTCAAGTGGCCGGAGCGGCCGTGGTCGCTGCTTCTCTTGGCGATCCTCGCCGGGCTGGCCACCGCGGGGCTGGAGGCGGCGTGGTACGGGCTCGCCAGTGGCGTCCCGGCGAACCTCGTGCTCGCCGCCAACCTGGATTTTTCTGGCCCAATCCGTCCGGCTTGGTGGGTGCTGGCGATCGGCCTTGTGCTGCCGGCAATGGCCCTCGTGCGGGGCGCGCGGGCGACGCGCCAACCGGCAGGCGGACGGGTGGCGTCCCCGGCCCGCCGGCCCGCACCCAAGGAAGCCTTGCCGGAACCCTTGTCGCCGCAGGCCTGATGCCGCAAACCCGCGGCCGGCCCCCGCCATCGACGGTCCGGGCCGCAGCGGAACTTGTCAGGACGCCATGCGCGGCACCCTTCTCCTCATCGCGAGCCTGCTCGTACCCGGCGCCGCTCAGGCGGCCCCGAATGGGACCCCACCAGCCGCCGCGAAGCCCGCCAAGGCAGCACCGGCCGCCCCTCCTGCGGCAGCCGCGCCGGCGGCCGTAACCTGCACCCCGCCCGAGCCACCGCCGGCCTCCGCGCGGCCGACCAAGCCCGCGCTTCCGGACAAGCCCGCGTGCCTCGACACTAAGGAGGGCTGCCCGGGCTGGGAGGCCTACAGCTACAACGACGCGATCAAGGCCTATAACCTGCAGGCACAGGCCTTCCGGCCGATCGCGGAGGCGTACCTGCAGAAGCTCAACGCCTACGTGAAGGCGAGCGGCGAGTACGCACAGTGCGAAGTGAACGCGATGCAGAAGTAGAGCATCATCCCGAAAGGTGGCCGCCGGCTTTCGGAACACGATGATGCAAGATCGTAGACCGGGAGCGTCGTGCCGGTTCCGGGACGACGCTCCCGGCTGAACGGCGGCCAACACGGCACCCAGGGGTCGGTTCAGATGCCTGGGCGCAATCTCCGGTGATGATGGCCGCGATCCCCGCGCGCCGGATCACGCCGAGGCCCACCGTGCCCGCCCGTCGTTTCCCCATCCGCACCGGATTGCTCGCCCTGCTTCTCGCCGCCGGCCCGGCGCTGGCCGCCGATTTCGATGGCCCCTATCCGCCGCCCCATGGCTACGGTGGCCCGCCGCCGGAGGAGCTGGAGCACCGGCCCCCGCCTCCCCCGCCCCCGCGCGCCGAACCTGAGTTCCATCGGCCGCGCTTCACCGCGGCGCCCCCCGAGGCGTGCCGGGAATTCGTCCGGCGTCGGTTCGATCCGGACGGCGCGCCGGTCGTGCGCCGGGTGCGGGTCTGCGACGAGCCGGGCTTCGATCGCGGCCCGCCTCCGCCGCCTCCGCCCCCAGAGGATGGTCCGCCCCGCCGCTGGGGCGGGCCGCGCTGGGACGGCCCGCGCTGGTAGGGCGCGCCGACCCGCTCAGATGCGGGCGGGCGCCTTCTTGAGGGCGGCCGCGAAGGCCTTGAGCTGGCGGTTCAGATCCGCCAGCTCGTTCAGCGCGATGGTCTTGTGACCGTCGCGGACCGCGCGCTCGATATCCTCGACCTGCGAGGCGACGAGGCGGCGGATGGCGTCGGCAACATGCTGTCGGTTCATCGTTTCGAGCGTCTCGTGCAAGCGTCCTGGCGGGCCTCAACGGACGGCCGGGGCGCGGCCGTCAACACGAGTCGGTGATAGGTCGGTAGGCTTAACCGTTGGTGTCCGGGCCCACCGCTACGCACATCTGAACCTAGGATCTTGAACCTAATCAGAGTTGCATGAGCAGGGTCGACGGCATTCGGACACCGACCGGGTTGGCAAGCGCGACCGGCCCCCTCTCCCATGCGGGAGAGGGTTGGGGTGAGGGATGAGAACTCCCAGGATTGATCGCGCCGTGGATGCGCGTACCGATTGCGCCACGTTCTGAAAGTTCTCGTCCCTCACCCTGTCCCGCGCGGGAGAGGGGACCCGCGCCGCATTCGGCGGCGATCACTTTACTGGCGGGTACCGTGAGGGGGTCCATGCATCGTTGCCTAAACCCTTGGCCAGGCGCAGATTTTGGTCGCAAACCGGCGACCACTCTTGCGAAAGTTAATCACCGGCGCTCCCGCATCTCGCTGCGCCGCATCGGCATCGCGTCGATGGTGGCAAACAGCCGCTGGGGCGGGATCGGGGTCGCAGCAGTGAGCTTGGCGCCCCCGTCCTTGCCGACGAGGACGGCCCGGAAGCTGTCGTCGGGCAGCCCGAGCGCGGTGCGCAGTGCACGCGCCTCGGCGCCGGAGCCCACCGCCTCCAGCACCACCAGATCGCGCTCGGCGACGCCGCCGCGGACCGGCCCAAGGGCGGCGCGCTGGGCCTTGAGCTGCGCGTCCGCGGCGTCCGGCGCCGACAGGACCAGCACGCGGGCGCGATCCCGATAGGTATCGAGGGGTGCGGCAGAGGCGGTCGCGGTCAGGGCCGCCAATCCAAGGCCGAGGGCCGTCCCGCGCATATCGTGCCTCCGACTGAGAAGACCGGACAACGCGCGATCCGCCCGAGAGATCGCTCCTGAGAACGCCTGACGCCGTTGCGGGTGCCGGCCAGCGCCCCAGATCGGGGCAGGCAGCCAGTCTCCGGGAGTTTGTCCATGACCGCCATGAACCGCCGCATCGTCCTGGCCTCGCGCCCGCACGGCGAGCCGCGCCCCGAGAACTTTCGCCTGGAGGAGGTTCCGGTGCCGCAGCCAGGCCCCAGCCAGGTCCTGCTGCGCACCCGCTGGCTGTCGCTCGATCCCTACATGCGCGGCCGGATGAGCGACGCGAAGTCCTATGCGGCGCCCGTCGAGATCGGCGCGCCGATCACCGCCGAGACGGTGGGCGAGGTCGTGGCCTCGAACCATCCGGACTACGCCGTCGGCGACCTGCTCACCGCCTTCGCGGGCTGGCAGGCGTATTTCGTGACCGACGGCAAGGGTTCGCGCCGGGTCGATCCGACCGCCGCGCCGCCCTCGACGGCCTTGGGCGTCCTCGGGATGCCGGGCATGACTGCCTATACCGGCCTGCTCAACATCGGCCGGCCTAAGGCCGGCGAGACCGTGGTGGTCGCGGCCGCCGCGGGGCCGGTGGGCTCCCTCGTCGGGCAGATCGCCAAGCTGAAGGGCGCCCGCGCGGTCGGGATCGCGGGCGGGCCGGACAAGTGCCGCTATCTCACGGAGGAACTCGGCTTCGACGCTGCCGTCGACCATCGCGGCGACGACCTGCCGGGGGCCCTGGCTGCCGCCTGCCCGAAGGGCATCGACGTCTATTTCGAGAATGTCGGCGGCGCGGTCTTCGCCGCCGTGATGCCGCTGCTCAACCCCTTCGCGCGGATCCCGGTCTGCGGCCTCGTCTCGGCCTACAATGCCACCGAGGTCCCGTCCGGCCCCGACCGCCTGCCGGGCCTGATGCGCTCGGTGCTGACGAACCGCCTGCACATCCAGGGTTTCATCGTCTGGGATTTCGCCGACCAGGCCGAGACGTTTCGCCATGAGGTCGGCGCCTGGATCCGGGACGGCCGCGTTCGCTACCGCGAGGACGTCGTCGAGGGCCTGGAGAAGGCGCCGGAGGCGTTCATCGGCCTGTTGAAAGGTCGCAATTTCGGCAAGCTGGTCGTGCGCGTCTCCTGACGGCGGCTTGCTGCCGGTTCGGAACAGATATAGAACATACAGATCCGTCGGCGCTGCGGAAAGCGGGCACAAGCCCGCACCGCAGGTTGCCGCCCCGGAGGCCCGGGCGCATGGTTCGCGCGCCGCCGGGCCCATGCCCTGTGAGATCCGTACGATAAGGAGAGAGCGATGGCGGGCAGCGTCAACAAGGTGATTTTGGTGGGCAATCTCGGGCGCGATCCCGAGATGCGCCGCCTCGGCTCGGGCGATCCGGTGTGCAACCTGCGGATCGCCACCTCGGAGTCGTGGAAGGACAAGGCGAGCGGCGAGCGCAAGGAAAAGACCGAGTGGCACTCGGTCGTGATCTACAACGACAATCTCGCCCGCGTCGCCGAGCAGTACCTGCGCAAGGGCTCGAAGGTCTACATCGAGGGCCAGCTCCAGACCCGAAAGTGGACCGACAATTCCGGCGTCGAGAAGTACACGACCGAGGTGGTGCTCCAGCGCTTCCGCGGTGAGATGACGATCCTCGACGGGCGTGGCGGCGGTGGCGGCGGCGACTTCGCCGGCGAGGACGAGGGCGGCGGGCAGATCAGCCGCGGCGGCGACTTCGGCGGTGGCCGGGGTGGCGACCGCGGCGGTGATTTCGGTGGCGGCCGCGCCCAGGGTGGCGAGCGCCGTCCGGCCCCGGCCGCCTCGGGCGGTGGCGGTGGCAGCCGCGGCTACGACCTCGACGACGACATCCCGTTCTAGGATCGCCTGTCCCGGCTCCACGACCTTGAAACCCGCCGCCGCCGCGCGGCGGGTTTTTCGTTGTCGAACGCAAGCCGGGTTGCCCTTCAGGCGCGCAAGGATCCGGCAGTCGCCGCCGCGCGATGTCGAAACAGCCGGAGCAGGCCGAAACCGATGAGGCCCGTCGCCCCAGCCAGTATGACGGCTGGGCGGACGCCCGTGCGCACCGCAGCGCGGTCGAGCGCCACCTCCACGGCCCCCGCGATATTGGCAGCCAGCGGCACGACCTGGGTGTCGAGGAACACTTTCGGTGCCGAAGGGCCGGAGGGCTTCTTCAGCAAGTAATCCCGGCCAACGCTCAAACTAACCTCCGTTAAGTTTCACTTATTCTCGCGAACAAAGCTCCAAGCCCGCGGTTTCGACAGTGAACGCTGCAATGCAGCAGGTGTATCCCTGACTGCACCGGCCCGGAGACAATCCCTTGGACAAGCCCGAATTCAAGCCGTACCGCCTGCCCTCCGGCGGATGGGGCTCCGCCCGCTCGGTCGGGACCATCCTGAAGCGCGAGGGCGTGCTGGCGAGCGGGCCGATCGTGCTAAGCCGGCACAACAAGGTCGATGGCTACCAGTGCAACAGCTGCGCCTGGGTGAAGCCGGCCAGCCCGCTGCCCTTCGAGTTCTGCGAGAACGGCGCGAAGGCCGTGGCCTGGGAACTCACCGCCCACCGTTGCACGCCGGACTTCTTCGCGACCCACACGGTCAAGGAGTTGCTCGACTGGGACGATTACCAGCTGGAGCAGACCGGCCGCCTCACGCACCCGCTCCGCTACGATGTGGCGACCGACCGATACGTCCCGGTCTCCTGGGGCCACGCGGTCGATGAGATCGCGCGCGAGCTGCGGGCCGTGGAGGACCGGAAAAAGGGCGCGGTCTTCTACAGCTCGGGCCGCCTGTCGAACGAGGCGAGCTACCTCTACCAGCTCTTCGCCCGGCTCTACGGCAACAACAACCTGCCGGACTCGTCCAACATGTGCCACGAGACGACCTCGGTGGCCCTGCCGGTCAGCATCGGCCAGGCGGTCGGATCCGTGACGCTCGACGATTTCGCCAAGTCCGACTGCATCATGTTCTTCGGCCAGAACCCCGGCAGCAACGCGCCGCGGATGCTGCATCCGCTGCAGGAGGCAAGCCGGCGCGGCGTCCCGATCATCACCTACAACCCCCTGCGCGAGCGCGGGCTGGAGCGGTTCCTGAACCCGCAATCGCCCGCTGAGATGCTCAGCGGCAAGGCGACCCGGATCAGCTCGCAGTACCATCAGGTCAAGGCCGGGGGTGACCTCGCGGCCATCGCCGGCATCTGCAAGGCGGTGCTGACCGCCCACGATGCCGCCAAGGCCGAGGGCGGATCCGTCCTCGATGAGGCTTTCATCCGCGACAACACCAGCGGCTTCGAGACCTTCGCCGATTGGCTGCGCGCCCAGGACTGGGACGAGCTCGAGCGCCGCTCGGGCCTGCACCGGGCCGACATGGAATCCACCGCCCACGTCTACAGCAAGTCCCGGGCGGTGATCGGCGTCTACGGCATGGGGTTGACCCAGCACCGGGCCGGTGTCGAGACCGTACAGATGCTGGTCAACCTCTTGCTGATGCGCGGCAATATCGGCCGCGACGGGGCCGGGATCTGCCCGATCCGGGGCCACTCCAACGTGCAGGGGCAGCGCACGATGGGGATCACCGAGAAGCCCGAACTGTTCGATCTCGACCGGCTGGGGGCGCAATTCCAGTTCGAGCCCCCGCGCGAGGCCGGCTACAACACGGTGGAAGCCTGCGAGGCGATCCTGCGGGACGAGGTCCAGGCCTTCTTCATGCTGGGCGGCAACTTCGCGCGCGCCATCCCCGATCACGGCCAGATGGAGCCGGCATGGCGCCGCCAGCGGCTCACCGTGAACGTCATCACCAAGCTCAACCGCACCGCCCTGCTGCCCGGGACGATCAGCTATATCCTGCCGGTGATCAGCCGCCTGGAGATCGTCGAGACCTCCAAGGGCCAGCAGGCGCTCTCGATGGAAGACACCTCGGCCTGCGTGCACGGCAACCGCGGGATACGACGCCCGGCCTCGCCGCACCTGATCGGCGAGGTCCGGCTGATCTGCGAGCTGGCGCAGCGGGTGCTCGAGCCCAACCCGCGGGTGCGCTGGGATCTCTACAGCGAGGATTATGCCGAGATCCGGAAGGAGATCGGCGAGACGCTGCCGGAGTCGTTCTGGGATTACGAGCGGCGGATGTGGGAACCGGGCGGCTTCCAGCGCGACCTGCCGGCGAACCGGCGGGAATGGCGGACGGAATCGGGCCGGGCCACCTACGTCACGCCGACCGGCCTCGATGAGGATGCCGACATGCCCGACGTGGGGCACGACGTCCTGCGCCTGATGACGCTACGCAGCAACGACCAGTTCAACACCACGGTCTACGGCTATTACGACCGGTTCCGGGGCATCAAGAACACCCGGAAGGTGGTCCTGATGAACCGTTCCGACATCGACCGACTCGGACTCAAGATCGGGCAGCCCGTGACCCTGCGGACGGTGGCCCATGACGGCGTCGACCGGAAGCTCTCCGGCTTGCTGGTCGTGGCCTACGACATCCCGATCGGCTGCCTCGGCGGCTACTACCCGGAATGCAACGTCCTGATGCCGATCTGGCACTACGCGATCGGCAGCAAGACACCCGCTGCCAAGACGGTCCCGGTCACGGTCCACGCCGACAGCGACCAGGTGCTGGCGCCGGAGCTGGAATACGCCACGGGCTGAGCCGGGGGCGCTCAGAACATCGGTATGCCACCGGTCACCGGCACCAGGGCGCCCGACATGTAGCTGCCCTCGCGGGAGGCCAGCAGGACATAGGCCGGAGCCAGCTCGGCCGGCTGGCCGGCGCGGCCGAGGGGCGTCTGGGCGCCGAGCTCTTCCAGTTGCTCGGGGCTCTTCACGATCGGCTGGATCGGCGTCCAGACCGGCCCGGGCGCGACGCAGTTCACGCGGATCCCCTTGGGGGCGAGCAGGTTCGACAGGCCGATGGTCAGGCTCGCAATGGCGCCCTTGGTGGCCGCGTAGATCAGCATGCTCGAATCGGCGACCTTGGCCTGCGCGCTCGTGCTGTTCACGATCGCGCCGCCCGGCTTCATGTGCGGCACTGCTGCCTGGGCGAGGTAATACATCGCGAAGACGTTGGCGCGGAACGAGCCTTCGATGTCGGTGGCCTTCAGGTCGTCGAGACCGTCATTGACCACCTGCGCGGCGGCGTTGTTCACCAGGATGTCGAGGCGGCCGAAGGTCTCGACGGTGCGCGTCACGAGGTCCCGGCAATGGGCCTCATCGCGGAGATCGCCCGGCAGCAGCAGGCAGCGGCGTCCGGCCCTCTCGATCCAGGCCTTCGTGTCCTCGGCATCCTCCTGCTCGGCTTCGAGATAGGAGATCGCCACGTCGGCGCCTTCGCGGGCATAGGCGATCGCCACCGCCCGACCGATGCCGGAATCGCCGCCGGTGATCAGCGCGGCCTGGCCGGTGAGCAGGCCCTTGCCGACATAGCTCGCCTCGCCGTGGTCCGGGCGCGGGGTCATCTTCGTGGTCAGGCCCGGACGGGGCTGCTGCTGGTCACCCGGGAAGGGCGGACGTGGGCCAGCCTCGCGCGGATCCTGAGTCATCTGTGCGGCTCCTCGGCGGATAAGATCACTTGGATCTAGGGCCGCCCGGAGCGAACCGCCTGCGCCCGGCCGTCACAGCCGCGCGCAGGTCGTTTGCCCGCTTAGAAAGCCCGGCCGCGGGTCGCGTGCGGCTTGCCGTAGCGATTGCGAAGGAACGAAACGACTCGGGGGAGGAGGAAGGCGATCAGGATCTTGCGCATCGGGTCACCTCGCGTCACGGCATCGTGAGCGGGCAATGCCCGGTCCTGGCTGCGGTTCCGCCCGCGCCGCAGGATCAGAGCGCCAGCGTCAATGTGACCGGCGCGTGGTCGGAGGGACGCTCCCAGCCGCGGGCGTCGCGCAGCACCTCGACCTTGCGGACCGTGCCGGCAAGATCGGGTGAGACCCAGAGATGGTCGAGGCGTCGGCCCTTGTCGGCGGCCGCCCAATCGGGGGAGCGGTAGCTCCACCACGTGTAGATCTTTTCCGGCTCCGGGGTGAGGTGGCGTGCCGTATCGATCCAGCCGGCCTCGCCGCGCAGGATCTCCAGCGCCTCGGTCTCCACCGGCGTGTGGCTCACCACGTCGAGGAGCTGCTTGTGCGACCAGACGTCGTGCTCCAGCGGCGCGACGTTGAGATCGCCCATCAGGATCGCCGGGCCCGAGACGCGCTTGCCGCCCCAGGCGCGCAGCTCGGCCAGGAAATCGAGCTTGTGGCCGAATTTCGGATTGAGGTCGCGGTCCGGCACGTCGCCGCCGGCCGGCACGTAGAAATCGTGCAGCACGATCCCCGCGGCGGCGCCCGCCTCCGGCCCGAGCACCGCCGAGATGTGGCGGGCGTCCGGCCGCTCGCAGAAGCCCATGACGGTGCGCGTGTGCAGGGGAAAGCGCGAGAGGATCGCGACGCCGTTATAGCCCTTCTGGCCGGCGAACATCACGTGCTCGTAGCCGGAGCCGCGCAGGGCCTTCAGCGGGAAGGCGTCGTCCGGACACTTGGTCTCCTGGAGGCAGAGCACGTCCGGCTTCTGCTCGGCGAGGAAGCGCAGCACGAGGTCGATGCGCAGGCGCACCGAGTTGATGTTCCAGGTGGTGACGGTGAGCTGCACGGGCGGCGCGGGGGTTCGGCGGGCGGTGCGCTCCGATAGCCGATTTCGCCGCCCGCGACAGTCCGCTCAACCGCCCGTGAGGCAAAAGGCCGTGCGTGCGCGGCCGACAGGCGCTATGCCCGGCCCCTGCCCTGACCCGGGCCCCTCCGTCGAGGCCCTGCCATGGCGCAAGCCCGCTCGCTTCTGTTCGCCGCCTACTGGGCCGCCTGGACGACCCTGTTCCTCCTGCCCCTGGTGATCTTTCTCCTGTCCGGATCCCCCCAGCGGCCGATCCGCCGGGCGACGCGGCTGTGGGCGCACGGGATCCTGGCCGGGCTGCGGCGCATCGTCGGGCTACGCTACGTCGAGGAGGGCCGCCAGCACCTGCCGGACGAGCCCTGCCTGATCGTCGCCAACCACCAATCCACCTGGGAGACGCTGGCCTTCCTCGTGCTGGTGCCGGACGTGGCGATCGTCGCCAAGCGGGAGCTTCTGGCGATCCCGGTGGTCGGCTGGTTCCTGCGGCGCTCGCCGATGATCGTCATCGACCGCGGCAACGGCACCCAGGCCCTGCGCACCATGATCGACGAGGGCCGCGCCGCCGTGGCGGCCGGGCGGTCGGTGCTGATCTTCCCCGAGGGGACCCGCGGCGGCATCGCCGCACCGCTGCGCTTCAAGCGCGGGGTTGAGCTGCTCTACGGCCGGCTCGGCCTACCGGTGGTTCCGGTGGCGCTCAATTCCGGGCTGTTCTGGCCGGGCGGTACGGCGACCCGGCCCGGCACGGTGGTGGTGAGCTACCTCGCCGCCCTCGCTCCGGGGCTGCCGGCCGCCGAGTTCCTGCGCGGCACCGAGGGCGCGATCGATCGGGAGCTGAACCGGTGGCGGTCCGGCGGCGCGGCGGGGCTCGGCACACCTTAGGGTCAAACCCGATCAGATTGCGCATGAGGCCGCTGCTTTCGACCCAACCCAGCCATTCGATGCGACTTCTGATGCGCCATAAAGCGGTCACTCAGATCAGATCGCTGCGGACGGCAAGCCGCTCTCCACGGCTTGAGCCTTCGGTGAGGCCGACTTGGTCGAGATAGCCCTGCAGCTCACCGAGATGGGCAGCCGCAACGATCGCGCCGATGTATCCATCAGGACGCACCAGCACCCAGGCTCCTTCTCCGATCCCGTAGGCTTTGCGAAAGTGCCCATGCGTATCGATCAGGTCCCCGTGGGAACTGACGCGGTGGATGTGCAGCCCGTGTCGCGGGGCCGGGGTGGCGCGGTCCGTCATGAACCCGATCAGGGTCCAGTGCGGACCGTTCAAAAGGTCGAATACGCGCACACCCTGCCCAGCAGCACCCGTCAACGGCGCGTCCGGTGCGCGATCACCCGCGAGGATGCCGCGGTGGCGCGCGGGAGCCTCGAAGGCCAGAGAGGAGGTCGAATAAGCAAGGTCGAGTTGCTGGACCTCGCGACCCCGGCGCATGTCGCCGCGCTTGGCCGCTTCAAGCAGCCCCGTGGACAGCCCCAGCATCTCTGCCGCGATTGGCCGACGCTCCTCTTCATAGGTGTTCAGCAAGGCATCAGGCGCGCCCGCCAGCACCGCCGCCAGCTTCCAGCCGAGGTTGTGGGCGTCCTGCACGCTCGTGTTCAGCCCCTGTCCGCCCGTCGGTGGATGGATGTGCGCAGCGTCTCCAATCAGAAAGACGCGACCCGTGCGGTAACTATCGGCTAGCCGCGCATTCATAGCGTAGGCAGAGGCCCACGGCACGTCGTGCACCACGACGTCGAACCCGGTTGCGATGCGGGCTGTGATGAACGCCTGCAAGCCCGCGACGGAAAGGTCCGGCTCGCCCTCGGCGGAGATCGGGGCCTGCAACTGGAACAGCTCCGTTCCAGCCAGCGGGCACAGCGCCAACTGGCGGGCCATATCGCCCTCGTTGAAACGATGCCAGATCGTGCGGTCGAGCCCGGATAGGAGGAGGTCAGCGACCACGGCGCGCACGCCGAGCGTCTTGCCGGGAAACTCGGTGCCCAGAGCATGGCGCACGAAGCTGCGGCCTCCGTCAGCGCCCACGAGGTAGCGCGCTCGGATCGTGTGCTCGGCACTCTGATCGATCACGTTGGCTGTAACGCCCTTACCATCTTGGTCGAAGCCAGTCAGGGCGCAGCCGTAGTGCGGCTGGCGTCCGAGTTCGGCCAAACGCTCACGCATCACCTGCTCGGTGCGCCCCTGCATCACCATCAGCGGAACACAGTATGGCTCGTCAGGCGTGGGCTTCGCCTCGCTAAACATCGCCTCGTCCGCGTAGCTGCCATCCGGGCTGTAGGTCCGCTGGTTGGGATAATGGCCGCCAACAGCCGCGATGCGATCGACGAAGCCGAGATCCTCGAAGACTTCGAGCGTGCGAGGTTGGATGCCCTTGCCGCGCGAGCCGCCGAACGGGGTTTGCGCCTTCTCCACGAGGTGGAAGCTGATGCCGCGCCGGGCCAGATCGATGGCAAGCGTCAGGCCCGCTGCTCCGGCCCCGCAGATCAGAACGTCGGTGCTGGATGCGTTTGTCACGACCGCTCCTTTATGTGTATGATGCACATAAAGGAGCGAGGCCGCAGCGATGTCAACAAAAAAGGTGCAAAATGCACATATTGGTCCGCAGATCTGCCAGTTGCATGCGGCGCTTCTGGAGATCGTGGCGGTGATGAACCGTCCGCAGCGCGACGAAGCGATGGTGCGCGCGGCGGGCATTCCCCTCGACCGAGCGCTGTTCCCTTTGCTCGTCGTCATCGAGCGACGCGGTCCCATTGGCGTCGTGGACCTCGCAGACCGGATCGGCCGGGACTACACGACGGTCAGCCGGCAGGTCGCCAAACTCGATGAAATTGGACTGGTGCGCCGACAAGCAGGCGCAGCGGACGGGCGGGTGCGCGAGGCGGTGATAACGCCAGAAGGTAAGGCTATGACGGATGCGATCGACGCCGCCCGGGAGCGGATGGGCGCGGCAATCTTCTCGGACTGGGAGCCGCACGATCTGGCGGAGTTGGTGCGGCTGATGAGTAAGTTCTCTGACAGCCTGACCGCCATTCCAGAATGACGAAAAGAACGATGCTGTGATCAGCGCGATCAACCGTCGTTCTATAAGGACTGAGGTCGCGCACGGAGGCGGAGCAACGTCTGCTCTAGCGGTTTAAACGCCCGGAAGCTGACTGGCAGAAAACCACCCATCGCGGACATTCCCATGACCAAACCGATTGAGTTCAGGCCCTTAGAACATCCTGCCTATTGCTGCTGCGACTGCTGGATCTGCTGCTGCATCGCCTTGTCCTCGGCACGCCCGTAATTGATGAAGAACAGGCTGCCGTCGACGCTCTTGCCCTTCTGCAGGTTCGAGAGCGTCACCGTGGTGATGTAGCCCTGCGGATCGGTGATCCGCCACTGCGACAGCGTCTTCACCTCGGGATCGAAGAACAGCTGGATCTTCGAGGTGCCGCCCAGGGTCGCGCGATCCTCCAGGCTGATGCGCACGCCGGTCGGGTCGTTGGCCACATCGGTCACGGTGAGGTCGCGGGCGAGGTCGATCTTCTCGCGCAGCAGGAATTTCAGCGGCGTCTGGGCGATGAAGTAGAGATCCTGGGTGTTGAGCTTGCGGTCGCGCACCGCCACCGAGGTGCCGTCCGCCACCACCTCCAGCGGCGAGGGCTGGTCGTAATCGAAGCGCAGGCGGCCGGGCTTGGCGAGCGTCAGCTTGCCGCCGATCCGGCGCCCGTCGGCGCCGATCTGCATGAAGCTGCCGGTCAGCGTAGTGATCCCGTTGAAATAGGCGTTGGCCTGGGCCAGCACGGTGGCGGCATCCGCCGGCTCGGCGGGGGCGACCGCCGCCGGCGCGCCCATGGCCGCGACCTTCGGCTCGGGCGCCTTGTGCTCGGCCTTCTCGGCGGCCTTCGCGGATTTGGTGCCCACCTTCGCGTCCTTGGCGGCGTCCTTCTTGGGCGCGGCCTTCTTGGGTGCTGGTGCGGCCGGGGCGGCCTCCGGCTGCGGGGCCGGCTCCTCCTTGTGGCCGAACAGGCTGTCGATGAAGGCGCCGACCTGCGCCTCGGCCGGGTTGGCGGTCGCGAGCCACAGCCCGGCGGCGAACACGGAGCCGGCTGTGCGGATGCGGCGGCCGATCATCGGCAGAATCTCCTGGGGCACCGCGGGCAAGCTCCGGCGGCGTGGTAGAGGTGGGCGGGCGGCTGCGGTCGCCTTGCCGTCTCCTCGTCTTTGCGAGCGGAGCGAAGCGATCCAGGTGCGCCACGATATCGAACCGCGCGCTGCCCTGGGTTGCTTCGTTCCGCTCGCAAAGACGGGGCGGGTTTTGCAGCCCCCAGTTAGAACCCCGCCCTGTGGCGAAGATGCGACGTCCGGGCCGCCGCGCAGGACGGCGGCCCGGGCAGCGTCTCACTCGTCGTCGTACATCCCGGCCGAGCTGTGCGGCACGCCGGCGACCAGGATCTCGCGCTTGCCGGCATGGTTGGCCGGGCCGACGATGCCCTCGATCTCCATCCGCTCCATGATCGAGGCGGCGCGGTTGTAGCCGATCTGCAGGCGGCGCTGGATGTAGCTGGTCGAGGCCTTCTCGTCGCGCAGCACCACCTCGATGGCCTGCTTGTAGAGGTCGTCGGACTCGCCCCCCGTCGCCGCCGCGAAGGCGCCGATATCGAACACCGGAGCCTCCTCGGCTGGCTCGTCGGACCGCTCGGCCTTGTCGGCGGCGGCCTTGCCCCGGCCACGACCGCTCTCCTTCACCGGCTCCTCGGGCGAATCGTCCGCCGTGACGGCGTCGAGGTAGCTGGGGCGGCCCTGGCGCTTGAGATGCGCCACGACGGTCTCGACCTCGCTGTCCGAGCAGAACGGCCCGTGCACGCGCGTCGTGCGCCCGCCGCCGGCCATGAACAGCATGTCGCCTTGTCCCAGCAGCTGCTCCGCGCCCATCTCGCCCAGGATCGTGCGGCTATCGATCTTGCTGGTCACCTGGAAGCTGATCCGGGTCGGGAAGTTCGCCTTGATCGTGCCGGTGATCACGTCGACCGAAGGCCGCTGCGTCGCCATGATCAGGTGGATGCCCGCTGCCCGCGCCATCTGGGCCAGACGCTGGATCGCGCCCTCGATGTCCTTGCCGGCCACCATCATCAGGTCGGCCATCTCGTCGACCACGATCACGATGTAGGGCAGCGGCG
>NZ_FNHS01000012.1:0-22327 GCF_900103445.1 Methylobacterium phyllostachyos | reverse complement strand
CGGGCGTTGTAGCCGTCGATATTCCGGACGGCGATCTTGGACATCTTCTTGTAGCGCTCCTCCATCTCGCGCACGGCCCACTTGAGGGCGATCACCGCCTTCTTGGGGTCGGTGACGACGGGGGAGAGCAGGTGCGGGATGCCGTCGTAGACCGACAGCTCCAGCATCTTGGGGTCGACCATGATCAGGCGGCATTCTTCCGGCTTGAGCCGGTAGAGCAGGCTGAGGATCATGGTGTTGATGGCCACCGACTTGCCCGAGCCGGTGGTGCCGGCCACCAGCAGGTGCGGCATGCGTGCGAGGTCGGCGATGATCGGCTCGCCGCCGATGTTCTTGCCGAGGCAGAGCGCCAGCTTGTGCTTGCTCTCGGCAAAGTCGGCCGAGGCCAGCAGCTCGCGCAGGTAGACGGTCTCACGGGTCTCGTTCGGCAATTCGATGCCGATGACGTTGCGCCCGGGGACCACGGCCACGCGGGCCGAGACGGCCGACATGGAGCGAGCGATGTCGTCCGACAGGCCGATCACGCGGCTGGACTTGGTGCCCGGCGCCGGCTCGAGTTCGTAGAGGGTGACGACCGGGCCCGGCCGCACCGCCAGGATATCGCCGCGCACGCCGAAATCCTGAACCGTCTGCTGCAGGTTGAGGGCGTTCTGCTCCAGCACGTCGGCATCGACCTCCGCGCTGCCGCCCGGCGCCGGCAGGGCGAGCAGATCGAGGGAGGGCAATTCGTAATCGGCGTTCTCGACGGACGCGATCTCCAGATGCCGGCCGGCCGGGATCAGGTGCGCCCGCGGGGCGACCATGGGCAGCGCCACCGGCACGGGGGCGACCGGCTCGTTCGCCGCCGGGATCGGTGCGGCTTCGACTTCAGCCTCCATCTCGGCCGCAGCTTCGATCTCGGCCGGGGCCGGCTCGGGCTGGGGCGCCAGCTTGCCCCGGAGCAGGACCGGGCGCGGGGTCATCGGAATCACCACCCGCTCGGCCTCGGCGCGCTCCGTTCCGGACACGGCCGGCGCCACCGGCGCCGCCACAACCTCGGCCTGGACCGGGGGAACCACCGGCGCCGGGCTCGGCTGGCCAGCCGCACGGATCGCCGCCCGGGCCGCCATGGCGTTGAGCATCGGCACACGGCGCGGCGCCTCGGGGGCAGCCGGCGGCTCGGCCGCAGCGCTGCCCGGGCCGAAGACCAGCGATAAGCCGGCCGGCGCTGGAGCCGGCATTGCGGCGGGCGGCAGGAACGCGCCGCGGAGCGCTGCATCCGCAGCCTCGCTCCGGGCGGGTTCGGATGCATCCGTCCGGCCGTTATCCTGCCCGTCGGCGGGGCGCGGCGGCTGGTCGAACCGTACGAGCCGGTCGAGGACGTAGACGGGGCGCGGCGGCTGGTCGGCGGCGGTCTCGGGCGCGACCGGCGCCGGGGCGGCCTCGGGTGCCTGCGGCTCCAGCGCTGCCCAGGCCTCGACAGACGACCAATCGCCGCCACCGAACCAGGGCTGAACCCCCGACCAGTCCGGAAGGTCGGACCAATCCTGGGCCAGCGCCACGGCGGGGGCGTTGATCGTCTCCGATACGGCCACGGCTTCGACCGCATCCTGTTGGGCGAAGGCCTCCTGGGCGACAACCTCTTGAATAGCCGGCTCCAGAACCGTCGACGTGACCGCCACCGGGGCGATCACAGCCGTCGAGGCGGACAGCTCCACGGCAGGCCGGACCGGGCGACGATCCGGCGTCCGGAAGAAGCGGACGCCCGGCGGGGCGACGAAGGGCTGGCGCCACAGGGGAACCACCTCGGCCTCGGGCGCGGAGCCGGACAGGATGTCCGCGGCGACGACCTGCTCGGCCTGCCCTTCGGCGATCCCAGCGCGCTCGGCCTGTTCCTGCTCCGCTTGCTCGCGGGCGGCCCGCTCGGTCTCCAGGGCGAGCGCGGCGGCCTGCGCCTCGGCGCGGGCCCGCTCCAGGGCGACGCGCTCGGCCTCCAGGGCGCGCTGCCGGCGCTCCTGCAGCACGGAATCGGGCGTGCGGGTCCAGCGCACCGCCGAGGGCGTCATGGTCGGGTGCGGCGCGGCGACCGGGGCGCTCGTCGGCGCGACGTCCGGGGCGTGATCGGGCGCGATGGCGGCGGGCCGGCGCGGCTGGCGCACCAGCACGCCCGGCGTGGAGGCGCTCCGGTCGATCCGGCTCTCGAACACCGGGGCATCGAGGCTCGCCCGGTCGTCGAAGACCTCATCCGGCCAAGCATGCTCGGGCGGCGCGGCGCGCGAACGCGTGGGGCGCTCCGGCATGTCGCGCCCGACCATGGCGGCCGGTGCGGTCAGCCAGCTCGGCTCCGCCCGACGCGCGAGGGCGCCATAGGCGGGCCGTACCGGCAGCCCCGCGGTCGACCCGGAGAGACGGCGGGTGAGGCTCGCGCGGAGCGCCATCAGCCGATGCGCCAGGGCCCCCAGGGAGAGGCCCGAGCGGTCGCCGCCACGCACCGGGCGGGCGGGATCACGGTGGGAGTACGGAGGCCGTCCCGATGCGCGCATGGGTTCTCGAACGATACTCGAAACAGGGATCCGCCGGTGCGCGGCGGGCTGCCCTGAGTTAGGCCATTCGTCGTTAATGGAGGCTTGCCGTGGGCCCATCTGACGGCAACCATGTGGGTCGACGGTGGAGCCCGGCGATGCTTCGAGCATGGGATACCCGTCTCCCGAGCGATCGCCCGCGACCTGCTCAACCAGAAGCCAGCCCACTTGAAAATATGACACTTGATGTCATAGTTTTACTGTCAGATATGGCTCATGGCCAAGGCGACGCGCCTCTTCAGCCGCCGAATCGACTATGACGACGGCGCGATTTTGCAGATGAGGATCGTGGTCGTGCCGACGCCGGTGCGCGGATCGGCGCACAGCCTGAAATACTCGCTGTTCTATGGACGCGCCGGCGAGCGCATTCTCGCCTACGACAACGAGGCGGGGAAGGGCGACCACATCCATCGCGGAAACTTGGAGACCCGCTACATATTCACCACGGTCGAGCAGTTGGTCGCGGACTTCCTTAGCGAGGTCCGCCTGCTTCGCGGAGGATCGGTATGAACAAGGGGCCCCTCATTCAGATTGGCGGCTCGGCTGAGGACCTCGGTGAGGCCTTCATCACGGCTTGGCATCGCGCCGCGGCTGGTGATCTCACGCCCGAGCGGCCTGTTCTGGTGTTCGAGAGCCTGAACGGCTTCAAGGCCGCGTTTTCCGATGCGCGGATCGAGATCCTCGACGCACTTGCGGAAGCGCCGGCACCGTCGATCACAGCACTCGCCGGTCGTGTCGGGCGGCCTTACAGGCGCGTTCACGACGACGTGGCCGCGCTCACCGAGACCGGCGCCATTCGCAGAACCGGTCGGCAACTCACCTTGGCTGCTTCAGAGGCAACCGTGACGGTGAAATTCGGTCGATCTGGAGCGGGCAGCCGGGATTCAGAGCGGGCGACCGAACCCACGGAATAGCGGCAGGTACGAATGACATCCGCGGCCCCTGCGCCGTCATGGTGCCTGTGTTCATAGCGCCTGTGTCGAAAGTGATCCCGCACCGGCAAGCTGGATCCATCATGCGTGTCCTCACATTCCTGGTTCTCGCCGCCCTCCTCTCGGCATCCGCCCCGGTCCTCGCCCAGGATTTCGCCCGCCAGCGCGAGCTCGACGCGCTGAAGGATATCGCGGCCAGCCAGCGACAGCAGACCGAGATCCTGCGCCAGCAGGCCCAGCGCGACAGCGAGCGGGCCTGGCGCGAAGAGAACGCCCGCGTGAACGCCCAGCGCGACGCACGCTCAGCGCGGCGGTTCGACCAGCACTGACCGGCGCCCCCGGGCGCCACGTCACGGGTCCCAAGGCCTCATCGGGCTCGTCCGGGACCGGCGCGTGCTGCCCGGCTGGATATTCCGCGGAACATGATGTCCTGTCCCGCGGTCGAGCCACATATAGGCTCGAGAGCCCCCTCCCCGGACAGGTGCCCGTGACCCAGCCGCCTTCCCCGTCTCCCGCCGATCCCCGGGGCCTCGGACCGGCCGGCTTCCGCTCCCTCTATCGCCACGGCTTCGCCCGGGTCGCGGCCTGCACGGGCCGCAGCCATCCGGCGGAGCCCGCGCGCAACGCCGACGCGGTGCTCGCCCTCGCCCGGACCTGCCACGATTCGGGGGCGGCGCTGGCGGTCTTCACCGAACTCGGCCTCTCGGCCTACGCGATCGAGGACCTGCTGCTCCAGCAGACCCTGCTCGATGCCGTCGAAGAGGCCGCCGACCGGGTGATCGCCGAATCGGCCTCCCTGCGCCCGCTGCTGCTCGTCGGCGCGCCGCTGCGCTGGCGCCACCGGATCTACAACTGCGCCCTGGCCATCCAGGGCGGCCGCCTGCTTGGCGTGGTGCCAAAAACCTTCCTGCCGAACTATCGGGAGTTCTACGAGAAGCGCCATTTCGCCTCCGGCGCCGGGATCGTGGGCGAGACCATCCGGGTTGCCGGCTTCGATGCGCCCTTCGGCACCGACCTGCTGTTCCCGGCTGAGGACCTGCAGGGCCTCGTGGTCGGCGTGGAGATCTGCGAGGATCTGTGGGTGCCCGAGCCGCCGGGCATGCGCGCGGCTCTGGCCGGCGCCACGGTGCTGGCGAATCTCTCCGGCAGCCCGATCACGGTCGGCCGGGCGGAGTCGCGGGCGCTCCTGTCCCGCGCGGCCTCGATGCGCGGCGCCTGCGCGTATGTCTATGCCGCCGCAGGCCAGGGCGAATCGACCACCGACCTCTCCTGGGATGGCCAGACCAGCATCGACGAACTCGGCGTGCGCCTCGCCGAGGGCCAGCGCTTCCCCGAAGGGCCGGCGGCCACGATGGCCGATATCGACCTCGACCTGATCGCCCAGGACCGCCTCCAGGCCGGCAGCTTCGACGACGACGCCCGCCGCCATGCCCTCACCTATCGCCGGGTGCCGTTCCGGCTCGACCCGCCGGAGGCGGATCTCGGCCTGATCCGACGAATCGAACGCTTCCCGTTCGTGCCGGCCGACCCGACGCGGCTCGCGCAGGATTGCTACGAGGCCTACAACATTCAGGTCGCGGGCCTCGCCCAGCGGCTGGAGGCGACCGGCACCCGCAAGGCCATCATCGGCGTCTCGGGCGGCCTCGATTCGACCCATGCGCTGATCGTGATCGCCAAGGCGTTCGACCGCCTCGGCTATCCGCGCTCCGACATCCTGGCCTACACGCTCCCGGGCTTCGCCACCTCGAACGCCACCAAGACCAACGCCCACGCGCTCATGAAGGCGCTCGGCTGCACGGCCGCCGAGATCGACATCCGTCCGGCCGCCAAGCAGATGCTCGCCGACATGAACCACCCCTTCGCCAAGGGCGAGGCGGTCTACGACGTGACCTTCGAGAACGTGCAGGCGGGCCTGCGCACCGATTACCTGTTCCGCCTCGCCAACCACGCGAGCGGCCTCGTGGTCGGCACCGGCGATCTCTCGGAGCTGGCGCTCGGCTGGTGCACCTACGGCGTCGGCGATCAGATGAGCCACTACGCGGTCAATGCCGGCGTGCCCAAAACCCTGATCCAGCACCTGATCCGCTGGGTGATCGGCAACGGCGAGGTCGGCCCCGAGGAGGCGCACACCCTCCAGGCGGTCCTCGACACCGAGATCTCGCCCGAGCTGGTGCCGATGGACCAGGACGACAGCCCGCAGAGCACGGAAGGAACGATCGGCCCCTACGCGCTGCAGGATTTCAACCTGTTCTACACGCTGCGCCATGGGTTCCGGCCCTCAAAGATCGCCTTCCTGGCGCTGCATGCCTGGGGCGACAAGGAACGCGGCTTCTGGGCGCCGGACTTCCCCGAGGCCAAGCGGGTCGCTTACGACCTCCCCGAGATCCGGCGCTGGCTCGGCGTGTTCCTGAACCGCTACTTCGGCTTCAGCCAGTTCAAGCGCTCGGCGCTGCCGAACGGCCCGAAGGTCTCGGCCGGCGGCTCCCTGTCGCCGCGGGGCGACTGGCGCGCACCGTCCGACGGCTCGGCGCGGATCTGGATCGCGGAGCTGACCCGAAACGTCCCCGAAACTTGACCGTCACAAACTCGGCGGATTGTGCCATTATGAGCACGGTCAAGCCGATTCTTCGCAGTGCAAGATTTTGGATTGTTGAAGAGTCGGCTTCGAGGGCGGCCAGGCGGAGGACTTCGAATGCGAAGCTACAACCTGTTCCAGCTCAAGGGCGAGGAAGGCCTCTGCTGCGCGGTGCCAGAGGCCAGCACGGTGCCGCCCTTCATCGGCGCGGGCCGGTGGATCTTCGGCGGCAAGCTCTGCGACGGCAGCCGGCAGCCCCGCGATTTTGACGACCGGGCCGCAGACACGGCGGTGCGCTTCAACGGGTTCTACCTGTTCCAGACCATGGACCGGCGCTTCATGGCGTGAGTGGGCTGCTTGTTCGCAGATCACCGTTCGAGAACGAGGATGAGCCGTTCCGCGCCTCCCCTTCCCCCCTCTGCCGGGGAGGGAGACACGTGGAGCCGTTGGCTGCTACGCCGGCCTTCGGACGAGAACCTGTAGCCGCTTCCACTCTACCGGTATCCGCCCGCAAATTAGGCCCCGAGTCCGGTATCCCGGCGAAGATTCCTTAAGGGCTGGCGTGCAGATTCGGTCGGATCACCAGCCTTCCGGAGCCGCCCGATGTCGGAGCACCGCCGAGAGACGCGCCAGAGGGTCTTCCTCAAGGGGCGCATCGTCTTCAACAACGGATCCTCCAGCTTCGACTGCCTCGTGCGGGACATGTCCTCGTCCGGGGCGCGCCTCGTCATGAGCGATGCCGCGACGCTGCCGGAGGCGTTCGACCTCTATATCCCACAGAGGGACCGCACCTACCGGGCGACGCTGCGCTGGCGGCGGGAGGACGGGATCGGCGTCATCTTCGAGGATCCCGCCCGGGCTCCGGCCGCGGTGGCGGCGCCCGATCCGGTCGCGACCGAGGCCTCCGTGACCATGCTGCTGCGGCGGGTGAGCGAGTTGGAGACCGAGAACGCCGCCCTGCGCCGGCTGCTCGCCAGCATGGCCCAGGGCGATTCGGCGAGCGCCGCCTGAGGCTTAGCCCTGCGCGTCGAGCGCCGCGCGGATGCGCGCCGCGTGCTCGGCCAGGACCGCCGGGATCGGCGTCATCTTCGAGGATCCCGCCCGGGCTCCGGCCGCGGTGGCGGCGCCCGATCCGGTCGCGACCGAGGCCTCCGTGACCATGCTGCTGCGGCGGGTGAGCGAGTTGGAGACCGAGAACGCCGCCCTGCGCCGGCTGCTCGCCAGCATGGCCCAGGGCGATTCGGCGAGCGCCGCCTGAGGCTTAGCCCTGCGCGTCGAGCGCCGCGCGGATGCGCGCCGCGTGCTCGGCCAGGACCGCATTGTCGGCCATGCCGCCCTCGTGGCGCTTCAGGGGCACGCCCTCGCGCCGCGGGATGACGTGGACGTGCAGATGGAAGACGGTCTGGCCGCCGGCCGGCTCGTTGAACTGGAACAGGGTCAGCCCGTCCGCCTGGAACGCCGCCTTCACGGCCCGGGCGACACGCTGGACGCTCACCATCAGGGCCGCGAGCGATTCGGGATCGGCATCGAGCAGGCCCCGGGCCGGCGCCTTCGGGATCACCAGGGTGTGGCCCTCGCCCTGGGGCATCACGTCCATAAAGGCCAGCGTCTGCGCATCCTCGTAGACGCGGTGACAGGGGATCTCGCCGCGCAGGATCTTGGCGAAGATGTTGTCGGGGTCGTAGTGCGCGTCGGCCATACCGCCTCCGGAAAACCTTGAGCGGCGACACGTTGCACGGGCCGCCCGGCCGCGTCCACATGGGAACCCGCCGCCCCCGAGATGCTTGCACCGCCGCGGTCGGAGCGTGGCGGTGGGCGGCGCGGATCGAGGTGCAGAGGATTACCGGATGGCGCACGAGAGCACGGGGGCGATCTACGCGGCGGCGGGCGCCAATCTCGCCATCGCGGCGGCGAAGTTCGTCGGCGGGGCGCTGACCGGCTCGACCGCGATGCTCGCCGAGGGCGTGCACTCGGTGGTCGACACGGCCAATCAAGTGCTGCTGCTCGTCGGCATGAAGCGCTCCGAGCGACCGGCCGACGACCGCCACCCGTTCGGCTACGGGCGCGAGATCTATTTCTACGCCTTCGTGGTCGCGCTGATGATCTTCCTCGGCGGCGGCCTCTTCGCGGTCTACGAGGGAATCGAGCGGGTCCGTCATCCCCAGCGGGATTCGGATGCCGAACTCTTCGGCTACCGGCTGCCCGGGATCTGGGTGAACGTCGCGATCCTAGGGTTCGCCATCGCGGCCGAGGGCACCTCGTTCTTCGTGGCGATGCGGCAGTTCTGGGCCGAGAAGGGCAAGCACTCGGCGGTTCGGGCGATCCGGCGCAGCAAGGATCCGACCCTGTTCACGGTGCTGGCCGAGGATTCCGCCGCGCTGATCGGCCTCGTGATCGCGCTCGCGGGCGTCGCGGCCAGCCACCTCCTCGACATGCCGAGCCTCGACGGCTGGGCCTCCGTGGGGATCGGCCTCGTGCTGATCGGGATGGCCGGCTTCCTGATGATCGAGACCCACGGCCTGCTGATCGGCGAGGCCGCCGATCCCGAGGTCGTCGCGGCCATCCTCGAACTGGCGCGGGCCGAGCCGGGGGTGCTCCATGTCAACGAGGTGCTGACCCAGCACCTCGGCCCCTCCGACATCCTGGTCAATCTCAGCATCGACATGGCCGACGATCTGAGCGCCGGCGAGGTCGAGAGCCTCGTGACCCGCCTCGACCGGGCGCTGAAGCAGCGCAATCCGGACGTGACCCGGGTGTTCATCGAGATCCAGCAGCAGGGGGATCACGGGGTGCGGCGGGCAGCCTAAACGGCGGGCGGATCAGTCGCTCCGCCCTACCTGCTTCAGGCTCAGCGCCCAGACCCGCTCCTGCACGGCCTCGTCACGACTTTCCGCCGACGAGGTCTTGGGTCTGGAATGCGAGAAGTAGCGGCCCGTCACTCCGTCGAGCTCCGGGGCACTCGCCACATGGAGTGAGGTCTGCGCGCCCTTCTCCGGCGTGGTCAGGAACGGCCGCATCAGCGCCCACGCGGTGCCGAACAGGCCGCCGGTGTTCCGGGCGAAGCCCGTGTTGATCACCCCGGGATGCAGGGCGTTCACGGTGATACCCTCGTCCCGCAATCGCCGGGCGAGCGCGTAGGTGAACAGCACGTTGCCGAGCTTGGCCTGGGCATAGGCCCGCATCGCCCCATAGCGCCGGGCGCCTTCGATGTCGTCGAAATCGATGTGCCCCCGGTAATGGGCCGCGGAGGCGACGTTGACGATCCGCGGCTTGCCGCCGATCACCGCGGATGCCTTGAGCGTATCGAGGATCTCAAGCGTCAGGAGCACGTAGCCCAGGTGGTCCAGCGCCCAGGTGCGCTCGATCCCGTCGACCGTAAGCGTCCGGTGGTCGAAGATCGCGCCGGCATTGTTCACCAGCACATCCAGCCGCGGATAGGCATCGCGCAGGGTCGCGGCGAGCCGCCGGATCTCGGCCTGGGACGACAGGTCGGCGATGTGGGGATCCACCGCCGCGCCCGGCACGGTGGTGCGGATCCGCTCGGCGCTGACCCGCGTCTTCCCGGCATCGCGCCCGACGAGGCCGACCCGCGCGCCCAGGCGCGCGAGGCCGAGCGCCGTCTCGTAGCCGATGCCGTTGGTCGCCCCGGTGACGAGGCAGACCTTGCCGCGCAACACGCGCGCCTCAGAAGACCGCCTGACCGACCGCGAAGGCGATGACGACGATCACGATGGCGATCAACAGGAACAGGCCGAACAGGATCCGGGACAGCGAGCCGGCGCCCGAGGCGATGCCCGTGAAGCCGAGGCCACCGGCGATCAGCGAGATCACGAAGCAGATGAGGGCCCATTTCAGAAGGGTCATGGCATCACTCCACAGGTGCCCGAGGACCGGGCTACGTTTCGTTGCCTCAACCGACGCCAAGCGAGACCGTTCCGCCGATTCCCGTTCGAGCCGCTTATTTTCTTAGGAGCGGCCAACTGGCCTTGGTCGTCAACCGGTCTTGGCCACCGGCTGCGCCGGCACGTCGGCCCGCTCCAGCATGATCTCGGCCAGCGTGTGGTAGAGCCCGCCCCGGCAGACCGCCTTCGAGGCGGCGTCGGAGATCAGGGCGGCCACCATCAGCGGAATCATCATCGCGTGGTTCTGGGTCATCTCGGTGACGATGACGAAGCTGGTGATCGGCGCCTGGAGCACGCCCGTGAGGTAGGCCACCATGCCGATCAGCACGAGGGCGCCCACCGGCACCTCCGGCAGGAGGCCGTGGACCGCACCGCCAAGCCCGGCCCCGACCGCGAGCGAGGGCGCGAACAGGCCGCCCGGGATGCCGCTGATCGAACTCAGCACCGTGGCGGCGAATTTCAGCGGCGCGTAGCCCCAACCCGCCGCCGCTTCGCCGTGGAGGATGTTCCGGGCCTCCTCGTAGCCGGTGCCGTAGGCGGTGTTCCCGGAGGCGAGGCCGCATAGGGCGACGCACAACCCGCAGAGGGCCGCGAACACCACCGGCCGCGCCTGGATCAGACGGCCGACCCGCCCGGGCAGGCCCCGGGCGAACAGGATCACGATCCGGCTGAACAGCCCGCCCGCGAGCCCGCCGATCATGGCGATCACCAGCACGACCCAGCTGACGGCGAAGGGCAGCTCGGCCTGGGTAGTTCCGAAATAGGTGTAATTGCCCAGGAGCCACAGGGAGGTCAGGCCCGCCGCCACGATCCCGGCGACGATCAGCCCGGAGGAACGCGCCTCGTAGGCCCGGCCCAGTTCCTCGATGCCGAACACGATGCCGGCGAGCGGCGTGTTGAAGGCCGCCGCGACGCCGGCCGCGCCGCCCGCCAGCAGCAGGCCCGGCAGGCGGTCCGGCGTCAGCCGGCCGAAGGCCGCCATGATGGCGGCGCCGACCTGCACGGTCGGTCCCTCGCGCCCCGCGGAGGCGCCACAGAACAGGCCCAGGAACAGGACCAGCACCTTGCCGAACGCCACCCGCGGCGAGATCAGCGAGAATCGGAAGCGCGCATCCCGAGCGTGCCGGGCGGCGATCACCTGCGGGATGCCCGACCCTTGCGAGTTCGGGAACACGGTGCGGGCCAGAAGCGCGGCCAGCGCGAAGCCCGCCGGGGTCAGCCCCAGGGCGATGAGCGGCGAGACCGCGATCAGCCGCCGGAACCCGTCCTGGGCGAGGTCCGCCCCCTTGGCCATCAGCACGGCGGCGAGGCCGACGCAGATGCCCCCAGCCAGGAACAGCATCCGCCCGCGCCAGAGCGGGTAGGCCTCCAGCGAGGCCGAGCGCAGGCGCATGATCGAGCGGCGATAGCGGGAGCGCCGCGGGCGGGGGGAGCCGGTTATGTCCCGCACGTCGTCGCGCATTTCCACCATGATTGAGCACTGCACCCGCGCTGCCGGAACGGACGCTATAACGCAGTTAATCAAGATTGGCCCAAGTCGCGGCAGCCGGCGCACAGGGAGCCGGATTGCGTAGCGGCCCCGGCACGGCGCTGCCGATCCCGAGATGCCTCGAAAGCCCGCCCGCGTGTCAGGCCGCGCGGACGGTGGCCAGGAAGTGGCCGACCTCGGCCGCGAGGCGCTCGGCCTGGAGGGACAGCTCCGAGGCGGCGCCCAGAACCGCGCCGGCCGCCGCCCCGGTCTCCTCCGCGGCGCCGGCGACGCCCGCGATGGTGCCGGTGACGTCGCCGGTCCCCGCAGCGGCCTGGCTCACGTTCCGGACGATCTCCTGTGTGGCGGCGCCCTGCTGCTCGACCGCGGCGGCGATCGAGGTGGACACGGCGCTGATCTCCCGGATGCGCCCGGTGATGCCGGCGATCGATGTGACCGCCTGCCCCGTCGAAGCCTGGATCCGCGCGATCTGCTCCCCGATGGCGTGGGTGGCCTTGGCGGTCTGCTCGGCCAGATCCTTCACCTCGGAGGCCACGACGGCGAAGCCCCGTCCCGCAGCCCCCGCGCGCGCGGCCTCGATGGTGGCGTTGAGCGCCAGGAGGTTGGTCTGCCCGGCGATCGACGCGATCAGCCCGGCCACATCGCCGATGCGCGCCACGGCCGCGCTGAGCTCCTGAACGCGCAGGCCGGTCTCGTCGGCTTCGCGCACCGCGAGATGCGCGAGACCCGCCGAGCCCTGGACCTGCCGCCCGATCTCCTGGACCGACGAGCCCAGCTCCTCGGCGGCCGCCGCCACGGTGCCGACATTGGAGGCGGCCGCCTCGGCCGCCGCGGCGACCATCATCGACTGGCTCGCGGTCGCGGTGGCTGTCGACGTCATCTTCTGGGCGGTTGCCTGCAGCGCCGTGGCCGATGCGGAGACCAGCCCGACGATGGCGCCGACCGCGTTCTCGAAACCGTCGGCCATCTGGCGCATCCCGATCCGGCGCTGCTCCTCCGCGGCGCGGCGGCCCTCGACGGTCTCGCTCTCCAGGGTCCGGGTGCGGATCAGGTTGTCCTTGAAGACGTGCACGGCGTCGGTCATGCGGCCGATCTCGTCGGCCCGCGCCGCCTTCGGCACGGCCCGATCCAGATCGCCCGCGGCCAAGCCCTCCATGGCGTCGGTCAGTCCGCGGATCGGGCGCGCCACGCCGCGGCCCACCAGCATCGCCAGAAGAGCGATGGCGGCGGCCGCGACGGCGGCGCCGGCGAGCAGCTTCACCAGCGTGGGGCGGAGCTGGGCGGCGGTGTCGTCGGCATAGATGCCGGTTCCGATGATCCAGCCCCATGGCGCGAAGCCCTGGACGTAGGAGATCTTGGCGACCGGCCCGTCGCGCCCGGGCTTCGGCCACAGGTAGGGGACGAGACCGCCACCGGACCGCTTCACCTGCTCAACCACGTCGATGAACAGGTGCTTGCCGTTCGCATCGGTGATCCCGGCAATGTCCTTGCCGACGAGATCCGCCTTCGGGTGCAGCACCATGCGCGGCTGCATGTCCTGGATCCAGAAATACTCGTTGCCCGCGTAGTGAAGCCCCCGGACGGCGGCGACCGCGGCCTGCTGGGCGGCCTCGTGGCTCATGCGGCCGGCCCGTTCCTCGCCCTCGAAATACGTGAGCACGCCGCGGGCGGTCTCGACGAGGTTGCGCGTCTGCAGCTCGCGCGCCTCGGTCACCGCCTCCGACAGCCCCCAGACCGACAGGCCGATCAGGGCCGCCATGCCGAGAAGCGCGACGAGGGTGATGCCCTGGATGCGGGCGCCGATGCGGACGGTCATGGGGGGCTGTGATCCTTCGCCCCGGATGAGGGCGCGCGGGCATCGCGGGAAGCGTGACGGGCCATGCCACCGCGCCTGCGGCCGAGCTAAGCCATGGAGCATGGATACAGCTAGTCGTGATGTATTGATGGGATTAAGAAACGTTGAATCGGATCGAATATCGAATGCTATACAGAAATTAATCGACAAACATCATGCGTTGAGAGATTTCACTCACAGGTTGCATACCCGGTCGGCCGCGCTCCCGTTCCAGCCGGCCCGCGCGGGTACGTCGCGCATGCGGTCCGACAGGTTCGGACCCGGAAACCGGGCCCGTCCCGCACCTGGCGCGCGTTCCTCAAGCCTCCGCGGCGCAGAGTTTTTCTACCGCCTTCACGTAGGCCTTGGCGTCGAACTTCTTCAACGAGTTCTCGCTCTGGTAGCGGACCGTCCCGAAAACCTTGCGCTTCTGCCAGGGGCGGTCGTGCAGGCCGTAGACCCAGGCGACGTTGGTGAAGGAATTCGGATCGCGCCCGTCGAGGAAGTAGCGGTTGTTGAGCCGGAGCGTGCGGGCGAACCCCTCCTCAGGCGAGGGGGACCATTCGAGGATCTTCTTGCCCCAGTACATCCGCAGCTGGTTGTGCATGTAGCCGGTCTCGCGCATCTCCTGCATCGCGGCGTTCCAGTAGCGGTCGTGGGTTTCGCCGGCCGCCAGTTGCTCTTCCGTATAGGCGTGCGGCCGTTCATCCTTCGCGTGCTCGCCCAGCGTCTTGCGTGCCCATTCGGGTACGGCGGCCGCGTAGGAATCGTAGCCCTCCGTGTAGAACACATGATTCATCGCGAGTTCGCGCCGGACGATCACCTCCTCCAGATAGGCGCCGCGGTCGTCGTCATCGCCCGTCTTGGCTTCGCGGATTGCCAGGGCGATCTCCACGGGCGAGATCTGGCCGAAATGCAGGTAGGGGCTCATATGCGAGGCGGCGGCCGCCTCCGGCATGTTGCGGTCGGCGCCGTAGCCCGCGAACCCGTCCTTCAGGAAGGCCTTCAGGCGCGTGCGGGCCTCGGTCTCGCCGCCGATGAAGCGCTTCACCGGCCCCACCACCCGGTCGAGCGTCATGCCGGCGAGCACCGCCTCGGGATCCGAGACGTCGATGGCGCTCTTGAGCTTGAGCGTGCCGGCCGCGTGCTTGGGCTTGCGCGGCTTCAGCTCGGCGATGAACGGGTCCCACAGCCGGTTCAGCTTCGGCCGCAGGGTGCGAGCGGCGAATTCGTGCTTCTTCGAGGCGGTCTCGACCGGCACCACCACGTCGCCCTCGACCTGGACGATACGCGTCTCCACGGCTTTCACGATCTCCGCGTACCAGCCCTTCTGGATGGCGAGGTAGCCGCGATCGAGGACGAGGAGCGCCGCGTCCTCGGCGAGGTCGATGGCCACCTTGGCGGGCGAGGCCTTGCGCATGACGAAGCCGATCCCGCGCTTCTCCAGACCGGCCTTCGCGTCTGCGAGACCCTGGAGCAGGAAGGCGTAGTGCCGGGCATTGGCCTCGGGAAAGCCGCTGGCGCCGTCGAGCAGGCCGAAACAGGCGACCACCGGCAGGTCTAGGCGGTTCGCCTCCTCGATGGCGAGTTCGAGGGCCGGGTTGAACGTCGCCCGGTTGGCCTGCTGAAGCAGATAGAGCACGTAAGCCCCGTCCGCGCGCGGCTCGACATCGTTGAGAACCCGGATTCGCTCACCCTGGATCGCCATGCTCACCCTGATTCTTGCTTCGCGCCGCGTCATCGAGACTTGGCCGGAAAGCTAGAGCGGACCGCCCCAGCGTCTCTCCTTGACGCGAACACGGCCGAGTGCAGACCAGCGGCCCGGCCGGGGCCGGGATGGATGCCCCAAACATATGGTTCGTCAGCGACTTACGAGGCGATTGACCCGAGTTTGACGCGGGAATTCTGTTGTCGGGGGCACTTCACGGGCCTGCGACATTTTCAACACAGGATCCGGTAGAGGCGTGTGCAGCCGCACAAAAGGACAGAGGTGCTGTCCTGATGGCCTTGAAATTCTCCGCCAGACGCGCAGATTGTGCAGCGCGGGACGGCGATGGCGTCGCGGTCCCGCTGCCCTTCTTGGGCGTTTCCTCCCTAGACTTCGGGCCGCTCCTTCGGGGGTGGCCTTTTTTCTGTCCGGATGTGCCCGGGCCGCCTCTGTCACCCGAGCGCGGTCGACAGGCTGGATCCCACCGAGCCCTGGCGCCATGCTGGCGTGGAGCGCCGGGACGGGCGCGGGAGGACACGCCATGAGGATCACCGCCGCGTTACCGGCGCTCGCCTGCCTGCTTGCCCTCGCGGGCCCCGCGCCGGCCGCGGAGGCGCCCCGGTTCCAAGTCGATCCGGCTTGGCCGAAGCCGCTCCCGAACGACTGGATTATGGGCCAAGCCTCCGGCGTCGCCGTGGACGCGCAGGACCACGTCTGGGTCATCCAGCGGCCGCGCACGCTGACCGACGACGAGAAGGCTGCAAGCCTAGACCCGCCCCGGAGCAAGTGCTGCAAGCCGGCCCCGCCGGTTCTGGAATTCGATCAGGCCGGCAACCTATTGCAGAGTTGGGGCGGCCCCGGCCCCGGCTACGATTGGCCGACCAACGAGCACGGCATCCAGATCGACGGCCAGGGCTTCGTCTGGATCGCCGGCAACGGCGACCAGGACGGGCAGCTCCTGAAGTTCACCCCCGAGGGGAAATTCGTGCTGCAGATCGGCAAGGCCGGACCGCAGACCGACAGCCGCGATACCAGCCGCCTGGGCAAGCCCGCCAACGTCGATTTCGACATGGCGGCCAACGAGGTCTACGTCGCGGACGGCTACTACAACCACCGCATCATCGTGTTCGACCGGGACACCGGTGCGTTCAAGCGGATGTGGGGCGCCTACGGCACGCCGCCGACCGACGACAAGCTCGGCCCCTACGACCCGGCAGCCGCCCCGGCCAAGCAATTCGCCAACCCGGTCCACTGCGTGCGTATTGCCCAGGATGGACTGGTCTATGTCTGTGACCGCACCAACGACCGGATTCAGGTGTTCAAGAAGGACGGGAGCTTCGTGAAGGAGTTCTTCGTGGAGAAGAACACCCGCGCCAACGGCTCGGTCTGGGAACTCGCCCTCTGGCCGGACGCCGACGAGACCTACCTGCTCAACGCCGACGGGGCGAACAACGAGGTCCGCACCCTCTCCCGGGACACGGGGGCGGTGGTCGGCGCCTTCGGCCGGAACGGGCGCATGGCGGGCCAGTTCCACTGGGTCCACAACCTCGCGGTCGATTCGAAGGGCAACGTGTTCACCACCGAGGTCGATACCGGCAAGCGGGCGCAGAAATTCCTGGCCCTCGGAAACTTCGTCCTGCGCAAGCGGACGCCGTAGGAGCGCGGGCGACGACGCATTGAGGGCGGCGCGGGGCTATAGCTCCAGCCGCCGGGTCACAGGGTTGGCTGCTGGCTATCGTCCGGTAAACAAACAGATCGGTGGGTGAGACGATGGGTCTGCTGGATGGATTGCTCGGCCACGGCACCGCGGTCGATACCGCCAGCCTGGAACGCAGGCTCGACGGGATCCTGATCGCGGGCGAGACGGCCCGCCTCGCCTTCCGGATCATCCGGGACGTCTTCGTCTTCACGGAACACCGCGTGATCCTGATCAACGTGCAGGGTGTCACGGGCAGCAAGGTCGAGTTTCTGTCGGTGCCCTACCGGGCGATCGTGCGCTTCTCGGTCGAGACCGCCGGCACGTTCGATCTCGATGCCGAACTCAAGATCTGGGTGTCGGGCACGCCGCAGCCGATCGAGCGGACCCTGAAGAAGGGCACGGACGTGCGCGGCATCCAGCGCGCCCTGGCGGAGGGCGTGCTGCGCTAGCGCACCGTCCCGGTCCGATCCGTCATCACGGGCGCAGCGAAGTGACCCGGGGTAGCGCAACCGCAGCGGACGGGGCGCTGACTGGATCGCTTCGCTCGCGCTCGCAAAGGCAGAAGCGTCTCGGCGCGCTCAGCGCGTCGCGCCGGCCCCTGCCCGGCTCGCCGCGAGCGCCGCCGCCTTGCCGGAAGCCGCGTAGAGGTCGAGGCGCGAATAGACGCCGAATTCCGAGCCGTCGTCGAGGAAGCCGCCGCCCGGCCCCTGGGTCTCCGTCAGGATGGCGTTGGCCTCGTCCAGCGTCAGCGCCGGGAAGGCGGCGGTCAGCAGATGGCCGGCCTCCGGCGCGCGCTGGCCCACGTCCTCCCGCCGGCCGGCGGTGTCGGGATGCACCACGGGCAGGCCATAGGTCTGGGTCGCCGCGTAGAAGGCCGCGTTGGCGGCCGCATCCTTGAACCGGCCGGTATCCTTCGTCGCGCAGGCCGCCACCGTGTCGCCGCAGCCGGCCGTCAGCGCCTCGGTCATCGCCGCGCGGGCCTCGGTCAGGAGCGCCCGATAATCGGTCACGGCCACGGTCCGGTCGGCCTCGGCGGTGGCCTTGTCCAGGACGGCGGGGTTCTTCCGGATCTGCCCGACATAGGCCGGATCGTTGGCGAGCAGATGCGCCAGGGCGTGCAGCGAGGTCGCCCGGCCGCCGAGCACGTCCATGGCGTAGTGCGCCCCGACGATGATCCGGTCGTTGCCGTACTCGGCGGCCCGGGCCACCATCTGCTGGTAGCGCTCGGGCACGAGGAGCGCGAGCACCATGGATTCGGTGTAGCCGTAGGTGGTGTGCCCGCTCGGATAGGACGGGCTGTCCACGAGATCCTGGGCGGGACCGCGCAGCCAGTCGAGGCTGTGGGACGGGGCGCCGAAATAATCCTTGCCGCGATAGGCCCGCAGCCGCGGCAGGGTCTGGAACGGCCGCGAATTGCCGTAGCGGTCGGCGCCGGGGCTCCCGGCCGGGCGGTCATATGCCTTGCCGAACACGTCGGTGACCGCCCCGTTCGACAGGATCGCGGCGGCCTCGTCCGAGACCGGATGCTTGCCGTTGGTGGTGGCGTTCGCGAAGAAATACTTGCCGGAATTCGAATCCGCCTTGGTGACGTTGTTGGTGTAGCCGATCAGGTTGGCGACCGCGGGCGCGATGCTCGTGAAGGTCTTGTGGTCGCTGTAGGCCGCCTTGGCCTGGTAGGCCTGGGCCAGGGTCGTGCCGAGGCCGTCGGCGAGGTTGGTGGCGTTGCCGTCGGTGATGAAGCAGTCCCGCAGGGCGAGCTGCTGCTGCTCGGGCAGCGGCAGCAGGATCGGCTGCGCGAGCGCGCCGGTCTGGATGTCGCCCGTGACGCGCAGGTTGGCGTCGAGCGCCGCCTTGCCCTCGGGCGAGGTCTGCAGGCGCGCCACCGGGACCAGCCCGCGCAAGGCGGTCAGGTTGGCGGCCGACTGGGCGAAGGCTTGAAGGGGCAGCGCCGCCCCGAGCAGCGCCAACCCGACCCGCAGCGTCCCGAACATGCAGCCCTCCGCTTCTGCCGATACCGCCCCGGACGCTAACCCCGCGCCCGGGCCCGGATCATGAAATTGTCGTAGGTGTACTCCGCCACCTGGAACCAGAGATACTCCTCGTTGCGGAAGGTGCGCATCGCCTCGTAGACGCGCCGGAAATCGCCGTTCTTGGCGGCGATCTCGCCGTAGACGTCGTTGGCGTTCTTGAGGGCGGCCTCCATCACCTCCTGGGGGAAGGGCCGCAGCAAGGCGCCGCCGGCGACGAGCCGGCGCAGGGCCTGAGGGTTGCGCGCGTCGTACTTGGCCTGCACCTCGGCGCCCGCCTGCGCGGCGGCGGCCCGCAGGATCGTCTGATAGGCTTTCGGCAGCGCCTTCCACTTCTCGGCGTTGAACCAGAAGTGCAGCATCGCGCCGCCCTCCCAGAAGCCGGGATAGTGATAGACCGGCGCGACCTTCTGCAGGCCGAGGCGCTCGTCGTCGTAGGGGCCGATCCACTCGGCGGCGTCGAGCTTCTTGCTCTCCAGCGCGGCGTAGATTTCCGGGCCGGGGACCGACTGGGGCTGGACGCCGAATTTGGCGAGCACCTGCCCGCCCATGCCGTCGATCCGGAATTTGAGGCCCTGCAGGTCGGCGAGGCTCTTGATCTCGCGCCGGAACCAGCCGCCCATCTGGGCGCCGGTGTTGCCGCCGGGCAGGCAGACCAAGTTGGCCTTCGCGAAGACCTCGGCGAACAGCTCGGCCGCGCCCCCCGCCTGCCACCACGCGGCGGCGCCCCGGGCGTTGAGGCCGAACGGGATGGCGGTGGCGAGCGCGAAGGTCGGGTCCTTGGCCATGCCCAGCGTCGCCGGCCCATGGCCCATCTCGACGGTGCCGGCAGCGACGGCGTCCAAGAGCCCCTCGGCGGGCACCGGCTCGCCGGGGCCGAGGACCTGGATCTGGAAGCGCCCGTCGGTCGCCTCCGCGACGATCCGGCTGAGCGCCTCGGGGGCGCCGAACAGGATGTCGAGGCTCTTGGCGTAGGCCGAGGAGAGGCGCCAGCGCAGCTCGGGGGCACCCTCGGCCCGGGCCGGGGCGGCGAGCGGCCCGCCGAGCGTCGCGGCCGCGCCGAGGCCGGCGGTGAGCACGGTGCGGCGCCGCGTTCCGCTGCGGGGTGGGCGCGCGATGAGGGTCTCGTCCAACGGCATCTCGTTCGAGCGTGTCCGATCCGTCCGGCACGGAATCGCGGGCCGCAGCTAGCATGTCCACGCCGGTTCTCGAAAGCCGCCGACGGCCTGGGCAGTTCCGTCGCATCTCGAAACCGGCTGTCGGCCGTGTTAGGCGCCGGGCATGCGCTCAGAGCCCGCCGTCACCCTGCACACCGTCTGCGGCCTTGAGGAACTGGCCGGCCACGGGGCCAGCGGGGTCAGCCACGTCCTGTCCCTCCTCGATCCCGGTACGCCGGAGCCGGAGGTGTTTTCGGCCTACGGCGCCCATGCCCGCACGACGCTCCGGTTTCACGATTGCCTCGGCCCCGGCGAGGGCTTGGTGCCGCCCGAGCCCGACGATGTGGCGGCGATCCTCGCGTTCGGGCGGCAGCTCGACGGGGCAGCCCATCTGCTGGTGCATTGCCACTACGGACTGTCGCGCTCCACGGCGGCGCTGCTGATGCTGTTCGCGCAAGCCGAGCCGGAGGCTCCGGCCGAGGCCCTGGTGGCGCGGCTCCACGCCCTGCGCGAGCCAGCTTGGCCCAATGCCCGGATGATCGGTTTCGCGGACGCGCAACTCGGCCGGGCGGGGCGGCTCAGCGAGGCCGTGCGGCAGCTCCACGCCCTGCAATTGCAGGTGCGGCCGCACCTCGCCGAGCTGCTGCGCGGGCTGGGGCGCGGCGCCGAGGTGGACGCGGCGGAGGCCTAGCGCTGCGATCCGGTCAACAGGAAGCCACGATTCCTCATCGGCACGCTCGGAGGCGGACCTTCCGCAGGTCCCGGCACGCTGCGCCTCACCCAGCACGCGGTCCGGAGCGACACGAAAGTCGTCACTTCCCCGCTGGCGTGAAGCTCCCGTCCTTCCACACGTAGAGCACGTAGCCCTGCGCGGTGACGTCGCCCTTGGTGTCGAACCCGACTGTGCCGAGCACGAGGTCGAACCGCTCCGTGTGCAGCGCCTGCGCGATCGGCTTCGGCTCGGCCGAATGCGCGAAGTTGCCGGCGGCCACCAGGGCCTGCATGGCCGCGTAGCCGTAGATCGTCGAGCCGGTGGGGTCGACGCCCTCGGCCTTGAAGGCCTTCACCACGTTGGCGGCGGCCGGCTGCCGGCTCGGATCGAGGTAGAAGGTCATCAGCACGCCGTTGCTCGCGGGCCCCGCGATCTTGGCGAAGTCCGGCGTGGCGATGGCCGAGGTGCCGAACCATTGCGGGCGAAAACCCCGGTCGGCGGCGATCTTCACGAGGCGCCCCATCTCGGTGGCATCGCCGCCATAATAGACGACCTCGATCCCCGCGCCCTTGAGGCGGTCGGCCAGGGCGGTATCGTCGGCGTCACTCGGCGAGAACGAGAGCGACAGCGCCTCGTTGATGCCGATCCGGTTGAGATTGTCCTTGGTGGCGGCGGCGAGCGCCCGGGAGGCCGGGGTCTGATCCTGGATCAGCGCGATCTTGCGGTCGCGGAACCGCTCGGCCAGCACGGCGGCCGACAGCCGGGCCTGATCGTCGTCGCGCCCGCAGACGCGGAAGATGGTGGGAAGCCCCCGGTCGGTGAGCCGGGCCGCCACCGAGGCCGCGGTGATCATCACCACGCCGTTCTGGGCATAGATGTCGGACGCCGCGATCGAAGCGTTGGAGCAGACATGCCCGACGACGAGGCGCACGTTCCCGCGCACGAAATGGTTGGCCACCGCCGTCGCGGTGTTCGAGTCGCAGGCATCGTCCTGCACGTCGAGGGTCACGGACTGGCCGTCGAGGCCGCCCATGGCGTTGGCATCCCGCGCCGCAGCCTCGACCCCGCGCAGCACCTGCTCGCCCACCGCCACGTAGGGGCCCGAACGTGGCACCGCCACGCCGACCACCACGTCGGCCTTCGCCGGTACCGCCGGGAGGAGCGCGACACACAGGCTTAAGCCTATCAGGGCAGGCCGGAATGGCCCGCTGGCGGGGACGACGCGTCCGATCTTCATCGGGCTCTTCTAGGCATCCTTGCGCGCGGCGACCACAGGCGGAAGGCAGCGGCATCCACGCCGCATATCCGCACCGCACCCGATGCCCATACGCGAGGACGCAGGGAAACGCGATTTTTTTCCGCGCCCCGTCGGCCGTCGTCCCGTCTTCACTTCGCGTAGTAATACGCGGTTGCGACCGAGGAGAGCGGTCCGGTGACGCCGCTGAAGGCGGAGAGCACCTTCGACAGCTCGGTGAACGGTGCGTTCGAGACGTAGACGAGGTCGCGGTTGCGCATCCGGAACGCCTGGCTGACGAACAGGCTGTTCGGATCGCGCATGTCGATCCGGTACACCACCGGAACCAGGGGCGTGCCGAGCAGCTTCGAGCCCGGGCTCAACCGCCGCACCACGCTGGCCGGCTCGAACCGGAAGATGAACGTGCCGGCCGGGTCGGCGGCGAAGTCCGACAGGCCGCGCGCCTTGGCCAGGGCCTGCGCCAGGGTGATCCCGTC
>NZ_FNHS01000020.1 GCF_900103445.1 Methylobacterium phyllostachyos | reverse complement strand
CATCGCGCGGGCATGGTCCCCGCCCGGTGCCGTCTTTCTCGTCGCGGTGTCTCCGGCGATCCCGGTCCTGCGCCGCGCTGTCTGACGGTCTCGGACGCGGTAGCACCGCCGGAACCCGCACAGCCTCGTGGCCTTCCAGCCGTCCCCCGCCTCGTAGTGGACGGGTCCGCAGGATCCTCAGGTTCGGCCCAGAAGCGGGTCGGCGCGGGGGCATTTCCGCACCCCGCCGGGCACAGTGCCGCCCGGTCTCACGCCCGCATCCGAGGCACGCCCCGTACCGGTCCGCCGCCCGGGGCGATGGCGGCTGAGAGCCACCGACGCGGGCACCGCCCCGTCCGTAGACCCGCCCGGTCAGCCACCCGGCGGGCCCCCGAAGGACACCCCGGGATTGCTCCCGAAGCGCCGCGGACAGGTGACGGCTAATGAGCACAAAATAGGAACATTGTCAAGAGTCGGGGGCGATCGGTGTCAGGCGACATACGCCTGGTATGTGGCGATGGACGGCGCGGCGTGGCAGAGCAAAGCCTGCGCTGAGCCGCCCGACCGATGACGCGAACCTGGTGCGGTCCTTCGCCATAGCCCATTCGCCGTCAACCAAGAGCGTGCGGCGGCCGGCCACCGGAACGGGGAGCCCCATCATGCCCGCCTCCATCGCCCTCCTCGGCCTCGGCGCGATGGGCCATCCCATCGCCCGCAACCTCGCGGCCAAGCGCGCTTCCGAGGCCGAGACCATCGTGGTGGTGGATGCCGATCCGGCGCGCCTCGCCGGGCTCGATGCGCCGGGCCTCGTCCCCACCACGGATCCCGGGCGGGCCGGCGGCGCGGAGGTTCTGTTCCTGTGCCTGCCGAACGGCGAAACGGTCGAGGCGGCCCTGCTCGGCGCGGACAGGCTCCTCGAACGCCTCGCCCCCGGGGCTGTGGTGGTCGATCTCGGCACCATCGCGCACGCCAAGACGCTCGCGATCGGCCGCGCCGTGGCGGCGACCGGGCGGTGCTTCGTCGACGCGCCGGTCTCCGGGGCACCGGCCGGCGCCGAGGCCGGCACGCTCACCGTCATGTGCGGCGGCGCGGCCGGGGCCATCGCGCAGGTGCGCCCGCTCCTGGAGCGGATCGGCACGACCGTCCTGCATATGGGGCCGTCCGGCTCCGGCCAGCTCACCAAGACGATCAACAACGTGCTCTACGACATCAACATCGCGGCGCTCGCCGAGGTGCTGCCGATGGCGGTGGCGATGGGCCTCGATCCGGATCAGGTCGCCCAGGTGGTCACCACCGGCACGAGCCGGAGCTACGCGGCGCAATACTTCGTGCCGCGCATCCGTCGGGGCCGCTTCGATGAGGGCTACCCGATGGGCGCGGCCTACAAGGACCTCGTCGCGGCGGCTGCGATCGCGGCGGAGAACGGTTTTCCGATGCCCGTCACGGCGGCCGCCACCGCCACCTACCAGACGGCGCTCCGCCAGGGTCATGCCGACAAGGACAAGGGCGCGATGGTGCTGCCGTTCGAGGATCTCTTGGGAGTGAAGGTCCGGGGGCGGACGGCCTGAGCGCCGCGTCGCCCCCCCTACTCCGCGGCCTCGGTCTCGGGCACGGCCGTCCGGCCGGGGCGCGGCACCACCGGCGCGTCGGCGCGCTGGAGCACTTCGAGCGCCGCGTCGGCCTCCCGCTGGCGGTCCCAGAGCGCCGCGTAGACGCCCCCCGCCTCCAGCAGCTCGGCATGGGTGCCGCGCTCGACGATCCGGCCGTGGTCGAGCACCAGGATCGCGTCGGCATTGACCACCGTGGAGAGCCGGTGGGCGATCACCAGGGTGGTGCGGCCGCGGCTGACCCGGTCGAGCGCCGCCTGGATCTCGGCTTCCGTGAAGCTATCGAGCGCCGAGGTCGCCTCGTCGAGGACGAGGATCGGCGGCGCCTTCAGGATCGTGCGCGCGATGGCGACCCGCTGCTTCTCGCCGCCCGAGAGCTTCAGGCCGCGCTCGCCCACCGGCGTGTCGTACCCCTCCGGCAGGCTCGACACGAACCCGTCGATCTGCGCGAGCCGGGCGGCCTCCTTCAACTCGGCGTCGGTGGCGGCGGCCCGGCCGTAGCGGATGTTGTAGCCGATCGTGTCGTTGAACAGCACCGTGTCCTGCGGGACCATGCCGATCGCTGCCCGCAGGGATTCCTGCGTCACCGCGGCGATGTCCTGCCCGTCGATGCTGATCCGGCCGCCCTGCGGCTCGTAGAACCGGAACAGCAGGCGCGAGAGCGTCGACTTGCCGGCGCCCGAGGGCCCCACCACCGCCACCGTCTGGCCCGCCGGGATCTCGAACGAGACGCCCCGCAGGATCGGCCGCTCGGGATTGTAGGCGAAGCGCACGTCCGCGAACCGCACCGTGCCGCCCGCCACCTGCAAGGGCGCCGCGCCCGGCCGGTCGGCGATCTCGGGGTTCTGCCCGAGGATGCGGAACATGTCGTCGATGTCGATCAGCGCCTGTTTGATCTCGCGGTAGATCATGCCCATGAAGTTGAGCGGCATCGAGAGCTGCACCAGCATGGTGTTGGCCAGCACGAAGCCGCCGATCGTGGTGCGCCCGGCCAGGATGTCGCGCGCGGCGAGCCACATCACCACGGTCATGCCGAGGGTGAAGATCACCGCCTGCCCGGCATTGAGCACCGCCAGCGACACGTAGGTCTGGGTCGAGGCCTTCTCGTACTTGGCCATCGATTCGTCGTAGCGGGCGGCCTCGCGCCGCTCGGCGCCGAAATACTTGACGGTCTCGTAGTTGAGCAGCGAATCGACCGCCTTGGTGTTGGCGTCGGTGTCCGAGGCGTTCATCCGGCGGCGGATGGCGATCCGCCACTCGGTTGCCTTGTAGGTGAAGGCCAGATACGCCGCGACCGTCAGGAAGGCGGTCGCCGCGTAGGTCCAGTTGAACTCGTAGGCCAGCACGCCGAGCACCAGCACGAACTCGATGATGGTCGGCACCAGGGTCAGCACCATCAGGCGCGAGAGTTCCTCGATGCCGGCGCGGCCGCGCTCCAGAACCCGGGTGAGGCCGCCGGTCTTGCGCTCCAGATGGAAGCGCAGGGACAGGCGGTGCATGTGCTCGAAGGTCTGGAGCGCGAGGCGGCGCACCGCGTGCATCGCCACCTTGGCGAACAGCCCGTCGCGCATCTGGGTCAGCGCCGACATGGCGATGCGCGAGACGCCGTAGAGGGCGATCAGCAGCATCGGCGCGGCGAGCAGCCCTGTGGGCATCGGCGCATCCTTGCCGCCGATGGCCGCGACCAGCGCGTCGGTGATCCACTTGAAGGTGAACGGCGTCACCATGGTCACCAGCTTGGCGGCGAGCAGCAGGCCGAAGGCCAGGAACACGCGGCGCTGTAGATCCGGCCGCCCGTGCGGCCAGAGATGCGGCCAGAGCCGGCGATAGGTGGCGATCAGCCCAGGGCGCTCGTCAGGACGCCCGGCCGGGAGTTTGGGCCCGGCCGGGGGCGCGGTGTCGTCGGTCATGAAGGATTCTGTGGGGCGGGATGTCGTAGGCCCCGCATATAGGCCCGCGGCGGCGCAGGAGCACCCGCGCTGCGTGCAAGGCCCCGTCTCACGCCCGCCAGAACGGCTTTTGGATCTCGGCGCGCAGGCGCCAGGGATCGAGCCCGGCGTCGCGGATCTGCTCGGGATGCAGGGCGGCGAGCGCCCGGCGCGTGCGCAGGCGGTCCAGCCAGAGGCGCGGCAGGGACGGGCCGGAAGCCGGACGGTCGGCCGCGGGAGAACGGGACAGGCTAAGGGCAGGCATCAGGGAAGATCCGGTGGCGGTTGGGCAGTCCGGCCGGGATTGCGGATACAGGATTGATCCGATACGGATCTCGGATCAATCGAAACATTGACCTCGGAGCAATCATGCGACCCGCGGATTACCGCTCCGTCGCCGACGCGATCGCCGCCGACATCGCGGCCGGACGGCTCGCGCCCGGAGCGAAGCTGCCGCCACAGCGCGACTTCGCCTACGACCGCGGCATCGCGGTCTCGACGGCGAGCCGGGTCTATGCGGAATTGGCCCGCCGGGGGCTCGTGACCGGCGAGGTCGGGCGGGGCACCTATGTCCGGTCCGAGCCGGGCCGGAGCGGGATCCTCCAGCCCGAGCCGCCGCCGGCTGCGATCGATCTACAGCGGACCCATTCGCGTCTGCCCGAGCAGGAGGCCGTGCTCGCCGAGACCCTCGCAGCCCTTGCCGGAGGCGGCGGCGAGATGGCGTTCGGCCAGTACGGGCCCGCGGGCACCCCCCGGGTGCAGGCGGCCGCCGCCGCCTTCCTGGCGCGCGACGGCTACGCCCCCGATGCCGGCGACATCCTGTTCACCGGCAACGGGCGGCAGGCCCTGGCGGCGACGCTGGCGACGCTGGCGGCGCCGGGTGAGCGGATCGGCTGCGAGCCCCTCACTTACCCGATGGTGAAGGCCATCGCGGCCCGGCTCGGCATCACGCTGGTTCCGATCGCCATGGATGCGGAGGGGATGTGCCCCGACGCGCTGGGCGAGGCCCACCGGGCGAATCCGCTGAGCGGCGTCTACCTCCAGCCGACGCTCCAGAATCCCCTGGGGGCCACGATGGGGCCGGGCCGGCGCTCCGACCTCGCCGCCGTGCTGGAGCGAACCGGGCTCACGGCCATCGAGGACGCGGTCTACAGCTTCCTCGCCGATGCCCGGCCGCTGGCCTGCCTGGCGCCCGACCGGGTGATCCTGGTGGACAGCCTGTCGAAGCGGGTGATGCCGTCGCTGACGCTGGGCCTCGTGGCGGCGCCCCCTTCCCTGACCGACCGGCTCGCCGCCTCGATCCGCCAGGGCGCCTGGACGGCGCTCGGCCTGTCGCTCGCGGCCGGCATGCACTGGATGGCGGGGAGCTCGGCCGCCGCCCTCGCCGCGGCCAAGCGTCGGGACGCGGCATCCCGGCAGGTCATCGCCCGGGCAGCGCTCGCGGATCTGCGGGTGGTCGGCGACCCGCAGGCCTATCACCTGTGGCTGGAACTGCCCGAGACGTGGCGGGCGGAGGCTTACGCGGCGGCGGCCCTGCGCCAGGGCATCGCGCTGATCCCGGCCCCGGCCTTCGCGGTCGCCCCCGGCCACGCGCCGAACGCGGTCCGCCTCGCCCTGGCGGTGCCGTCGCACGCGGAGCTCGATCAGGCCCTGCGCCGGCTGCGGCGGCTGGCCTTCGCGGGGGACGATCAGGTGGTGGAGTAAGGCGCGCCCAGCGCGCCCTTCACCCCCTGTCGCGAGTCCGGGGCGCCGGACGGCATCCGGGCGCGCCCCGGACGTTCTCACGCCGCCGTCGGCAGACCTTCCGCGGCCAGGGCGGCCTGCACGGCCTCGCGGGCCCGGACACGCGCGCCGAATGCGGCGAGGGCGGTCCGGCGGGTCAGATCGAGGCCGAGGGGTTTCGCCCAGTTCAGCACGACGAACAGGTAGGCGTCGGCGATGGTGAAGTCCGGGCCGGTGAGGTAGGCGCGGCCATCCGCGAACGCCGTCTCGACGATGTCCAGTCTGCGGTCGAGATGGGCGACGGCCGCCACGCGCGCCTCGGGGTCGAGGGCCGGGTTGAACAGCGGGCTGAAGCCCTTGTGCAGTTCGGACGCGATGAAGGTCAGGTGCGCGTCAACGCGGGCCCGCGCGGTGGTGCCCGCCGTCGGCGCGAGCCGGCCGGGCGCATAGGCATCCGCAAGGTATTGGACGATGGCTGCGCCCTCGGTCAGGACTTCGCCATCGTCAAGCTGGAGTGCGGGAACGTAGCCCTTGGGATTGATCGTGGTGAAGTCAGCACCCGAGGCCGTCGTCTTGGTTTTGAGATCGACGGATTCGAGAGAAAAGCTCAGCCCCAACTCGCGCAACACGATATGTGGAGAGAGCGAGCAGGCGCCGGCGGCGTAGAAGAGCTTCACGGAATGTCTCCTGTTGTGAGGCGATGCCCTGGTACGCCGAGTCGTTACCCGGGGAAACACGGTAACTTCCGGTGACCGTCGTTTTCCGGTATCCTGTCGGAAACCAAGTCGCCGCGGAGATAGCTGGAGCGTATCACGGTGTTGAAGCACAGGCGGAAGGTCGCTCCGCCCCCCGGATGTCCGATGTCGGCCTGCATGGGTCTGCTCGGCGGGATCTGGACGCCGGAGATCATCTGGAACCTGAGCGAGGGGCCGCGCCGCTTCTCCGAGCTGCGTCGGGCGACGCCGGCGATCTCGGCGAAAGTGTTGAGCGCGCGCCTGAAGGATCTGGAAGAGCGCGGCGTGCTGTCACGGACCGTGCGGCCGACGACTCCGCCGAGTGTGGACTACGCCCTGACCGACCTGGGGCAGGAGCTCATCCCCGCAATCCGGGCGATCGTCGAGGTCGGCTCGAAGCTGCACCTGCGCGCAAAGGCGGAGGCGGCGCGCTGCGCGGAGTCCTGATCGGAGCGCTGGGGCCGCGGATCTGCTGTGCCGACCGGCGCCTCTCGCCGACAGAGCGGTTCGCAGAATCACGCGACGCGTCGCTGATTGCGTGGCCGCGAAAACCCGTTGCCCCGCAAGCGGTGCGAGGCGGCAGCGTTGGTGAAGGGGCTGCTCAGAACGAGACGCGTCCGGAGCCCCCTCACCGCCGTTTCGCTTCCCGCACGGAGGCGCGGACAAACCGCCTTCACCCCCGCTTGTCGGCCGGCAGCACGAAGATCTGACCCGGATAGATCAGGTCGGGATTGCGGATCTGGGTCTGGTTCGCGTCGTAGATCACCGTATAGCGCTCGCCGCGGCCGTAGGTGCGCTGGCTGATCCGCCAGAGGTTGTCGCCGCGGGTGATCTTGGCCGTGCTGATCTCCGGCACGTAGACCGCCCCGCCCGCCGCCTGACCATCCGCGTCTGCGCGCCGCGTATCGGGGCTGGGCGGGGCCGATGCGGCGGGGCGAGGCGTCCCGGCCAGCTCGGGCACCGCTCTCGCGCTGCCCGGACCGCGGTCCTTCGCGCCGCTCGGCCCGTGAGCCTGGGCGCTGCCCTGCCCGGTTGTCCGCCCGGTTGCCTGGCCGCCTCCTGGATCGCCTGCTGGACCGCCTGCTTGATCGCCTCCGTGGGCGCTGCCGGGACCGCGCGATGTCCGCGCGTCGGCAGGCGCGCGCGCGGCGACCCTGGCCGGCTCGGGCACCGAGAGCGGAACCTCGGCGCGGGTCTCGACCTTGCCGGTCTCTGGGGCGATCTGGTCGACGCGCACCTGATACGCGCCGGGCTTCATGCCGCGTCCGATGGTGAAGCTCGCCCGCCCGTCGGGGCCGATGCGCCCCGGGGCGATCAACGTGTCGTTGAGATAAAGGCGCAGCGCCGCGCCGGGCGTGCCGGTCACCGTGACGAACAGCCGCCCGTTCTCCTGCACGTCCACGCTCGCGATCCGGGTTGGCTGCCCCGTCCCGGAGGCGCCTGCGCCGGCGACCTTGGCGTCCGACCCGGGCCCGCCGGGTTGCGACAGCACGACGGTCGGCGCGTCCGGGGCGGTCAGGGCGACGAGGGGCTGGCGGTCGCGGCCCGGGGCAACGTCCACCGCCACACTCTGCTCAGACTCGGCCGACTGCCCGTCCTTGCCGGTCATGCGCAGCCGGATCTGGCTGGACCCCGCGGGCAGGGCCGGCGGCACGACCGCGAACTGGCCGCCCGCATCCGCGGTCGCCCGGGCCACCGGCTTGCCGTTGACCAGCATCTCGACGACGGCGTGCGGCGCCCCCTGCCCCGCCACCACGGTGTCGCCGTTCGGCTCGACCCGAACGATATCGAAGCGCGGCACCGCATCGGCACCGGCAGCCTTGCCGACTGGCTTCCCGGCCGGGCCGGATGCCGCAAGGTGGGCATCGCGCGCAGGCTCGGAAGCTCTCCCCGCCCCCGGCGCGGCTCCGGACGCGGCCTGTCCCGACTTGTCGTCGCGGATATCGAGGGACGGGTCCGGCTTGCGCGTCAGCGTGCCGGGCTCGGCCAGCGCCCGCGCATGGTCCCCCGGCTCCGGCGGGGCGGTCCGTTCCGCGACAGGACGCCCGGTCAGCTGGCGCAGGGAATCTCCGCCGAACAGGGCCGCCACGAGGCCGAGCCCGGCGAGGAGGCCGACGAGCGCCAGGGCGAAACTGCGCCGCACCTGTCCCGACATCGCCACCTCAACCTCCCTCGATCCCGGCCGCCGTGCGGGAAAAACCGTCGACGGGGCGGGGCATAATACCGTACATGGTCCCGACACCAAGCCGTTCCCCCGTTCAGGCGGGTGAATCCCACGCGACTTCAGCAGTTTGGCACGTGGAGCGCTGGGCGCGGGGCTTTTCCTGGACGGCTCGCAACGGACGCGTGATGGAGGGCGCCGGATGGCTCCGGTGAGGACAGTCTGTGTCTATTGCGGCTCCGGCTTCGGGCGGGACCCCGCCTTCCGCACGGCCGCGGAGGTGCTGGGGACTGCCATCGCGCAGGCCGGGATGGGCCTCGTCTATGGCGGCGGCGACGTGGGCCTGATGGGTGCGGTGGCGCGCGCCGCGCTCGAAGCCGGTGGCCACGTCACCGGCATCATCCCGGATTTCCTCCAGGCGCGCGAGCACATGCTGGCGGACATCCAGGAGACCGTGGTGGTGTCCGACATGCATACCCGCAAGCGCCTGATGTTCGAGCGCTCGGACGCTTTCGTGACCCTGCCCGGCGGTATCGGTACCCTGGAGGAACTGGTCGAGCAGCTGACCTGGGCGCAGCTCGGGCGCCACCGGAAACCGGTGGTTCTGGTCTCGGTGGCGGAGTTCTGGGCGCCGCTGCTCGCCCTGTTCGAGCACATGCGCGGCCATGGCTTCATCCGCGAGGGCCTCGATCTGAGCTACCTCGTCGCCCGCGAGGCGGCCGAGGTGGTGCCGCTGCTGCGCGAAGCCGGCCACGAGCCGGATCCCCAGGCCGAGGACATCGTCAAAGAGCGGATGTGAGGCCGGGCGGACGCTTGGCCGCGGTGGCGATCCGGTCGGCCGGTGTATGAGGCCGGCGTCGCCGCGACGGGCGGCGGGTGGAGTCCGAGCATGCGCGTCCCGACGATCCTGGCGGCCTTGATGCTCGCTGGCCTCATGGGGTCGGCATCCGCGCAGCCGCCGGTCCTCCAGACCCTGGATTACGCCAACACCCGCTTTTCCGACCTCGCGCAGATCAACGCCGGCAACGTCTCCCGCCTCAAGGTCGCCTGGACCTTCTCCACCGGCGTGTTGCGCGGGCACGAGGGGGCACCGATCGTGGTCGGGCACATCATGGTTGTGCACACGCCGTTCCCCAATAGCGTCTACGCCCTCGACCTCGACCACGAGGGCCGGATCCTGTGGCGCTACGCGCCCCGGCAGGATGCGGGCGTGATCGCCGTGATGTGCTGCGACACGGTTTCCCGTGGCCTCGCCTACGCGGACGGACGCCTGTTCCTGCAGCAGGCCGATACGACGGTCGTCGCCCTCGACCCCGAGACCGGCCGGGTGCTGTGGTCGGTGAAGAACGGCGATCCCGGGCGGGGTGAGACCAACACCGCCACGGTCCTGCCGGTCCACGGCAAGCTGATCGTCGGCCTCGCGGGGGGCGAGTACGGCGCGCGCTGCCACGTCACGGCCTACGACCAGGCGACGGGCAAGCAGCTCTGGCGCGCCTACGCCACCGGGCCGGATGCCGACATGCTGGTCGACCCGGACACGACGACCGAACTCGGCCATCCCATCGGCAAGGATTCCTCCCTGAAGAGCTGGGAGGGCGACCAGTGGCGGACCGGCGGTGCCTGCAGCTGGGGCTGGTTCTCGTACGACCCGGAGTTGAACCTCGTCTATTACGGCACCGGCAATCCCTCGACCTGGAACCCGGCCCAGCGCCCCGGCGACAACCGGTGGGCGATGTCGATCATCGCCCGCGATGCCGACACGGGAATGGCCCGCTGGGTCTACCAGATGACCCCCCACGACCAGTGGGACTATGACGGCGTCAACGAGATGATCCTCACCGAGCAGGAGATTGGCGGGCGCGCGCGGAAGGTGCTCACCCATTTCGACCGGAACGGTTTCGGCTACACGCTGGATCGCGCCACGGGCGAATTGCTGGTGGCCGAAAAATTCGATCCGAGCGTCAACTGGGCGAGCCGCATCGTGATGGACCCGGCCGCGCCCGATTACGGCCGCCCGGTGGTCGACAAGCGCTATGCTCCCGGCGAGGCGGACGAGGACGAAACGACAAAAAACATCTGCCCCGGGGCGCTCGGCGCCAAGAACCAGCAGCCCGCGGCCTATTCGCCGAAGACGCGGCTGTTCTACGTGCCGACCAACCACATGTGCATGGATTACGAGGCGTTCCGGGTCACCTACACGCCCGGCCAGCCCTATGTCGGCGCGACGCTCACCCTCCACCCGCCGGAGGGCACCGACCGGACTGGGGCGTTCATCGCCTGGGACGGGGCGAAGGGGCGGATCGCGTGGTCGATCCCGGAACCGTTCTCGGTCTGGTCGGGGGCGCTCGCCACCGCGGGCGACGTGGTCTTCTACGGCACGCTCGAAGGCTACCTGAAGGCGGTCGATGCCCGGGACGGGCACGAACTCTACCGGTTCAAGACGCCGTCCGGGATCGTGGGCAACGTCACCACCTACCTGCACGACGGCAAGCAGTACGTGGCGGTGCTGTCGGGTGTCGGCGGCTGGGCCGGGATCGGGCTGGCGGCCGGGCTGACCGACCCGGCCGACGGCTCGGGGGCGGTGGGGGGCTACGCGGCCCTGTCGCAATACACGGCGCCGGGCGGGCAGCTCACGGTGTTCGAACTGCCGCAATGATGGGTTTCGGCCGCTTCGGATCGCATGGCGGGTTCGAAGCGCGCTGGACACACGAGTCTCGGATAGTGCGGCGAATCAGAAAGATCAGCGTGCCTGATCCGAATAAAGATGCCGATTTGAAATTTTGCCGGGCAAGAACTTGATCAACACGTACAGATTTGGCATCCTTGAGCGGTGTTGTTTTGATAATACAATGGCGCTCCTCGAGAAACGTGACGTGATTATGACGATGCCGGGCGGCTGAATCTGCTTATCTCCCTTGCCCCGAAGGCCGAACGGCCGTGCGATTCGGGGTGAGCTATGAAATTACGACACGGCGTCTCGACCGCCGCCATGTTGGCTGCGGTCCTCGGTTCAAGCGCTCAGGCGCAGACGGCCAGCCGCGGCAACGGCGTCGACATCCTGTCGGGCTTCAGCCGGCTCTGGGTCCCCGGGCGGACCTACGACACCGGAACGCCCACGGCCCTCGGGGCGCCCCTCCTGCTGCGCAACATCCAGATCGTCGCCGACCGGGCGCGCGAGCGGACCCGCGATCAGGAGATCGCCGCCTATTACGACGACCGCCGCAACCAGAGCTACAGCGTCATCGACGGCCTCGGGCCGCTGACGCAGGCTTTCCGGGCGGGGGCCGGGGCGACCACCACGATCCCGGCCTTCGACGCGACCACGGCGCGCGTACAGTACAACGATCAAGGCACCGGCGCCGGCGTGACGACTTCGCCCCTCGGGAAGGTCGTGCAGCTGGTCAACGCGTTCCGGAACAACGCCTCCACCAGCCCCGCCAAGGATGCCTACAACTATTGGCGCCCCTGGCGGCAGAGCCTGAACGGCCAGAGCCTCGCCTGGGTCGTTCCGGCCTCCCTGGTGCCCGAGAAGGGCCCGAACCCGGCCAGTGACGGCGGCTTCCCGAGCGGCCACACCAACGCCGCCTACCTCTCGGCCATGGCGCTGGCCTACGCGGTCCCGCAGCGGTTCCAGGAACTGCTGACCCGCGCGAGCGAACTCGGCGACAACCGCATCGAGGCGGGCATGCACTCGCCCACCGACGTGATGGGCGGCCGCGTGCTGGCGACGTATTTCGCCATCCGCGCGCTCAATGACCCGGCCAACGCGACGCTCATCGGCGAGGCCTTCGCGCAGGCCCAGAGCTACCTGAGCCAGGCCTGCGGCGGGCCGCTGGAGCGGTGCGCCCGCGCCGTCGATCCGGCCACCGATCGCTTCTCGGATTACGCGCGCAACAAGGCCGCCTACACGGCGCGCCTGACCTACGGCTTCCCGTCGGTCGGGCCGACGGACCTGCCGCCGGTGGTCCCGACCGGCGCCGAGGCGCTGCTCGCGACGCGCTTCCCCTATCTCACCGCTGCGCAGCGGCGCGACGTGATCGCCACCACTGAGCTGCCGTCCGGCGGTTTCCTCGACAATGGGATGGGCTACGACCGCATCAACCTGTTCGCCGCCGCCGACGGCTACGGCGCCTTCAACGGCACGGTCACCGTCACCATGGATGCCGCCAAGGGCAGCTTCTCGGCCTACGATATCTGGCGCAACGACATCGGCGGCACGGGCGGACTCGTGAAGCTCGGCAGCGGGACGCTGGTGCTGACCGGCGCCAACACCTATGCGGGCGGCACGACGATCGGCGGCGGGACGCTGGTCGGCCATGCCGGCGCCTTCGGCACGGGGGCGATCGTCGACAACGCGGCCCTCGTCATCGATCAATCCACCGACGGAACCCTGGCCAACGCCATCTCGGGCTCCGGCACCCTCACCAAGACCAATGCGGGCACCCTGACGCTCACCGGCCTCAGCACGCTGAGCGGCGCCACCACGGTTCAGGCCGGGCGACTCGCGGTGAACGGCGCCCTCGCCAACTCGACCGTGACGGTCTGGCAGGGTGCGGATCTCGGCGGCACGGGCGTCGTGGGCGGGATCAGCGCGCTGTCGGGCGGCACCGTGTCGCCGGGCAACTCGATCGGCACGCTCGCCGTCACCGGCCCCGTCGCCTTCGCGCCCGGCTCGACCTACCGCGTCGAGGCCAACGCCGCCGGGCAGGCCGACCGCATCACCGCCGGCGGCAACGCCGCCCTCTCGGGCGGCACCGTTCAGGTGCTGGCCGCCTCGGGCAGCTACAACCCGCGCACCACCTACACCATCCTGTCGGCCGCAGGCGGCGTCTCCGGACAGTTCGCCGGCGTGACCTCGAACCTCGCCTTCCTCTCCCCGGGCCTGCGCTACCTGCCCAACGAAGTCGACCTGACGCTCACCCGCAACGACGTGCCGTTCTCAGCCTCCGCCACCAGCCGCAACGGCTGGGCCGCGGCCAACGCCGTTCAGGCGGCCGGTGCCGGCCGGCTGTTCGACGCGGCGGTCGCCTTCACCACCACCGAGGCCGATGCCGGCTTCCGGGCGCTCGCCGGTGACATCCACGCCAGCACGGTCTCGGCGGCCTACGAGACCGCCTTCTTCGTGCGCGAGGCGGTGCTCGACCGGCTGCGCTGGGGCACTCCCGGCACCGGGCTCGACTACGGCAACCTGCCGTCCACCTACACGGCCGACCTGCCGGGCCGGCCTCCGGTGGTGGCGAACGTGCCGGTGCGGACCCTCGATCCGCAGGTGTTCGGGCTGTGGGGCCAGGGCTTCGGCGCGTTCGGCACGGCGAACAGCGGCGGCAACGCGTTCGACCTCGACCGGCAGATCGCGGGCTTTGCCGCGGGCGCGGACGTGCGACTCCCCAGCGGGCTGCGCTTCGGCGTGGTCGGCGGCTACACGGAGGCGTCTCTCGACAGCGCCGGCCGGGTCGGCGGCATGAGCCGGGCGGAGAGCGCGACGCTGAAGAGCGGGTTCGGCGGCGTGTATGGCGGCACCGAGGTCGGGCCGCTGTCGCTGCGGCTGGGGGCCATCTACGCCGACACCGACACGCACACGCGGCGGGCGGTGGCGTACGGGCTGTCGGACACGCTGAGCGGGCATGGCGGCGGCTACACCGTGCAGGGCTTCGGTGAGATCGGCTGGAAGATCCCGCTGGGTGAGCCGGCGGTGGCGGCTCTGGTGTCGAAGGACGGGGCGGCGGTCGCGGTGCAGCCGGCGGCGAGCTACGTCGAGCCGTTCGTGGGCGGAGCGTATGTCGGGATCCGGCGCAACGGGTTTGCCGAGGCCGGGGGTGCGGCCGCGCTGGCGAGCTTCGCGCGGGACTACGACCTGGGCGCGGTGACCGCGGGGGTGCGGGCGCAGACGAGCCTGGATCTGGGGCTTGGGCTGCCTGTGACGCTGCGGGGTCTTGTGGGCTACCGGCGTGCGTTCGGGGATGTGGTGCCGACGGCCTTGCTGCGGTTCGGCGCGGGCGGCCCGGCGTTCCTGAGCGCGGGCGTTCCGATCGACCGGGACGCGCTGGTGGCGCAGGTCGGGCTCGATCTGGCGGTTGCGCCGAACGCGACGCTGGGCGTGGCCTACACGGGCCAGACTGGCGCCCAGGCGCAGGATCAGGCGGTGAAGGGTAACTTCACCCTGCGGTTCTAGCGCGCGACCCCTGCGCGCCGACGAAATCCACGAAGGCGCGCAGGGGCGCCGGCAGGTGTCGCCGGCCCGGATAGTAGAGGAACGGGCCGAAAAAGTCCTGCCACCAGGGCTCCAGCACCGGTTCCAGGGCGCCGCTGTCGAGATGCGGCCGCAGCCAGTCCTCGAACAGGTGGATGACCCCGGTGCCGGCGATCGCGGCCTCGATTGTGAGGTCGCTGGCGCCGACCCGCACGATCAGCGGCCCGGTCGGGTCCACCCGGACGATGGCTCCATCCCGCTCGAACTCCCAGGGCGCCGTCAGGGCGCCGCTGGGGAACCGGCCGAGCAGGCAGGCATGGGCGAGGAGGTCGCGCGGATGCTCCGGCCGGCCGCGCCGGTCGAGATAGGCCGGCGCCGCCGCGGTGGCGAAGCGTTGCCGCCGCGGGCCGATCGGCACGGCGATCATGTCCTGCTCCAGCCGCTCGTCGTAGCGGATGCCGGCGTCGCAGCCCGCCGCGAGCACATCCACGAACCCGTCCTCGACCACCACCTCCAGGCGGATCTCCGGATAGGCCGCCAGGAAGGGCGGTACGAGCGCGGGCAGGACCAGCCGGGCCACGCTCAGGGGCACGTTCAGCCGGAGCGTTCCGGCCGGCCGGTCGCGGAACCCGTTCACCACGTCGAGGGCGGACGCCACCTCGGCCAGCGCCGGGCCGAGCCGTTCGAGCAGGCGGGCGCCCGCCTCCGTGGGGGCGACGCTGCGGGTGGTGCGGTTCAGGAGGCGCACGCCCAAGCCCGCCTCCAGCCGGCGCACGGCCTCGCTCAGGCTCGACGCGCTCCGGCCCCCGGCACGGGCGCCATCGCGAAAACCGCCGGCCCGCGCCACGGTCACGAAGGCGGTGAGGTCCGCGAGATCCTGCGTCATTGTTCGAGAATGCGCACGGCCCGTGCCGATCGTCACGGCTTATCGGCGCAATCCATGCCGTCTACATCCGGGGCGCCAACAGGAGATTCGCCATGACCGATAGCACCGCGGATATTGCGCAGGCCGGCACGTTCCAGCTCGGTGACCGGACCGTGAAGCGGCTAGGCTACGGGGCCATGCAGCTCGCCGGACCCGGCGTGTTCGGGCCGCCGAAGGACCGCGCCGAAGCGGTGGCGGTGCTGCGCGCGGCCGTGGCTGCGGGCGTCGACCACATCGACACCAGCGACTTCTACGGGCCGCACGTCACCAACCAGATCATCCGCGAGGCGCTGCATCCCTATCCGGACGATCTCGTGATCGTCACCAAGATCGGCGCCAAGCGCGGGGCCGACGCCTCGTGGAACCCAGCCTTCTCGGCCGCGGAGCTGACCCAGGCGGTCCACGACAACCTGCGCAACCTCGGCGTCGATGCCCTCGACGTGGTCAACCTGCGCCTGATGTTCAATGTCCACGGGCCGGCAGAGGGCCCGATCGAGGCGCCGCTCACCGTGCTGGCGGATCTCCAGCGGCAGGGGCTGATCCGCCGGATCGGCCTGAGCAACGCCACGCCGCGTCAGGTCGCCGAGGGGCGGCGGATCACCGACATCGTCTGCGTGCAGAACCAGTACAATCTCGCGCACCGGGGCGACGACGCCTTCATCGACGACCTGGCGGCGGCCGGCACGGCCTACGTGCCGTTCTTTCCGCTGGGCGGGTTCAGCCCGTTGCAATCGGACACCCTGTCGGCGGTGGCGGCGGGGCTCCGCGCGACGGCGATGCAGGTGGCGCTCGCGTGGCTGCTGCGCCGGTCGCCCAACATCCTGCTGATCCCGGGGACGTCCTCGCTCAGCCACCTGCGCGAGAACCTCGCGGCGGCCGAGCTCAACCTTCCCGACGACGCGGTGGCGGCCCTGGACCGGATCGGGGCGAAGTAAGAAAGGCTTTGACCGGTGCTTTCCCCTCCCCTGGCGATCCCGGGCCTGCCCGGGATCGCTCGAGCTTGTGGGGAGGGTGAAGGGTGGGGGTGGTGCAGGAGGCACCGGATCGCTCAATCCTGAACCACCCCCACCTCCAACTCCTCCCCACACGGGGGAGGAGAGCACGCGGCGCGAGCGCCGAAGACCCCTACTTGCCCGTCATGCCGGCGACCAGCGGGCAGCCGCCCTCGCTCATCGGGCGGAAGGCCTGCTCAGCCGGGATCGTCTCCAGCACCTTGTAGAGGTCCCACTCCCCCTTCGACTCGGCGGGCGTCTTGGCCTCGAACAGGTACATCGGATGGATCTTGCGGCCGTCCGGCCGGATCGTGCCCTTGCCGAACAGCGGGTCGTCGGTGGGTAGCTCCTTCATCTTGGCGACCACGGCGGCGCCGTCCTTGGCCGAGTGCAGGGCCGCCACCGCCTTCAGGTAGTGCAGCGTGCTGGCGTAGACGCCCGCCTGATACGAGGTCGGCTTCTTGCCGGGCATCCGCTTCTCGAAGCGTTCCGAGAAGGCCCGGGTGCCGGCGTTGAGGTCCCAGTAGAACGAGGCGGTGAAGTCGAGCCCCTGCGCCACCTCCAGGCCGAGCGAATGGATGTCGGTGATGGCGATCAGCAGGGCGGCCAGCGACTGGCCGCCCTGGCGGATGCCGAATTCGTGCGCCTGCTTGATGGCGTTGGCAGCATCCAGCCCGGCATCCGCGAGCCCGATCACCTGGGCGCCCGAGGCCTGGGCCTGGAGCAGGAACGAGGAGAAGTCCGGGTTCGGGAACGGCGTGCGCACGCCGCCGACGACCCTGCCGCCGTTCTTCTCCACCACCGCCTTGGTGTCGCGCTCGAGCGCCAAGCCGAAGGCGTAGTCGGCGGTGATGAAGTACCAGCTCTTGCCGCCACGCTTGAGCATCGCCTTGCCGGTGCCGTTGGCAAGCGCCGCGGTGTCGTAGGTCCAGTGCACGGTGTTGGGCGTGCAGGCCGGCCCGGTGAGGTCGGCGGTGCCGCCGCCCGAGTTGATGAAGGCCTTGTTCTTCTCCTTGGTGATCTGCGCGATGGCGAGCGCTACCGAGGAGGTCGGCACGTCGAACACCGCGTCCACGCCGTCGCGGTCGTACCATTGCCGGGTGATCGAGGCGCCGACATCGGGCTTGTTCTGGTGGTCGGCGGCGACGACCTCGACCGTCAGCCCATGGTCCGCGGGCTTGAAATCCTCGACCGCCATGCGGGCGGCGACCACCGAGCCCTCGCCGGTGGAGTCGAAGTAGACGCCGGAGCGGTCGTTCAGCACGCCGATCTTCACCGGCACGCGGTCGGCCGCGAGCGCCGCGCCGGCGCCGAGCGCGCACAGACTCCCGAGCAGCGCCGCGGCGCGGTGGCGGAGCGTCATGTCTCTCTCCCTGTTTTTTGGAACGCGGCGGCGTTGATCGGCGCTCGCGGACTCGGAAGACAGAGTATCCGTGAGGGATCACGGCTGAAACGGGGGCGGGTGAGGATGCCGCAGATCCGTAAGCGCTACGGCTCTTCCCTCCCCCCCTCTGTGGGGGAGGGTGGCCCCCGAAGGGGGTCGGGAGAGGGGAGCGACGGTGTAGGACAGGGCTCTGTGCTGCGTGAGGGTCGCGCCCTTTCCTGAACCCGGGCTCCCCTCTCCCGCCTCGCTCCGCGCGTCTCCCTCCCCCGCAGAGGGGGGAGGGAGACGCGCGGGTCATTGCCCCCGCGGCGCCAATCCAAACATCGCCCGCGCCTGATCGGGCGTCGCCGGCTCGCGGTCGATATGGGCCAGCAGGCTCACCGCCTTCTCCACCAGGGCGGCGTTGCTCGGCGCGAGCCGGCCCTTCGACAGGTACAGGTTGTCCTCCAGCCCGACCCGGACGTTCCCGCCCATCCCGGCCGCCACCGCGAGGATCGGAAATTCCTCTCGCCCGATCCCGAAGGCCGACCAGATCGCATCCTCCGGCAGCCGCGCCCGCATCGCCACCAGCGCCTCGGGTGTCGCAGGCGCCCCCCAGGGGATGCCGAGGCAGATCTGGAACAGGGGCGGGCGCGCCAGATGCCCCTCGGCGATCAGGTGGCGGGCCAGCTCGATCTGGCCGAGGTCGAACACCTCGATCTCGGGCTTCACGCCCGCCTCCCGGATCTGCCCCGCCATGGCTCGCAGATGGCCAGGGGTGTTGAGGAACAGGTGCTCGCCGAAATTCATCGTGGCGATGTCGAGGGTGCAGATCTCCGGCCGCAAAGCCGCGACGTGCCGGGTCCGGGCCTCCGGGCTCACGAAGGTCGTGCCGGGGCCGGCCGTCGCCGGATCGGGATCGCCCGGCACGAACCGGCCCCCCGCCCCCGTGGTCAGGTTGAGGATCACGGAATCGTTCTTCTCGCGGATCCGCTCCACGACCTCGCGGTAATGGGCGAGTTCCATGCTGGGCGCGGCGGTCGCGGGATCGCGGACATGGATGTGGACCACCGCGGCCCCGGCGGAGGCCGCCTCTAGGGCGGATCGCGCGATCGCCTCGGGGCTCACCGGCACGGCCGGGTTCTTCTTCGGCGTGTCGAACGAGCCCGTGAGGGCGCAGGTGATGACGGTGGTGCTCGACATCTCGCGTCTCCCCGCGCTCACAGGACCCCGCCATCGACCGTGATGGTCTCGCCGGTGATGTAGGCGGCGCCCGCCGCGAGGAAGAAGATAGTCTCGGCGATATCCTCCGGCCGGGCCATGCGGCGGAGCATCGTGTGCTGCACCGTCGCGGCCTTGCGGGCCTCCGGCCAGGGGTCGGTCCAGGGCGTGGCGACGAGGCCGGGCGCCACCGCGTTGACCCGCACGTCGGGGGCCAGCGCCCGGGCGAGGCTGCGGGTGAGGTTGATCAGCCCGGCCTTGCTGGCCGAGTAGGCGACCGAGGAGCCCCGCCGCCCGAGCCCGGCGACCGACGCGGTGTTGACGATAGCGCCGCGGCTCGCCTTGAGCGTCGGCGCCGCGGCCCGGGCGCAGCGGAACGGCCCGAGCAGGTTGGTCGCCAGGATCGTGGCCCAGAAATCCTCGGTCATCGCGTCGAGGTCCTCGAACGCGATGGGGGTGGTGGTGCCGGCCGTGCCGGCATTGTTGACGAGCACGTCGAGGCCGCCGAGCTGCGCGATCCCGGCCGCCACCATCGCCTCGGCGTCGCCGGGCTCGGAGACATCCCCCGGCAGGGCGATGACGGAAAACCCTGCCCCGGCGAGCCGCCCGGCCTCTTCGGAGCCACGGGCATCGTCGGGCAGGTGGTTCAGCGCCACCGTGGCGCCGTTGCGCGCGAACATCGCCACCGTCGCGAGGCCGATGCCCGACGAGGCCCCGGTGACGAGGACGCGCCGTCCGGTGAGATCCGCCCCGATCATGTACCCTCCATCCGGCCGATCGTGGCCATCGCGGCCTTGAGCGCCAGGAGCTTGCGGTCGCGCTCGCGGAACAGCTCTTCCGGCGGGCTGCCGCCCCAGTCGAAATAGCCCTTGCCGGCCATCACTCCGGTCCGGCCTTCGGCGCAGAGGGCGTCTAGGGTCTCGGAGCGCGCCCGGGGCCGTGCGGGCACGTAGCTCGCATTCGCCATCGCCCGCTGCGTCAGCTCCAGCCCGGTGAAGTCGGCCTTGGCGAGGTGGCCGAGGATCGGGATGCGTAAAGAGAGGCCGTGGATGATCGCGTCGTCGATCTCCCGGGGCGAGGCGATCCCGTCGTCGAGCAGGCTGTACACCTCGGCGCTGATCGCCGACTGGATCCGGTTGGCGATGTAGCCCGGGATAAAGCGCTTCAGCACGATCGGCACCTGGCCGAGGCCGCGCACCAGATCGGCCATCGCGGCGACGATGGCCGGATCGGTGCCGGGGCCCGGCACCACGTCGACGAGGTCGACGATGTAGGGCGGCGTGTACCAGTGCAGGATCAGCGCCCGCGTCTGCCGCGCTGCGGGGATCAGCGGAAAGACGTCGAGGTAGCTGGTGTTGCTGGCGAGGATCGTGTCGGCCGCGCAGAGCCGGTCGAGGTCTGTGAAGAGGGCGCGCTTGGCCTCCGGGTTCTCGGTGATCGCCTCGATCACGAGGTCCGCGCCCGCCACAGCCGGTTCGAGCTCCGCCTCGACCCGGACCGCTCGACCGAGCCTTTCGGCATCCCAACCCTTCGGGGCGGCGCCGGCCTCCTGAAGCGTCGCGAGCGCGGAGGCCATGAGGGCTGGGATGCGCGCGCGGGTCTCAGGGGCCGTGTCGGTGATCCGCACGGCGTGCCCGTGGAGCGCCAGCACCAGGGCGATGCCGTGCCCCATCAGGCCGCCGCCGACGATTGCGATCTCGCTCATGCCGCCCTCTCCTCACACCGTGGCGATCGGCGTCGTCGGCGAGCCCACCGCCCCGGGCAGACGCAGCGGCGGCGCGGTGAGCAGGAAGCGGTTCCGGCCATGCGCGCGCAGCCAGTCGGCGAGTGGCGTCAGGTGCCACAGCTCGCCGAGATTGACCCCCAGCTTGAACAGGCAGTGCTCGTGCAGCGGCAGCGTCGCGCAGCAGGCCGGTCCGGGACCCGCCGGATAGGCCTCCACGGCGTAGTTGTCGGCGATCAGCGCGCAGAGCCCGCTGCGGGTGATCCAGTCGAGGAGCCGCGGATCCCGCCCGTCGAGCCCGGCGCAGAGATTGTGGACCAGCTTCGGGTCCGGATCGCCGCCCATGGCGATCAGCCGCTCGGCGAAGCCCGTGTGCAGGCAGACCATGTCGCCGGGCTCCACCACGACGCCGTCCGCCTCCAGGATCCGGGCGAGCTGGTCGTAGCCGACCTTGGTCTTCGCGTCGCCGAGATGGGCGCGCAGGTCGATCATCACGGCCCGGCCCTGCATGCCGGCCTCGGCCAGCCGCTCGATCCCGAGTTTTTTGGCCTGGGAGGGCTGGTCGGCTGCCTCTGGCGTGCTCGGCCCGACGATGTCGCGGCCGCCGCGGAAGCCGTTGTAGAAGGTCGGGCCTGAGCCCGAGCCGTCCGCGTCGAACAGCGCGCCGACATGGGCGAGCGAATCCCACTGCGTCGAGTATTGCAGGTGGATCAGCGCCCGGTCGTCGCAGATCACGTCGGTGGCGCCGTCGACCTCCTCGCAGACCGGGAAGTTCATGTTGGGCCGGCCGTTGGCCCGCCGCGTCGGGGTGATCTGCGGCGGGTGGCGGCGGGGATTCAGAACGTTGCCGCCCGGCAGGTCCAGGGGCAGGCTGAGGCAGAAGGTCAGGCCCTCCCGCACCTCGGCGACGCCCTGCAGCACCTTCTCGGGGGTGAGCAGATTCAGGCGCCCGCGCTCGTCGTCGGGGCCGAAGTCACCCCAGGTCGAGCCCTCGGGCCGGCGGGTCCAGCGCAGACTCATGGGGCCGGCCCCCGGGCCGGGACGGAGCCGGACAAGCGTGCGTTCCTCACCGGATGATCCGCCCTTCTTCGAGGCCGTCGGGCCCGCTTGAGCGGTGCCGGGTGCGAGCCTAGGCTCGACCGTCCGGACCCGGAAGCCCGGGGCGCGAACGACTTGCCGGAAACGTCACCCGCCGCGCGCCGCGCGCCCCTTGTGATCCGTCGAGCCCCGGCTACACTCGGGTCCAAGCCCACGAATAAAGAATGCGGGCACCGAGACTTCGAGGAAACGCCGATGTCCGAGACCGCCGCCGTCCGGCGCGCCCAGTTCCGGCGCGTCTTGCCCGCGCTCATGGCGGCCGGCTCTCTGCTGGCGGGCCCGGCCCACGCCGCGGACCCGATCAAGATCGGCGTGATCGCCGAGGCGCAGTCGGTGGCCGGGGCCTCGATCCCGCAGGCCGTGCAGCTCGCCGCCGCCGAGATCAACGCCAAGGGCGGGATCGACGGCCGGCAGATCCAGGTCGTCACCTACGACGACAAATCCTCCGCCTCGGACGCGGTCCGGGCCTTCCAGCGGGCGGTCTCGGAGGACAAGGTCAATCTCGTCATCGCCAGCTACATCTCCGAGGTGGTGCTCGCCCTGATGCCCTGGGCGGCCCGGCTCAAGACGCCGCTGATCACCCCCGGTGCGGCCTCGAACGAGATCAGCGTGAACGTCCACAAGGACTATGCGCGCAACAAGTACACCTTCCACGGCTACCTGACCTCGCACGCCCTGGCGCAGGCGGTCTGCGACTCGGCCAAGGACGTGCTGGTCGAGAAGCTCAAGGCCAAGACGGCGGCGATCATGAGTGAGGACGCGGCCTGGACCCGCCCCCTCGACGCCGCCTACGAGGAATGCCTGCCGAAATCCGGGCTCAAGGTGGTGGAGCACGTCCGCTTCTCGCCGGACACCGGCGACTTCACGCCGATCTACAACAAGATCGAGGCAGCCAAGCCCGACCTGATCGTCACCGGCATCGCCCATGTCGGCGTGCAGCCGACCGTGCAGTGGCAGAACCAGCAGGTGCCGATCGCCATGACCGGCATCAGCGGGCAGGCGACCTCCTCGACCTTCTGGGCCAACACCAACGGCGGCACGCAGGGCGTGCTGTTCGACAGCGTAGCCTTGCCAGGCGTGGCGCTCACCGAGAAGACGATCCCGTTCTCGGAGGCCTTCGCCAAGCGCTTCGGCGGGGCGCCGTCCTACGCGGGCTTCATGGCGTACGATGCCGTCTACTACACCGCGGAGGCGATCAAGCGGGCGGGCTCGACCGAGGCCGACAAGCTCGTCGAGGCCCTGGAGAAGACCGATTACGTCGGCACGGTCGGGCACCTGAAGTTCTACGGCAAGGACGAGCCGTTCACGCACTCGATCCAGTACGGCCCCGGCCTGATGACCAGCGTGCTCGGGCAGTGGCAGAACGGCAAGCAGATCGCGATCTGGCCGGCGGCGACCGCCAACGGGGCCATGGTCCTGCCCCCTGCGGTGAAGGCGGCGGTCCAGTAGGCGGGGGAGAGCGCGATGATCGGCCTCCAGATCCTCGTCGATGGCTTCGCCATCTCGGCCCTCTACGCGCTCGGCGCGATGGGCTTCACCCTGATCTTCGGGGTCTCGGGCGTCCTCAACCTGACCCACGGCGCCCTGATGGTGATGGCCGCAGTGGCGGCCTGGGCGGCCTCGGCCCTGTTCGGGCTCGGCTCCTATGTCGGCGCGGCGGTCGGCGTGCTGTGCGGGCTGGCGGGCGCGCTGGTGACCTACTTCGCGGTGGTCGCGCCGATCGAGCGGAGCCGGGCGATCCCGCGGGAAGAGAAGGAAATCTTCGTGCTCACCGGCACGCTGCTCTGGGGGATCATGATCCAGGAGCTGGTGGCCTACTTCTTCACCGACAACCCGAAGACCGTGCTGCCGATCGTCGAGGGCGTGGTCGAGATCGCGGGCGTGCGCACGCCGAAGAACGAGCTGTTCACGGCGGTGATCTGCTGGGTGGTGATCGGCCTGCTCTGGCTGTTCGTGAACCGGGCGCGGGCCGGCAAGGTCCTGCTCGCCGCCTCGATGAACCCGCGGGGCGTGACGCTGCTCGGCCACGACATGGGCAAGATCTACGTGGCGGTCTGGGCGATCTACGGCCTGCTCGCCGGCATCGCGGGGGTCCTGCTCGGGATGTTTCTGGGGGTGTCCTCGTATTCGGTGGGGCCGCTCACCGCGAGCGCCTTCTCGATCGTGGTGCTGGGGGGCTTGGGCAGCGTCACCGGCTCGCTGATCGCCGCCTACGTGGTGGGGTATCTGGAGACCGCCACCGCCTACCTGATCTCCCCGGCCTACCGGGTGATCCCGGCGCTGCTGCTGCTGGTGGCCGTGATGTACCTGCGCCCGCAGGGCCTGCTGGGGCGGCGGTAATGGTTGTTTTCATGGCTGGCCCGTGCCGCCGCGCTCCCTCCCCCCTCTGCGGGGGAGGGTATTCACGCATCGCTGGTCGCTGGGCTCTCTCCTCCCCCTTGCGGGGAGGAGCCGGAGGTGGGGGTGGTGCAGGATGGGGCAGTGCGGTGCCTTCTGCACCACCCCCACCCCCTACCCCCTCCCCGCAAGGGGGAGGGGAAAGCGCTCTTTTTTCAGGGCGTTACTCTCAGACCCAGAAGTGTGAATCCGTCAGCTTCCCCCGCAGAGGGGGGAGGGAAACGCGCGGAGCCCTGGTATCCTGATGAAGCTCCTCACCACCCCCGGCTTCTGGATCGCGATCCTCGCCGTCGCGGCCGCTGCCACCCTGCCCTGGTACGTCTCCGGCTACATCCTCGGCCTGCTCACCATCGCCTACTATTTCGGCGTCTTCGCCATGGCGTGGGACCTGCTCTTCGGCTTCGCCGGCGAGGTGAATTTCGGGCCGACCTTCCTGATCGGGCTCGGAGCCTACGGCGCCGGGATCCTCAACAACCGCTACGAATTGCCGATCCCCTGGTGCCTCGCGGCCGGCACGCTGCTCGCCGTGGTCGGCGGCCTCGCCCTGGCGTTGCCGGCCTTGAGGGTGCGCGGGCCCTATTTCGGGCTGATCACCCTGGTGGCGGTCCTGCTCCTGCAGAACATGATCGTGGTGTTCTCCGGCCTCACCGGCGGCGAGATCGGGCTGACCGTGCCCGACGTCATCTCGATCGACGCCGACACCAATTACTGGCTGGCGCTCGGCTTCATGGCGGTCTCGGGGCTCATCCTTACCGCCATCGCGCGCTCGCCGGTCGGCCTGATCCTCCAGGCCGCTGGGCAGGATCCGGTGGTGACCGGGGCGCTCGGCTTCAACGTCGCCAAGCACAAGCTCGCGGCCTTCGCGGTCAGCGCTGCCTTCTCGGGCCTCGCGGGCGGATTGGTCGTCTTCTACATGGGCACCGCCTCGGTCGGCACGCTGATCGACACCGCGGTCGGCGTGCAGGTGATCATCGCGGCGGTGCTGGGCGGCCGGCGCACCATCGTGGGCGCGGCGCTCGGCGCCGTGTTCCTGATCGCGGCGGGCGAGCTGCTGCGCCCGCTCGGGGCGCTATCGACCTTCGTGGTCTCGGCGGTGGCCCTCCTCGTGATCCTGTTCGTGCCCTCGGGGCTGCTCGGCCTCGGATCGCTCCGGAGAGCCCGATGACCGTCGCCGTCGCGCCCCCGCCGGTCGTGTCCCCCGTCTTGGCCGAGCCCTGCCTCAGCGTCCGCGGCCTGACCAAGCGCTACGGCGGCCTTGTGGCCGTCAAGAACATCGACCTCGACCTGCGGCCCGGCGAGATTTTGGGGCTGATCGGCCCGAACGGCTCGGGCAAGTCCACCGTGATGAAGCTGATCATGGGGCTGGAGCGCCCGAGCGCCGGCTCGATCCGCCTCGACGGCGCCGAGATCGGCGGCATGCCGGCCCACCGGGTGGCGCGCTCGGGCATCGGCCTCGTGTTCCAGCACGCAAGGCCGCTGCAGCGGCAGACGGTTCTCGAAAATATCAGCCTCGCGCTCCTGCCCGACAGCCTGATCCGGCTCGCCGCGGATCCCCACGTCGCGCGGCGGGCGAAGGAAATCGCCGGGCGCGTCGGCCTCGGCGCCGTCATCGACCGGCGGCCCGGCACCCTGCCCTTCGCCGACCTGCGCCGGCTGGAACTCGCCAAGGCGATCGCCCGCGATCCCCGGGTGGTGCTGGTCGACGAGCCCTTCGCGGGCCTCACCGGCGGTGAGGTCGCGGCCTTCTCCGAGCTGATCCGGGGTTTTCGCGATGAGGGCAAGGCCGTGCTCCTCGTCGACCACAACGTGAAGAGCGTCTCGGCCCTCGTGGACCGGGTCTTCGCCATGTATCTCGGCGAGCGCATCGCCGAGGGCTCGGCCGAATCCGTGATGGCCGACCCGACCGTGCGGCGCGTCTATCTCGGCGGCAGCATCGAGACGGCGGCCCGGCCGGAAGCCGCGTTCAAGCCGGATTCGCTGCTGACCGTCGAGAATGTCGACGTGCTCTACGGCAAGGCGCAGGCTTTGCGCGGCGCCGCGATCCACGTCCACGAGGGCGAGTTCGTCTCGGTCGTGGGCCTGAACGGCGCCGGCAAGACCACCCTGTTCAACGCCATCTCGGGCCTCGTCCCGCATACCGGCACGATCCGGTTCGCCGGCCAGGACCTCGCCCGGATGAAGCCCGCCGCCATCGCGCGCGCCGGCATCGTCCAGGTGCCCGAGACCCGGGAGCTGTTCGGCGATCTCAGCGTCCGCGAGAACCTCGACCTCGGCGGCCAGCATTTCCCGAAGGCCGAGAGCGCCAAGCGCCGCGAAGAACTTTACGAGCTTTTTCCGATCCTCAAGGCCCGCGAGGGACAGAGCGCCCGCACCCTGTCGGGCGGCGAGCAGCAGATGCTGACCATCGCCCGGGCGCTGATGATGCGCCCGCGCCTCCTGATCCTCGACGAGCCGACGCTCGGCCTCGCCCCGGTGATCCTGGAGCTGCTGTCGAAGGCGCTGGAAAAACTGCGCCAGACCACGCCGATCACGGTGCTGCTCGGCGAGCAGAACGTCACCTTCGCGCTGCCCCACGCCGACCGGGTCTACGTGCTGGAACAGGCCCGGATCGTCTGGGAAGGCCCGCCGCAGCGTTTCGCCAGCGAGATGGGATCGGCCTATCTGTGAGGGACGCAATCGTATCCGCGGCACCCCCTCCCCCCTCTGCGGGGGAGGGTGGCCCCCGAAGGGGGTCGGGAGAGGGGAACCCGGCTTCCGGATCGAGCGCAGCCTTCATGAAGGCCGAGCCGTATTCTGCTCCGTCGCTCCCCTCTCCCGACCCCTGCTTAGCAGGGGCCACCCTCCCCCGCAGAGGGGGGAGGGAGATGCGCGGATCTCGTCAGAACAACACCAGGGAGCGGACGCTTTGGACTTCACCCTCTCCCAGTCCCAGACGCACTGGCTGACCCGCGTTCGCGCCTTCATCGCCGACGCGATCGTGCCGGCGGCCGCCGCGGTGGCGGCCGAGCGCGCGGAGAGCCGCGAACCTTCCCCCACGATGGAACGCCTGAAGGAACAGGCGAGGGCCGAGGGCCTGTGGAACCTGTTCCTGCCGCCCTCGCCCGAGCACGACACCGGGGACTACCACGGGGCTGGCCTCACCAACCTCGACTATGCGCTGTGCGCCGAAGAGATGGGCCGGGTCGGGATCGCCTCGGAGGTGTTCAACTGCGCGGCGCCCGACACCGGCAACATGGAGGTGCTGCACCGCTACGGCACCGCGGCCCAGAAGGAGCGCTGGCTGAAGCCCCTGATGGCCGGCGAGATCCGCTCGGCCTTCCTGATGACCGAGCCGGAGGTCGCCTCCTCGGACGCCACCAACATCGCGACGTCGATCCGCCGCGACGGCGACCACTACGTCATCGACGGCCGCAAGTGGTGGTCGACCGGCGTCGGCGACCCGCGCTGCCGGATCGCGATCCTGATGGGCAAGACCGACCCGGAGGCGCCTCGCCACCGGCAGCAATCGCAGATCCTCGTGCCCATGGACACGCCCGGAGTCCGCGTCGAGCGCCTGCTGCCGGTCTTCGGCTACGAGGACGCCCCCAAGGGCCACGGCGAGGTCGTGCTGGAGAATGTCCGCGTCCCGGCCGAGAACCTGATCCTCGGCGAGGGGCGCGGCTTCGAGATCGCGCAGGGCCGGCTCGGGCCCGGCCGCATCCACCATTGCATGCGCACCATCGGGGCGGCCGAGGTGGCGCTGGAGGCCATGGCGCGTCGCCTCGTCTCCCGGGTCGCCTTCGGCAAGCGGATCTCCGAGCAATCGGTCTGGGAGCAGCGGGTCGCGGAGGCGCGGATCGATATCGAGATGACCCGCCTCCTCTGCCTGAAGGCCGCCGACATGATGGACAAGGTCGGCAACAAGGGCGCCAAGCTCGAGATCGCCATGATCAAGGTCGCGGCGCCGCGGGTCGCGCTCAAGGTGATCGACGATTCCATCCAGGCCCATGGCGGGGCCGGCGTCTCGGAGGATTTCGGGCTCGCCAAGATGTACGCCCATATCCGCACCCTGCGGCTCGCCGACGGGCCCGACGAGGTCCACAATCGCTCGATCGCCCGGCTCGAATTCGGGCGCTACACCAATGCCCAGCCAGGAGCCCCGGAGGCGGAGCGCGCATGAGCGATGCCGATGTCTTCTCCGGCGTGAAGCCGGTCGAGCCGCGCCACCGGATCGACGAGGCGAAGCTCGCCGCCTGGATGGAAGGGCACGTGCGCGGCTATGCCGGCCCGCTCACCGTCCAGCAGTTCCGCGGCGGCCAGTCGAACCCGACCTACCGGCTCGACACGCCGGGCCAAGCCTACGTCCTGCGCCGAAAACCCTTCGGTCCGCTCCTGCCCTCCGCGCACGCGGTGGACCGCGAGTTCCGGGTGATCGGCGCCCTCTACGGCGAGGGGTTTCCGGTGCCGCGGCCCTTCGCGCTGTGCGAGGATCCGGACATCATCGGCGCGGCCTTCTACGTGATGGAGGCGGTCGACGGCGCCGTGCACTGGGACGGCGCCCTGCCCGGCCTCGATCCTCATGCCCGCCACCGGCACTATGCCGGCATGATCGCCACGCTGGCGCGCCTCCACGCGATCGATCCGGAGGCGGCGGGGCTCTCCGATTACGGCCGGCCCGGCAACTACTTCGCCCGGCAGGTCGACCGCTGGACCCGCCAGTACCGCGCCGCCGAGGACGGGCGGCTGGAGGATGTCGAGCGGCTGATCGCGTGGTTGCCCAAGACGGTGCCCGAGCAGCAGGGCGCCTGCGTGGTCCACGGCGATTACCGCCTCGACAACCTGATTTTTTCGAGAGATGGCGGCGTCAGCGCCGTGCTCGATTGGGAATTGTCGACGCTCGGCGATCCGCTCGCGGATTTCAGCTACCTGCTGATGCAGTGGGAATTGCCGGCCGACGGGCGCAGCGGGCTTGGCGGGCTCGACTTGGAGGCTTTGGGCATCCCCACCCGCGACGAGGCGGTGGCGCTCTACTGCCGGGCGGCGGATCGGAGCAGCTTGCCCGACCTCGACTGGTACTTCGCCTACAACCTGTTCCGGCTGGTCGGCATCCTCCGGGGCGTGGCCGCCCGCGCCAAGGCCGGCAACGCCGCGAGCGAGCACGCCGCCGCCATGGCGGCGCGCGTACCGAAACTCGCCGCCGCGGCCTGGGGCTTCGCCGAGCGGGCGGGGGCCTGAGCATGGAGCTCGCCGGCCGCGTCGTCGCCGTCACCGGGGCCGCCCGGGGCATCGGCCGGGCGCTCGCGGTCGCGGCCAAGGCCCGGGGCGCGACAATCGTGGCCCTCGACCGGGACGAGGCCGGTGCTGAGGCCGTGGCGGCGGAACTCAGCGGACGGGCCTTCGCGCTCGACGTGGGCGACGCGGCGGCGGTCGCAGCAGTTGTGGCGCGCATCGAGGCCGAGATCGGGCCGATCGCGCTCTACTGCTCCAACGCCGGCATTTTGGAGCGCGATCCCGACCCGGATCTCGCCACCTCCGCCGATCCGGAGAGCTGGGCGCGTGCCTTCGCGGTGAACGTGATGGGCCATGTCCACGCGGCGCGGGTGCTTGTTCCGCTCTGGCGTGCCCGGGGCGGGGGCGCGTTCCTCGGGACGGTCTCGGCCGCGGGGCTGCTCAGCCAGATCGGCAGCGCCACCTACGGGGCGACCAAGCACGCAGCCCTCGCCTTCCTCGAGCATCTCGCCATCGCCCATGCCGAGGACGGGATCCGGGTGGCCGCCCTGTGCCCGCAGGGCGCCGACACCGCCATGCTGGGCGACGCCAGCGCCGCGTCGCGCGACGGCGTGCTGGCACCGGAGGCCGTGGCCGAGGCCGCCTTCGAAGGGCTGGCGGCGGGGCGCTTCCTGATCCTGCCGCACCCGCAGGTGGCGGAATACGCCCGCCGCCGGGCCAAGGACCCCGAGCGCTGGCTCGCCGGCATGGCGCGCCTGCGCCGGTCGATGCGGGCGGGCCGGAAGAGTCAGCATCGACAGTGATGAATCGCTCGTCGGCTCTGTCGTTGGCAGGTCTGACCGGAAGCGTCGCGCCTTCGCGTACCTCGCCCCCGGATGGAAGCCGGGTGATCACCGCCCAGCGCCGGTCGAGCCCCGCACCGGAAGCGCCGTTCCACAAACGGCAAGACGACATCACAAGCTTCGCGCTACCAATGCCTTCTCATGGGTGACCCTCAGCGCATTGTGAAGCGAGCCCTTCAAGAAACGCGATTCGGGGAACGGTGAAAACGGGTAAGATTTTCGACGACGCCGGAAAGATCGCGGCACCGAGGCAGATGGTAGGTCTCGATATTACTGAGAAATCTGTCTCTCGTTACGGTATTAGGGTGATTTCCGCCTACTTTCTGGGCCTCTTCGGGGCTTATGTTCTGCTTGATTTGCAATTTTCTCGAAATGATCGCTTCGTTGCGGTACGTGTATCCGTAATAGAAAATCACCAGATCATTCAATGTGGGTGTCTGAGGCCAATGTCTGCCTGCCATGGGGTAGACCAGATCGAAGTTATGGATGCTTCGCGAGGCGCGGGCGCCCGTATCAAGAATTCTGATGGCATTGGGATTGTCTTCAATGTAACCGAATTGCACCTGATCATATAGAGGTAAGTCCGGACTTGGATATATATCTGTTTCCGGATGAACGAAAACGATATTCCCTATAAAATGCTGAGTTGGTCCACTGAATTGGTTCAGTTGGCCAAAGTTGCCGACCAGGAATTCAGTGACGTTCAGGGCCATGCGCCACCCGGCGATCATCCTCTCATAAAACACCACCTCGTCGTCGATGATTTGGCTGTCGAAGTATTTGTTTCTTGTTTCTCGGATTTCCCATTGTGGGCAGAGGTCCCGAATAATGTCGCAGCTTCTATCCGTAGATCTGTAGTCGATCATGATTCCATGATCAAAAATATTTCGATGATGTTTCAGCCACCACGGAAGTAAATATTCCTCATTATAAAAATGGCATATGACAGTATTTTTCGAGCGTGGTGATGCCGGGGGTGCCATGCGGAAAACCATTGACTATTCGAAGTCTGCGTCTTTGGTAGGAGAAAGAAAGCGAAGATGTCAAGTTTTTGGATGAACTGGTGACATGGGTCCGGTTATTTCGGATCGGAAATGGGGATATACAAAAAGACTATCTCAAGATGCCGTTGGGTGTTTTCAGGGCATGTATTTAAGAAACGACTTATGTCCTAAAACCGTTGCCTTGGTTTCTCGCGGTCTGCAGCTTGGCCTCGCCGTGGGTGCCGGATCCCACGTGATTGCGAAGCAGGAGAGTGGCCGCCGTGACACGGTATTGGCAGCCCTAAAAATCCAGTGACCGTCGCGGTATCTGAAACCTTGCCCAATTGCTTTTTGGCGCGGCGGTGAGCCGATACACTCGGTCCGATCTCATGATATCTATTGACAAAATCAATTCAAACAAAATCGAGACCTTATCGATCATCCAAAGCAAAGACCCAATGTATTATTTCGTTGCTCGGATATGAGCGCCAGGATATAAGTGATACGGCGAGTTAGAAATTAATAGTGCAAAATTGTCGGATTGGGTGGAAAGATTATTTCCGAACAGATACGAGCTTCTAGAACGGTTCGCTCGCGTTTGTGCCGGGAAGAGCTGGTACGCGGTTTTCTGCGATCCACGCGCTGGCTGCCAAACGACGGTTTCTGAGCGCCGCCAACGGGACGGCTCTGCGCCGCCTCCGCGGGTTCCGCCGTCGGGATGCGCAGATGGCAGCGTGGGTGTGCTGGGCTGGCCAGACGGGTTCTGCCGGGCGGTCGTGAAGGGGGGCAGAGCCGATGACCGGTCAGACGGGCTTTGGCCGGGGCCGCCTCCGTGCTCTCGGCCCCGCCGCCCCATTACACGACGCGCCGAACCACGATGAACCGGGGTCCACGCCGATCGAATGACCGATATGATGACGTCCGGGTTTGGAGCGCCGCCCATCGCCCTCCCCGTGCGGGCGGCATCTATAACTGCGACCGTAGGCGTTGACGCGCTGTTCGTTGCTGTCGGCACAATCAGACCATGTCCCTGTTCGATCTGACCGGCAAAATTGCCCTCATCACCGGCTCGTCCCGGGGCATCGGGCGGGCGATCGCCCTGCGGATGGCCGAGCACGGCGCCCGGGTGGTGATCTCCTCGCGCAAGCGCGCGGCCTGCGCGGCGGTGGTCGCCGAGATCGAGGCCGCCCACGGCGCCGGGCGGGCGGTGGCGATCCCGGCCAGCATCTCCGTGAAGGAGGAGTTGGAACACCTCGTCGCTGAGACGGAAAGGCAGCTCGGTCCCGTGGACGTGCTGGTCTGTAACGCCGCCAGCAACCCCTATTACGGGCCGCTCGCCGGCATCTCCGACGCCCAATTCAAAAAAATTCTCGACAACAACGTCCTGTCGAACCACTGGCTGATCCAGAAGGTCGCCCCCGGCATGGTGGCGCGGCGGGATGGGGCGGTCATCCTCGTCTCCTCGATCGGGGCGCTCAAGGGTTCGCCCGTGATCGGCGCCTACAACGTCTCCAAGGCCGCCGACCTCCAGCTCGCCCGCAACTACGCGGTGGAATACGGCCCCGCCAACGTCCGGGTGAACTGCCTCTGCCCGGGCCTCATCCGCACCGATTTCGCCCGCGCCCTGTGGGAGGATCCCGAGATGCTGGCCGCCACCACGGAGGCCGCCCCCCTGCGCCGGATCGGCGAGCCCGACGAGATCGCGGGCGCCGCCGTGTTCCTGGCCTCCGCAGCCGGCCGGTTCGTGACCGGCCAGGCGCTCGTCATCGATGGCGGCGTGACCATCGCCCGATGAGCCCCGATCCCCGCATCCCCGCCGGCTGGCCGGCCCTGCCCTTCCGCGAGGCCGAGGCGCGGCTCACCGCCCCGGGCGGGCCCTTCGCGATCACGACGATCGACATTTGCGGCGTGCCGACCCGGATCTGGGAGAAGGCCCCGCCGACGCTGCGCGACCTGTTCCGGATCGCCCGGGGGCACGGGGAGAAGACCTTCTTGGTCTACCAGGATGAGCGCGTAACCTTCACGGGCTTCACCCGGGCGGCGACCACCCTGGCGCAGGCGCTGGTGGCGTCCGGCGTGCGCAAGGGCGACCGGGTCGCCATCGCGATGCGCAACCTGCCCGAATGGCCGGTGAGTTATTTCGGCGCCCTGCTCGCCGGGGCGATCGCCACGCCGCTCAATGCGTGGTGGACCGGGCCCGAACTCGCCTACGGCCTGCAGCATTCCGGCGCGCGGGTGCTGATCGCCGACGGCGAGCGCTTCGCCCGGCTCGCTCCGCACCTGTCCGAATGCCCGGCCCTGGAGCGGGTCTTCACCACCCGGATGGAGCCCGATCCCCGGGCGACGCCCCTCGCCGACATCGTCGGGCGGGTCCAGGACTGGGGCGCCCTGCCCGATCGGCCCCTCCCCGACATCGCCCTCGATCCGGAGGACGACGCGACCCTGTTCTACACCTCGGGTACGACCGGCAAGCCCAAGGGCGCCGTCGGCACGCACCGGGCGGCCGCCACGACGGTGATGGCCTATCCCTATTCGGCGGCGCGCAGCTTCCTGCGCCGGGGCGAGGCGCCGCCGAAGCCCGATCCGGCCGCACCGCAGCGGGTGGCGCTGCTCGTGATCCCGCTGTTCCACGTCACCGGCTGCCACGCGAGCCTCGGGGCGGCGCTCTATGGCGGCCACCGGCTGGTGATGATGCACCGTTGGGACGCGCACGAAGCCCTCGACCTGATCGAGCGGGAGGGCTGCACCAGCGCGGGGGGCGTGCCGACCATCGCGTGGCAGCTCGCCACGGCGGCCCGGGAGGCCGGGCGCGGGCTGCCGAGCCTCGATGCCGTCACCTATGGCGGCGCCCCCGCGGCCGGCGACCTCGTGCGGACGCTGGGGGAGATCCTGCCCAGGGTCGTGCCCGGCACCGGCTGGGGCATGACCGAGACCTCGGCGACCTTCACCCACCACCAGGGCGAGGACTATCTCGCCCGCCCGGATTCCTGCGGCCCGCCCCTTCCGGTCTGCGAGGTGCGGATCCTCGATCCCCTCGGGGAGACCTTACCTCCGGGCCAGGTCGGCGAACTCTGCGTGAAGGGGCCGAACATCATCCGCGGCTACTGGGACGATCCGCGGGCCACCGCCGAAGTCTTCTCCGCGGGGTGGCTGCGCACCGGCGACCTCGCCCGGGTGGACGACGAGGGCTTCCTGACCATCGTCGACCGGATCAAGGACATGCTGATCCGCGGTGGCGAGAACATCTATTGCTGCGAGGTCGAGAACGTCCTCTACGCGCATCCGGACGTGATCGACGCCGTCGTGCTCCCCGTGCCCCACCCGACGCTCGGCGAGGAGCCCGGGGCCATCGTGGCGCTGAAAGAGGGGGCCGCGGCGGGCCCGGAGGCGATCCGGGCCTTCGCGGCGGAGCGGCTGGCGGCCTTCAAGGTGCCGGTGCGGATCGTGATCTGGGACGGGCTCCTGCCCCGCAACCCGGCCGGGAAGGTTCTGCGCGCCGGACTGCGGGCAGTGTTCGCGTCCCCCGGTCAGAACGGCTCGCCGTCGTCCGGGCGGTAGACGCGCAGCGTCCGGCCGTCGGGGAACACCACCGTCCGGCGGCGCACCACGACGTAGCCGGCGGCTTCGGCGCTGCTCAGGCGGTCCAGGCGCCCATCGGCGTAGCCCGGGCCATACCCGTAGGACCGGTAGCGCGCGTAGCCCTCCGGCGGCGGCGCCAGGGCGACGACCCGCGGGCCGACGATCGCCCGGGGCGATGCCGCGGCGATGCGGGGCCTATGAGCCGCGGCAGCGACCCGCCTGGGCGCCGTGCGCCGCACCGCGCTCCGGACAGGGCGCGCGCCCGTCTTGCGTGCCGCCGCCTTCCTGGCGGGGGCGGGCCGGGCCGCCTCGGCGACGGCGGCGGGGGTCGACGCGGGGGCCACCGCCTTCGGGGCCGGTGCCTCGGCGGCGGGCTTGTGAACCGGCGGGTCCGTCCAGGTCGTGCCGGCGGCGGGCTCGGCCGTGGCGCTGCCAACGCCGAGCAGCAGGATCAGGGCGGCGAGGCTCGTGCGTGCGCCGTGCGGCATGGTGCCCTCCTGAAGTCGCGGCGCGTTGGGCGGGCCCGCGAGGCGGTGGAACACTAGTCCGAACCCCGGGTGAAGGGAATTCCAGCACACACTTTCTGCGGGGACTGTCGTGTACAGATCTGCGCGTCTGACGCACCCATCTCGCAGTGCGGAACCGAGCGCGTCCCGCGCGGTTGCCCCGCCATGTCGATCCCCGCCGATGCGTCATCCGGATCCCCGCCTGGCCTGCGGGTCAGCGTCGATCTCAACCTGTGCCAGGCCTACGCCCAGTGCTGTTACGCGGCGCCGCGGCATTTCCGCATCGAGGGGCACGAGGCCCTGTTCTACGACCCGGCCCCCGCCGCTGCGGATCGCGACGACATCGAGCGGGCGCGGGTCGCCTGCCCGGTCCAGGCCATCCGGGTCCAGGATCCGGGGCGGGACGCCTGATGGCGGCCCCTGAACGCGCGGTCATCGTCGGCGCCGGCCTCGCCGGCCTGCGCGGCGCCGAGGCCCTGCGGGAGGCGGGCTTTTCCGGGCCGCTGACGATCGTCGGGGCCGAGCCCCACCTCCCCTATGATCGGCCGCCCCTGTCGAAGCACGTCCTTGCCGGTGCGATCCACCCGCATGCCACCACCCTGCCGCACGGCCTCGATGCGGATGTGGACTGGCAGCTCGGCATCCCCGTCGCCGGCCTCGACCGGCAGGCCGGTACGGTGCGGCTCGCGGATGGGCGCGTCCTTCCCTACGACCGCCTTCTGATCGCCACCGGCACCCGGGCCCGGCCCTGGGCGAACCCGCACGAGGGGCGCCTGTCCGGCGTCTTCACGCTGCGTGGACGGGACGACGCCGCCGCCCTGCGGCGGGCGCTGGAGGCCGGCCCGCGGCGCGTCCTGGTGATCGGCGGCGGTTTCATCGGCTGCGAGGTCGCGAGCCTGTGCCGCTCGCTCGGCCTGCCCGTGACCCTGGTGGAGCCCGGGCCGACCCCGCTGGCCCGGGTCCTCGGCCGCACGATCGGCGCGTTCATCGGAGCGATCCACGCGGGCCACGGGGTCGATCTGCGCTGCGGCGGCGAGGTCGAGTGGCTGGAGGGCGAAGGCGGCCGGCTGGTCCGCGCGCATTGCACGGACGGCAGCCGCATCGAGGCCGACATCGCGGTCATCGCGCTGGGGGCCCTGCGCAACACCGAATGGCTCGACGGGGCCGGCCTGTCGGCGGATCCGGGCGGGGTCGATTGCGACGCCGCCGGCTACGTCCTCGACGCGGAGGGCCATCCCGATCCGCAGATCGCGGCAGCGGGCGACGTGGCCCGCTTCCCCCACCCGCTCTACGATGGGCGGCGCGTCGCCCTGGAGCACTGGAGCCACGCCGTGGCGCAGGCCGCCCATGCCGGGCGCCTGCTCGCCGGCGCGCCGCCGGACGCGGCCTACGGCGCCCTGCCGACCTTCTGGTCGACACAAGGGGACCTCGTGGTGAAATCCGCTGGCCTGACCGAGGGGGCGGACGCGGTGGCGATCACGCAGGGCGATCCGGCCAGCGGCCGCTTCATCGCCCTCTACGGCCGCGCGGGGCGCTGCATCGCCGCCGTCTCGGTGGATTCCGCCCGCTGGCTGCCGGCCCATGCCGAGCTGGTCGCCTCAGCCGCGCCCTTCCCGCCGGAGGGGGCCGCCGCTGACCGGCCGAAGGGCGTCGCGGTCTTCGACCCGGGCTTTTCTTAGGGTTTGAGGACAGCGATGCCCGATTCCAGCCTCCTCGATCAGGTCAAGGATTTCGCCAACCGGCCGAACCCCTATCCGGTCTACGCCAAGCTGCGGCAGAACCCGGTCTCGCGCCAGGACGACGGCACCGCGGAGGGCACCTGGGTGGCGGCGACCCACGACACCATCGCGCGCCTGCTGCACGACCCGCGGGTCAGCTCCGAGACCCTGCCCCCGGCCGACCGGCCGCGCACCGGCAACCCGCTCACCGACCTGATCGTGAAGCCGCTCAAGGACTGGATGATGGACCGCCACCGGGTCTTCATCTTCCGCGATCCGCCGGACCACGACGCCCTGCGCTCGGCGGTGATGCACCAGTTCTCCCGGGCGCGCGTGCAGGCGATGCGGGCCCGTTCGGACAAGCTGGTGGCCGACCTCCTCGACGAGAAGCGCGACGCCCGGGAGATCGACGCCGTCGACGACCTCGCCTACCCGCTCCCCGTGACGGTGATCTGCGAATTGTTCGGCGTGCCCCGGGAGGACGAGCCGAAGTTCCACGACTGGGCGACGCAGCTCGCCACGGCGCTCGAACCCGACAGCCTCACCGACCCCGAGATCCGCGCGAAGAACAGCCGGACCTTCGACGCGATCGGCGGCTACATGGGCGACCTGATCAAGGAGAAGCGCCGGCATCCGCAGGACGACATGCTCTCGGGGCTGGCCAACCACGCCACCCCGGCCGGCGTGAAGATGGGCGATTACGACCTGATCGCCACCTCGATCCTGATGCTGGTGGCGGGCCACGAGACCACCGTGAACCTGATCACCAACGGCCTGCTCACCCTGCTGCGCCATCCGGACGAGCTGGAGCGCCTGCGCCAGGACCCGATGCGGGCCCCGCGGCTGATCGAGGAGTTGCTGCGCTACGAGCCGCCGGTGCAGTTCCGGACCCGCCGGACCCTCTCGGCCATCGACATCGCGGGGGTGACGATCCCGGAGGGCGCCGACCTCGTGCTGCTGCTCGCCGCCGGCAACCGCGACGAAGCCGTGTTCCCCGACCCCGACCGGTTCGACCCGGACCGGACCGGCACCCGCCATCTCGGTTTCGGCGGGAGCCTGCATTACTGCGTGGGCGCGCCGCTCGCCCGGTTCGAGGCCGAGGCGGCGCTCACCGCACTGGCCCGCCGACTCAAGGCGCCGCGCCTGATCGCGGATCCGCCGCCCTATCGGCAGGGGGCGGCGTTGCGCGGGCCGGAGCATCTACGGGTGGCGATCGACGGCATCGCGTGAGGGGTGCCGGCGCATAGGCGTCGGCGCGGCTCAGATCGTGATCGCCACCGGCGTCCCATCCGGCGTGGCGACGACGGCCTCGTAGAAGCCGTCACCGGTCCGGCGGGGCGGCGACACGAGGCAGCCCCCCGCCGCGCACCGCTCGGCCAGCGCATCCACGGCCGCGATGCAGCCGAGGGAGACGGCCACGTGCGCCCAGCCGACCTGCTCCGGCGCCGATTCGACCGCGACCCAGGGCCCGGTCATCAGCTCGATATGCGCACCCGGTCCGGGGAGCGTCACGAACCGCGACACGAAGCCCGGCCGGCGTCGGCTGTGGTACGACGGGCCGATCTCCGCCCCGAAATAGTCCCGCCAGAACGCGGCGGCCGCGTCGAGGTCCCGCGTCCACAAAGCCACATGGGCGAAGCGCATCGATCGATCTCTCACGCGGGCGAGGCCGCTCGCCTCATCCCGGGCTTGTCCGATTCGACACGTTGCCGGTCAGGTTCGCGCTGTCCACCATCCCAGGGTTGAGGCGTTCTCAGGCGGCCTTCACGGCGGCGAGGAAGGTCGAGACCTCCTGCCCAAGGCTCGCCGAGTAGCGCGCCAGCTCCTGCGCGGCGTTCAGGACCTGCCCGGAGGCTGCCCCTGTATCACCCGCCGCCTTGCGCACGTCGGATATGTCGGCGCTCACCGCCTGGGTGCCCTGGGCCGCCTGCGAGACGTTCCGGACGATCTCGCTGGTTGCCGCCCCCTGCTCCTCCATGGCGGCGGCCACGCTCAGCGCGACCGTGCGCATCTCGTCGATCGAGCTGCCGATCGCCCGCATCGACTCGACCGCATGCCGGGTCTCCCCCTGGATCGCCGCGATCTGGCCGGCGATCGTCTCCGTGGCCTTGGCGGTCTGCGAGGCCAGTGCCTTCACCTCGCCCGCCACCACGGCGAACCCCTTGCCGGCCTCGCCGGCCCGGGCTGCCTCGATGGTCGCGTTGAGGGCGAGCAGGTTGGTCTGGCCGGCGATGCCCGCAATCAGCCCCATCACCTCGCTGATCTGCTCCGTCCCCCGGGACAGGACCTGCATCAGCTCGTTCGTCCGGGCGACGTCGGTGCTGGCCCGGTCGGCCATCAGCGAGGACTGGGCGACCCGGGCCGCGATCTCCTGGATCGAGGCCGACATCTCCTCGCTGGCGGCGGCGACGGTCTGCACGTTGCTCGATGTCTGCTCCGAGGTCGCGCTGACGCGCACGGATTGCTCGGTGGTGCGGGCGGCGGTGCGCGTCATCTCGCGGGCGGTGGCCTCCATCTCCACCGCGGCGGAAGCCAGACCCTGCGTGAGCGCGCTCACCTGGGCGTCGAACCGGGCGGTCACCTCGTCCAGCATCTGCGCGCGGCGCATCTTGGCCGCGTTCTCCGCCACCGCGGCGTCGTCGGCCGCGCGCTTGGCGATCAGCGCGTCCTTGAACACCTGCACGGCGCGCGCCATGGCGCCGACCTCGTCGCCGCGGCCCTGGTCCGCGACCGGGACGGCGAGGTCGCCCTCCGCGAGGCCGCGCATCGCGGCGGTCAGGCGCGTGATCGGGCGCGACAGGCTGTTGCCGATGAGCAGGAGCAGGGCCACGACCGGCAGCGCGAGGCCGGCGGACCACAGCGCGATCGTGGTCGCGCGGCTGCGCACGGCTGCGTACACGTCGTCGCGGTAGAGGCCGGTGCAGATGATCCAGCCCCAGGGCTTGAACATCTGCACGCTGGCGATCTTCTCGACCGGCTCGGTCCCGCCGGGCCGCGGCTTCATGTAATTCACGACGCCCGACCCGTCGCGCTGGGCGGTCTCGACCATCTCGGCGAAGTAGCGCTTGCCGCCGGGCACGTCGGTCTGATCCAGCACGTGCTTGCCGACGTTCTTGGCGTTGAAGGCGTTGGCGATCAGCCGGCCGTCGGTGGACAGGACGAAGAAGTAATCCTCGTTGCCGAAGCGCAGGGCGCTGATCGCCGTGAGCGCGGCCTGCTGGGCCGCCTCGGTGGACATCTGGCCCGTCTTCGCCAGAGCCTCGTAGTGGACCACGAGGCTCTGGGCCACCTCGGCGAGGCGGCGTGTCATGAGTGCCCGGTCCTCCAGCGCCGAGGTCCGGGTATCGAGAAAGCTGAGGGTCGTCAGGGCACCCATGGCTACGACCACCAGGGCCATCACCGCCGCGAGCTTGTGGCGCAGCTTGAGGTTCGCGAGGCTCTGCCAGGGTCCAGCGCGTCCGGCGGACGTCTGATCTGTCTGCGTGAGGGTCATCCGAGCACCGAAACAAGGACGGCGACGGCCGTCGTGACGCCCGCATCGGGTCGGGCCGAAGCCGCCGATTCGCTGGACCGAGTGAAGCTCGGCTATTCAGGTTAGTAAATGGCAAACATTGGTGTGGGCTTCCGGCAGATGGCAATCGCATGCCGGTTCCTCGATCCGTCGATCCGGTTGAGATCGATGTAATCTGAGGATCCTGTGGTCTTAATCTGGATTAAATATCGAGATTATAGTCGTCATGTGCTTGCCGTTTGCGCAAGCGCGCTAGGACCAGAAACAAGGCCATCTGACGCGTCATCAGCCGTCGCGATGCCATCGGAAACGGCTCTCGGCCTCCGTTGGGCCGAGCGTCGCTCGCGGGGCGGTCAGCCCTCCACGCGATAGTCGATCGGCTTGAAGCTGCCGTTGTTCGATTGCAGGGCCGAGCAGGCGGTCAGGCCGATGATCAGGTCGGTCTCGGCCACGAACACGATCCGGTCGCCGGCCCGGCTGAGCGGCGGCTCGACCGTGAGCGCCCCCGTCGCCCCGTCGATCGGCACGTTCATGAAGCAGTTGAAGGCCACCGGGATCGCATCCGGCGCGATGCCGTAGGGGGCCAGCGCCGCCGCGAGATTGCCGAAGCAGCCGCGATGCGGGTCGGTGTCGCCGTAGATGATCCGGAACGTGTCGGCCGAGCACGGGGTCAGCAGGAAGTCGTGCCGCCCCACCGTGTCCTCGACGATGCGCAGGAGCACGTTCGAGCGGTTCGAGTAGAGGGGATCCCCGGTCGTGAGGTAGATCCGGCTGGCATAGTCGAGGGTCCGGCCGGACGAGATGACCTCGCCCGTGTCGTGGCGGTTATAGGCTACCAGATCGGCCACCTGCTCGCCGGTCGGGTCGATCACCGTAAGGCGCTGGCCCCGGTCCAGGGTGAACGCCACGCCCGAGCGCGGCGCGATCCGCTGCACCGCCGCCTGATCCATGCTGGCCCCGCTCACGCCGTGATCTCCCGTCGACCCGTTCCCGCGCCAAGCGTCCGCCTCACGCCCCGGTTCCCGGCAGGGACCGATCGAGGGACAGCCCCGGCGGATGCCAGCCTGTGTCGGGCTTCTGCTCCGGGCGGGCCTGGAGCGGGCAGCGCCAGTCCGGCCCGACCTCGCGGCCGCTGTACTGGCGCGCCTCCGAGGCCTCACCGTGGCGCGCCAGCATCGGGTTCAGGCTGCCGGCAAGCGCCTGATCGCGCTCCAGGATCGAGGCGCGCAGCTTCTCGTAGCGGCCTTCCGCGCGCAACCGCTCGAACTGTGCGTGCAGGTTGAACACCAGCACCGGCGAGGAAAACCGCCGCGCCGGGCGGCTGGCGTTCGGGTGAAGGCCGACCACGAAGAACGCCTCACCGCCGAAGCTCAGGGAGAAGTGCGGATTGTCGGGATCGTCCGCCACCCGGGTGTCGTGCGGCTGGCCGAGCCACGCGTCCTTGTCGGTGAGCGATTGGGCCCGGGCCCAAAGGTTCTCCTCGAACCCCTCCTCCGAGAGGTCGCCGGGCCCCTCGAACACCACCGCGAAGCTTTGGAACAGGTCCGGATTCAGCCGGTAGCGCGCCACGAAGGCGAGCAGAGCCGGGTAGATCCGCATGTCGTCCCAGCCCGAGGTGATGTCCCGGGCGACCACGATGCTCATCCGTCCGCGCGACAGGGCCGACTTGGCGCCGACGCAGGGGAAGGGCGGATTGCGGATGAAATCGCGAAAAGCCTCGGCACGCGGGTGCTCTCGGTCATCGCGGGGAAACTGCATGTGGTCCGTGCCTGTGTTCTGCGCAGGGCTGCCTTACGCGGGGGCAGCTTAGGTGCGGGACTCGGGCAACCCGATCATCCGGGGTCTGTTCCGCACTGCGACAGGTCGTCCACAGGATGACGGGATTCGGTTGGCGCGTTCGCAAGCATTGATCGCGACAGAGCAAGCTTTTTCGGTGTTCGCAGCAATCGGATCAACATATGTTACGGGCGATCGAAACATAAGTTAATCTGCGATCCACCTGGCTGAATTGTGGGGGTGGCCAGCGTGATTGAGCCGTTCAGCCAAAGACCGCATCAGCCCCGGCCCGCCGCCCGTGCCTGATGGCACGCCGACGCCGCGTTCCCGAAGGCTTCGAACAGGGCTCGGTTGATCGGGTTGGTCCCCGGATCGTGCTCGGCATGCCATTGCACCCCGAGGGCGAAGCCCGCCGCGTCGCGGATCCGGATCGCCTCGATCGTCTCGTCCTCGGCCACGCCCTCGATCACCACCCGCGCGCCGGGCTCCAGGATGCCCTGGCCGTGGAGCGAATTCACCCGGATCGTCTCGCGCTCCAGCAGCCGCGCGAAGGCGCCGCCGGGCGTCAGGCGCACGTCGTGCCGGTCGGCGAAGATCACCTCCAGATCCGGATGGATCTCGCCGTTCTCCAGCCGCGGCATCCGGTGATTGAGCCGGCCGGGGAGGTTGCGGATCTCGGGGTGCAGGCTGCCGCCGAAGGCGACGTTCATCTCCTGAAAGCCGCGGCAGATGCCGAACAGCGGCACGCCCCGGGCCACGCAGGCCTCGATCAGCGGCAGCGCCACGGCATCGCGGGCCTCGTCGTAGGGCTCGTGCGCCGTGCAGGGCTCGGCCCCGAACCGGGTCGGGTGGACGTTGGCCCGCCCGCCGGTGAGCAGGATGCCGTCCACCGTGTCGAGGAGGTCGCCGAGATCGGTGATCGCCGGGGCGGCGGCGAACATCAGCGGCAGGGCGCCCGCCACATTGGCCAAGGCGCGCATGTTGTTCTCGCCGACGATCTGCGCCGGGAACCGGTTGTCGAGCAGGCGCGCATTGCCGATGACGCCGATCACGGGTCTCGCCATCGTTTCGGGGGCTCCTCACGTGATGTCCGGCGGCCCTAGGCCCGTGTCAGGGTCTACGGCCCAGGCAAGGGCGGCGCCAGTCCCGTAGTGGGCCGGACTAGGGCACTCCGATCTTGGTTTCGAAAGGTCGGGACCTTTCGCGGGTCCAGGGCAGAGCCCTGGAAAGATGATCTTCCGGGCTCTGCCCTGAAAACCCGCCCAAGGGCTCGCCGTTGGGGAACCCCAAATTCTCGATCTGACATACCCTCACGATGTGGTCTGCATGTCTGATGGCCTCTGAGGCACGAGGCCCATGGCCTGCGCCTCCGCGCGAAACACCTCCGCCACCTTCTCGGGCGCCTCCTCGTGGGCGAGGTGGCCGAGGCCGCGGATCAGCGCCACCCGGGCGTCGGGCAGGCGGTCGCGCACCCCGAAGGCGGTATCGGGCAGGATCGCTCGATCGTCGCCGCCAACGATCAGCAGGGTGCGGGTCTGTAGGCCCGGGAGGGCCCGGTGCAGGCTCTCGAGGTCCCAGTTGGCCATCATGCCGAGCGCCCCCCGGACATGGCCCGACCGGGCGAAGAGCCGCCGGTAGAGCTCGACGCCCTGCGGATCGAGGCGCGAGCCGGTCCCCTCGATCAGCCGCTTGGCCGCCGAGCGGTCCGCCGTCCAGGCGAAGATCTTTGGGGTGAACGGGTTGAGGAACAGCAGCCGCGCCATGCTGGGGAACAGCAGGCTCGCCGCCCCCGGCAGGGGCGCCAGGGCGCCGTTGAAGGCCGCGAGCAGCCGGGGTGCGATGGAGCCGTCGAGGCACATCCGCGCCAGCACGGCCGCGCCCGCGGAATGGCCGGCGGCGAGCATCGGCGGCCGGCCGAGCGCCGCCACCAGCCCCGACACCGCCCGCGCCATGCCGGGCAGCGACAGCTCGGAATCCGGCAGCGGATCCGTGAAGCCGTGGCCCGGTAGGTCCGAGGCGGTCACGTGGAAATCCGCGGCCAGCAGTGGGGCCAGCCCGCGCCAGGAATGGGTGGCTGCCCCGGTCCCGTGGAGCAGCAGCAACTCCGGCGCGTCGGGCCGGCCGAATTCCTGCACGTGCCAGCGCAGGCCCGCCGCCTCGACGAAGCGGCTCGCTGCCCGATGCGGCCAGTCCCGCCCCTCCACCGCCCAGTCCGGCCGGTTCGCATCGAAGGGATTCAGCACGCTTGCGTCTCCCGCACTGCACCAAACCAGGTCGCTGCCGGCCAGCTGGGAGCGCTATCGTGCAGCCGCGGAAGTATTTCGTAAAGCATTGGAATTCCATGCCGTCGCCGCATGCCACGGGTGTTCGGAACGCGTTTGCTGCGCTGCGGCAGAATCAGCATATAGTGGCTGCACAAGAACAAGAGACATCCCCCGACTACGGAGCAGGCCATGATCCTCTTCACCTCCTCGACCCAGAACATCGCGGCCCCGGCTGCCGGCGGCTGGAACCTCCGTGCCATCGTCCGTGACATGCTGAACGCGTGGCTCGCCCACCACCAGCGCGTGGCCGATATCGGCGGCGCCGGCCACCTCTGAGCCACACGGCCGCGGCGCTCAGAGCGCCGCCCGCACCGCCGCGCTGAGCTGTCTGGCCTCAGTGCGCGGCAGTTTGAGATAGCGGGCGCCCATCGCGTCCGCGACCGCCCGGGCCTCCTCGCCACGGCTCCCGGTATCGACCACGACGGCCGGCAGACCGGCGGCCCGCAAGGTCCGGGCCGCCTGCAAGGCCTCCGCGCCGGCCCGGGCACGACCGCCCTCCCCCGAACGGGAGACATTGGCGCGTCCGTCGGTCAGCAGCACGATCGCCGGCCGGCTGCCGCCCCGGCGCACCCCCAGAGCTACCGCGACCGCCGCATCGATCCCGGCCGCGAGCGGTGTCCCGCCCCCGCCCGGCAATCCGGAAAGCCCGCGCTTGGCCCGGGTGAGCGAGCGCGTCGGCGGAAGGACCAACTCGGCGCCCGTCCCGCGGAAGGCCACCAGCGCCACCCGGTCGCGTCGGACATAGGCCTCCGCCAGCAGCAGCTCGACCGCGCCCTTGGCCTCTGCCAGCCGCTCCAGCGCGGCCGAGCCCGAGGCATCGACGCAGAACACGGTTGTGGTCTCGGTCCGCTGCCGTAGGATCCGGATCCGCAGGTCGTCGCGCCGGACCACGATGCGGCGTGTCTCCCTCTCTGCCCGGCGGATCGCCTGCCAGGGCGCTGCCGCCCGCAGGGTGCCGAGCAGATCGAGGCGCCCCCGTCGTGGATCGCCCCGACGGCTGCCGATGGGCCGCCCGGTTCGGGATGCCGCTGCCTGACCGACCCGGCCCGCCTTCGCGGCCGTGAGCCGTTGCCCGCCCGCCAGCAGCTGATCGAGCAGGTTCGGCGGAATCGCCGCCTGCACCGCCTCCAGCACGACGTCATCGGGCGTGCCCGCTGCGGGTTCCGGCCCCTCGTCCGGCGGGGGCTCCGCGCGCGGCTCCTCCGGTGGCGCCTGACTCTCCGGAGCCGGCTCCTCCGGGGCGGGCAGACGCGTGGCCCGGGGCGCCAGGACGAGGCGCGCGGCCGTGACGATATCCTGCCGGTTGATCGGCCTATCCCCTGCCAGCCTGCGCGCAACCCGCGCCGCCAGGATCGGGCCGCGCAGAGACGCGACGCCGAACGCCTCGGCCAGGGCGCAGAGGTCGCCGACCGGATCGGGGCATTCGGGGCCGGGTTCGGGCGCCGGCGGATCGGCCCGCGTCTCCGCGAACCCGATCCCGCTCAGGTCGATCCGGAAGGCGAGGCGGTCGGCCAGGGGCTCGGCGACGGTCTCGTCGCCCTCGCCCTCGTCGAGGAGGATCAGGCCGAACCGGGCGGGCCGCTCCGACGCGCTCCCGGTGTCGAGGGCGGCCGCGAGGCGCGACGCCGTGCCGGGGGCTAAGCGCTCGGCCATGGGCACGACGACGATCCCGCCATCGGCCTCCGCCAGCAGGCCGGCCCGGGCGATCGCGCGGCCCGCCGCCAGGGTGGCGGCCAGGTCGAGGCCGCCGAGCAGGGCATCGTCGCCGATGCCGGAGGGCAGGCGGCGCCAGGGTGTTTTGGGAGGGAGCGCGGCGCGTAAGATTTCGAGCCAGCGCTCGCGGACCGGACCGGGCGGGGCGCGAACCAAGGCGCCGCCGAATCCCTGCGGGTCGGCGGCGAGCAGGTCAGCGGCAAGACGCGCGTCGGTCCAAAGGCTGGGCGCATTCCCTCCCCCCTCTGCGGGGGAGGGTGGCCCCTGCGTCAGCAGGGGTCGGGAGAGGGGAGCGACAGTGCCGGAGAGGTCCCGTCGGGCGCTGAAACCCGCAGCGTCGCGCTGCCCCTCTCCCCCCCTGCTGCGCAGGGTACCCTCCCCCGCAGAGGGGGGAGGGAGAGGCGGCGCGCCCGTCACGCAAACACCTCCGCCAGGGCCCGTTCCACCCGGGCCGTGGAGCCGGATTCGTCGAGTGGGTTGCGCCGCAGCCGGTGGCGCAGGGCGGCTGGGGCGATGCGGCGGAGGTGATCGTCTGTGACCGTCTCGGCGCCGTCGAGGGCGGCGAGCGCCCGGGCGGTGCGCATCAGGGTCAGCTCGCCGCGCAAACCATCCGTCCCCAGCGCGAGGCAGAGCCGCGCCGCGCGCTCCAGGGCGGCATCCGGCACGGTCACGGACGGCAGACGCTCCCGCGCCAGCAGGATTCGTTTTTGGATCTTCCGCTCATCCCCTGCCCGCGCCGCGCAGAACCCCTCCGGGTCGCGCTCGTAGGCGTCGCGGGCGCGCACCACCGCGATGCGGGTCGGGATGTCCTTCGGGGTCGCGACCTCGCAGGCCAGCCCGAACCTGTCGAGGAGCTGCGGGCGCAACTCCCCCTCCTCCGGGTTGCCGGACCCGACCAGCACGAACCGCGCCGGATGGCGCAGCGACAGCCCTTCGCGCTCGACCGTGTTGACGCCCGAGGCCGCCACGTCGAGCAGCAGGTCCACGAGATGATCCTCCAGCAGGTTCACCTCGTCGATGTACAGGAACCCGCGGTTGGCCCGGGCGAGCAGCCCCGGCTCGAACGCCTTCACGCCAGCCCCGAGCGCGCGCTCCAGATCGAGGGTACCGACGACCCGGTCCTCGGTGGCGCCGAGGGGCAGATCCACCACCGGCACCGGTTTTTTGTGACTTTTGCGCGGGGCTCCTTCCGCGCAGTGCGGGCAGGATTCCGCTGGGCTGTCGGGGTCGCAATTGTACGGGCAGCCGACCACCGCCCGCATCGGCGGCAGCAGGGCGGCGAGCGCCCGGATCGCCGTGGACTTGCCGGTGCCGCGGTCGCCGAAGACCAGCACGCCGCCGACCGCCGGGTCCACCGCCGCGATCAGCAGCGCCTGGCGCATCTCGTCCTGGCCGACGATGGCCGAGAAGGGGAAGGTGGGCACGCAGAACTCGCACTCTGCCCCCTCTCCTCCCCCTTGCGGGGAGGAGCCGGAGGTGGGGGTGGTCCAGAATTAAGCGGAGCGGTGCCTCCTGCACCACCCCCACCCCTACCCCTCCCCGCAAGGGGGAGGGAAGAGCGCCCTACTCCGCCGCCTTCTGCCGGAGCCCGATCCGCCCCCAGATCGTGGTCAGCGCCTCGACCAGATGGGCGATGTCGGCATCGCTGTGCAGCGGCGACGGGGTGATCCGCAGGCGCTCGGTGCCGCGGGCGACCGTCGGGTAGTTGATCGGCTGCACGTAGATGCCGAACTCGTCGAGCAGCGTGTCGGAGATGCCCTTGCAGAGCACGGGGTCGCAGACCATCACCGGCACGATGTGGCTGTCGTTCGGCATGGTCGGGATGTCGGCGGCCTCCAGCGCCTGCCGGACCTTCGCGACCCGCTCCTGATGCCGGGCGCGCTCGGCGCCGCTCGCCTTCAGGTGGCGGATCGACGCCGCCGCGCCCGCCGCCACAGCGGGCGGCAGCGAGGTCGTGAAGATGAAGCCCGAGGCGAAGCTGCGCACGAAGTCGCACAGCTTCTCGGAGGCCGTGATGTAGCCGCCATGGACCGCGAACGCCTTGCCGAGCGTGCCCTCGATCACGTCGAGCCGGTGGGCGACGCCGTCCCGCTCCGAGATGCCGCCGCCGCGCGCCCCGTAGAGGCCGACCGCGTGGACCTCGTCGAGATAGGTGAGCGCCCCGTGGGCCTCGGCCACGTCGCAGATCTCGGCGATCGGCGCGATGTCGCCGTCCATCGAGTAGACCGACTCGAACGCCACCAGCTTCGGCCGGGCTGGGTCGATCAGGCCGAGCTTGCGGTTCAGGTCCTCCGGGTCGTTGTGACGAAAAATGTGGCGCTCGGCGCGGGAGAACCGGATGCCCTCGATCATCGAGGCATGGTTCTCGGAGTCCGAAAAAACCGCGCAGTTCGGCAGGCGCGAGGCGAGCGTCCCGAGGGCGGCCCAGTTCGACACGTAGCCGGAGGTGAACAGAAGCGCCGCTTCCTTGCCGTGGAGGTCGGCGAGTTCCCGCTCCAAGAGCACGTGGTAGTGGTTGGTGCCCGAGATGTTGCGGGTGCCGCCGGCGCCCGCGCCGCAGCGGTCGATCGCCTCGTGCATCGCCCCGGTGACCGTCGGGTGCTGGCCCATGCCGAGATAATCGTTCGAGCACCAGACCGTCACCGGCCGGGTGCCGCCCGCGTGGTGATGGGTGGCGTGCGGGAAGTTGCCGGCATGGCGCTCGAGGTCGGTGAAGACCCGGTAGCGGCCCTCCCGGTGGAGTCCGGCGATCTCAGCCCCGAAGAACTTTTCGTAGTCCATGTCGCCTCTCCCCGAATCCCCGATGCGGGTTGATCCCGCCTGTGACACCGGATTTCGCACAAGACCAGTTCCAGATTGGTGGACGTGCGCCGCCCGGCTGTGATCCTCTGACTTAGACGTGATCCGGCGGTCTGACCGCCTCCCCGGATGCCCGGGCCGGCAGGCTCCAGCGCCACAGCTCCGCGGAGGGCAGCGGCAGCATCAGGAACCAGTGCTCCAGGGTGGCAAGGGCGGTCAGCGTCGCCAGCACCGTGAAGCCGATCAGCTCGTGTTCCAAAAGGTCGGCGCCCAAAGCCGCGCGTCCGAGGAGCGCCGCCGCGATGGTGCCGAGGCTCACCGAGACCGGGAACAGCAGGTTCATCGGCTTCCGCGACAGGTAGCAGGCGAGATAGCCGAGATGGTCCGGCAGGAACTCGGCGTGGAGGTTGCGCACCCCGAGGAACAGGTTGAGCCGCGCCGAGAGGTTCATCACCACCAGGGCGCCGTAGGTCCAGAGGGCGAAGCGGTTCGGGCTGCCCCAGACGAGCGCCAGGATCGCGAGACCGCCGATCACGATGGCGAATTCGTGCCACAGGCTGGTGGCGAGCGCCGCGAAGAACCGGTCCATGCCGCGCAGACCCGGCGCGCAGGCGACCGGCCGGGGGCCCGACAGGAAGCCCATATAGTAGCTCATCTCCTGCCAGCCCCAGACGGCCAGCGCCGCCGTGAAGGCCGTGTAGGCCCCCGTGGCACTCGTATCCCCGGCGCTGGTCCGGATCGCCACCAGGGCGGCGGCGAGGAGCAGCGTCGCGCCGGCCATGCTCCACGGGTGCGTGCGCCGCGGCGCATGGTCGAGCAGCAGGATCAGCCCGGTGGAGAACCACCAGAGCAGAACCGCGTAGAGCACCGGAGCGGCGTAGGTCCCCATTCTACCAGACCGGCTGGAGGCGAATGTCGGCCGGCAGGGCGTTGGCCTTGACGGGGAGGCAATAGAGCCGGGCGAAGGTCACGGCCGCGCGCAGCACCTGCACGCCGTGCTGCACCTTGCCGATGAGCCCACCCTTCGCCTTGGCGTCGGCGATCGTCCGGGAGCAGGCGAGCAGCCGGTCGAGCCCCGCCTTGAACTTCGGATTGTCGAGGTCGAGCTCCAGCGGGAAGGTCTGGCGGGAGATCTCCGAGGTGATCCGGAAGACCTTGAAATCGTAGTCGCTGGGATCGACGCCGAGGGCCGCGTGGAAGGCCGGGCGGTGATGGTCGCGCACGTACATCGTGGCGAAGACCGCAAGCAGGAAGAACCGGATCCAATAGCGGTTCACGCCGCTGGTCAGCTTCGGGTTCGCCCGCATCAGCAGCGCGAAGGCCTCGCCGTGGCGGAACTCGTCGTTGCACCAGAGTTCGAACCACTTGAAGATTGGGTGGATGCGCCGCTCTGGGTGCCGCTCCAACTCACGGAAGATCGTGATGTAGCGGGCGTAGCCGATCTTTTCGGAGAGGTAGGTGGCGTAGAAGATGAACTTCGGCCGGAAGAACGTGTATTTTTTGGACTTGGTCAGGAAGCCTAAGTCCACGCCGATGCCGAAATCCTTGAGCGTGTCGTTGATGAAGCCGGCGTGGCGCGCCTCGTCGCGGCTCATGAAACCGAACAGCTCCTTGATGTCCTTGTTCTTGGCGCGCTTGCGCATCTCGGCGTAGAGCACGCAGCCGGAAAACTCGGCCGTGATGGAAGAGACAAGAAAATCCAAAAACTCCTTCCGCAGCTCGGGCTCCATCCGCGACAGGTCGCAGTCGAACTCTTCGTTGCGGGTGAAGTGGCGCTTGTTCGGGTCGGCGCGCAGCTCGGCGATCAGGATGTCCCAGTCGCGCCGCACCGGCTCGACGTTGGTGCGGTCGAGCTCGTCGAAATCGGTCGTGTAGAAGCGCGGGCTGAGGAAGGTCGTCTCCTGGGCGGCCTTGGTCGATTCGTTGACCGGGTTCTTCGGAATCGGCTGGCCGGTGGGGGGCGCGACGGGAGCGTTCACAGCTTCCTCCTCTCGGAAAAGCTGACCTCGTAGAGTTCGGTCAGCTCGAGATGGGCGATGAGCTTGGTCCAGGCCCGCTCCAGCGGACCGGCCCGGGTGACGGTGGCGGTGCGGCGGACGGTGAGCCGCTCGCCGTAGGGCACCGACGTCGGCGCGTCGTGAACCTGGACTTCGTCGCCGGGCTCGATGTCGAAGCCGGCATCGAGGGTCACGTGCGCGTGCAGGCTCTCGGGCGTCTGCTCGATCTCGACCGTGCAGGGCACGGTGACGGTGCGGCTGCCGAACAGGCCCATCACCGCGTCTCCGTGGCGGGCGCGCCTGCGGCGGGCATCAGCCGGGCGAAGGCGCCGGCATTGGTCGGCCCGAAGGCTTCGAGCGGCACCCGGCGGCCGGTGGCCTCGTCGGCGAGCGCTAGGCGGCCGTCATCGTAGCGGGTCAGGCTGAAGGGTTTTTCCGGCCCGAGGCCGTCGCGCTGGCGGGCCTGGGCCAAGCCCCGCAACGTCCCCCGCAGGAATCCATCCTCGCCGGGGTGGATCCAAGCGACGATCTTCTGGTCGGCGACGTTGCGCAGGGCGATCGAGCCGTCGACCTGATCCTCGGCCCGGAATTCGAGCTGCGCCACGGGCTTGGCCGGCGGCAGGGCGACGAGCCCGACCCCCTCGCTGCGGCCGATCAGGACCGCCAGCATGGTGAAGCCCATCAGCGCACCGGCGCCGATCATCAGCAGCGCCGGTGCCGGCCCAGCGGCAACCCGAACCGGTGTTCGGCCGGCGTGATCCGCCCGCTCGCCCATCGTCCCCTCCCTACTCGGCCGCGACGAGGCGACCGGGATTCTCGTTCGCCGGGCCGAGACGCGCCACCCGGACCGGCGGCGCGGCGCCGTCGGCATGGGCGGCGAGCGCCTGTCCCAGCACGGCCGCCGCGGCGTCGGCGTTCGGCACGGACCGCAGCATGGGCTCGGTCCGCGACAGATGCCAGGGCCGGGCATGCGGCCAGAGCTGAAGGTAGGCGATACGCAGGCCCGGCCGCAACCGCAGCGGCAGGTCGCCGGTGCCATCCGTGAAGGCGCGCAACGCCGCAGTGTCGATCTGCGTGAAGGGCAGGTTGTGGGTCACCGGCAGGGCAATGCCGGCCTGCAACACGATCCGGCGATTGGTGATCGTGTAGAGCGTGGTGCGGTGGGTCAGCCACGCGAGCAGCCCGAGCAGGGCCACCCCGCCCGCGCCGATCACCAGGGTCGGCAGCACGACCTTCAGCGCCGCGCCGGGCGACCCCGCCGCGAGGACGAAGGCCAGGGCGCAGGCGCCGAACCATGCGACCACGAGGCGGGCGTGGAACACCCGGACCAGCAGACCCGTGGTGGTGGGCGATCCCTGCCACAGGATGCGCTCGCCCGCCGGGAGCGGGCCGGGCAGCCCCCGCGGGGTGCCCTCGGGGAGGAAATCGCCGCTCATATCAGGGGCTCCGCGCGGGCCGGCGTGGCGTAGAGCGTGCCGGCGCCGAAATACGACATGATCCGCTCCTCCTCGAGGAAGGTCACGCTGTCGGGGTCGCGGGTGGTGGGGATGTCGGCGAACTGGCTGGCGAGCAGCGCCTCGGACTTGACCGTTTTGGTGAAGCCGCCGGCCCGGCAGAAGGTGGTGGGCATCAGGCGGCGGCCGCCCGTGGGGAGTTCGACCTCATAGTAGCGGATCAGCGACTCGCCGCGATCCACCCAGACGTCGCTGACGACGCCCGCCACGGCGTTGTCGGTGCCGAACACCGTCATGCCGATCGGGTTCGGGCCGTCCTCGTGGACGACGAAGTTCGTCGCCACTCGCAGGGGCACGATCCGGATCTCGTTGTCCCAGGTCCTGTCATGGACATCGTGCCGGAGCACCCAGGAGCCGGGGCCGACGCCGGCTTGGAGCGAGGATTCCGTCCGCTCGTAGGGGGCGCCCGGCCAGGGCTCGACCTTGCGGGCGGGGATGCCGGTCTCGATGTCGTCGCGGCCATGGACCGTCTGCGGCGCGTAGGTGGTCTCGCCGCCCGGCAGGTGGAACGCCTTCGAGCGGGGGATCAGGAACGGATCGTCCGACTTGCGGCGCCCGACCGCCTCGTTCTCCAGGGGGTAACCCTCGCGCCGGTCCTCCCGGCGGAGCCAGAAGACCAGCCCCGCGAAGAAGATGAAGAAGGCGTAGAGCACGACCTGGGCGACGTCGACGTAACCCGTGAGTGCGCCGGTTGGCATGGTGGAACTCCCCGTGTCTCAGGCCGTCCGGCCGGCAAGATCGCCGCCGAGCCGGAGTTGTGTCTCTGCCCGCGCGTCCTCTCGCACCAGCGGCCCCAGGGCGAGGAGGGCCGCGAACAGGAGGGCGATCTCGATGTGGTAGACGATGAGGTAGCCGATGGCGGGCTCGTTCATGCCCTCGCCGAGCACGCCCGACTGGGCGATGGCGCCGCCGACATCGCGCACGAGGCCGCTCGCGGCGATCGACAGGCCGGCCGCGGTCGCCTGCACCGCGCCCCAGGCGCCAAGGGCGAGGCCGGTATCCTCGGGGCCGGCGCGGTTCATCGAGGCGGTGAGCGTGCCGTGGGCGAACAGGCCGCCGCCGAGGCCGATCAGGCTGACGCCTGCTGCGAACAGATCGGCCGAGGCGAGAGGTGCTGCGAACACCACCGCCGAGAAGGCCAGGATGCCGATCCCGACGCCGACCGCCGACACACGGAACGGGTCGCCGCCGCGGTTGAGCCAGCGGGCCGCGATCAGCAGGCCGAGCGCGCCGCCGGCGGCGAGCAGCGCGGTGAGCGCCGTCGTCGCTCCCACGGAGAGGTGAAGGATCTGGCCGCCATAGGGCTCGAGCAGGATGTCCTGCATCGAGAAGCCGGCCGTGCCGAGCCCAATCGCCACGAGCCGGCGCCGGGCGGTGCCCTGCCCGGCATAGGCCCGCCAGGAGGCGCGGAAGTCGCGCTGCGGCACGTCGCGGCCCCGATTGGGATCGCGCGGCTCCTGCTTCCACAGGGCGAAGCCGTTGAGGATGATGGTGAGCAAGGCGGCGCCCTGGATCACCTGAATCAGCCGCACCGGCGAGAAATGCGCGAGGAACAGGCCGAAGAGTACGGCGCTCGCCATCATGCCGAACAGGAGCGCCGCGCAGAGCAAAGCCACCACCTTCGGCCGGGCATGCGCGGGGGCGAGGTCGGTGGCGAGCGCCAGCCCCACGGTCTGGGTCGTGTGAAGCCCTGCGCCGACCAGCAGGAAGGCGAGCGCCGCCGCGAGGTCGCCGACCCAGAGCGGCCCCGTCGTGTCGCCCGACAGGATCAGCAGGGCGAACGGCATGATCGCCAGCCCGCCGAACTGGAGCAGCGTGCCGAACCAGATATAGGGCACCCGCCGCCAGCCCAGCACTGAGCGGTGCGTGTCGGACCGGAAGCCGACCAGCGCCCGCAGGGGGGCGAAGACCAGCGGCAGCGCCAGCATCATCGCGACGATCCAGGCCGGGACGCCGAGTTCGACGATCATCACGCGGTTGAGCGTGCCGATGAGCAGCACCGCCGCCATGCCGACGGTGACCTGGAACAGGGCGAGGCGGAGCAGACGGCCCAGCGGCAGCTCGACGGTGGCGGCATCCGCGAAGGGAAGCACCGCGGGGCCGAGGCGCATCAGGGCGGTGGTGAGTTTTTTGGATGCGGTCATGATCGCACCCCCGTCCCCGATGGGCTCCCTCCCCCCTCTGCGGGGGAGGGAGGCCCCTGCGTCAGCAGGGGTCGGGAGAGGGGAGCGCCGGTGCAGGAACCGGCGCGGCCTTCATGAAGGCTCTCGCCACTTCCGGGAGCCGTGTTCCCCTCTCCCCCCCTGCTGCGCAGGGTACCCTCCCCCGCAGAGGGGGGAGGGAGGGTTCGCGTGAGCGCCACCGCGTTCGAGAGATAGAACCCGCTGTTAATCCGATGGCTCTGCGCCCAGGCGAAGCCGTCGAGGGCGCGTTCGGACGAAATGCGCCGCCGCAGCCCGCCCTCGGTCACCGGCACGATCGCCGGCGAGCGATCGCCGCGCGGAAAGAACTTTCCAGCCGCGTGCATCAGCGTCAGCAACGCCGTGCGCGGGGCCACGGTGAACAGCACCGAGCCGTCCGTGCGCGCACCTAGAACCGCCAGCGCCCGGGCGATGTCGGCGGCGCGGTAATGGATCAGCGAATCCATCGCCACCACGTGGTCGAACTGGCCGAGCCCGGGATCGAGCATGTCGCCCACCCGGAACTCGATGCGTCCGGCCCCGGGGATCGCCGGCAGCCGCTCCTGCGCCAGCCCGATCAGCGTCGGCGAGACGTCGATCGCCACCACCTCAGCGCCGCGCCGCGCCGCCTGGACGCTGAGCGCCCCGGTGCCGCAGCCGGCGTCGAGCAGGCGCAGGCCCGTCATGTCGGCCGGCAACCAGGAGAGCAGCGTCGCCCGCATGGCGTCGCGCCCGGCCCGCACGGTGGCGCGGATCCGGCTGACCGGGGCGTCCGAGGTCAGGCGCGACCACGCCTCGACCGCGGTGCGGTCGAAATAGGTGGTGAGCTCGCCCCGGCGGGCGTCGTAGCTGGCGCTGGCCATCAATCGAATCCCAGAAACTCGAACAGGTCGCGGTCCTTCATGGGGATCGCCTCGCAAGCGTCGCCCCCGGCCCAGAGGGTCTCGGCGAGCCGCATGTACTCGGCGGTCACGGCGTCGAGTTCCGGCGAGGACTCCATCTCGAACAGGGTCGACTTCTTGAGCCGCGAGCGGCGGACCACGTCGAGATCCGGGAAATGGGCGAGCCGCTTCAGGCCGACCGCATCGTTGAACCGGTCGATCTCGTCGGTCTTGGCCGAGCGGTTGGCGATGACGCCGCCGAGGCGCACGCCGTAATTCTTCGACTTGGCGTGGATCGCCGCGACGATCCGGTTCATGGCGAAGATCGAGTCGAAGTCGTTGGCGGTGACGATCAGCGCCCGGTCGGCATGCTGGAGCGGCGAGGCGAAGCCGCCGCAGACCACGTCGCCCAACACGTCGAAGACGACGACGTCGGTGTCCTCCAGAAGGTGATGCTCCTTGAGGAGCTTCACCGTCTGGCCGACCACGTAGCCGCCGCAGCCGGTACCGGCGGGCGGGCCGCCGGCCTCGACGCACATCACGCCGTTGTAGCCCTCAACCACGAAATCCTCGACGCGCAGCTCCTCCGAGTGGAAGTTCACCGCCTCCAGGGCGTCGATCACCGTGGGGGCGAGGCGTTTGGTCAGCGTGAAGGTCGAGTCGTGCTTCGGGTCGCAGCCGATCTGCAGCACCCGCTTGCCGAGCTTCGAGAAGGCCACCGACAGGTTCGACGAAGTGGTGGACTTGCCGATCCCGCCCTTGCCGTAGACCGCGAAGACCTTGGCGGTCTCGATTCTGAGATCGGGATCGAGGGCGACCTGAAGACTGCCCTCCTCCTTCCGGGCGACGACCGGATTGCGGATTGCGATGTTCATGCGGCCACTCCTGCGGTGACGCCTTCCAGGCGGTCTTCCAGTTCCTCCTCGGCCCGATCGAGGGCGTCGCGCATCGCTGCGTCGGGAGTCCAGAAGCCGCGGCGGTGCGCTTCGATCAGCCGTTGGGCGACCTTGGCGGAGGCGGTGGGGTTCAGGGACGCCATGCGCTCGCGCATGGCGGGGTCGAGGACGTAGGTCTCGGTGATCCGCTCGTAGATCCAGGGCTGGACCGCGTTGGCGGTGGCCGACCAGCCGACCGTGTTGGTCAGGTGGGTCTCGATCTGGCGCACGCCCTCGTAGCCGTGGCCGAGCAGGCCCTCATACCATTTCGGGTTGAGCATCCGGGTGCGCGTCTCCAGCGCAACCTGCTCCTCCAGGGAGCGGACGTGCCCCTCCCCGCGGGTCTGGTCGCTGATGTAGATCGGAACCGACTCGCCTTTGGCCCGGGCGACCGCCCGGCCCATGCCGCCGAGCCCGTCGAAGTAGTGATCGACCGAGGTGACGCCGACCTCGACCGAGTCGAGGTTCTGGTAGGCCATGTCGACGGAGGCCAGCACCGCCTGCATCAGCGCCCGCTGCGGCGCCGGCCGGCCGGTGCGGCCGTAGGCGAAGCTCTTGCGGCGGGAGAAGGTCTCGCAGAGTTCCGCGTCGTCGTCCCAGTTGCCCGAGTCGACGAGGTGGTTGACGTTGGCGCCGTAGGCGCCCTCGGCGTTGGAGAAGACCCGGAGCGCCGCGGTTTCGAGGTCGCAGCCCTGCTCGGCCTGGATCGCCAGGGCGTGCTTCCGGACGTAGTTCTGCTCCAGGGGTTCGTCGGCGGTGGCGGCCAGGAAGGAAGCTTCCGCCAGGAGCTTGGTCTGGAGCGGCAGCAGATCCCGAAAGATGCCGGAGAGGGTCACAACCGCGTCGATCCGCGGGCGGCCGAGGGTGTCCAGCGGGATCAGCTCCGCACCGCTCAAGCGTCCGTAGCCGTCGAAGCGGGGCGCGGCGCCGATCAGCGCCAGCGCCTGGGCGATCGGGCCGCCCTCGCTCTTGAGGTTGTCGGTGCCCCAGAGGACCAGGGCCACGCTCTCCGGGCAGGGCTTTCCGTCCGCGGCGAAGCGGTCGAGGATCCGGGCGACCTGCCGGGCGCCGTCGGCAACCGCGAAGGCCGAGGGCAGGCGGTAGGGGTCGAAGCCGTGGAGGTTGCGGCCGGTCGGCAGGATCGCGGGGTTGCGCAGGAGGTCGCCGCCGGCCACCGGCGGCACGAAGCGGCCGTCGAGCGCCCGCAGCAGGGCGGGAACCTCGTGGTCGCGGGCGAGCAGGCGGTCGGTCTCGGCAAGGCTCGTAAAGGCAGCGCGCGCGGTCTCGTCGGCGGGCAGGCCGGAGGCCTTGAGCGCCGCCTCGATCCCCTGCCCGGCCACCAGGGCTTCGATCCCGGCCCGCTCGGGCCGCATGCCGTGGGCGGATTCGGCGAGTGCCAGCAGCAGATCGACCCGCTCCTCCTCCGGCGTCCCCTGACCGACCACGTGCAGCCCATGCGGGATCAGGGTCTGTTCCAGCTCCTGCAAGGCAATCCAGAGCCTGGAGACATGCGCCCCGTAATCGCCGGTCCAGGCCGGATCGGCCGCCACGAGATCGACCGCTGCGCCCTGGTCCTGGATCAGGCGCGCCAGCGTCTCCCGCTCGCCCCCCGCCTCGGGGCCGAGGCCGCGCCAGCGCTCGATCGAACTCTTCAAGTCGAGCAGCCCGCGATAGAGCCCGGCCGCCGCGAGGCTCGGGGTCAGGTAGCTCACGAGCGTCGCGGCCGAGCGGCGCTTGGCGAGCGTCCCCTCGGACGGGTTGTTGGCCGCGTAGAGGTAGACGTTGGGCAGCGCCCCAATCAGCCGCTCCGGCCAGCAGGCCTCGGACAGGCCGGTCTGCTTGCCGGGCATGAATTCGAGCGCCCCGTGGGTGCCGAAATGCAGCACGGCGTCGGCGGAAAAATCCTCGCGCAGGTAGCGGTAGAAGGCCGAGAACGCGTGGGTCGGTGCGAAGCCGCGCTCGAACAACAGCCGCATCGGGTCGCCCTCGTAGCCGAAGGCGGGCTGGACCCCGACGAAGACGTTGCCGAACTGGGCGCCGAGGACAAAAATCTCGCCGCCGTTGGTCTGGTGGCGGCCCGGTGCCGGGCCCCACTGGGCCTCGATCTCGGCGAGGTAGGTCTCGCGCCGCAGGTGATCCTCGGCCGGGATGCGGGCGTGGACGTTGGCCTGGGTGCCGTAGCGCTTGGCGTTGCCCTCCAGGATTGTTTCGCGCAGGGCGTCGATGCTCTCCGGTACTTCGACCGTGTACCCGTCGGCCGCCAGACCCTTCAGCGTGTTGAGGAGCGAGGCGTAGACCGACAGGAACGCGGCCGTGCCGGTGGCGCCGGCGTTGGGCGGGAAGTTGAACAGCACCACGGCGAGCTTCCGCTCAGGCCTCGCGGTCCGGCGGAGCGAGACCAACCGCGCGACCCGCTCGGCGAGGCGGGCGGCCCGCTCGGGATGCACCCGCATATCCCGGGCGTTGTCGGCGCCGGAATTGGCGGAGCGGCCGCCGAACACCATCGGGGCGGTGGCGCCGTCGAGTTCGGGAATCGCGACCATCATGGTCGCCTCGACCGGCGACAGGCCGCGGTCGCCCGCCTCCCACTGCTCGATCGTCTGGAATTCCAGCGCCTGGGCGGCGAGGTAGGGCAGGTCGAGCCGGGCGAGCATCGCCTCGGCGGCGGCAGCGTCGTTGTAGGCGGGGCCGCCGACCAGCGAGAAGCCGGTGAGCGACACGAGCGCGTCGATGCAGGCGCGACCGTCCTTCATGAAGAAGGCCTCCACCGCCGGGCGGTTGTCGAGGCCGCTGGCGAAGGCCGGCACCACGTCGAGGCCCTGCGCCTCCAGGGCCGCGATGACGCCGTCGTAATGGGCGGTGTTGCCGGCGAGCACGTAGCTGCGCATCACCAGCAGCCCGACGCGGCCCTTCGCGCCCGCTTGGTGCGGCAGCCGCGACGGGTCGGCGCCGATCCGGCCCGGCAGGCGCGGGTGGTAGAGACCGGTCTCGGGGTAGTCGAGGGGCGCGGGTGCCGCCGGACCCTCGCGCCAAGCCGTCCGCTCGCCGGCCGCGTAGCGGTGCACAAGGAAGCGCACCAGCGCGGCGACGTTCTCGTCGGACCCTGCGAGCCAGTATTGCAGCGTGAGAAAATAGGCGCGCACGTCCTGGGCCGAGCCCGGGATGAAGCGCAGGATCTTCGGCAGCTTGCGCACCAGGGCCATCTGCCGGCCGGCATTGCCCTGCTGGCCGGGCTTGCCGCGCAGTTTTTTGAGGAAGTCGAGGGCGCTGCGCTTGGTGCCGCTCATGTCGAAGCGGCCGAGCTTCGTGGTCTTCACCACCTCGCCGGCCGAGAGGCAGCCGACCATCGCGTCGCAGCCGTCCCGCCGGGCCGCCAGCGCCGGCAGGATCGCCCGGACATGCTCGTCCATGAACAGCATGGCCGAGAGCACGATGTCGGCCTGCGCGATGTCGGCCCGGCAGGCCTCCAGGGTTGCGGGATCGTTCTCCCACTCGGCGGCCGCGTGGAAGCCCAGAACCAGCCCGGGCATCTCGGACCGGAGGCGCAGGCGCGCGCGTTCCACCGCGCTCGCCAAGTGATTGTCGAGCGTGACGATGACGACGCGGATCGGCGGCCGGCGCCGCGCGGCCTCCGCCTTCGACGAGCCGGCCGCGCCGGCGGGAAGCGCCCTAGCGGCCATAATGCGCCTTCGCATCGTAGAGGGTTTCGACGGTGATGAGCGGCAGGTGCCGGTCCCGGGCGAAGGTCTCGGTGTTGGTGCGCGCCTTGCCCCGCACGAAGAACGGGATTTTTTTCAATTCCCTCTCGGCCTCGGGCGACCAAGTCGCTGCGCGGTCCAGTAGAATCGGAACGGGCGCCGGTGTCGGAGGGTGGTCGGCCGGCGCCCGTTCCGTGGCCTCGGACGCCCCGTCCGCCGGAGCCCCGAAGGACTTGCCGCCGAGATGCGAGGGGCCGACGCCGTCGTGGAATTCGGGATCCTCCCGGAACATGCCGAGGAGGTGCTCTTCGAGGCCCATCATCAGCGGATGGACCAGGGTGTCGAACAGGACGTTGGCGCCCTCGAAGCCCATCTGCGGGGCGTAGCGGGCCGGGAAATCCTGGACGTGGACCGGAGCCGAGATCACCGCGCAGGGGATGCCGAGCCGCTTGGCGACGTGGCGCTCCATCTGGGTGCCGAGGACGAGTTCCGGTGCAGCCGCGCGGATCGCCGCCTCGACATCGAGGTAATCGTCGGTGATCAGCGCCTCGATGCCGTGCAGGGCGGCCTCGGCGCGGACCTCGCGGGCGAATTCGCGGCCGTAGGTCCCGAGGCCCACGACGGTGAAGCCGAGTTCCTTCGCCGCCACCCGGGCGACGCCGATCGCGTGGGTGGCGTCCCCGAACACGAAGACGCGCTTGGCCGTGAGATAGGTCGAGTCGACCGAGCGGGAGTACCAGGGCAGGCGCGAACCGGGGCCGTCGAGGACAGGTGCCGAATCGATCCCGGCGAGCGCCGCCACCTCCTCGACGAAGCGGCGCGTACCACCGACGCCGATCGGGATGGTTTGCGTGAACGACTGCCCGAAATTCTTCTTGAGATACTCCGCGGCCGACCGGGCGGTCTCGGGATACAGCACGACGTTGAAGTCGGCGTCCTTCAGTCGGCCGAGATCGGCGGGCGTGGCCCCCAGCGGCGCCACGATGTTCACCGCGATGCCGAGGGTGTCGAGCAGCCGGCGGATCTCGATCAGGTCGTCCCGGTGGCGGAAGCCCAGGGCCGTCGGCCCCAGGATGTTGCAGAGCGGGCGAGAGCCCGGCTCCCGCGCGGGGCGCGGGGCCGGCGGCCCGGCGAGCGCCCGCACGAGGCGATAAAAAGTCTCCGCCGCGCCCCAGTTCTCCTTCTTCTGGTAGGCGGGCAACTCCAGCGGGATCACCGGGATCGGCAGGTCGAGGGCCTTGGCGAGGCCGCCCGGGTCGTCCTGGATCAGCTCGGCGGTGCAGGAGGCGCCGACGATCATCGCCTGCGGCTGGAACCGTTCATGGGCGGCCGAGACCGCCTGCTTGAACAGTTCGGCGGTGTCGCGTCCGAGATCCTGGGCGCGGAAGGTCGTGTAGGTGACGGGCGGGCGTGCGTCCCGCCGCTCGATCATCGTGAACAGCAGGTCGGCGTAGGTGTCGCCCTGCGGCGCGTGCAGCACGTAGTGCAGCCCGGACATCGCCGTGGCGACGCGCATCGCGCCGATATGCGGGGGGCCCTCGTAGGTCCAGAGGGTGAGCTGCATGGTGCTACACCTCCAGCAGGGCGCGGCGCCGGAGCGGGCGCACGAACAGCTCGGCGAGGTCGCCGGCCTGCTCGTAGCCCTGCACGGGCGTGAACAGCAGCTCGATCGACCACTTGGTCGATAGCCCCTCCGCCTCCAGCGGGTTGGCGAGCCCGAGTCCGCAGATTGTCAGGTCCGGCCGGGCCGCCCGGCAGCGGTCCATCTGGTCGTCGAGGCTCTGGCCCTCCGTCACCCGCGTGCCCGCGGGGAGCCATTCGATCTCGGCGGCGAGATGAGCCCGATGGAGGTAGGGCGTCCCGACTTCCACGAGCTCCGCGCCGAGTTCCCGAGCGAGGAAACGGGCGAGCGGCACCTCCAATTGCGAATCGGGGAAGAAGAACACCCGCTTGCCGCCGAGTTTTTCGCGATGGGGCGCCAGGGCGGTCTCGGCGCGGGCGCGGCCCGGGGCGATCGCGGCCTCGAAGGCCAAGGCCGAGACGCCGAACGCCTCAGCGGCCGCAAATAGCCAGCCGGTGGTGCCCTCGGCGCCGAGGGGGAACGGAGCCGCGAGCCGGCGGGCGCCGCGCTCGTCAAGGGCGCGGGCGGTCTCGGTCAGGAAGGGCTGGGCCAGCAGATAGCGGGTGTTGCGGCCGACCGCCGGCATCCCGCCGGCCCGGCGGGCGGGCAGGAACCGGACATCCGCGATGCCCATCGCGGAAAACATCCGCAGGAACTGGTCCTCGACCACGTCGGCCAACGCGCCGACGATCAGGAGCGCCGGCGTGCTCGTCTCGGCTTCGCGGGGCAGGTCGGGCACCAGGGCCGCGAGGCAGGCATCCTCGCCCTGCGTGAACGTCGTCTCGATGCCGGAGCCCGAGTAGTTCAGCACCCGCACCGGGTTCAGGCGGCTCGACAGGCGCTGGGCCGCCCGGGACAGGTCGAGCTTGATCACCTCGGACGGGCAGGAGCCCACCAGGAATAGGAGCTTGATGTCCGGCCGGCGTTCGATCAGCCGGGTCACCACCCGGTCGAGTTCCTCGTTGGCATCGGCGAGGCCGGCGAGGTCGCGCTCGTCGATGATCGCGGTGGCGAAGCGCGGTTCGGCGAAGATCATCACGCCGGCGGCCGACTGGATCAGGTGCGCGCAGGTGCGCGAGCCGACCACGAGGAAGAACGCATCCTGGATCTTCCGATGTAGCCAGACGATGCCGGTGAGCCCGCAGAACACGGCCCGCTGGCCCTGCTCCTGATGCAGGTCGATGCCCCCGCAGGGGGCGGCCGAGCGCGGGAGCGGCGCGTTCATGACAGCGCCCCCGCGAGGCGCGGTTTGGATCCGTTTCCGATCGTGTTGCGATCGGAAACGGATCCAAACCTTTGTTGTGACGCGCTCTCTTGCGCCGAACCGGCGTCCACTTCGGCGGAGAGCGCTCTCGCCGGCCCGGATCCCTGAAGGCGGGCCGCCCGCAGCTTCAGCACGAACTGGCCGGCATTGACCACGTAGGTTGCGTAGGCCGCGAGCGCGAGGACGAGGAGCGCTTCGCTCCTGAGGGCGCCGGTGGCCAGCGCTGCGAGGTAGGCCGTGTGCAGGGCCAGCACCAGCATGCTGACCACGTCCTCCCAGAAGAAGGCCGGGGCGAACAGGAAGCGGCCGAACACCGCCTTCTCCCAGATCGAGCCTGTGATCATGATCGCGTAGAGCGCCAGCGTCTTCACCACGACCGAGGCCTCGGCGGCGGCAAAGCCTGCACCGGTCGCCAGGGCGCGCAGCACCAGGACGAGGCTCACGAGGAAGATCGCGAATTGCAGCGGGGCCAGCACGCCCTGCACCAGCGTCCATCGCGACGTGTCGCGCCGGTGCCGTTCGGCCTGCGTGTAGAGCGGTCGTGCCGGCCGGTCCGCGGGACCCATGCATCCGCTCCCCTGATCTCGGCGGTGCCGGGGGCCACGCCGTTGGCAGAGGCTAGGTCGCCGGTCCCGGAAGTGTCAAGTGCGCTTGACGCTTTCCGAGCCTGACACTGACCTGTGATGTTTTTCTTGGTCTTAGATCATTGCCAAGATCGTCAAGAAGCGTATCGTCAGGCGCGACACAGACAGGCCGCTGACCGGCCCTCGACTTGGCATATTGAGTCCCGAGTCAGACAAAGCCGAAGAATAGACGGGCGAGTAATCCCGCACCCGAAGGCGTGAGCGGAGCCGCTGGTTCCTTAGGCCAGGGCCGTTTCAGGAGGGTGCCGATGGGACACTGGAGGCATTTCGGCAAGCGTCTGGAATTGGCCGCGACAGGCTGCGGCGCGGTGAGCGAGGTCCCCCCGACCTTCCACGACGCGTCCCTGACTTGGTCCGACCCGCTGCGGCCGTTGCCCGACGCCCTCACCCGCGTGATCGAAGGCGAGATCCTGCCACGCCTGATGCTGGCCCACCGTCCGGGTGCCGGCCGCCGGGCGCCGGCTGACCGGCCGGTGACGCCGCAGGAGATCGCCGCCTTCAGCGCCCTCCTCCTGGCCCCCGGACCGATGGATCTTGAGGTCGAGATCGCGACGTTGCGGGACGGCGGACTACCCCTGGCGCGGCTGCTCCTCGACCTGCTTGCCCCGGCGGCGCGGCATCTCGGCGCCCTGTGGGAGGAGGATGCCTGCGATTTCCTGGCCGTGACCGAGGGCCTGGGGCGGCTGCAGGCGATCAGCCGGCACCTCTGCCTTGAGCTGGAGAGCGAATCAGCGCCAATCGGCGGGCGGAGCGTATTGCTCCTGCCCTGTCCCGGCGAGACGCACCGTTTCGGCCTCTCGATCGTCGCGAGCTTCTTCCGGGAGGCCGGCTGGGACGTGACCACGGCGGTGCCGGCGCCCGACCTCGATCCCCTCGCCCTGCTGGCGACCGACTGGTTCGAGGTGGTCGGCCTGTCGCTCTCCGCCGACGTTCTTCTGCCGGTCTTGTCGGAGACGGTCGCCGAGGTGCGGCGCGCCTCCCGAAATCCGGGGATCCGCGTGCTGGTCGGAGGGCCTTACTTCACGCGCCACGGCGGTGAGGCGGGCATTGTCGGGGCCGACGCCTGCGCGCTCGATGCGTGTTTAGCGCCTGCCGCCGCGGAAGCTTTGCTGGACAGACGGGCATTGGCCTGTTGAAAGGGTCGTCATCCACCCCATCACATCACGGTGATCGTGTCGCTTCAGCCGCACCCCATCCCCCCGGGACAACCCGCGGTGCTGGACCAGGTGGCCGGCCACCTCGATGGCGAGGCGGTCGGGCGCATTGTCGCGGCATCTGCCGATCTCTCGCTTGTGATCGATGCTGACGGCGTGATCCGCGACGCCTCGATCGGCACCGATCTTGAGGCAGAGAACATCCCCGGCTGGCTGGGCCGGCGCTGGGTCGACACCGTAACGGTCGAGAGCCGGCCGAAGGTCGATGCCCTGCTGCGCGACGCCCGACCGCAGGGCATCACCCGCTGGCGCCAGGTCAACCACCCCTCCCCCAGCGGCATCGACCTGCCGATCCGCTACGCCTCGATCCGCCCGGCCGAGGGCGGCCCGATCCTCGTGCTCGGGCGCGATATGCGGGCGGTGGCCGGCCTCCAGCGCCGCCTGATGGAGACCCAGCAGGCGCTGGAGCGGGATTACGAGCGGCTGCGCGCGGTCGAGACCCGCTATCGCCTCCTGTTCCAGATCTCCGGCGAGCCGGTGCTGGTGGTCGATGCCGGGACGCGGCGGGTGGCCGAGGCGAACCCGGCCGCTGCGCGGCTGCTCGGGCGCCCCGCCAAGCGGGTCGCCGGCCAAGATGTGGTCGAGCTGTTCGACGCCGGTAGCACACGGGCCCTGGAGGCGCAGTTCGCCGCCCTGCGGGCGACCGGACAGGCCGGGGAGATCCGGGCCGCCCTGCCACACGGGCGCGGCGAGGTCACCGTCGCGGTCTCGCTGTTCCGGGGCGAGGGGGGCGCCAGCGCGCTGATGCGGCTCGTGGTCGATACGGCGCCCGCCGAGGCCGGACCCGGCCAGGATGTGCCGACCCAGGCGGTGATCGAGGCGATGCCCGAGGGGTTCGTGGTCACCGATTCGAGCCGGCGGGTCCTGACCGCGAACGCTGCTTTCCTGGAACTGGCCCAGCTCGCCACCGAGGGGCAGGTCCGCGGACGGACTGTGGATCATTGGCTCGGTCGCGACGAGACCGAGGCGCAGGCCCTGTTCGCGACGCTCAGTGATCACGGCGCGGTGCGGCGCTTCGCGACCGTCATCCGGGGCGCCTATGGCGGCGTGGAGGACGTGGAGGTCGCGGCGGTCTCGGTGGCGGGCGCCCGCCCCTGCCTGGGTTTCGCGATCCGTCCGGCCCCGCGCCGGATCCCCGAGGGCCGATTCGGCGGTGGGCGGGAAGTGCCGCGCTCGGTGGAGCAGATGGCTGAGCTGGTCGGTCGGGTCTCGATGAAGACGCTGGTCCGCGAGACGACCGACCTGATCGAGAAATTGTGTATCGAGGCGGCCCTGCGGATCACCCGGGACAACCGGGCCTCGGCCGCCGAGATGCTGGGTCTCAGCCGGCAAGGCCTCTACGCCAAGATGCGCCGCTACGGCGTCGGCGATCTGGATGGGCCGATCGAGGCGGAGTGACCGGAGCCGGCCCGTATCCCCGACGACACGGCAGAATACCGGGCAAGTTCACCGGCAAATCCACCGGCAACTAAATCGGGTCACACATCGGATGGGCCGGGCGCACGCTTCGGCGCGCGCGGGGCCGCGTTCCGAGGCTGAGACCTCGGGCCTAGCTGTACGCGGCCGAGCCCGGAGACGGCTTAGGATACCCGCGCTGGTCCGGTATTGGATATTGTATTTTCATCCAGGGGATGTATTCGGCCGACAAGGGTCGCGCGCACTCCGCCGCACGCTGTAAATCCAGCTTGACACTCTGGCGGGTCCCGGTAGCCTTCCACCATGACCGCTACGCCCGCCCCGAGCGCAGTCATCGAGCTGCTGAAGCCGCTGACGTGGTTCGCGCCGATGTGGGCGTTCGCCTGCGGGGTAATCTCCTCGGGCCAGCCGGCCAGCGGGCAATGGCCGGTGATCGCCGCCGGGGTCCTGCTGGCCGGGCCACTGGTCTGCGCCACCAGCCAGGCCGCCAACGATTGGTTCGACCGGCACGTCGATGCGATCAACGAGCCGAACCGGCCGATTCCCTCCGGGCGGATCCCCGGCCGCTGGGGGCTCTACCTCGCGCTCGGTTGGACCGGGCTGTCCCTGGTGGTGGCTGCAGCCCTCGGACCCTGGATCCTCGGGGCCGCCCTGTTCGGGCTGGCGCTCGCCTGGATCTATTCGGCGCCCCCGGTGCGGCTGAAGCGGAACGGCTGGTGGGGCAACGCCGCGGTGGCGCTCTGCTACGAGGGGCTGCCCTGGTTCACCGGCGCCGCCGTGATGGCCGCCGCCCTGCCCGACCGGCGGGTTCTGCTTGTGGCGCTGCTCTACGCGGCCGGCGCCCACGGGATCATGACCCTCAACGATTTCAAGTCGGTCGAGGGCGACCGGCGCATGGGGCTGCTGTCGCTGCCGGTGCAGATGGGCACCGAGCGCGCGGCGCGCTTCGCCTGCCAGGTCATGGCCCTGCCGCAGGTCGCGGTGATCGCGCTGCTCGTCGGCTGGGGGCGCTACGGACATGCCGCCATCGTGGCGGCGCTGCTCGCCGGCCAGCTCGTCCTGATGGTCCGGTTCCTCGAAAATCCCCGGGAGCGGGCGATCTGGTACAACGGCACCGGCACCACCCTCTACGTCCTCGGCATGCTGGTCGCCGCCTTTGCGCTGCGGCCGCTGGTGGGAGGGGCGTGATGGGGGCTGAGATCAGACCGGGTCTGACAGGCACCCTCCCTCCCCCCTCTGCGGGGGAGGGTACCCTGCGGAGCAGGGGGGGAGAGGGGCAGCGCGACGGTTCAGGTTATGACACCCGTCGCGCGCTCTCCGCAAACCGCGCTCCCCTCTCCCGACCCCTGCTGACGCAGGGGCCACCCTCCCCCGCAGAGGGGGGAGGGAGATCCGTGGAGGTCGATGGCCTCGGCTGGCCCCAGATCGTCCGCCTCGGCCTCGTCCAGACCGCGCTCGGCAGCGTCGTGGTGTTGATGACCGCCACCCTCAACCGGGTGATGGTGGTGGAGCTGGCGCTGCCCGCCTTCGTGCCCGGCCTGCTGGTCGCCCTGCACTACGCCGTTCAGGTGCTGCGCCCGCGCTGGGGCTACGGCTCCGACCGAAGCGGCCGGCGCACCGCCTGGATCCTCGGCGGCATGGCGGCCCTGTGCCTCGGCGGCTTCGGGGCGGCCTGTGGTACGGCGCTCGCCGCCACGCACCTTGCGCTGGGGCTGGCGCTCGCCGCCCTCTCCTTCCTCTGCGTCGGGATGGGCGTCGGCGCCGCCGGGACCTCGCTCCTCGTGCTGCTGGCCGGCGGCGTCGCCCCGGCCCGGCGGGGGGCGGCCGCCACGGTCGTCTGGGTGATGATGATCGTCGGCTTCGCGGTGACGGCCCCGCTCGCCGGCCATTTCCTCGATCCATTCTCCGGGATGCGGCTCGTCGCGGTGTCCGGCACGGTCTCGCTGACCGCCTTCTGCGTCGCCGCCCTCGCGGTCGCCGGTGTGGAGCGCCGCCTGCCGGCCCGCGCGCCCGAGGCCGCCGAGGCGCGGCGGCCGTTCTTCACCGTGCTGCACCATGTCCTGGCCGATCCGGTGGCCCGGACCTTCACGATCTTCGTCTTCGTCTCGATGCTGGCCTACAGCGCCCAGGAGCTGATCCTGGAGCCCTATGCGGGCCTCGTCTTCGCGATGAGTCCGGGCGCGACCACGAAGCTCGCCGGGCTCCAGCACGGCGGTGTGCTGGCCGGCATGCTGCTGGTGGCGGCGGTGACGCTCGCGGCCCGCGGCACCCCCCTCGCCTCCCTGCGGCTCTGGATCGGGATCGGCTGCGCCGGCTCGGCGGCGGCGCTCTTCACCCTGGCGAGCGGCGCGGCCGCCGGCTCGAACTTCCCCCTGCGGGCGACGGTCTTCGCCCTCGGGGTGGCCAACGGCGCCTACGCGGTCGCGGCGATCGGCTCGATGATGGCGCTCGCCGGACGCGGCGACGCGCGCGAGCGCGGCACCCGCATGGGCGTCTGGGGCGCCGCACAGGGCATCGCTTTCGGGGCCGGCGGCTTCCTCGGGGCGGTCGCGGTGGACGCGATGCGGCTCGTGACGGCCGAGCCGGTCCAGGCCTACGCGGCGGTGTTCGCCGCGGAAGGCGTGCTGTTCCTGGTCGCGGTCGCCCTGGCGGCGCGGCTCGAATCGTCTCCGGCACCGGGCCCGGTATCGCTCGATCCTGCCTTCAGCGCGAGGTGAGGCCATGGCTCGGTTGGAAACGGCTCGGTTGGAAACGGCTCGGGTGGATGATGGACGCGGCGGCGAGCGGACCTACGACGTCGTCGTGGTCGGCGGCGGCCCCGCCGGCGCCACGGCGGCGACCGATCTCGCCCGGGCAGGCCATACGGTGCTGCTCCTCGACAAGCCCGGCCGGATCAAGCCCTGCGGCGGCGCGATCCCGCCCCGGCTGATCCGCGATTTCGCCATCCCCGATGCCCTTCTGGTCGCAAAGATCCGCTCCGCCCGGATGGTGGCGCCGAGCGGCAAGGCGGTCGACATGCCGGTGGGCGAGGGCTTCGTCGGCATGGTCGACCGCGAGCAGTTCGACCCCTGGCTGCGCACCCGCGCGGAACAGGCCGGCGCCGAGCTGCGCGAGGGCAGTTTCGAGACGATGTCCCGTCCGGATGACGGCCTGCCCCGCGTCCACTTCAGCACCGGCGCGGGCGAGGCCCTCGCCCGCCACGCCGTCCGGGCGCGCCTCGTCATCGGGGCCGATGGCGCCTGCTCACCGGTCGGCCGGGCCGAGGTGCCGGGCCACGCCAAGATGCGGCAGGTCTTCGCCTATCACGAGATCCTGCGGGTGCCGCAGGCCGGCGCCCCCGGGGCCGAATCGGTCGAGGCGAGCCGCTGTGATGTCTACTACCAGGGCCGCCACTCGCCGGATTTCTACAGCTGGATCTTCCCGCACGGCGACACGCTGAGCATCGGCACCGGCAGCGCGAAGAAGGGCTTCTCGCTGCGCTCCTCGATCCGGGCCCTGCGCGTGGCGACCGGCCTCGATCAGGCCGAGACCGTGCGGCGCGAGGGCGCCCCGCTGCCCCTCAAGCCCCTGAAGCGCTGGGACAACGGCCGCGACGTGCTGCTGGCGGGCGATGCCGCCGGCGTCGTCGCCCCGGCCTCCGGCGAGGGCATCTACTACGCGATGCTGGGCGGACGCCTCTCCGCCGAGGCGGCCGCCGCCTTCCTGAAGACCGGCGACGCCAGAGCCCTCGCCCAGGCCCGCAAAGCCTTCATGAAGCTCCACGGGCGCGTGTTCTGGATCCTCGGGATGATGCAGTGGGTCTGGTACCGCAGCGACGGGTTGCGCGAGCGCTTCGTCTCGATCTGCCGCGACAAGGACGTGCAGCAGCTCACCTGGGACAGCTACATGAACAAGGAGCTGGTCCGGGCGAAGCCCGCCGCCCACGCCCGGATCTTCTTCAAGGACCTCGCCCACCTGTTCCGCTGGGTCTCGCCATGACGCTCCTCGGTTCCGGTTGGGGGGCGCCCGCCGTTGCGGCCGTTGCGGCCCTGCTGGTGGCCTTGGCCGGCGGTCTCGCGACCCGGACGGATGCGTGGTACCGGCGCCTGCGCGTCCCGGCCTGGAAGCCGCCGGACTGGGCCTTCGGGCCGGTCTGGACCGTCATCTTTCTGCTCACCACCATCGCCGCCGTGATGGTCTGGAACGCCGATCCCGATCCCGCCGCCCGGGGCGTGCTGCTGGCCGCCTACGCGGTGAACGGGCTGCTCAACATCGCCTGGAGCGTGCTGTTCTTCCGGTTCCGCCGTCCCGATTGGGCGCTCGCCGAGGTTGCCGCCCTGTGGCTGTCGATCGCCGTGCTGGTCCTGGTCGCGGGCCGCGTCTCCGTGACGGCCGGGCTCCTGAACCTGCCCTATCTGGCCTGGGTCAGCGTCGCCGCCTGCCTGAACCTGCGGATCGTGCGCCTCAACGCGCCCTTCGGGGAGCCGGCGTGATGGAGGGCTCGATCGCGTCCTGGTTCGCCTCCGGCCGGATCATCGACGCGATTTTGCTGCTCGTCGCCGGCGAAGCGCTCGTCCTGGCCTGGATCGGCCGCCGCAAGGGGCTGCCGCTGCCGTCCCTGCTGGCCAATCTCGCCTCCGGGGCCGCGCTGATGCTGGCCCTGCGGGCGGCCCTCGTCGGGGCCGGTTGGATCGCGGTCGCCGGGTGGATGCTCGCCGGGCTTGTCGCCCATCTGGCCGATCTCAACCTCCGATTTCGGGCGGCCACGGCACAACGCCGCAGCCGGACCTGGGCCGGAACAACGCCGCAAACGGCCGCGTTCACGCGCGTCAGCCGCTTGAAACAACTCTAAAGTCCACCTGGGAGAGGATGCCATGAAGCGCACGAATGCCCTCCCCTCGGGATGGGCCTCCGCCTCGCTGCTGACGGCCATGGTTCTGGCGGGTCCTGCCCTGGCGCAGGATGGGTTGTCCGACGCGATCGAGCGCGGCAAGTACCTCGTCACCATGGGTGATTGCGCGGCCTGCCACACGGCGCCGGGCGGCAAGTACCTCGCCGGCAATTACGCGCTGGCCATGCCTTTCGGCGTGATCATGACCCCCAACCTGACCCCCGATAAGGAAACCGGGTTGGGCAATTGGAACTACGACGATTTCGAGAAGGCCTTCCGGCACGGCTACAGCAAGAACGTCGGCTACCTCTATCCCGCCTTCCCGTTCGGCTGGTTCACCAAGGTCACCGACGATGACACCAAGGCGATCTGGGCCTACCTGCAATCGGTCCCGGCGGTGAACGAGAAGCGTCAGGAGAGCCAGATCCCGTTTCCGTTCAGCGTCCGTACGGCGCTGGTGACCTGGCGGACGGCGTTCTTCACCGAGGAGCGCTTCAAGCCCGATCCGAATGCCAGCGCCGAGGTCAACCGCGGCGCCTATCTCGTCGAAGGGCTGGGCCACTGCGCCATGTGCCACAACGAGAACAAGCTCGTGGGCAATTCGAGCTTCGCGGGCCGGTTCGGCGGCGGCGTGATCGACGGCTGGTACGCGCCCAACATCACGCCCGACGGCCACCAGGGTATCGGCGCCTGGACCGACGAGCAGGTGGTGACCTACCTCAAGACCGGCACCGCCCCGGGCGACCGACCGGGTGTCGCCGCCGGGCCGATGCGCCAGACCATCATGGAATCCCTCTCCAAGGTGAAGGAGGAGGATCTGAAGGCGATGGTCGCCTATCTGCGTACGGTTCCCGCCAAGCAGACCTACAAGCCGAAGGACCTTGCGGTCTTCGACACGGCCAATGCGCCCGGGGCCTCCACCTACCTGACCTATTGCTCCTCCTGCCACCAGCCCGACGGCAAGGGCATCGAGGGGGCGGTGCCCAACCTGGCGGGGAACACCTCGGTCATGTCGGATGGGCCCGAGACGGTGCTGCGGGTGATCTATGGCGGCCTCGCCGCTCAGAGCGGCCTCGCCCCGATGGTGGCGATCGGCCAGCAGATGACCGATGTCGAGGTGAAGAACGTCACCGATTACATCCGCAATTCCTGGGGCAACAAGGCGCCGCCGGTGACCGGCAACAAAGCCTCCGAAGCCCGGGCCGCGACCCGGACCATGCTGGCCGGCACCGCGCCCTGTGCCGAGATCGAGCAGGACAAGCTGAAGGCCGCCTTCGATCAGATCGGCGTGCAGAATACCCTCAAGGGCCTGAAGCAGCAGGACTTCGTGCCGACGCTGGTCCGGCTGGTCCCACAGATCAAGGGCGCCGCGACGGGGGCCAACGACGACGACGTGGTCAACGCCCTGACGACCGCGTTCTGCAAGGTCGGGCGTGACGATCCGCAATATGCCAGCCCGAGTTGGCCGGCGGTGATCGGCACCTTTGCCAACGTCGCCTACAGCCAGGTGAAGAACCCGGAGAAGCAGGCGGTGAACGTGCCCACGGCCATCACGCCGCCGACGCAGAAGCCTTGAGGCGGAGGGCGGCGCGGGTCAGGCCCCGCGCCCCGGCCAGCGTCGTCCACCCGGCGCCGCGGTGGTTCAATAGATCGTTGATCGGCTCTTCGAAGGCGGGCGATCGCGTTTAGGCCGGCGTTCGAAGACTTTTTGGCCGCGCTCCGCTCCCGGATCGATTTCGAGGAGAGAGGCGATGGGGCCGCGGCGTCGGCCGAGGGCGCGCGGAGGCCGCGACCATGTCGCCATCCGTCCGGCGACCGAGGGGCAGCCAACCCGTCGATGGAGTAAGAGCGTCGCGTTCGATACCAGGACGGGTCTGTCCCAAGCTGTCCCTCCGGCAACCGGCCATTGATTTCGAGCCTCGCACCTGCGCTCGGTGATGCGGGATCGCCTTCGCCATGGGCGGGCATCGGTGGCGGTCAGAGGCAGGACGGCTTGCTCACCGATCGAAAGGCCGAGACGGGCGCCGTTAAAGCCGATGCAGGCCGCGTTGCCGTCGTGCTGCTGGATGGGGGCGCGGAAGCCCTGCTACAGCCCGCATGCGCGCGCCCTGTCCATCACGCGCGGCCCCGGGCCTGACCTGCCAGCACGCGCCAGAGGAAGGGATCGACGACGCCCTTCAGGTGTCTCGGGACGGGGCCGACGTGGATGACGCCCCTGGCCCGATGGCGCTGCGTCCACGCGCGTGGCCAACCTGAGATTAGAATTGATCTGGAACCATTTGCTCTCGCGATCGCGGCAAACATCCCAGTACATCCGCGTAGGATCCGAATATTGACCTATGAATTTATGCTATGTTTGGTGCATTGTCCAAGAATTTTGAATGACGTATCCCGTCAGGAATGGCGCATGAGATTTGACGAATGCTCTTACTGAAGGCATGATTCTGATCAAGGAATCAAAAGGCAGAAATCTGTACCGTCAGAAATTATTTTTGATGATCATGGGAATAGGGTGGAGATACCAATAAGGAGATCCCGGCTTTTTTGACGGAGAATTGATGTGCCGAGGAATCAATTGACCTTAAGTTTGTTGCAGAGAATTGCGGCGGCGAACGGAACGGACATCGATGCTTTCCTTGGACCCCGCCATAGGCCGGATTGGGGTTCCGATTCACCGCGCCGCGGCGTCTATGACAGCGCCGCGATGCTGTTCCGCGTGGTCCGAGCCTATTGCGCCCTTCCGGGCTTCGAGAGACGCCGTCACGCACTCCGGATGCTCGAGGCGATGGCGGCGCGCGCGAAGGATGGGGCCGGCGGCGAGGGCCTATGAGCGGGCGGTACGCCGCCCTGGGCACCTCGGGAACGGAGAGGGCTGCCCTTCGTTTGAGCGTGACTGCCTCAGGACCCCAGCCCCGGAGCGCCCGTGTCTAGCCTTGTCCGCATCCTTCTCGCGATCTTTTTCCCACCGATCGCGGTTCTCGTCACCACCGGCTTCGGGCTGCAGTTCCTGCTGAATATCCTGCTCTGGATCCTCGGCTGGCTGCCGGGCACCGTCCATGCCCTTTGGCTGATGAATCGCGATCGCGCGTTGCTCTGAGGCGCGCCACGGATCCGGCGGGCGGCCCGCAACGCTTTGCGCCGATCCGCAGCGACACTTCGGTTCGGTTTGCAGGCGTCTCCTGCGCCGTCCCTCGCTTGGCGATGCTGAGGGCTCAGGCGCAGCCCATCCTGATCCCCGATAACCGCAGGGCTGTCGCGGCCTTGAAGGCTGCGCGACCGAGCTCGATGGTGACGATCCACGGCGCTCTGGATCCGCTCACCGAGCAAGGCGCACAGGCTTTGCGGCGGGGCTGGGGCTGCCGTTGCCGACGCGCAGATCCGGCGAAAGCGTTGTCCGTCGGCGCATGAACCTGCGGCTGTGCGGTGCCGGACCCAGTACCCTGGCGGACCAGGAATCGAGGATCGGGGGCGCCGTCATCCGCTATGCGGCGATGACGGCGCGCCCGGTCGCCGATATCGAGGCGGTTCTCCGGGGACGCGCCGCGGAGAACCGCCTCGCGAAATGCCGGCGGTGGGCCGGGACCTGGGTCAGGGCTTGGTCTTCTCGGCCTCGCCCTTTCGGAGTGCGGGCTTTGTGTCGGCCTTTGGCTCGACTTTGGCGGTCTTGACCGCATGCGCCTTGGCGGCCGCCTTCGGCGCGACCTTCTCGGTGGCGTGCGCGAGCTTGACCGGCTCGGGCACCGAAGTGGCGTCGACTGCCGGGGTCGGCGGGGGGGCGGGGGCCGGGTCGTCCTTGGCGAACAGCTTTCCGAACATCTTCTGATAGCTGCTCGGGTCGCCATCCGCGTCCGCCACGGCGATGCGGGCGGGCTTCTCGGGGAGGGCCGCGGTCGTCTCGACCTTGGCGTCGGGCTCGGCGTGGTTCGCCATGAGGGTTGTGGCGACGGGCTTTTGCGCCGGCTCCCTGCCCGGGCCCCGGCCTGCCTTGGCGGCCTTGACGGGGGGCGCCGGCTCGGCGCCGGCCAGCATCACCGGCTGGCCCTTCGGGCTGATCTCGATCTCCTGCGGGCCCGCCGCCAGGGTCTCCGGCCGGCTGACGTCGCCGAGATTGTGCCGGCCGTACTCCTTGGCGTCGTAGGGCAGCACCGTCTCGGTGCCGCCAAGGCTCGCGAAGGCGCTCGTGTTGGCCGGTGGGCGGAAGACCGGGTTCTGGCCGCCGTCCTGGTAGACCACCCGCACCGCCGGGGTGCCCTTCGCGACCAGTTCGGCGACCGCGCGCGCGTCGCGCTCCCGCTTCTCCGCCACCTCCGGCTCGACCCGCGGCTTGCACGCACCGGCGGCCGCATCGGCGCCGCCGAACACGTATTTGGTGCCGCACTGCCCAATCTTCGGTTCCTCGCGCAGGGCCTCGAAATAATCCGAGCCCTCCTTGAGGTTCTGCCAGAAGCCGATGTTCGGGTCGTTGCGGAACTTGGCCATATTCTCGGCCGTCATCCGGAACGGGTAGGATTGGAACTGGAAGCTGCGCTGGCCGCCGATGAACGCCTCGCGGGCGATGGCGTAGATCTCCGCGATGGTCGCGTCGGTCATGGCGAAACAGCCCGCCGACGAGCAGGTGCCGTGAACCATCAGGTAGCGCCCGGTGCGCCCGTTGGCCCGGTCGACGGCGTTCGGGAAGCCGGTATCGAACGAGAGATAATACGAAGAGTTCGGGTTCATCAGGCCCGGGGTGATCGTGTAGAACCCCTCCGGGGCCTGCCGGTCGCCCTCCCGTGTCTTGGGGCCGAGCTGTCCGGACCAGCGGCAGATCGGGTAGGTCTTCAGGAGGGCGTAGCGGCCGTCGGCGCCCTTCTTCCAGACCTCCATCTCCGCCTCCTTCTTGAAGGCGCGGATCAGGATCGGGTCGGATTGCTGCATCCCCTTGGACTGCATCAGTGCGACCGTCTGCGGAGCGATCGGCGCGAGGCTGCGCGCGCTCGGACCGTTGATACCAGATCCGTCCTGGCAGGCGGCAAGGGAGAGGACCAGCAGGGAAGCGGCCGCCAGCATCCGCGCGGTCGTCGCGAGACGCACCGTCATGGGGAACCTCAATCGTCCTACGCGCACCCGCGGGCCTTTTCGGCAACCGTCGCGTGCCACTCCCCAACCCAATAGGCTCGTTAAGCTTGCGCCTTCCTTACCGCAAGGACCGGGGTGCAACACTGAGCGGCTTCTCCGGGGAATCGTGGCCTGATCAACAGGCTGCGGCGATCCGTTCCCGGGTTCCGCGGCGCAGCCATAGAAGCAGGGCGAGGCCCGCCGCCGCCATGGCGGCTCCGGCGAGCGACACCGCCGGGAACCCGAGTCCGGCATCGATCACGCCACCGCCCGCCGCCGCCCCGATGGCGTTGCCCAGGTTGAAGGCACCGATATTCATCGCGGAGGCGAGGTTGGGCGCCTCGGCGGCCTTCTCCATCACTCGTGTCTGGAGCGGCGGCACCAGGGCGAAGCTGCCCACGCCCCAGAGGAAGATCAGGATCGCCGCGGGCATCGCTCCGTGCATGCCCGCCGCGAACAGCGCCAGGACGACGGCGAGTCCGGCGAGGGAGCCGATGATCGTGCCATCGACCGAGCGGTCGGCGAGCCGGCCGCCAAGCCAATTGCCGACGGTGAGGCCGATTCCGTAGAGGACCAGCATCGCGGTCACGAAGGGGGTCGCCGCGCCGGTCTCGGTCCGCAGGATCGGCACGATGTAGGTGTACACCGTGAACATCGCGCTGGCGCCGACGACGGTCAATGCCAGCGCGGCGAGCACCGGCCCGCGCCCGAGCACGCGCAGCTCTGCCCGCAGGTCGTCCTTCGCCGCCGGCTTCAGCTCCGGTAGGGCGAGACGCAGCGCCAGCATGGCGAGGAGGCCGACGGCCGCGATACCCCAGAAGGCCGTGCGCCAGCCGAAGAATTCACCGAACCAGGCAGCGAGCGGCACGCCGCCGATCAGCGCGATGGTGAGGCCGGAGAACATGGCGGCCACCGCGGCAGCGCGACGCTCCGGCGGCACGATTCCGGCGGCCACCACCGAGCCGACCCCGAAGAACGCGCCGTGGTTCAGGGAGGTCACGAGCCGGGCGACGACCAGCATGGCGTAGCTGTCGGCGAGTGCCGCCATCAGGTTGCCGAGGGTGAAGATCGCCATCAGCCCGACCAGCAGGCGCCGCCGGCCCATGCGGGCGGTGGCGAGCGTCATCAGCGGCGCGCCCAGCAGCACACCGAGCGCGTAGGCGCTGACCACGAGGCCTGCTGCGGGGATCGAAACGTTCAGGTCGCCCGCGATGAGGGGGAGCATGCCCATCGGGGTGAATTCGGTCACGCCGATACCAAAGGCACCGACCGCCAGGGCCAGCAAGGGTGGGTTGAGCGCCATAGGGATCGTCTCCGGTTGTTCCGGAAACGCAGGTGGCCGATTCATGCGACGGACAGTAGCCTGCTGGACGGATCAGGATCTGTGCTTGGACGTCACGAATGCAGCACGACAGGATCGACCGCGCCGGCGAGATGGCGGTGTTCGTGGCGGTGGCGGAGGCCGGCAGCCTCTCGGGCGCCGCGCGCCGGCTCGGTCTGACGCCCTCGGCGGTCAGCCGGATCGTCGCCCGGATCGAGGCGCGGCTCGGGGTGCAGCTCCTGGTTCGCACCACCCGGACTCTGCGGCTCACCGCCGAGGGCGAGACCTACGGGCGGGCGGCGCGCCGCATCCTGGCGGATCTCGACGAGACCGAAGCCGCGCTCGCCAACCGCGGTTGCCCGCGCGGGCGGGTCCGGGTCAGTGCTGCCACCGCGCATGGCCGGCTGGTGATCGTGCCGCTGCTCGCCGACTTCGTCGAACGCCATCCCGGCATCACGGTCGAGATCGACCTAAGCGACGAACTCGCCGACATTCTGGGTGGCCGGGCCGACGTGGCGATCCGGTTCGGCCCCCTCGCCGATAGCCCGCTCACCGCCCGCCGCCTCGGCGAGACCGGCCGGACCGTGGTGGCGGCGCCGGCCTACCTCGCTCGAGCGGGCACGCCGCGCCGGCCCACCGATCTGGCCCGGCACAACTGCCTGGATTTCACGTTCCGCCGCGCCGAGCCGGGCTGGCCGTTCCGCGAGGACGGCCGTGATTCCATCCTGCCGGTCACCGGCTCCATCGCGGCCAACAATGGTGAGACCCTGGTGCAGCTCGCCCTGCGGGGGGGCGGCGTCACGCGCGTCGGCAACTTCCACATCGTGGACGAACTGGCCTCCGGCCGGCTGGTGCCGCTCCTGGAGCCGTTCAACCCGCAGGACCGCGAGGCGATCCACGCAGTTTTCGTCGGCGGTCCCGCCATGCCGGCCCGGGTGCGGGTGCTGGTGGATTTCCTGGTCGAACGGATGCGCGGGGGTGGCCTCGGGTGAGCGCCGATCCAAACGTCGCCACGCGGAGACCCTAGCCGACTTCGGATCCGCCCTTACGTTGTGGGAGCACAGCGCCTGCATCCCGGTTGTCGCAGTGTGGCGGCCCGAGCGATTGCGGCCGTCAGACCCTCCGCCCTCGGGACCTGGACTTCACATGCTGGCTTGGTTCCGGGCGTTGATGCCGAAGGAAGACCGGTTCTTCGACCTGTTCGAGCGCCATGCCGCCACGCTGGTCGACGGGGCGGCGGCCCTGCGCGCCCTGCTCGACCGGACCCAGGATGTCCCGGTCGCCTACCAAGCTATCGCGGATCATGAGGACAAGGCCGATGCGATCACCCGCGAGGCGCTTCTCGCGGTCCGCAGGACGTTCATCACGCCGTTCGACCGCGGCGACATCCAGGCGCTGGTCGGGTCCCTCGACGACGCCATCGACCAGATGCTCAAGACCGCCAAGGCCGTGCAGCTGTTCGAGGTGACGACCTTCGAGCCTCCCATGCGCGAGATGGGCGCGGTGATCGAGGAGGCCGCCGCCGTGGTGGCCGAGGCGCTCCCGAAGTTGCGCGCCCTCGGCGAGAACGCCACGGCGCTGAACGCCCTGACCGAGCGCGTGATCCAGCTGGAGGGCCGGGCCGACGACTTGCACAATGCCGGCCTGAAGGCGCTGTTCCGGGCCTCCCGGCAGGATCCCATGGCCTTCCTGATCGGGTCCGAACTCTACGACCATCTGGAAAAGGTGATGGACCGGTTCGAGGACGTGGCGAACCAGATCAGCAGCATCGTCGTCGAACACGTCTGAGCCGCGGGCGCCTCGTGATCCTCCTCATCGCTCTGATCGCCGTCGCGCTGCTGTTCGACTTCCTGAACGGCCTGCACGACGCCGCGAATTCCATCGCCACCATCGTGTCGACCCGGGTGCTGGCGCCCCGCTACGCGGTGTTCTGGGCGGCGTTCTTCAACTTCGTCGCGTTCCTGGTCTTCGGCCTGCACGTGGCCGGGACGGTTGGATCCGGCATCATCGACGTCTCCATGGTCGACGACCGGGTGATCCTGGGGGCACTCGGCGGTGCGATCACCTGGAACCTGCTCACGTGGTATGCCGGGATCCCCTCCTCCAGCTCGCACGCCCTGATCGGCGGCCTCCTGGGGGCCGGGATCGCGAAGGCGGGCCTCGGCGCGGTCGTGTGGCCCGGCGTCATCACCACCAGCGCCGCCATCGTGCTGTCGCCGGCGCTCGGCTTCCTGCTCGCGCTGCTCCTCGTGCTCGCCGTCTCGTGGATCTTCGTCCGCTCCACACCGGCCGCCGTGGACGGCTTGTTCCGGAAGCTGCAATTCGTCTCGGCCTCGCTCTACTCCCTCGGCCACGGCGGCAACGACGCGCAGAAGACCATGGGCATCATCGCCGTGCTCCTCTACGCCCATGGCGAGGAGAGCGGCGGGTTCCACGTACCGCTCTGGGTGGTGCTGTCCTGCCAGAGCGCCATGGCGCTCGGCACCCTGCTGGGCGGCTGGCGCATCGTCCACACGATGGGTTCGAAGATCACGCGCCTGTCGCCCATGCAGGGCTTCTGCGCCGAGACCGGCGGCGCGCTGACCCTCTTCGTGGCCACCGCCTTCGGGATCCCGGTCTCCACGACCCACACGATCACCGGGGCGATCGTCGGTGTCGGCGCGGCCCGGCGCGTCTCCGCGGTCCGCTGGAACGTGGCCCAGGGCATCGTGGTCGCCTGGGTGGTGACGATGCCGGCCGCCGCCCTCGTGGCGGCCCTGGTCTATGCTGTGTCCGGCTTCGTGCTGCCGTGACGGGAAGGGCCGGACCCCTCAGGTCGGCGGGTCCGATAAGCTCGAACGCCCGTCTCGCGGCTTGCCCCCGGGGGAGAAAGGCGCCAACTTGGCGACGGCCATTCTCCGGCTTCGGTCGAAGGATCGTTCAGGCTTCAGAAACGCCGACGTCGCCTATGACGGCCCTCTCGCTCGATACGCATGCCCTTGTGCGTCGGCTCAAGGCTACGGGCCTATCCGAGGATCAGGCTGAGGCGATCACCACCGCGATCCGCGCGAGCCGCGACGCCGACCTGACTAATCTCGTTACGAAGACAGACCTCGCCGAGGCCAAGTTCGACATCACGACATGGGTGATCGGCTCGATCGGCTTCCAGACGATCGTCATCGTCGGCGCGATCGTCGCCCTATCGCGGGCCACGCACTGACGCGCCTGTGACCGCTCAGCCGAACAGCGCCGGCCGCCGCTCCGCCTCCGTGCGGATGATCTCCACGAGCTGGGCATCGTCCGCCGGATCGGCGAGCCGCAGGCCCACCGGCTCGGAGGGCGTCTGCACCGTGAGCCAGCGCAGCGTCGGCCGCAGATCGACGGCCTCCACGACCGTCATCCGCGGATGCCCGGTTTCAAGCTGCAGGAAGGTCAAATGGTTGCGGCTCGCCCGTGCCTGGAGCTGGTCGTCCACCGCCTCCGCCACCGCGCGGGGCGTGTGCAGGTGGGTCATCATCCAGAGCCGGTTATCGGTGCCGGGCGTGTCCAGCGCCGTCCGGATCCGGCGCACGCCCTCGGAGAGGAACGCATAGTCCGCCGCGTTCGCCGCCGGGTCGTGGTGGTTGAAGACGCATTCGAGCCCGTGCCGCTCCCGGTAGAGCCGGTGGCGCCCGCGCCAGATGTCGGGACCGCGCCGCTCGGCTTCCGGGATGCTCTCCAGCTGGTCCCGGTCGAGGAGGGCGGAAAAATCGTCCGCAAGGCAGTCCCGGGCCATGCCGGGCATCGAGAAGATCCAGTCGAGCGGGCCCGACCACTGGCGCAGGTCCAGGGTCTTCAGCACATGCGCCATCTGGCAGTTGCAGCCGAGCGAGATGTGGTTGTGCGCCCCCGGCTCGCGCGCGTCCCGCCGGCCGAGCAGCCGCCCGATCGCGCCGAACAGGCCCCCCGTCGCCCCGGGTGTGCTCACAGGGTCCGGCCGATCGCCAGGAATTTTTCCGCGCGACGGTCGCGGATCTCGTCCGGGCCGAGGCCTTCGAACTGGTCGAGCGATTCGGCGATCGCGTCGCCCGCCGCACGGATCGCCGCCTCGCGGTCGCGGTGCGCCCCGCCGGTGGCCTCCGGGATGATCGCGTCGATGACGCCGAGCCGCAGCAGGTCCTGGGCGGTGATCTTCATGGCGGTGGCGGCATCCGCGGCGCGGCCCTGGTCGCGCCACAGGATCGAGGCGGCGCCCTCCGGCGAGATCACCCCGTAGATCGCGTGCTCCAGCATCAGCACCCGGTTGGCGGTGGCGAGCGCGATGGCGCCGCCCGAGCCGCCCTCCCCGATCACCACGGCGACGTTGGGGACGCCGAGCGCCAGGCAGGCCTCGGTCGAGCGGGCGATGGCCTCGGCCTGGCCGCGCTCCTCCGCCTCGATGCCCGGATAGGCGCCGGCCGTGTCCACGAAGGCGATGACGGCTAAGCCGAACCGGTCGGCGGTCTCCATCAGGCGGACCGCTTTGCGGTAGCCCTCGGGCCGGGCCATCCCGAAATTGTGACGCAGCCGCGCCTCGGTGGTGGCGCCCTTCTCCTGGCCGAGCACCAGCACCGGCCTCCCGCGGAACCGGCCGAACCCGCCGAGGATCGCCTCGTCCTCGCCGAAGTTGCGGTCGCCGGCGAGCGGCGTGAATTCGGTGATGAGCCCGCCGCAATAGTCGACGAAGTGCGGCCGCTGCGGGTGGCGGGCGACCTGGGTCTTCTGCCAGGGGGTGAGATTCGCGTAGATCTCGGCGAGCGCCTGACCGGCCTTCGCCTCCAGCCGGCCGACCTCCTCGGCGATCGAAACCGCGCCGTCGCGCGCGCTCACGGCGCGCAATTCCTCGAGCTTGGCCTCCAGCTCGGCCACGGGCTTCTCGAAGTCGAGATAGGTGCGCGTCACCGCCATCGTGTCACAGATTTCCCGGGATCCGCCGCAGCGAGGCGGCGGGCGCGAGGTGTTGGCGATGGCGGGAGTGGTGTCAACCGGCCTGTTGGCGGCGGGCGGCCCGCGTCAGCCGCGGGACAGGTCCTCGCGGGCGATCCGGTAGCAATGCTCCAGGTAGCCGCGCTGGTGCGCGCCCATCAGGTCGGTGACCACCGACCAGAGCCAGCCGGGGGCATCGGGGCCCGGCCCGACGGCGCGCACCGCCTCGATCCAACCCGGGCGGACGGCCCCGTCCATCTGCCGGCCATGGGCCCGGCCGAGAATCGCGGCGAGATGGCCGGCGACGCGGACCGCCTCGCGCCGGGAGAACTGCTCCGCGTCGATCTTGAGATCCTGTGGCATCAGCTCGCGGACCGTGACGGGCTTGCCCAGGACGTGGCCGGCCACCATCCGGTCGCCGAGATGCGGCGACAGCGCCCGGGCGCCCGCCACCACGCGCTCGGCATGGTCGGTTGGCATGGCGGCGCCGCTGGCAGCCGGCGCGAGGTGCGGCACCGCCTCCTTTACGTCGAGGAGGGCGAGATGCGGGCGCCGGCCGCCGCGGATCTCCACGAGGCCGGCATAGCGCAGCCGCCCGAGCGAGCTGCAGCCCTTGATCCAGTACGCGGCGTCGAGGAGCCGAATCTCGGCATCCGCCGCGCCGCTGCCCAGCGCCAGGACGAGCCGGCGCACCGCCGGATCCCCGATCAGCGCCGTCAACGCGTCCTGCTCGTCGGGGTCTAGGTCGAAGAACCGGTGCCCCCGCGGCAGGTAATCCGTCTTGCCCTTCAGGCGCTCGCGGGACAGGTGGCGCCAGCGCCGGCCGAGCGCCCGTTGCTTCGTGGTGGCGACGATCTCGGATTCGGCGATGTCGCGCTCGACGCCTTCGGGGTCGGCGATTCCCTCGGCGTAGCCGATCGCCATGGCGTCCATCATCCGCGCGGTGACGATGCCGGGCAGCGTCGCGTTCAGCGCCGCGGTGACCAGGGACAGGGCCAGCCGCACGAGGTCGAAGGCTGGGTTCGCCACCACGGTCTGGTCGAGGTCGCGGATCTGGATGCCGATCCGCCCATCCGCATCGGCCACCGCGCCGAGGTTACCCAGATGCGCGTCGCCGCAGATCCAGACCGGCGGCCCCTCAGGCAGGCTCCCAGCCGGCATCTGGGCGATCAGGTCGTAGAAGCGCGCCGTGGTGCCGCGAACATAGGCGTGCGGCGAGGAAGCGATCTTGCACAGGCGGCGGTGCTCCAGCACGCTCGCATCGCGGCCGGATCGTGCCGGCACCTGCATATCCATTCGGTCGTTCGCTCCTCGCCCTGCCGTCATCGCAGACAGCGCTCGATAACGCGTGTCGCGATGCTGCGTACGCGACCAGACATTAAATTCGCGTTCATCGGCCGGATCCGCGCTTCCTGACCGGGCGGGACGCTATACCTCGCGGTCATGCGACAGACCTTTGATCGATCCGCCGGGCGCCGGCCGCCCGTCGACACGCCCGAACCTGTTCACCGCGCGTCCGGGATTTGCGCGGAACGCCAAGTCTGCCGAAAGACCGCATTTGATGCCGGCTTGGCGCGATGAGCGGCGATCTGACCCTCGATACCATTGCGGTCCGCATCGGCCTGACCTTCCTGGCGGCCTTCGTGCTCGGATGGGACCGGGAAGAGCTCGGCCATCCGGCCGGCCTGCGGACCCTCGTGCTGATCGGCCTCTCGGCCTGCACGGCGATGCTGCTCGCCGATTGGCTGCTGGCGCAGACGGCCGGGTCCAGCGGCGGCCTCACCCGGCTCGACCTGATGCGGCTGGCGCAGGGCGTGCTCGGCGGCATCGGCTTCATCGGGGCCGGCACGATCCTGAAGCAGGGCAACATCGTGCGCGGTGTCACCACGGCGGCGACCCTGTGGCTCACCACGGTGATCGGGTTGTGCTTCGGCAGCGGCGCCTGGCCGATCGGCCTCGCCGCCACCCTGGCGGGGCTCGTCACGCTCCAGGCCCTGCGCCGGCTCGAAGCCGTCCTGCGCCGGCGCAGCTACGGCACGATGACGCTGGAATTCGGCCCGGAGGCCGATCCGGCGGCGCTGCTGGCTGAACTCGACGCGCTCGGCCTCAAGGTGAAGGCCAGCACGCTGGTTCAGGGGGTGGAGGGCGGCAGCCTGCGCTGCCTCGGCTCGCACACGGGAGAGGACCGGGCCTGGACCCTCGCCGCCGTGGCGCGGCTGCGGGCGGCGCGGGCCGTGACGAAGGCGAGCTGGGAGGATCTGAGCTGAGGCAGGACCGCGAATGACGGCTGGAATCGCCGGTGGGACGCGGCCTCAGGCGGCCTGCGGCTCCACCCGGTTCCGCCCCGCCGCCTTGGCGCGGTAGAGGGCGAGGTCGGCCCGCCGCAGCATGGCGCTGGGATCCGCATCGTCGGCGTGCCGCACGGCGACGCCGATCGAGACCGTCACGCCGATGGACCGGGTCGCCCGCTGGACCGAGAACGGCACCGCCTCGACCCGCTCGCGGATGCGCTCGGCGATCACCTGCGCCTCGGCAAGGCCGGCCTCCGGCAGAATGACCACCACCTCTTCGCCACCGTAACGCGCCACGATATCGACCGGGCGGGTGTGCTGGCGGACCCGGTCGGCGAAGCCGCGCAGAACCTCGTCCCCGGCCTCGTGACCGTAGCCGTCGTTGATCCGCTTGAAGTGGTCGATGTCGAGGATCAGGGCCGCGAGCGCTGAATGCCGGGCCCCCGGCTGCGCGAACAGCGCACCGAGGTGGTTGTCGAGGTAGCGGCGGTTGTGCAGGCCGGTCAGCGCGTCGGTGACGGCCATCTGCAGGGAGGCCTGCATCGCGCCCCGGAGCGCCTCCGTGAAGCGACGGCGCTTCACCTGGGTGCGGGCCCGGGCCAGCAGCTCGTTGCGGTCGACCGGGCGCATCAGGAAGTCGTGCACGCCGAAATCAAGGCCGCGCACCACCCGGGCGCGGTCGTGCTCCTCCGCCAGCATGATCAGCGGCATGGCGCGGGTCCGGTCGAGCGATCGGAGCTGGCTGCACAGGCGCAGGCCGTCGAACCCGTCGAGATCGAGGCTGACCAGGGCGAGGTCGAACCCGCCCTCGGCGGCCAGCACCAGGGCCGCCTGCGGATCGGGCTCGATCGTCACCGCGTGGTGCTGGCGCAGGGCGCCGGCGAGGCGCTCGGCCGAGCCGGGGCGGTCCTCGATCAGCAGGATCCGGGCGTCGAGGCCGGTCTCGGCGGCGGCGAGCGCGAGGGGGTCGCCGATCCCGAACTCACGGGAGGCCAGCGCCCGCTGACGCAATTCGTCGGTGACCGCCTTCAGGCGGACGAGGCTGCGCACCCGGGTGAACAGGGCGGTGTCGTCCACGGGCTTGGTCAGGAAGTCGTCGGCGCCGGCATCGAGGCCGCGCAGGCGGTCCGAGGGCTGGTCGAGGGCCGTGACCATCACCACCGGGATATGGGCGGTGACCGGGTTGCTCTTGAGGTGGCGGCAGACCTCGAACCCGTCCATGCCGGGCATCATCACGTCGAGCAGGACGAGATCGCACAGGCCCTTCTCGCAGATCGCGATGGCGTCCCGGCCATTCATGGCGGCGAGGGTGTCGAAATATTCGAGCCCGAGCTTCGTCTCCAGAAGCTTCACGTTCGGGAACAGGTCGTCGACAATCAGGACGCGGGCCGACATGGTTCCTCGCTGACGCGCGGCGGTGCGGCCCGGGACGGGTGGATCCGGATGCGGCCGCGCATCGAGACAGACCGTTGAGGTTGTCCCCGACTCGGTCGGGGGCAACCTCAACGGTGGGCCTCTCTGGGATCACCGCGGCTCAAGATACGCGCGAACCGTTGCCAAAAACTTCGCGACCGAAATCGGCTTCGACAGGTAGGCCTCGCAGCCGCCCTCGCGGATCCGCTCCTCGTCGCCCTTCATGGCGAAGGCCGTGATGGCGATGACCGGGATGGACTTGAGATCGTCATCTTCCTTGAGCCACTTGGTGACCTCAAGGCCCGAGACCTCCGGGAGCTGGATGTCCATCAGGATCAGGTCGGGGTGGTGGGCGCGCGCCAGCTCGATCGCCTCGATGCCGTGGGCGGTCTTGAGCGTCGCGTAGCCGTTCGCCTCCAGGAGGTCGTTGAACAGCTTCATGTTCAACTCGTTGTCCTCGACGATCAGCACCGTCTTCTTCATGATCCGTTGTCCCGGTGCGCGCCGATCATGATTAGCGGGCGGTGAAGCCCCTCCATCACCTTTGTAACGTTGACATGTTGATGAATGGCAAACCTCTTCAAGGGGATGAGGCTGCAGAGCGGCTCGCCCTCGACGTTCTTCTGTGGATCACGGGGGAGGAGGACCGCCTCCTGCCGTTCCTCGCGGCCACCGGCCTCGACCTCGACACGCTGCGCGCCAGCGTCCGGGAGCCGGCCTTTCTGGTCGGCGTCCTCGATCATGTGATGGGTGACGAGGCCGTGTTGCTGGCTTGTGCACGGGCCCTGGACGTGAAGCCCGAGCGGATCGCGGCGGCGTGGCAAAGGTTGTCGCCGAGGCCGGATGACGAGTGGGCGTGAGGCTGCGGCCCGCGCCCTTCGGTCCTTGAGGTTCAGGGTGTGCAGCCCTTCCCCTCGTCCTTGTCGGCGCGCCCCGCCTTCGCATCGATGTCGAGGGCGGTCATGTCGCCCAGGATGGCGAAGTCGCCGTAATCGAGCTTGAGCGCGCCGCTGACCCCGTTCTCGTAGAGGTCGAATCCGAGGGTGTAGATCGGCGTGCGCTCGCCAGCGCCCTCCGTGTAGTAGCTCAGGCGTACCGGCCAGTGCGGCATGCCGGCGATCGCGCCCTCCCGCAGGGGCTTGTCCCGCGCCGAGCCGGAGACCGGGGCCGGCGCGGTCTCGGTGTGGCCGATCACCGCGAAGGTGTCGTAA
>NZ_FNHS01000013.1 GCF_900103445.1 Methylobacterium phyllostachyos | reverse complement strand
GAACGTCGTGAGACAGTTCGGTCCCTATCTGCCGTGGGTGTAGGAGGTTTGAGAGGCTTTGTCCCTAGTACGAGAGGACCGGGATGAACGTACCTCTGGTGGAGCTGTTGTCGCGCCAGCGGCAGTGCAGCATAGCTACGTACGGACGGGATAACCGCTGAAGGCATCTAAGCGGGAAACCCCCCTTAAAACGAGACCTCCCTTGAGGGCCGTGGAAGACGACCACGTCGATAGGCCGGGGGTGCAAGCGCGGCGACGCGTTGAGCCGACCGGTACTAATCGCCCGATTGGCTTGATCGCTCTCGTGATCCGTGTCCGGACTGGTTCGGCAGCCGCAGAGGCTGACCGATGCCAGACAACACGGTTGTAAGAAGACCCGCAGCGACGACGCTGCATGCTTGCCGAACACAGCACTCGACGTCGCAGCACCCTGCGCCGCCAAGTGCCAAAACAATTGCGATGCGCCGGTCTGGTGGCCTGAGCGGCGTGCCCAGAACCCGATCCCATCTCGAACTCGGCCGTTAAACACGCCAGCGCCCATGGTACTGTGTCTCAAGACACGGGAGAGTCGGTCGCCGCCAGACCCGCACATCGCAATCGAACGCGCACACGGCTCACACGAGCCAGCGCCATTCCCTCGACACGACACCGATCCGGCCCCCGCCGCAGCCTCACACAGGCCGCACGCCCAGCGGGATACGCCGCACACACTTGGCGCGGGGTGGAGCAGCCCGGTAGCTCGTCAGGCTCATAACCTGAAGGTCACAGGTTCAAATCCTGTCCCCGCAACCAAACTCACGACACAACAGCCCAACAAAAGCCCGCCCGTTCGAAAGAACAGGCGGGCTTTTGTTTGTCGACCGTTCGAGAAAAGGTCTCCTCCCCGTCGCAGCTGGCCCAGCAAGGTGGTCTGTCCGGCAGGGGAGGGCGCTCCGGCCGTCTCAGTCCAGCGCGATCACGATCTTGCCGAACGCGCCCCTGTCGAGGTGGTCCAGGGCGTTCGGCAATTCGGTCAGTCCGTAACGCCGGTCGATGACGGGCCTCAGTTGAAGCACATCCACCGCACGCACCAAATCCTCAAGGGCGCGGCGGTGTCCGACCCGAATTCCCTGAATGGTCGCGGTCTTGAGCAACAGCAACCCCGCGGAGCCGGCAAGATCGTAGCCATCGAGGACACCGATCACCGAGATCCGCCCCTGAACGGCAACGGCTTCGAGCGATCGCGCTAAATGCGGTCCGCCGACGATTTCCAGGATGTGGTCGATGCCTCGGTCTTCGGTGAGGTGGTGAACGGCCTCGACCCATCCCGCCCGGTCGAGCACGTGGTCGGCGCCCAAAGCCTGAACCCGTGCGCGCTTCCCGGGGTCGCCGGAGGTGACGAACACTTCAGCCCCATGCGCCTTCGCGATCTGAAGTCCGAACAATGCGACGCCGCCCGTCCCCTGCACGAGGACCCGTGTCCCGGCTTTAAGACCGCAGCGCTCGATCAAAGCGAACCACGCGGTCAGCCCGGCGCAGGGCAGGGTGCTGGCCTCTGCCAGATCGAGATCGCGCGGCGCCGCGACGAACCACGTCGCCGGGAAGGCGACATAGTCCGCGAGGACGCCGGGATAGCCGCCGCCCAGGGCATTGCCGTCCGGGCTCCGCGCGTCGCCACCCTGGACCCCGTCGATCCAGTCCGGAAAAAAGGTCGAGATCACCCGATCACCCACGCGAAACCGCGTGACGCCGTCGCCCAAGGCGACGATCGTTCCGGCCAGATCGGAAGCCGGCGTGAAGGGGAAATCGAGTGCCCGGCCCATTCCACCGGCGATCACAAGCTTGTCGCGGTAGTTCAGCGACACCGCCGCGACCTTCACCAACACCTCGCCCGGCCGCGGATCCGGGACCGCCACATCCTCCAATCGGAGGTTCTCACGGCCGAAGCCGCTCAAAACCCAGCGTCGCATCGTCGTCATCGTAGCTCCCCCGATTCAGCTTGACCGGTGAAGCCTAGCGTTGCCGCGCAGGCCGTGTGGGGGATAGTTCAGACCACGATCGGTGCCTGGGACGCGACAATGATCCACCGAGAGCTCCTGGCGGACATGCCGGTCTTCGTCGCCGCCGTCGAGGCGGGCGGTTTCTCGGCGGCGGCAAGCCGGCTGAATCTCACCCGCTCGGCGGTCGGACGAACCGTCGCGCGGCTGGAACGGCAGCTCGGCGTCCGATTGTTTCATCGCACCACGCGGTCGCTGACGCTCACGGAGGAGGGGCAAACCGTCTTCGAGCACGGGCGACGGGCCCTCGCCGAGATCCAGGGCGCAGCCGTGATGCTGGAATCGGGCCGGCGGGAAATCGCGGGACGGCTGCGCGTCTCGATGCCCGTTCTGTTCGGCCGCAAGTGCGTCGCGCCGATCCTGATACGCCTCGCCACCGCGCATCCGCGGCTGGAACTCGACCTCAGCCTCACCGACCGGCTGGTCGACGTGGCGGCAGACGGGTTCGATCTCGTGGTGCGCAACGGCGCCCTGCGGGACTGGCCCGGACTCACCACCCGTCGGATCGCGCGCCAGCCGATGCGCGTCTGCGCAAGCCCGGCCTATCTCGACGCATCCGGAGTTCCGCAGTCGATCGCCGATCTGGCGCGGCACCGCGCGATCCTCTACGGCCGCCCCGACCGGCCGCGCTCCTGGCTGTTCCCGCAGCCGAGCGGTCCGGCGACGGAGATCATCCCGCCGAGCCGGATGCATATCGACGATGTCGGCGCGATTCGGGACGCCGCCCTGGACGGCCACGGCCTCGCGTGGCTGCCGTGCTGGCTGATCCGGGACGATGTCGAATCCGGGCGGCTCGTCCCTGTGCTGGGTGACCTCGCGGCGCACGTGTTCGACAGCCACGCGCTCTGGCCGCAGACGCCGCATCTGCCGCTGCGGGTCCGTCTCGCGATCGATGCGCTCGCCGCCGCCCTTCCGGCTCGCGTCGCCCTGCCGGCGTGACCGCGCCGATCCCGCGATCGGCCTTGGACGACGCGCGCCGCAGAGTTGGCCTGAGCGGCACGGCGCCTTAAGATAGGTTGGGGTACGTCGGATCACGCGGCGTAGGGGGATAGCAGCGATGATGATCCAGACGGGCGGCACGGCCGACCTCCATCGGGACTGAAGAGCGCGGTTTGCGCGTTTCCGGTTCCGCCAACCCAGGATTCAGGGCCCGCACGCATCGCGCGCTGCCACGGCTGATGCTGGCCGGCGCAAGCGCGCTTCTGGTGCTGGCGGCCGCACCGCGTCCGGCGCAGGCCTTCGACCTGTTCGGCCTGTTCGGGAGCGAACCCGAACCGCCGGCGCCGAGCCCCTCAGCGCTGCCGTACAACGTACGGATCACCGGCACCGACGATTCCGACGTCCTCCAAGCCGTGCAGGATACGTCGACCCTTTACCGCCTTCGCCAGGAACCGCCTCCGGACGGGGAGGGGCTGCTGCGCCGGGCCGAGGCCGATCGCGCCAAGCTGGCCGATGTCCTGTCGGGCTACGGCTACTACCAGGGCACGGTCGCGATCCGAATCGACGGCGCCTCGGTCGGGGGGCAGGACGCTGCGGCGGTTGGCGCCGCGGAGGCGTGGCGCAATCGCGGTCTCGTCCCAGTTCGAATCGCGGTCGATCTCGGGCCGCTCTATCACCTGCGTCGGATCGTGGTGCGCGATCCGGCCGGCCGCCCGTTTCCGGAGGTGATCCTGCCGCCGCGGATCACCCGCGTCGATGAGGATGTCCCGGCGCGCTCCGCCACGGTGCTGGCCCGTGAGGCGCGGATCGTCGATGAGTTCCGCGCCCAGGGTCACCCCTTCGCCAAGGTGATTACCCGCGATCCGGTGGTGGACGATTCCGTCCACGTCATGGATGTGACCTTCACGGTCGTTCCGGGCCCGGTCGCTGGCCTCGGTCCGGTGGCGGTCAGCGGGGCACCGGGGATCGACCCGGCCACGATCCGGTCCTTCATCTACGCGGAGCCGGGCGATCCCTATTCGCCGCAGGCGGTCGCGGCGATCCGGCGGTCGGTGGCGCGGATCGAGGGGATCGGCGGCGTGCGGGTCCGCGAGGGCACGGCGCTCGACGCCGACGGCAACCTGCCGCTCTTCGTCGAGGTGACGGAACGGGAGCGCAATCTCATCGGCATCTCGGCGCGCTATTCCACGGTTGATGGACCGGGGGTGCGGGCCTACTACGCCAACCGCAACCTGTTCGGCGGCGGCGAGACATTCCGCATCGACGCCGACATCTACTATCTCGGCCTTGGGAACGACCCGTTCGCCACCCAGCGCAAGATCGCCGGCATCGGCACCAACGGGCTCGGCGGCCGTCTCTCCGCCACCTACGTCCAGCCGGCGCTCTGGGGCTCGCGCAACGACCTGCTGGCTAACGCCTTCGTCACCCGCGAGGTGCAGCAGAGCTATCTGGTCGATGGCGGCGGCGCCTCCGCGGCGATCCGGCACCGGTTCTCCGACACGTTCTCGGCCCAGATCGGGCTCGACGCGCAGGTCGGCCGCTCCAAGGATGCGCTGGGCACGGTCAATTACCGGCTGATCGGCGTGCCGGCCTCGGTCACCTACGACTCGACCGACAACCTCCTGGATCCAACCCGCGGGGTGCGGGCGATCGCCTCGCTCGCGGCCTACCCGGGGGCGATTTCGTCGCCCGGCATCCTCGTCGCGAAGGCGCAGGGCTCGACCTATTATTCGCTGGACGACGAATCCCGCTACATCCTGGCTGGGCGGATCGGGTTCGGCTCGGTCTCCGGCGCACCGCTCGGCGAGATCCCCGACAATTTCCGCTTCTTCGCGGGTGGCGGCGGCTCGGTGCGCGGCTATCCCTACCGGACCCTCGGGCCGATCGGACCCTACAACCTGCCGATCGGCGGCCGCAGCCTGCTGGAGGCGTCGGTCGAGGCGCGCATCAAGGTCACCGACACAATCGGCGTGGTGCCGTTCTTCGACGCGGGCACGGCCTTCGCCTCTGCGCTGCCGGATTTCGAGGAGAAGATCCGGAAATCGGTCGGCATCGGCCTGCGCTACTACACCGGGATCGGGCCGATCCGCGCGGATCTCGCCTTCCCGCTCGACCCCTACAAGGGTGGGCACGTCCGTCCGGCGGTTCTGTATCTCAGCCTGGGGCAGGCGTTCTGAATGGCTGATCTACGCGGCCGCACCGGACCACACCGAAGGACTGTCTCCAACCCCGCACCCGCGGGCTTGTTGCTCGTCCTGCTCTGCCTCGCCATCCTGGGGACCGCCGTCGCCACGGGAACGCGCGCTGACGAGGGCGACAAGTCCGTTCTCGGCGGGCTCCTGTCCCGGGCCCTGTCCACACCATCGTCGCGCGTCGCCATCGGCGCGATCGACGGCGCTCTGTCCTCGGACGCCACCATCCGAGATGTCGCCGTGAGCGACAGTGACGGCGTCTGGCTGAAGCTCGACAAGGCCCGGATCGTCTGGCGGCGGCTCGCCCTGCTGTCGGGTCGGCTGGAGGTCGACAGCCTTGAGATCGGGCAGATCCAGGTGCTGCGCCGCCCCGTTCCCGGCCCGACCCCGCCGGAGGCCAAGCCGGACGGGAAGCTGCTTCCAGACCTGCCCGTGAAGGTCGAGATCAAGGATTTCAAGCTCGGCGAGCTGATTCTCGGCGAGCCGGTCGCCGGGCAGCCCGCGCGGTTGTCCGCCGAGGGGCGCGCCAAGCTCGGCGCGGCGAGCGAGGGGCTGGAGCTCAAGGCCCGGGCGCAGCGCCTCGACGCCGCCGGGCGCTTCCTGCTCAGCCTGCTCTACGTGCCGACCGGCGACCGGCTGGAGCTGAAGGCGAATCTGGTGGAGCCCGCGGGTGGCCTGCTCTCGAAGGCGGCCAACATCCCCGGCACACCGCCCATCAACTTCGACCTCGACGGGACCGGGACGCTCGACGCGTGGTCCGCCAAACTCGATTTCGCGGCCGGCCCCGAGATCGGCGCGAAGGGCGGCGCCAAGATCTCGCGGATCGGCGCCGAGCGGCGCCTCGCCCTCGACCTTGCGGCCCGCGTCGAGGGTCTTGTGCCGGGCCCGGCCGCTTCCGTGTTCGCGGGCACGACGCAGCTCGCAGGCGGCTTTGCCTTCGCTGACAGCGGCGCCTTCCGGATCGACCGGCTGGAGCTGACCTCCCGTACCGCCCGGCTCACGGCTGGCGGCAGCCTGACGGCGGATCGCGTCGCCGACCTCACCCTGCAGGCGCGGGCGTTGCCGACCGACGGCGGCGTGACGCGCGCGGGCGAGGCTGAGATCGGTAAGCTCGTCTTCGACGGCAGTCTCAAGGGGCCGGTCGCGACGCCGACGATCCGCGGCACCCTCGATGCGGCGGGCCTGCGCAGCCGCGATTCCGCCCTCGAGCGGGTCGAGGCACGGCTGGACGTCACGCCTCGGGGCGAGCCGCCGGCCCAGCAATTCGTGATCACCGCCGACGGTAAGGTCGAGGGCCTGCGGCTGGCGGACCCGGCCCTCCGTCGGGCCCTCGGAAGCCGGGCGCAGCTCACCCTCAGGGCGGCGGCCGGTCCGGATGGGGTGATCGACGTATCGACGCTCCGGCTCGAATCCGAGACCGCCCGGGCGGGCTATACCGGCCGGATCGGCCAGAACACGCTGGGCGGCACGCTTGACGCCGCGCTGCCGGATCTCGCGGTCTTCTCCGGCCTCGCCGGGCGCGGGCTCGCCGGCTCCCTCGATGCCAAGGCGCGGCTCAGCGGGGATCCGGCGCGCAAGGCCATCGCGGCCGATCTCACGGTCACCACTGCGGGCCTCGCCACCGGGATCGCGGCAGTCGACCGGGTGCTCGGACGGACGCCCTCCCTCCAGGGGCGGATGTCGCAATCCTATGACGGCTACGGGTTCGATCACCTGCGCTTGGAGGGGCAGGGTCTCACCGCAACGCTGCAGGGTGCGGCGACTTCGCAGACGGCCGATGTCGCGGGCCGGCTGGACCTGCGGAGCCTCGCGGATCTCGACGGTCGTCTCACCGGGCGCGCCGCCGTCGATGCGCGCCTCACCGGCTCCCTGGAGCACCCGGATCTTGCGGCGGTGGTCACTGCCCCCGCCGCCACGGCGGACGGCAAACCCATCCGCAACCTGCGCGTCGAGGCCCTGCTCAAGGATGCCCTCCTAGCGCCCGAGGGTAGCCTGCAACTCTTAGGCGACGTCGCCGGCAAGCCGCTGACCGGCGAGGCGCACGGCGCCCGCGTCGGCGCGGATTGGGTGCTCGACCGGCTGGCGCTCAATCTCGGTTCGGTGGCGGTGGCGGGCAACGCTGCGGTCGCAACCGATACCTGGCTCTCGGCTGGCTCGCTGACGGTGCGGGCGGCGAACCTGGAGGATGTCTCGCCGCTCACGCCTGAGCCGATAGCCGGCCGCCTCGACGTGGCCGTGACGCTGGCCCGCGACGATGGTCGCCAGGATGCCGTCATCCGGGGGACTGGGGCGGCCCTGCGCTACGGCGGTTACGCCCTGACACGCCTCGATGCCGATCTGAGGGGCCGCGACCTGCGCGCCCATCCGGTCCTCGACGGGCATCTCGATGCCGACCGGTTGGTCGCCGCCGGCCAGCAGATCGACTCGGTCCGGCTCCTGGCTGCCGGAAGCCCGGCCTTCAGCGACGTCACTGTGACCGCGAAAGCCCGGGGCTTCGGCCTCGACGGGGCTGCGCGCATCGTCCCAGCCGATGAGACTCGCATCGAGGTCCAGCGCCTCGCCGCCGCCCGCGGAGGCGACCGCTTCGCCTTGTCCGGCCCAGCCACGATCACCCTGCGGGATGGCGGTGCGGTGATTGATCGGTTCGCCATCGCGGCGGGGTCCGGACGGGTCTCCCTCGACGGACGGGTGGGGCGCGATCTCGATCTGCGGGTCGCTATCCGAGCGCTGCCCCTGTCGCTCGCGCGAATCGCCGCGCCCGACCTCGCCCTCTCCGGCACGCTCGACGGAGATGCCGAGCTGCACGGACCGGCGGACAGGCCGGAGGGTCGCTACGCAGTGACGGTGTCCAAGCTCGTGGCACCACAGACGCGGAAGGCTGGCTTGCCGCCGGTGAGTGCCAGCGCCAGGGGTACCGTGTCAGGCGGGCAGGGCAGCCTCGATGGCCGCATGAATGCGGGTCCCGGCGTCGCCCTGACGGTCGCGGGCACGTTTCCGGTCGAGACCGGTGGCGCGCTCGACCTCCACGCCCGGGGCACCCTCGATGCGGCGCTGGCCAACTCCTTGCTGAGCGTCGGCGGTCAGAGCGTCGCTGGGAAGATCACGATCGACGGCGGCGTCACCGGCACGCTGGCCGCTCCACGGGCGCAGGGCGCAGCGATCCTCACCGCCGGCAGCTTCACCGATCCGCTCAACGGCATTCGCCTGACGGGCATCGAGGGACGGGTGACCGGCCGGGGTGACAGTCTGAGTGTGGAGCGCCTTACGGCGGCGACTCGCAATGGCGGCCGGGTCTCGGTGACGGGTCGGGTGGCGCTCGAACCCGATTTCCCCGGCCAGTTCCGCGTCGTCGCCGATAGGGCCGAGCTTGTGTCGAGCCCGCTCATGACCGCCGTGTCGAGCCTCGACCTGACCCTAGCCGGACCGCTGGCCCGGACGCCGCGTATTTCCGGCCGCGTCGATGTCGCCTCGATCGACGTCGCCGTGCCGGATCGGTTGCCGGCCACGGTGCGTCCCCTACCGGGCGTGCGCCACGTCAACACGCCGCCGGAGGTGCGCGTGCGGCTGGCCCGGCGGGCCGAGCGCAAGGCGGCGCCCGGACGCCGGCCGAAGAAGCCCGCCGTCCCCTTCGATGCCACCCTCGACGTGACGGTCGATGCCCCGAGCCATTTCTTCGTGCGCGGGCGCGGGATCGATGCCGAACTCGGTGGATCGCTGCGGGTCACCGGTACATCGCTCGCGCCCAACGCGGTCGGCGCCTTCGCGATGCGGCGCGGCCGCTTCGAACTTGTCGGACAGCGCTTGGATTTCAGCCGGGGCCGCCTGACCTTCGCGGGCAGCCTGACCACGCCGGAACTCGATTTCGCCGCCGAGACCAAGGCCGGCGACGTGACCGCCCGAGTCGCGGTAACTGGACCGGCCGACGCGCCGCAATTCGCCCTGACCTCCGATCCGGTGCTACCGCAGGACGAGATCCTGTCGCGCCTGCTCTTCAAGAAGGCTGCTGGCGGCCTGTCACCGTTCCAGGCGTTGCAGCTCGCCCAGGCGGTCGCGCAGCTCTCGGGCGGGGCGGCCGGACCGGACGTGTTCGAACAGGCGCGCAAGGGGCTCGGCCTCGACAGCCTCGACGTCTCGACAGGGGCGAGCGGCGGCCCGGCGCTCGGCGCCTCGCGCTACATCTCCGACCGGGTCAGCGTCGGGGTGAAGGCTGGCGCCAAGCCTGCTGACACGGCGGTGGGCGTCGATTTCGACGTCACCCGGCGGATCAAGCTGAAGGGCGAGGCCGGCAGCGACGGCCGGACCAGCCTCGGCGTCGGCGCCGAATACGAGTGGTAAGGCGCAGACCGGCAATCCTGCGGGATAGACATGCCCGGTCAAAGATTTAGGTTCGGCGCAAGCGGTCGCGACAGCCGCGGATCGGGCGGGAAACACCCAGGACGATGGACGATCTTTTCGAGACGGATGACGATCCCCCGGTGCCGGAAGGCGGCCTCCTGCGGATGCTGCCGATCATCAACCGGCGCGGCCTGCACGCCCGGGCCTCCGCGAAGTTCGTGCAGACCGTCGAGCGCTACCACGCCGCAGTGACGGTCACCCGGGCGGGCGAGACGGTCGGCGGACGCTCGATCATGGGCCTACTGACTCTGGGCGCGGCCATGGGCACGCGCATCGCCGTCACCGCCGTCGGCCAGGATGCCCAGGCGTGCCTCGATGCCATCGAGGCGCTACTCGCGAACCGGTTCGGCGAGGACGAGTAACCGCCCTCGGGTCCTCGCGTTCAAAGCGCTTTACCTGGCCACAGGCACAGATCCGAGACCACACATCGCGGACAGGCGGGCTTCCGGGCCGTGCAGGTGTCGCGGCCGTGGCGGAACAGCCAGACATGGGCTCCGTCCTTGAACCGCTCCGGCACGATCCGCGCGAGCCCGTCGGCGACGGCATCCACGGTGGCACCGGCAGCGAGCGGGATCCGGTTCGAGACCCGGAACACGTGCGTATCGACCGCGATCACCGGCTCGTGGAAGGCAAAGTTCGCCGTCACCTCTGCACTCTTGCGGCCGATGCCCGGGAGACGGCGCATCTCGATCGCGCTGCGCGGCACGGTGCCGCCGAACTCCGAGATCAGCGCGGCCGACAGCTTGACGATGTTGCGCGCCTTCGAGGGCCCGAGGCCGACCGGCCGGATGATCTCGGTGATGCGCGCCTCACCCAGCTCCAGCATGCCGGCGGGATCGCGAACGGCGGTGAACAGCAACTCGGCGATGCGGGCCACCGTCGGGCCCGTGGACTGTGCCGAGAGCAGCACGGTCACGAGCAGCCGGAACGGATCGCTGTCGTCGAATCCGGCCTTCGGATCCGGATCGGCTTCGCAGAGACGCGCCATCACGGCGACGACCCGGTCGGCTTGGCCGCTATCGGGCGGCAGCGCGGACGTGGCGCGCGACCGGGCTGGGTTTGATCGGAGGCCGTGGAGGGTGTCGCGCGCCATACCGGGGAGCTAGCGTTCAGCCTGGAAGCCCGACAGGTCGCGCCCGCGCGGCGGATTGACCGTTCAGGCCCGTGCCCGACGCCACGGCGCCGACGCCGCGCCGGTTCCGAGACGGCGTGTGCCGGCAACGACCTCACCGGCCCGCCGGAGGAATTCGATCCGCAGCGCCCCCCAACCTCTGAAGAAACGACCGACCAGGCGGCCTTGCGAGACCGCAGCCGGGTCGCGCAGAGCCGCCGACTCGGTCAGCGGGCGGACCGGGGCGGCGGCTGCGTCCCATCCGACAGGACGGATCCCGATGAACGCCGTGGCCGGAACCGTGGGCGGACGCGTCGAACGGTTCGCTGCCGGCGCGGGACGAACCGGCGATGAGACCCGGACGGGCTCGGCCGCGCCGACGAGGCGGATCGGCCGCCGCAGCGTCCGGAGGCGCGCCTTCACAGCCCGATCGACAGCCTCAGCGGCCGCTTGCGCGACAAGCCCGGCGATTTCCGTCTCAGGGGGTGTGCAGGAAGGGGCGCGATCCCCCCGGACCGGATACGGCATCGCCCACGGCTCTACACCTTGAAAGACTTCGCGCCCGATTTCGGCGTCGCGGTCCCAGGCGAGCGCGACGCTATGGCCAGCCGAACGGTGCTGAGCCAGGGGCGGTAGGTGATCGAAGTCGCGGCGCGGATCGGTCCCGATGTTCCGGACCAGCACGGCCCGTCGCGCAGAACCCGCATGCGCATCCACGCCTTCGAGCCTGCGCAGATCGACCTGCCACCCGGCGGCCCGATCCAGGACTTGCCATGTCCGCTGCCCCGCGGGCTCGGCCTGCTCGGACAGACCGCCCTGTATCACGGTGAAGCGTGGCGCCATCGCGTGTCCTGCCTTTCGACGCTCCGTCCCATATCGGGACGCTTCGGCGCCCCTGAGGCGCAACCTGGACGGAGCGTTTCAAGGTCGGTGCCGCGCGGCGCGCGTCAAAAGCCCGGGATGGCGAGGGGATTGTGGGAGAGTGCTGCAGCATCCGGCGCGTCGATACGCGGCCGTCCGAGGAACGCATCCCAGAGCCGCTGGACGAAGGCCGGGTCGAGATCCCGCAGGATCAAGATGAGTCGGGATGTGTGGTCGGGATCGGGCCAGCAGGAAAGGGTGAGCGGGGCATGGAAGACGTGCTGTACGCCATGCACCACGAGGGGTCGTTCGGGATCGTCGGCAAGCGCCACGATACCCTTAAGCCTAAGCAGCTTCGGTCCATGTCCCGATCGCAACAGGTCCATGAACATCTCGAAGGCGGCGCGCGGTACCGGCGCCGCGCTCGTCAGGCAGATGGCCTGAATCGAAGCGTCGTGCCGATTGACGTCGGCGCCGTGGTCAGGATGCGAAAGGGCCGCGTCGCCCAGCCACCTGCGCACGTCGGCCCCCTTGCCGTCGAGGCCGAACAGGCCGCCAAGCAATGCGTCGGCCGGAGCATCCGGCGCGACGATCGGCGCGACTGGATTGAGGGCGGCGAGCCGCGCTCGGATCCCGGCGGTATCTCCGGCGAGATCGGTCTTGGCGAGCACGATCTGGTCGGCGATGGCTGCTTGCCGCACCGCCTCGGGATGCGCATCGAGGGTATCGGCCCCCGTCACCGCATCCACCACCGTCACCACGGCCTGGAGGCGAAACCGAAGCACGAGATAGGGGTGGTAGATCAGCGCATGCAGAATTGGCGCAGGGTCGGCGAGGCCGGTCGTCTCGATCACCACCCGGCGGAACGGACCGATCCGCCTGTTGTCACGCTTGCGCAGGAGGTCTTCGAGGGTGGCGATCAGGTCGCCCCGCACCGTACAGCACAGGCAACCGGCGCCGAGCAGGATCATGTCCTCATCGACGGCCTCGATCAGGAGGTGGTCGAGGCCGATCTCGCCGAACTCGTTGACGATCACCACCGTGTCGGCCAGCGCGGGATCGCGCAGGAGCCGGTTCAGCAGCGTCGTTTTACCAGCTCCCAGGAAGCCGGTGAGCACAGTCAGTGGAATCGGCTCCGGGCGGCGCGGATCCGAGGCGGGCGCAGGGCTGAACGACATGGTGCCGAATTGGGGTCTCCCGGCGCCCGCGGCAACGCAGAGGGCACCCGATCGCCTTATTCCTCGGCCGACGCCTTCTTGTCAGCCGGCTTCTTGACCGGGGCTTGCTTGTGCGCCGCGGTCTTCGGAGCGGGCTTGGACAAGCCCTTGCCCGGCTTGGCCTCCGGCATCGACGGTGCCGTGGTAGCCGTATAGGCGCTCGCCGCATGGGGAAGGGGGCGGGCCGGCTTCGCGGCGACCTTCGCGGCCGGCTTGGGCGCGGTCTTCGCCGCCTCCTTGGTGGCCTTGGCCCGCTCGGCCCGCTCCGCGCGCGCCTGCTTGGCCGCCTCCAGAGCCGCGATGCGCTTGGCCTTGGCGGCTTCAAGCTTCGCGGCGCGCGTGTTGGCAGCCGCAGCCTTCTGCTCGGCCGCTTGGGCATCGAGAATCTGCTGACCTTCGGCCGGGTTCCGGCCGATCCAGACGGCGATCGGCTGCAGGGGTGCGCGCGGCGGCAGGGTGCGGCTGCGCAGGGCCGGATTGGAGAAGGCGGCCATCGCCAAAGCGGGCGAATTGGCGGCCGAACCACCGATCAGCTGCGCCGCCGAGCCGGGTGCGCTGATCGCCCCGGGACCGTCCTCGATGGCCGGAGCCTTCTTGCCGCCGCACACGAAGGGCCGCATGTCAGGCGGCTGGGGCAGGGCGGAGGCCGGCAGCGCGTCGAGGGTCGGGCTCGTCCAGCCGGCGCTCTGGGTGAAGGCGTAGTCGAACAGGTCGGCGGCCTTCACGTCGCGCTCGCGCGGGCTGGGCTGGCCCATCACGATGGTGATGATTCGGCGGCCGTTGCGCGTGGCCGTGGCCACCACATTGAAGCCGCCCGAGCAGATGAAGCCGGTCTTCATCCCGTCGGTGCCGGGATAGCGCCCGAGCAGGCCGTTGTGATTGGCCATGACGGCGCGGCCGAACTGGATCGCCGAGATCGAGAACAGGTCGTGGTTATCCGGAAAGTCGCGGATCAGCGCCCGGGCGAGCACCGCCATGTCTCGGGCCGAAGTCCACTGACGCGGATCGGGCAGGCCGTTCGGATTGTACCAGTGGCTGTCGTGCATGCCGATCCGCTGCGCGGTCTCGTTCATCATCGCGGCGAAGTTGTCGATCGAGCCGCCGAGGGTCTCACCGATCGCGTAGGCGATGTCGTTGGCCGACTTGACCATGATGATCTTGAGGGCGTTGTCGAGGGTGAGCTGCGTCCCCGGCTTGAAGCCCATCTTCGAGGGCGGCTCGGCGGCGGCGGCGGCCGAGATGGTGATCATCGAATCGAGCGAGACCTTGCCCTGCCGCACGAGGTCGAGGGCGACATAGGTGGTCATCAGCTTCGTGATCGAGGCTGGGTACCAGGGATCGGTCGGCGCCTGCGCGTAGATCACCTTCCCCGAATCGACGTCGGCCACGAGGATCGGCACGGTGACCGCCTCCGCGGCCCGGATTCCAGCGAGGCTCGCACCGAGAAGCCCCGTCAGCGCCGCGAACCCGACGGTGAAACGCCGAAGGAGGGAAGAGGACATGCGTGCCCGACTCGTCAGAGGGATCGCCAGGGTCGGCGCGGTGAGGCGCCGCGGTTCCGGCCCGCGGACCGGATTAGGGGAACAATCCGAGCGGCCGGATCCGGTCGCCGTGCTGCATCACGGCATCAACGGGGCCACCGTGGCAAGAGCAAGGCGAGAGCCCATCGCGGCCCTGCACGGCGCGGTTGACGGTGGTGCCTGACAGGCGCACCGCCTATCTCGAGGCGGCCCGGGACGACGAATTGGGACGACGGTGACTTACGCGGTCAAGGAACTCTTCCACACCCTTCAGGGAGAAGGCGCGCAGGCGGGCCGCGCAGCCGTGTTCTGCCGCTTCGCCGGGTGCAACCTTTGGTCCGGGCGCGAGGCGGACCGCGCCGCCGCGGCGTGCCGCTTCTGCGACACCGACTTCATCGGTCTCGACGGGGAGGGCGGCGGACGCTTCGCCGATGCCGATACCCTGGCCACTGCTATCGCGGCGACCTGGGCCGGCGGCCCGGAGAACCGGTACGTCGTCTTCACGGGCGGCGAGCCGCTGCTCCAGCTCGACGCGCCGCTGATCGACGCCGTGCATGCGCGCGGCTTCGAGATCGCGATCGAGACCAACGGCACGCTTCCGGCGCCGCCCGGAATCGACTGGATCTGCGTCAGCCCGAAGGGACGCAACGCCCTCGCTCAGACGAACGGTCACGAGTTGAAGCTCGTTTATCCGCAGGACGATGCCGACCCTGCGGATTTTGTCGGCCTCGATTTCCGCCACCGCTTCCTTCAGCCGCTCGACGGGTCGGGCCGGGTCGCCAGCACCGAAGCCGCGATCGCATATTGCCGGCGCGACGCCCGCTGGCGGCTCTCGCTCCAGACCCACAAGATGATTGGGATTCCATAGGCTCGATCAGGATCCCGGCGGGATCTCGAAGCAAGGCATATGCAGGCGCTCACGCCGCCATGAGTGAGCGCTGCTCCCGTGCGGCCCGAATCGCCAAGCGTGCGAAACGTCCGTTCACGGCGGCCGGATCCGGTTCCTCGCCGGCCAGCACCGCGCACCGGAGGGCGACCAGGTCCGGGTCGCCCCAGGCATCGAGTAGGCGCCCGAACGCCGCGTGGCGGCCCACGTCGAAGGAGAGCGGCCGTCCCGTCGCAGCTTGAACCGGGTGGGCCGGGTGCAGAGCCGCGACGGGCACCCAGCCTGCCGGAATCGGGGCGGTGGCGGCGTGCGTCAGGCGAAGCCGGAGGAGTTTTGGAAGAATGTGGCTGTGCGGCCCCGGATCGCCGGCCTGCCCCGGCGCCGGGATCGCCGTGTAGACCTCGATCCGCCCCGGGCGGGCCAGGAACACGCGATGCGGGCTTGCGGCCATGAGGGCCGGAAGGGCGGGATTGCCAGGCACGAACAGCGGCCGTCCGGTCGCGCCCCGAAGGCGCTCGATCAGGTCCGGCTCGGTGACACGCACGCAGGCATCGACCGCTCCCAGGTCGAGGCCGAGATCGAACAGGATCCCGCTGCGATCCTGCGGCCTGACTGCGGCCGGGTCTGCCCCGAGTTCGGTGAGAACCGTGCGCCGCCCCATCGCGCAGGCTGCCTCCGTCAGGCACAAAGCGACCACCTGGCTCCATCCGCCGGTGAAACCGGTCTCGTAGGCAATCGGCCTCAGGCCGGGGGGGGCCGTCAGTGCGAGCGCGCCGCGGTTCGTCGCGAGCCCGATCCGGCCGTCGTCGAGGTGCCGTACGGCTTCCTCCGCATCCCGGCGGAAGGTCGCCACGGCACCGTAGCTGCCGAGACTCCATGCGCAATGCGGATCGGCCATCTGCGCGCGGAGAAGCGCCTCCGCAGACCGCTCCGCTCGCCTCATCCGCAGCCCCCACGTGATCAGATCACAGAGATCCACGCCTTGACACGGCAGGCGAATGACCGGAAGTCGCAGGCCCATCATCGAAGTTGGGAGCGGCGACGCAGGCGCCCAGCTCGGAAGAGGTCAATGCGAAGACCTCTGCCGCGCCTCGTGACGGGACCTGTGGGAAAGGGCGTTGGCATGGACGTCATCGAGACTGAGATCCCGGATGTGAAGCGCATCGTGCCGAAGCGCTTCGGCGACGCGCGCGGCTGGTTCTCCGAGACCTTCCGGGCCGACGTCCTGGAACGCGCCGGGATCACCATGCCGTTCCTGCAGGACAACCAGTCCTTCTCCGCCCCGCAGGGCACGATCCGCGGCCTGCACTTCCAGATCGCGCCGCGGGCGCAAGCCAAGCTTGTCCGCGTGCTGCAGGGCGCCATCCTCGACGTGGCGGTCGATATCCGCAGAGGCTCGCCGACCTACGGCAAGCATGTGGCTGTGACGCTCGACGCCGAGACGGGCACGCAGCTCTTCATCCCGCACGGCTTCGCCCACGGCTTCTGCACCCTCACACCCGACGTGATGGTCGCCTATAAGGTCGACGAGTACTACAGCCCCGAGCATGACCGGTCGCTCGCCTGGAACGATCCCGAAATCGGGATCCCGTGGCCAGTCTCGGCCGATGCGGCCATCCTGTCCGACAAGGATCGCCGCGCGCCGAAACTTGCCGATCTCGGTTCCGTCTTCTGACCGCCGCGGCGTGTCGGCCGTAATTCCGTCACGGCAGCCGTCTTCTGACGCCCCGCCAATCCGTTTCCGACCATTCCGAGAAGGTACTCTGCCATGCGCATCCTGGTGACCGGAGGCTGCGGCTTCATCGGCTCGGCGCTGGTGCTGCACCTCGTCAACGATCTCGGCCACGAGGTCTGCACCCTCGACGCGATGACCTACGCGGCCAACCCGATCTCCCTGGCTCCCCTGGCCGACAACCCGCGCCACCGCCTCGTCGAGGCCGATATCTGCGACCACGCCGCGGTGCAGAAGGCGTTCGCCGACTTCAAGCCGCAGGCCGTGATGCATCTGGCCGCCGAGAGCCATGTCGACCGCTCGATCACGGATCCCGGTGCCTTCGTGCGCACCAACGCCATCGGCACCCAGACCATGCTGGATGGGGCCCGCGGCCACTACGAATCCCTGCCCGAGGCGGACAAGAAGACCTTCCGGTTCCTCCACGTCTCGACCGACGAGGTCTATGGCTCGCTGCCGCCGGGCGCCTTCTTCACCGAGGACAGCCGCTACGATCCGCGCTCGCCCTACTCGGCCTCGAAAGCCGCCTCCGACCACCTCGCCCGCGCGTGGCACGAGACCTACGGCCTGCCGGTGCTGGTGACGAACTGCTCGAACAATTACGGGCCGCGCCACTTCCCGGAAAAGCTGATCCCGCTGATGATCCTCAACGCCCTGGAGGGCAAGAAACTGCCGGTCTACGGCGACGGCCAGAACGAGCGCGACTGGATCCACGTGGAGGATCACGCCAAGGGCCTCGTCGCGGTGCTGGAACGCGGACGCGTCGGCCAGACCTACCTGCTCGGCGGCCGGGCGGTGCGCAACAACCTCGCGGTGGTGAAGGCGCTGTGCGCGGCCTTCGACCGGCTGCGCCCGGGGAGCGCCCCGCACGAGCAGCTGATCAGCTTCGTGGCCGACCGGCCCGGCCATGACCGGCGCTACGCCATCGATTGCACCAAAGCCGAGACCGAACTCGGCTGGCGGCCGCAGAAGACCTTCGAGCAGGCGCTGGAAGAGACCGTGGCGTGGTACCTCGACAACGAGAGCTGGTGGCGCCCGATCCGCGAGGGCCGCTACAAGGGCGAGCGCCTGGGGCTGAACGGCTGATGGACATCCTCGTCCTCGGCGGTGCGGGTCAGGTCGGGACCGAACTGCAGGCCCTGTCCTGGCCGGACGGCGTTCTCGTCCACGCGCCGGGCCGATCCGAGCTCGACATCACCGATGCGGATGCCGTCGCGGCAGCGCTCGAGGCCCGCGACTACCGTGCGGTGATCAACACTGCCGCCTACACGGCGGTCGACAAGGCCGAATCCGAGCCAGTCGCGGCGTGGCGCCTCAACGCGCTCGCCCCGGCGATCCTGGCGGCTGCAACGGCCGCGAAGGGGATCCCGCTCGTCCACGTCTCGACCGACTACGTCTTCGCCGGCACCAAGCCGGACGGGGCCTATGCGCCCGACGAGCCCATCGACCCGCAGAGCGTCTACGGGGCCAGCAAGGCCGCCGGCGAGCTCGCGGTGCGCACCGGCAATCCGCACCACGCGATCGTGCGGACCGCCTGGGTGGTCAGCCCCCACCGGGGCAACTTCGTCAAGACGATGCTGCGGCTCGCGGCCGAGCGAGACGCGCTCACCGTGGTGGACGACCAGCATGGTTGCCCGACCTCGGCCGCCGACCTCGCCGCGGCGCTCGCGGTGATCGCCCAGCGTCTGGCGACCGACGCGGCGGCCCCCAACGGCACGTTCCACTGCGTGAACGCGGGGGACACGACATGGTGCGGCTTCGCCGAAGCGATCGTTGCGGGCTCCGCCCGGCGCGGCGGACGCGCCGTTCCAGTCAAGGGCATCCCGACCTCCGCCTACCCGACCCCGGCCCGGCGCCCGGCCAATTCGCGCCTGTCCACGGCCAGCCTCACTGAGGCCTACGGCCTTCAGCCCCGCCCCTGGCAGGCGGCGCTCGACGACATCCTGGACCGGCTCGTCGGGCCGGTCTCAGAGGGAGTATCCAAGCCATGAAGGGCATCGTTCTGGCCGGCGGATCCGGCACGCGGCTGCACCCGGCCACGCTGTCGATCAACAAGCAGCTCCTGCCGGTCTACGACAAGCCGATGATCTACTATCCGGTCTCGGTGCTGATGCTGGCCGGCATCCGCGAGATCCTGATCATCTCGTCGCCGGAGCACCTCGACAACTACAAGCGCCTGTTCGGCACCGGCGAGCAGTTCGGCCTGAAATTCTCCTACGCATTGCAACCGCGACCGGAGGGGCTCGCTCAGGCCTTCATCATCGGGCGCGAGTTCGTTGGCGACGACGACGTGGCGCTGATCCTCGGCGACAACCTGTTCTTCGGCGCCGGCATGGGCGAGCTTCTGGAACGCGCCGCGGCGCGCAAGACCGGTGCGACGGTCTTCGCCTATCACGTCGACAATCCGCAGGCCTACGGCGTGGTCAACCTCGACAAGGCCGGCCGTCCGACGAAGATCGTGGAGAAGCCGCAGAACCCGGAATCGACCTGGGCTGTCACCGGCCTGTACTTCTACGACAATCAGGTCCTGGACATCGCCGCCGACGTGAAGCCCTCGCCCCGCGGCGAGCTGGAGATCACCAGCGTCAACGAGGCCTACCTGCAGCGCGGCCAGCTGCATGTGGAGCGGATGTCGCGCGGTTACGCGTGGCTCGACACCGGCACCCACGACAGCCTGCTGGAGGCGAGCGAGTTCGTGCGCACCCTGCAGCACCGGCAGGGGCTCCAGGTGGCTTGTCTTGAGGAGATCGCCTACCTGCAGGGCTTCATCACCCGCGACCAGCTGGTTGCCCGCGGTGAGATGTTCGCCAAGACCAGCTACGGCCAGAACCTGCTGCGGCTTGCCCGCGAGAGCGAGGACGATCTGCGGCTGCGCCGGGGCAAGTAGGCGGCGCGTCCTCCGCGCGCGTTTGCACCGAACCGGAATCCCATTCGGCTGAGGGCGCCCCGACGCGCATCGCAGCCGATGCGGGTCCCGCGCATAAGCTTGTCGTTTTCGGCCCGTCGCGGCGTGCGGTCGGGCCTGTCATCCGCTGTCGCCGCATCTGCATCGCGGCTCAGCGGCATCACCCGCGCGACGAGGCTTTCGGGCCCGTCACCGTCGTGGCCGATCCGCACCGATCCCGATCTGAGCCTGGGCGGCTCATCGGTCCGGGGCCCGTGCCGAGACGTAACGCGGGTGTGAAGTGCCAGTTCGGCCCGCGGTGCGATCCCCACCTTTGTTCGCCTTTGCAGACCCGACGCGGCACCGTATCAGGAGCCGCCACACCGCCGCCGACCCTCGGACGCATCGAAAATCGGAGCCGCCGCGAAGATGCGGGACCCCAACGCGATCGATTTCTGGCGCGGCTTCGCCCTGGTGACGATCTTCATCAATCACATCCCGGGCAACACCTTCGAGCGCTACACCTTCTCGCAATACGGAATCTCGGACGCCGCCGAATTGTTCGTATTCCTGGCGGGCTGGTCGATCGGTATCGCGACCCGCGGCCGCGACGGCGTCCCGGAAGCGCCGGGCCGGAGCGTGGTACGGCTCCTCGCCCGCACCGTGGAGGTTTACCGGGCGCAGCTCACCGTCATGCTGCTGGCGCTCGCGATCATCGCGGGCGCGGCACTCCTGCTCGACAACCCGCTCATCCTCGAATGGCACAATGCCGGCGGCTTTTTCGCGGATCCAATCCAGTCGGTCTGCGGCATGGCCTTGCTGACCTACCAGCTCGGCTACTTCAACATCCTGCCGCTCTACGTGGTCCTGATCGGTGTCGCACCGGTCTTCGTACTCGTGGGTCGTGTCAACCTCATTGCAGCACTGGTCCTATCCGCGAGCATTTATCTCGCGAGCCTCGTTTTCGAGTGGAACTTGCCCTCCTGGCCGGGGGAAGGTGATTGGTACTTCGATCCGCTGTGCTGGCAGCTGCTTCTCGTGCTGGGCTTCGTGCTTCAGCGATGGAATGCGCGCTCCGACATCCTGCGCCGCTGGTCGCGGCGGCTGTTCCCTGCTGGCGTCGTCCTCGTCGTCGCGGGCATCGTGCTCGCCGTGACCGAGATCCGGCCGGACCCGATGCTGGTCCCGGAGCCGCGACTGCTGTTCACATTCGAGAAAACCTACCTAACCCCGGCGCGGTTGGTACATTTTCTCGGGGTATTGTTGGCCTTTGCACCCGTTTACGCATTGCTCGCCCCGCGGATCGGCCGCATCGTCGGGTTCCTGTCTCAGCTGGGGCGGAACTCCCTGGCTGTCTTCTCGATGGGCTCGATCCTGAGCCTCGTCGGGCAGCTCGTGCGTTTCCAGACCGGCGGCGGCCGGCTGATCGATATGCTGGTTGCCGGCTCGGGCCTGATCGGTCTGGGGCTCACCGGATGGTTCGTCGAATGGCGCACCCGCACCAAGTCTTCGAGGCCGCGCCCATGAGGGCGGCTTTCCGGGTTCCGATCCTGGCGGCCCTGGTCCTCGCCGGCGCCGCGCTGCCGGCGCTGGCGGAACAGCCGGCCGATCCTACAGGTGACGAATCCGTCCTGTCCCAGGAATGCCGGGTGCCGGGCGCACAGCTCTATACGGCGGCCCGGCTTGGGGCCGTCAAGGCGGCGCTCGCCGAGAAGCGCCCGCTGAAACTCCTGGCGATCGGAGGCTCGGCGGCACCGGGCGCCTCCGCCTCCTATCCGGCCAAGCTGGAAACCGCGCTGGAGCGGGCCCTGCCGAAGGTCGATGTGGTGATCGACCATCGCGGCCTGCCGGGCGAGGTCGCCTCCGGGGCGGCCGAGCGCCTGCGCACCATGGTGGTGGAAGCCGAGCCCGATCTGGTGATCTGGCAGGTCGGAACCCACGACGCCATCGCCCGGGTGGATGCCGAGGCCTTCGAGTCCGCGCTGAGCGAGGCCGTCGCCTGGATCCGGTCCCACGGGATCGACGTGGTTCTGGTCGATCCGATCTACACCGCCAGCATGGCGGCGGATGCGGATTACAACCGCATCGTCGAGGCCGTGCGCACCGTGGCGACCCAGCAGCAGGTGCCCCTGGTGCGGCGCTACGAGGCGCTGCACTACCTGTCGAGCCGCAGTGACCGGGGCGAGGGGCACATGCTTGGGCGCCAGTTCCGGTTGAACGATCTCGGCCTGCGGTGCATGGCCGAGCACGTAGCGCTCACCATCGTCACCTCACTGGGGCGGACCGATGCCCCCGCAGAGCCGAAGGCCACCCCCGCCACATCGCCCTTAACCGGGCCGCAACGGGCCCCGGGTTAGATCGGGCAACCAGAGGTCGGCCACCCGCCGGACCCGGGTCCGGCGCGGAGCGCGTAGTGTCAGCCACGGCTCTCCCGATCCGCGCGTTCCGACGCCTGAGCGCCCTACGCGGCGGCCCGCAGCGGACGGCGCTCACGGTGTTCGCGATCCGTGTCGGCTCGGCCGGCTTCGCCTACGGCTCCCAGGTGCTCGCGGCGCGGCTGATGGGCTGGGACGCCTACGGCATCTTCGCCTCCGTCTGGGTCTGGACGGCGATGCTCGGCCACACCCTGACGCTGGGCCTGTCGCAGGGCGCCTGCCGGTTCGTGCCGGCCAACCAGGCCCAGGGGGATCTCGATCTCGCCCGCGGCTACATCCGGGCCGGCGCGCTGATGACCGGCGGCGCGGCCCTGGCCGTGGCCGGCCTTGGGGCGGCCCTGCTCGTCCTAGAGCCCGATTTGTTTGCGCCGGCCTACCGGGCACCGATCGCAGTTGCGCTTGGCGTGATGCCGCTCTTCGCGCTCCAGGATTATCTGGAGGGCGTGGCGCGCAGCCAGAACTGGATCGGGCTCGCCATCGCACCCCCCTATCTCCTGCGCCAGACCTTGATGATGGCCGCCATGGTCGCGGCAATCCTGCTCGGGGCGCCGCCGCGTGCGGAGGTCGCCATGGCCTGCATGCTGGTCGCCGCCGCCGCAGCGACGGCGATTCAGGCGGCCCTGCTCGCGGCCCGTCTGCGCCGGGCGCTGTCGGACGGTCCCCGGAGCTACCGGTGGCGCACGTGGCTCGGCACGAGCCTGCCGATCGCCGCCATCGATCTCGCCAATGCCGGCTTCACCTTCGTCGATGTCATCGTGCTAGGCGCCCTGGTGAGCCCGGCCGAGGTCGGGATCTACTTCGCGGCGACGCGGATTCAGCAATTCGTGGTCTTCGTGCATTTCGCGGTCAGCGCCGCGACGCTGCAGCGCTACAGCGCCGCCCAGGCGCAGGCGAACCGCTTCCTCCTGGCCGAGCTCGTGCGGCGACAGGCGCAGCTCACCGCGGCCGCGACGGTGGCGGTCGGCGGCGCGATCCTCGCCGCCTCGCCGCTGCTCCTCGCGATGTTCGGCCCCGGGCTCGGCGACAGCATCCCGATCCTGGGCATCCTCGTGGCCGGCAGCGTCGCGGCGAGCCTGTTCGGGCCCGGCGAAGATCTCCTGACCATGCTGGGCGGGGAGCGGCTGTGCGCCGGGATCACCGCGGGCTCGCTCAGTGCGGCGGCGTTCCTGTGCCTGATCCTGGTGCCCGGGTTCGGGGCGCTCGGGGCCGCCGGGGCCGTGGCGCTCGTCACCGTCGCGCGGGCCGGGATCCTGGCCCGCGCCGCCGGCCGGATGCACGGGTTGCCGACCCCGGTCTGGTCCGCGGGAAACGTCCGATGAGACTCGCGCGCACCGCCCTCCGGGCAACTCACCTGCCGGTCGCCGACGCCGCAGCCCCGGATGCGACCGCCTGGGATGCCCTGTTCGCGAGCGCCGCCGCCCCAAATCCGCATGTCTCGCGGCACGTCATGGCGGCGCATGGCGCCGCCGGCCTGCTGCCGCCCAGCCTGCGCTTCGTCACCGTCCAGACGGGCGGCCGGCTCGTCGCGCTGCTGCCCTGCGCGCCGACCTGGGATCTGTCCGGGCTTGGCGCCCGGGTCATGCGGCCATTCCTCTCGCCCTTCGTGACCGCGACCGCGCCCCTGATCGCCGACGGGCCCGAGCGCGCCGCCCATGCCCACGATCTGGTCGAAGCCCTTGAGGCGGCCTCCGGCGGCCGGGCATGGCGCTGGCCGCTGCTGCCGACGGAGGAGGGGGCCGTCCCCGAAATGCTGGCGGCGATGCGCGCGCGCGGCTGGGCCCTCGGCACGGTCGCGGCCTTCGACCGTCCGGTCATGGACCGCCGGGCCGATCACGACACCTTCCTGGCCGATCATCCGAGCCGGTCCCGGTTCAAGGACCTGCGCCGTCGCGCCCGGCGCCTGGCGGAGACCGGCGCGGTCGCGTTCGAAAGCGCCACAACGGGCGCGGATCTCGCCCGCCTCGTCGGCGCCTTCCTCGATCTGGAGCGCGCGGGCTGGAAGGGGCAGGCTGGCACCGCCATGGCCTGCCGGCCCGAGACCCAGGCGCTGGCCCATGCCCTGTTCGCCGACGGGCCGGGCCCGGTGCGCATCCGGGCCGATGCGCTCACCGTGGACGGGCGGCCGATCTCGGTCAGCCTCGCCCTCGTCGCCGGCGGCACCGCAACCCTGCTGAAGACCGCCTACGACGAGGAGCTGCGCAGCCACGCCCCGGGGCTGCTGCTGGAAGCCGAAATCGTGCGCGCCTGCCACCAGACCGGCTTCGCCGAGCGCCTCGACTCGGCGACGCTCGAAGGTTCGGCCCTCGAAAGCCTGTATCGCGACCGCACCCCGATCGCCGAGATCATCGCGCTGCCGCCGGGCGGCCACGCCCTGTCCCTGGAGCGGCGGCTCAGGCTCGCCCAGTTCGAACGGCAAGCTCGCGCCACCGCCAAACGCGCCCTGCGGCGGCACTGAAATCCGTTACCGGGCCGGGTAAGGCCCATCGCCCTCCACCCGATCGTAGACACCGTGACCGGTCCGGGCGCGATAGGCGCGGCCGGCGATCTCGCCGGGCGTCGGCGGAGTGCCGGGTTGAGCGAAGCTCGTCTCCGGCCGGTAAGCCGGTCCCCAGCCGATCTCCTCGTCACCGGCCGGGTCCTTGCCGGGAAACCCGGTCACGTAGCCGGTGCTCTGCGCGAGCGCCGGGGCGGCGGCGAGGCAGAGCAGGGCCGCGACGGCGAGGCGAAGGGGTGTGGTGGAACGCATCGGTCGAAATCTCCTCTCCCTGACCCGGCTGACGGATCGTCTCCGGAGCAAACCCGTCTTCGGGAGCGGTGTTGTCTCAGCGTGCACTCATGCCGCAGGGGTGTCGGCCTGGCACCCTTCTGGGATCTTGCCGGGCCGAGCGGCCGTCACCGGCGCACCATTGCGGAGGCGCGGACGCCATGGAGGACTGGAAGGCAGGTCTGCGGGCCGAATTGCGGGCGATCGAAATCGCCAACGGCGACGCGGCGATGGCGCAGCTGCCGAGCCTGCTGCGGCGGCTGCGCAGCCATGAGGCGGCCCTCGGCGGCAACCCGATCCTCGCCCTGTACCGGCGCTGGCGTATCCGCTCCCTGAGCCGGGCCGTCGCGGATGCGCGGTGGCATGCCGAGCAGGGCCGCGCCGCCCGCCTCGGAGGACTCGACCCCCGCCTCTGACGTCGGGATCCGTCGGATCGACCTCGGAGCTGTCTTTGAGGAGTTGGTTTGCGGTCGGTCCGCTCCCGGATGGAATTGGGCTAACGCCGACGCTCAATCTTTTGGATGTCAGACTTGGAAAGCGCGATCGAGCCTGATCCGCGCCAAGAAGGATGGATCGTGACTCACGACAAGCAGCGCACCGTCGAAGCCTCGCAGAGCCTGCTCCAGAACTTCGAGGGACTCGATGTCGAGATGGTTGGTCGGTTCATCCAGAATGACGAGCCAGGGCGGGGTGGGCCGGGACAGCGTCGCCGCAAGTCCCGCCCGCAGCCGCTCGCCGCCTGACAGTGTGCCGATGACCCGATTCGCATCCTGGCTGCGGAAGGCGAACCGGGCGCAGATAGCGTGCGCTTCCGCGTCGGTCGCCTTCGGGTTCACACCGCGAATGTTGTCGAGGATGCTTTGGTCGGGATCCAGCAAGGCGACGTGCTGATCGAGTAAGACGATGCGCCCCTCGGCACGGCGCACCGAGCCGGCAACGGGAGCGAGCAAACCGGCCGCGATGCGCAGGAGGGTCGTCTTCCCGGCCCCGTTCGCTCCCTTCAGCGCGATCCGTTCCGGCCCGTGGATATGCAGGGTCCACGGGCCAAGGCATCGATCGTCGGTCGCGGCCAGAACGCCGTCCATGGCAAGGACCATTGCGCCGGACGGCAATCCGCTCGGCGGCAGCCTGATCGTCACGGGTGTCAGGACCTCCACCCGCGATCGAGCCTCATCCGCCTCGGCAAGGGCAGCACTCACCCGCCGGTCGCTGAGCGCCTGCGTGCGCCCGCCACTGTTCTGCGCGCGCTCGGCTTGCGCATCCAGAAGGATCTTCGGTTCGGATCCCTTGGCGGCGAAGGCGCGTCCCGCTCTGTCGCGCCTCTCCTTTGCCTCGCGCTGCGCTTGCGCGGCCTGGCGCGCGGCGCGAACGCCCGCCTCGGCGCGCTCAAGCTCGGCGCCGGCGCGCCGTCGATCCGCGTCGCGCGCGGCAGCATAGGCCGACCAGCCCCCGCCGAAACTGCGCACGCCCTTCGTCGTCAGTTCGAGGATGCGGTCCACGTCCTCCAAGAGGTCCCGGTCATGGCTCGCGACGAGGATGCCCCCGCGCCAATTCCGCACCAGGGCTCGCATCGCTGCACGGCCGCCGGCGTCGAGATTGTTCGTCGGTTCGTCAAGAAGCAGAAGGTCCGGGGCCTCAACGATGAGGCGAGCGATGCCGACACGCGTGCGCTCGCCGCCCGACAGTGTTTCAAGGCGACGGTTCAGTGGCAGATCGGGAAGACCCGCCTGCGCGAGCGCCGCACCGATACGGGTCTCCAGGGTCCAGTCTGCGGCGTTGAGATCGTCGGCGGTGCCGTGACCGGCCAGGACTCGGCCGATCGCTTCCAGCGAGCCCGCGACGCCGAGCGCTTCGGCCAGGGTCCACGCTTGCGGCATGTCCTGCTGGAGAACACCGATCGTTCCGATCCGCCGAACGACGCCAGAGGACGCTTCGGCAAGACCGGCGATGATGCGCAGAAGCGTGGATTTGCCAGAGCCATTGCGGCCAACGAGCCCGACGCGTTCCGCCCCGATCGCGAAGGTCAGGTCTCGGAAAAGCGAGCGGTCAGGCGTCCGGGCAGAAACGGAATCGAGGGTGAGGAAGGCGGACATCGTCAACCGTGGCAGGTGTCGAGACAAGGCGGATCGCGTTGCTCATCCTGTCGTTCACGGCTTCACCCTCTGCGTTTCGATACCGACGTATGACCGGAAAGTCCTGCGCGCAACCGAATGGCCGCTGTCCGGCATATGGTGAGATGCTCTCAGCTTCCGGGCAGGATCGGAAACCGCCACCGCATCGTCATCTGGCTGGGTTCAGATCCGAGAGCTGCCTTCGTTACGCCGCCACCGACCGCGCCAGGCGCCGGGTCGCCCGCGGCTTGCTCGGGGCGCGCGCCACGGCGTCCGCGACGGTTCGGTCGGCGCCCATTGCCGGCAGGCGCACGAGCACGATGGTCCCGACCGATTGCTCCGAGCGGATGCGGAGCGATCCGCCGTGCAGTTCGACCATCGAGCGGGTGATCGCCAGCCCGAGGCCTGAGCCCTTGTGGGTCCGGGTCATCTGCGCCTCGACCTGGGTGAACGGCCGGCCGAGCCGGGCGAGGTCCGAGCGCGGAATGCCGATGCCGTTATCCACCACGTACAGGTGCGTGCTCGCCCCCGCCCGCCGCACGCGTACGGCGACGCGCCCCCCGGTCGGCGTGAACTTCACGGCGTTCTGCACGAGATTGGCCAGGATCTGTTGGAGCGCGGCCGGATCGGCCAGCAGGTCGAGATCGGGCGGCACGTCCGTGCTGACGGTAATGGACTTCTCATGCGCCACCGCCGCGAAGGGCGCGACGGCGGACGAGATCGCCGCCTCGGCCGGGATCGCCCGGGGGTTCAGCCGCACGCGGCGCGCCTCGAGCCGGGCCATATCGAGGATGTCGTCGATCATGGACAGGAGGTGCGAACCGCTCTCGCGGATGTCGCGGCAATACTCCGTGTAGCGGGGCGTGCCGAGCGGCCCGAGCACCGCGTTCTCCATCACGTCGGCGAAGCCGATGATGGCGTTGAGCGGCGTCCGCAGTTCGTGGCTCATGTTGGCCAGGAACTCCGCCTTGGCTTGGTTGGCGGCCTCCGCGACCGCCTTCTGGTCGAGATAGCGCTCGGCGAGGTCGGCGAGCTGCTGGGTCTGGAGTTCCAGGGTCCGGCGTGACCGCTTGAGGTCCTTCACGGTCTCGATCAGCTCACGCTCCGAGGCCTGGAGCTGCTCCTGATGCCGTTTCAGGCTGGTAATGTCGGTCCCGACCGACACGTAGCCGCCATCCTTGGTGCGCCGCTCGCTGATCTGAAGCCAGCGACCGTCCGCCAGCTCGGCCTCGAAGGTCCGGGATGCCATGCCGCCGAGCGCCATGCCGGCCTCCGGCGATTCGCGTCGGACCTGGGGCAGCACGCCCCGGCCCATCACCTCCGCGTAGCTCTGACCGGCCCGGGCATCCTCCGGGCTCAGGGCGTGCAGATGCCGGAACTTCGAATTGCACAGGACCAGCCGGTTGCCCGTGTCCCAGAGGACGAAGGCCTCCGAGATCGCCTCTACGGCGTCGCGTAGCCGCATGTCGGCCGCCGCGTTGACCTCCTCCAGGGCGCGCTGCTCGCTGATGTCGGTGGCGATGCCCACGAGGTGCCGGCTGCCATCGCCCGCGTTCACCACCACCTCGGCCCGGGCGCGGAACCAGACATAGGCCCCGTCGGCGCCGCGCATGCGGAAGGCATGGTCGATGGTGGTCTGGTTCGCTGCCAGCCCCCGGGCGAGGCTGTAGAGGTCGCCGTCATCGGGATGGACCAGCCCGTTGACGTCGCCGAAGGACAGGTATTCGTGCTGTCGCCGGTAGCCGAGCAGGCCGTACATCGAGTCGGACCAATAGATCCGCCCTCTCGCGACGTCCCAATCCCACAGGCCGCAGGCGCCCCGGCGCAAAGCCGTTTCGAGGCGGCCGCGGATCTTCTCGCGGGCGCAGTCGGCCCGGGCCGCCTGTCGGGTCTGAAGGGCGTAGGCGAGGCCCACGCCGACGATCACGATGGATGCGGCGGCGATCAGCACGATCTGGTCGCGGGTGCGGGCGCTCCAGCCGCGCAGGAGCGGCTCGACCGGCTGCAGCACCGCCACTTGGCCCACGCCGCCCGGAAGGCTGTGCATGGCCGCCAACACGGTCTCGCCGCCGGGCAGTTCGAGGACGATGGCGCCGGCGCGTTCTCCAAGGCCGGAGAGGGGCTCACTCGCGCCGAGAACTTGCGACAGCGTCTGGAGGTCGGCCGGGAGCGGTGGATGGGCCGCAACGATGCGGGTGTCGGGCCGGACCAGCAGCAGGCGCCGTCCCGAATGCCGGCCGCTCTCCGGCAACAGCGCGCGCAGATCCGCCGCGACGGCCCCCGCGGGATCGACCGCACGTGCGGCAAGCCGTGCGAACCCCTCGACCTCCACTTGGGCAACCGACAGGATCTCGGCGCGCTGGCCACGGATGTGGAGTGCGGCCAGACCGACGAGACAGGCCAGGAACACCGCAAGGCTTCCCGGCACGGCAAAGCGCAGCCAACGCTCGGCCTGCGCGAACCGCGGCTGCCGGGCATGACCCGGCCAAGAAACGGCGAGAGTCGAGTCCGCACGCGCGGAGAAGGAAGCGGAACCCGCCTCCGGCATGGCCGAACCTCGCCCGTGGGAACTGCAATCCGGTCCGAGCTCCCCGCCCCCCGAATCTTTGTGAATACAATCACCCTGAGGGGCGGTTTGTCCACGGATTTTTTACCATACCGGCTTGACGAACACCCCCTGTTGCAGCGTCGCGGAAGAATCGATTTTCCCCGTCGGTACAGCTACTTAGCCGCCTTCCAGGGTGCGGGCCAGGATGTCGGCCGTATCCCGGGACAGGCCCCGGATCGCCTTGATCCCGTTGAGCATTTCGGCGGCTTTCGCGGACCGCGATTTTTCCAGCCGCCGCCAGGATCCGAACGCCGTCAGCAGCCGCGCGGCAACCTGCGGGTTGGTGGGATCGAGCGCCGCCACAGTCCTGGCCACGCACGCAAATCCCGCTCCGTCGGGTCTCGCGAACTGGGTCGGATTGCCGAACGCGAAGCTGCCGATCAGCGCCCGCACCCGATTCGGATTGGTGAGCGTGAAGGCTGGGTGGTCCTGCAGCCGGGTGATTCGCTCCAGCGTCCCGGCTTCGGGGATCTGCGCCTGGATGGCGAACCACTTATCCAGGACCAGGGGCTCGTCGGCGTAGCGCGCTGCGAAATCGGCCAGCGCCGCCTCCCGTGTCTCGCCCGGGATCAGCGCCAGGGTCGCGAGGGCGGCGAGTCGGTCGGTCATGTTGGTCGCACCCGCCAGCCGCTCCGCGGCCCAGGCGGCGCCGGCTGCGGGATCGCCGGCCGCGATCAGGTCGAGGGCAGCGTTGCGCAGCGCCCGGCGCCCCGCCGAGGCGGCGTCGGGGCTGTAGGGTGCCCCCGGGACCGGTGCGAGGGCAGCGTCGATCCGTTCGAGGCGCGGTCGCAGGCTGCGGCCAAGATCAGCCCGCAGCGCGACACGCGCCTGATGGATCGCGTCGGGATCGACGTCGGCCGGCAGGGCGTCGGCGGCCTCGCCCTCGCTCGGCAGCGCCAGCACCAGGGCCGCGAAGGCCGGGTCTGCCAGCGCCTCGCCGTCGAGAAACCGGCCCAAAGCCTCCGCGAAGGCCTCCATGCGGCCGGCATCGGGCTTCAGGATCAGCCGCAGGGCCACGTCCTGCGCCGCCTGCCAGCGGTTGAACGGATCGCTGTCCTGGGCCAGCAGCCGCATGCGTTGCGCGTCGGTGAGCGCGAGGTCGAGCCGTACCGGCGCGGAGAAATCCCGGAGCACAGAGGGCACCGGCTCCTCGGTGACACCCCCGAAGACGATCTCGGCCTCAGACCGGTCGAGCACGAAGACCCCCTCCCGCACCTGGGCGGAGGTTGCCGCCTCAAGCGGGCCCGCGCTGCCGACGAGCCCGAGGGCGACCGGGATCACGAGGGGCGCGCCGTCCTGCCCGCCCTCACCGGGCAGGCTCTGCGCCAGCCGGAGCGTGTAGCGGGCCGCCTGCGGATCGTATCGGCCGGTCACCGAGAGGCGGGGCGTGCCGGGCCGCTCGTACCAGCGGGCGAAATCCGTCAGGTCGCGTCCCGTGACGGCCGTGAAGGCCGCGAGGAAATCCTCGACCGTGGCGGCACGCCCGTCATTGTCAGCGAAATACCGATCCATACCGGCCCGGAATGCCGGGGCGCCGATCAGGGTGCGCAGCATCCGGACGATCTCGGCGCCCTTATCGTAGACGGTCGCCGTGTAGAAGTTGTTGATCTCCGCGTAGGCCCGGGGCCGCACCGGATGGCGCAATGGCCCGGCATCCTCGGGGAACTGCCGCGCCCGGAGCGAGCGGACCTCGGCGATCCGGTGCACCGGCCGGGACCGCATGTCGGAGGAGAATTCCTGGTCGCGGAAGACGGTCAGTCCTTCCTTCAGGCAGAGCTGGAACCAGTCGCGGCAGGTGACGCGGTTGCCCGACCAGTTGTGGAAATACTCATGGGCGATGATCGCCTCGATGGCGGCGTAGTCCCCATCGGTTGCCGTCTCGGGGCTCGCAAGCACGTATTTGTCGTTGAAGATGTTGAGGCCCTTGTTCTCCATGGCGCCCATGTTGAAGTCGGACACGGCAACGACGTTGAAGACGTCGAGGTCATAGGCGCGGCCGAATGCAGTCTCGTCCCACTGCATGGAACGGATCACGGCGTCGAGCGCGTAATCCGCCCGGGACTCCTTGCCGGGCTCGACATAGACCGCGCAGGTGACGGCGCGGCCTTCGGCGGTGGTGAACTGGGTCTCGACCTTGCCGAGGCGGCCGCCGACCAGGGCGAACAGGTAGGCGGGTTTCGGGTGGGGGTCATGCCAGACGGCGAAGTGCCGGTCCGCGCCCACCGGGCCGGCTTCGATCCGGTTGCCGTTGCCCAACAGCACGGGCGCCTCGGTCCGGTCGGCCTCGATCCGCGTGGTGTAGACCGCCATGACGTCGGGGCGGTCGAGAAAATAGGTGATGCGGCGGAAGCCGTCGGCCTCGCACTGGGTGCAGTAGACGCCGTTCGAGCGGTAGAGGCCCATCAGCTTGGTGTTGGCGGTCGGATCGATTTCGGTGACGAGGCGCAGGCTGAAGGGCTGCCGGGGCGGGGTGAGAAGGCTGAGCCCCGCGGGCGAGACCGTGTAGGCATCGGGCGACAGGGGGGCGCCGTCGAGGGCCGCAGAGACCAGCCGCAGGTCGTCGCCGTCGAGGTTCAGCGGCGCCCCCGCGACGCCTGCCGGGTTCGGGCGCAACGCAAGGGTCGCGTCGATGCGGGCCGCGTGCGGGTCGAGGCGGATATCGAGGTCGACGCGGTCGATCAGGTAGTCGCTCGGCCGGTATTCCTCGAGGCGGATCAGCGGCGGCGTCTCGGTGCGCATGCGGCTCTCACTCCGGGTCTGTCTCGGGCCCGTTCTGGTCCCTCCCGGCGCCGGGCGCAACGCGGGCTTCGCCGCAGCGCGATGCAGAGGTTGCAGATCGCCCGCCCGCGGAAGTGGGTTTCGGGCTGATGCGAGAGCTTCACCACCGCGACACCGCCTTCGTCGCACAGCGAGGCGCGGGGATCCGTTAGCCCGCGGGAGGCGGGGCCGAGCGGGTTTAGCTGTTGAGACCGGGCCGCTCGGCCCCTGTCGAAGCGAAGACCCTGGGAAGGATGTGCACTTCGATTTCGGACGCGCCGCGATCCGCGGCGCGGGAACCTGCCCGCTCAGCCTTTGCGGACCAGCGGCGCCACCACCGGCGCAGCTGCGGGCGGCGTGTAGAGCGGTATGATGAACCGCACCCAGCCATCAGTCGAGTAGTTGTCGCGGGTACGGCCGAGCGCATTGGTGTAGGTCGCGCCGGTCACGACGTCGCGGGCGACATAGGCCTGGACGGTGAAAGCCTTGAAGTCGTAGCCGATGAGGCCGCCGATGGCGAAGCGACCGCGGTTGCCGGCTGCCGCGCTGAACGAGCTGATGTCGAAGTTATACGTGCCGTAGGCGACTGGGCCGATCTCGAAGTTGCCGAACTTCTTCGTCGCGGTCAGGTCGATATTGAGCGCGTCCGAGAGGCGCAGCGGGCCGATCGCCGAACCCACGAGGCCGCCGAAGCGGCCGGGCGAGTCGTAGATGTTCGCCGTCAGGTTGGCGGTGATATCCCACCCGTCTCCGGTATAGCTGCCAGCAACGCCGAAGCGGTAGGTGTTCGAGGAGAATTGCGGCAGCACCGGCGTTCCCACCGGGCTCAGGCCGCCGGGCACCCGCGGGTTCGGCGCGAAGGCGCCGGTGAACAGCGAGCCGCGCCCGGCATCGAGATCGTTCAGGTGAACGCCGCCGAGGAAGCTGACGCCGACATGACCGCCGAGGTCGAAGGCCCAGATGCCGGCGAGCAGAGTGCCGACATTGATCGAGATGTCCTTGTTGCCCTGGCCGGCCGCGTTGCGCGTGAAGGCGAACACGGTGGGCTGTGCCACCAGGGCCTCGATCCGGCCGCCGAGCGGAGTGAGCGGCGTCGACCACAGCAGGAACGGGACATTGACCGACGTATCCGGCGAGAACGGCTGGTCGGTGCGTCGGTAGGTGAAGGTGTCCACCGCGTAGATGCCCTCCGGCAGCGGCGCGCCGGCGGCGAGGCCGACCTGCTCGCCCGGAACCGTCGTCGATTGCGCGAAAGCTGCTGTCGCACTCAACGCGAGCGCCGCGCCTCCTGCCAGCGTTGCCGCAAACCGATTCATCATCCTCGAACCCCTTCCCACAAGCCGCACGTCATCGTTCGCCACGTCGCCGCGGCGCAAAGGACATCGAAGTTTGCCGCTGATCCAACCATATTTTCTTGTATGGAAATGCGATCAATCTGCATACATTTCCAATTACATCTTGATGATGTCACGGATTATCCTAGAGTCTACTGTAAATGATCTGATGAAATACGAGAGCGCGGCGGGTGTTGCAGGGACATCACGCGCCGGCACGGGAGACCGGCGCGCAGCGCGACGGCGGGCCTCAAACCATGCGGCTGAGTGCGAAGCCCTCGGCGCCGAGGCGCTTCTGGATGACCTGCACGATGTACTCGGCATCGCGGCCGACCGCGCCGAAACGCCCGGAGCCCCAGGTGTTCAGCCAGGGCAGGCCGATGAAGGAGATGCCGTCCTCACCCGTCACGCCGCGCTTGTGCTTGGGCTGGCCTGCACCGTTGAATACGGAGGCGTCCAGCCAGCGGAAATCCGGCGTGAAGCCGATGCACCAGACGATGCTGGTGATGCCGGAGCCTGCGAGGGGGAGGCTCGTAACCAACTCGCCCGGCTCCCAGACCGGGCTGTATGGCGTCTGCGCGGGCGCGGCGATGCCGGACTCGGCGATGTACGTGTCGATGGCCGCGTTGATGCCGTTGTAGGTCCGGTCGGCCTGATCGAGCGAGCGCTTGAGGTTGTCGCGGAAGCAGAGTGCACCGTCGGCGTAGTCCTCCAGCACGCCGTAGAGCGCCATGCCCTCGGTCGCGAAGCGGCGCAGGTCGATATCCCGGCCACCGTCGCGGCCGGTCACGTAGTGGTTGGTGTTATCGCGGACGCCATCGCGCAGGGGATGGTCTTCGACGGTCTTCTCGTAATAACCCATGTCGGCGAGCCACGTGACGACGTCACGGCCTCGGTAGAAGCGGGCGCAGCGGGGCGCGTCGCCTACGGCCAGATGCACGGCGCGGCCGGCGAGGTGGAGATCCTCGGCGATCTGCGCGCCGGACTGGCCAGAGCCCACGACCAGGACAGCGCCCTCCGGCAGCTGGGCCGGTTTGCGATACTGGTTCGAGTGGATCTGCGCGATCGAGCCCGGCAGCTTCTCGGCCATGCGCGGGATGATCGGCGTATGATAGCCGCCGGATGCCACCACGATCTCGTCCGCGGTGTAGTCGCCCTCCGAGGTCTGGACCGCGAACAGCCCGTCCGCGCCCCGCGCGACGCGCGTGACCGCGACCCCCTCGCGGATCGGCGGATTCACCTTGGCGACGAAGGCCTTGAGATAGGCGACGATCTCGTCCTTCTTCATGAATCCGTCCGGGTCCGGCCCGTCATAGGGATGACCCGGCAGGTCGCATTGCCAATTCGGCGTAACGAGGCAGAACGTGTCCCAGCGCTGCGTCGCCCAGGTGTGTGCGGCCGTGTGCGCCTCGAACACGAGGTGATCGAGGCCGCGCTGCTTGAGGTGGTAGCTGACCGAGAGACCGGCTTGGCCGCCGCCGACGATGGCAACGGGAACGTGACGGATCGTGGACGTCATGGTTCCAACTCCGTGAGGTTCGGGAGGGGGCCGGTTCAGGGCTCGAAGCGCTCGACCGCCACACGGCCACCGGGGGGCTGCCGCTGCGCGGCGGCCTCGATCCGGGCGAGTTGATCCAGGGCGGAGGAGCAGCTGAACCCGTACTTCTCCCGCACCCGCTCGCTCGCGATGGTGAGGGCCGTGCGGGTCTTCGCGACGAACTCGTCGAGGGCGTAGCTTTCGCCCGGGGTGAGAAAGTCCTTCACCACGAGGGAGGGCGAGTAGCAGGCCTCGCGCCGTCCGTCGGGCCAGCGGACGTGGAAGTGCATCTCAGGCATGGATCGGCTCCGGCTGGAGGCGGGTGCAGGCCGCGTAGGCCTGGCGGTGGCGCTCGGCGCAGGCCCGCCAGGTTTGAGCGGCCGCCCGGGCGAGACCCGCCGCACGCAGCCGGGCGCGGGTCTGCGGCACCAAGGCCGCCGCCATGGCGTCGGCGAGGGCATCCGCGTCGGCGGGATCGGCGAAGAGGGCGTCCGTCGGCGCGAGATACTCGGTGAAGGGCGGGCGGCGGGAGACGAGGGCGGGCGTTCCGCAGGCCATAGCCTCCAGCACGCATAGGCCGAAGCCCTCCGTCCAAGAGGGGAAGGCCAGGAGGTCGGCGGCCCGGTAGAGCGCCGGCATGTCGGCCTGCGGGACGGGACCCGTCTCGATGACGGCCTCACCCCGACCGACCGTGAGGCCCGCAGCCGCCAGGGCCGCGCGGCAGCGGTCGCGGTAGGCGGCGTGGTCGAGGAGCGAGGCACCGCCGGCAACCACGAGCTGCGCTTGCGGGCGACGCGCCCGCAGACGGCCGAAGGCCTCGATGATGCCCAGCGTGTTCTTGCGTGCCTCGAAGCCGCCGACGCTCAGGATGATCGGCCCCGGGCCGAGCTGCCAACGGTCCCGCACCGCTGCATCCGCCCCGGTCTGAACGTCGCGATAGACCGACGGATCGACCCCGTTCCCGACGATATCGGCTTCCGCACCGATCTCGTCCCGGATCCAGTCGGCCCAGAGGCGGCTGACACAGAGCAGCCGACCGGCTTCGCGGATCGAACGCTCCTGCCAGTCCGCCAGCACTGGGTCGGCGAAGTGATCGACGTGGTGGACGGTGCGGACGAAGCCCGGGATCAGGCGTCGGTGCTTCAGGGTCGCGAGCGCGTTGCCGCCGATCCCGTCGTGGGCGTGGAAGATGTCGAAGTCGCACGCGGCTGGGCTGCCGAAGTGGCGCAGGTAGTCCTGGATGCGGGTGCGCACCAGCTCGACCGTCGGGCCCGCGACCGGCTGGGCCGCGACCGCCACCGTCGGGCAGGCCGCCTCCCGGAAGAAGCCGCGTCCGGACGGGTCGGGGGCGTGGACCACGGCCTCGTGGCCCAGGACGCACAGGGCCTCAGCCAGCGCGAGGCAATGCGCGACGCCGCCCCGCGGGTTGGTGGAATGGGTCAGGATGGCAATGCGCAGGCGTTTCACGGGGCAGCCCCCACGCCGTTCCGGCCGCAGCCGATCAACGCGCCGGCGGCGAAATCCCAGACCACCGCCTCTGCCCCCGCCGCATGCCGCACCCGGGCAACCCGGCTCGCGTCGAGACGCCCGATACGGGACGCCGCGATGCCGCACTGCGCGAAGCGCGCCACCACGGCCGGTGTGCGGTCGGGGCGGACGCTCACGAGGTAGCCGAAGCTCGGGAAGGCCGTCAGCCAGCGCGCGAGTGGAACGTCCCTGGGGCGCGGGATCGCGTCGAGGTCGATAACGCCGCCGACGCCCGAGCATTCGAGCAACATCAGCGCCGTGCCGACGATGCCGGCCATGCTGATATCCTTCGCGGCGCGGGCCAAGCCATCCTCGGCAAGTCCCGGCAGCAGTGCGAGGTCGGCGCGTAGCCGCTCGCCCGGCGCGCCCGTCGAGGCGTCCCAGTAGGGATGCGGCTCGCGAAAGCGTCCGCGCAGGTCGATGGCGGCGACGAGGTCGTCTCCGGGCGCGGCATCGAAGCTCGTCAGGAGGCGCGGACCCGCCCGACCGAGCACGGCGACCGCAAGGTTGCCGGCGGCCGCACGGGTGTTGGTGTGGCCGCCCACCACCGGAACGCCGTAGATTGTGGCGGCGTCGGCCAGACCGGCCAGGATCGGGTCCGCCGCCTCGGCATCCCGGCTCCAGAGGGCATCGACGACGGCAAGCGGGCGCCCCCCCATGGCGGCGACGTCGCTCAGGTTGACCATGATGCCGCAATAGCCGGCGAAGTACGGGTCGGCGGCCACGAAGCTGTCGAGAAAACCCTCGATGGCCAGCAGAAGGTGCCCGTCGCCATCGGGAATCGCCGCGCAATCGTCGCCGACCGGCACTGCCGCATGCCGGCTTGCCAGCCCGAGCCGCGCCACCACGGCGTCGATGTCGCGTTTGTGGCCGACCCCCTTTGCCGCGCGGATCTGGCGGGCCAGGGCCTCGATGTCGGGGACCGCGGTCACGCGGCCCTGCGGAAGGTGACGAGGCCGTGCTCGGGATCGTGCATCGGCGGGTAGGCCGCGAGGTCTGCCTGCATCAGGCGGTGGGGCCGTCCGTGCAGATCGAGCGCGGCGAGGCTCGTCCAGTGGAGGGACTCGAACAGCGGGGCGTTCGCCTCCTGCACATGCGCGCGGAAGCAGGTGCAGCCCCGCGCATGTGCCGCGGCGACCGCGACGCGGATGAGCCCGGTGCCGAGCGCGGCGGCACTGCGGAACGGCTTGGCGACGGCCAGGCGCGAGCCCCACCATTCGCCTGGACGCTCCGGGATTTCGTGAATGCGGACGGTGCCGACCACGGCATCGGTGTCGCCGCCCAGCGTCGAGAGCGCGCAGACCGGGATAGCGTGAGCGTCGACGGCATCCCGGTCGTCATCGACGAAGAGGCCCTGCTCGGCGCAGAAGACCTGGCGGCGCAGGGCAGCGCAGGCGCGCCGCTCCCACGGCGCGATCGCGAATTTGACGCGGAAGTGGCTCGGCCAATAGGGCGGAACGGGGTCGAACATCAGGCCGCCCCCACACGCTCGTAGGTGGACAGCGCCGAGCAGGCGCCGCAGCGTCCACAACCGGCCTTGATGTCGGTGGAGCGCAGGTTCGCGGCGCCCAGCAGGGCGGCAAGCGGCTGCAGGATCGCGTGCATGAAGTCCGCGCCGGGGGCCGGGTGGCTCTCCAGCGGCGTGCCGGAGATCGGGACGAACGGCACCACGAAGGGATAGACGCCCATCCCGATCAGGCGCTCGGCCATCGCCAGGATCGCCCCCGGCGCGTCGCCGAGGCCGGCGAGGATGTAGGTCGAGACCTGGCCGCGCCCGAAGACCGGCACGGCCGCCGCGAAGGCCTCGAAATAGCGCTCCAGGGGCACGCTCGCCTTGCCGGGCATGATGCGCGCCCGGACCTCTGGGGTGACGGCCTCGAGATGCAGGCCCAGCGCGTCGATGCCCGAGGCCTTCATCCGCTCGAACCAGCGATCGTCGTCGGGGGGCTCGCACTGGGCCTGGATCGGCAGGTCGACGGCCTCCCTCACCGCGAAGGCGCTGTCGCACAAAACCGCGGCGCCCCGATCGGTGGCGTTCGGCGTGCCGGTGGTCATCACCATGTGCTTCACGCCATCGAGCAGCACGGCGGCGCGGGCGACCTCGGCGAGCTGAGCGGGGCTCTTGTGGGCGATGGTCCGTCCGGCGGCGAGCGACTGGCCGATGGAGCAGAACTGGCAGGTCTTGGTGCGGCTCGCGTAACGGATGCAGGTCTGCAGCACCGTTGTGGCGAGGACGTCGCGCCCGTGCAGCACGGCGATCTTGGAATAGGGCACCCCGTCGAAGGTCGAGAGCCCGTAGAAGCGGGGCTTGCCCGGGAAGGTGGCGCGCCCGATCACGACGCCCTCGTGCTCGATCACCGCGACCCCGTCCGCATCCGGCCGGCGCACGAGGAAGGGCGAGTCGAAGGCGGTCTCGGTATGGACCGGGACCATCACGGTGCGGCCCGCGATGGTCATGGCCTTATGGTCCGACGGGCCGGCGCCGCCGCGGCGACTCGGCGCCCCGGCGCGGCTGTCGGCCAGCCTAACGCCGTAGGATTGCAACGCGTTGATCAGGCGCTCCGTCGGCATCCCGATCAGACCCGTCGCGGCCGGCGGGACGGGGGGCGGGCTCGTGAGGAACGGGCTGCTGCTCATGGTCCAGGCTCCGGGGGGCGGGCTGCGCGCCGGCCGGCTGATGCACGAACGCGGCCGGGCGGTCGTCGTGGAGGAGGCTCAGGAGTTCGGGTCGGGCGTAGTGGCCGACCGAATCCATCATCCGCTTGCGCTTGGTCACCAGCGCGAGGTCCATGTCGGCGATCAGGATGCCCTCGCCGGGGCCGAGCGGTTCGGCGAGGTGCTTGCCCTCGGGCGAGACGATGGCGGTGCAGTTGCCGCCCCGGCAGGCGCCACGCAGGCGCTCGTCCGGGCAGACCTGCGCGACCTGTTCGTCGGTGAGCCAACCGGTGGCGTTGACCACGAAGCAGGCCGCCTCCAGGGCATGGTGGCGGATCGTCACCTCCATCTGGTCGGCGAAGATCTGGCCGACCAGCGAGCCCGGGAATTGCGCGGCGTGGATCTCCTCGTGGCGCGCCATGAGGGCGTAGCGGGCGAGCGGGTTGTAGTGCTCCCAACACGCGAGCGCCCCGACCCGGCCGACGGCGGTCTCGACCACGGTAAGGCCCGCGCCGTCGCCCTGACCCCAGATCATGCGCTCGTGGTAGGTCGGGGTGATCTTGCGGCGCTTGAGCTTCAGCGCCCCGTCCGCGTCGAAGATCAACTGAGCATTGTAGAGCGAGCCGTGGTCGCGCTCGTTGACGCCGAGCACGATCACGGCGCCGTGGCGGCGCGCGGCGGCCGAGACCGCCTGCGTCACCGGCCCCGGCACCGCCACCGCGCGCTCGTAGAGCTTCAGGTGCTCCGCGCCCTGCAGTGCCGGCGGCAGGACGAAGGAGAAGTAGGGGTAGTAGGGCACGAAGGTCTCGGGGAAGACCAGGAAGCGCGCGCCCTTGGCGGCGGCCTCATCGACGGCGTTGAGCACGCGCTCCAGGGTGCCCTCCGGCCGGTCGAAGTCGGGCGCGATCTGGATGGCGGCCGCCCGCACGATCCGGGTTTCTGGCCGGCTCTCTGACATGGATGATCCTCCGGCTGAGCCAGCGGCTGCGCGCGTCGCGCGGCCGCCGGGGTGCGGGCGTCGGACGGTCCAGGAGCTTCAGACGGTCCAGGTGTCGATGATCACCGCGTTGTCGCGCTTGTGCAGGAGGATGCAGTCAAGCACGTCGAGGGGGTTGATCATGCGGATGCCCTCGATGAAGGCCGCCTCGCCGTGGCCGTAGAGGGCCTGGGTCGAGAACCGGCAGGCATAGACCTTGCCGCCCTCGGCCATGAACTTCTCGAGCTGGTTGTTGAAGTTGAGGTGTCCCGGAAAGGCCTCGTCGCCGAGCCGCGGAAAACCGCGCTGGACGCCGAGCGTGATCCCTGGCCCGTAGAGCAGGATCGAGGTCTCGAAGCCCTTGCGCTGCAGGCGCGTGGCCTGGAGCAGGTTGACGAGGCCGATCGAGCCTTCGAACGCAACGGTGTGGAAGGTGACGAGGGCCTTCTGGCCCGGCTCGGCCTTCACGTCCTCGAAGACCTTCTCCTCGTAATCGACCAGGAAGTCGCCCTTCTTGTGCGGTTCGCGGTTCACGGCTGGCATCGCTCACGCTCCTCGATGGATTGGACCGCGGCAGAGGAAGCTGCGTGCGATCAGATCCCGTATTGGCAAGCGACGTGCCAGCTCATCACGATCAACGATCCATGCAATGGGTCGATCGGCAATGCATACAAGTATCCGATCAATACCATGTGACCAACCACCAGCATCTTCGCCCAGGCGCTCAGCGAAGTATCATTGCTTGCGCGATCCATGCACATGTTTTGCTTGTCGGAGCGCCATCCCTTGTATGGCTTGTATGGATGAGCCTCGCAAACTCGGTAAATCGTGGCGCGGTACGGTGCTTGCAGACCATACAATCAAGCAATGATTGCATCTTGATGGTCTGGGCGCGGAACCGATGAACCCGACGGAGCAGGAGGGGCGGCCAGACAGGCGGACCGGCATGGCGAGTGTCTGGACGCCGGACCTGAAGCGGTGGGGCAAACCCCATTATCTGGCGATCGCGGAGGCCCTCGCGGACGATATCCGGACGGGGCGCCTCAGCCCCGGCATGCGCCTGCCGACACAGCGCGCCCTCGCGGAGGCGATCGGCCTGAACTTCACCACCGTCTCCCGTGGCTATGTCGAGGCGCACAAGCGCGGCCTGATCGAGGGGCGTGTCGGCCAGGGCACCTTCGTGGTCGATCCGGCGCGGTCGGCCCGATCGGCCGGCCCCGCGCGGCCGGGCCGGGTCGGTCCGGTCGACTTCACCATGAACCTGCCGCCCGAGCCCGATCAGCCGGCCCTGCAGGCGCGCATGCGAACGTCGTTCGCGGAGCTGTCCGGCGACCTCGCCAACCTGCTGCGCTACCAGGGTTTCGGCGGGACCGACGACGACAAGGAGGCGGCCCTGCGCTGGCTCAGGGGCCGCGGGATCGTCGCGACGCGCGAGCGCCTGCTGATCTGCCCGGGCGGCCACAGCGCCCTGTTCGGCGTGCTGGGCCAGGTCGCCCGGGCGGGGGATACGATCTGCGCCGAGCGCATCACCTATCCGGGCATCCGGACGATGGCGGCGCACCGGGGCTTGCGCCTCCTCGGCCTGCCGATGGATCGACATGGGATCGATCCCGACGCCTTCGCGGCGGCCTGCACCAAGGCCGCTCCGAAGGCGCTCTATCTCAACCCGCTGCTGCAGAACCCGACCACCGCGACCCTGTCCCGGTCGCGGCGTGAAGCCATCATCGCGGTGGCGCGCCGGTATGCCGTGACGATCATCGAGGACGACGCCTACGCGCGCATCTGCCCGACGCCGCCACCGAGTTTCGCGGAACTCGCCCCCGAGATCACCTACTACGTGGCTGGCCTCGCCAAGTGCCTGGGCGCGGGCCTGCGCCTCGCCTATCTCGTCGCCCCGAGCGCCCGGGCGGCCCTGCCGCTCGGCGGCGCCCTGCGGGCCGCGACCGTCATGGCCTCGCCGATCGCGACGGCGCTGACGACGCGCTGGATCAACGACGGGACCGCCGAGGCCATCGTGCAGTTCGTGCGCGATGAATCGGCCGCTCGCCAGCGCATCGCGGCTTCGCTGCTCCCGCCCGAGACCTACACGGCCGATGCGCACGCCTTCCACGCCTGGATCACCCTGCCGGCGGGCTGGACGCGTTCGGCCTTCGCCAGCCAGGGCCGCTCGGCCGGCCTCGGCGTGGTCGCCAGCGATCCGTTCTGCGTGACGGGCGCGCCCCCGGAGGCGGTCCGCCTCTGCCTCGGCGGCCCCTCGACCCGGCAGCAGATCACCAACCGCCTGGAGAGGCTCGCCCACGCGCTGGAGGGTTCTCCGGCACTGGCCTCGAGCTACATCTGAGGCGCGCGAGCGGCGCTGCGCCCATCGTCCGCCACCAGCCGAAGGCGCGGCCCGGTAACCCGGCCGCGGCGGGCGCGGCTGTCCCGCCCCTCACTCCGCCGCGTCCGCCTGCCGAAACCCCTCGATCCCGACCTGATCCGGGTTGATCGCGTGCAGCGCCCGACGGGCCGCCTCCAACGGGTGTTCGGCCTCGATCCGGACCGAAGTCAGGTCCGGGCTTTTGTAAACGGTGACGATGGTGTCCATCACCTCCGTCAGCGTCGTGCGCTTGTCCTCGGGGGCGGCGATCAAAAGTTGCAGACCCCAGGCCCGGTAGAGATCGACCAGCGCCTGGCTGTTGCGCACGTCGAGCTTGGAGAAGGCCTCGTCGAGGAGGCAGAGGCCGAGTCCCGGGTTCTCGTCCCCCGGACGGTCGCCGGGATAATAGGCGCTCGCCAGCGAGGCTGCGATCGCCACGTAGAACGGCGCCTGCGCCTCGCCGCCCGAGCCGCGCAAAGCCCGCGCCGACATGGTGGTGCGGTTGCCCGCCCGGTCGCGCATGCCGATCTCGTAGACGAAGTAATTGCGGTAATCCGCGAGCCGCGCCGCATCCTCCTCGCCGGCGATCAGCGCGGTGATCTCGGCGAGTGCCGCCGCCATCGGGCCCTCGGCCGCGCCGTCGAGCAGCGCCTGCGCGGCCTCGGGCGAGCGGGCGGTCTCGGTGGCCAACGCGTGAACCGCGGCGTAGCGCCGGTCCACGGCCGCCTCGAACGCGTAGGTCTGGCCCGTGAAGCTGCGGGCCGAGAGCCGCTCGTTCAGCGCCTCCAGCCGGGCCTGAACCCGCTCGAACCGGTCGGCGAGGCGGGTGAGCAGATCCTCGGTCATCAGGCGTCGCATCTCGACCTCGGCCCGCTCGGCCTGGGCCCGGTAGCGCCGCAACTCGTGGCCCTCCACCGCCTCGTATTCCCGCCGGACCCAGGCGAAACCGTCGATCGCGGGTGCGTCGCCCTGGTTCAGGGGGTTTTCGACCCGCCACGCGGCGCAGGCCTCGGCCAGCTCGCGCTCGGCGACGCGTCCGTGCGACCGTGCGGCTTCAGCGGCCTCCCGGGCGAGGCCCCGCTCGGCGGTCGCCCGCGAGCCAGCGGCCTTGGCGTCGAGGCCGGTCAGCGCGCGCCGGGCTTCGGCGATCACCTCGACATCGAACGTCTCGGAGCGGGCGACGCGGACCCGGGCTGCATCACCGCCTACGAGCTGGCGCAGGGCCGCGCGCCGCGCCGAGAGGGCGGCACGGGTAGCCTCGCGCATGGTCACCAGCCGAGCGCGCAACGCGGCCTCGTCGGCGAGCAGGCGGTCGAGCTTGGGTTCGAGTTCCTCCGACAGCTCGCGCAGATAGGCGACCCGTTCCGTCGTCAGCGCGGCGATCTCGGCGGCGAGCCCGGCGGTGTCGCGCTTCTCGATGCCCTCGCGCTCGGTCTGGAGGGTGCGCCGCCGTCCGTCGAGCCCGTCGAGCTCGGCCCGGAGCGTATCGATGTCGTCGAGGCCCCGGGCGATACGGGCCCGGATCGCGGCCGCCGTGCGGGCAGCCTCGCGCAGCACCGCCGCCTCACCGCGCAGGCGCCGCGCCTCCGCGACCGCAGCCTCATGGACGCGCCGGCTGTCGGCGGTCGGCCCGCGCTGACCGCGGGTCATGAGCAGATCGACACTCCGCGTCACCGAATAGGCCATGCCGGCGGTGGTCCGCCCGCTCGGCGCCACCGCCCGGGCGAGGCGGGCGAGCTCGGCGTCATCTTTCGCCAAATCGTAGCCACCGAGCCGCACGCCCAGGAACGCCTCCGCGTGGGGATCGCTGGTCTCGATCACCGTGAGCGGGCCGTCATCGTAGCGGCGGGCGCGCTGCTTGGCGGTGTCGGTGGTCTTGACCAGGATACAGCGGTGGAACCGGTCGCGGCCCGACTGGAGCACGCCGAGCGCCTCGTTGAGCCGATCCGGCGCCACCACCAGCGCCTCCCGGGCGCGCCCGAGCAGGCCTTCGAGGGCCGGCCCCCAGGTCGGATCGACGATCTCGGCCAGCTCGCAGATCGGCACAGCGTCGATGCCCCGCCGCTCCAGTTCGCCGCGGAACGCCACCGTATCGGAGGAGAGGCGCGCCGCCGGGCCGGCGCCGGTGCGGGGCGCGGTACGCTCGGCCTCGCTCTCCTGGGCGCGGGCCTTCAGGGCCGCGTCCTCGGCGGCCCGCTCAAGCGCCTCGTCGAACTCGGGCAGCCGAACCAGCCCGTCGATCAGCTCGGCCAGGGGGCCCTCGGGGCGCAAGATTTCCTCGGGCGGCGATTCCCGACGCAGCCCGGCCCGGGCGCAGGATTCGGCCAAGCGCGCTGCCTGCGGAAAACCCTGCCGCAGGATCGGGGCGACCGGCTGGAGTTTGCCCATCTGTCCGACGAGCCCGACCAGATCGGCGATCCGCCCGGTCAGCTCCTTCCGATCGCGTTCCAGCATGGACAGACCGAGGGTCGAGGCGGCGAGCCGCCCCTCGGCGGCGCTGGCGGCGGCGAGCGCCTTCTTCTCGGCGATCTCCCCGTCGATGTCGCGCACGAAGCCGCGGCTGGTCGCCACGCGCTCGCGGGCAATGCGCAGGGCGTCGGCTCCCTCGCGCAGGCGCGTGCGCACGGCCACGAGGTCGAGGCTGCGGCGGCGCAGCTCGGCGGAGGCCGCCCGCAACTCGTGGGTCGCCGCCGCGAGCACCGACTCGCTCCAGGCCTCGTAGCGATCCTTCAGGCGGCGCAGGCGCGCGAGCCGGCTCTCCAGCTCGGCGATCGTCTCCAGCAGGCGGCGCCAGTTGGCGATGGACTGGCGGACGCGGTCCACGTCCAGGGGCTCCGGCTCCAGCACGAAGGCGCGCACGAAGGCACTGGTGTCGAAGATCGGCTTGAACGCCACGGCGTTGGCGAAGCTGCGCAAGAAGTGGCGCGGCTCCGGCGCCGGCGCGCCCTCCCGCAGGGTAGCCAGCACGTCGGCCGTGAAGCGCTCGCCGGAGGTCCGGTACTCGGTGAAGCTCGCCGCCTTGGCCCGCAGATCCCCGGCGATCTCGCTCCAGGGCGCCGTGTAGCTGCCGCCCGGGGCGGTGCGGGCGTAATCGGCGATCTCGAACCGGTGCCCGACCGCGATGAAGCGCGACAGCACGGTCTCCTTCGGCTCCACGGCGCGCGCCGCCAGCGCCAGCCCAACCGTGACGACGCGGCCGGACACCGGGTTCTCGAACACCAGGGCCAGCACGGTCTCGCAGGATTCCCGGGTCGGGCGGCCGCCCTCCGCGGGGTCGCTGATCCAGCCGAGGCAATAGTCGCGCACCGTGCGGGCGCTGCGCCCCGAGGCCGAGGCATTCAGCGCGAGGCGGCTGGCGTTATTGCCGGCCAGCACCGTGCCGACCGCGTCGAAGATCGTGGACTTGCCCGCACCGGTCGGCCCGACGAGGGCCGCGGCACCGCGCAGCCGGATCTGCTCGCGGCGGATCAGATACCAGTTCGAGATGGCGATATCGGTGAGGACGTACACGATGTCAGTGAGCCGGCCCGGATTCGGAAATCAACGGGCCCAGTTGGCCGGACTCGGCGGCGTATGCAAGCCGGTGACAGAGGCCGTAACGAATCAAGTTCTGCGCGAACTGCCAGCTTGCTCGCGCCGACACCCCCGGTATCGTGACCGAGGCCCAGAGAACTGACAAGACTATGCGTGCAAGCATAAAAACAAAACTTAGCAGCCTGTTCCTGTTTCTGCTTATCGCAGCCGCGATACAGGGTGGAATGACGATCGTGCGAATGAAATTCGTCGATCATCAATTGACCGAGCTGCTCGATCGGGCGATGCCGTCCTTGGATGCGGCGGAAACCATCAGCGCGCTGACTGTGAAAGCGCGTCTGCTGCAGGTGCGCGTCGCCACGGCGGACACGGAGGCCGAGCGCGATGCGGGCCGCGCGGCGGTTGAGGAGATGCTGAAGGATCAGGCTGCCCGGGTCGAGGCCTACAAGGCTCGGATCACCACGCCGGACGAGCAGGCGCTCTACGACACCCTGGTCGCCAAGCTGAAGGCCCAGCACTACGCTTGGGAGCGGCTGCGCGGGATGAGCCTCAGCCAGCGCGAGGCGGCGATGTCCTATTACCGGGGGGCCATGAATGCCCGTTACCAGGACGTCGCGAAGGCCGCGCACGCCCTGGTGGAACGACATGTCAAAGCCGTCGAAGAGGCCGGCCGGTCCGCCCGGGAAAGTCAGGCCAGCGCAGTCACGATGACCGTTGCGATCCTGGCCGGCATGCTGGCGGTCGGGCTGGGCGCCATGCTGTACGCGCTGCTCGGGGTCTCGCGGCCCATCACCGTGATGACCGACGCCATGCGCCGGCTCGCGGGCGGCGATACGGACTCGGCGGTGCCCTATGTGGGGCGCCGGGACGAGATCGGCGCCATGGCGGCGGCCGTGCAGGTCTTCCGGCAGAACCTGATCCAGACCCGCACCCTGGAGGCCGAGGCAGCGCGCGCCCGCACGGAAGCCGAGGGGCAGCGCCGGCAAGGGATGCGCGACCTCGCGGCGCGGTTCGAGGCCGCCATCGGCGGCATCGTCCGCACGGTCACGGCGGCGGCGACGCAGCTCCAGGCGACAGCCCAGGCGCTCACCGCGACGGCGACCCGGACGGCCGACCGCTCCGGCGACGCGCGCGCGGCTGCCGCCGAGGCCGCCGCCAACGTCAACACCGTGGCGGCGGCGGCCGAGGAACTCGGCTCCTCGGTGGACGAGATCGGCCGGCAGGTGGTGGCCTCGGCGGATCTGGCGCAGGTCGCGGTCCGTGAGGCGGGGGCGACCACCGGCCTGGTGCAGGAGCTGAGCACCGGAGCCCGGTCGATCCGGGAGGTCGTGACGCTGATCTCGGAGATCGCCGGGCAGACCAATCTGCTGGCCTTGAACGCGACCATCGAGGCGGCCCGGGCCGGGGATGCCGGCAAGGGGTTCGCGGTGGTCGCCGCCGAGGTGAAGCAGCTCGCCGAGCAGACCGCGAAGGCCACCGGGGAGATCAGTCGGCAGATCGGCCAGATTCAGGGTTCGACCGACCACGCCGTCCGCGCCATCGACGGCATCGCCGGGCGGATCCGCGAGATCAACGCCACAGCGACCACGATCGCCAGCGCGGTGGCGCAACAGGGGGCGGCCACGCAGGAGATCGTCCGCAACGTCGCCCAGGCGGCGGCCGGGACTGGCGCCGTCACGGACAACATCACGGAGGTCGCGGGCGCCGCCGACGAGACCGGCGCGGCGGCCGGGCAGGTGCTGCGCGCGGCCTCCGCGATGGCCGAGCAGGCGGCCCGGCTCGGGAGCGAGGTCGAGCATTTTCTCGCGACGGTGCGGGCGGCCTGATCGGGCCGCCCGCGCGGTTTCCGGCTGAACGCTTCGGTCGAAGAATCCCACGCCGTCATCACGAGCGAAGCGTAGTGACCCAGGGCAGCGCGACGCCGGCAATCGCGGAGCCAACGGGATTGCTTCGCTCCGCTCGCAAAGACGGCGGCGCCGAACTGATCAGCCGGAAGACGGTCTCAAGTCTCCCCGGCCTCGGTCCAGGCCCGCAGGCGCTCCAGCCACGCATCCGAGGCCAGCACCGCCACACCCGGCAGGAGCGCGAGCGGCGTCACCCGCTCGACCCGGTCGCGCTCGCCGAGCCGCAGGCCGCCGCGCCGCGCGTAGAGCCGCAGGATGTCGGCGAGCCGGCCCTCCTCGGGGGGCTCGTTGCGGGCGACCGTCCGGATTTTTTCCACGATCTCGTCGGTGGTGCACTCGACGATCCCGTCCGTGCCGACGCGGTGGTCGCGCAGACCCTCCTCGTAGAGGAGCCGGAGCGCCAGCAGCACCAGGGTCTCGTCCTTGCGCAGGCGCTCCGACATGATGTCATGACGCGGCGCATCGGCGGCCGGGCTCAGCGAGACCATCTGGTCGCGGTGCGAGACGGTCAGCGCGTAGCCGAGGCAGGCGAAGTAATCGGTGAAGAACGGCGCGTAGTGCCGGGCGAGCTCGTAGGAGCGGCCGATATTTGGGGTGTCGGCGTAGATCACCTGTCCCTTCAGCAGCACTTGGAGGGCGCGGCTGAGTTCCTCGGCGTCAGGTGCCCGGGCGCCGGGGGGCGCGGGCTCGTCGCCGTCGATGATGGCGCGGAAACCGTCAAGCACCGGGGCGCCGCTCCAGCAGGAAATCCGGACAATCGAGCCAGCCGTTGGCGACGCGCTCGGGCAGCCGGGTGAGGGCGTAGCGCGCGCCGAGTTGCGCGTCGAACAGCACGTCGATCTCGCGCAGGCGCTGGAACACGATGAAGTCGTCGACGTCGGCGATCGCGATCTGCGATCCGCGCAGCCGCACCGCCTTGCCGAGCCGGGCCTCCACGAAGGCCGTCATGCTCTCCGGGGTCACGGTGGTGCGGCGGCGGAACTCCGCCTTGGCGGCCGCGAAGGCATCGACCACGGGATCGTCCTCGATGTCGGGGAGGGGCTCCATGTCGATTGCGGCTTTGCGCGCCCGCGGCACCTGGAGATGGGCGTGGCCGATCGGCGGGCGCAGCAGCGAGACATCGGTCGGGACGTCGGGGGCGATCTCGGAACCGCCGACCGCGCGCAGCATCGCGGCAGCGCGCTCGACGCCGCCGGGATCCGGCCGGTCCATGATATGCAGGGCGGCGGCAATCCGGCGCTCCAGCCGCGCCACCACGGCATCGACCGCGTCGAGGTGGTTGTCGAGCCCCTCGAACACCGTGAGGATCTGGGCGAGATCGGCGCGCACCGCCCGCTGGGCGGCGTCGAGATCGGGGCTGCGGCCCTCGCGGATCAGGCCCTCGGCCAGCGCCCGGACCGTCAGAGCGTCGCGCAAAGCCCGGCCGGCCTCGCGCACTACGCTGGCGCGAAAGCGGAACGGGTTGAAGCGCGTGTGCAGCGTCCGGTAGTCGCTGATCAGGTGGCGCTCGACGAAATCCTCGAAGAACAGCCGGAAGGTCTTGGCCCGGTCGGGCTCGCGCAGGATGCGCTCCTCGACCTTGCGCATGCCGGCGGCCAGCCCGCGCACATGGGCCAGGAACGCCGCCGCCGCCCGGGCGGCATTCGCCAGCGCCTCGGAGCGGCTGCCAGGATCCGACAGGGCGCTCTCCAGCCCGCCCAGCACCTCCAGCACGGCGCCGCCATACGAGCGGGTCTCGCCCCGTTCGAGCCGGGACAGCTCTTCGAGCAGAAGCCGCGCCTCGGGGTCGAACTCGACCACCGGCACGTAGCGCTCGCGGCGCTCGATCAGCCAGCCGGTGTCGAGCAGGCGGCGATAGAGGGCGGTGCGGCGCTCGGTGGGATCGGCCGAGATCGGCTCGTCGCCGCTGACCTCGGGATCGCTCCAGCCCGCGGCGAAGTCGCCGATCTCGGCCAAAAGTTCGGCCTTGCGCACCGGCTCGGCCCCGAGGACCCGCCGGTGCAGGTGCAGCAACAGGGCTGCGTTGAAGCCGCGGCTCGGAGAAGCCAGCGGCTTGAACAGCTCGTCGGGCAGCTGCGCGAACAGCATTCCTTTGGAACTTCCGCCGTCGCGCAGCCGTGACCTTACTTCGCGCCGAGGAGTTCGACGTCGAAGATCAGGGTGGCGTTCGGCGGGATGACGCCGCCGGCGCCCCGGGCGCCGTAGCCGAGCTGCGGCGGGATGATCAGGGTACGCTTGCCGCCCACCTTCATGGTGGCGACGCCCTCGTCCCAGCCCTTGATCACTTGGCCGGCGCCGAGGGGGAACGAGAAGGGCTGGTTGCGGTCGCGGGAGGAATCGAACTTCTTGCCCTTCTTGCCACCCTCGTCGAGCCAGCCGGTATACTGGACGGTGACCTGCTGGCCGGGCTTCGGCTCGGGCCCGGTCCCGACGACCTCGTCCTGATACTTCAGCCCGGAGGGCAGCGTGACGGTCTCGGCAGTGGCGGCAGTGCTCATGGCGATCAACGCGGCTCCGGCGATAAGGGACAGGCGAGGCATGGTTTCTCCCTGGAACCGGCGCCATGCGCGCCGGCCGTCGCCGCGCCTTCTAGCGACTCGCACCGGTTGAGGCCAGGGCAGCGCTTTTTTGGGCGCAACGCAAATCGGCGCATACCGCCGCCTTTTCCCGGACAGGTGCAGCGCAGCGGACCCTAATCCGGGGCCCCAATGCGAAGAGCGCCGCGCACGCGGCACAGCCTGATTGTAAGGAGACGCTTCGCGAAGTCTTCTGCTGGCTCCCGTGCCGCCTTCCGCTGCCGCTGCACGCGCCCGGGAAAGGGATCAGCGCATTCCGATCTGGCAAGCGCCTCTGAAAAAGGTGGCCTCACCCCGCCACCATACCCGCGAGATACACCACCAGCCGCCGGGCAACCTCGTCCTTGCTGAGACGCGGCCAGGTCTCCACCGCGCCGTCGCGGTGGATCAGGTGGACCGTATTCTCAAGCCCGCCCATCACGCCCCCCGCCGCCGAGACGTCGTTGGCCACGATCAGGTCGCAACCCTTGCGGGCGATCTTGGCCCGGGCATGGTCCAGCACCGTGTCGGTCTCGGCCGCGAACCCGACCACCAGGGGCGGGCGCCCGACCGTCTTGCGCGCGATCGTGGCCAGGATGTCGGGGTTCTCGGCGAGCGCCAGCGGCGCGGGGCCGGTGCCGTCCTTCTTGATCTTCTTGGCGCCGGCCTCCTGCTCGGGCCGCCAATCCGCCACCGCGGCGGCGAAGATCGCGATGTCGGCGGGCATCGCAGCCTCGACGGCCTCCAGCATCTCCCGGGCTGTCTCCACCCGGATGACAGCGACGCCCGGCGGGTCCGGGATCGCCACCGGCCCGGAGATCAGCGTCACGGAAGCACCCGCCCGCGCGGCGGCCTGCGCGATGGCGTGGCCCTGGCGGCCGGAGGAGCGGTTGGCGATGTAGCGCACCGGGTCGATCGGCTCGTGGGTCGGGCCGGAAGTCACCAGCACGCGCCGGCCGGCGAGGGGGCGGTCAGCGCCCACGCCCAGCATCCGCTCCAACGCGTCGGCGATCTCGTGGGGCTCGGCCATGCGGCCGGGGCCGGTCTCGGGCTCGGCCATCCGGCCGGCATTGGGGCCGACGATGTGAACACCGTCGCCCTCCAGGGTCGCGCGGTTGCGGCGGGTCGCTGGGTGCGCCCACATCTGCACGTTCATGGCCGGCGCGATCAGGATCGGCAGGGTCGTGGCCAGCAGGATCGTCGTGGCGAGGTCCGCCGCGTGGCCGCCCGCCACCCGGGCCATCAGGTTGGCGGTGGCGGGCGCCACCACCACGGCGTCAGCCTGCCGGGCGAGCTTGATATGGCCGATCTCGGCTTCGCTGGCGCGGTCGAACAGGTCGGTATGGGCGCGCTCGCCCGCGAGCGCCGCGGCGGCCAGCGGCGTGACGAATTCCTGCGCCCCCTGGGTCAGGACCGGACAGACGCTGGCGCCGCGCTCGCGCAGGCGCCGGATCAGGTCGAGGGCCTTGTAGGCCGCGATGCCCCCGCCGATGACGAGGAGGATGCGACGGTCGGCAAGGGTCTCGTTCATGGCAGAAACCCTCTGCGCGGCTTCAGGCGCTCGTCAAGCGCCGCTCAGGCCGCCGCCGGGACCGCCGCGGTCTTCAGGCCGCCGAACCGGCGTTCCCGGCGCTGGAACTCCGCCATGGCGGCGGCGAGATCTTCGGGTCCGAAATCGGGCCACATCCGCTCGGTGAAGTGCAGCTCGGCATAGGCCGCCTCCCACAGCAGGAAGTCGGACAGGCGCTGCTCGCCCCCGGTACGGATCAGCAGATCGACCTCGACAGGCGAGCCGTGCATCTCCCCCGCCACCAGCGCCCCAAAATCCTCGCGCGTCACGGCCTCCTCACCCTGGAGGCGTCGCGCCGCCGCGATGATCGCGTCGCGGGCGGAATAGTCGACGCAGATCCGCAGGTGCAGGCGGGTCCCCGCCGCGGTGGCGGCCTCCGCGGCCGCGATCGCTTCTGGGATGCCCGTCGGGAGCCGGTCGCGACGGCCCACGACGCTGAGCCGCGTGCCGGTGCGGGCGAGCCGCTGGGTCTCGTTGCGCAGGTAAGAGCGCAGGAGGCGCATCAACCCGCCGACCTCCTCGGCTGGGCGCTGCCAGTTGTCGGCCGAGAAGGCGTAGAGGGTCAGCGTGCCGATGCCGAGATCCGGGCAGGCCTCGGCGGTCCGCCGGATCGCCTCGACGCCCCGATGATGTCCGGCGAGCCGGGGCAGGCCGCGCTGCGTCGCCCAGCGCCCGTTGCCGTCCATGATGATCGCGGCGTGCAGGGCCTTCGGCGCCGCCTCACTGTGCATCGTATCGTCTCCCGGCCAGAGCGTATCGGTGAAGTTTATCGGGGCGGCATGAACAATCTTGGAATGATTAAACGGTCTCATGCCGGTTTCGTGGCCGGATCGAGGCCATGTCGCCCCGTTTCCGGCCCGGACTCGGCGGCCTCCGCGGCGTCGCGGACCACCTGTTCCAGGACGCCGAGATAGCCGATGAAGCGCTGCCGACCGCTCGCGGTCAGCTGGCACACCGTCTGCGGGCGGTTCTGCGCGAACCCCTTCTGGAGGGTCACGAAGTCCGCCTCACTCAGAACCGCGAGGTGTCGGCTCAGGTTGCCATCGGTCAGGCCGCACAGGCGCTTCAGATCCGGGAAGGGCAGCCCCTTGGGGTGAGCCACCAGGGAGGTCAGTACGGAGAGCCGCGCCCGCTCGTGGATGATCCGGTCCAGCCCCTCGTAGGAGAAGCGGCCATCGTCGCGATCAGAGGCCATCATCGTAGGCCCGGGCGCCGTGGTGAACGATGGCAGCCAGCCAGGTCTGACCGACCAGGAAGGGCAGCCCCATGGTCCAGGGGGAGAGCAGCCGCGTCTCCGCCGAGAAGGCCAGCACGCCGAGGCCGGCGAGCAGGTACCAGGCGCCAACCCCCTGAACGCCCCGCGGCAAGATGCGCGCCGAGGCGAACAGGCCGAGCCCAACCAGGACCTGCCAGAGGCCCGGCAGCATCCAAACCTCCTGAGGGGCGAACCGGGCGATCACCAGCGCAAGGCAGGCCCCGGCGCCGGCCGCCGGTAGGAAGACCTCGATGGCGTTCCACACCATGGCGTCGGCCAGGCCGGAATGCAGGCGGCGGGTCCGCCGCACCGCCTCGATCCCAATCATGGCGAAGGCCGCCAGGGCAGCCGCGACCCAGAGGCCGAAGAACAGGCCGGTCCGGACCGACGGGTCGCCGAGCCACAGGGCTTGACCCGTCGCGCAGGCCAGGGCGAGTCCACCGGTGGCGGCGATCGTCGCCGCGCCGACTCCGCGGAAGGTCGTATCCCTGGCGATCTGCGAGCGGATCGCCACGATGTCGGCCAAGGCCTTGTCCAGGTCCTGCATGCGTTTCACGCCCCGGCTGCATCGTGCTTTGCGGCGCAAAGTAACGGCCCTCGCAGCTCGTCGCAAGCCAATTCGCCACCCTCAACGCCCGGTTTCCCAGACATGAGATTGGCTTTTCCAGCTCGAGTTAGCGCGAAGACTACCTAACGGTTGTATTCCAATGATCATCCCCGGGAACGGTGACGGCGCGACAGAACCCGACCCACCGCCCCGGGCCACGCCCCGAAGGACGCGGCGCAGAAAAACTCCCGGCCCGGCAGGGTTTCTCGCGGCGCCTGACGGGCCCATATTGGGTTCATGCCCGCTCCGAAGAAATCGCGCTCCGTCTCGGCCACATCCGCCAAGGCGTCGAAGCCCGAGCTGAAGCCGCTCGACACCTATCTCGCCGCGTTGCTGAACCCGGCGCTCAACCGTAACCGGCCGGCGCCGATCGAAGCGCCGCCGGAGCCGCCCGCGCGCCCGGGCAAACCCAAGGGGCGCGGCGGCAAAGGCGGGACCACGCAGGCCGCCGAGCGCCGGGCGGAGATCGCCCGCGACGGCTTCGCGGAAGCGCCGCAGGCCGGTTTCGCGCTCGGCGACGCGGCGGATGTCGACCCGCGCCTCGCCCAGGCGCTCGGCCTGACCCCGCCGGAGGACGGCCCGGTGCCGGAGGGCGCCGAATTGCCCGATCCCGGCGGCGACGGCGGCGCTTCGGCCACGATTACGGCCCTCGAGCGGCTGCTCACCGAGGGCAACCCGCTGTTCAAGGACGGCCAGACCTGGGTGCCTCACCGCCCGGAGCGGCCGCAGAAATCCGAGGGCGGCGTCCGGTTCACGCTGAAATCCGAATTCACGCCGGCCGGCGATCAGCCGAAGGCCATCGCCGAACTGGTCAACGGCGTGCAGGCCCATGAGCGCGATCAGGTGCTGCTCGGCGTCACCGGCTCCGGCAAGACCTTCACGATGGCCAAGATCATCGAGGAGACCCAGCGCCCCGCCCTGATCCTGGCGCCCAACAAGACGCTGGCCGCGCAGCTCTACGGGGAGTTCAAGGCGTTCTTCCCCGACAACGCGGTCGAGTACTTCGTCTCCTACTACGACTATTACCAGCCCGAGGCCTACGTCCCCCGCTCCGACACGTTCATCGAGAAGGAATCGTCGATCAACGAGCAGATCGACCGGATGCGCCATGCCGCGACGCGCGCCCTGCTGGAGCGGGACGACGTGATCATCGTCGCCTCGGTGTCGTGCATCTACGGTATCGGCTCGGTCGAGACCTACACGGCGATGTCGTTCACGGTCTCGCTCGGCGAGCGGATCGAGCAGCGCCAGCTCATCGCCGACCTCGTGGCGCTCCAGTACAAGCGGATCCAGTCCGACTTCGCCCGCGGCACCTTCCGGGTTCGCGGTGATTCGATCGAGCTATGGCCCGCCCACTTGGAGGATCGCGGCTGGCGGATCGGCCTCTTCGGCGACGAGGTCGAGAGCATCGTCGAGTTCGATCCGCTGACCGGCAAGACCATTTCCGAACTGAAGTTCGTGAAGGTCTACGCCAACTCGCACTACGTCACGCCACGCCCGACGCTGCAGCAGGCGATCAAGGGCATCAAGCACGAGCTGAAGGGCCGGATCGAGGAACTGACCAAGATGGGCCGCCTCATCGAGGCGCAGCGCATCGACCAGCGCTGTACGTTCGACATCGAGATGATCGAGGCGACCGGCGCCTGCAACGGCATCGAGAACTACTCGCGATACCTCACCGGCCGGAAGCCCGGCGAGCCGCCGCCGACGCTGTTCGAGTACCTGCCCGACAACGCCCTGGTCTTCACCGACGAGAGCCACGTCACGGTGCCGCAGATCGGCGGCATGTACCGGGGCGACTTCCGCCGGAAGGCGACGCTGGCCGAATACGGCTTCCGCCTGCCCTCCTGCCTCGACAACCGGCCGCTGCGCTTCGAGGAATGGGACGCGATGCGGCCGATGACGGTCCACGTCTCGGCGACGCCCGGCAAGTGGGAGATGGAGCAGACCGGCGGCGTCTTCGCCGAGCAGGTGATCCGCCCGACCGGACTGGTCGATCCCGTGATCGAGATCCGCCCGGCCCGCAGCCAGGTCGACGATCTGCTGGGCGAGGTCCGCGAAGTGGCGCAGGCCGGCTACCGGACGCTGGTGACCACGCTCACCAAGCGGATGGCCGAGGACCTCACCGAGTACCTGCACGAGAACAACGTGCGGGTGCGCTACATGCACTCCGACATCGACACGCTGGAGCGGATCGAGATCATCCGCGACCTGCGGCTCGGCGCCTTCGACGTGCTGATCGGCATCAACCTGCTGCGCGAAGGCCTCGACATCCCGGAATGCGCCCTGGTGGCGATCCTCGACGCCGACAAGGAAGGTTTTCTGCGCTCGGAGACCTCGCTGATTCAGACGATCGGCCGCGCTGCCCGTAATGCCGACGCGCGCTGCATCCTGTACGCGGACAACATCACCGGCTCGATGGAGCGGGCGATGGCCGAGACCGAGCGCCGCCGCGCCAAGCAGCTCGCCTACAACGAAGAGCACGGGATCACGCCCCAGAGCGTGAAGCGCGGCATCGCCGACATCCTCAGCAGCGTGTTCGAGCGCGACCACGTCCAAGTCGATACAGGCTTGGCCAAGGACGCGATCACGGTCGGCCACAATCTCAAGGCCGTACTGGCGGATCTGGAGAAGCGGATGCGTTCGGCCGCCGCCGATCTCGACTTCGAGGAGGCGGCACGCCTGCGCGACGAGCTCAAGCGGCTCCAGGCGACCGAGTTGCTGGTCTCCGACGATCCGATGGCCCGGCAGGGCGACGTGGAGCGCGAGGCCGGCAAGTTCGGCCGGAAGCCGCCGCGCGGGTCCGGGGGCAGCCGCATCGCCAAGCCCGACCTCGACAATATGGGCCCGGGGACGGACCGGGAGTTGCCGGCCAACGCGGTGGCTTGGCAGGAGCGTCCGAAGCCGCGCTCGACGCAGGGGCTCGGCGGTCAGAAGCCGAAATACAAGGGCGGCGGGGGACGGCGGCGGGGGTGACCGCCGCCGATGCGTCACGCGGCCTCGTGGTCCCGGCGATACAAGGCGGCGGCCTCACCGGCATCGACGATCGCCTGCGCGATCCGAACGACGAGACCATTGCAGGCCTCGTCGTAGGCCTGCGCATTCGCCTGAACGGCCGATTCCACGATGGCCCCCGCCTGTTCGCGCACGATCTCGCGGGCGGTGCGCAACGCGTCGGCATAGGGCTCGAACGGTCGGGGCATCGTTACACTCCCGAGATGCCGGATGTTTAGGCATCGATAGGGGGCTGGAACGAGCATCGCACCAAAACTGTTCCCGGGAACGCTGGACCGCAGTACCGCATCGGCACGGATCAGATCCGGCTGTGAGACGAGCACCCGATGGCTTCAGACGCGAACCCACGCCCCACCCTCGACGACGACACCCTGGCCTTCGCGGCCCGGGTCTTCCAATATGCCCGCATGGGCCACGCGGAGGAGTTGGCCGACCTGTTCGGGCAGGGGCTGCCGGCGAACCTGCGCAACGACAAGGGCGACAGCCTATTGATGCTCGCCGCCTATAACGGTCAGGCCGAGGCGGCCCGAGTGATCCTGGAAGCCGGTGGCGACCCGGAACTCGCCAACGATCGCGGTCAGACGCCTTTGGCCGGGGCAGCCTTCAAGAACGATCTCGCGATGGCGCGGCTGCTGCTCCAGCACGGGGCCGCGGTGGACGGGACCGGCGACGGCAGCCGCACCGCCCTGATGACGGCCGCGATGTTCGACCGGACCGAGATGGTGGATCTGCTGCTCCAGCACGGCGCCGACCCGAACCGGCGCGACGCCTCAGGCCAGAGCGCCGCCGACATGGCCCGGGCGATGGGCGCACAGGCGACGCCAGGGCAGCTCGACGGGGCAGGGCGCCGGTAACGCACTTCGCCGAGCGTCGCAGCGTTAAGCCGACACGCACGGGCGCGACAGACGCCCCACCCGGGAGTAGAAGCTTGCCGCGATCCCCGAAAACTGCCGCACTGGCCTGCCTCGTGCAGATCGCGTCATGCGGCATGGCATCCGCCGCCGAGACGCCCTGGCCCGCCTTCGGCCACGACCCCAGCAACCGCAATTTTTCCGAGCTGACCCAGATCGACCGCGGCAACGTCGCCCGGCTGCGGCCGGCCTGGATCTTTCAGACTGGGATCACCGGCTATTTCCAGGCCCAGCCCCTCATGGTGGACGGGACGCTCTACCTCTCCACCACGCAGAACAACGTCGCGGCCCTCGACGCCAGGACCGGCAAACCGCTCTGGACCTACACGCACACGCCGCGCACCGAAAAGATCTTCGGGCCACCCTCGAACCGCGGGCTCGCGGTCTCCGGCGGTCTCGTCTTCGAGGCGACAATGGACGGGCGGCTGATCGCCCTCGACGCCAAGACCGGCAAGATGGTCTGGGACAAGGAGGCGGTCCGCCCGGAGGAGGGCGAGACCGAGACTGCTTCGGGCCTCGCCGCGACCCTCGGCGGCAAGCCGGTGCAGGGGTCAAGCCGGCTCGGCTTCAAGATGCCGCCGCTGGTCGCCGACGGGCTGGTGATCGTCGGCGTCACCGGCGCGGGCTACGGCCTGCATATCGCGGACGCTCAGGGCGGCCTCGATGGCGGCGCCGTGGTCGGGATCGAGGGCGGCTACGGACGGCGCGGCTGGCTCGCCGCCTATGATGTGAAGACCGGCGACGAGCGCTGGCGCTGGTATGTCACCCCGTCGGAGGGCTGGGAGGGCGGCTTTGTCGAGAAAACCGCCGACGGGACGCCGCTCCATCGGGACATCGCGGCCGAGAAGGCGGCGGCTCCCGCCAACCGCGACGCGTGGCGGGTCGGCGGCGGCTCGCTCTGGATGACACCGGCCTACGACGCGGATCTCGGCCTGATCTTCCTCGGCACGGGCAACCCGGCGCCGCAGAATTTCGGCCTCTCGCGGCCGGGCGACAACCTCTACACGATGTGCCTCGTGGCGCTGGACGTGAAGACCGGCCAGCTGCGCTGGTATTACCAGCAGGTGCCGCACGACGAGTGGGGCTACGACGTCGCCGCGCCGCCCTTCCTGCTCGATGGCCCGAACGGCACCAAGGCGGTGGCCTCGGCCAGCAAGACCGGCTGGATCTACGTCCACGACCGCGCCACCGGAAAGCTGCTGGAGCGCTCGGCGCCCCTCCTCGACCAGAAAAATCTTTTTTCCCCACCGACCCCGCAGGGGACGGTGGTGGCCCCCGGCCCTCTCGGCGCAGTGTCGTGGCCGCCCACCGCCTATGACGGGCGGCTCGCCTACGTGCAGGTTCGCCACGGGGCGACGACCTACACGGTGAAGACCGTGCCGGCCGCAGCCGGTCGGCCGGAGATCCGCTACACCGAGACCAGCGAGGCCAAGGGCGAACCGTCCTTCAGCACGCTCACCGCCGTCGATCTGAAGAACGGCGGCACGATCGCGTGGTCGGTCCGCGCGGCGAGCCGGCTGTCGGGCGGCACGCTGGCGACTGCGGGCGGCCTCGTCTTCTCCGGCGAAGAGGACGGCCATCTCGACGCCCACGATACACGCGACGGAACAGTGCTCTGGCGCTTCCAGTGCGGCGCGGGGATCAGCGGGCCGGCCATGACCTACGCGCTCGACGGCAAGCAGTACGTGGCGGTGGCGGCGGGCGGCAGCTCCTACACCAAGGCGTCGGGCTTCGGGACCGGCGACGCATTGCTGGTCTTCGCGCTGCCCGATTGACCGCGGCCGAGCTTGCTTGGAAGGGTTCCAGCCGGTGGCGGGGGCTCATCCGGACGATGACAGAGGCGCAGAGCGCGGACGGCGCGATCGAGCGGGCGGGCGCCCAACCGACCGATCGCGGTCCGCCGGTGATCCGCACCATCGCGATGCCGGCCGACACCAACCCGGCCGGCGACATCTTCGGCGGCTGGCTGATGGCGCAGATGGATCTGGCTGCCGGCAACGTCGCGGCCCGACGGGCGCGGGGGCGCTGCGCCACCATCGCGGTCGACGCGATCACCTTCCACCACCCGGTCTTCGTGGGCGACGAGGTCAGCCTCTACGCGTGGCTGGTGAAGGTCGGACGCTCGTCCCTGCGCATCCAGGTCGAGGTCTGGCGGCGGGAGCGAGCCAGCGAGGCGACCATGAAGGTGACCGAGGCGACCTTCACCTTCGTGGCGATCGGCGACGACCGCCGCCCGCGGCCGGTGCCGGTGGAGGCGGCCGCGGGCTGATCCGGGTCGCGGAGTTGGCTGCGGCAGCCCCCGGCGACGTCCGAGGATCGCCCCTCACGCAAGTTGGCCCGGATCGCGCATGGTGTCGGCCCTTGTGGCTTTCGCAGCGGTGCCGGTCTGAGGCGCGTGGCCGGCGGTCGCACGTCCAGGGATCGGAACCACACGATGGCGCAGCGGTCGGGCCACGACTTCAAGTTCGGGATCGAAGAGGAGTTCTTCCTGGCCAGCGCCCGTTCGCGGGGCGCGCCGCGCAGTTCGATCCAGGGATTTCACGACGCAGCGAAACGCCTGGGCTCGGTCGAGCGGGAACTCCTCGAGAACGAGGTGGAGATCTGTTCGAAGCCGACGGCGAGCGTCGATGAGGCTCGGGCGGCGCTCGGCGACCTACGCGCCAAGCTCCAGACGACCGCCCGCGCGCACGGGCTCAAGCTGTTCGCCGCCGGTACGCACCCTACCGCCGTCTGGTCTGTCCAGAAGGAGACGGACAAACCGCGCTACCGCGGGATGATGGACGACCTTCAGATCACCGGGCGTCGCTCCGTGGTTGCCGGCATGCACGTCCATGTCGAGGTGCCGCGCCCAGAAGGGCGCATCGACATCATGCGCCGGATCTACCCGTTCCTGCCGCTGCTGCTGGCCCTCTCGACCTCCTCGCCGTTCTACGATCGCCGTCGCACCGGCCTCCACGGCTACCGGCTGCGGGCCTATGCCGAGTTGCCCCGCACTGGCCTCCCCGAACTGTTCGACGACGATGCCGACTATGCCCGCTATGTCCGGGTCATGACGGCAGCGGGAGCTGTACCCGATCCGACGTATTTCTGGTGGCACATCCGTCCGTCGATTCGATACCCGACCCTGGAGCTGCGCGTCGCCGACAGCTGCACGCGGCTCGATGACAGCCTGACCATCGCCCAGCTCTACCGCTGCCTCGTCCGTCTGCTCGACCGGCGCCCGGACATCCATGCCGGCCTGACCGGCGCCTCGCGGGGGTTCGTGATGGAGAACCTGTGGCGGGCCGAGCGCGACGGCACGGGCGCGTCGCTGATCGACGAGACGGCCGGACGCGCCGTTCCCATAGCCGACGCCCTGGACGCGCTGCTCGACCTCATCGCCGAGGACGCGGCCGCGCTCGGCTGCACCGCGCAGGTGGCGCATGCCGCGGTGATCGCGCGAAATGGTTCGAGCGCGGCGGGCCAGCTCGACGCCTACACCGCCGCCCTCGACGGCGGCGCCGATCAGGGCGCGGCGTTGAAGGCGGTGGTCGATTGGCTTGCCCGGGAGACGGCGCCCATGGGCTGACGGACCGACCGAGGGAGGCGAACGGCCTCTTGAGCCGCCTCGTGTGAAAGCCTCCTACCCAACCATCGGCGGGTTCAAGCGCGCGAAGCCCTCCTGCCGACGATACGGGAAATGCGGATAGGGCGCCGCGGTGTCGCTGGCGGCATCGAGGGCGGCGATCTGATCGGCCGTGAGCGTCCATCCGACCGCGCCGAGGTTATCCCGGAGCTGGTTCGCGTCCCGGGCCCCGATGATCACGGAGGAGACGGTGGGCCGCTGGATCAGCCAGTTAAGCGCCACCTGCGGCACGCTCCGGCCGGTCTCGGTGGCGACCGCCTCCAGCGCATCGACGACCCGGTAGAGCTGTTCCTCTCCGACGGGCGGCCCGTAAGACGCGGTCTCGTGGAGGCGGCTGCCTTCGGGGAGCGGGGTTCCCCGCCGGATCCGCCCGGTCAGGCGCCCCCAGCCGAGCGGGCTCCAGACCAGGGCGCCCACCCCCTGATCGGCGGCGAGCGGCATCAGATCCCACTCGTAGTCCCGCCCGACCAGCGAGTAGTAGACCTGATGCGCCACGTAGCGCGGCCAGCCATGCCGGTCGGCGAGCGCCAGCGCCTTCATGATCTGCCAGCCGGCGAAGTTCGAGACGCCGACGTAGCGGACCTTGCCGGCGCGCACGAGCGCGTCGAGGGTGGACAGCACCTCCTCGACGGGCGTCGCCGCATCGAAGGCGTGCAGCTGGAGGAGGTCGATATGCTCGGTGCCGAGGCGCCGCAGGGCGTCCTCGACCGCCCGGATCAGACGAGGGCGCGACGTGCCGGCCTCGTTGGGACCGTCGCCCATGGGCAGACCGGTCTTCGTCGAGATCAGCACCTGGCCGCGCCGACCTTTCAGCGCCGCGCCGAGCACCGCCTCGGAGGCCCCCTGGGAATACACATCCGCCGTGTCGAACAGGGTGACGCCGGCCTCGATGCAGATATCGACCAGCCGTCGCGCCTCTTCGGCGCCGGTGTTGCCCCAGGCGCCGAACAGCGGCCCCGTCCCCCCGAAGGTGCCGGCGCCGAAGCTGAGAACCGGAACTTTCAGGCCGGAGCGGCCGAGAGAACGATATTCCATGGTGCAGTCCTTTCAGCGCGACGGGCAGGGGGACCGGGCGTACCGAGCCAAAGGGGCAGCCGGTCCGCGCTGAGCGATAGACCGGGCCATGGCGGTGCCATAGACAGCCGGCTAGCACAGCATCTGTGACGCGAAGGACCGATGCCCCGCTCTGAGATCAACCGCGCCGGCGAGATGGACGTGTTCGTCTGCGTGGTCGAACAGGGCGGGTTCTCGGCGGCCGCGCGGGCCAGGCGCATGACGCCCTCCGCGGTGAGCAAGCTCGTCGCCCGACTGGAGGCGCGGCTCGGAGCCCGGCTGGTCAACCGCTCGACGCGGGCCTTCCAGCTCACGCCGGAGGGCTGCACCTTCTACGAACGGGCGACCCGGATCCTGGCCGATATCGAGGAGGCGGAAGGGGGGGCGCGGGCCGGGGAGCAGCCGGTCGGCCGGATCCGGCTCACGACCAGCGCGTCCTACGCGACGCACGTGCTGGCGCCGATCCTACCGGACTTCCAGGACCGCTATCCGGGCGTCACCCTCGATCTCGTGCAGACCGACCGGGTCGTCGATCTCCTGGCGGAGCGGACCGACGTGGCGGTGCGCGCCGGGGGGTTGAAGCAATCCCAGCTCGTTGCGCGCAAGCTCGGCGAGACCGGGATGGTGATCGTCGGCGCGCTGGCCTATCTCGAGCGCTTCGGCCGACCGGAGACGGTGGCGGATCTCGACGGCCACAACCGGATTGGTCTGGGCTACGTCCGTACGGTCGAGGGCTGGCCGATGCGGCAGGGCGACGCCACGGTTCTCGTACCCGTCAACGGGCGCGTACAGGCGAGCGACGGCGAGGCGCTGCGCCAGTTGGCGCTGACCGGCAACGGGCTCGCGCGGCTCACGCGTTTCACCGTGCGGGCGGATATCGCGGCCGGCCGCCTCGTCCCGGTCCTGGAGCCGCTCAATCCCGGGGACCGGGAAGCTTTCCACGCGGTCCATGTCGGCCAGGGCGGTCCCGTGCCGGCGCGGGTCCGCGCGCTCCTCGACTTCCTCGCCGAACGCGGCCGCGTTGCGTGAGCCGGGCGATCTGCCCTCAGCCCACGGCCAGGGCGTAGCGCGTCCGCAGGCGCAGGCCGAACACCGCCATCATGAACATGCAGCAGGTGGCGTTGTTGCCGTTCCACAGCACCGTCTCGAACGAGGCCGAGACGAGACCCAGGAACCACAGCCGCAGGAACAACATCGTCTCGGCGTCGAGCCGGCCGCCGGCCACGCGCTGCAGGTCGCGCACCGGCGCGAACACGAAGGCCACCACGGTCAGCACCAGGAACGGCAGGCCGCCGATCAGCGCCGTGTCGAGATAAGCGTTGTGGGCGTGATCGACGGTGTTGACCCAAGTCACCTCCTCGGAGCCGGCATACATGGTCCGCTCGGTCATCCAGAACGCGCCGATCCCCCAGCCGCGCCAGGGGCGAATCAGGATGTTGTCGATGGCGAATTGCCAGATCTCGCTGCGGCCGGTGAAGGTCGCGTCGGTGAGGAGTGCGCCGACAGCCTCTTGGATCGGCGGCACCAGCACCGAGCCGATCGAGATCAGCGAGAATCCGACCACCGGGCCCAGCAGCAGCAGCTTCCGGGCGAAGCCGCCCGTCAGCATCTGACAGAGGCCCGTCACGCCGAGGATCACCGGCAGCAGCAGGATCGCAGTCTTGGAGCCGCTGGCCAGCAGGAACCCGGCGGCGAGCAGCACGATCGCCCAGCCGAGGAACCGGTTGGCGGCGGTGGCGACGTAGAGGCCGACGATCACGAGGATCACCATGGCGGCCCCCGCCTCGTTCTTCTGCGGGAAGATCCCGCGCCAGAGGCCCGGATGGCTCGGGTCGGAATTGACGTCGAAGGCCGAGTGGATGGCGAGGTTCGGCACGAAGGCCACCGCCAGATAGGAGGAGAGCACGATCACCAGGGCCGCCCCGGCAAAGCTCAGGGCCAGCTGCCGGGGGGAGCGGGCGACGATCAGCACCCCCGCCGAAAGCATCGCGGCGATCACGAACAGCGCCAGCCGGCGCAGCGACAGGCTCGGCTCGATGGAGAGCAGCGTCGTCAGGCCGAGCCAGATCGCGCAGAGCAGGAGCGGCCGGGTCATCAACGGTTGGAGGTGCCGGATTCCGATCCGGCGGATCGCCAGCGCCATGGCGGTGCCGGCGGCGAGGAACAGTACCTGGGTCAGCAGGCTCCCGTCCTCGGAGGCCGACAGGATCGAGCGGTCGGACAGGTCCTTCAGCCAGACGTGGTTCCAGAGCAGGACGAAGACCGCCCCGTTGAGCAGCACGCGCACGACGTCCGGCACGTCGCGACCCGCGAGGCCGCGCTGCCGTCCGTCTGCCGGGATGCCGATCGCCGCGTCCGCAGAAGCCATATCGTCCCACCGCGAGGCCGTGTCATGGGCCTGCGCTCATCTTAGCGCCGGGTCGGTGGGGGGCGATGGCAAATCAAAAGTTGCGCCCAGCGATCGCGCGATAACCTTGACGAAGGGCTGCCGCGCTCAGCGCCGCATCGTGTACTGCGAGCGGCCGGCGGACTGCCGCATCAGGAAGGACGCCATCTCGGCGAGTTCCGGCGCCTTCGAGCGGAAGGTCACCGACAGGGCGAGCAGCGTGTCCTTGTGGTCGAGGCCGGGATAGATCCGCTCCTGCACAGGTACGTGCTCGGCGCGCAGCTTCGCAGCGAGGCTCACCGTGTGCCGGGGCTTCACCACCGTGTCGGCATCACCTGACGCCAGGAAGGCCGCGGGCGACAGCGGCCCCACGAAGCTCCCCGGCTGGGTCGCCGCCTGATCGGGGGCCTTGCCGAACACCTTGAGGGTCGTGTCCTGATCCAGCGGCAGGAAATCGTAGGGGCCGGACAGGCCGGCCACCGCCTTGATCGTCTTCGGATCGACGCCCGCCGCCGTCACGTAGCGCGAGTCGAGGCCGAGCATCAGGGCGTTGTAGGCGCCGGCGGAATGGCCGGCCAGCACGATGCGACGCGGGTCGCCGCCATAGGCCGCGATGTTGTCGCGCACCCAGGCCAGTGCCGCCGCCCCGTCCTGAAGGAAGCCCGGGAAGGCCGTCTCCGGATAGAGCCGGTAATCCGGCAGCACCGTGACGAAGCCCTGCGCGGCGAGCGCGTGGCCGACGAAGGCGTAATCGTCCTTCGCGCCGCTCTGCCAGGAGCCGCCGTAGAAGAACACCAGCACCGGAGCGTTCTCGGCGCCCGCCGTGGGAACGTAGACATCGAGGCGTCGCCGGGGGCCTTCGCCGAAGGGCTGGTCCTTCGCGGCGAGGCGCCCGCCGGGATCGCGCGGGCCGATCGCGTCGAACAGGGCGAGCGGCGAGGCAGCGTTGATACCGAACGCCGCGAGCCCGAGGCAGAGAAGGCTAGCCAGCGCGGTGAGGAGTCGTGTCATATCCCATCCGGTTATCGCGACCGGCCCATACGGCACCGCTCTCGGGGCGGATTGATGACGGCGGTGCGGCAAAGCGCGAAAAATCAGGTCCGCAGCACGAAACAGGCGCCGCCGACCTTCCGGATGCGGCCGCACAGGTCGTCGGCGGCCTGCCGGCTCTGGGCCGGGATGCGGATCCGGTAGAAGGCCCGGGTGCCGCGGTTGCGCAGGCGCGTCCCGATGATCATCGGCCGCACCTCGCCGATCACCCGCGCATAGGCGCTCCGGGCCCGGTTGAAGCTCTGGAGCGCCAGCGACTTGGAGAAATTGCCGGCGAGCTGGATGCCCCAGGGCGCAGCCGGCCCCTCGTTGGGGCCCAGCGCGAAGCGGTCGCCGCGGGACGGGATGCGCAGGCTGGCGGTGACCTGAAGACAGGTCTGCGGCGGCGCCGGCTTGGTGTCCTTGCCGTCCTTCGCATCCGCCTTCGCGGGCGCGCCACCCTCCGGAAACTCGATCGCCTTGGCGGGACCGGTGCGCCAGTCGTCGACCGGGACGCCCGTGATGGCGGCCACGTAGGCGCGGGTCTCCTCGGGCAGGCCGCCATCGCCGGCGAGCCATTTGCTGACCCGACCTGCGCCGCCGTTATAGGCCGCCGCCGCGAGGCCGAGATTGCCGAACTGGCTCTTCAGGTCAGCGAGCAAATGGGCGGCGTGCGGGATCGCCTGCTCGGGGTCGAACGGGTCGAGCAGCCCGCGCTCCCGGGCGGTGCCCGGCATGAACTGCGCCACACCCTGCGCCCCCGCGGGGCTCACCACGCCGACGCGAAAGCTGCTCTCGCGCCAGATCAGGCGCGTCAGGAACGGCACCGGCAGGTTCCGGGCCTTGGCGGAGTCGTCGATCAGGCGGCAGAGCGCCTGCTCCACGGTCTCGGTAGCCCCCTCGGAGGGGACGGCCAGAGCCGGCCGGGCCGAGACGAGGAGAAGGGCGAGGAGCGCGGCACGGCGCAGGCGTGAGCTGTTCACACCGGCGTTGTAGCGATCTTCGGTTGCGGATCCATTGATCCTGGTTGCCGCATGAGGCTTGCTGGCTGCTTTTTGGCGGCCATACCAAGTCGAGCCGGATCAGGTTCCGCTCGGTTCCACCGGTCCGGAAACGGGGTGGTTCCAGATCAAACGCGACCCCGTCTCGGGATCCAGCACAGGACCCGCCGCGAAGCGGCGCCATCACATCAGGTCCCCACACCGTCCGCCGCCCATTCCGGCGCATCGTCCCCGAGGCGGCGCGCCGCCCGCGCCCAGCGCATCGGAGCCCCCGCCATCTCCACCGGCGGTCGCAGGCGTCGGGCCGGTCCCCACGATGTCGCCTCGATCTCGGGTGCGAGATCTTCCGGCGACGCGGCCGGGCAGGGCGGTTCGGGTTTCGCCGCACCGGCTTCAACCAACAACGCCGCCGTACGCGCGAGGGAGAGCCGCGCCCCGCCGACGGTCCCGTCGGCGAGCCGGCGCCGCGACAGCAATCGCAGGACGGCGGCGGCCATCATGTAGCCGGTGGCGTGATCGAGGGCCTGGACGGGCAGCGGCACCGGCTTTTCGGCTCGCTGCCACGCCTGCCCGGCCTGCGCGATGCCGGTGCTCATCTGCACGAGGCTGTCGAAGCCGCGCCGCCCGGCCCAGGGGCCGGTCCAGCCATAGGCGTCGAGACAGACCTCGACGAGGCCCGGCGCCAGGGCCCGCCGGGCCTGCGCGCCGTATCCGAGCCCGTCGAGGGCGCCGGGCCGGAAGCCGTGGATCATCACGTCGGCCCTCGCGAGCAGCCCCTCGAAGGTCGCCCGGTCGGCCGCTTGGCGCAGGTCGAGCCGCGCGCAGGTCTTGCCGAGGGTCACCTCCGGCTCGAGGGCGGGCTCGGACCAATCGGGCGGATCGATCCGCAGCACATCCGCCCCGAAGCCCGCGAGGAAGCGCGTCGCCACCGGCCCGGCGAGCACCCGCGTCAGGTCGAGCACACGCAGGCCGGCGAGGGGACGCCCGGGCTGGGGTGTCCAAAGTGACTGAGACTGTGATCCCGAGTGGTCGCGGGCCGGATCGACATGCACCAGCGGCTCGGCCGCCACCGCGCTTCCCTGCGGATGCGCCGCCCAGTCGGCCAGACCGCGCATCTCGGCCGCACAGCCGCCCGCGGCCAGGATCGCGGCCTCCAGCTCGGCCTTGGTCCAGCCCGACACCGCCCGCGCCATGCCGGCGCGATCGACCTGCGGACCGAGCACGCGCTCGGCCGCCGCCCGGTGGTGCGGCGCATTGGTGTGGAGCCGGATCCAGCCGTCCGGGGTCTCGTAGTCGCCCGCGACCGGATCCCAGGGTTCCGGCACACGCCAGCCCTCGGGCTGCAGCGACCGCGCGAACCAGAACGACGCGAGCCGCCGGTCCACGGTCACCGGGCCTGCCAGTCCGGCGACCTCCGCCAGCGCCAGCGCGGCGGCCCCGACGGAGCCGGCCGCGAGGTCGCTCACCGCGAAGGCGGAGGGCAGGGCGCCGGCGCCGGTGATGTGCAGGCGGTCGAGGGCGCTTGGCGGCCCATGAAGCGCCTGCCAGATTTGGGCTGCGAAGGCGTGGGCACCAGCCGTCATGGCGATCTCCCTTGCGGTCCGTTGGCGTTGGGCGGACCCTTGGCGCAGCAGGATAGACTAGGGACACCGGCCCGGCGCGCTATAAGGGCAGCATGACGTTGGATGACTCCCAGCCGCTCCTCGCCGTCGAGGACCTGTCCGTCGCCTTCCGCGCGCGGGAGGGCGAGACCCGGGCGGTCGATCGGATCGGCTTCACCATCCGGCGCGGCGAGACCGTGGCGCTGGTCGGCGAATCGGGCTCGGGCAAGTCGGTCACCGCGCTCGCCATCCTGCGGCTCCTCGACGGCGCGGCCCGCCAGGAGGGGCGGATCCTGTTCAAGGGCCGCGACCTCGCGGGCCTGCCCGAACGCGCCATGCGCGACGTACGCGGCGCCGACATCACCATGGTGTTCCAGGAACCCATGACCTCGCTCAACCCGCTCCACACGATCGCGCGGCAGATCGGCGAGGTGCTGGGCCTCCACCGCGGGCTGACCGGCAAGGCGGCCAAGCGCCGGATCCTCGAACTCCTCGATCTCGTGGGCCTGCGCGACGCGGAGAGCCGCATGGGCGCCTATCCGCACGAGCTCTCCGGCGGCCAGCGCCAGCGGGTGATGATCGCCATGGCGCTGGCCTGCGAGCCGGACCTGCTCGTCGCCGATGAGCCGACCACGGCTCTGGACGTCACCGTTCAGGCGCAGATCCTGGCGCTGCTCGCCGACCTGCAGAAGCGGCTCGGCATGGCGATGCTGTTCATCACCCACGATCTCGGCATCGTGGAGCGGATCGCCGACCGGGTCTGCGTGATGCTGAAGGGCAAGATCGTCGAGGCCGGCGAGACCGGGGCGGTCTTCGCGAATCCGCAGCACGACTACACGCGGCGCCTGATCGCCTCCGAGCCGAAGGGCCGCGCCAATCCCATCCCGCCCGATGCCGCGCCGCTCCTCGAAGCCGGGCCGTTGAAGGTCTGGTTCCCCCTGAAGGCGGGCCTGCTTCGGCGGGTCGTCGGTCATGTGAAGGCGGTGGACGGGGTCTCGCTTAGGGTCCGCGCCGGGGAGACCGTGGGCGTCGTCGGCGAATCCGGCTCGGGCAAGACCACGCTCGGCCTCGCGCTGCTGCGGCTGACCGCCTCCGAGGGGCCGATCGTCTTCCTCGGCCGGGCCGTCGACGGCTTCAGCGTGGCGCAGATGCGGCCCCTGCGAAAGGACATGCAGGTGGTCTTCCAGGACCCCTACGGCTCGCTCTCGCCGCGCATGTCGGTGGCCGATATCGTGGCCGAGGGGCTGGTGGTGCAGGGCGCCGTACGCTCCCGGGCCGAGCGCCGGGCCGTCGTCGCGAAGGCGCTCGCGGATGTCGGGCTCGATCCCGCCGCCATGGACCGCTACCCGCACGAATTCTCCGGTGGCCAGCGCCAGCGCATCGCGATCGCCCGGGCCATCGTGCTGAACCCGCGCTTCGTCGTGCTGGACGAGCCGACCTCGGCGCTCGACCGCTCGGTCCAGGCGCAGATCGTGACCTTGCTGCGCGACCTCCAGCGGGAGCGTGGCCTCGCCTACCTGTTCATCAGCCACGACCTGAAGGTGGTCCGGGCGCTCGCCAACTACGTGATGGTGATGCAGAACGGCCGCGTGGTCGAGGAAGGCCCGGCCGAGACGATCTTTGCCGATCCGCAGACCGCCTATACCCGCGCCCTGTTCAAGGCCGCCTTCGCCCTCGACAGCGACGCGCCGGCCGAGTTGGAGCCCGCCTGACCGTGCCGCGCGCACTCCTCATCGTCCTCGATTCCGTCGGCATCGGCGGGGCGCCGGATGCCGAAGCCTACGGCGATGCCGGCTCCGACACGCTCGGCCACATCGCGGAACACTGCGCGACGGGGCGCGGCGATCGGGCGGGCCTGCGCGCCGGCCCGCTCCGGCTGCCCCATTTGGCATCCCTCGGACTCGGGCTCGCGGCGGCTGGCGCCTCGAGCCGAATCCCGCCCGGTCTCGCGCCCTCGGGCGAGCCGCAGGGGGCCTACGGCCATGCCGTGGAGACGGCCGCCGGCAAGGACACGCCGTCGGGCCATTGGGAGATCACGGGCCTGCCCCTGTCGCAGCCCTGGGGCCACTTCCCCGAGACGCGGCCGGCCTTCCCGCCGGACCTCACGCAGGCCCTGATCGCCGAGGGCGACCTGACCGGCATCCTGGGCGACCGGCACGCCTCCGGCGTCGCCATCATCGACGAATTTGGGGCCGAGCACGTCCGGACGGGTCAGCCGATCTGCTACACTTCCGCCGACAGCGTGTTCCAGATCGCCGCCCACGAGGAGGCCTTCGGCCTGGAGCGGCTCTACGACCTCTGCCGCCTCGCGCGCCGCCTGTGCGATCCCTACCGGGTCTGCCGGGTGATCGCCCGGCCCTTCCTGGGCTCGGCGGAGGCGGGGTTCCGCCGCACGAGCAACCGCAAGGACTTTGCGGTCGAGCCCCCCGGCCGCACCCTGCTCGACCGGGCCGAGGCGGCGGGCCGCAGCATCGTGAGTGTCGGCAAGATCGGCGATATCTTCGCCCACCGGGCCACCGGCCGGGAGATCAAGCCGGGCCCGAACGCCGCCTGCCTCCAGGCGGGGCTCGACGCCCTGAAGGATCTGCCGGACGGCGGCCTGATCTTCGTCAACCTCGTGGATTTCGACACCGAATACGGCCACCGCCGGGACGTGCCGGGCTACGCCGCCGAGTTGGAGGCCTTCGACGCCCGGGTCCCGGAGATCCGGGCGGCGCTCCGCCCCGGCGACCTCGCGCTGATCACAGCCGACCACGGCAACGACCCGACTTGGACCGGAACCGACCACACGCGCGAGCAGGTGCCGGTCCTGGCCTTCGGCCCCGGCGTTGCCGGCCGCTCCATCGGCCGGCGGGACAGTTTTGCGGATATCGGCGCCAGTTTGGCGGCCCATCTCGGCCTGCCCTGGGATGGTGCCGGACGACCCTTCCTGTAGGAGGACACGATGCGGGACGACGACGACCGGCCGCGCAAGGCCGTGTCCCACGAGATCGGCCAGCCGTTGGATACGCTTTCGCTTTCGGATCTCGACGAGCGCATCGCGCTCCTGCGGGCCGAGATCGCCCGGATCGAGGCGGCGCGGGCAGCCAAGCAGGCGGCGCAGGGGGCGGCCGACGCCTTCTTCAAGCGGGGCTGAGGCTTGGACCGGACCGAAACGCTGGCCGCCCTGCGGCGCGGCGACCTCGCCGGCGCACGCGAGCTGCGCCTGCCCGACGGGCTCACCGAGGTGCCCCCGGAGGTCTTCGCGCTCGCCGACACGCTGGAGGTGCTGGACCTCGGCCGGGGCAGCCTGACTGATCTGCCGGCGGATCTCGCGCGGCTCCGCAACCTGCGGGTGCTGTTCGCCTCGGGCAACCCGTTCCCGCGCCTGCCGCCGGTTCTAGGCGACTGCCCGAGCTTGAGCCAGCTCGGCTTCCGCGGTTGCGGCATGGAAGCGGTGCCGGCGGAATCGCTGCCGCGCGACCTGCGCTGGCTGACGCTGACCGACAACCGGATTGAGACCCTGCCGGCGGTTATCGGCGAGCGGCAGCGCCTGCAAAAACTGATGCTGGCCGGCAACCGGATCGCGGCCCTGCCCGACAGCCTGTCGGCGGCCGACAACCTCGAACTGATCCGGCTCGCCTGCAACCGCCTCGACGCGCTGCCGTCCTGGCTGATGCGCCTGCCGCGCCTCGCCTGGATTGCCTATGCGGGCAATCCCGCTGAGCCCGCGACGGAGCCCACCCCGGCGGCGCGGGTGCCGTGGGCCGAACTGGAGGTCGGTGCGTTGCTCGGGGAGGGTGCCTCGGGCCGAGTCCACCGGGCAATCTGGCGCGGCGAGGCCGTCGCGCTGAAGCTGTTCAAGGGCGCGATGACGAGCGACGGCCTGCCCGCCCGCGAGATGGAGGCCTGCCTCGCCGCCGGCACGCATCCGGCGCTGACCGGGGCACTCGGCCGGCTCGACGGCCATCCCGACGGGGCCGAAGGGCTCCTGCTCCGGCTCCTGCCGCCGCACTGGCGCGTGCTCGCCGGGCCGCCGAGCCTCGCGAGCTGCAGCCGCGACATCTACCACCCGGATCTCCGCCTCGATCCGGCGCGGGCCTTACGCATCGCGCGATCCGTGGCAGAGGCAGCGGCCCACCTGCATGGGCGCGGCCTGCTCCACGGCGATCTCTACGCCCACAACACGCTCTGGGAGGCTGCCACCGGGGCAGCCGTGCTCAGCGATTTCGGCGCCGCCTCGGCGCTGCCGGAGGGGCCGGACGGCACGGCGCTGGCACGGATCGAAGCCCGGGCGATGGGTATCCTGATTGGCGAGCTGCTCGACGGCTGCGATGTGCCGCCGGAAAACCTGCGGGCACTCGAAATCGCCTGCACCCAGCCGGATCCGGCTCAGCGGCCGAGCCTGACGGAGGTCGCGGCTGCGCTGGCGCAGATGACGGCCTGAAGGTCGCGGCCCCGCCCGTCATCGCGAGCACAGCGACGCGACCCAGGGTAGCGGGACATCGATCAGGTGGCGCGCACCGGATTGCTTCGCCGCGCTCGCAACGACGGCCTTGCCCCTCTCAATCCGGGATATCGGCCTGCCGCCGCGCCACCACGGCGAACAGGTCGCTGAGCGCGGCGAGGCTCGCGGCCTGGAGCTGGGCGGCGGGCACCACTGCGCCGTCCGGCCCGGGCAGGTCCCGCGTCGCCGTGGTGGAGGCCACGACGGTCGGGCGGAAACCGAGGTTGAAGGCGCTGCGGGCGGTGGAGTTGACGCACATATGCGTCATGAAGCCCGCCAGGACGACCTCCTTCACACCCGCCGCCTCCAGCCGCGCCTGGAGATCGGTGCCCACGAAAGAGCTCGGATAGGCCTTGGTGATCACCGGCTCGTCGCCCTGCGGCGCCACCTCGGGGCTGATCTGGCCGATCGGCGCGGTCACGTCGTAGGGCGAGCCCGGCCCGGCATCGTGGCGGATGTGGAAGACCGGGATGCCGGCCTGCCGCGCCCGGGCCAGCAGGTCCGCCGCCTCGCGGATCGCGGGCTCGACGCCGTCGAGGCGCATGATCCCCTCGCGGTAGGTCTGCTGCAGGTCGATCAGGACGAGCGCCGAGCCCTTGAGGGCGGCGGGCGCCGGGCTGAGGCCCGACAGGCCGCGCAGGGTTGCGAGTTCGGACATGCGGCGTCTCCCAGGGCGCCGCTCGGGAACGGCGGCAGCCAGTGTGTTTGCCCCGGATGCTACACCGCGCCAACGGATCGGCACCACCCGTCAAAGGTGTAGCGCGGGCGCGGTCGGCGTACCGCGCCGTGCTACCGACCCGGCACTCCTGGATCGATCGCCGGCAGCTCGTTCGCCGGAAGCCCCGCGCCGGCCTGGGCCTGCACGCCGCCGGTGCCGCGGGCGCGGTTGGCGAGCGCCACCGTCAGGCGCTCGGCCGCATCGGGCTGCATCACCGCCAGCACCTCGGCCATCTTGCGCGGGTTCATGGCCAGCACGATCGGCACCAGCACGTCGTGGCCGAGCCGGTCGAACACCCGGGCGGCGTCCTTGGGCTTCATCGCCTCGTACATCACGACGATGTTCTTCAGCCCCTGCTTCTCGGCCTCCTCCTTCGCCTTGGCGGCCGCGTCGACCTTGTCCTCGGCCTTCTTGAGGTCGCCGAGCCCGGTCTCGAGCTTCCGCTCGGCCTCACCGAGCATCTTCTCGCGCAGATCCAGCTCGTCGTTCTTCTGGCGCAGGGCATCGCGCCGGGCGCCGAGCTTTTCGAGCAGCAGGCGCTCGGTCGGCGAGCCCGACCCTTCCGCGGCTGGCGACGCCTCCGGGGGTTTCTCGGGAGGCTTTTCGGGCAGCTTCTCGGCGGGCGCCGCCTTGTCCTCCTTGGCGCCCACCGATCCCGTGGTGACGGGGTCGGGGATGTCGAAACCGGTGCGGGCCCGGGCGACCGCCCGTCCGAAATCCGGCAGCGCACCGCTCTCCGGCAAGCCGGCCTGCAGCAGGCTCAGCAGCTTGAGCACGAGGAGCCCGCCGGCCGCGAGCGCCACGGCATCGATGAGGCGCAGCCGCATCGGCCGCACCGGCTTAGGAGGCGAGCTGCGCCGCGCCAAGCCAGCGCGTCGCAGCTTCTCCTCGGGATCCAGCTTCGGGGGCGGGATCTTCGGAGCCTTGACTCCGGTCATGCGGCGCGCGCCCGGACGCGGGCGAGCGCGCGCTCGCTCATGGCCAGCGCCGCCGCGGCGGCGGCCCCGAGGCGCTCTCCGTTCGGGCTCATGGGCTCGGGTCGGCGCGGCGGCGGCTCGGGCGCCGGATGGGCCGGCTCGACCCGGGCCGGCACGGCGCGCATCTGCGCCACGATGGCACCGATGCGCGCCACCACCGCCTCGCCGGCCGCGACCTGCTCGGTCAATTCGGTGCTGCGGGCGCCGGCGGCCTCCAGGCGGGCGTTGAGGGTGCGGTCGGCTTCATCGATCGCCGCGCGTAACCCCCCGATAGCACGCTCGGCCGTCCCGGTCGCGACCATCAGGTCGCCGATGGTCTGGCGGAGCGCCGCCTCGTCGCCCTTCATCTGGCCGATCCGGCGCGACAGGCGGAGGGAGGTGACGATCGTCGCTGCGAGAAGGACCGCGACCAGGATGTCGGCCGCGAGGGTGACGAAGAGACTCATGCCGGGACCCTCAACGACCCTAACTGTCCGAACGGTTGTTCATCGAGGCCTCGTAGGCCTGGATCGTGGTGCGCGAGCGCCGCAGGGGCCGCGTGACCTGAACGGCGATGTGGCCGTCGACCCGGCCCATCCGCCCCTGCGTCAGCGCCCAGTCGCCACAGCGCACGGTGATGAGGTCCGACGGCTTGGCGTCGAACATCAGCGTCTCGCCGACCTTGAGGCTCATGACCTGCTTCAACGGCAGCATCATCTCGTGCAGCACCGCCTCCATGGTCACATCGGCCTGCCAGATCTCGGTGGCGAGGTGGCCCTCCCAGACATGGTCGCGGCCGAGCTTCTCGCCCATGAAGCTCTGGGTGAGCAGCTCCCGGATCGGCTCGATCGTCGCGTAGGGGAAAAGGATCTGCAGCATGCCGCCGCGCCCGTCGACGTCGAGGCGCAGGCTGATCAGGATCGCGGCGTTGCCCGGCCGCGTGATCGTGGCGAAGCGCGGGTTGGTCTCGATCCGATCGATGCCGAAGGTCACGGGGGAGAGCGGCTGGAACGACATCTCCAAGTCGCCCAAGACGATCTCGACGAGGCGGCGCACCAGTGTCATCTCGATGGCGGTGAACGGCCGGCCGTCGAGGCGGCTCGACGTGCCGCCGCGCTTGCCGCCGAGCAGCAGGTCGAAGGTCGCGTAGGCGAGGTTGGAATCGACCGTGACGAGGCCGGAATTCTCCCATTGCTCGGCCCGGAACACGCCGAGCAAAGTCGGCAGCGGGATCGCGTTCAGGTAGTCGCCGAACCGCACCGAGGTGATGTTGTCGAGGGTCACCTCGACGTTGTCCTGGAACAGGTTGCGCAGGGAGGTCGACAGCAACCGGATCATCCGGTCGAAGACGATCTCCAGCATCGGCAGGCGTTCGTACTGGACGACGCCCGAATCGACGATGGCCTGCACGCCCCCGGCCCCAGAGGCCGAGAGCTCGCGCATGGAGAAACCCAGGACGCCGTCGATCTCGTCCTGGTTGAGCACCCGGTCGTTGCCGGCGAGTTCGGGGAGATTGTCGCTCTCCCCGTCCTCGATCATCGTCGCCCATTCGGCGGCGACATCGCCCGCGTTGCGCGTGGTGCCCTGCTCGGCGAGCGCCGCACCCCATTCCTCGGCGAGCGAGGAATCGCCGCCCTCGGCCCCCTGCTCCAGCAGGGCCGCGGACCAGTCGTCCTCCGGGAGTTCGTCCTCGGGATCCATCAGACGCGCGCCGTAACGGTGACGGGAAGGGGAAGGGTCACTGGACGATCACGTCCTTGAACAGGACCGCCTCGACCTTGGCCGGATAGAGGGCGATGTTGACGCGGCGCAGAAGTTCCTCGCGCAGCCGGAACAGCCCGACCGAGCCGGTGAGGTCGCTGGGGCGCAGCTCGCGCATGTAGATCTGCAGCGCGTCCTCGACGCGCGGCATGAGCGGCTTCACCTCCGCCTCGACCTTGGCGTCCTTCAGTTCGAGGGAGAGCCGCACCTTGGCGTATTTGGTCTTGTCCTGCGGCAGGTCGGGGCTGAGGTTCAGGAGCAGCTCGCGCAGCTCGACGAAGACCACCGGCTGCTTGCCCTCCGACCCGGCGCCGTCGCCCCCGTGGCCGCCATGCCCGCCGCCGTGTTCGCCCCCGGCGACCTCCTTGCCGTCGCCGTGGCCGCCGCCATGCCCCATCATCATGAAGGCGCCCCCGCCACCCAGAACGAGGATCGCGGCGGCACTCACGATGATCATGAGTTTCTTCTTGCCCTTCGGGGCGGCGGCAGCTCCGGCCTCGCCCTCCTCGGCAGAGGCCTTCACGGGCTTCTTGGCCATGAAATAATGCTCTCTCGCGGGTATCCGCGCCCGGGTACACCCCGATATCGAAGCATCAGGGTTAACGCGGCGTTAAGCGGGCAATTCCTGCCGGGCGAGGTTTGCCGCGGCGCATCCCGGGCCTGCCGACACGACAACCGGATCGACACCTAAACCATTCCTACTGCGACGGAATTCTGTTTCCGCACCGGTGGCACGGCGCATGCTGAATGGATCGTTGCCGCCACCGCGGCGCACGAGTCCCAGAGTCCACGATGCAGAATGCCCTCTTCGTCGGCGTGTCGAGCCAGATGGCGCTCCAGCGCGAGCTGGACGTGATCGCCAACAACATGGCCAACGTGTCGACCACCGGGTTCAAGGCCCGCAGCAGCCGCTTCCAGGAGTACCTGATGCCGGTGGCGAGCGCGGATTCCTTCGCCCGTCCGGACCGGCGGCTCTCCTACGTCATCGACCAAGGCACGACCCTCGACCTCGGCCAGGGCCCGATCGAGCAGACCGGCAACCCGCTGAACATCGCCGTCAAGGGATCGGCCTTCATCGCCGTGCAGTCGCCCCAGGGCGAGCGCTACACCCGCAACGGCGCCTTCGAGATCAACCCGCAGGGCACGCTCGTGACCAGCGATGGCTACCCGGTCGTGGGCGATGGCGGCCCGATCACCATTAACGCGCAGGAGACCGGCCTCGCCATCGGCAGCGACGGCACGGTCTCGACCAATCTCGGCATCCGCGGCCGGATCAAACTCGTCACCTTCGCCAACCCGCAGCAGCTCACCAACGAGGGCGGCAACCTCTACGCCTCGGGGGAGGCGGGCCGCCCGGCCGGTCTCGAAGGTCGCGTCGAGGCCGGGGCGCTGGAGCGCTCCAACGTCCGCCCGGTGATCGAGATGACTCGGCTGATGGACGTGAACCGCTCCTACGCCATGGTGTCCAGCATGATCTCGCGCCTCGACGAATTGCGGGGCACGGCGATCAGCCGCCTCGCCAACGTCGCCTAAGGAGGGCTTGACCGATGCGTGCCCTCTACTCCGCCGCCACCGGCATGGCGGCCCAGGAGCTGAACGTCCAGGTCATCTCCAACAACATCGCGAACCTGCGCACCACCGGCTACAAGCGCCAGCAGGTGCATTTCCAGGATCTGCTCTACCAGAACCTGCGCCGGGCCGGCTCCTCCACCTCCGAACAGAACACGCAGCTCCCCGCGGGGCTGGCGATCGGCTCGGGCGTGAAGACGACCTCGACCGCCCGGGTGATGTCGCAGGGCACGCTCACCTCGACCGAGAAGGATTACGACGTCGCCATCCGCGGCGAGGGCTTCTACCGGGTGACGATGCCGGACGGCCGCACCGGATACACCCGGGACGGCTCCTTCGACCTCTCGGCCTCGGGCCAGCTCGTCACCCGCGACGGCTACCTGCTCGATCCGGCGATCACCGTGCCGCAGACCGCGACCTCGGTGACGATCAGCGCCACCGGCGCCGTACAGGCGACGCTGCCGGGCCAGACCGCACCCCAGGCGCTCGGCCAGTTCCAGCTTTCGCGCTTCGTCAACAAGGTCGGCCTCGAATCCATCGGCGACAACCTGTTCGTCGAGACCGCCGCCTCCGGCCCGGCGATCAGCGGCCTGCCGGGGGCCGAGGGTTTCGGCAACCTTCAGCAGAGTTACCTGGAGGAGGCCAACGTCAACGCCGTCACGGAGATCTCGTCGCTGATCGCGGCGCAGCGCGCCTACGAGATGAACTCGAAGGTCGTCACCGCCGCCGACCAGATGCTCTCCACCGCCTCGCAGATGTTCCGCAGCTGACGCGCCGATTCAGGTTTTCGACGATGTATGCCGGTCCGTACTACGATTCCGCCTTCGAGGCCTCCGTCCTGCCGCTGGTCAGCACCGCGGCCGACGAGAGCGACCTCAGCCCGATCGTCCGCCGGCACCGCCCGCGGGCCGCGCCCCTCGGCATGGCGGTGGTGCTCCGCACGGTGCTGGCGGTGCTGGCCTTCGCGGCGCTGGGGGCGCTGGCGATCCCCGCCATGGCGCGGGCGGACGGCCTGCGCCTGCGCGGCGACGTGACAGCCCGCGGCGACGTGCTGACGCTGGCCGATCTCGTGGAGGGGGCGCCGTCGACGCTGGCCGGGCGCCCGCTGTTCCGCGCGCCGGCCCTCGGGGCGACCGGGACGATCCAGAGCCGCAGGATCGTCGACGCCGCTGTCGCCCTGGGCCTCACCGGCCTGGAAACCGGCGGCCGGATGCAGATCGCCGTCCAACGCGCGGCGCGCCGTATCGGCCCGCCGGAGATCGAGGCCGCGCTCAAGCACGGGCTGGAGACCGGCTACGGCCTCGCCGCGGGCAACCTGTCGATCCGGTTCGACGGCGACGGCCCGCTCCTGCTGGCCCCGGCCGATCTGGCCGGCCAGGCCGCGGCACTCGACGTCACCTACGATCCGCGCTCTCGCCGGGTCGCGGGTCTGGTCAGCATCGGTGAGCGGCAGGCCTCGCTGCGGGTCTCCGGCGTGGTCCTCGAGATGCGCGACGTAGCGATCCTCGCCCGGTCCCTCGACCGCGGCGAAGCCGTGAAGGACGGCGACCTCGTCATGGAGCGCCGGCCGCGCGACGCCGTCCCGACCGATGCGCAGGCGAGCGCCACCGCCGTCGCCGGAGAGGTCGCCCAGCACGCCCTGGCGGCCGGAACGGTGCTTCGAGCCGGCGATACGGCGCCGCCCGAACTCGTCCTTCGGGGCGAGAGCGTGACCATCGTGTACGAGACGCCGAGCGTCAGTCTCGCGATGCGTGGCCTGGCCAACCAGGGCGGACGGCTCGGTGCCGTCGTCAACGTGGTCAACACGGCCTCTCAGAAGATTCTGCAGGCGACCGTGATCGGCCCCGGCCGAGTCTCGGTGGGCCCCGGCCCGGCGCCCCAGCAGCAGGCCTCCACAACCTCGCTCCAGGCGACCGCGTCCTTGCGCTGATCGTCCGTTCGCCCGTGTTCAAGAGTATCCCGATGGCCCCTCGCACCGCCCTGAAGCCGCTCGCCGCCGCGCTGATCGCCGGCGCGCTCGGCGCCTGCAACACCGCGGACCGGCTCTCGCAGGTCGGCGCCACGCCGGCGCTGTCGGCGATCGAGGACCCGACCACGCAGCCCGGCTACAAGCCGGTGCGGATGCCGATGCCCGACGTGCAGCCGGTCTCCTACGCGCCGAACTCGCTCTGGCGCACCGGCTCGCGCGCCTTCTTCAAGGACCAGCGCGCGGCCCGGCTCGGCGACATCCTGACCGTGAAGGTCAACGTCACCGATCAGGCCAACATCAGCAACGAGACCAAGCGGAGCCGCGCCAACACCGAGAGCTTTGGTCTGCCGAACGCCCTCGGTCTGGAGAACAATGCGGTCGGCAAGTCCTTCGGCGTCGGCAGCACGGCATTGCTCTCGGCCACCTCGGCGACCGCCAATGACGGCGCCGGCTCCGTCCAGCGGGCCGAGACCGTGACGACGAATGTCGCCGCGGTGGTCACCCAGGTTTTGCCCAACGGCAACCTCGTGGTCGAGGGCAAGCAGGAGATCCGGGTGAATTTCGAGATCCGCGAGATGGTGGTGGCCGGTGTGGTCCGGCCGGAGGACATCGAATCCGACAACACCATCGACTCGGCCAAGATCGCCCAGGCCCGGATCGCCTATGGCGGCCGCGGCCAGATCACCGACGTGCAGCAGCCGCGCTACGGCCAGCAGATCGTGGATATTTTGCTGCCGTTCTGAGGTGCAAACCCGAAGCGGCTCGGCCGTGGAGATGTCCAAGCAGAGGGGGAAGCGGACGTGATCAGATCAAACGTCCCTTCGCTCGGATATGAAGTTGCGGCTGGTCGAGATTGTCGTTGTCGATGATCGCGTCGCAATTCGCCTCCGGCTCAGCGATCTGCTCATACAGCGCATAGGCTGGACGGTAGCGCTGCGCGTACAGATCACGCGCCGCCGCTTCGCCCCCGAGCTTGGCCGCATCTCGCCTCAGCCCGTGCGCTTCCGCCGTCTCAGCCGAGGCGCGCACGAAGAGAGCCACATCCCAGTGGTCCCGTAATTCGGGTCGCTGCAAGAAGGTGCCGTCTACGATCAGAATAGCATTCGCGACGGCCAATCTCGGTTCCTGTGCAAGGGGCAGATCGGCGTCTAGGTCAAAGGATGCCGTGCGGTAGCGTCGATTTCCTCCTGGCCCAAGCGGGGCCAGGAGGAGGGCGACGATGGCGGGTAGGTCGCGCGCATCGTGGTAGTACCCCTCGGCGGAATGCCGCCCCCGGGCGTAACGCACCACCCGCGGGCGGTGGAAGCCGTCGACCGAGGTTCGGATCACGCTCCGGTCTCGCTTCGCGAGCAGAGCCGAGAGTTCGTCGGCCAGGGTCGTCTTACCGGAGGCAGTTCGCCCATCGACAGCCACCCGAAGCGGCCGGCCAAGATGCTGACGTTCGATCCGCTCGGCCAGTTCACGCAGTAAAGCAGGTCTGTCCACGCGCCGGTCACACTCGTAGGTGCATGAAAGCGCTGAGCTGTAGCGTCACCTCATGACAAACTGACGGTGATTCAAACCGCGCCTCGCGCCGCATGGCGGTCCCTCAGCCCGCTTCCTCCGGCTCCGGCCCCCGCGTGACGTCGAGCCCGGTTCCGGCGCCCTGCGGCGGCCCGACCTTCACCGGCGCCCCGGTTCGCGCGGCCTCGTAGATCGCCTCCATCAGCACCTGATCCTGCAACCCCTCCTCGCCGGGGGTGTGCGGGCGCAGGTTCTCCTGGATGCACCGGGAGAAGTGGTCCATCTCCAGGGCGAACTGGTTCTTCCGGCTGAGGATCTTCTCGTCCCGGGCGGCGTTCTTGCCGTCGCGGTGGCCGACGAACAGCCGCTGGCCCTCATAGGCGAAGGCGTTCTGCAGATCGATCGACGCGTTGCTGGTGTGCAACGTCAGGCTGCGCGCCTCGTAAACGCCGTAGCTCGACTGGCACTGTGCGATCACCCCCGAGGGGAAGCGCATGGTGAAACTCACCGTCTCCTCGACCTCCCGGTATCTCGGATCGTCGGGCGGCGAATGGATCTGCGCCTGGATCTGGTCTGGCTCCTCGCCGAGCACGGCGCGGGTCGTGTTGAGGCAGTAGAGGCCGATATCTGGCAGGGAGCCGCCCCCCGACAGCGCCTTGCGCAGGCGCCACTGCTCCGGCAGGCCGGTGGTCTGGCCGTTGAAGGCCTGGATCAGCTTCGGCTTGCCGAACTCGCCGGTGCGGGCGAGCCGGATCACCGCGCGGTTGTGCGGCTCGTACTGGCAGCGATAGGCGATCATCAGCTTGACGTTGGCCTTGGCGCAGGCCGCGATCATGTCGCGGCATTCCTGCGAGGAGACCGCCATCGGCTTCTCGCAGAGCACCTGCTTGCCGGCGGAAGCGGCCGCCAGGACGTTGTCGCGATGCACGCCGTTCGGCGTCACCACGTAGACCGCGTGGACATCCGGATTGGCCTTGAGCCGATCCCATTCGTCGTAGCCGTAGACTGCGTCGTCCGGCAGGCCGTACTGGCGGGCCACGAGCTTGGCCTTGTCGGGGGAGCCCGACATCACCGCAGCGAGCCGTGAGCGCTTGGTCTCACCGAAGGCGGGAAGAATCTCGTCGAGGCTGAGCCGCCCGAGGCCGATGACGCAGTAGCCGACACGCTGGCCGGGGGGCTGCGGGGCGGGGGTCGGAGCCGGGGGACGGTCGCCCGACCCGCGCCAGTTCGGGAACATCACCTTTCCGCCCTGGACCGCGCCGGTATCAGCCGGAACCGAGGGGGCCGGCGGGGCCGCCTGCGCGCCGTTGCCTCCCATCGCCGCGCCCGCCAGGGCACTGCCGGCGGCGAGGAGAGTGCGTCGAGAGAGCCGTGTGTCGTCGTCCGCCATGGGCCTCGCCGTGTCGCTGATCGAAGGGACGGAGCCGGGGGAGGGGCCGTCCGTCCCATCAACGCCGCCAAGCACCGGGCTGTTTCCGGAACCGCGCAGCCGTGTCATCACGCCGGGGGCGGCGGATCCGGAGCCTCGACCTCGCCCCGGCGCTGAAGCTGGAGGGCGACGAACCAGCACAGGCAGGCCCAGGCGGCGCCGATGCACCAGCCAGCCAGAACGTCGCTTGGCCAGTGGACGCCGAGATAGATCCGGCTCATCCCGACCAGCAGCGTCAACGTTACGCCGAGTCCGATCAGGAGGGCCTTCGCGGGCCGGTTCCGCTCCACCCGTGCCACCAGGATCGCCAGCGTCAGGTAGGCGATGGCCGACATGGTGGCGTGGCCGCTGGGGAAGCTCGCGGTGAACACCTCCATGCCGTGCGGGACGAGGTCCGGCCGCGGCCGGTGGTAGAACAGCTTCAGCACCGTCGAGACGAGTTCGCCGCTGCCGACCGCGGCGAGCACGTAGAGGCCGATCCGCCGCCGGCCGGAGGCCGCCAGATAGGCCGCCACCGCGCAGGTCAGGAACAGCACCGTGAAGACGCTGCCGAGGCCGGTGATGTCGCGCATCGTCTCCTCGAGCCAGGGTGGCCCGATCGGGTCGGAGAGATCGGCGGGGTTGCGCAGCGCCAGCAGGATCCGGCGGTCGAGGGCCGCAGTCGAGCCCTCGCCGACCTCGTGGGCGAGGTAGAAGAATCCGTAGCCCAGAATGCTGAGGCCGAGGAGCGCCACAAGGGGGCCGACCTCATTGAGGCGCAGCCGCAGCCAGACAGCCGTGGCGGGCTCGATCAGGCGGTTGTGCCGCAGGGTGCCGGGGACCTTCACGGGGCGCCCCCCGGGCTGAAGGCGGCCGGATTGGTAGCAGGGTCTCGGCTCGGCGGCTTCAAGATGGCACGCGAGTTCCCTCTCCCGTGCGGGAGAGGGACAGGGTGAGGGATGAGAACTGTCCGAAAGGAGCGTGCCTTGTCGTCGCATTGATCGCGTGCCCGATCCGGAGCGTTCTCGTCCCTCACCCCCACCCTCTCCCGCATGGGAGAGGGGGCCTGTCGCGCTTCGCAGCCAGCGCGTGTGACCACTGCGGATATGTGACCAGCATGGAGCTGTGCGGCCACCATCACGCATTCTCTCCAAAGGACAGCCGCGCGACCGCCTCCCACGGCCCCCCGAGATACCGCCAGAGCAGCGTCGCCGGGGCCGTGAAGCGGAACGGCACGAAGCCCGCCTGGAGATCGGCGTGCAGCGCCCGCGCCGTCGCGGGATCGACCTTGTTCTGCACCGTCACGTGCGGGCGCCAGCCTTGCCGATCCTGCGCGGTGAGATGCGGTTCGAACGTCTTCGCGAGGCGGCTGCGGAAGCCCGCAATGGTCTCCGATTCAAGGGCGTAGGCGACGCCGCGGCCGGTGAAGCGGACGCCCGTTACGGCGACCTCCGGGGGCGGCAGGGTCCGGGCCAGCGTCGTCACCGCTTCGATGACGCCGCGTTCCCGATCGCCCGGCAGATGGTGGAACAGGGTCGCGTGGGCCGGGATGAAGTTCAGCGTGTCCGGAAAATACCGGCGCCGTTCGCCGTCGAAGCGCGCGAAGGTCGGCTCGTCGAAGGCCAGCGTCAGGATCAGGGGGGCTGCATCTTGCATCCCGCCGAGATGGCGCCCGCAAGCCTCAGGTCCAGTACAGGACGCGCGCTGCCGGCAGGTCGCGGGCCAGGCAGGCAGTGAGATGCTGGCGCATCGCCTGCATCAGCGGCTTCGGGAAGACGTGCTTCACCGAGCCGAACTTGGTGCGCTTCTCCACGCGCTCGGCCTCGTCGAGGGGCAGGTCCGAGCCTGGATACCAGCCGCGCAGTACCGTCTTGGAGCCGGGGGTGAAGCGGTGGGTGATGAGTTCCGCGGTGAGGTCGAGGTCGGGCGCGCCGGCGAGCGCGTCGGCGGCGTCGCGGATCAGCCCGGCATAGGCCGCCTCCCAATCCGGCACCGGCAGGATCGGCGCGATCGTCAGCCCGACGGGATAGCCCGCCCGCGCCATTTGGCCGAGCGCCGAGAGCCGCGCGTCGAGGGTGTCGGTACCGCCCTCGTAGCGGGCTGCCGGCCGGGCGTTGACCGAGAACCGGATCCGGGTGCGCCGGTTGTGCGGCAGGTCGAGGAGCGGCGCCACGGCGGCGAACTTCGTAGTGAAGCGCAGCTGCACCGGCGCGTCCCAGGCCCCGAAATGCCGGATCGCCGCCGAGAGCGAGCCGGTCAGGTGCTCGATGCCGAGCGGATCGGTGTAGCAGGAGGCCTCGAACGTGGTCCCCTCCTGCGCCCGCTCGGCCGAGGTCGAGGTCACCGCGCCGCGCCCCACATAGGCGTCGAGATTGCCCAGGATCGCGTCGAGATTGGCGTAGGCCCGGGTCACCGGCGGCCCCTGCAACGAGCCCGCGAGGTAGCAGTACTGGCAATGAGCCGGGCAGCCCTCGGCGAGGTCGAAGCGCCAGTCGGCCGAGGGCGGGATCGGCTGGAGCCGCAGCTTCGTCGGCGGTGCCACCGTCAGCGCGAGGGTCGCCTTGGCGGCCGTGTAGGCGCGGCGCGGGTCCGGCTCGCGCGGGCTCGGCAGGCGGTTGGCCGACAGGCGCTCGACGGCCAAGCCCAGCGATTCGGCGCGCGCCAGCATCGCCCGGCCATGGGCGTGTTCCAGCGCCGCCGGTGTCACCAGCACCCGGCGCGGGCGCCACAGGCGGGACGGGCGCGATGCTTCAACAGGATTTTCGAGGGCCAGGGCAGGGGCGGACGACATCCCTGTCGAACGCACGGCTGCCCGCAGCGGGTCCGGCCTAGTCGCCCGGCCACGGTGCGGCTAAAGCACCGCCATGTCTGCAGGCAGGGAGAGCGTTCATGTCGGCCGTGACGGCTGGTTGTTTCTCACCGGGGGCACCAACCGCGTCCTGGACCGTTACCGGGGCGGCCTGCGGCACTGGCTGCTGCTGCGGAGCTGGGCGCGGCTGATCCGGGCCCGCGCCCGGCGCGCGGAGCGCCTCGGCATCCGCTGCCTCCACGTGATCGTGCCCGAGAAGCTGTCGGTCTACGACGACAGGACCGACGGCCTGCGCTACGACCCGGCCAGGGCCTCAACCCGCCGCCTCGCCCGGCTTCTCGCCCGCCATCCCGCCTATCTCGATCTGCTCGCCCCGCTGCGGGCTGCGCGGAACGGTCCGGTGCCGCTCTACCTGCGCACCGACACCCACTGGACCGTGCATGGGTGCCTGCTGGCCTATCGCGAGATCATGCGCGTACTCGGCGCCATCCCGCCGGCCGATATCGGCGCGCGCCCGAAGATCGTCTCGGACGAGCTGATGGATCTCGGCGAGAAGCTCCGGGAACGGCCGCGGGAGCGCATCGAGCGATTTATGTTGCAGCGCGACGCACGCCGGGTCGAGACCGGCCCGCTGCTCGCCGCCTACGAGGCGGAGGGGCGCGACCGGGAGGTGCATGTCGGCGCGCATGTCGTCTACCGAAACGACGCGCCGGCGGCCGATCCGCGCCGGCTCGTCCTGTTCGGCGATTCCTGCGCGCATTTCGACCCGTTCATGCTGACCGGGCTCCTCGCCGAGAGCTTTTGCGAGGTCCACTTCGTCTGGTCGTCAGGCCTCGACTGGGACTATGTCGAGCGCGTGCGCCCCGACATCCTGCTGTTCGAGGTGGCCGAGCGGTTCCTGGCGCGCCTGCCGAAGGACGATTTCGATGTCGCGGTCGCGGGCCAGCGCGGGACGGGCGGGCGCCTCGCGCAGATCCGGCGGGACGGCCTGAAACCGCAGGCCGCTGCCGATCAGTAGATCGCCGTATCGAGGCGGGCGAAATCATTGATGCCGGCCGACTGGTACTTGGCGAAGGATTCCGGCGCGCAGGCGATCCCGATCATGAGGACCAGCAGGGTGGCGAGGCAGGCCAGCGTCGCCGTGACCACGTCCGCGTGGCGTCTCAGAGCGTGGATCACCAAGCATCCGAACGTGAACAGGGCCGCCTCGGCGACGGGCACCAGCGCGAACGTCATCACTCCACCTCCATACACACGTCACACGGCCGATCCGGCCGCAACTGGGTGAAGGAGGCATGCCGGATTTCGCTGCACCGCAACAGAAGGGCACGCGCAAGCCTGCCTTGCGCGGAAATCGCGGGCGCGCGGGAACGGATCGTGCGGCCGACGCGGTACACCCGGCGTCTTCCCGCGAACGCTGTCAGACCCATCTGTGCGTGAGATCGCGCGGGAACGGGATACGACGATGGGCCTCCTGGTAGACGGCGTCTGGCGCGACCAGTGGTACGACACCGCCTCCACGGGCGGCCGCTTCGAGCGGAAGGCCTCGAGTTTCCGCAACTGGGTCACGGCCGATGGGTCGCCGGGACCTTCAGGGGAGGGCGGCTTTCCCGCGGAGCCGGGCCGCTACCACCTCTACGTCTCGCTGGCCTGCCCCTGGGCCCACCGCACCCTGATCGGCCGCGCCCTGAAGGGGCTGGAGGATGCGATCGGCGTCTCGGTGGTCGATCCGCATATGGGCGCAGAGGGCTGGGTGTTCGGCGACACCCCGGGCGCGACGCCCGATCCGATCCACGGCGCCCGACGCCTGTACGAGGTCTATCTGGCGGCGGAGCCGACCTATACCGGCCGCGTGACGGTCCCGGTGCTCTGGGACCAGCAGCGCGCCACCATCGTGTCGAACGAATCCGCCGAGATCCTGCGGATGCTCAACGGCGCCTTCGGCGGCGCTGGCCCCGACCTCTATCCCGAGGATCTGCGCGCCGAGATCGACGCCCTGAACGCCCGGATCTACGACCGGGTGAACAACGGCGTGTACAAGGCGGGCTTCGCCACCGCGCAGGCGGCCTATGCGGACGCCTTCGAGGCCCTGTTCGCGGAACTCGACGCCCTGGAGGCGCGCCTCGACCGCGGCCGCTACCTCTGCGGCGACCAGCTGACCGAGGCGGATATCCGCCTGTTCACCACGCTGGTGCGGTTCGACGCGGTCTATGTCGGCCACTTCAAGTGCAACAAGCGCCGGATCGCGGATTACCCCAACCTGTCGAACTACCTGCGCGACCTCTACGCGCTCCCGGGCGTCGCGCCGACCGTCAATCTCACGCACATCAAGCGGCACTATTACGAGAGCCACCCGACCATCAATCCGACCGGGATCGTGCCCCTCGGGCCGGAGCTCGATTTCTCCGCGCCCAACGACCGGGCCCTGCGCTTTGCAGCCTAGCCGAACCTGGCGTGGTCGTCCGGCGGCCTGACCTGCGTCCATGGAGCGGTGGCCCTCGACGTCCGCCCTGCGAGGCCTAATTCGGCCTGCAACCGGAGGATGCCCCAAACGCCATGACGACTCGTCTGCGCCTTGCCCTGTTCTGCGCCCTCGTCAGCCTGCCCACCTCCGCGCGTGCCCAGGCGGCGCTGCGGCTCGAAGGGACCTGCGAGAAGCTCGTGATCGGCACGCAGGATCTGAGCGCGTCCTGCAGCAAGGTCCTGACCAACGCCGTCAGCCGCAACCGCACCAGCTTCGATTTCACGACGACGGACGGCCAGGTTATCAGCTTCAGCGGCAACGGCGCCCAGCAGGAGGCGACCGAGGAGACCGACCCGCTCCAGCCGATCAACGTCGTGAGCATCGGCAAGGACGCCGCCCCGACCCTGGCGATCGGCGCCTGCCGGTTCTCCACACCGGAACCGGGGCGCACGGCGATCACCTGCGAGGCGAGCGCGGCCGACGGGCGCGCCTTCGCGGGAACCTTCGTGACCGCCACCAAAGCTGCTGCGGGCGCTCCGGCCGCCACGCCGGCCCGCTGAGGAGAGCGGCGAGTCCGGACTGGTCAGACGGCCTCGGAAGCCCCATTTAAGCGGCTCCAGCAAAAAGGTTCCGAAGCCAGACCGATGCTCAACGACACCCTTGCCGGAGGCACGCCGCCGGCCATCGACACCGGCTCCCTGATCAAGGACACGACCACCGCGAGCTTCCGTCAGGATGTGCTCGCTGAGTCGATGCATCGGCCCGTTCTGGTCGACTTCTGGGCGCCCTGGTGCGGCCCCTGCAAGCAGCTCACGCCGGTCCTGGAGAAGGTCGTCAAGGAGGCTGCGGGCGCGGTCGCCCTGGTGAAGATGAACATCGACGAGCATCCGTCGATCGCGGGCCAGCTCGGCATCCAGTCGATTCCCGCGGTAATCGTCTTCCAGAAGGGACAGCCGGTCGACGGCTTCATGGGCGCGGTACCGGAGAGCCAGATCAAGGAGCTGATCGGGCGCGTGGCCGGGCCGGTCCAGGATCCGATCGAGGCCGCACTCGCGGACGCGACCGCCCTGATCGAGGAGGGCGACCTCGCGGGCGCCTCCGAGATCTACGCGGCGATCCTGGAGCAGCAGCCCGACAACGTCCCGGCCCTGGCCGGCCTCGCCAAGATGCAGCTCGATGCCGGCGAGGTCGAGAACGCCAAGCGTGTGCTGGCTATGGTTCCGGAGGCAAAGGCCAATGACCCGGCGCTGGCTGGCATCCGCGCCGCCCTGGAGCTTGCCGAGCAGGCCGCCTCGCTCGGCGATCTCGCCGGCCTTCAGCGGGCGGTCGAGGCCGATCCGGACGCCCACCAGGCCCGGTTCGACCTTGCCCTGGCGCTGGCCGCCCACGGCGAGCGCGGGCAGGCTGTCGATCATCTGATCGAGCTGCGCAGGCGCGACAAGGACTGGAACGACGACGGAGCGCGCAAGCAGCTCCTGCAATTCTTCGAGGCCTGGGGCGTGATGGATCCGGACACGATCCGCGGGCGACGCAAGCTCTCGGCGCTTCTGTTCTCGTGAGGCGCCGGGGCGCGCTCCGGCCTACCCGTCCGCCCCTCTGGGAGGCGCCATGAGCACCCATGCGAGCTACAAGGGGCCGGCCGATTGCCCTGCCGTGATCCCGGTCTTTCCCCTATCGGGTGCGCTGCTGCTGCCGCGGGGGCAGATGCCGCTCAACATCTTCGAGCCGCGCTATCTGGCGATGATCGACGATGCGATGCGCACCGACCGGGTCATCGGGATGATCCAGCCGGATCCGGAGGGCGCGGGCGCCGCGAACCCGAAGCTCTACCGCGTCGGCTGCGCCGGCCGGATCACGCAATACGCCGAGACCGGCGACGGCCGTTACCTGATCTCGCTCACCGGGATCAGCCGGTTCCGGGTCGAGAGCGAATTGGCCTCGGCCAGTCTGTACCGGCGCTGCCACGTCTCCTACGACGCCTTCGCGGTGGACTTCGCGCCCCGCGCGGGCGAGGAGCATGTCGACCGCGCGGGCGTACTCAAAGCGCTGCGCGACTTCGTGGAGTCGAACGACCTCAAGGTGGATTGGGCGGGGATCGACGAGGCGCCGGATGAGGCGCTGGTCAACGCCCTCTGCATGATGAGCCCGTTCGGCGTCCGTGAGAAGCAGGCGATGCTGGAGGCCCCCGACCTGAAGACCCGGGCGGAGATCCTGATCGCGGTCACCCAGATGGAACTGGTTCGCGGCGCAGGCCCCGAATCGACGATGCAGTAGGTTTCAGGCACGATGAGCAACGAGCTGACAGCCCCCGTCGAGGCGACCCGCGTCGACCCGAAGCTCCTGGAGATCCTGGTCTGCCCGCTGACCAAGGGCACGCTGGAATACGATTCCGCCCGCCAGGAGCTGATCAGCCGCTCGGCCAAGCTCGCCTACCCGATCCGCGACGGCATCCCGATCATGCTGCCCGAGGAAGCGCGGCCGCTGGTGGATTGAGGCCGCCGGGGGTCTGGGGGGAGATGAATAGCGCCTGCCGCGTCTCCTGAGGGGCCGCTGTGATTTGCCCTTGTCGGTTGCCGCTGGCTTCTCTCCTCCCCCTTGTGGGGAGGAGTTGAAGGTGGGGGTGGTGCAGAAGGCACCAGGACGCTCGATCCTGTCCCACCCCTAACCCCTCCCCACAAGGGGGAGGGGAAAAGCCGTTCCTCAACTTTCAGATCCGACCAGCCGCTTGAGACCAAGCAACGCCCAGCGCTCCTGCAGGATACGGTCAAGCATCAGATCGTCGTGGGTCGACGATCGGGTCCGATCTGGCTATAAGATCTGATCTCGCCGGAGATCGCCACCGGCCATAATCTTGCCGAGCCGCGCGTTCAGCGTCGAGTCATCCTCGATCGACGATTCTGCGTGTCGCCCTGTGCGGCACCCGCATCGCTGAAAGACGACCCTGCATGCTCAAGCCCGTCGCCCTCGCGGCCCTCGCCGCCAGCCTGTCCCTGCCGATCTGTCCCGCCGCATCCGCGGAACCCGGCACGCATAACGGCACGTGGTCGGTGGAACTGGTGACCGAGAGTGGCCTGTGCAACGCCCGTTACAGCTACGCCCTCGCCATCCGGGAGGGGCAGGTGCAGCTCGTGTCCGGCAGCGCCGGCGTCCGGGTGAACGGGCATGTCGGCGCCGACGGCCTCGTAGGCTTGAGCGTCAGCAACGGGACGGCGAGCGGCACCGGAACGGGCCGGCTTCAGGCCGGAACCGGCGCGGGCACCTGGAAGGTTTCGTCGCTCTGCTCCGGCCATTGGACCGCGCGGCGCAGCGACACCCGCACCGCGCAGGCCGAGTAAGTCCGCTCAGGCCGCAGCGGCGAGCCAGTTGCGCGCGTCTTCGAGGCGGGCGCGCTCGAACACCTTGATCTGGGTCGGCGAGACGAAGTTGAAGGTCTCGGCGAGCGCCTTCAGCCAGGGCGCGTCGGTGACGAGGGCGACGTGGCTGATGCTCTTCATCATCGAGATGCCGAAGCGCGGGTCCTTGAAGAAGGCCGCCGGCTCCATACCCTCGAAGGCGCGGATATCCTCCAGCAGCTTGATCTTGCCGCCCTTGTCGAGGTCGGCCTTCATGGCGGTCATCGCCGCGTTCATCTCCTCGTCGGTGATCTTCCCGTCGACCACGATCTCGGCGACATTCGAATCCGGCGTCTTGGTGTAGGTCAGCACTGATCGCTCCTCCGGGACTCGCCCGCGCCCCAAGACCGGTCTCCGGCCAGGGTCCGCGGCCCGTGTAGACGAGTCTCCTACAAAAAGCTCTGCGGGTCGACATCGATCGCGACCCGGACATTGCCGCGCACCTTCGGCCCCCGGGCGAGCCAGGCGCGCAGATAGCCCTGGAGATCGACGTTGCGCTCGGTCTTCACCAGCAGCCGGAAGCGGTAGCGCCCCCGCACCAGGGCGAGTGGCGCCTCGGCGGGACCCAGCACCATCACGCCCTCGGGCGGATCGGCCGCGCGGGCGAGCGCCTGCCCGTGCGCCTCGGCAACGGCGCGGTCGCTCGCCGACACGATCAGCGCCGCGAGCCGGCCGAAGGGCGGCAGGCCTGCCGCCTCCCGGGCCTGGATCTCCTCCGCGTAGAACCGCTCGGCGTCCCCCGATAACAATGCGGCGATCACCGGATGGTCCGGCTGATAGGTCTGGACCAGCGCCCGCCCCGGCTTCTCGCCGCGCCCGGCCCGGCCGGTGACCTGCTGAAGCAGCTGGAAGGTGCGCTCCGCCGCCCGGGGGTCGCCCGAGGTCAGGCCGATATCGGCGTCGAGCACGCCGACCAGCGTCAGGAAGGGGAAGTTGTGGCCCTTGGCCACGAGCTGCGTGCCGATCACGACGTCGCACTCGCCGGCCGCCACCGCGTCGAGTTCCTGCCGCAGGCGCTCGGCGCCCCCGGGAAAATCGCTCGACAGCACGACGATGCGCCGGCCCGGAAAGACCTCGGCCGCCTCCTCGGCGATCCGCTCCACCCCGGGGCCGCAGGCGGTGAGGTTATCGAAGGTGCCGCACTCGGTGCAGGCCTCCGGCCGGCGTTCGGCGTAGCCGCATTGGTGGCAGACGAGGGCCCGGCGGAAGCGGTGCTCCACGAGCCAGGTCGAGCAGTTCTTGCACTGGTAGCGGTGGCCGCAGGCCCGGCAGAGGGTCAGCGGCGCGTAGCCCCGCCGGTTGAGGAACAGCAGCGCCTGCTCACCGCGCTCCAGCGTGTGCTTCACCGCGTTGACCAGCGGCGGGCTGAGGAAGCGGCCGCGCTCGGGCTGGTCCCGGCGCATGTCGATCGCCGCGATGTCGGGCATCTTCCGGCCGCCGAAGCGCTCGGGCAGCAGCACGTGCCGGTAGCGATCGCGCGCGGCGTTCACCCGCGTCTCGATGGCCGGCGTCGCCGAGGTCAGCACCACCGGGCAGCCTTCGAGGCGCCCGCGCACCACCGCCATGTCGCGGGCGTGGTAATGGACGCCGTCCTCCTGCTTGTAGGCGGTCTCGTGCTCCTCATCGACCACGATCAGGCCGAGCCGCGCGAAGGGCAGGAACAGGGCGGAGCGGGCGCCGACTACCACCAAAGCCTCGCCCTCGGCGACCGCGGCCCGCAGCCGCTCCCGCCTCTTGCCGCCGATCCCGGAATGCCACGCCGCCGGCCGGACCCCGAAGCGCGCCGCGAACCGGTCGAGGAACTGCGCGGTGAGCGCGATTTCGGGCATCAGGATCAGCGCCTGGAGACCCGCCCGGATGCAGGCCGCCACCGCCTCGAAATAGACCTCGGTCTTGCCCGATCCGGTGACGCCCTCCAGCAGGACCGGCCGCAGGTCGGCGGGCGCCTCGGTGTCGCCGGGAGGCTGGTGCCAAGGGAAGCCTTTCAGGAGTTCGTCGACCGCCTCGCCCTGTGCGGGGGAGAGCGGCGTGCGCGGGAAATCGGGATCGGGCCGCGGGGCGACCGGCTCGGGTTCCACCGCCACGGTCTCCAGGACACCGTCGTCGATCAGGCCGTCGATGACCGAGACGGAGACCCCCGCCTCCTTGGCGAGCGCGCTCTTGCCGCGCAGCGCGCCATCGGCAGCGACTGCCAGGACCTTGGTGCGGGCGGCGGTCGGACGGGACGGGGGCTTGTCGGTGATGCGGACCGCGACCCGAATGGTCTCGGCGGCGTTGGCCTCGTCGGGCAGGCGCAGCACCATGGACAAAGCCGAGCCCTTGGGCGCCAACGTGTAGCGGGCGATCCAGTCGACGAGGCTGCGCAGCGGCTCCGACAGGGGCGGGTAGGGCAGGCGGCCTGTCACCGGCCGCAGGTTCGAGCCGCCCGCGGTCTCGGTGAGCCCCCAGACGACGCCGACGATCTCACGCGGACCCAGCGGCACCTGAACCACGTCGCCGTTGGCAAGTTCAAGCCCGGCCGGCACCACGTAACTGTAGGGCGTGTCGAGGGCGAGCGGGATCAGGATCTCGGCGACAGAGGGCATCAGGGCGTTTCGGCGGCTCCGTTCCGGGTCCGTACCACAGGTTCAGCGCGTCCGCAGGCCGGGCACCAGCGGCAGGGCCGCGAGGCTCAGGGCCGCCATCGCCCAGAAGGCTTTCGCCCCAAAGGCGCCGTAGAGCCAGCCGGAGGCCAACGTCGCCAGCACGCCGGACAGGCCGAGGCCGAGCGTCCCGTAAAGAGCGAGCGCGGTGGCGCGCCGCTCCGGCGGCGTGGTCTCCTCGATCAGGCCGAGGCAGGCGAGGTGCAGGAGCGCGAAGCTCAACCCGTGCAGCGCCTCGACGGCAGCGAGGACCGGCACCCAGACGGTGGCGCCGAGCACCGCCCAGCGGAGCGCCCCCGCGCAGGCCGCCACCGCGATGCCGGCCGGGAGCCCGATCCGCGCCAGAAGGGGCGGCCCGACGAGCAGGAAAACGAAGATCTCGGCGGCCACCGAGACCGACCAGAGCAAGCCGGCGGTCCCGGCCGAGATCCCGGCGGAGCGCCACAGGATCATGGCGAACCCGTCATGCATGGCGTGGGCGCCGATCACCAGGGCGGCGGCCAGCACCGTTCGGCGAAAGCGCGGCAGCGCCACGAGATCGGCGAAGCCGCGCCAGGGCGGTTCGGCGGCGACGGATGCAGTCCGGCCGGCCGGCAGGGCGAGGGAAGCGGCAGATGCGGCAAGGAACAGGATGCCGCTTGCCCAGAGGGCGGCAGCGAGGCCCGCCGCCGCGATCAGCCAGCCCGCCGCCACGGTGGCGGCGATGAAGGCCGCCGAGCCAGCACCGCGGACCCAGCCGTACTGGAAAGCCGCGCCGCCGCGCGCGGCCGCCAGCGCCAGCGCGTCGGCAAGTGGGGCGGGGGCGGCCGTCCCCGCCGCGTAGAGGAGGCCCGGCCCGATCAGCTGCGCGAACCCGGCGCCGGGCAGGTGGGCCAGGACGGCGAGGCCTGCCATGGCGAGACTCGCCGCCAGGATCGTGCGCGCGGCCTGCCGCCGGTCGGCCCAGGATCCGGCGAGCGGGCCGACGACGAGGCGCAGGCCGCCCGCCGCGGCGAGGAGCAGCCCGATTTCCTCGACACTCAGGCCGCGGGCCGCCAGAAAACCCGGCAGGATCGGCGAGAGGACACCATAGGCCCCGTAGAGCGTGCCGTAGAGGATGAAGAAGCGGGCGAGGCCCCCTCTCCACCCCGCGCTGATCGTTTCCGCCCCCATCGGCGGAGCGTAGCACCGGTCCGCGCCCCTGCGTCAGACCTGATGCGAATCCATCATCAGCAGGGGCGTCGAACCGCGTAGCGATAGCGCCGGCCCTGCGCGTCCAGCAATTCGCTGTCGGGGCTCTCCTGCCACACGACCTCGTCCTCGGGCCCAGCCGCATCGGTCAGGGTCGCCCCGCGGACGATATCGAGGCTGAGGCCGAAACCATAATTGGTGGCGGTCGCGTCGGTGATCGCGGCCGAGATGTCGGCCTCGTCAGGCAGGCAGGCGAACAGGACGCCGTCGGCGATCGCGAGGGTGTAGGTTTGCACGGTTGGGCTCCAGCGGATTCCAGGGGCAGGACCAGCATGCGAGCGCCGGAACCTAGTCATCGTGATCGGGATGTGAACCCTCCCAATCGCGATGCTGCATTGCACCATATCGTGAGGACCAGCCGTCAGCCGCGGAGATGGGTGTCGAAGAGCGTGGCCATCGGGGGATCATCAAACTCGACCAGGGGCCCGACCGACGTTCGCGAGCGCAGTTCAAGCGTCGAGGCGCGGGAGCGTGGCCGGAGACTCCGGCTCGACCACCAGGGTCGCCGGCACGCTGTCGCCGCCGGCCAGCGCCTCGGCGATCGCCTCCCGCGCGATCGGGGCTTCGGCCGCGGTGCCGGCGGGATCCGGCGTGATCCGGGCAGTCTCACGCCGCGGCCCCGTTTCGGCGGAAGCGGCGTGCTCGTCGGCGACGCCGGCCACGGCCTCGGGGGCGATCAGGCCAATCGCGGCCGCGTGCTCGGCCATGGCGACGCTGTCGGCGGCCAGCACGAGGCTCGACCCCGCCCGCGCGACGGCGCCGGCCAAACGCACGATCTCTTCGGTCCGGGCGGCATTGCGGGACACGTTGCGGATGTAGACCGCCAGCACCCGCCCGGGATTCTCCTCGACGATCTGCGCGTAGACCTCCGGATCGTGCTGGCCGCTGTCGCCGATCAGCACGAAGGGCAGGTCGCGGTAGAGATCGAGCATGTGCCGGATCAGCGCCTGCTTGTGGTCGGTGGCCCGGCGCGGCAGCGGGTGCGTCCAGGAGAGGCCCCATTCCCGCAGGAACAGCACCGGCCCCGCCGGGATTCCGTGCCGCTGGAAGAACTCCGACAGCATCTCGTAGAGGCCCCAGGGCGCGCGGGAGACGTAGAGCATCGGGTTGCCGTCCGCGCCGCCGGCGCCGGCGTGCAGGGCCCGGTACAGAGCAGCGACGCCCGGGAAGGCGACCCGGCTCTCGGCATCCTCCACGAAGAGCCGCCAGAGCATCTTCAGCTTGTTGGCGACGCCGGTGCGCATCACCGTGTCGTCGATGTCGCTGACCACGACGCAACGGCAGTTCTCGGGCGGGATGAACACCGCGCCCTCGGCCGGGATCGGCGGATCGCTCTCGAGGACCAGCTCGACCGGATGCCACGCGGCAAGCTCCGCCGGTGGGCTGTGCGGATGCAGATGCACGCGGAAATAGCCGTCCCGGTCGGTCTCGACCCGGACCGCATCCCCGCCGAACCGGGCGGAGACCGCCGCCCCCGCGACCGTCCGCCGGGCGATGCGACGCCGCAAATCGCGCCACTGCGCCCGCAGGGATTCCGGATCCTCCCCCGGGATGCCGGGGGATTGGCGAAAGACCCGCCCGATCAGGAAGATCGCCTCCCGCGAGCCGTAGCCGCGATAGGGCTCGACTACGAGCCCGCCGCGGCCCTTGCCGCCGTGACCCTGCGCCCGGCGGACCGGCCGGACGAGGACTCGCAGCGCCTTGCCGGCGCCCCTGCGCACGCGGGTGGTCACGCGGGACGCCATGGCGTCGATCAAGCCTGAGGCAGCTCGGGGCTCAGCCCCAGCGCGTCCAGGCCCTCCTCCAGCAGATCACCGGCATCGGGCGCACCCAGCAGTTCCTTGACGGCGCCGTCGCCGGCCGCCTCACGCTCCCGGGCGAACCGCACCGCCTCGCCCCACTCCTCGGGCTCCATGTCACCGCGGCCGATATAGAGCAGCGCCAGCAACTCAGCCCGGGCATCGTCGTCGAGCCCGGCGATCATGCCACGGACTTCCTCTTCCGTGGCATCGTCCGTGCCGGAGATCAGGACATCCGTGGATCCGTCATCGATCGGGTTCGAGCCCGAATCCGGATCGGTGTTGCCCTCCTTCACCTCGATGGCCCGCAGTCGGAACACGATGTCGGTGACGGTTTCGACGGCGATATCCATGCGCTGTTCTCCGGACGCTGAGACGGTCGGGCCCGCAAGGCCCTCAAGCCGCGACAACGAGCGAGCGGGCGCGGGGTTCGCTCCATCCCCATCGATCCGTGCCTGCGTGGTTCGCGCCCCTTTCCGGCCCCGTGGCCGTGGGCTAGAGCCAGCGCAACCTCTCCGATGACCGGATCGAAACTGGCGATAGACGTGGTTTCTCAGAAGACTGCCCGCCCATCGCCCGTCGGTAGCGTCCCATCTCACGTCCATTATTACAGGTCCTGGCCAATTGCCGGGCGGCGGGTGCTGGCGCTTGTTCTGGGCGGTCTCGGCGCCCTGGGGGCCACCGCTTTGCTCGCGCCCAGGTCCGCGAGCGCCCGTACGGCCGGCTTCGAGGGCAGCGCGCCGAGCTGCTACGTCACCGGCGGCGGGGGCCTGGAGATCTGCCGCGACGGGTCGGAGGCCGAGGGGGTGCTGATCGCGCCCGCGCCCTGCGCCTTCGTGCGCGGCGTGCAGATCCTGAAGCTCCCCCGCAGCGAGGCACCGGGCCCGATCCAGACGGTGTTCCAGGGCCAGACCCCGATCGCGTCCCGCCGCGAGGAGCCCTGCCCGGAGCGCCGCGCCACGGACAGCCGGGACGGCGGGTCCCTGCGCACGGGCCGCACCGTCGAGGCGCTGGTCACGACGCTGCCGCCCTCGGCCGACCGGTTCTGGGTCGACCTGCCCGAGGAACGCGCGCGGTCCCGCGGCTGGTCAGAGCCGACGCCGGCCGCCGAGGGCATCGGCCCACGCGACCCGATCGCCATCGCCGGCCGCGACTGGGCCGGCGAGGCCTACAGCTACGTGTTCCTGCTCGGGCAGGAGCGGGTCGGCATGGCGGACGCCCAGGACGACGCGCGGCGGCGCGGGCGGCGTCGGGCCGAGCCGGATGCCGCTGGACCGGGGCCGGCCGATGTCCGGCGCCGCGTCCAGATCGAGGCGCGCACCCTCGACTTTCAGAGCTTCGAGATCCGCACCCGCGCCGCCGACGGCTACGGGCTCGCCTGGACACCGTTCGAGCCTAAGGACAGCGCGAAGTCCGGCCGCGGGCGGAGCGACCCGCCCAGTCCCGCGCCGGTCATCGACGAGGCCGGCAAGCCGGTGGCCTCCGTCTGCACGGCGCCGGCCTTCGAGACCCACGGGCTCGCGGGTTCGATCAGCATCGTCGAGCGTACCTATCATTACGTCTACACGGACGTGCTGCCGGAGGATTGCGGCCTCGCCCCCGACAAGCGGCGCACGGCGCTCTACCTGCGCACCGCACAGGACCTGTCCGGCCCGAAGGTCTGGTCGGTGGCGAAAAAACTTGCCGGGCCGCTGCCGCCGGGGAGCCTCGTGCGGGTTGCGCGCGCCAAGGGGCTGCAGCGCTGGGCGGTGTCCTACACCTGCCAGCGGCCCGCCAACGCACCGGGCGGCCCGGTAGCCGATATCTGCCTGCAATACACCGCCGACATGAACCTGGACGGCATCGGCGCCCTCAAGCTCTACGCCGACCCGGTGGAGGCCGGCCGCTCGCCGGCCTATCTCGGCCTGCGCTCGGGGGGCGATGGCAGCGGCCGGTTCGACCGGAGCGCCCATTTCTGGATGACGGACGCGCAGGGGAATCTCGATACGCCGTCGATCTACCCCAACAAGGCCGGCTTCCTGACTTGGCTCGACCGTCTCGCTCCCACGGCGTCGGGCCGCGACACGTCGAGCCTCTACGGCCGTCCGGTCTACTGGGCAACGTGGACGGTACGCCGGACCGACGCGCAATAGTCCGCGTGCGCCGCTATAAGGGCGGCCGAGTCGCCCTGATAGGCTGGCCTGACGGAACCGATGGACACCGAAATCGACCTGTGGTTCGCCGCGAGCATCGTGGTGATCTCGCTCCTGCTCTCGGCCTTCTTCGCGGGGGCTGAGACCGCTTTCACGGCCGCCTCCCGGGCCCGGATGCACACGCTGGAGCAGGCGGGGGACCCACGGGCGGCGATCGTCAACCGCATCCTGGCGATCCGCGAGCGCTTCATCGGCGCCATGCTGATCGGCTACAACATCGTGGCGATCGGCGCCTCGGCCTTCACCACCAGCGTGCTGACCGCCCTGTTCGGCAAGAGCGGCGTGATCTACGCGACGGTGGGCATGTCGGTGCTGGTCATCGTCTTCGCCGAGGTGCTGCCGAAGACGCTGGCCATCTCCAAACCGGACCAGACCGCCCTGGTCACGGCCCGGCCGGTCGCCTTCGCGGTGGCCCTGATGGGGCCGCTGGCGATCGCCATCGAGCAGCTCGTGCGGCTGATGCTGAAGCCCTTCGGCGTGACGATCGGCGAGCATCAGTCGATCCTCACCGCCGCCGAGGAGCTGCGCGGGCAGGTGGCGCTGATGCACCGGGAGGGTGGGGTCGCCAAGGCCGAGCGCGACATGCTGGGTGGCCTCCTCGACCTGTCGGAGCTGACCGTCTCCGACGTGATGGTTCACCGCACCAAGATGCGGGCGATCGACGCCGACCAATCCTCCGAGGATATCGTACGGGCAGTGCTGTCCTCGCCCTACACGCGGATGCCCCTGTGGCGGGGCACGCCGGAGAACATCATCGGCGTGCTGCACGCCAAGGACCTGCTGCGGGCGCTCGACGCCGCGGGGGGGGACGCGTCCGGCCTGAAAGTCGAGGCGCTGGCTCTGGAGACGTGGTTCGTGCCGGGCACGACCTCGCTGCGCGCCCAGCTCAAGGCCTTCCTCACCAAGAAGACCCACTTCGCCCTGGTGGTCGACGAGTACGGCGAGGTGATGGGTCTCGTGACCCTGGAGGACATCTTGGAGGAGATCGTCGGCGAGATCGCCGACGAGCACGACGTCACAGTCTCCGGGGTGCGGCCGCAGGGGGACGGCTCGGTCAACGTCGACGGCGGCGTGCCGATCCGCGACCTGAACCGCGCCATGGACTGGGACCTGCCCGACGAGGAGGCCACCACCATCGCGGGCCTCGTGATCCACGAGGCGCGGACCATCCCCGACCAGGGCACGGCGTTCAACTTCCATGGCTTCCGTTTCCAGGTGATCCGGAAGGCGAAGAACCGGATCACGACGCTACGGATCACACCGCTGACGGCGACGGGGGTGCAGGCGAGCGGGCCGCCGGAGGGACAGCGCGGCGCCTGATGATGGCCCCCCGTCAGGCCTGCGCGGGGCTTCGCGCGCTGAGGGATAGGGCGAGCGCCGCGAGGCCGAACAGACCGCCGAGCGCGCACGTGCCGGACCAGCCGACGAGCACCCAGGCAAGGCCCGAGAGGCTCGACCCCACTGCCGCTCCGATGAAGAACAGGCCGGTGAACAGCCCGTTCAAGCGCCCCCGCGCTTCTGGCCGCAGCATGTTGATGGCCCGCCGGCCGAGCGCCTGATCCGCGATGACACCGAGATCGAGGATCACGGCCGCCAGCGCCATGACGGGGAGCGCGACAGTCCCCGGTATGCCGCCGGCGGACCCCGCACCGGCAAGAGCCGCCAAGACCATGGCGGCGATCACGCCGACATGCGCAAGGATCGTGGCGGGGCGGGTCTGTCCCCGGTCGCCCGCGCGGCCGGCGATCGGCGCGATCACGGCGCCCGCGGCGCCCGTCAGGGCGAAGACCGCGATGCCGGTCTGGCCAAGGTCGAACGGCGGCTGCGCGAGCCGCAGGGCCACCGAGGTCCAGAAGATCCCGAAGGCCGCCATGCACAGGCCTTGATACGCGGCCCGGCGCCGGAGGACGGGCTCATTCCTGAGGAGTTCGAACAAGGACGCGATCAGGCCGGGATAGGTGGCGGTCTGGTTCGGCCAGCGCTCGGGCACGACCCGGGCGATGACGAGCGTGAGCACGCCGACGAGACCCGCGAGGATCCCGTAGAACCACCGCCACCCGGCATAATCGGCGACCAGACTGGCGCTCGGCCGGGACAGCAGGATCCCGAGCATCAGGCCGGTCATGACGTTGCCGACGACGCGCCCGCGTTCGGCTTCCGGTGCCAGGATGGCGGCGACCGGCACGAGCATCTGGATCGCGCTGGCCGTCAGCCCGATCAGGAACGATGCGACCAGAAAGAGCGGCGCCGCGGGCGCAACTGCGGCCGCGAGGAGAGCGAGCGTCCCGATCGTGAGTGTCCGCCCGATCAGCCGGCGATTCTCGACGAGGTCGGTCAGCGGCACGAGTAGGAACAATCCGCTCGCGTAGCCCAGCAGCGTGACCGTGGTGACGAGGCCGGCTCCCGCCGCGTCGAGGCCAAGGGACGGTCCGATCACGCCGACCAGCGGCTGCGAAGCGAACAGGCTTAAGACAATGACGCCAGCCGCTATCGCCAGCATCAGGACGATGCGATCTAAGTATTTTGGCGTGTTTTGCGCCTCAATCGAGTGGATGCGAGCCGATGTACGCACGGAGACCTGCCGAATTTGATCACAATGATCATCAAATTCTAGGTCCCGGAGTTATGGACGACAATAAACTTGGCTCGTGATAGACTCTTGCGAAAGGCGTGAGACCGATGTCGAGCCTGGAACGCTACCGAGCCTTTGTCGAAATCGTCGATCGCGGCAGCCTGACGGCCGCCGCCCGGCATCTCGGCATCTCGCTGCAATCGGTGAGCCGCGCGCTCTCGGGGCTGGAGGGCGACCTCGGGGTCGAACTGGTCCGCCGCACCACGCGTCGCCTGCAGCCGACCGCGGCGGGCCTCGCCTTCCAGGCCCGCATCAAGGCGGCGCTGACCGACATTGAGCATGCCTGCACGGAGATCGGCCGCGACAGTGCGCGCGTCGCCGGCACGTTGCGGGTCGGCGCACCCGGGCTGTTCGCCCCCCGGTACGTCGTCCCAGCCTGTGTCGCGTTCCTCGAACTGTATCCAGGCCTTGAGATCGAGCTGGTCCTCTCGGATGCGCTGGCCAATCTCGTCGACGACCGGCTCGATGTCGCGATCCGGATCGGCGACCCCGGTCCGCCCCAGCTCAAGATCCGCCCCCTCGCGCAACTGCGCCGGGTGATGTTCGCCGCGCCCGACTATCTCGCGCGCCGTGGCGTGCCGCAGCGGCCGGAGGACCTCGCCGTGCACGTTTGCGTCGTCCGCACCTTCGGACCCGAAGGCGATTCGTGGCCGGTCGTGATCGATGGCCGTCCCGCGCACGTCCCTGTGCGCGGGACCCTCCGCTGCAACGACGCCACCGCGGCCAATGCGGCCGTCGCAGCCGGCGCCGGCCTCGGCCTCGCACCGCTCTGGCAGATCCAGGGGGATCTTGATCGCGGCCGCCTGACGATCGTCCTGGCTGAGTTCGAGCCCCCGCCGATCCTGGTTCAGGCCGTGTGGCTCGGGGCAGCCGGGACACCGCCACGGACGCGCCTGTTCGTGGAGGCGCTGGCGCGCCATCTGGCCTCGGAGGGTTTGCGGACCAGCCGTTCCAGCGGGTTAAGCTGAGCGCGCAGTTCGGAAGCGGCGTCCGGACCCGTGACGCGCGCCCTCTCCCGAGCGCATGCAGCGTCAGCGGAATGCGACCCGGGAGCCAGCACTCGAAGCGCGGCGCCAGCGGCACCAGTTGATCTGGATGGGCGCTTCGCGACGCTTCGTGCTAGTTCCCGGATGACCTTTCACTTCGTTCCAGACGTCCGGGAAAGGCCGGTGCGGGACCGGTTTACCCCGGCATCGCCTCCAGCCCCTCGGCGCGGATCCAGTCGCGGGTCCGGTCGAGCGCCCGGCCGAGCCGGTCGAACAGGGCGTCGATCTCGTCCGGTGTGATGATCAGCGGCGGGCAGACGGCAACGCGGTCGCCGGCCAGCGCCCGCACGATCAGCCCCTCGCCCTGCGCGAAGGCGACGCAGCGGGCCGCAACTCCCTTCTTCGGGTCGTATTGCCGCTTGCTCGCCTTGTCGGCGACGATCTCCAACCCGCCGATCAGCCCGATGCCGTTGGCCTCGCCCACGATGGCGTGCCCGGTGAGTGCCGACAGGCGGCGCTGGAAGTGCGGCGCCTTCTCGGCGGCGCCCTCGATGATCCGGTCGCGCCGGTAGATCTCGATCGCCTTCAGCGCCACCGCGGCGGCCACCGGATGGCCGGAATAGGTGGTGCCGTGGCCGAAGGTGCCGAGCTTCTCGCTCTGGCTGATCATGGCCTGATAGAGCGGCTCGTCGATGCTGACACCGCCGAGCGGCATGTAGGCGGAGGTGAGCGCCTTGGCGAAGGAGATCGAGTCCGGCCGGACACCCAACGCCTCGCTGCCGAACCACGTGCCGCACCGGCCGAAGCCGCAGATCACCTCGTCCGCGATCAGCCGGACATCGTACTTCGCCAGCACGGCCTGGATCGCGGCAAAATAGCCCTGGGGCGGCACGATCGCCCCGCCCGCGCCCATCACCGGCTCGGCGATGAAGGCCGCCACCGTCTCGGGCCCCTCGCGCAGGATGGTCTCCTCAAGCTCGGACGCGAGCCGCGCCGAATAGGCCTCCTCGCTCTCGCCTGCTTCGGCGCCCCTGTAATGGTGGGCGGCCGAGACGTGCAGGAAGCCCGGCAGCGGCAGGTCCCAATCGGCGTGGTTGGCCGTCAGCCCGGTCATCGAGGCACTCGCCACCGTGACCCCGTGATAGCCCTTCTGCCGGGCGATGATCTTTTTCTTGTTCGGCCGACCGAGCGCGTTGTTGTAGTACCACGTCAGCTTGACCTGCGTGTCGTTGGCCTCCGACCCGGACGACGTGAAGAAGATCTTCGAGGTCGGGACCGGCATCAGCTCCTTGAGCGTCTCGGCGAGCTCGATCCCCGGATCGTGGCTGCGGCCCGAGAACAGGTGGGTGAACGGCAGGCGTGCCATCTGTGCCTGCGCCGCCTCGACGAGCTCGGCGTTGGAGTAGCCGAGCGCCGTGCACCACAGGCCCGACATGCCCTCGATATAGGCGCGCCCCTCCGTGTCGTAGACATGGACCCCCTGGCCGCGCTCGAGGACCAGCGGGCCCGTCTGTCGGTGCGTCGACAGGTTGGTGTAGGGGTGGAGCAGGGTTTCGACGTCGCGGGTCGCGAGATTCGAGAGCATCGGCTGCAAGGTCCTCATGCCGAGGGGATCCGCCACACTACCGACCCGATGCACCGGCAGGTAGCCCGGCGGACCCGCCTCCGGCCGTTGTCGGATGCATGCCGGACGCGCTGTATACCCGATGCTCAGCCCCGAAGCCTTCGTCGCCCAACCAGCCCCCGGCCGCGCCTGCGGCGCCTGCACGCTCTGCTGCAAGGTCTATGACGTCCCGGCGGTCGAGAGCGTGGCGGGCCAGTGGTGCCGCCACACGCGGGCCGGGCAGGGCTGCGCCATCCACGCCACCCGCCCAGACCATTGCCGCGCCTTCCACTGCCTCTGGATGACGGAGAGCTGGCTCGGGCCGGAATGGAAGCCCGATCGCGCCAAGATGGTGATCGCCCTGGATCCGCTCACCCGCAACATGAACGTGCAGGTCGATCCCGGGCAGGCGAATGCATGGCGGCGGGAACCCTATTACGGACAGCTCAAGCGCTGGGCCGTCGCGTCGGTGCCGCTGCATCGGCACGTGCTGGTCCATGTGAACAAGACCACCACCGTCGTCCTTCCGGACCGCGATGTCAGCCTGGGAATCGTCTCGGCCGAGGAGCGCATCGTTTCGCGGGAGCGGATGACGCCACAGGGGCCGAGCTTCGACGTGGAGAAGGTCCCGGCCTGAGCGGGCAGCCGCGCTCAGCGTTCCGCGCCGGCGGCCCTGCGCATTACGGGTGATTCGACCACCAGAAACGTCATCTGGAACAGGATGAGGTTCGTATCGTCGGTGACCTCGATCCACCAATCCTCGCCCAGGACGATCCGATGCGCGTCATGCTTCAAGATGTCCCCGGCGATCCGGATGGCTTCGAGTCGGGCGGCCTGTGGGTCAGGCAACTCGGTTCCTTCCGAGTCCAGCGCGGAGCAGCCGTCATGGACGTGGAAGTAGAAGCGCGGCATCGACGTACCCTGATCACGTTCAGGCAGGGGCTACGGATGACCCTCGCTCGCAGCCGTGCCGAGCCCTATCGCTGCAATTGACGAGGCTATACATAAAAACCGATACGGCGAATATAATCCAAATTAGCATCTTAGGTTATCAAGTCGTCTTTGCACTGGTCCCGCCGAGCCGAGCGAGCCGAGCGACGCATCTTGCGGACCAGATCGGTTTGTCCGACTGATCCCGTATGACTACGGCTCACGATTTCAGCGTCACCGCCGCCGACGGCACGCCCTATCCCCTCGCGCAGCATCGCGGCCAAGTGCTTCTGATCGTCAACACGGCCTCGCGCTGCGGCTTCACACCACAATACGACGGCCTCGAAGCCCTCTGGCGAACGTATCGCGACGCGGGCCTGACGATCCTGGGCTTTCCCTGCAACCAGTTCGGCGCCCAGGAGCCCGGCGACGCCGCCGAGATCGCGCGGTTCTGCAGCCTGAACCACGCTGTGAGCTTCCCGGTGCTCGCCAAGGTCGCTGTGAATGGGCCTAACGCCGAGCCACTCTACGCTTACCTCACCCGCGCCAAGCCCGGTCTGTTCGGGACACGGGCGGTGAAGTGGAACTTCACGAAGTTCCTGGTAGGCCGTGATGGCCGTGTCATCGCCCGCTACGCCCCCGCGACCAAGCCGGCCGATCTGGAAAGCGACCTGAAGACAGCGCTCTCCGCGACGGCGTGAATCGGGCCTGGAGGGGCCTTCAGGCTTCCCGTACAGTCACGGCCGCGTGTTGGCGCGCCTTCGTGGATTCATACGCCCGCAGCAAGGTCCGCAGGGACGGGACCGGGCGAGGGCGAACCGCGTCGCGCAGGATCCCGGCCAGAAAGCGGACTTCCGCAATCTTCCGCAAGGTCACGGCGGGGGCTCCCGCGGCCAGGGCCCGGTCTTCGAGACTCACGAGATCGTCGAAGACCGCGTAGCGCGCCTGTCGCCCGCCGCAGAACTGTATACGCGCGGTGAGCGCGGCCCTCTCCTCCTCAAAATTGCTTTGGACGAGCTCGGCGGCGCGCATAGTCGATTCGCACACAACAGAACCGGACCCTAGATCAGTCCCGATGCGGAGTCAGCCGGCGGCACCGTGGACGCGCCGCAAGTTTCTGAATGTTGCGCGCCTGCATCTCTTGCGAGCGCGCCCGGTTCAGCGGCGCGCCTCCACGAACGCGGCTGCGGCCTCGAACTCGGTGCGACGAGCTTCGAGACGGGCCTCTGCCTCGGCATCCCGGCCCCAGACCTGTGCCTGATAGGTCTCATCGACATGGGCCGCGGCCCAGGCCTCAGCTGGGGTGAGCCGTCCCTCCAGCACCGCCAGGGCGATCAGCAACGAGCCGCTGAGGGTCGTCAGCGTGTGCAGGCCGGCCAAGCGGAACGGGTCGGTGACCCGGGACACCGCATCGGACAGCGCCCGCACGGTATCGGACGGCTGCATCACGTGCATCACGCCCTCGCTGAGAATCAGTCGAACGCCCAAGCTCTCCCGCGCCCAGTCGAGGATCGGGTCCCAGGCCGCGGCCTGCGCGGCGACCAGCCTCTCCGGATCTCCGGCCCGGTAGGCGACGAGATCGGTGCCGGCATAGGCGCACAGGTCGGAGGCCACGGCGTCCAGCCGGGGGGCGACGCCGTCGATCGCCGTGTTGGCGAGCCGGGTGAGGGGCATCCTGGCGGGATCGATCTGCGTCTCCTGGGCCGCCCACTCGGCCGCAACCGACTCGGCCAGGGCCCGGGTCGGCAGGCGCAGCGGGTTGCGGGCGGGGGTGTTGGCCGCACGGCCGTCGAGCATCAGGCGGAACCCGTCCGGATCCTCCGAGAAGCCGGCCTCCTTGTAGAACCGCCGGGGCAGGGCGGGCTTGGCGTGGCCGCGGGCGGCCCGCACCGGATCGGGCTTGGCGTCGTCGCCCGGCTGGCCGAGCCAATCTGTCGTCTCATCGCTCATGAAGGCGAGATAGGCGTTCCGGGGCGCGCACGCGAGCCTCGCGGCCTCAGAGCGGCATCGCGGCGTCGAACAAGCGGGCTTCCAGGGCACCGGCGCTCGGCACCACGGTCGCGGCGCCCGCCCCGTAGAGCGCGTCGGGCGGGTGGTAACCCCAGGCGACCCCAACAGCTTCGGCGCCGGCCGCGACTCCCATGGCGATATCGAAGGTGGTGTCGCCGACCATCACGGTCGCCTCGGGGGGGCAGCCAGCCTCGCTCATGGCCTGCTGGAGCATGGTCGGATCAGGCTTCGACGGTGCGTCGTCGGCGCTCTGCGTGGTGACGAACCAATCCCCCCAACCGTGATGCGCGACCAGCCGGTCGACGCCGCGCCGGGACTTGCCGGTGGCCAGACCGATCAAGACATCGTCACGGGCATGCAGCCGGGCCAGGAGGTCGGCCATGCCGGGGAAGAGCGGCTCCTCGTAGGCGGGATCGAGCCGCAGCCGGTTGTAGGCGAGCTTGTAACTTTCCGAGAGCTCGGCGATCGGCCCGTCATCGCCGACGAGGCGGCGGAACGCCTGCGGCAGGGAAAGGCCCACCACCGACAGAGCCTCCCGTCGCCCAGGGGCGGGCAGGCCGTTCTCCGCGAAGGCGAGTCCCTGCGCCGCCACGATCAGATGCTGGCTGTCGACGAGCGTGCCGTCGACATCGAAGACGACGAGCCTCATCGCGAATTTCGGAGCCGGGACCGCGGACGCGCGCGGGACCACATCACGGCTTCCGGCCGGGCTGCGCCGGCTGTCCGGCGGCCTGCCCCGTCGATGGAGCCGCCGGTTGTCCCGTCGATGGCCCCGCGGATTGCCCCGTTTGGCCGCGGGTCCGCTCGTAACCGAGTCGGCAGCGGATCAGGAACCGCCGGCGCTTGCCGCCGCGCAGCCCGCGCTGATGCGAGGCCCGGTTGCAGGCCGCATAGGAGCGGCGGCGGCGCTCGATACGGGCGCTGACGCCCTGTCGCGGTCCGGCCTCGCCGGCGGTCGCCGCCGGATGCGACGCCGACGCCTCGACCGGTTGCCCGTGTGCCGGAACCGCCGGCCTGGACGCCTCGCCTGGGGCGGCATGCGCGATCGGCCCGGCAAGGCACAGGGCGGCGAGGCAGGCCAGCATCGCGAGCTTCATGCGTCAGGGTCTCGAAAAGCCGGAGAACAGCGCCGCGTGAATCCGCGGCGCGGGGCAGCATATGAGGCGGCGCCCGCGGTTGCCAAGACAGGGGGCCGGAAGACCTTCGGATCGTGATCCGCGACGGGCCGTGGCTCGGCTCAAGCCTCCGGCGCCTCGACGATCGGGTCGTAGCGGGTGGCGTCGAAGCCGAGCAGGTTCCAGCTCTGGGCCATGTGGGGCGGAAGCGGCGCGCTCACGTCAACGGGCTTGCCGGTGCGCGGGTGCGGGATCACGATCCGCCGGGCGAGCAGGTGAAGCCGGTTCTGGATGCCGCCCGGCAGCTCCCAGTTCTCCACCGAAAAGTATTTCGGGTCGCCGACGATCGGGTGGCCGATATGGGCCGCGTGGGCGCGCAGCTGGTGCGTGCGGCCGGTCACCGGCTTGAACGACAGCCAGGACAGCTTCTGCGCCGCCTGATCGACCATCGCGTAGTATGTGAGGGCGTGGCTCGCCCCCTCGTCGCCGTGCTTGGCGACCCGCATCCGCGCGTCGGCGTCGGTCGGCTCCTCCTTGGCGAGGTAGGTCGAGACCCGCCCCTGGCGCACCCGCGGTACGCCGGCGGTAAGCGCCCAATAGATCTTTCGCGCAGCCCGGGACCGGAAGCTCTTGGCTAGCGTCGCGGCGGCGAGCCGGGTCTTGGCGATGATCAGGCAGCCGGCCGTATCCTTGTCGAGCCGGTGGACGAGGCGGGGTTTCTGGCCGTCCGGGCCGGTCAAGGCGGCGAGCAAGCCATCGACGTGCCGAACCGTCCCGGAGCCGCCCTGGACCGCGAGGCCGAAGGGCTTGTTGAGGATCATCATGTCGGCATCCTCGTAAAGGATCAGCGACCGGATGAAGGTGGCGTCGTCCTGCTCGCGGGCGGGGTTGCGCGGGCGCTCGGAGGGCTGATCGAGGCGCAGCGGCGGCACCCGCACGCTCATGCCGGGTTCCAGGCGGTCATTGGGCTTGGCGCGCTTGCCATCGACCCGCAATTCGCCCTTGCGGACGATGCTCTGCACCCGGGTGAAGGGCAGGAGCGGGAACCGGGCGGTGAGGAACCGGTCGATGCGCATGCCGGCCTCGTCCGGCTCCACCGTCAGGGTCTGGACCCCGGAGGCGAGCGTCGCGGAGGCGGCGGCGCGCTGCTCGCGCCGGGTCGGGCCGGGGGCGGGAACCTCGGGCCGCTTCGCGGGTGGACGCGGCCCCGGCGCCCCCCCTGGTATCGGCCGACGCGGCAGCGTGCCCTCGGCCGCGGGGCGGGATTTCGGCCGGACCGGAGCCGCGGCGGTCTCCTGCCCCCCCCAGGGATCGCGCGTTCCGGCGTCGTCGCCGCGGTTTCGGGCAGCGCGCTCGGCGGCATCGCGGGCGCTGGTCCGCGGGCCGGTGCGGGCGCGGCCCTCAGCCTTCGCCGTCCCGAAATTTGCCTTGCCGAAGGAGGGCCGGCGCCCCTTCGGGCCGTCACGTGGTGGTTGTCGCGTCGTCATGATTCCGCCAGAGCCCATGCCCGCTTCGGACGAGACGTCCGGGCGCATCGGCCGCAGCGTCGCGAAGTGTCCGTGCCGATGGGAGGGCTGGCTCTAGCATCGCCTGGGCGCAGCGGCAAAGTCGTGGGGCCAGCGCGCCTCCCTCGGCGACCCGGTCGCTCGTCAGTGCGCGGAAGCCCAGCACGTCTTCCGCGCGCTGATTATCGGAAGGGCCGCGTCATCCGAATGCATGTCCGCGCCGCATGATCCTCTGTGGCACGGCGCCCGGATCGTTCGGTTTGGACGCAACCCGCGCGAGCTTTGCTTTGACGACGAGTTCACTCCAAACATCCCGATAGCGCTTGCGCGCTTCGGCAATATCGAAGTGCGTCTGCATCTCCATCAAGGTCTCCATCTCCACACCGAACACCGCCTCGATCCGCAGCGCCAGTTCCGGCGTGAGACCGGTCTTTCCGTTGAGGAATTCGAACAGGGCCTGACGCGGGACATCGAGTAGGCTGGCCGCGTCCATGACGGTGAGATCACGCGCCTCAATGATATTGCGCCGAACATATCCGCCCGGATGGCCTGGATTCGCCAGTCTGTAGACCATGACGACATTGCCTCCTTTATCGAAGGCCCGATCGTACGCCCCTGGCTCCCATCGGTAACCAGCATCTGGAACCGGCTGTCCGACGTGCCGCGTGACGACATCGGGCCTGCGTTTAAGACGCGAGGGGAATGGATAGGTTCCGGTAGGCCGACCTGTCGGCCGAAGAGACGTCGGAGCCATAAAGACATTGCATCAGAGCGCACAGACACGCCGCCGAAAATTTCAACTATCGCCTATACGAACAATGCTTGAGAAATATTCTTTCCGAACCTGGATTAGCAGCGCCGCCGATTTCCGAAACTTTCCAACACACCGACACCAGGTCGCGTCGCGCGAGGCGGCATCAGGGCGGCGATCGGCGAGCCGGGTCGACCCGCTGCCGGCCCACGGTCACAGGCGGAACATCGCATCTGAGGCGAGGTCGAATCCCCGGAACGGCGGATGCAGCCTCACGCGCTTGACGGGTCCCACCGCGTGCGCCGGTGATGGCCACCGAAAAGATGTATCGGAGCCGTACCAGACCGCGAAGCGATCAGGTACGGTTCTCGCCGTCGTTTTGTCAGGCTCAGGCTGCCGAGCGGCGGACGCCGGCAGGGCGTACAGTGCCGGTCGCCTTGCTGGCTTGGCGTTCGTTCTTCGCAACCAACTGCATCTGTGCCATCCGATCCCGATGCCGCAGGATTGCGAGATCGTAGCGCGTCTGCATATCCATCAGCGCTTCCGCGTTGAATCCGAAGGCCTTCTCGATGTGGAACGCCATATCGACGGTGAGGCTGGCCCGCTCGTTCAGGAATTCGGAGAAGCCCTGACGGGTCACCCCGAGCAAGGCAGCAGCGCCCATAATCGTCAGATTACGCGGCTCAAGGATCTTGCGACGGACGAAGCCGCCGGGATGGAATGGCTTTGCAAGAGTGTAACCAGCGCTCACCGTAATCTCCTCATCATTCAGCTACTGACGTTCAAGTTCACATCGCTACTCGCTTCACCAGTCCCAGATATATCAGCGAGGATTTCATTCGGCCTCAGTTTCCGTGCAGTCGGATATGGCACGATCGTCGTTCATCTCAATCGATGTCCGGCGCTGTATGGATCATCGCATGGAATTTTCGTCTCATCGATGCCCAGACCGCCATAACTAAGCACTAAAAGCTAAAGGTTTCAATTAAATATTTTTTCTTAGTCTGCGAGATCTGCAAGGTCAGATCTAAAATCAGACTATCACCTCCACGAACACTGTGAGGGAGGTCGATTAACAAACAGGCGTGCCGTCGTCAATCGATTTAAACAAAAGATCCGCGATCTTTAGCCTGCTAATCTTTCGGCTTTCCATAGATAGACTGATCATTTCAGTGAGAATCTTCAGCGCGCGCACGCGATTTGTAGCGCTATCGACGCATCTCGAAGACAGGATAAGCGTCGCATATTCGCCGTATCCGCCGATCTCTCCAGAACGCGGCACGGGCGGCGCAACCGAGATATCCACAGCCTTGACGAGGCTGAGGGCATCAACGAAGCTAGGCGACGACGGTTCCCCTCGGGGATCAAAAGGGAACGCGGTGCGGGACTGTTCCCGGAGCCGCGGCTGCCCCCGCAACTGTGAGCGGCGAGTCCTTCACCACCATGTCACTGGGTAGCAATACCCGGGAAGACGGTGCGAGGGCGGCGACCCGCGAGCCAGGAGACCTGCCGTCGGCCGTGGTCACACGCGAAACGCGTCGGGCGGGGTGTCCTGACGGGTGTCGAATCGTCCGCGCACCTGTGCGGTCGGAACGGCCTCGTTCGCGGTGACGTGCCACAGCAAGCGCGCCCGCGACACCTGCCCGATGTCCGTCCTACCCTCAGCCATGCCGTCCGTATCCCGCCCCGGCTACGACCTGGACGGTGCCGAACGTCGCGAATGGCCGAACAATTGTAATGTTATTACAATGCCAATAGGATGGATCGGTCGGCCCGCGCCGCGCACGAATCGGCGTCCCCCATGCTTCGCTTCTCATTCCGTTCCGGCTCACGTCGTCCGCTCACCTCTCCGTGCGGCGTGCTCCTTGCGCTCTTTGCCTGTCCGGCAAGCGCACAAGAGGTCGTCACCCTGGACCAGCTCTCCGTCGAAGGTGAGGGGGGTGATTCGAGCCGCGCCGTCCCGAACAGCCTGAACCTGCGCACGCCCGACCGGACCGCGAGCCGTCTGGGTCTTACGCCGCTGCAGACCCCGGCAAGTCTCGACATCGTGTCGGGCGAGACCGCGCGGCTGCGCGGCCAGGATACGATCGCGGAAGCCGTGACACAGGACGCGACCGGCATCACCACCATCGCGGCGCCGGGCAACGGCAACGGCGCGTTCACGTCCCGGGGCTTCGCCGGCCCGAACTCGGTCCAGCAGCTCTACGACGGCACGCGCTTCTACGTCGGTGCCAACACCGTGACCTTCCCGTTCGATGCCTGGAACGTCGAGCGGATCGAGGTACTGCGGGGGCCGTCCTCCGTACTCTACGGCGATGGCGCCATCGGCGGTGTCATCAACGTCGTGCCGAAAAAGCCGGTCTTCGTGCCGATCAACGCCGCCCGCGCCGTGGTGGGCACGGACGGCGTCGCGCGCCTTGCCGTCGATTCGGGCGGCGTGCTCGGTCAGGCGGAGTTCGGAAACACCTTCGCGTATCGCCTCAACGTCAGCGGCAACCGCGCTGACGGCTGGATCCGCCCGGAGGGCGAATTCCGCAACCTCGCGGTCTCGGCCGCCCTGCTGTTCCAGCCGAGTGCTGACCTCGCCTTCACCCTGAGCCACGATCTCGGGTACCAGGAGCCCGCGCGCTACTGGGGTACACCGCTGGTCGAGGGGCGGATCCCGGACCTGATCCGGTTCGCCAACTACAACGTCCGCGACGCGAAGATTACCTGGGCCGACAACTGGACCCAGTTCAAGGCGGAGTGGTCGCCTTCGGCCGACATCACGATCCGCAACACCGCCTACCGGCTGACCACCCGCCGACATTGGGAAGATGTGGAGCAGTACGCGTTCAACAGGGCCACCGGCCTGGTCGATCGCTCGGACTACCTGGAAATCTACCACAGCCAGGAGCAGGTCGGGAACCGCTTCGACGCCGCGCTCAAGGGCGACCTGTTCGGTGTCCGCCATGAATTCCTGGCCGGGTTCGATGTGAACCACATCGATTTCCGGCACACCAACAACTTCAATTTCGAAACATCCGACAGCGTGCCGCTGGTCGGCAGCGATCTGGGCCTGTTCCCGCAGGATGGTCGCGCCACGCCCGCCTACGCGACCCAGACGAACCAAGCCTCGGTTTTCGCTGAGGACAGGGTGGTCCTCACCGACCAGCTCTCCTTCCTCACCGGCGTGCGCCTCGACGTGCCGACGCTCCACCGCGAGGATCTGCGCACGGGTGATCAGTTCGCCCGCACCTACACGGCGCTCGGCTACCGGTTCGGGCTCGTCTACAACCCGACGCCGGACAGCGCACTCTACGCTCAGTACAGCTTCGCCACCGATCCGGTGAACAGCCTGATCACGCTGTCGCAGTCGCTGGCAAGCTTCAAGCTCGCCACCGGAGATCAGGTCGAGATCGGCGCCAAGGGCCTCGCTTTCGGGGGCGCCCTGGAATGGACGATTGCCGGCTACCGAATCGTCAAGGACAATTTGATCTCGACGGTGCCGGGCCAGCCGACGCTCAACACGCAGGTGGGGAGCCAGTCCTCGCAGGGGTTCGAGCTGGCGCTCGGCTGGCGCTTCGCCCCGGACTGGCGGCTGGATGGCAACCTCGCGCTCCTGCACGCGCAATACGACCGGTTCGATCAGAGCGTGGGTGACGCCACCGTCTCGTATGCGGGCAACCAGCCGATCGACGTGCCCGAGCGTGTGGCCAATCTCTGGTTGACCTGGGACGTCTCCCGCCACTGGACGGCACGGGTGGGACTCCAGAATGTCGGGCAGGTCTACAGCGACTTCGGCAATACGGCCCGCCGGCCGGCCTACAACCTCGTCAACCTTGTGCTCGATCATCAGGTCACAGCGGAGTCGCGCCTGTCGCTGCGGGTCTACAATCTGTTCGACAAGGTCTACGCGATCTCGGGCAACGCCGTGGCCGGGGTCGGTACCAACTGGCTGCTCGGTCGGCCGCGCTCGGTCGAGGTCGCCTATACGGTGACGTGGTGAAGGGGCGACTCGGGAAGGCAGGGAGGCGCTGGCTTCTCCTGTTCCACCGGTGGGTCGGGATCGCCGCGGGGCCGTTCTTTGCCCTGTGGATCGGCTCTGGGCTGGTGATGCTCTACGTGCCGTTTCCGATCCTCACCGGGGCCGAGCGTCTGGAGCGGCTCGCGCCGATCGCCTGGGATCAGGTTGCAGTCGCGCCGGATGCCGCGCTGGCGGCCGGCGGCGTCGACGTGCCGGTTGCCTTCGGGCTGGAGATGCGGGGGGAGGAGCCGGTGTATCGGATCACCCGCCGCGACGGGACCTGGGCGACGATCTCGGCCCGGTCGGGCCGCGAGCTCGGCCCGGCCACATCCGCGGAGGCGTTGCGGGTTGCGGGCGCGGGTTTTCCGGAGGCGCGCGTCGAGCTGGTCTGGCGCGACCAATGGACTGTCACGGCCCGCTACGACCCGCTCCGGCCCTTCCTGAAGGTCGCGCTCGGCGATACCGCGGGGACCGAACTCTACGTGTCGGCGATAACCGGCGCGGTTGTCCTCGACACGAGCCGCGTCGAGCGGGGCTGGAACTGGGTGGGCTCAGTGGCGCACTGGATCTATCTCACGCCGCTGCGGGCCCAGGCCGAGATGTGGCGGACGATCCTGCTGTGGCTGTCGGGCTTGGCTTCCCTCGGTGCTTTGAGCGGCCTCGCGATCGGGATCTGGCGCCTGCGCGTCCGGCGGCCCTACGCGCGGGGCGCGGTGACACCCTACCGCGGCCTCGCGCGCTGGCATCACCTATGCGGCCTCGCGGGCGGCATCGGGCTCGGCGCCTTCATTGTCAGCGGCTGGATCTCCATGAACCCGAACCGCTGGTTCACCTCCCTCCGCCCGCCCGCGGACCTGCATATGGCCTATGCCGGAACCCCGCCGGCCCTCGGGTTCGACGCACGACACCTGGGCGATTTCGCAACACCGGACACCCGCGCCCTGCGCTTCGTCGCCATCGGCGGACGCTGGTGGGTCGTCGCGGAGGCGCCGGACGGCCCGCGTACAATCGGGGCGGACGGCGCGACCGCCCTCGATGCCGGCACGATCGCGGTCGCGGCCATGCAGGGCTTTCCGGGCGCACCCCTGCGGGCCGCCCGGCAGCTCTCCGCCTACGACGCCTATTGGTATCCCCACGGAACCGACCCGCGTCCACTTCCGGTGCTGCGGCTGCGCTTCGGCGATGCGGCTTCAACGTGGCTGCACATCGATCCCCGGGACGGGACCATCCTTCAGCGCCTGGACCGCTCCGGCCGGATCAACCGCTGGCTGTTCGACGCCCCGCACCGCCTCGACCTTCCGGGGCTCACCAGCAACCGCGCCCGGCACGACGCGGCCCAGTGGGTGCTGAACCTGCTGGCAGCAGGGATTGCCCTGACCGGGATCGTATCCGGTTGGCGGCGGTTGCGCCGGGCGCTGGCCGCCTGAGGACGGGTCCGCGCGTTTCGTCAGGCGCTGGGTCCCGCACCGCGGCCGGATTCTGACTACAGCCGCCGCCCGGATTGCCGTCGGTGCGTCCCGAACGGGGTCAGAAGTCAGGTGATCACAGCGATCGGCTTGGAGCGTCGTGCGGGCGATACTCTGGCGGCCTCACGCCGAGGTTTTCGGCAAGGCGTACGAGATACCCATCAGGATCCTGAACAAGGAACTCCCGCTGGCCGCCCTCCACCGGACCCGTTCGATACCAAGCCTCTCTCGGCGCCTCAAACAGTGGCCATTGCACGGCAGCGAGCGCGGCCAAAATCGGATCCAGCCGATCGACCATGATCTGAAAGTTTATCCCCCGTCCGTAGGGACGCTCCAGAGCGCCGGTCGCCCAGCGACCGTTGCGTTCGCACAGCATCATGTGAGCGCCGCCCCGCGTGAGATAGGCGAAGCGTGCGGCTGGTCGATCGTAGGCTATCTTGAAGCCGAGCAGGTCGCACCAGAACCGCAAGCTCTCATCAAGGTCGCTGACATCCAGTTCCGGCGTCAAAGCCGAGAAGCCACCTTCCGGAGGGGCGCCGGAGCCGGGCGAGCGGGCGCGTTCGACGGGGTCGGCAAGCGTGTGCATGACGCCGATAGGGTCATTGTCCCGAGGAGGCAGTCAAGGTCGGAATCGGATCGTCACCGCGAGGAGGCGTCGCCCGCTCCGATACGTTGGCCGCCAGGAAGCGAACCGACAGAAACTAACCCTCCTCAGACATCCCCGAATCTTGTCTGACGACGTCATCGCAAGCCGATGTCGCAGGAATAACCGCCGGTTCTACGGCGAGACCCTGCGACGCCCGAGGACCCTCAGCGGAGGAAGCGTTGGCCTGCCCAACGGGCCACGGCACGGGACCGGTAAGCTTTCCGTGGCCGTTGAACCCGCCCGCCCTGAAGTGCGGGAGCGAGGCGACGGTCTCGACGGACACTTTCAAAACGCTCTGGCCCCCCTCAGCCCCCCAAGTGCCGTCGAGGCGGTCATCTTTGGAGGAAGGAGCAGAAGGGATCGCCGTTCGACGGAGAGCGCCGACGGCCCACCGTCAGCTCGGCAGCACCTCGGCCTCGTCGATCTCGGCCTCAGCCTCGATCTCGGCATCAACATCGACATCAATAGATTGGCCCGAGGCGCCGGCCGCCTCGGCGAGACCGCGGGCGGCCTTGCGCAGGAGCTTGCGGAGACGGCGGCGGTCGGTCTTGTCGAGATGGTCGAGCAGCTCGGCCTCGACTTCCTCCTGGATCCGCTCGATAGCCTCGGCCTTCGCCAACCCCGCCGGGGTGAGCTGGACCCGGACCACACGGCCGTCGCCCGATTCGGCCCGACGCTCGACGATGCCGAGGGCCGCCAACCGGGTCACGGTCTTGGACGCCGTGGGCGGCCGTACCCGGAGCAGGGCGGCGAGATCGCCCATCGTCATCGTCCCGGCGCTGGCCAGGGCCTGGACCACCTGCTCCTGCCCGGCGAACAGGCCGAGCTTGGCCAGCCGGTCGCCGGTGCGGGCACGATGCAGGCGCGCCGCCTGCACGAGCGCCCAGCCGACGCTTCGGACGCCGGGCGGCCGTAACTTCTTGGACGTCAGCTCCAGCGCTGACGCCGCACCATCCTCACGTTCACGTTTCTGCTTGTCGCCCACCGGAGCGCCCGCGTTTGTGCCGGCGGCCGCCGGAAGATCCAGGGTCTGCACCATCCATCTCCGTCACCGGCCGCCCAGGACCCTGTGGCGCCGGCCAATGACGCTGAGATGACGGGTTCGGGCCGACGGCCACTCAGCAGTGCATCAGGCGTTGCAAACGATCGAGAATATCCGCGCCCGTGCAGGGCCGCGCGATGAAGTCGGCATGCGCGGGCATGCGAGCTGGGTCGGGTGCCGCCCGACCGGACACGATCAGGATCGGCAGGTTCGGCCGCGCCTCCGCGACCGAGCTGGCGAGGTCGAACCCGTCCGTCTTGCCCGAGAGCTGGACGTCCGTCACGAGCCCGCAGATGTCCGGCCGCGCCTGAAGTATGCTGAGCGCCCGCTCGGCGGAGGCGCATTGGACGGTGTCGTAACCGCCTTCCTCAAGCACGTCGCCGAGGTCCATGATCGTCAGCGCCTCGTCCTCGACAAGGAGGATTACCGGCCGATTGCCACCCGAACCCGTCTGCTCACCCGCCACTGTGCACTCCCTCCGGCAACGTACGGCTGCGAGGGCCGCCGCACGCGTCATCAGCCTGAGGTCCAACGGCAGAAACGGTTCCGGGTTGCAGCTTGACGCCGCTGGCGCTGACAGGTGGCGGGCACCTGTGCTCAAGCCGTCACGGCTGCCTGCTCGGCCACCGCCCTGGTAACCGCCGCGATCAAGCGATCGAGATCCGCCGCCCCGATGGTCAGCGCGGGCGTCAGATAGACGATGTCGCCAAACGGCCGCACCCAGACCCCCCGGTCGAGGAGCCGCGCCTTGAGGGCGGCGAGGTCGGGGGCCTTGGCGAACTGCACCGCTCCGATCGCACCGAGGATCCGGACATCCGCAACACCGGGCACGCGCCGCAGGTCCTCGAGCCCGTCCGCGAGCCGCACCTCGATGGCGTGGGCCTGAGCGAGGCGCGGCTCGGTCTCGAACAGATCGAGGCTGGCATTGGCCGCCGCGCAGGCCAGGGGATTGGCCATGAAGGTCGGGCCGTGCATCAGCGCGGCCGCCGGATCGTCGGACCAGAAGGCCTCGAACACCTCCGTGCGGGCGATGGTGGCGGCGAGCGCCATCGTGCCGCCGGTCAGCGCCTTCGAGAGGCACAGGATGTCGGGCACGATCCCGGCCTGCGTGCAGGCGAACAAAGTGCCGGTGCGCCCGAAGCCGGTGAAGATCTCGTCGGCGATCAACGGCAGGCCGTGTCGGCGGGCGAGGTTCGCGACGGTCGCCAGCACCTCCGGCGGGTGCATCCGCATGCCGCCCGCCCCCTGGACCAGGGGCTCGATGATCACGGCCGCCAGGGTCTCGCGGTGGGCCGCGAGCGTGGCGTCGAGCGCCTCGGTCTCGGCGGCCGTCCGCGGCAAATCACAAAAAACCTGCGTGGGCAGGTAGGCGCCGAAGCGGCGGTGCATGCCCTCCTCGGGGTCACAGACCGACATCGCCCCCATCGTGTCACCGTGGTAGCCGCCGCGGAAGGCCAGCACCTTCGTCCGGCCGCTCACCCCACGGTTGAGCCACATCTGCGCGGCCATCTTCAGCGCAACCTCAACGGCGACGGAGCCCGAATCGCTCAGGAACACGTGGTCGAGATCGCCCGGCAGCAGCGCGGCGAGCCGGGCTGCCAGCCGCTCGGCCGGCTGGTGGGTGAGGCCGCCGAACATCACGTGAGGCATCCGCGCCAATTGGTCGGCCACGGCGGCGGCGATATGGGGATGGTTGTAGCCGTGGACAGCGGTCCACCAGGACGCGATGCCGTCCACGAGCTCGCGTCCGTCGGCGAGGATGATCCGGCTGCCCTGGGTCGCCACCGCCTCCAGGGGCGGAGCGGCACCGCGCATCTGTGTGTAGGGGCGCCAGAGATGCGTGCGGGACACGTCGTGAGACATGTGCCCGGCATGCTGAGGCTCGTGCACCGGGTCAAGGCCGCGGGCGTCCAACTTGACACCCGGCCCACCCGCGGCCTCATCCCCACCGGATGGACAGTCTCGACGCCTTCGCCCGCACGAAACTCGACGCCCTGGAAGTCGGCAGCCTGCGCCGTCGCCTCGTGCCGACCGAGCGGGGGACCGGCGCGGCGGCGTCTCGGCGGGGCCGGGCGCTGGTCTCGTTCTCCTGCAACGACTATCTCGGCCTGTCGCACCACCCGCGTGTGATCGCGGCCGCGCAGGCAGCGGCGGCGGCCTACGGCGCGGGGGCGGGCGGGTCCCGGCTCGTTACCGGCGACCATCCGTATCTCGGCGCGCTGGAGGAGCGGCTCGCGCGTCACAAGGGCGCCGAGGCGGCCCTCGTCTTCGGCAGCGGTTATCTCGCCAATCTCGGGATCACCCCGGCGCTGGCGGGCCGCGATGACCTGATCGTGCTGGACGAACTCTCCCATGCCTGCATGTGGGCCGGGGCGCGGTTATCCGGGGCGCAGGTGCTGACGTTCCGCCACAACGATCCCACCGACCTCGCGGCGATCCTGGCAGCCCATCGCGGCCGTCGCGGCCAGGCCCTGGTGCTGACCGAACGGGTCTTCAGCATGGACGGGGACCGGGCGCCGCTGGCCGACATTTTGGGCGTGGCGCAGGACCACGATGCCTGGACGCTGGTGGACGACGCCCACGGGATCGGCGTCGTCGAGGATGGGCCGCGGGCGCCCCTGGAGATGGGCACCCTGTCGAAGGCGCTCGGCTCCTACGGCGGCTATCTCTGCGCCTCGCGGCCGGTGATCGACCTGATGGTGAGCCGCGCCCGCAGCTTCGTCTACACGACCGGCCTGCCGCCGGCCTCGGCCGCCGCCGCGCTGGAGGCCCTAGCGATCCTGGAGGAAGAGCCGGAGCGGCGCGCCCGGCCCCTTGATCTCGCCCGGCGCTTCACCGCCCGCCTCGGCCTGCCAGAGGCCGAGAGCGCCGTGGTGCCGGTGCTGATCGGCGAGGCGCAGCGGGCGCTCGACATCTCGGCGGCCTTGGAGGCGCAGGGCTACCTCGTGGTGGCGATCCGCCCGCCCACCGTACCACCCGGGACCGCCCGGCTGCGCGTCGCCTTCTCGGCGGCCCACGACGCCGTGCAGGTCGACGGCCTCGCCGAGGCTCTGGCGGCAATGATCGGCTGAATCCGCGCGCTTTCCGTCGACCGCGCCGGCCCCTATACCGCTGATCCAGCGCGTTTCGCGCAGCCAAAACCCGATCCGGCGCACCCGAGATCGGGACGGGATCATCGAGAGGACGACGCCATGGACGCCACCGCGCTGCGAGCCCTCCAGGCTCCGATTAAGGACACGTATCGCGCGAACCCGGACGCGGCGGTCATCACCCTCAAGGCCAGGGGGACCCTCGACGATACGAAGATTGCCTGCAAGGTCGAGACCGGCCGGGCAATCGCGGAAGCCGGCCTTCATCCGGCAACCGGCGGCTCGGGGATGGAACTGTGCTCGGGCGACATGCTGCTGGAGGCTCTGGTCGCCTGCGCGGGTGTGACGCTGAAGGCTGTGGCGACCGCGCTCGAGATCCCGCTGCGCTCCGGCACGATCAGCGCCGAGGGCGATCTCGACTTTCGCGGCACGCTCGGCGTCGACAAGGAGGCGCCGGTCGGATTTCGCAACATCCGCCTGTTCTTCCAGCTCGATACGGATGCGTCGGAGGAGAAGCTGGCGCAGCTCCTGAAGCTCACCGAGCGCTATTGCGTGGTGTTCCAGACGCTCAATCACAAGCCCGAGCTGTCCGTGGCAGCCACCACGGCTTGAGGGAAGGTTCGCCCATGGCCAGCGGCATCACCCAGGCCGAGTACTGGAACGGCGAGGTCGGCACCCGCTGGGCTCGCAACCAGGCGGTACTCGACGCGCTGTTCGCGCCGCTGACCGAGGCCCTGTTCGAGCGCGCGGAGCTGAAGCCCGGCGCCGCGGTACTCGATATCGGCTGCGGCTCGGGCGCGACGACTCTTGAGGCCGCCCGCCGGATCGGAGTCGCCGGCCGCGTCACGGGGGCGGACATCTCGGCGCCGCTCCTCGCTGCCGCCCGGACCCGCGTCGGCGGCGCGGCCCCGGTCACCTTCGTCGAGGCCGACGTGGAGCAGGCGGATCTCGGCCGTTTCAATGCGGCCCTCTCCCGCTTCGGCGTGATGTTCTTCCCGGATTCGCCCCGCGCCTTCGCCAACATCCGCCGGATGCTGCGGCCGGGCGGACAATTGACCTTCCTGTGCTGGCGCACACTTCCCGAGAACCTGTGGGTGCAGGTGCCGCGCGAGGCCGTGATGCCGCTCCTGCCGGAGGTGCCACCGCCGCCGGCACCCGATACGCCGGGGCCGTTCCGCTTCGCGGATGCGGACGCACTCGGGGCTTTGCTGAAGAACGCCGGGTTCGGGACCGTCTCCTGCGCGGCGCTTGACCGGGACGTCGTCCTCGGTCGGGGTGAGACCGACGCCGAAGCCGCCGCGGCGGCAGCCCATGTGGCGCTGAACCTCGGCCCCACCGCGCACCTCGTCCGCGAGGCCGAGCCCGACCTTCGCGCGCGGGCCGAGGCGGCGGTGACGCAGGCCCTGCGCGGGCATGCGGCGGCGGGGGTCGTTCGCCTGCGCGCGGCGTGCTGGCTCGTTCAGGCCGGGTGAAGGGCGGCGTCCGGTTCCGTTGCAAGCCGCTTCGCGGCCATTCGTATGCTGGGTCCGGGACGCATTCCGCTGGCGCTGCGAGCGCCCGGGAGAAGGTTGCGTTTTACCTTGAACCGCCCCTTTTCCGGACTGGTGGAGCGAAGCGGAACCGGATCCGGCAGCCAGCACAGGACTCGCTGCGAAGCGGCCCCTTTCATTAAAGCCCCATTGCACCCCCATCCGAGCGCGGATCGTGCGTGGCCTCGATCCGCCCGTTGCGGGGATGGCGCACCAGCATCCCGGCATGGCCCAGCGAGTCGATATAGGGGCCGCCGAGTTCCTCGAGCTCATGGCCAAGGCGGCCCAAAGCCGCGATGCAGGCCGGATCGAACCGGTCCTCCACCTTCACGCTGAGCGAGGGCGCCCCCCAGGTCCGCCCGTAGAGGAGGCGCGGGGCATCGACGGCGTCGGCGACCGACATCCCGTAATCGGCGTAGCGGGTGAAGATCTGGGCCTGGAATTGCGGCTGCCCGTCGCCGCCCATGCTGCCGTAGCTCATCACCCGGCCGTCGTCGAAGCAGGCGAGTGCCGGGATCAGGGTGTGGAACGGGCGCCGGCCGGGCTCCAGCGGGTTCACGGCCTTCGGGTCGAGGGAGAACGACATCCCCCGGTTCTGCCAGCAGATGCCGGTGGACGGCAGAACCGTGCCGGATCCGTATTCCCAATAAACCGACTGGATGTAGGAGACCGCAAGCCCGTCCCCGTCGATGGCCCCCATCCAGACCGTGTCGCCGTGGCCTGGATCGGGCAGGGGCACCTGCGCGGCGCGGCGCATGTCCACCTGCGCGGCCTCCCGGGCGAGGCGCTCGGGCGTCAGGAAGGCGGCGGGGTCATGCCGCAGGTGGTTGAAATCCGTCACCACCCGGTCGCGGATCGCGAAGGCCCGTTTCGTCGCCTCGATCAGCCCATGGTAATGGTCGGTGGTCTCGGCTTCGGCGACGTTCAGCCGGTCGAAGATCCCCAAAATCAGCAGCGCTGCGAGCCCCTGGGTCGGCGGCGGGAAGTTGTAGAGCGTCGCGTCGCGCCGGCGGATCGACAGGGGCACCCGCTCGGCCGCCGCGTAGGCCTCGAGATCCGCCCGGGTCACCGGCGCGCCGAGGCGTTCCAGATCGGCGGCGATCTCACGACCGATATCGCCGCGGTAGAAATCCCCCAGGCCCGCATGGGCGAGCTGCTCCAGCGTGGCGGCCAGTTGCGGCAGGGTGCGCATCGCCCCGGCCGGATAGGGCTTGCCCTCCTTGAGGAACGTCCTGGAGAAATTCGGGGCGTCGTGAAGGGTATCGAGTTCCTGGGGCACGTAGCGCGCCTCCGAGGGAGAGACCGGCACGCCCTCCCGGGCCTGCTTGATGGCATCCGCCAGCAGCGTCTCCAGGGGCAGGCGGCCGCCCAGCGCACGCGCCAGCTCCAGGGCGAGGCGCCAGCCGCCGACCGCTCCAGCCACGGTGACCATCGCGTCGGGGCCACGCGCGGGGATCGCGTCGAACTCCTTCTCGCGGTAGCGCTGGATCGTGGCGAGGCGCCCGGCCGGGCCACAGGCCTCGATGCCGCGCACCCGCCCGCCGCGCTCGCGCACGAGCCAGAAGCCGTCGCCGCCGATGCCGTTCATATGCGGGTAGACCACCGCGATGGAGGCGGCCATCGCCACCATAGCCTCGATGGCGTTGCCGCCTTGGGCCAGCACGGTCTGGCCGGCCTGCGCAGCCAGATGATGGGGTGCGGCGACGGCGGCAGCGGTGAAGACGGGCGTCTCGGGCATCGCGGGTCCTGTCTTGGTCCAACCGAAGGGTTAGGCGAGCGCGCGCCGCCTGCAAAGTCCGCGGGGGCCTGGACCTCACGACAGAACAGCTTTGCGGACGGGTCGCATCCGGAACGGTCGCCGCATGCCGGCTCTTTCACAGGCATGGTGATCTTCGAGTGGGTTGTGGGCGTGCTGTTCGGCGCCGTCCTGTTGGCAGGGCTGGCGCGTCGCCTCGGAGCCCCATACCCGGCCTTCCTCGCACTGGGGGGCATTGGCCTCGCCTTCGTGCCCGGCGTGCCGAACCTGCGGCTCGATCCCGAACTCGCCCTCGCGCTGTTCCTGGCCCCCGTCCTGCTCGATGCCGGCTTCGACGCCTCGGTGCGGGACATGAAGGTGAACTGGCGCCCGATCCTCGGTCTCGCGGTCGGCGCGGTCGTGGTGACGACGCTTGCGGTGGCCATCGTGGCGCGCCTGATCGTTCCCGACCTGCCGTTCTCCGCCTGCATCGTCCTCGGCGCGGTGGTGGCGCCCCCCGACGCGGTGGCGGCTTTGGCGGTGCTCAAGCATGCCCCGATGCCCCACAGGCTCGCCACGATCCTGCGCGGCGAGAGTCTGCTCAACGACGCCGCCTCGCTTCTGATCTACCGGCTCGCGGTTGCCGCCGCGATGGCAGGAAGCTTCCACCCGATCGAAGTGGCGCCGGCCTTCTTGCTCGGCGTCGTCGCGAGTCTCCTGGTCGGCCCCAGCCTCGGCCTGATTTTCGTGGCCCTGACCCGGCGCGTCACCGATCCGGCGAGCGCGATCGTGATGCAGTTCGTGGTCGCGTTCGGGATCTGGCTGGCGGCGGAGCGGCTGGAATTGTCAGGCGTCCTGACGATCGTGACCTTCGCGGTCACCGTCGCCCGCCGGGCGCCGGGGATCACGGCACCGCGCGCCCGGGTGATTTCCTACGCGGTCTGGGACACGGCGGTGTTCGTGCTCAACGTCCTGGCGTTCGTGCTGATCGGCATCCAGATCGGGCCGATCCAGGAGCGGCTGTCCGGCGCAGATGCGTGGCAGGCCTTGATCCTTGCCGCCGCAACCTTCGCGACCGTCGTGGTGACCCGGCTCGCCTGGGTTATGCCGACCACCGGCCTGCGCGGTTTCGGCCTCCGGCAGGCGGGGGCTCAAGCCAGGCTGGGCCCAGGGCTGGCGCTCTCCTGGGCGGGGATGCGCGGCATCGTGACGGTGGCGGCCGCCCTGGCGCTCCCGGCCGATTTCCCGCGCCGGGATCTTGTGGTGGTCGCCGCCTTCGTCACCGTGCTGGGAACCCTCATCGTGCAGGGCCTGACCCTACGCCCGCTGCTGGCGCACCTGAAGCTGGAGGACGACGATCCTGTGGGACGCGAAACCGGGCGTGCCCGGGCGGCGGCCTACAAGGCGGCCCTCGATTCGCTCGCCGAGGCCGAGGACGAACCGGCCACCGATGCCCTGCGGGCCGAGTTCCGCGCGGCGCTCGCGGAGGCTGAGGAGCACGAGGAGGGCCGGGCCCCGGAGAGCCTGCCGGCCGATGCAGCCCGGCGCCGGGCCATCGAGGCGGCCCGCGATGCGGTCCTGACCTTGCGCCACCGCGGCCGGATCGGCGACGACGCCTATTACCTGTTGGAGGAGGAGTTCGATTGGGCCGAACTCAGCGCCACGCCGAAGGCGGACACCTGAGGGGGCTCGATCACACGCCCTTGCGCGCGGCGATCCTTGCCTCGATCGCGTCCCAGACGGCGACCGAGAGGTCGGGGCCGCCGAGCCGCTGGATCGCCCGGATGCCGGTGGGAGAGGTGACGTTGATCTCGGTCAGGTGGTCATCGATCACGTCGATCCCCACCAGGATCAGCCCCCGACGCGCCAGCTCCGGCCCGATCGTGGCGCAAATCGCGCGCTCGCGCTCGGTCAGCTCGGAGGCCGAGGCTGCGCCCCCCCGGACCATGTTGGAGCGAATGTCGTTGGCCGCCGGCACGCGATTCACCGCGCCCATCGCAACGCCGTCCACCAGGATGATCCGCTTATCCCCTTCGGTCACCCGGTCGAGGTAGCGCTGGATCACCCAGGCCTCGCGAAAGGTGGTCGCGAACAGGTCGAACATCGAACCGAAATTCGGATCCTTCTCGGTCACCTTGAAGACCGCCGCGCCCCCGTGCCCGTGCAGCGGCTTCATCGCCACCGTGCCATGCTCCCGCCGGAATGCCTCGATCTCCGCCTTGTCGCGGCTGATCAGGGTCGGCGGCATCAGCTCGGGGAAATCCAGGACGAACAGCTTCTCCGGGGCGTTGCGCACCTCAAAGGGGTCGTTCACCACGAGCGTCTCCGGGTGGATCCGCTCCAGCATGTGGGTGGCCGTGATGTAGGCCATGTCGAAGGGCGGATCCTGGCGCATCAGCACCACGTCGGCCTCGGCGAGGTCGATCCGCTCCGGCGGCGCCAGGGTGAAATGCGCACCCTCGACATCCTGGACGGTCAGCCCCTCGACCCGGGCGCTCACCCGCCGTCCCTGCATCGAGAGCCGGTCCGGGGTATAGTACAGAAGGGAATGCCCCCGCCGCTGGGCCTCCAGCAGCAGGGCGAAGGTGGTGTCCCCCGCGATCCGAATATTCTGGATCGGGTCCATCTGGACGGCGACCGTCAAGCCCATCCGAAACGCCCTTCGTCCGTGGCGCGCAGCATGGCCGGATGTCCGCTCAATCGTCGGACATCGACTTGGTGCCCGTGCGCTTGTCGTAATCGCCGATGGCGGCGCGGCACTCGGACGACAGGCGCTTGCGGTTGCGCGTCATGCACTTCTCCGCGTCCGGGCTGTTCGGGTCGACGCCGGCGCAGAGGCGGAAATAGTCATTGGCACAGCCGAGCTGCAGGCCCTGGTCCTCGCGCTGGGCGTAGGCAGGGCCGGCGGCAAGCACGAGCAGCGCCAGCGCAGACAGCCCGCAGCGGCGGACGGCGCGCAGGGATCGTTCCGGAACCAGTCGCATTCAGCGGTGTCCTCAAATCTCGTTCGGGCGAAGAACCGATACCGCGGTCCCCCCTCCACCCGGATCCGGCATATCGGTCGCGCCGGGCGGTAGGCAAGCTCCCGAGGTTCACCCGGGTTCCGCGCGGGTACTTCCCGGCTTCGCTTCGTCTGAGTGTGGCCGCCGGGCCGCAGGGCCGGGCATCCGCGGGCCGGCGCATCTCCGCAAAAGAAATGGCCCCACCCGGAATTGGGTAGGGCCTGAAGTCGAAGGGAGGAAACGCCCGCCATGGGCGAACGAAAGCCTGCAATTCGCGCGCCAACCTATTTAAGGGCCTCGATATCGGGTCTCCGGCCGGAAAGAGTCCGTTAACCACCCCGTGATGCATTGCCGTCGTAGCCCTTGCCGACGCCCCCGAAGGGCCCGGGCCGGACGCTCGGACCGCCGACAGGAGCCGGAGACCATGACGCCTTTCAAGACGCAGGAGACCGCCGACCGCCCGCGCAGCCGAACCGGTGCGATAGGCGCATCCGCCGAAGCCGCGCACGCCATCGTGATTCCCTTCCCCGGACCCGAGACGCGCCGGGCGCAGCGGATCCCGCGCTCAGGGGAGCCCCGCGGCGAGATTTTGCTGTTCCTCGGCGTGCGCTACGAGCGCCTCGCGTCCTGATCGGCATCCGGGGGATGTCCGCCCATCGGCGCGTCGCTTTCGCGGGAACTCGCCTCGTGCCTGTCTGCGCGGCACTGGCGCTGCTGGCCGCCTGCACGCAGAGCGGCGATTTCGGCCGGCCGCGGACGAGCGTCTGGAATGGCCTGATCGACACCACCGGCAGCTTCAGCACCCATGATCGCGGGCGGCTCCTGCTCGACACGGGACTGACGGACGACGAGCAGGCCCTGCGCGACCGTGCATGGCGGTTCGTGCAGCCCGCGAGCAGCTACACGGCCTTCCAAGACGTGCTGCTCGGCCTGGCCAGTGCCCACACGATGCCGCCGACGTGGCGCTTCGACGAAATCGGTGCCTATTACGACGCCCTGACCGGCGAGCCATCGCGCTCGCCGGTGTCCCGCTACCGGCAGCTCGGCGACGACGCCACGGCGGATGCCCGGCTGATCCCGCTCTTCACGGCACTCGCCGCCCGGGTGATCGATGCGGACGCCGCGCGCCTGCGCAGCCTGCCCTTCGCCAAGACCCTCGACGCCGCCGACGTGCGGGACGCCGCCCAGCGCGTCGCCGAGAACCGCTGCCTGATCGCCTGGGTGCGGGTCGAGGCCGGCCAGCGGCTCGCCCGGTACCGGTTTGCCCTGGAACACCTGTTCGCCGCGGCACCGGCACAGGAGTCGGTCTCGGCCGAGCGGGCGCTGATGATGCTGGCGGCCCGGCGCAACCTGCTCGACCCGCTTCTGCCCGCAGATGCGGCCGCTCGATGCGGGCTGGAGGCCGCGCCGCTGCCGGTCGCCCAGGCTGGGCCGCGCGTGGTCAAGGACTGAGCCGAGGCGGCGAGGCGCGGTTACCGCGGCCGACAGTATCCGCCTCGATGGCCCCGGAGCCGTGCCCGATCGCGTCGCAATCGCGCCCGGCTCCAAGGCTTATGTTTCGGCACGCCCTCGGGCGGCGAACCGGTGTCCGGTTCGGCAGGGGCGATTTACGCGAACGCTGCCAGCGGCATATCGGTGGGCAGAGCAGGGCAGGGCGGTATCGACGCGAACATCTCGATATCGTCGGCGAACTGCTCCGTGATCGCGCCCGAATTCGCGAGGCACACCGGCAGGTAGGACGCGAGGGACGACGCCCGGTCGAACCCCTCCGCCAGCAGGCGGTCGTTGGCGAAGGTCAGATCGAGGGCACAGAACGCATAGTAGGCGCGGGTGGCGCGCAGCATCGCCCGCATCGACGCGTCACCGAGCCCGAACACCTCCGTGAAGCGCTTGCGCAGTGCGGAGCGGTCTCGATCGAGATCGAACCGCTGGAACGCCCGCACGCCGTCGCTCGGGGCGGCCTTCTCGAAGGCCGCGATCACGTCGGCCCAACGGGTGCGACCGGCCGTACCGGATGAGAGGTGGTAGAGGTCGTGCTTGAGATCCGGCTTCTTCAGCAGGCCGATGAGCGTCTCGGCCACCCAGTCGGCCGGCACGATATCGACGCAGCTCTCCGGATCGCAGGGCAACATGCGCAGGGCATCGGCGGCCCGGAGCACCCAGAGAATGCTCGAACTCGGCGCGGCCCCGAGCGTCGAATGGCCGACGACGATCGAAGGCCGGGCGATGACGATCGGCAGATCCGGAAATAGCGCGGCGAGCGAGGTCTCCGTGGCGGCCTTGGACTCCGTATAGCCGACGATATGCTCGGCATCGGCAGCCGGATAGGCGGTCTCCTCCACGAGGCTCGGCGCCGCGGCCCCGCAGATCATGGCGGTGCCGACATGCAGAAAACGCTGCAAGCCCGCCATGGCCTGGGCCCGGCGCGCGAGCGCCAGGGTCCCGTCGTGGTTGGTCCGGAATACCCGCTCGCCGCCCCACCACGACGTGTCGGCGGCGAGGTGGAGAACATGGGTGCACGCGTCGAGCCGCGGATCCATGTCGAGGTCGGCGCGGGTGAAGTCACCGGGCACGATCTCGATCTTGCGCACCAGGCGTTGAGCCGTGAACGGATCCGTGAAGCGTGCGAGGCGCGCCGCGACGCGCTGGCGTCCCTGTTCTACGCTCGTGCAGCGAACGAGGCAGACCCAGGTCACGTCCTCGTCGCGTCCGAGCGCTTGATGCAGCACGGCGCCGCCGATCAGCCCAGTCGCGCCTGTCAAAAGAATGCGTTGCACGGTACTCTCCGCTCGTACGCGGAGCAGTAAGCAGAAAAATTCTGGAAATAATCCGGCCATGCCGGACAGATGCGCAGAAGGTTTGCCCGTGTGCTTAACCGGCCACAGTATTCACGATGTCGTGATCTCTGTCGTCCATGACAGAAATGTTATTTTGACTGCCCCTTGGCTCAGGGGCTCAAACGAAATGAATAGATGGCACCAGCTGCAACCGTGAGTTGGTTCGACGTCCCAATGCGTCGGGTGATCGGACTGTCCGATGCAGATGCCATCAATCGATCATAGCGGACATAACTGAGAAGCTGCCACGCTTCGGTCAAATCGTAACTGACGGCTGCTGTCACCCCGCCCGAGCGCGGTCCGGCGGCGGCGCGGTAGGGGCTCAGGATCGGGTTCACCAGCGTCGTCGCAACCGGTACGTCGAAATCGAGCCGCATCGCCGCTTCATCACCGAGGACGAAACGCGGCCCGGCGCTGAGCGTGAAGCGGCCGAAGCGGCCCACGAGGTCGGCGCCGAGCTTGGCGATGAGCCCATCATGAGCACGGACGCCCTGTGTGACCTCGGCCCGCAGCCTCAGCGTATCGGCGATCGGCCAGATCTCACCGAACAGGCCGAGGCCCACCGTCACGGGCAAGCGGGGCAGACCGGCCAGGCGGCGGTCGTCGTTGACGTGACGGCCTTCACGGACATCCAAGACGGCGCCCGCCTGCGCACGCCCCTGCCCGATGAGCGTCGCATCCAGTGCATCATCGGGCGACCACCACTCGCGCGGCTCGTCGGCCTTGCGGAATGAGAGGTAGGGCAATCCCCAGAGGCCCGTCTCTCTGCCGCCCTGGAAGCGGGGGCCAGCGCCCACGAAACCGCCGGCTGAAACGATCGTGTTCGGATCGAACAGGGCGCTGAGATCTTCGCCCCTGGAAGGCTGAGGCACGACAATCATAAGTAGCACAAAGAGAAGACTGATCCTGATACTGCACGGATCAGGCAGCTGATGCCTCGCCCTTTCGCCGAAGTGCCGCACCTTCAGGATCACCAACAGACTCCGCCGCCGGATCGGCTACGCCAACTGGCTCTACCACGACTCCGTGAACGGCATGTCGGTGGCCGGCCCTGCTCCGGTGACTTTTGCGTGCGTGCAAACGGAATCGTGATGACTGGGAGGCAGGTCCTCCACAACCTCAAGGCAGAGCACCGATAGTGATTTCGCCACGCGGGCTACGCATCCTCGACCGGATGCGAGCGTGAAGGTCTGCGTCCGCGTGGCGTTTGAACGCCCTGAGACGATCGCAGCGGGACCAAATCAGCGGGTGAAGCTTCAGAGTTCCCGCCTTGGTCCGCTACCGCCCGCCCCCCTTGCCTGCCGCATCCTTGCCGGTCGGCGCATCATCCGTTGCCGAATCGGTGGTGCAGGAGACGGCCTGGATCGCCGCATTGGCGGCGGGGCGCTGGCTCGGAAGGCCGGCGATCACCCGCACCACCACGAAGCCGCGCGTGTCGGGCGCCACGATGCGCACGTCACGGCTCGGGTCGTTCTCGTCGTCGTCCGCCAGAGCCTCGTCGTACTGGGCGCGGGTGAGGATGACGAGGTCGAGCGCACCGCGTACCGCCGCCTGGTCGGTCACCGCGTAGAAGGCGCCGCGCCGGGCATGGGCGGCGAGCGACAGGGACAGCGCGCCGGTCCGGGCCGAGACGCGCATCGGCCCATCGGCTAGATCGTAGGCGCAGACGCCGACCGCTACGGCGGGGTCCGGGATCGGCAGCCACGCCTCGGGCGGGGAGGGGTCGTCGCCCGTCGCCACCGTGTAGATCGGCTGCGGGTGGTCCAGGCTCTCACTGGTCCGGGCGCGCGAGACGGCATCCTTCTCCGACAGGATCGGGATCGCCAGCACCGCCGCGATGTGGACGATCCCGGCCAGCACGAGGCCGATCAGCGTGGCGTAGACGAAGCGCAGGCTCACGATGCGCATCCCAGGCGGGTGATGGCCGGCACCGAGGTCCGGTCGAGGGAGCCGACGCTGGCGGCTGCCGGCGTATCGTAGAGGCGCAGCGCAAGCCGCACCGGGCCACTCGCCCGGGGGCTCGGGAGCCAGTTGCCGGGCTGGACATCGGGTGCGAGCAGGATTGCGAACCGCCCGTCGGTCGAGCGCAGCACCTCCGTGGAGGTAAAGCCCTCACGTAGGATCGCACGGCCGGGCTCCCGGGGGCCGCGGCCGGCCACCGTGATGGTCCAGGCCCGGGCAGGCGGCGTGCCCCCGCCGATCCGGTAGGTGCAGGTGGCGTCGAGCGCTTGGCCGGAATCGTCCGCCGAGGCCGTCAGCAGCAGGCCCTCGCCCACCGCGAGAGGGATCTCGCCCCGGCGGGCGTTGACCGCGCGGGTATAGGGATCGGCATTCGCGGCGCTCGCCCGGGGCCAAGCCGTCCAGGCGCCGATCTGCACGCCGCCGAAGGGATAGCCGCCGCGCGTCGCCCAATCAGCGCTGGCGAGGCCGAGGGCGCCCCCGAGCGCCAGGGCGTAGACGGCAAGCCCGGCGATCGAACTCTTGCGCCACAGGTGCCGCACGAGCCGGAATACGCTTCGGCGGGGGGCCTTCTCGGAGGCGCCGGCGTAGCCGCCGGGCGCTGGAATCGCGTCCCTCATGCGCTCACCGGACCTCGACGAAGCCGCCGGGGGCGCGTTCGCCTTCGGCCATCGCCCGCGCCCGTTCGAGGGGGCTGGCCGCGGCGCGGTCGTCGGGTTTGCGGGTGCCCTTCTGCGCGTCGCCCGCGCCGGTCTTCGTCGCCGGCTCGGCGGACGGCACGCGCTCGACCGTGCGGAACAGGCCGTTCAATCCGCTGATCACCTCGAAGGAGCGGCGCGAGAGCTTGCCGTAGGCGCTGGCATTGGGGTCGATCGGGGCGGTCGGTCCGCCGGAGGCCTGCTGCTGGGCGGCGCGGGGGCTCTCCTTCAGGCCCGGCAGGGGCTTGATCTCGATGCCCTGATGGGCCGGCTCCATCACGTCGTGCCAAGTCTGGGCCGGGAGCGAGCCGCCGGTCAGCTTGTTGGTCGAGGTGTGGTCGTCGTTTCCGAACCAGACCGCACCCACGTAATTGCCCGTGTAGCCGACGAACCACGCGTCCCGGTAAGCGTTCGTGGTGCCGGACTTGCCGGCGACCTTCACGCCCTCGAGCTGTGCCCGCTTGCCGGTGCCCTCCTCGACCACCTTGTTCAGCATGAAGTTCATGTCGGCCACGACCTGAGGCGACAGAACCCGCTCGGGCGCCTCGTCGGCGTGGCGGTAGATCACCTCGCCGGAGGAGTTCTTCACCTCCATGGCGGCGTAGGGCTTGGCGCGGAAGCCGCCGTTGGCGAACACCGCGTAGCCCGCCGCCTGGTCGATCACCGTGACCTCGTCCGAGCCGATCGGCATCGAGACCGTGTCGATCAAGTTCGAGGTGATGCCCATCTTGTGGGCGAGTTCGATGATCTTGGCGCGGCCGGCCTTGGCGGCCTTCGCCTCGTGAGTGATGCCCATGCCCTTGCCCAGCGCGATCGAGATCTTGATCGGGATCGTGTTGATCGACTTCGCCACGGCGAGCCACATCGGCACCCGGCCGGCATAGGAGCGACCGTAATTCTGCGGGCACCAGTTGCCGATGCAGACCGGGCTGTCGACGACCGTCGTGTCGGGCTTGAACAGACCTGAATTGAGGGCCGCCGAGTAGACGTAGGGCTTGAACGAGGAGCCGGGCTGACGCAGCGCGTCGGTGGCGCGGTTGAACTGGCTCTCGCCGTAATCGGCGCCGCCCACCATGGCACGCAGGGCGCCGTCCGGGTCGAGGATCACCATGGCGGCCTCGTCGACATCCATGGCGTCGCCGGACTTGCGCAGGATGTCGGCCACCACCTCGTCGGCTCGTTTCTGGATGGCGAGGTCGAGGGGCGTCTTCACGGTCAGCACGCGGTCGTTGCGCAGCTTGCCCGCGTCGGCCATGGCCTTGATCTCGCCGAAGGCCCAGTCGAGGTAGTAGTCGGCGGTGATGTCGCGGGTGCGGGTCACCGGCGTCGCCGGGTTGCGGAGCGCCGTCTGGATCTGGCCCTCGGTGACGAAGCCTGCCTCCACCATGTTGTGCAGCACGTCCGCCGCCCGGGCGCGGGCCGCCGGCAGATTGACGTGGGGGGCGTACTTGGTCGGCGCCTTGAACAGGCCCGCCAGCATGGCGGCCTCGGCGAGGCTGATGTCCTTGAGCGGCTTACCGAAATAGTAATCCGCCGCCGCCACGGCGCCGAAAGTGCCGCCGCCCATATAGGCCCGGTCGAGGTAGAGCTTCAGGATTTCGTTCTTGGTCAGGTGGCTCTCCAGCCAGAGCGCGAGGAAAGCCTCGTTGATCTTGCGCTCCAGGGACCGCTCGTTGGTGAGGAAGAGGTTCTTGGCGAGCTGCTGGGTGATGGACGAGCCGCCCTGCGTGCCGTTGCCGCCCTTGGAGTTGTTGACCAGCGCGCGGAGCGTTCCGATCGGATCGATGCCCCAGTGCTCGTAGAAGCGCCGGTCCTCGGTTGAGACCAACGCCTTGATCATGATGTCGGGAAACTCGTCGAGCTTGAGCGAGTCGTCGTGCTTGATCCCGCGGCGACCGACCTCGGTGCCGTAGCGGTCGAGGAAGGTGACCGCGAGATCCTGCTGCTTCAGCCAGTTCTCGCTGGTGAGCTGGAAGGCGGGCTGCGCGAAGGCCAGCATCAGCACGGCGCCGCCGGTGCCGATGGTGACACCCTCGCTGGTTAGATCGAGGAGGACACGCTTCCAGCCGCGCACGGCGAAGCGGCCCATGACGCGCCGAAAGCGCTCGTAGGCCTCGCCGGTCGAGCGGCCACTGTCGTACAGGCCGGCGTTGACCCAAGCGTCGAAGGCGAGGGCGGCCCGTTCCAGGCGGACCTTGATCTCGGTGAGCGTCGGCAGGCGCACGATGTCGAACCCGGCTTGTCGAGCGCCTCTGCGGCGGGGCGTGGAGCGTCCGCACCGCAGGCACGGGCGCTGCGGCCGAGCCACCGCACGGCATCCGCCTCCATAGCAGGATCCGGAACCGCGGGCGAGGCTCTGCGCAGTCTCGCGAATCGCCGCGGACGAGCTTGGGCGTAACGCGCTTCGCCGCGATCCGGTCGCAGGCTCGCGGTTGCGGCGACGCTTGCTCCACAGGCTCGGCTCGGGCAGAGAGACGCCCTTCCAACCGAGAGACCTCACGATGCCCAAGCCCGAGGCGGTGCGCCGCGGGGCGGCCGAGCCGTTCTGGCGCACCAAGACGCTCGAAGCCATGACCCCCGCCGAGTGGGAGAGCCTGTGCGACGGCTGCGGCCGATGCTGCCTCCTGAAGCTCGAGGACGAGGATACCGGCGAGGTCCACCACACCGATATCGGCTGCACGCTGCTCGACGGCCTCACCTGCCGGTGCCGCGACTACGCCCGCCGCCAGAAGCGGGTGCCCGATTGCGTCCGGCTGACGCCCGAGGCGGTGCGGACGATCGGCTGGCTACCGCAAACCTGCGCCTACCGCCTCGTCCGCGACGGCGAGCCACTCTATCCCTGGCATCCCCTGGTCTCGGGCCGGGCCGCCAGCGTCCACGAGGCTGGCATCTCGGTGCGCGGCCGTCTCGCCGGCAACGAGGAGGAGTTCTCGGAAGAGGAGTATCCGGACCGGATCGTGGACTGGCCGGCGCTCGATCCGCAGGCCGGCTGACGACGGCGCGATAAGTCCTGGTTTCGAAAGGGCGAGCCCTTTCGCGGGTCCAGGGCAGAGCCCTGGTGCCGGACTTCGTCCGGTGTCGGGCTTCGCCCGATCTCAGGGCTCTGCCCTGAGAATCCGCCAAAGGGCTGTGCCCTCTGAAAACCCGGAGTCCCGGGTCAGGCAGGCTCCGAGCCGCTGCGCTCGGCACGCGAGGACGGGGCGAGCAGCCGTCCCCCGGCCAGACCGTTCACCGCAATGACGATCGCGACCGCCGCCGCGTGCATCAGGAGATCCGTCGCGGTGGCGTCGTGCGGGTGGACCGGCACCAGCAAAGCCGCCGCCGCCGCCGACACCGCGAGGCCACCGAGCGCTGCCGTGAGGTTCGGTCGCAGCGGGCAGGCCCGGCGCAGCATCACGACGATCAGTGCCGACAGCGGCACGGAAACGCAGATCAGGAAGCTGAAGCAGCCCGTCACCGTATGGACGCCCGGGATGTCGGTTCCGGGGGCGATCCAGTCGCGCAGGCATCCCAGCCCGCTGGCACCGATCCAGAGGGCGAGGGGCGGCAGCGGCAGCAGCGCCCACCGGCCCGAGCGGCCCGGCACGCTCGTGGCGAAGGCGGCATAGGCCGCGGTGATGGCCGTGAGCACGGCGCCGATCGCCGCCAGGGCAAGGTCCGGCACATGCATGCGCAGCATGAAGCCCGCCATCCCGGCCTCCGCCACCAGGAGCAGCCCGGCCAACAGCGCCGCGCCGAGCCACAGGGCCGCGCGGATCCCCGGTGCCGGAAGCGGTCGGACCGGCTCCAGCCCGCCGGCGAGCGCCTCGACGAGCCGATCATGACGGGTGGCTTCGCAGCCGGCACGCTCGGCCATCACTCCGCCTCCCGCGTCAGGCTGGCCCGGAGCGTCTTCAGCGCCCGGTGCAGATTGACCTTGAGCGCCCCCTTGCTGCGGCCGGTGACCGCCGCCGCCTCGTCGAGGGACAGTTCACGCAGGCCGAGCTGCTCCACCGCCTGCCGCTGACCTTCGGGCAAGGAGGCGACCGCGCGGGCGAGGGAGGCGGCCCGGTCCCGCGCCTCCAGGCCCTGGCCGGGTGCCGGGCCGGGATCGATCTCGGCCTCATAGGCGAGGGGGTCGCTGACCTCCCGGGGGCGCCGGCCCGCCCGGCGCAGCCGATCGATCGCCCGCCGCTGGGTGATGGCCCGCAGCCAGGGCATGAACGGCCGGGCGGGATCGTAGCTCGCCCGGGCCCGGTGGACGGTCATCAACGTGTCCTGCACGACGTCGTCCACCGCCTCGCCGCGCACGCCCTGTGCCCGGGCGATCGCCGAAACCACGGGGAGGCAAGCCTTCAGCAGCGCCCGATAGGCGGCCGCGTCACCGCGTTGCGCGGACGCCATCAGACCTGCGAGTTCTTCTTCGAGCGCCATCCGGGCTCCGCCGCCGTTCCGCCCCCCGGCTCGCGCCGCATCTTGCCCGGCCTCAGAGCCGAGCGCCAGCGACCAGCCGCAGGCGGCAAGCCCGAGCGGTCCGGCGAGGATCATCGCAGCGCCTCCCGCCGCGCCCCATCCGGATCGAGACGGGCTGCGCCGAGGATGCGCCCGTCCGCCGCCTGGAGCAGGACGGCCGCCGTATCCCCCTTCGGACGCGCCGCCGCGAAGGTCGCTGCGCCCCCCGACCAGCGGCCGAGGTCATGGATCGCGCGGACGACATTGGCCTGTTCGAGGGTGCGCCCGGCATTCTCGCCGCGCAGCACCTGAGTCGTATGGCTCGGATCGAACCCGACCAGCAGGACCTGCGCGGCACCGCCCCCGGGGCCGACACGCGTGATGAGCCGGTCGCCCTCGCGAATCAGCACCACCGGGATACCGGGTCCGGCCGCCCGGGCATGCGCGATCGCGGCGCGCAACGCCACCTCGTCGGATCCGACGAGGCCGACCGTCCCGTCGATCACGGCCTGCGGCGTGTAGGAGGGACCGCCGAGGCGGGCCGCGTAGGCATCCTGCCGCGCGGTCGCTTCCGTCAGGGCGTAGGGGTCGCGCCAGTTCAGGTGGTTCCAGTAGGTGACGTGGAACGCGAGCGGAAGAACATCGCCACCCTCGTGGGCGAGCCGCCCGATCAACGCCTCCGCGGGCGGGCAGGAAGAGCAGCTCTGCGAGGTGAACAGCTCAACGACGACGGGCCGTTCCGCGGCCGCAGCCGGGTGAAGCGTCGCGCAGAACAGGGCGAGGGCGATCGAAACGACAGGGCGCATGGGCAGAATTCCTGCGCGCCGGCGGATCGATCCGGCGCACCGGGGTTTTCGCCCTGTGTCGGCGCCGGTTACACCGGGGCAGCGCCGTCGAGTTCGAAAACATCCACGTCGCGCAGCAGCGCCACGAAGGCCTGTGCCCCGTGCGCCAGGGCCGCGCGCCCGGCTTCGGCGGTGCCGAGTCGCGCGTCGCCCATGGCCCCGGAAGGGTGGAGGTCGCCGGCCTTCCAGGCGAAGGCGGCGGGGCGGCCGGCGCGCAGGTGGGTGAATTCCCGAACCATCGCCAACGACCGCGGCGGGAAATCGGCGATCCGGTCGGTCCGCACGAGGTCCGGCCGCAGGGCCAGCATCAGAGCGGTCTCGATGCCGCCGGCATGAATGCCGTAGGCGATCTCGTCGGCCGGGAACAAGCCCTCCGGGTAACCGAACCGGGCCCAGGCGGTGGTCACAGCCACCATGCCGTATCGGGCGCGCAGCTCGGCCGCCACGAGGTCGATGAGCGCGCTGTTACCGCCGTGGCTCGTGACGAGCACGATCTTGCGGCAGCCCGCCCGGTGGAGGGCGCCGCCGATCCCGGTCCAGGCGGCAAGCGCCGTCCCTGTCTCCAGCGAGAGCGTGCCCGGGAAGGCATCGTGCTCGTCGGATTTGCCGATCGCCTGCACGGGCAGGATCAGCACATCGAGATCCGCCGAGACGCGCTCGCGTACGGCGGTGAGGTAGCCCTCGGCGATGATCGTGTCGGTGGCGAGCGGCAGATGCGGGCCATGCTGCTCGACCGCAGCCACAGGCAATATCGCGATGGCGCGCCGCATGTCGCGGCGCCGCAATTCGTCGGTGGTGAAGTCGGACCAGAGCCGCGCCGCCATGCTTGCCTGCCCCTTCCCCGGCCGCCGGGCGGCGACGGGTCACCGGCACGCTCTAGCGTATCGGTCCGAGAACCAGAACCGGATCGCGGCTCCAGATCCTCGGATTCGTGTTAACCCCATCCGGAAGCCGGCTTTCGCACGATGGCCTGACCGGCACCGCCTCAGCCGAAGAGGGCGTCGATGTCGTCCTGGGACGGTACGGCCGCGTCGGCTTGGGGGCCATTGAGCAACAGATCCTCGGCCCGGGCGCGGCGGGCACGCTCGGTCGGGTCGATGGAGGCTGTGTCCCGCGCCTTCACGGCGCCCACGAAACGAGCCAGCCGCTGCTCGAACAGCCGCAGCGACTCAACCACCTTGGCGATTCGCTGCCCGGTGATGTCCTGGAACGCACAGGCCTCGAAGATCGTGTTGATGCGCTCCTCGACGGCCTCGCGGTAACCCGGACCGTCGGGCAGGCCGAGCATCGCCTCGGCCGCCTCCATGATCGTGTTGGTGGCACCCGCGGTCGCCGCCACGACGCTGCCGAGCTCCTCATGCGCCATGGGGATCCGGTCGCGACTCATCTCGTTCGCGCGAAGCGCACCGATCTCCTCGCGAAGGTGAGCGATGTAATCGGCGATCTCGCTCAACTCGGCGATGACGGCCTGCGGTTCACGAAACCGCATTTCGGCCGACCGCGCAGCAGCTAACGACATGCTGTTCTCCTGAGATCGGTTGCCGTCCCGGCCGGCGACGCCGCGTTCCGGAGTCGTCCGGCGCGCCAGCGAGTCGGCCGGACTGCGCGATGAGCGTGCCATCTGAACCGATCAGCTGCCGCAGACCGCCTCGATCTTGGACTTCAGCGTCGCGGCGTTGAACGGCTTGACGATATAGTTGTTCACGCCGGCCTTCTTGGCGGCGATGACGTTCTCGGTTTTCGACTCGGCCGTCACCATGATGAACGGCGTCGTGCGAAGATTTTCATCGGCGCGCACGTGCCGGAGCAGCTCATACCCGGTCATCGGCTCCATATTCCAATCGGAGATCACCAGGCCGTACTTGCGATCCTTCAGGCGGGCCAGTGCTTCGGTGCCATCAGAAGCGTCATCGACCTCCTCGAAGCCAAGCTGCTTCAGAAGATTACGGATAATGCGAACCATCGTCTGATAATCGTCAACAACGAGGATCGGCATGCTCAAGTCGAGAGCCATCGAACCACTACTCCGTATTGCCCGGCGGGAAGCCGCGGCGGCTCCCGGAAAGATTAACGCTTCGCTAAGGCTGCAAACTAGCTGCGACGCTCGACATTTTAAATAGGGCTTGCGCATTGCGAAGCCGTTAATCGGCGACGCCCGTGCAAGAGTTGCCGCGGTGTTGCCCGGCGGCACGCCTCCCTTCGCTTGACCCCCCGGGCGCCTTTCGGCAGGGTCCGGGCGCGTCGGGCCCCGCGTGGGCATGGCATCTGATCCCGTCCGGCGACCCCACCCGAGCATCCGACCTCCAAACGATGGCCTCAGGCGACGATACGGCGGCGCGGTCCTTCACTATCTGCGGCCCCGACGCGCCGGTTCCACCGGCCCTGACCGGGGCCGTCGCGGCGATCGGCAATTTCGACGGCGTCCATCTCGGCCACCGCGTCCTCGTGGAGAGCGTGCGGGCGGCGGCGCGCGCGGGCGGGCGGGCCGCCGCGATCCTGACCTTCGAACCGCATCCGCGCGCGTATTTCACCCCCGAGGCGCCGATGTTCCGGCTCACCAGCCTCGCTGCCAAGGAGATCGTGTTCGCGCGTCTCGGGCTCGACGGGGTGATCGTGCGCCGCTTCGACGGCGGGCTGGCCGCCACGGGCGCACGCGCCTTCGTGTTCGACTTCCTGAAGGCTTCGCTCGGCCTCTCCGGCGTGGTGGTCGGCCACGATTTTCATTTCGGCCGTGGCCGCGAGGGCACACCCGCCGTTCTGGCCGAGCTGTGCCGGGAGGCGGGGTTGAGCTGCCGCATCGTGGCGCCGGTCGCCCTCGGCGACGAGGCCGAACCGGTCTCGTCGAGCGCGATCCGCGCCGCGCTCGCCGCCGGCGACGTCGCCCGGGCCAACGCGCTGCTCGGCTATCGCTGGTTCGTGCTCGGCCCCGTCTGCCACGGCGACAAGCGTGGCCGACAACTCGGCTTCCCCACCGCCAATATGAGGGTGCCCGATTGCGGCCTCGCGCACGGCATCTACGCGGTGCGGGTGCGCCTGGCATCCAGCACGTTTTACGACGGCGTCGCCAGCTACGGTCGCCGCCCGACCTTCGACGACGGCGCACCGCTCCTGGAGACTTATCTGTTCGACTTCTCGGGTGATCTCTACGGACAGGAGATCGCCGTCGAGTTCGTGGGCTACATCCGGGGCGAGGAGCGGTTCGCGAGTGCCGACGCCCTGGTCGCCCGCATGCACATCGACGCCGATGCGGCGCGGTCCATGTTGGGGCGCGATGAAACCCGGTCGATGCTGGCCTGAGTCTCAGGGGGGATCGCCGGAGCGGCTGATCGTGTAGAAGGGCGGCATCGAGCAGGAGGCGGACGTGCTGGGTCGTTACGAGCGCGCGAATAACGGTGAGGCGGTGGTCGAGTACGGCGACGGCACCATGCGGGTGGTCAAGCCCGGCAGCTTCGTGCGCTGCGCGGTGACCGGCGAGCCGATCCAGCTCGACGCGTTGCGCTACTGGAGCGCGCTGCGCCAGGAAGCCTATTCCTCCCCCGAGGCGATCCTCAAGCGGCTGAAGGATACTGGCCGGCCCTGATCGTCACGGAGCGGCGCCGAGGACGCTTTGCAGCTGGCGCCGCAGGGTCTCTGGGTCTTCCCAGACAAGACGGACGCGCAGCACGCCGATCCGGGCCGCGATGTGCGGAGGCAGGCGCACTGCGTCCTTCTCGGTGGTGACGAGCTCAGCCCCGAGCCGCCGCGCTGCCGCGGCCAGAGCCGCAAGGTCCCCGTCCCGGTAGGGATGATGATCCGGGAAGACGCGCCGCCCGACGATCTCGGCCCCCGCCTCAGCCAGCGTCGTGAAGAATTTTTCGGGACGCCCGATCCCCGCGAAGGCGAGGCAGCGACGGCCGGCGAAATCGTCCGAGTGTCGAATTAGACGCGCCCGGTAGACCGGCAGGGTCCGGTCGTCGGCCGCCGCGGCGATGCGGTCGCCCGGCCTACCGTCGCCGATCACGATCACGCCGCCGACATGGGGCCATTGCCGGGCGAGGGGGGCGCGCAACGGCCCCGCCGGGAAGGGCAGGCCGTTGCCGAGGCCCACGCCCCCGTCGATCACGGCGAGGCTGAGAGCCTTGGTGAGCGACGGGTTCTGAAGCCCGTCATCCATCACGATGGCGTCGGCACCGAGCGACCGGCACAGGGCGGCCCCTGCCGGGCGATGGCGTGCCACGATCGTCGGCGCCTGTCGGGCGAGGAGCAGCGGCTCGTCGCCGACCTCCGCGGCGGTGTGCCGGACGGGATCGACGTGCACCGGGCCGGCATTGCGCCCCCCATAGCCGCGGGACAGGAAGGCGGGGGTCCGGCCAAGCTCGGCGAGCAGCGCCGCGACCGCGAGCGCCGCGGGCGTCTTGCCGGCGCCGCCGAGGGTGAAGTTGCCCAGGCACAGGACCGGACAGCCCGCCCGCTCACCCGCTCGATCCATGCGCCGGGCGACCAGCGCTCCGTAGGTCGCCCCGGCCGGCGCGAGGACGCGCGCCAGCGGGTGATCCGGTCCCGCGGTCCAGAAGCGCGGTGGCCGCATCAGGCCCGCGCGAGCGGGCGGACACGGCCGCCCCGATCGAGGCGCTGCAGCTTCATCTGCGCGACGAAGGGATCGAGGACCGCGAGGGTGCGCGACACCGCCCCCTCGAACGGGCGCAGGGCGCTCTGCCCGGCACGCGCCATGGCGGCGAGCCGCGCCCGATCGCCGAGGAGGTCGCCGGCGACCGATGCCAGCTCGACGCCGTCCTGCACGGGTACGGCCCCCCCCGCGCGGTCGAGGGCCTGATAAATGGTACCGAAATTCTCCGTGTGCGGGCCGTGCAGCACCGCCGTATCGAGGCGCACCGGCTCGATCGGGTTCTGACCACCCCGCGGGACCAGGGAGCCGCCGAGGAAGCCCAGGGGCGCGAGGCGGTAGAACAGGCCGAGTTCGCCGATCGTGTCGGCGACGTAGACCTCCACGGAGGGGTGGGGCCGCCCGCCGGTCGAGCGCCGGGCGCTGCGCAGGCCGAGGGCGGCCGCACACTCGACGACTTCCGCGCCCCGGGCCGGGTGCCGCGGGGCGATGAGGGTCAGGAGCTGCGGGAACCGCTCCCGCAGCAGCGCGTGCGCGTAGGCGATGATCGATTCCTCGCCCGGGTGGGTGCTGGCCGCAATCCAGATCGGCCGCCCGGCGATCATGTCGCCCAGATAGGCGAGCTGCTGCGGATCGGCCGGCGGGACCGGCGCATCGAATTTCAGGTTCCCGGCGATGCTGACCCGCGGCGCGCCGAGCTTGGCGAAGCGCTCGCCGTCGTCCTGCGTCTGGCTGAGGCAGATGGCGATGCGCGACAGCAGCGCCTTGGCGGTGCGCGGGCAGCGCTCCCAGCCGCGGAACGAGCGCGCCGACATGCGGCCGTTGACCAGGATCAGCGGGATCTCGCGCTCGTCGAGCGCCAGGATCATGTTGGGCCAGATCTCGGATTCGGCGACGACTGCCAGGTTGGGCTGCCAATGATCGAGGAAGCGCGCCATCCAGCGCGGTGCGTCGAGGGGCATGTATTGATGGACGGCGCCGGCCGGCAGGCGGGCGCCGATCAGGTCGGCGGCCGCGCGGGTGCCCGTGGTCACCAGCACCGAGAAGCCGCGGGCGATCATCCCCTCCACGAGGCCGATCAGCGACAGCGCCTCGCCGACGCTGGCGCCGTGCATCCAGGCCAGCGGGCCGACCGGGCGGGCCCGGCCCGGCAGGCCGCGCCGCTCGGGCAGCCGCAGCGGATCCTCCTTGCCGCGCTGCGCCCGCCACGCCAGGAGCCCGGACAAGGCCGGCTCGCCGATCCGCAGGCCGGCCCGGTAGGCCTGCAGCGGCAGGGTCACGGAGGGGCGCCTCACGCGGCGTCCCCCACCGGCGCGGCGGCATCGACGGGCGACGCCTCGCGGTAGAGCGCCGCCCGGTCGGCGCGCCCGACCAGGGCGTAGGCGCGGGCATGAACCCGGTTCATCTCGGCCTCGACGAAGCGCCGGAGCGTCTCGAACGCCTCGCCCGCACTGTCGCGCGGCACGTAGATCGGATCGCCCAGCACGATCGCGCCGCGTCCGAAGGGCAACCCGAGGCAGGCGCGGTCCCAGGACTTGAAGCGCAGGTGCCGGCTGGTCACGACGGCCGCCGGGACGATGGGCCGGCCGGACAGGCGCGCCAGGGTGAGGATGCCGGCATCGCACCGGCGCGAGACTTTTGGCACGTCCGCGCTGAAGGCCACGGACTCGCCGTCCTTCAAAGCCCGCAGCATGGCCCTCAGCCCCTCGGCCCCGCCCTTGGCGCGGACGTCCGTCGCCCGGCTGCGGCCACGAGCGCCGGAGGCCCGGATCACCCGCACGCCGAGCCGCTCCAGCGCGATGGTGTTGATGTTGCCATCGACGTTCCGCGAGATGATCGTGGCGACTTTGTCCTCCGGGCGGCGCAGCAGCGGCATCATGATGTGCTGCCCATGCCACATGCCGACGATGAGCGGCGTGTGCGCATCGATCCACGCGTCGGCCCGCCCGGGCGGCGCGCTGCCGGCATAGATGGCGAACCGGTTGGTGCGCCGCACCAGCCGCAGATAGGCCGCGGCGACGCGACCGAGCCCGCGCTGCACGGCGGGCCGACGAAGAATGCGTTTGCCGAGGCTCATGTCACGCCTGGAATGGCCGGATCACCACCGCCCGACCGGTTCCGGATCGAAGTCGATCGCTCATGATCTAGCTCCCGCGCATGAGACGAAACAATCGGCCAGGACCACAACCTGTGCGATCAGCGCCCCGAAGCCGCGCGCCCAAGATGCCGCGGATGCTCTCGGCGCGCGGCGAAAACACGGCGAGGCATCTTGTTTAGATCTATTCCAGACTATAGATTGGAATCGGTCTAGAAAGGAAACCCATCATGGCAGCCGTCCTTGAGAGCGCCGCCGGCCTGGCGCACGAAGCCCGTCGCGCCTTCGTCCTGCGCTACGTGCAGCCTGGGCTGGCTGGCCTGATCGACGGCTCGGTCTCGACTCTGGCGCCGATCTTCGCGGCCGCCTTCGCCACGGGTCACAATGGTGCGACCTTCCTGGTCGGGCTGGCGGCCTCGGTGGGGGCGGGGATCAGCATGGGGTTCACCGAGGCCCTGTCGGATGACGGCAGCATCACCGGCCGTGGCGACCCGTGGATCCGCGGTCTCGTCTGCGGTTTGATGACAACGCTGGGCGGCCTCGGCCACACGTTGCCCTACGCAATCCCCGATACACTGCCGGCGGGCTGGCCGAATCCCTTCATCCTCGCCACGAGCCTCGCCGTGCTGGTGGTGGTGGTTGAACTCGTGGCGATTGCGGCGATCCGCACGCGCTACATGGCGACGCCGTTCCCGCGCGCAGCCATGCAGGTCATGCTCGGCGGTGCGCTGGTGCTCGCCGTGGGGATGCTCATCGGCAGCGCATGAGGCGGAAGCGCTTGACGGCTGCGCCCATGCCCGCGATGGCGGAGCCGTTCCCAGGCCGCTCCCTGGCCGTTAAGTGCGTGACTCCCGGCGTTGACCTTCCGCCTCGCCCATCTCAGCGACCCGCATGTCGGCCCCCTGGGCCGGGTGCGTCTGCATCAGCTTATCGGCAAGCGGGCCACCGGCTATGCCAATTGGCGGCGCGGCCGGTCGCGCAGTCACGACATGACAGTGCTCGAGCGCCTCGTGGCCGACCTGAAGGCTCAGGGGGCCGGACACATCGCTTGCACGGGCGACCTGTGCAACATCGGCCTGCCGAGCGAATGGGCGACGGCGCGCACCTTCCTGGAAGCTCTGGGCCCGTCCGATGCGGTGAGCTTCGTGCCGGGCAACCACGACGCGTATGTCCGCGGCTCCCTGGAGGGACTGCTCGACGCCTGCGGTGCCTATACGGGCGATGATTCGGGATCATCGGGCCGTTTCCCCTATCTCAGGCGGCGCGGGCCGCTGGCCCTGGTCGGCCTGTCCAGCGCAATCCCGACCAAGCCCTTCGTGGCCACGGGACGCCTCGGCGCGCCGCAGCTCGCCGCGGCCGAAGCCTTGTTGCGGGCGCTGGCCACGGAGCCGGGCCGGCCGTTCCGTGTCGTGATGATCCATCACCCGCCACAGCCGGGGGGGGCCGCGCCGGGGCGCGAATTGAAGGACGCGGCGGCGTTCACGGCGATGATCGGCCGCGCAGGCGCGGACCTGATCCTTCACGGCCACAATCACGTAACCAGCTCCGCCCGCATCCCGGGGCCGGATGGACGCACAGTCCCGGTTGTCGGCGTCCCCTCGGCCTCAGCCCGAGCGGATGGGCATGGGGCGATCGCGTCGCGCCGGGCCTCCTATATTCTCTACGAGATCACCCGGGACGGGCACGGCTACGCGATCGGTGCCCGGCGGCGGGGCCTCAGCGCCGAGGGCGCGATGTGCGATCTCGGCGCCATCGACTTGGCCTGACCGGTTGCACCCGATTCGAACGACCGGCGCGATCGATCGCGCCGGCCTGCTGTTCCACAGCCCGATCAGGCGGCGGCCACGCCTCTGCTCTGCTGCTGGGTCAGGCTCGCCTCGTAGCGCTCGGCTTGCAGCCGGGTCAGGCCGCAAATCACTGCGCGTGCTCCGCGATAGACGGTGTACGTGCCGTCGTGCGTCGGCTTGACGCGAATCACCTCTGCCATGGGTCTCTGCCTTTGTTGGAGGTTACTGGCCTTGGACTGAGGAGATCATCCCTCCCTGATGGATGGGCCGGTTGAACGCGCGAACGGACGGCAGGTTATCTATCGGTCTGATCGTGACAAGGGCCGGATACGAACGAATGCTTAAGTATTTCCGCTGCGCTGCGGCAAACCCTTGTCCAGCCTGGCAATCCGCCGCTGCGCAAAAAAGCGCCTCGTGGCGTGTATTTTGAATAAGCTGACGGCACCCCGTCCGCCGGCCCGAATCGCACGGCGCGCCCAGCCCGGCCGGGTGTTCAAAGAGGATCCCCCATGCAGCTCTGGCGTCTGACGGCGACCGACCTCGCAGGCTTGATTCGATCCGGCCAGGTCTCGGCCCGGGAGGCCGCGCAGGCGGCCCTCGACCGGCTCGACAGCGTCAACGGTCGCATCAACGCCGTGGTCGAGCATCGCCCGGAGGACGTGCTGGCGCAGGCCGACACGGTCGATGCCGCTCGCACCCGTGGCGAATCGCCGGGGCCGCTCGCCGGCGTGCCGGTCACCGTGAAGGTGAATGTCGATCAGCGCGGCTTCGCGACGACGAACGGTCTGCGGCTCCAGCGCGACCTCGTCGCCCAGGACGACAACCCGGTGGTGGCCAATCTGCGCCAGGCCGGCGCAGTTCTGCTCGGGCGGACGAATACGCCCGCCTTCTCCCTGCGCTGGTTCACCACCAACCAGCTCCATGGCGACACCAAGAACCCGCGCGATCCGGCGCTGACGCCGGGCGGCTCCTCGGGCGGGGCCGGCGCCGCGGTGGCGGCCGGGATCGGGGCGATCGCCCACGGCACCGATATCGCCGGCTCGGTGCGCTATCCGGCCTATGCCTGCGGCGTGCACGGCCTGCGCCCGAGCCTCGGCCGTATCCCGGCCTGGAACGCGTCCTCACCCGAGCGCGGGATCGGGCCGCAGCTGATGGCGGTGTCGGGGCCGCTCGCCCGCAGCATCGCGGATCTGCGCATCGGGCTGGAAGTCATGGCGGCCCCCGATCCGCGCGACCCCTGGTGGGTGCCTGCGCCGCTCGTGGGTCCGGAGGTCCCGCGCCGGGTCGCCCTGTGCGTGCGACCGGGGGGCCTTGCCGTTGTGCCGGAGGTGGAGGCCGTTCTGCGGGACTCGGCCCGCCGGCTGTCGGAGGCCGGCTGGACGGTGACGGAGATCGCCGACACGCCTCCGATCCGGGAGGCGAGCGAGCTACAGCTCCAGCTCTGGCTGGGCGACGGCTACGCGGCTGCCCGTGATGCGGCCGAGCGCGAGGGCGACCCGGCGGCGATCGGGCTTCTGGAGAGTTTCCGGGGGCGGGCCGAGGCGATGGCACCGGACGCGATCGCCCGGGCGCTGACGCGTCGCGCCACGCTCGCCCGGGAATGGTCGCTGTTCCTGACCGAGTACCCCGTGCTGCTTGTTCCGGTCTCGGCCGAGCTGCCCTTCCCGGACGGGCTCGACCGCACCGGGGATTCCGGCATCGCCCGGGCCTTCGAGGCAAACCTGCTCCAGGTCGGGCTGGCGCCGCTCGGCGTTCCGGCGCTCACGGTGACGACCGGACTGATCGGGCGCACGCCCGTGGGCGTGCAGCTCGTCGCCGCGCGCTACCGCGAGGATCTCTGCCTCACCGCAGGGGCGGCGATCGAGGCAGGTGGGGTTCCGGAGATGCCGGTCGATCCAGCCTGAGGCGAGGCCGGGCGGCGGGCATCAGGCCCGCTCGCCCGAGCCCAGATCCGCCAGGAGCGCCGCGAACAACTGCGCCCGCGCAGGCAGCGACGCGATCAGTACGTGCTCGTCCAGCGTATGGTAGCCCTGGCCGAGGGGCCCGAGCCCGTCCAGCGTCGGAATGCCATTGGCACCCGTGAAATTGCCGTCGGATCCACCGCCGGCGCTGCGCTGGGGCAGGGGGCGGCCGAGCGCCTCGGACAGGGCGCGGGCCCGCTCATAGAGGGCGAGGCAGCCCGTATCGGGTTCCCAGACTGGCCGGGTCACCCCACGGCTCACGGTGAAGCGGACACCGTCCTCATCCCCCGATAGGGCCAACATCCGTTCGACGCCACGGTCGAGGTCGGCCTGGCGCTTGGCCATGCTCAGCGCCTGACCGCGACAGACCGTCGGGACGCAGTTTACCCACTGCCCGCCCGAGACGATGCCGGTGGAGAAGGTGCAGTCGGCATCCGACAGGGCGTCGATCGCGAGGATCTTGCGCGCCATGGCGCGGATCGCCGACCGCCCCTCGTGGGGCGAGGATCCGGCATGACTCGGACGCCCCTGCGCCTCCAGGTCAAACCGTGCGATGGCGTAGCGGCCGGTGACCACGCCGTTCTCCGGCTGGCCGGGCTCCGGCACCAGCACGTAGGCGTGGCGGGCGGCCTCGGCCTCGATCAGGTCGCGGGTCGAGGGGCTGCCCACCTCCTCGTCGCCCGTGAACAGCACGGTGATCGGTAGCGGCGTCTCGATCCCGGCCGCCGCGAGCGCCCGGATCGCCGCCAGCGCGATCACGTTGCCGCCCTTCATGTCGAGGATGCCGGGCCCGTAGGCGCGCTCGCCCTCGATCCGCCAGGGCAGGGCACCGAGCGTGCCCACCGGGTGGACGGTGTCGAGATGGCCGAGGATCAGGATCCCCGGCTCGTCCCGCCGCGGATGCGCGAAGCGCGCACGCACGCAATCGCTGAGGCCCATCCGCCCGGGGATGGTCTCGACCCGCGCCCCCAGGAGGACGAGGTCCCGGGCGGCCACCCCCATCATCCGGTTGACCGCGGCCGCGTCATAGGTCGGGCTCTCGCATTCGACCCAGGGGCGCAGCGTCGCGAGGATCTCGCCCGCGTCGAGGTGAAGGTCCGGGATCATCGGGCGGCTTCCTCGGCGAAAGGATCGGCGACTCGCGGCCAGTAGGCGCCCGAGCGCTTCGTGTAGGGGATGGCGCCGTAATCCGGCGGGACCGCGCCGGGCGCGGCCACGTAGCGGACCTCGCTCGCGATGGGCGCGAAGGCGGCGTAGAAGTGCTGCATCGACTTCACAACGACGATCCGCTTGTCGTCGAGGGAGAGCCCGAGCCCCGTGAAAGCGTCGGGCGCGAAGGCCTGCTGGCGCTTGTGGGTTAGCACCACGTGGATCCCGTCGGCCTCCACCCAGGCGGCGGGGCCGAGCTGCGCCCGGCCGCCGCTCAGCCCCGTCTGGCTGTGGTCCTCCGAGAGGCCGCGCACGGTAACGCGCAGATCGACGGGATCGCCCGAGGTCACACCGCATTTGCCGCCGATCCGGAGCGTGAAGCGCGCCCCGAGTCCCGCCTCGTGGCAGATCCCGACCGCGCCGGGGTCCCAGATCAGGCCGAGGGCGACGTCCTTGATACCGCGCTCGGCGAGGCGTGCCAGGACCGCGGTGTTGTCCGAGGGCGCACCCGCGCCGGCATTGTCGGCGAAGTCGGCGAGCACCATCGGGCGCGGGTCGTCGGAGGCCAAAGCCGCATCGATGGCGGCATCGATCGTGTCGCAGTGGCTGGCCGCCGCCTCCCGCATCGCCCAAACCGCGCCGGCTAGGTCGTCGGCGAGCGCCTGCGCCTTGCCGGCATCGCCATCGGCGACGACGAGCATCTTGGCACCGACATCGGCCACGTCGCCCCAGGGGAAGCCGTGCCCGAAGGAGACCGACAGGATGCCGTCCTTCCCCTCCAGCGACTCCATCCGGCGCACGAAGCCCGCGACGGGCTCACGGCTGGTGCGCCACATGTTGACGATCCGGCAATTGGCATAGGCCATCACCGGCCGGATCTCCTTCGCGACCGTCCGCGTCACCAGCGGATAGAGGTCTCGGGCACGGTCGACGATGTCGGTGTGCGGGTATTCCTTGTAGATCACGATGACGTCGGCGCTCTGCCGCATCGTCTCGGTGAGGTGGCAGTGCAGGTCGAGTTCGACGCCGATCACCGCGTCCGGCCCCACGAGCGCGCGGACGCGCTCCAGGGTGTCGCCCTCGCAATCGTCAGTGCCCTCGGCCACCATGGCGCCGTGCATGAACAGCAGCACCGCATCGACCGGCAGGGCGGCCTTCAGATCTTCTAAAAGGGTATCGCGCAACTCCTCGTAGACGGCCCGCAGGGTGATCCCGCCGGGCTGGGCGAAGGTCGAGAGGCTCTCGACCACATCGTGGCCGTCGGCCTCGGCCAGCTCGCGCCACGCCTTGAGGCCGATATTGCTGAGGCTCGGCGGGTTCCGCGTGCCGTCCCGGCGGGCATAGTCGGCGTGGAAGGCCGCCCGGCCCGTGGGCAGCGGTGCGAAGGTGTTGGTCTCGGTGGCGAGGCCGGCGATGAAGATCTTCAAGGTGCTGTCCCACTCCGTCCCGGCCGCCCGGTCAGGCGGGGCTCAAGGTGATGATCGTCTCGGTGGCGGCGTCCACGGCCTCGCGGCCGTAGAGCATCGGCACATGGTCCTGGCGGCCCCAGATCGGGGCCAGGTCGGCGTAGTGCGGGCTGCCCGGGTTCCCGGACTGGCCCGGCACGTTGATGAAGACCGATCGGTCCCAGTCCCCCACGTCCACGATCATGCGGAACGAGGCGCCGTGGGTGAGCCGGAACGTGTCGGTCCGGTACTCCGCGTGCATGACTGATGCCGCGGACCCGCCAACCGGCAGCGGGCCGACATCCCAGGCTCGATCGGGTCGCAGGTCTGTAAGGGGATGGGCGAACAGGGCGTGGTGCAGGCGGCCCCAGGACCAGCCTTCGGGGGATTCATGGTCGCCGAGCCGCGGGGCTCTCTCCTCCCCCTTGTGGGGAGGAGCCGGAGGTGGGGGTGGTGCCGGATCGAGCGGTGCGGTGCCGTCTACACCACCCCCACTCCTGGCCCCTCCCCGCAACGGGGAGGGAAAAAGCGCTTCTGCAGCAGGGCGTTGCTGCTCAACGGAGGCCGTTACATCCGGCACGAGCCGTCCCATTGGGTCCGCTCCCATCCGCTCCAGACAATCCCGGAACGCGGCGCCGAGCGCGTCCACCAGAAGCGCGTTGCGCGTCGCTGAGTCGAGACCGGCCTCAAGCCGTTCGATCAGGCTCTGCGTATCGCCGGGCGGCAGGAGGCGGCGGGTAGCGGCGTCGGGCACGAGCGCCTTGAGCAGGGCCGGCCGCAGGTGGTGGACCCAGAACACCTCGATGAGGGTGGCCGCCGCGGAATCCGGGGCCAGCGTCCCGTCGAACGATGCCATCAGGGCCTGGGCCGAGGCGAGATCGGGATCCGACGCGGCCGGCATGGCCCGGACCAGTTCGGTCAGCCGCAGGGCGGGCTCTGAAAACGCGTCACCCTGGAGCGCCCGCGAGTCGTCCAGGCTGTGCCGGGTCTGGCCGCCAAGAACCGCACGGATGCGCCGGACGCGCCAGGGCTCGGCCCACTCGAACCCGACCTTCCGAGACTCGGCCGGGAAATCCGGCGGCAGGTTCATCTCGTTGGCGGTGGCGAGCCAGCCCACCTCCGGATCGAGGCTGCGGGGCAGGGAACCGGGATCGTGGAACCCCGCCCAGTCGTAGCGGCCGTCGCCCGGCACCGGCAGCAGCCCGTCATGGGCCGGCCGCACCGGCGCCTTGCCGGCCATGAACCACGCAATCCGCCCCGTGGCGTCGGCGTAGAGCTGGTTCACGGAGGGCGCCGACCAGTGGCGCAGGGCCTCGCCGAAGGCCTCCGGGGTGGTGGCGTCGAGATAGGCGAGGCTGCCAAGATAGGCGGCAGCACCCGGCTCGGACCAGACGGTGCGCAGTGCGAAGGCGCGACCAGCAACTTCGCGGATCACCGGCCCGTGCCGGGTGAAGCCGAGCACCACGGTCTCGTCCGCCCCGCCGCGCACCGGGATCTTTTCTACGACGCGCTCGATCGGCTCCCAGCCTTCGCCATACCGATAACGGTCGGAATTGGCCGGGTCGGTCTCACACACAAAAAGGTCCTCCTGATCCATCGGCGCGATGGTCAGGCTGAAGGCGGCGTGGCCGTTATGACCGATCGAGATGCCGGGCAGCGCCGGCTCGCCGGCCCCGATCACGTCGAGGCCCGGCGCGGTGAGATGGACGGCGTAGCGGAGCGACGGCTGCAGGTAGACCCGGTGCGGGTCGCTCGCCAGGATCGGGCGGCCAGTGTCGGTGCGCGATGGGCCCACCACCCAGTTGTTCGAGCCCTCCGCCGGTTCCTTCGGCGCGGCGCGAGCCCTCCGCGTGACGGCCCCATGCGCATCGACCTTGCTCCAGGCCCAGGCCGCGTCGCGGGTTGCCGCAAGGCGCTCGGGCGGGAACCCGACCGTCGCGGTGGCCAACCGAAAAGCGTCGAGGAGATCGTCCGGCCAGTCGGCGGCGTCGAGCCCGTCCGGGACAACTGGCTCGTGCGGCGGGCTGATCCGCTTGCGCAGGTCGTCCGCGGTGAGCCCGGCCTCGCGGGACTCGGCGCGGGCCAGCACCCGGGCGCGGGCGACCTCGGAGAGGACGTTGCGCACGAGCCCATGGCTGCGGATGCGCACCACGTCGTCAGGCTGCCAGCGGGCCGGGCGCGTATCGGTGAGGGCGAATTCCGGCGGTCGCAGCTCGGGCCGCGCCTCGGTGAGCGCCACGTAGGCGTTGAGCCCGTCCACGAAGGCCGTGACGATGGCCTGCGTGTCCTGCGGCCCATAGGCGGCCCATTCGGCCGCCAAGTCGCCGCGATAGAGGAACAGCCGGGCGGCGCGATCCTGGGCGAGGTAGCCGGGCCCGAAATCCGCCGCCAGCAGGCCGAGGCCACGCTTGCGCCAGAGGTCGAGCTGCCAGAGCCGGTCCCGCGCCGCGTTGAAGCCCTGGGCCCGAAAGGCGTCGAGCGTCGAGCCGGCGCGGATATGCGCCAGCCCCCAGCGGTCGACCCGGATCTCGGCGGGTCCCTCGAGTCCGGGGAGGGCGTACGTGGCCCCGCTCACAGGGCGACTTCGATGAGATGCGGACCCTTGTTGGCGAGCGCGTGCTGGAACGCCTCGATGAACTCCGCGAGGGTCTCGACCCGCCGGCCCTCCACGCCAAATCCCCTGGCAAGGCTCACCCAATCGACCGCTGGATCGTCGAGGCTCAGCATGCCGAGCGCCTTGGGACCGGGATTGTGGGCGCCGACATTGGTCAGCTCCGCCCGCAGGATCGCGTAGGAGCGGTTCGACCAGACCAGCGTCACCACGTCGAGGCGCTCGCGGGCCTGAGTCCAGAGCGCCTGCACGGTGTAGAGCCCGCTGCCGTCGGCCTGGAGGTTGATGACCTTGCGATCGGGGCAGGCCACGGCCGCGCCGGTCGCCATCGGAATGCCGAGGCCAATGGAGCCGCCGCTGAGCTGGAGCCACGTGTGAGGCGCGGCGTCCCGGGTCAGCGCAAAGAAGTTGCGGCCGGTGGTGATCGACTCGTCGCAGATCACCGCGCCTTCCGGGATCAGGGCGCCCAACACCTGCCCGATCGTGTCCTGATCGAGGGGGCCAGAGGTCGGGAGCGTCGGCCGCGGCGCGGTGGCGATCGGCTCGGCGCGCGGGGCGCCGACGGCCTCGGCCAGCCGCTCCAGGGCGTCGATCTGATCCTCCTCGGGGGTGGCCAGCGTGATGGTGGATGAGCCCTCGGGGGCGAGCAGGCTCGGCTTGCCGGGATAGGCGAAGAACCCCACCGGCGGGGTCGCGCCGATCAGGATGATGTGGCGGAAATCCTTCAAGGCCGCGATACCCTGGTCGATCGGGTAGGGCAGGCGCTCGATCGGCACGGTGCCGGCGCCGCGGTCGATCCGGGCATTCGACGTCATCGCCATCAGCTGCGCGCCGGTCTTGCGGGCGATCCGGTCGGCGATGACCCGGCCTTCGTTCCGCACCGCCCGGTCGCCGAGGTGCAGGAGCACCTTCTCGCCGCTCTGCAGGGCCTTCACCGCCGCCGCGATCGCATCGTCGCCGGCCTTCGCGCGTTCGGGGATCGCCGGCACCGGCGCCGGCCCTGTGCCGGGATCCCAGGCGGTGTTGGCGGGCAGGATCAGGGTCGCGACCTGACCGGGCGCGGTGCGGGCGGCCGCGATCGCGGCGGCGCCGTCCGGGCCGATCTCGTCCGCGCTCATCCCAGTGCGCACCCAGGACGACATCGGCCGGGCCAGCCCCTCAATATCGGAGGTCAGCGGCGCGTTGTATTCCCGGTGATAGGTCGCGTGCTCGCCGACGATGTTGACGACCGGGGTGCGCGCCTTCTTGGCGTTGTGCAGGTTGGCCAGCCCGTTCGCGAGGCCCGGGCCCAGGTGGAGCAGGGTCGAGGCCGGCTTGTCGGCCATGCGGGCGTAGCCGTCCGCCGCGCCGGTCGCTCCGCCCTCGAACAGGAACAGCACGCAGCGCATGCCCTCGACCCGGTCCAGGGCGGCCACGAAATGCATCTCGGAGGTGCCGGGATTGGTGAAGCAGACCTCCACACCACCCTCCACGAGGGTTCGGACCAGGCTCTCGGCCCCGTTCATGGCGTCCGGCATCCCATCGCTCACGGGTGTCTCCCCTCTCACTGGCGGCCTCGGCGGCACCATGGATTCTGTATTATCGTGACGCCGCCGCGGCCGAGCGCAAGGGGCGGCCGGTGACATTGTCCCTTCGCCGGATGCGGGCATGATGGCCCCGTCTGGCGCGGGACTTGCCGGGGGCGAGCCGCACCTTCCACGCGTGGGATCCGATGAAAATGCGCCGCCTGATTGCTGCCGCCCTGGCTGGCTCCGTTGCCTTGACCGGACCCGTCGTCCTGGCGGGGCCTGCCAGCGCCGAGAGCGTGCTGCGCATCGCCATGACGGCCTCCGACATCCCCACCACGACGGGGATGCCCAATAACGGCTTCGAGGGGATGCGCTTCCTCGGTTACCCGATCTTCGAGGGGCTGGTGCAGTGGGATCTGAAGAGCACCACCAAGCTCGCCGGCGTCATTCCCGCGCTCGCCGAGCGCTGGGAGCAGGATCCGAACGACAAGACGGTCTGGACCTTCCACCTGCGCCAGGGCGTCAAGTTCCATGACGGCACCCCGTTCAACGCCGACGCGGTGATCTGGAACCTCGACCGCTACTTCAAGAACGACAGTTCGCAATTCGAGCCGCAGGGCGCCGGCATCTCCCGGGCCCGGGCGCCGCTGGTCGGCAGCTACAAGAAGATCGATGACGCGACGGTCCAGATCACCACCACGCAGGTGGCGTCGTACTTCCCCTACATGGTGGTCTACCTGCTGTTCACCTCGCCGGCCTCCTTCGAGAAGGCGGGGCACGACTGGAACAAGGTCGCCACGCTGCCGGCGGCCGGGACCGGGCCGTTCAAGATCACCCGCGTCGCCCCGCGGGAGGCGGTCGATCTCGCCAAGTTCGAGGGCTACTGGGACCCGAACCGGATGGCCAAGGTCGACAAGGTCCGGCTGCTGCCGATCCCGGAGGCCAATGCCCGGGTGGCGGCGCTCCGGTCCGGCCAGGTCGACTGGATCGAGGTGCCTGCCCCCGACGCGATCCCATCCCTGAAGCAGGCGGGCTTCACCATCACCACGGGCTCATACCCGCATGTCTGGCCATACATCTACAACATGGGCGCGAAGGACAGCCCGCTGAAGGATGTCCGCGTCCGGCAGGCGCTGAACTACTGCGTCGACCGCGCCGGCATCGTGGAGTTGCTGAACGGCACGGCCGAGCCGGCCTCCGGCTGGCTCAACGACAAGGACCCGAATTTCGGGTCCCCGAAGAACCGCTACACGTTCGACGCCGCCAAGGGGAAGGCGCTGCTGGCCGAGGCAGGCTTCACCGACGCCAAGCCGTTGAAGCTCAAGGTGATGATCTCTTCTTCCGGCTCGGGCCAGATGCTGCCGATGCCGATGAACGAATACCTGCAGGAGAACCTGAAGCAGGCTTGCAACGTTGATCTGAGCTTCAACGTGGTCGAGTGGCAGGTGCTGCTCAATTCGAGCCGCGCACTGCCGGATGCGCAGAGCCTGCAGGGCTCAATGGCGCTGAACGTCTCCTCGCCCTCCTCGGACGCCGCCGTGATGGCGCGCTACTTCGGAAGCGACCGCTTCCCGCCGGCCGGCTTCAACTTCCCCAACTGGAAGGACGACCCGTTCGACGCCGCCCTCAAGGCGCTCGCCGAGACCACCGACGCCAAGGTTGTCGACGCGCAGACCACGATCGCCCACGAGCGCCTCGTGGACAATCCGCCGTGGCTGTTCGTCGTCCACGACCTGAACCCGCGCGGGATGTCGAAGAAGATCCATGGCTTCGTCTCGCCGCAATCCTGGTTCGTCGACCTCACCCTCGTCAGCGTGCAGTAATCCGATGTCCGATATCGATCCCGTTCACGCCTCCGCGGCCGAACTCGCCCGGGCGATCCGCGCGCGGAGCCTCTCGCCGGTCGATGCGGTCGACGCGCTGCTCGGGCGCATCACGCAGCTGGAGCCGAAGCTTCAGGCCTTCACGGAGGTGTTCTCCGCCGATGCGCGCCTCGCTGCCGAAGGGGCGGATAGGGCGATCCGGTCGGGCCACGCTGTCGGTCCGCTCCACGGCGTGCCGGTGGTGCTCAAGGACCTGATCGATCTGGAGGGCCGGATCACCATGGGCGGCTCGGCCGCCCACCGCACGAGGCGGGCCGAGCGGACCGCGACCGTCGCCCGGCGCCTGATCGCGCAGGGCATGATCGTGCTGGGCAAGACCCATACGGTGGAGTTCGCTTATGGCGGCTGGGGCACCAACCAGCATCTCGGCACACCCTGGAACCCCTGGGATGCGGAGGTTCCGCGCACCCCCGGTGGGTCCAGCAGCGGCACCGGCGTCGCCGTGGCGGCCCGGATGGCGCCCTGGGGGATCGGCACCGATACCGGCGGCTCCGTGCGGCTGCCATCCTCCTTCTGCGGGCTGACGGGGCTCAAGGTGACGGTCGGGCGCGTCTCGACCTGGGGAATCGTGCCGCTCTCGACGACGCTCGATTCGCCAGGCCCGCTCGCCCGCACGGTGGAGGACGCGGCGCTCCTCTACGAGGCGATCTCCGGCCCCGATCCGCTGGACCCGACCACCCGCGGTATCCAGCCGGACTCGCCCTGGCCCACGCTCGACCGCGGGGTGCGCGGCCTGCGCCTCGGCCGCATGCCGGCCATCGAGCGGGAGGGCGTCGCCCCCGACATGCTGGCGGCCTACGACGACGCCCTCGAACGCCTCGCCGGGTTGGGGGCTGAGATCGTGGACGTGGCCCTGCCGTTCCGGTTCAGCGACTGCGTGGCGATGAGCGCGATCACCAACGCCGAAGCCTATTTCTTCAACGGGACGCTGGCCGAGGACCCCTCCGCACAGCTCGGCGACGCCGTGCGGGCGCGGATCCTGGCCGGCGCCAAAGTCTCAGCCCAGGATTATCTCGGCACGCTCCATCGTCGCGCTGCGATGAAGCAGGCCTATGCCGAGGCGACGGCGGGAATCGACGCCCTGCTCACGCCGACGACGGAATCCGCCGCCGTGCCGCTGGCCGCGGTCGACGAGGCGCATCTGCCCTCGCGCTTCACGCGGTTCGGCAACCTGCTCGATCTCTGCGCCCTGGCGCTGCCGAACGGCTTCACCGCCGACGGGCTTCCGCTCTCGCTCCAGATCGTCTGCCGCGGCTACGACGAGGCGACGGCGCTCCGCATCGGGCAGGCCTACCAGCAGGCCACCGACTGGCACCTGCGCCGGCCGGCCCTGTGAGGCGCGCAGCCAAACTGCGCATCACCGATTGAACAAGCCCCAGACCGACGCGAGGCACCACCAGGTGAGGCGAACACTATTGATGACATAGTCCACGCGAAAATAGATCTTCACGAAGGCCGCATAAGCAGCCACATAGAGGAATCCGATCACGCTGGCTGTGGCGTCCGAGAGGATTCCGATCCACCATACTCCCGCCACGCTGGCGAGGCCGAAGAGGCATAAGCCCAAGGCGAGAAGGGCAGGGTGCGCCGCGCACCATTGGGCGACGGGTTGGTTGTTCCGCGATGACCCGTCCATGCCCACATCCGAATCGATGATCGGATCCGATCATACTGGACGACGACTGTCCGTCATCTCAGTGGCGGACTTTATCGTGAATGTCCGTGCGGGGCGGCACTCACGATGGTCACGCAGACGGGTGGGATGCTGACGCTGGCGACAGGGCGCCCCCCCTATCCCGGGAGGGTTTCCGGATCGACCTGTATCCGTTGGAGAACAGGATCGAAGATTGGGCCCGAGCGGCCCCACATCTCTCCCTCTCCCGCGGAAAGCGGGCGACGTGGATCTTCCTAGGCCGCTGGGGCCTGTCCTGCCACGACCACGCCGAGGGTGCCGAGCAGCGACGACCGGGCCCGGCTGACCCGGCTCTTCACGGTGCCGACCTGGCAGCCGAGCTTGCTCGCCGCCTCCTCGTAGGTGTGGCCCTCTGCGCCGACGAGCAGCAGTGCCTGACGCTGTGCCGCCGGCAGACCTTCGAGACGCGCACACACGACCTTGAGAGTGCTAGCGTCTTCCTGGTCGGCAAGGCTGGTCAACTGGCCCGCATGGGTACCGTCGACATCCTCGACTTCCCGTCGGGTCTTGCGCAACTCGGAGTAAAACTGGTTCCGCAAGATCGTGAACAGCCACGCGGTGAAGTTAGTGCCGGGGCGGAACCGTTCCTGGTTGGCCCAAGCCTTGACGAAGGTCTCTTGGACCAGATCGTCGGCCCGGCTGACGTCCCCGGCCAGGGACAGGGCGAAGGTGCGGAGCGCCGGCAGCGCCTTGATGATGTCACCCCGGAAGTCGAAGGCCACCTTCTGGCCGCAGGCGGTGACGGCGGCCTCGAACCGCGCAACCAGATCCTGGAGCTGCGCCGGCAAAGGCTCCTGCTCAACGAGCGTGAAATAGTCCCGGATCGGCAGGGCGAGGTGCTGGCCGATGGCCGTGGCGTAGCCGCCGGCATCCCGGTCGCTCCCATCCTCCCCCACCGGCTTCGCAACGTCTTCGTTCATGAACCCACCTGACCCTGGGGCTTTGGTATACTGGAACCTCTCTAACCTCCGTACAGCCCGGAATATGAACCGATGCCAAACGCTCCCGATTGTATTGGGCAGTATGGGCAACCCATCCGTAACAACCGAGATCCGTAGCTCCGCGCTGCGATGGGGCGAGCGCTCTAGCGGCGACGCGCTCAACCGGGCAGACTGTGTCGGGTGAGGAGAGCGGGATGAGCGACCACCACGCGGATCATGATCACGCGCATCACGGCAGCGAACTCTCGCCCATTGAGGCGCGGGTGCGGGCGCTCGAATCCTTGCTCACCGAGAAGGGCTATGTCGACCCGGCGTCCCTCGATGCCTTGGTGGAGCTCTACGAGACCAAGGTCGGCCCGCATGCGGGCGCCCGGGTGGTGGCCCGTGCCTGGCTCGATCCCGCATTCCGGGCCCGGCTCCTCGCCGACGCGACACCGGCCATCGCCGAGCTCGACATCGGCGGGCGGGGCGGCGAACACATGGTGGTCGTCGAGAACACGCCCGAGACCCACAACCTCGTCGTCTGCACCCTCTGCTCCTGCTATCCCTGGCCTGTGCTCGGCCTGCCGCCGGTCTGGTACAAGGCGCCGCCTTACCGGGCCCGGGCGGTGATCGACCCACGCGGCGTGCTGGCCGAATTCGGGGTGACGCTTCCGGAGACCACCGGCATCACGGTCTGGGATTCGACCGCCGAGACCCGCTACATGGTGCTGCCGATGCGGCCTGCGGGCACCGAGGGCTTCTCCGAAGAGGCTCTGGCCGCCCTCGTCACGCGCGATTCTATGATCGGCACCGGGCTGCCCAAGGCGCTCCCGGTCGAACCCGTGGAGATGCCGGTATGAACGGCGCTCAGGATCTCGGTGGCGCGCACGGCTTCGGGCCGGTCGTGCCGGAGCCCGACGAGCCGGTGTTCCACGCAGACTGGGAGCGGCGCGTCTTCGCGATGGCGCTTGCCATGGGCTACACCGGCGCCTGGAATCTCGACGGCAGCCGCGCCGCCCGTGAATCGCTGCCGCCGGCCGAATATCTCGCGTCGAGCTACTACGAAATCTGGCTCAAGGCTCTGGAGAAGCAGGTCGCCGCCACGGGGCTGGCGACGCCTGCGGAGATGGAATCCGGCCGGGCCGCGGAGCCGGCCAAGCCCGTGGTGCGAACCCTGGCGCGCGACGGCCTGGAGGACCGCTTCCGGGCCGGCTTCCCCAGCAGCCGGGCGACCGACGCCCCCGCCCGCTTCGCGCTCGGCGACACGGTCGTGGCCCGCAACATCCACCCGACCACCCACACGCGGCTGCCGCGCTACGTCCGCGGCAAGCGCGGACGGATCGTGCGGATCGACGGGGCGTTCGTCTTTCCCGACACCAACGCCTATCAGGCCGGCGAGAACCCGGTCTGGCTCTACACGGTCGCGTTCACCGCACAGGAGCTGTGGGGCGAGAGCGGCGATCCCGGCGGCACCGTCACGGTGGCGGCCTTCGAACCCTATCTGGAACCCGCGTGACCGCGCCGTCGCCGAGCCCGTTCGCAGCGCCTTGGGAGGCCCAGGTCTTCGCCATGGTGGTGAGCCTGCGCGAGGCCGGATTGTTCACGTGGTCGGAATGGGCAGAGCGCCTCGGCCAGGGGATCCGCCCCAAGGACGCCCCCGAGCGCGCCGCCGATTACGGCGCGTGGCTGACGACGCTCGAGGGGATCCTGGCCGAGCGCGGCGTGGCGTGGCCTGAGAGCGTCGCAGCACGCACGGAAGCGTTCCAGCGCGCCGCCGAGGCGACGCCGCACGGCGAGCCGATCCGCCTGGAGAACGACCCGCTCTACCGGCCCTGAGCGTGCAGGCTCTCAAGCGGCACCGGAGCGGCGTGCGACCGTCCGCTCAACAGCTGATCGAGGAGCGCCAGCACCTCCGGCCGGCCGCAATTGGCCGCCGGCTCGAACGGCGTCCAAGTCTGCACGAAATCGAGGCGCTCGAACACGTCGCGGTAGCGCCGCAGCTCGCTCGGGGTGAGCGGCACGCCGCGCACGAACGCCTTATGGGCCGAGATCGTGGTGGCGCGGCGGAAATCCGCCGGATCGAGCTCGAACTTCAGCGCGTCGCCGCAGAAGCAGATTTTTCGCGCACGATCGTACAGGATCGCGTGGCCGTCGAAATGGCCCGCGGTGCGGTGCAGCTCCAGTCCCGGCAGCGGCTCCAGGAAATCGTCGTAGGGCCAGCTCACCTGCAGCGCCGCGCTCCACGTGAAGTCGGCGGCGGGCAGGCAGAGCTCCGGGTCGAATCGGTCCTGAAGCTGCGTCAGCGCGCCGTAGGAATGGGGGTGCGAGGCTGAGAGCACCGCCATGCCGCCGAGCCGCGCGATCTGGTCGAGGGCGGCCTCGCTGAAGACCGGGCAGGCCTCGAACCCCATATTCCCGTGCTCGGTCTGGATCAGGTAGCCGGACGGGCCGATGCCCGAGACCGGCTCGTTCCAGAACCGCCAGACGCCCGACTCCAGCTCCTGCCAGTGGCACGGGAAGGCGTCCTGCGCCTCCCGGGCCGTGCGGAAGCGCCAGCCGTCCTGCGGCACGACGTGGCGGGCGTCGAGGCACATCGGACAGGCGGCTGGCGTCTCGAAATGGCGCTGCCAGAACCCGCAATTGTCACAGGTATAGGCGGGCAGCTTCAGGGCGCCCGCGAAGGGCAGATAGCCGGGCATTCTTCGGACGTTCCTCGGGGCGGGGCGTGAAAGACGGTCCCGTTTGAAAGGGCTCTTTCCATCATCGTGAGCGGAGCGAGCCAGAGCAGCGCGACCTTGGTCAACGTGGCGCGCCTGGATTGCTTCGCTCCGCTCGCAAAGACGGGGGCAAACTTATCAACCGGAACGGGTGTAGCAGGCGATACGCGCGGGCGCAGCCATCACGTCCGGTCCGGCAGCCGGCGCGCCGAGCGGGCCGCGTTGACGGTGCCGGCGAGGCCGATCAGCGCCAGCCCGGCGAGGCCGCCGACCACGAGATCGCGGGTGCGGCTCGTGACGAACTCAGCCCGGCTCGCCTTGGTCCGCCCGGAGAACCGGCCATCGATCCCGACCGGACCTGGCACAGGTTCGAACAGGTTCCCCTTCATCTCAGGGATGGTCTCGTCCGAGAGCTGGGCCGGCCACATGGAGGCAGCCTTGCGGTCGGCGAGCGCGGGAGCCAGGGCCTGCGCGGCCGCCATCATCATCGACGAGCGCCCGACCCAGACCTCCCGGCGCGGGTGCTCGACAGCGTACGCAATCGCCTCGGCGCAGAGCCGCGGGTCGAAGACCGGATCCGGTGCGTATTGCCGGTGCCCAGTCCGGTTGCGGGCCCAGTTGAACTGCGGCGTGTTCACGGCCGGCAGGTAGATGACGCTGAGGCTGACATTCACCCGGTCGTGGAGCAACTCGCAGCGCAGAGCGTCGGTGAAGCCCGAGACCGCGAACTTGGCCGCGCAATACGGTGCCTGCAACGGCGCGGCCCGGACCGCGAGGCCGGACGAGACCTGGATGATCGCGCCCCGGTTGCGCCGCTTCATGAAGCGCAGGGCAGCAAGCGTGCCGTAGACCTGGCTGAGATAGGTGGTCTCGGTCACCCGCCGATACTCGTCCGGGGTGATCTGGTCGGCCGGGTTCACCACGGTCGACATGGCGTTGTTCACCCAGGCGCGGATCGGTCCGAGTTCCCGCTCCACGCGCTCGGCGGCGGCGTCGACGGCCTTTGAATCGGCGACGTCGGCGCTGATCGCCAGCACCGGCTGGCCGTAGGCCGCCAGCGCCCGTTCAACCGAGGAGAGGCGGTTCTGCTCGCGCGCGATCACCGCCACCGACCAGCCCCGTTCGGCCAGCGCGTGCGCCGTCGCCAGCCCGATGCCGGCCGTACCCCCGGTCACGACCGCAACCCGCGCCATATCCACCTCACTGCCGCTTCAAATTCGAACGGCAACCCGGTTGGGAGCAGTCGGTTGCGCCGCGGCATCGGGCCGGAACGTCACGGGGGGTCTCGATTCCGCGTTCCGCGGCGCAACAACCGCGTCCCGCCGCTGTTAACCGGCTGTGTTGCGTCATGCCGAACCATCGAGGGTCGAAGTCATGCGCTCCGGACGACACATCTCCCTTCCGATTGATCCCTGGCCGCAAGCCTCGCTCGCGGAGCGGACGGCGGTCGGAATGGTGCTGACCTTCCTGCTGCTCCTGCCAGTCTGCGCAGTGGGCGCCGCGCTGTTCGCGATCTCGGTGATCGCGACGTACATCGCGTGGTCCTATGAATTCGGTGCCTCCCTGCGCGGATTGATTGTCCGGCACGCCAGGATCTTGGGGCGTCACGGCCGGGTGGTCCGGAAGGTCTGAACGCCGATGTCAGGGGTATCTCACCCCGCCGCGCAACGGTGCGGGTCCACACGGCGAGGGTTCCCCGTGGCCGTAATCGCTGTGCGTTGTCCGCACGCCGATTTGACCTGACCGTATCGGGTAGGCCAGTCAGGTTCGGAACGAGAGATCGCCATGTTCCGTACCCTGATGACTGCGCGGCGCTTCGCGCCGCTGTTCTGGTGCCAATTCTTCTCGGCGTTCAACGACAATTTCCTGAAGAACGCGCTCGCCTTCCTGATCCTGTTCGGGATCGGCGGTGAGGCTGACGCCCATGCTGGCGTCCTGGTGACGCTGGCGAGCGCCGTGTTCATCGGGCCGTTCTTCATCCTGTCCGGGCTCGGCGGCCAATGGGCCGACCGCTACGACAAAGCTCTGATGGCGCGGCGACTTAAGTTCGCCGAGATCTTCGCGGCCGGCACCGCGGTGCTGGGCTTCCTGCTCCATTCGGTGCCGGTGCTGTTCGTGGCGCTGGGCCTGTTCGGGACGATCGCGGCCCTGTTCGGCCCGATCAAGTACGGCATCCTGCCGGACCACCTGCGCCGCGAGGAACTGCCCGCCGGCAATGCGCTCGTCGAGGCCGCGACCTTCCTGGCGATCCTGCTCGGCACCATCGCGGCCGGGGCGGCCTCGGCAATGGGCGGGTCGGGCGTCTTGTTCGGCGCTTTGGTGATGGGCTTCGCCGTCCTGTGCTGGCTCTCGGCCCGGATGATCCCAGCGACCGGGGAGGGGGCTCCGGACCTGCGGGTCGATCCGAACGTCGCGCGCTCCACTGCCTCCCTTCTGCGCGACCTCTGGGCCGACACGCGCCTGTGGCGCGGCTCGCTGATCGTGAGCTGGTTCTGGCTGGTCGGCGTGGTGGTGCTTTCGCTCCTGCCGGTGCTGGTGCGCGGCGCCTTCAATGGCACCGAGACCGTGATCACGCTGCTGCTCGCGCTATTTTCCATCGGTATCGCGGTGGGCTCGGGACTCGCATCCTGGCTGGCGAGCGGCCGGATCGTGCTCCTACCGACGCCGGTCGGCGCCGTGCTGATGGGCCTGTTCGGCCTCGACCTCGCCTGGACCGTCGGCCACCTGCCGGCCCCCCCGACGGAGGCGATCGGCCCCTTCGATGTCCTGGCGACCGGCCATGGCCTGCGCACCGCCATCGACTTCCTGGGCCTCGCGATGTCCGGCGGGCTCTACATCGTCCCGTCCTTCGCGGCCGTGCAGGCCTGGGCCGAGAAGGCGATGCGGGCGCGGATCATCGGCGCGGTCAACGTCATGACGGCGGCCTTCATGGTGGCCGGGACCCTGGCGCTCGCCGCGCTCCAGGGAGCGGGCCTCTCGATCGCAAGCCTGCTCGCCGTCGTCGCGGTGCTGAACCTGATCGTCGGCGCGATCGTGTTCGCGACCCTGCCGACCAGCCCGTTCCGCGACGCCCTGTCGATCCTGTTCCGGGCCTTCTACCGCCTGGAGGTGCGCGGCTTCGACAACCTCGCGGCGGCCGGGCCGAACGCCATCGTGGCGCTCAACCACGTCTCGTTCCTCGATGCGCCGCTCGCCCTGTCGCTCCTCGATCAGGAGCCGGTCTTCGCCGTCGACAGCGGGATCGCGCAGCGCTGGTGGGTACGGCCGTTCCTGCGCGTCACCAAGGCGATGCCGCTCGACCCGACGCGCCCGCTGGCGACGCGCACCCTGATCAACGCCGTGAAGGGCGGCGAGACCCTGATCATCTTCCCCGAGGGCCGGCTCACCGTCACCGGCAGCCTGATGAAGGTCTATGACGGCGCCGGGCTGATCGCCGACAAGTCCGGCGCGATGGTGGTGCCCGTGAAGATCGACGGGCTGGAGCGCACGATCTTCTCGCGCCTGTCGCGCCGGCAGGTCAGCCGCACTTGGTGGCCGAAGGTGATCGTGACGGTGATGCCGCCGGTGCGGCTGACCGTCGATCCCGCCCTCAGGGGCAAGGCGCGGCGGCAGGCGGCCGGCGCCGCCCTCTACGGGATCATGTCGGACCTCGTGTTCCGCACCGCCGATATCGACCGCGGTCTGATGGCGGCCTTGATCGAGGCGGGCGACCTCCACGGCTGGCGTCGCAACGCCCTGGAGGATCCGGTCGGCGGTCGGCTGACCTACGGCCGGCTCGTGATGGGCGCCAACATCCTGGGCCGCAAGCTCATGCCGCTGGCGCCTTTGGGCGGCCGGATCGGTGTGATGCTGCCGAACGCCAACGGCGCCGCGGTGACGCTGTTCGCGCTCGCCTCCGCGGGCCGGGTGCCGGCGATGATCAACTTTTCCGCCGGAGCGGCCAACGTCCTGTCGGCCTGCCGGGCGGCGGAGGTGAGTAAGATCCTGACCTCGCGGGCCTTCATCGAGAAGGGGCGGCTCGGACCGCTGATCGAGGCGATCCGTGGCTCGGTCGAGCTGATCTATCTGGAGGACGTGCGGGCCGGCATCACGACCGGGGACAAGATCCGTGGCTTCCTTGCGCCCCGCCGTCCGCTCGTGGCGCGCCGCGGCGAGGATCCGGGGGCGGTGCTGTTCACATCGGGCAGCGAGGGTACGCCGAAGGGCGTCGTGCTGGCCAATCGCTGCATGCTCGCCAACGTGGCCCAAGTGGCAGCCCGGATTGATTTCGGGCCGATGGACAAGGTGTTCAACGTCCTGCCGGTGTTCCACGCCTTCGGCCTCACGGCCGGGCTGGTCCTGCCCCTGGTCTCGGGGGTGCCGGTCTATCTCTACCCGTCGCCGCTTCACTACCGGATCGTGCCGGAGCTGATCTACGGCTCGAACAGCACCGTGCTGTTCGGCACCGACACGTTCCTGACGGGCTATGCCCGGTCGGCCCATTCCTACGACCTGCGCTCGCTGCGCTACGTCGTGGCCGGCGCCGAAGCCGTGAAGGAGACCACCCGGAAGACTTGGGCGGAAAAGTTCGGCCTGCGCATCCTGGAGGGCTACGGCGTCACCGAGTGCGGGCCGGTGGTGGCGCTCAACACGCCGATGTTCAACCGATTCGGCACGGTCGGGCGGATCCTGCCGGGCATCGAGACGCGGCTGGAGCCGGTGCCGGGCATCGACGACGGCGGGCGCCTCTCCGTGAAGGGACCCAACATCATGCTGGGCTACCTGCGCGCCGAGAAGCCGGGCGTGCTGGAACCGCCGCCCGGGGGCTGGCACGACACCGGCGACATCGTGGCGATCGACGCGATGGGCTTCGTCACGATCAAGGGCCGGGCCAAGCGATTCGCCAAGATCGCAGGCGAGATGGTCTCGCTCGCCGGCATCGAGGCGCTGGCCGCCGAACTCTGGCCCGACCGCCTGAGCGCGGTCGCGGCGGTGCCGGATGCGCGCAAGGGCGAGCGCCTGATCCTGTTCACGCAGGCGAAGGACGCGACGCGCTCCGCCTACCAGAGCTTCGCGAAGGACCGCGGCGCCTCCGACGTCGCGATTCCCGCGGAAGTCGTAGTCCTCGAGGCAATCCCGATGCTCGGCACCGGCAAGATCGACCAGGTGGCCGTCACCAAGCTGGCACTTGACAGAGCGAAGGAATCCGCCGCCGCCTGACGGCTTTCCGGCCCCGACACGGCATCGGCCCCATTGCCGATGGCGCATCACCCAAACGGGGGATGCAACAACTCCTGGTATCAATTCGTATCACGAATGCAGTCCTGATTCGATCCACCACACGATCGGGTCCTGGGGCTGAATGTCGTCATCGCGGATCGCATCTGGAGGGGCAGATCATGTCGAAGGACAGGCAAATTCCGGCTTGGCTGGCCCGGCGGGCCTACTTCAAGAGGATCGGGCGCTGGACGAGGTCCGGTAAGGCCGGCACGGCTGCGCCGGTGACGACGGAAGCGACGCAGCCGGCCTCCAACGTCGTGCCGTTCCCGATCCGGGTGGATCGTTCGGACAGACCCGCTTTCGCCGATCGGCGCAGCATCGGGAGGGCGTAGGCCGCAGCGGCTTTGGGGCGGGACTTGTCCGGCGTGCCGGAAGGGGGAATCCTGTGCCTGTGGCGGGTCCCGACCCCGGAGGATATGTGCCGCAGGTCAGGCCCGATTCCCATCGAACAGCGCGCCGGACCCGGCGCCCCGCTCCTCGGCTCGGCCGCGCGGCAGCGGGCTCTGCTCTGGGAACGCTGATCGTCGGCATCGGTGCGGTCTGGCTCTACGTCGCGTCTCTGCCGCCCCTGGAGCTCGCGGGGGCGTCGGCGCGCTCGGTGGTCGTGCTCGACCGATCCGGGACGCTGCTGCGCCCCTTCGCGACCGCGGATGGGCGCTGGCGCTTGCCGATCACCCAGGATGCGGTCGATCCGCGCTTCCAGGCGATGCTGCTCGCCTACGAGGACCGCCGCTTCGCCAACCACCCTGGCATCGACCCGGCCGCGCTGCTGCGCGCCGCAGGGCAATGGCTGGTGCGGGGGCGCATCATCTCGGGCGGGTCGACCCTGTCGATGCAGGTGGCCCGCCTGATCGAGCCGCGACGTGAACGCTCCCTCGATGCCAAGCTCCGGCAGATGGTGCGCGCCGTGGCGCTCGAGCGAACGCTCGGCAAGACCGGGATGCTCGATCTTTACCTCGCGCTCGCCCCCTATGGCGGCCCGCTCGAAGGCGTGCGGGCGGCGAGCTTGGCGTATTTCGGGCGCGAGCCCGCCCGATTGACAGCGGCGCAGGCCGCGCTCCTCGTGGCCCTGCCGCAATCGCCGGAGGCCCGCCGGCCGGACCGGTTCCCGGACCGCGCCCGCGCCGCCCGCGATCGTGTGCTCGACATCGCCCGCGCCCGGGGCGTCCTCACGGCCGCCGAGGCGGAGGCCGCCAAGGCGGAGCCCGTACCGACCGGACGCAAGCCCTTCCCGATGCTGGCGGCCCACGCCGCCGAGGAGGCGGTGGCGGCGGACCCGGCCGCGCCCGTGATCCGCCTCGCCATCGACGCGCGCCTGCAGGAGCGGCTGGAGGCGCTTGCGGCGGAGCGTGCCGCCGCGGCCGGCCCGGACCTCTCGGCTGCGATCCTCGTCCTCGACAATCGGGACGGGCGCGTCCTCGCCCAGGTGGGCAGCGCCGGCTACCTCGATCCGACCCGGCGCGGCGCCATCGACATGACCCTGGCGGTCCGCTCCCCCGGCTCCGCGCTCAAACCGTTCGTCTACGCCATGGCGTTCGAGGACGGGCTGGCACATCCCGAAACGCTGGTGGAGGATCGGCCCACGCGCTTCTCGGCGAGCTACGCACCGGAGAATTTCGACCTCACCTTCCAGGGCACGGTCACGGCCCGGCGGGCCCTGCAGCTGTCGCTCAACGTCCCCGCGGTCGAACTGATGGAGGCGGTCGGCCCGGCCCGGTTCATCGCGCGGCTGCGGGCGGCCGGCGCCGGGATCCAGCTGCCACGGGAGGCCGCACCCGGCCTGCCGGTGGCGCTGGGCGGCCTCGGGATCACGCTCACGGATCTCGCCCGCCTCTATGCCGGGCTCGCCCGCGGCGGAACGTTGCCCGAGCTTCAGCGCCGGGCCGAGGCGACGGCGACCGGACCCGGGCACCAGATCACCGGGCCGGTCGCGGCCTGGTACATCGCCGACATCCTGCGGGGGACCCCGCCGCCGGAGAACGCCCTCCCGAACCGGATCGCCTACAAGACGGGGACGTCCTACGGCTACCGCGACGCCTGGGCGGCCGGCTTTGATCGTCGCTGGACCGTGGTGGTCTGGGCCGGGCGGCCGGATGGGGCTGCCGTTCCGGGCCTCGTCGGCCGGATCGTCGCGGCCCCGATCCTGTTCGATGCCTTCGCGCGCCTTGGCACCGAGCCCGAGCCCGTCCCCCGTCCCGCGGGCGTCCTCGCGCCCGGGGCCGGCGGCCTGCCGCCGCCGCTCCGCCGCCTCGGCCGGGAGGCCGCCGACCCGCGAGGGCCGACTCTGCGGATCGCCTATCCGCCGGACGGGGCGCGGATCGACCTCGGCCTGGCGACGGCCGGAGGGGACGGCGCGCGGGAAGCCGGTATCCCTGGGCTCGCCCTCAAGGCGCAGGGCGGTGTGCCGCCGCTGACATGGCTGGTCGACGGACAACCTATCTCACAGACCCTGCGACACCGCACCGAATGGTTTCCGGGCGGCGTCGGCTTCGCGCGCATCTCAGTCCTTGATTCAACGGGCGCGAGTGACAGCGTTGCTGTCCGGCTGGAATAGCCTGACATTTTCCAACGTCCCCGGGAAGCTTGGCCGTACTCCCGCTTTGAATGCAATACCACTTCACGACGCCAGGATATTCATGAGGAGATTCACCCGTCATCAACGAATATGGGTTAGTTACGCCATGTGAGGTTGGTGATGGCGTGGAAGGTCGGCGCCGCGGTCGCGGCGATTCTCGGGTTCGTCGGCGTCGGAGTCGGGGGCGACGGCTCCGACCCGCGCCGTGCGGGCTGGCGCGACAGCTATCGCCCGCCGGCCGAAATTCCGTTTCCAGCCGCGAACACGTACTCGGCCGCCAAGGCTGAACTCGGTCGTCGCCTGTTCTTCGATCCGATCCTGTCGGGCGACCGCACCCGCGCCTGCGCGACCTGCCATATCCCCGATCTCGCCTGGGCTGACGGGCGCGCCCGCGCGGCGACACGCCAGCAGGGCGACATGGACCTGCGCACGCCGACGGTCATCAACGTCGCGTGGCAGGATGGGCCGCTCGGCTGGGACGGCAAGTTTCCCACCCTGGAATCAGTCTCGGCGATGCCGATCACGGCGCCGGGCAACATGAATCTGCCGATGGCCGAGGCGCTCGCGCGGCTCTCCGCCGATCCGGAATACGTGGCGGCCTTCGCGAGCGCTTACGCGGATCCGGCCATTACCCGCGAAAGGTTGGAGGCGGCCCTCGCCACCTTCGAGCGCCTGATCGTGGCTGAGCCGGCCCCCTTCGACCGGTGGATCGCCGGCCAGGAGGACGCGATCGGCGATTCGGCCAAGCGCGGGTTCGACCTGTTCAACGGCCGTGCGGGTTGCGCCGGCTGCCATTCCGGTTGGTCATTCACCGACAACTCGTTCCACGATATCGGGGTCGCCTCGGGATCCGATATCGGGCGGGGACGCTTCAAGCCGACCTCGGTCGCGCTGCAATATGCGTTCAAGACACCGACCCTGCGGGAGGTCGGTCAGCACGGCCCCTACATGCATGACGGGTCGGTGCCGAACCTCGAAGCGGTCATCAATCTCTACGATCGCGGCGGGATCGATCGCCCGAGCCGCTCCCGGTTGATCAAGCCGCTCCATCTCACCGCGACGGAGCGGGCCGATCTCCTGGCCTTCCTGGCAACGCTGTCCGCGCACGCGGACCGCGACGTCGTGACCGCGTCCTTCGCAACGCGACCGCCAGCGCCCTGACACCCCGGGGCCGAGGGTTCAGCGACCGATCTCGGCCCCGCGCGGACCGCGCCCCGCATTCCGCTGCTCGCAGGCTTCGAGCGCGGCGGCGAGGCGCGCCTCGTTGGCGGCGGCACCGTAGGAGAGGTTGACCACCGTGCCGAGGGTCCAGGCGCCGCCGAGGACGCTGAGGGCCACCACACCGAGCAGCCCATAGGTCATCAGCCTGTTGCGGCGCAGATCCTTCGTGAAGGTCTGGATCAGGTCGCGGTTGTCTTCAGCGAGCGTGTTCCGCGCGGCCACCAACTCGTTGTACATGTTGGTGATCGCGTTGGTGGACATGTACACCAGGAGTAGGTGGACGACGAAGTCGTCGTCCGTCGTGGTGTTCAGGGCGGCCGCGATCCGCACCGCGAGCTGACGCTCCCAGGGCTGAAGATCGCGGCCGTGGACCGACCGGTAGAACCGCTCGAGGTTGGTCACGGCCGGAGCGCATCCCGCCAGGCCGTGTGGAAGGCGCGCCGCAGGCGGCGGCCTTCGACGCGCAGGCGCATCGGCGCCGTATTCGCGAGGGTCTGCCAGGTCATGTGCTGCACGCGCAGGGCCTCGATCAGGCGCTCGCCGATCTTCTCGATCTCGATCACGCGGAAGTTCGGCTGCTTGCGCAGGGCTTTCACGAGGTCGGACGATTCGAGGTAGTCGAAGTTGGTCGCCTGGGCGGTGTTCTTCGCCAGGATCGCCCGGTCGCACTCGATCAGCATCGGCTTGAGTTCGCGCAGGACATCGAGGGCCGTCGGATCGACGGCGCCGGCCGCGACCACGACGGCGAGCCGGATGTTCGATTCCCGGCAGCTCTCGATGATGATCTCGGCGCAGCGGCGGGTCGTCTCGGTGTCGCCGGCCGGGAAATCGACCACCACGAAGCGCTCGGCGGCCTCGATCACGTGCTCGATCATGTCCTGGCACAGGGTCGGATCGACGCGGCCGGTGCTGTCCTCCGCGCGCAGGCGCTGGCGGAAGCACGTGATGCCGGTCCGGCGCGGCACGAAATTGTCGCTGCCGGGGTTGGTCTCCTGCATCAGGGCCGTGTGGAAGTGCCGGTTGGCCGGGTCGGTATCGATCGCCAGGACGGGTCCGACCTCGGCGCAGAGATCAGCCACCTGGAGCGCGATGGTGGTCTTGCCGACGCCGCCCTTGCCGCCGAGACAGAGCACGAGGACTTTCGCCGCCGAGCCCAGGAGGTCACGCTGGATCCCCTGGATCTCGTCCGGGCTGTACCAGGCGGTGACCTTGGTTTGCGTCTCGTCGCTCATGAACACTCTCCTTGATGATGGGCAGGGTGGTCTCCGGCGCCGCGACGCTGGGGTCCTGCCGGGATGTCAGGATTGATACGATCCGCCCGAGATCGGGGCTGGGATGCGGGACGCCGTCACGGGCTCGATCCGGTCATGCCGAATTCCCCGGCCCGTCCGGGCAGCCGTCGTCCGGCTTCGGTGATTCGCCCGGCGGCCCGGAAACGAAGCGCCCAGCTTCCGCGCGCCGTGAACCGGGAAGCGCATCCCCTGCGGATCGACAGGTATGTCGGGTTTCGGAATGGCGTCCCTCCCCACTGCAAGCATCCCGTCACGCCACCGCTGACCCAGCCGGAACACCCTTCAGGCACGTCCACCCGGATCCAGCTCTGCCAGGACTCGATGCAAGATCGCGCAAGATATGAAGCTCGGCCTTCCGGCTCACCCAGGCAATTTCCCGCTACAGCCTAAACATTAACGAATCAATCTCAGCGACCTACGCCCAGATATGCGGTATTCGCTTTCATAAAAATCTAACTTTGCTTAGCAATATTAAAGTAATATTGTTATACGCCAGACGCAATTCAGTACCTTACTCCAATGAAGTTCGATCAATACTAAATCAATGACCTATGACGTTCGCCGATGCCGTAACATCCTCGCTCAAATCTGGAGAGGAGAAATCATCCCGCGCCTGGTTCCATCGGAAATCCGGGATCTTAGAGCATCGAAAAGCGCTTTACCGAGTACCGCTTCACGGCGCGCGCGGGAGGACTGTCGCCAGGCCCCGAAATTGTACAACGGTGAGGCAGGCACACCCCGCCTTGTCCACGACGAGGAAGGCTAAAAGCCCGGATACGACGCTACCTGAGCGTGATCCACAGCGTTAACCTTCCACTCACATTCGTTAACAAAACATTGGCTAAAATTGCGCAGATCTATTTAAATCGATCGGTAACCACGGTGTCGTTGCGCAGCGACGAGGGCTCAATGCCATTATCCAGAAAAAAGTCGCTCTTGCTCGCCTGCGCCTTCGGCTTCTCCGGACCCTTGATCCTCGCGGGCACCGGCGCCGCGGAGGCCCACGTCAAGTGGTTCTGCGCCTACGATGTGGCCGGGCAGCCCCAGGGCCTCGAACAGGTGCTCTGCCTGAATTTTGAGTGGCTCACCGGCCTCGCGCTCCTGTGCCTCATGTTCGGATGCCTGGCCGAGGGCACGCCCCTGGGTGGCGCCTTGCTCAACGCCCTCGACCGCGTGACCACGCGAATCCGCACCGACACCGAGCTTCTGGTCCGCGCCACCCTCGGCTTCTTCCTGGTCTCCCTGTTCGACCTCGGCGGCATCATCCTGACGCCCGAGCTGAAGACCGACGTGGCCTGGATCCCGTGGTTCCAGCTCGCGTTGGCCGGCTGTCTGATCTGGCGTCGCACGATGCCGATCACGGGCCTCGGCCTCGTCTTCCTGTTCAGCTACGCGACCGCCCAGTACGGGCTGTTCCACCTCGCCGACTACCCGATCTTCCTTGGCATCGCCGTCTACCTGATCGCGAAGGGCCTCGACCTGACGCTCTTCGACATCCGGCCCCTCGACATCGTCCGCTGGGCGGCCGCAATCACGCTAATGTGGGCCTCGATCGAGAAGTGGGCCTATCCGGAATGGTCGGCGCCGCTGCTCGCCGCCAAGCCGCAGATGACGATGGGCGCGACGCCCGAGCTGTTCATGCAGGCCGCCGGCGTGATCGAGTTCACCCTCGCCTTCGCCCTGATCTGGACACCGCTCGTCCGGCGCTGCGCGGCGATCATCCTGGCGGCGATCTTCGTCTCGGCGATCTTCGAGTTCGGCAAGGTGGACGCGATCGGCCATTCCGGGATCATCGTGGTGCTGCTGGCGATCGCCGCCGACGATGTGCGGGTCCCGGTGCGGGTCCGTCAGGCGCTCCTGGCGCCGGCTTGGTACGGCGCGGCGTTGGCGACCTTCCTGGCCCTCTACTATGTGGGTCACGCCGTCCTGTTCGGCGGCCTGAACACGATGCCGGTCATCTGAGGCTTCCGCACAGCCATCATCGCGCCGCCAGCAGCGGCGCGAACACGTCTGTGAGGCCGTTGATCAGGATCTGGGTGCCGACGCACAGCAGCAGGAAGGCGAACAGGCGTCCGACCACCCGGGCCCGGGCCGGACCGATGAACGCCACCACCCGGTCTGCCGAGGCGTAGAGCAGGGCGACCGCGACGGCGACCGCGAGCGCCGCCAGGGTGACGCCGAGATAGAACCCGACGCGCTCCGCAGAAGCCTCGGGCCGGTTTGCGCCCAGGGTGATCGCCACCGCGATCGTGCCGGGCCCCGTGGTGAACGGGAGGGTCAGCGGAAAGAAGGCGATCTCGGAGAGCGCCGCGCCGACCGGCTCGGACGGGACTGCACCGCCCAGGCCGGCCGAGCCAGACGCTTCGGCCTGCTTGCGCGCCTCGCGCGCCTCCGGTCGGTTGAGCTGCGTCCAGGCCGAGGACATCACCACCAGCCCGCCGGCAATGCGCAAAGCCGCCAGGGTGACACCGAAGAAATTGAGGATCGGCGTCCCGGCCCAGAGGGCGCCCAGCATGACCAGCGCCGCGTAGACGCCGATCCGACGCGACAGCAGCACGCGCTCGGCGTGGCTGTAGGCGCTCGTGACCTGGGCGAAGATGAAGGCGCCGCCGATCGGATTGACGATCGCGCTCAGGCCCGAGAGGGCGAGCAGGAATTGCTGGATGGTGAAATCGATGCTCATGGGGACCGATCCGCGCGGACCGTTCTCCTAAGACACCCTGCGCGCGGACGGAATCCGGCTTCGGCACCTGCCCGGGCGCGGCGCCGGGATCAGCCCGGGGCGGGCGCCGGTACCAGCACGCGGGCCGGGGCGAGGCGGCGGGCCCGCCGCACCTGCTGCACCGCGACAGGCCGGTAGAGCTGCTTGGTTGCATCGACCACGTGGAGGCCCGCGAAGGGCAGGGACAGGCTGGTGCCGACCCACTCCCAGGCCGGGCCGGTGCGCAACATCAGGCGGGAGCGCACCGGCGGCATGTAGAGGGTCTCGGACCAGTTCACCGGCGAGAACAGCGTGTCGCGCATCAGGCGCCCGAGCTGCGAGCGGCTGTAGGGCTGGCCGTGGCCGAAGGGCGTCGCCTCCCGCCGCGCCCAGACGCCCCGCCGGTTCGGAACCACCAGGATCATCCGGCCGCCAGGGGTGAGGGTGCGCCATACCTCCTGAAGCAGCTCCGTGGGACTCTCGACGGCTTCGAGGGCGTGGATCAGGATAATCCGGTCCACTGCGGATTCGGGCAGCGGCATCATGGTCGGGTCGGCGAGTGCCGTGCTGGACCGACCGCTGGACGGCCAGTTCACGACACCCTGCGTGGTCGGCATGAAGGCGAGGGTGCGCTCGGCGATGCAGTGTATCGGGCCCAGATACGGCGTGGCGTACCCAATCCCCAGCACGCGCAGTCCCGCCACCGAGCCGAGATACGCGTGGAGCGTGCGGCCGACCACGCGATGCGTCGTGCGGCCCAGGGGGCTGGCGTAGAAGGCCCGCAAGCCGTTGACGTCGAGACGCATGGGAAAGCAGGATACCGAGGGCGCAACGAGTTTCGTACTCAATGGTGAGGCGGACCGCCCACGGCAAGCGTGAACGGAACCCGGCCGCCGAACCGTCTGTTCACGGCGACAGCGTTTGCGCGCCGAGGAGATCCCCCGATGGCCGCCGAGATCCGCACCTTCCTGTGCCGAAGTGATAATATCGGCGTCCTGATCCGCGATCCCGCGACCGGGGCCTGCGGGGCGATCGATGTGCCAGAGGCCGGCCCGGTCCTGCGGGCACTCGATGAGACCGGCTGGCACCTCACCGATATCCTCGTGACCCACCGGCACGCCGACCACGTCGAGGGTATCCCCGAAGTCAAGGAGGCCACCGGAGCTCAGGTCGTCGCCCCGGCCAAAGCCGGCAGTGCGGTCCCGCTCGTGGATGTCACGGTCCGGGAGGGCGACACGGTGCGCGTCGGAGACCTCGAAGCGCAGGTCTGGGAGACTCCGGGTCACTGCGCCGACCACGTGACCTACTGGTTCGCAGAGGCGGGCATTGTCTGCGCGGGCGATACGCTGTTCACCCTCGGCTGTGGCCGGGTCATGGAGAGCCCGCCCGAGACCCTCTACCGGTCGCTGCGGCGCTTCGACAGCCTGCCCGATTCGGCGCAGGTCTTCAGCGGCCACGACTACGTACTCTCCAACGCCCGCTTCGCGCTGGCAGCCGATCCCGAAAACGCGGAGCTGAAGGCCCGTCTCGCCGAGGCCGAACGGGCGAAGGCGGAGGGTCGCTTCCTCGTGCCCTCGAGCATGAAGGCGGAGCGCACGACCAATCCCTTCCTGCGCAGTGCGGTCCCTGCACTCGCCAAAGCGGTGGATATGCCACCGGGGAGCGATCCAGAAGCCGTCTTCGTCGCTCTAAGGGCGTGGAAGAACCGCTTCTGACGCAGGTGATAACGAGAAAAATTTGTTGCCTTCTCAAGGCAAACTGACACATAGGAGTCTTTAAGCGGTCTTAATCCGCTACGGTAACCGGGCTCCCGGGGGGAAGCCGTAACGTCAACGCGAAGCGCCGGGACGCTTCAGCCGGTATGATGGGGGTCTGTCTCGCCCTACCACCTGTCCACTTCCCGCCTTCCGCTTCCTTTCCTTAAGCCAGAGCCAGACGGGTGCAAGGAGGAGGCGCTCAGCGCCAAGACCAGGCTGTCTGTCGCCGACGTTACCGAAGCTGGCACGCTGCGGGAGACCGGCGATGCGTCTGGTGGATCGCGGCCCCGTGCTCCAGTGGCAGCCGATGTCCGGCTGCTCGGCATCGCCACAGAGCATCTCTCCCGGCTTGGTCCCAAGCGCGTGACGGTCGTGGCCGTCGCCGCCGAGGCGGGTATGACCCATGCCAACGTCTATCGTTACTTCCCGTCGAAGGACGCGCTCCTCGACGCAGTGGCTGGGCGGTGGCTCCGGGAGGTTGAGGCCCGGCTCGCAGGCATCGCCGACGCGCCCGATCCGGCCGACGACAAGATCGAGCGCCTGCTAACCGCCCTCGCAACCGTGCAGCGCGACGCCCTTGTCGACGAGCCGAACTTGTTCGCGGTTCATCTCGACGCCACCGTGTCGGCCCGGCCGATTGCCCGGCGGCACAGGGTACGCCTGCGCAGCCTCGTCGAGCGGGTCGTCGAGGAGGGCATCACCTCCGGCATCTTCTCGGCGCGCGACCGGGAACGGGCCATCGCTTACATTTTCGACGCGAGCTACCGCTTCACCCATCCGCTGGCGATCCAGCACGATGCCGAGGTGCCGCGCGATCTGATCGAGGCGCGGTTCGGGGCGGTCATCCACGCGATCCAAAGGGTTTTGCGCTCCGGCATCCTCTGATGCCGGCCTAAGACTGGGAAGACGCCATGAAGGCCCGGATCTCGCATCCGGGCCTTCGGCGTTTCTGGTCGCGGCATCATCATGACAGAGACACCTTGGGCATCCGCAGCGATGCCCTGGCTCGGCCCGGAGCTGGCCAGGCAGCTCGAAATGACAGCTTTGCAGATCTGTCATCCAGGCGGCGCCGTGTTTCCCAGCACGCGTGCACTGCATCTAAAACCTTCGCGGTGCTGAGATTTCTTCAGCCGTGTTCGGCGCTGTCCCGGCTATCGACACAGCGCGCAGAGGCAATGGCCGGCCCCGCATCGGGTTGAAGCGGCGGTGCTTTTCGGCCACACAGCCGCGCAGATTTTTGAGCGGCGAATCCGGTCCCGAACCCGCCCGGGTGAGGGGCACCGGCCACGCTGGAAAACCTTCGACGTCGAACGCAGCGGAGACGAATCCGACATGGCGCGCAACAAGATCGCCCTCATCGGTGCCGGCCAGATCGGCGGCACCCTGGCTCTTCTGGCCGGCCTCAAGGATCTCGGGGACGTGGTGCTGTTCGACATCGTCGACGGCGTACCGCAGGGCAAGGCGCTCGACATCGCCGAGGCCGCCCCGGTCGAGGGTTTTGACGCAACCTATGCGGGTGCGAGCGACTACAGCGCCATCAAGGGCGCCGACGTGGTGATCGTTACCGCCGGCGTGCCGCGAAAGCCCGGCATGAGCCGCGACGACCTGATCGGCATCAACCTGAAGGTCATGCAGGCGGTGGGCGAGGGCATCAAGACCTACGCGCCGGACGCCTTCGTGATCTGCATCACCAACCCGCTCGACGCGATGGTGTGGGCGCTGCAGAAGTTTTCGGGCCTGCCGACCAACAAGATCGTCGGCATGGCGGGCGTGCTCGACTCGGCCCGCTTCCGCCACTTCCTCGCGGAAGAATTCAAGGTCTCCGTCGAGGACGTCACCGCCTTCGTGCTCGGCGGCCACGGTGACGACATGGTGCCGCTGACCCGCTACTCCACGGTCGCGGGCGTGCCGCTGACCGACCTCGTCAAGCTCGGCTGGACCACCCAGGAGAAGCTCGACGCCATGGTCGACCGCACCCGCAAGGGCGGCGGCGAGATCGTCAACCTGCTCAAGACCGGCTCGGCCTTCTACGCGCCCGCGGCGTCGGCCATCGCGATGGCGGAGAGCTACCTGCGGGACAAGAAGCGGGTCCTGCCCTGCGCCGCCTACCTCGACGGCCAGTACGGCGTGAAGGGCATGTTCATCGGCGTGCCGATCGTGATCGGCGCGAACGGCGTGGAGCGCGTCCTGGAGGTAACCTTCGACGACGCCGAGAAGGCGATGTTCGACAAGTCGGTCGCCTCGGTGACGGGCCTGATTGAGGCCTGCAAGGGCGTCGACGCTTCGCTGGCGTAAGTTATAGGCGAATAGCGAGTGGGAAGTAGCGAATAGGGCGGCCTCCGACGCCCGCGCCATCAAACCTGCTCGCTACTTGCTAACCCCTATTCGCTCCTCCCTACGAGGCCCCGATGAATATCCACGAATACCAGGCCAAGGCCGTGCTGAAGGAGTTCGGCCTGCCCGTCTCCCGCGGCGTGGCGATCTTCAACCCGTCGGAGGCCGAGGCCGCCGCCAAGGAGCTCGGCGGCCCGGTCTGGGTCGTGAAGAGCCAGATTCATGCGGGCGGCCGCGGCAAGGGCACCTTCAAGGGTGCGCCTGAAGGCGCCAAGGGCGGCGTGCGCGTCACCAAGTCGATCGACGAGGTGAAGCAGTTCGCCGGGGAGATGCTCGGCCAGACCCTGGTGACGATCCAGACCGGCCCGGCCGGCAAGCAGGTCAATCGCCTCTACATCGAGGAAGGCGCCCAGATCGCGGAAGAGTTCTACCTCTCGATGCTGGTCGACCGCACCACCGGCGGCGTCGCCTTCGTGGTCTCCACCGAGGGCGGCATGGACATCGAGGCGGTCGCGCACGACACGCCCGAGAAGATCCACACGATCGCGGTCGATCCGGCCACGGGTGTCATGCCCCATCACGGCCGCGCGGTCGCCAAGGCGCTGGGCCTCACGGGCAATCAGGCCAAGGAAGCGGCTTCGCTGACGGAAAAGCTCTACGCGGCCTTCGTGTCCAAGGACATGAGCCTGCTGGAGATTAATCCGCTGGTGCTGACCGCCGACGGGCATCTCAAGTGCCTCGATGCCAAGATGGCCTTCGATTCGAACGCCCTCTACCGGCACCCCAACATCGTCGCGCTGCGCGATGAGACCGAGGAGGACGCTAAGGAGATCGAGGCGTCGAAGTACGACCTCGCCTACATCGCGCTCGATGGCACGATCGGCTGCATGGTCAACGGCGCCGGCCTCGCCATGGCGACCCTCGACATCATCAAGCTCTACGGCGAGGAGCCGGCGAACTTCCTCGATGTCGGCGGCGGCGCCTCGGAGGAGAAGGTGACGGCGGCGTTCAAGATCATCACCGCCGATCCGAACGTGAAGGGGATCCTCGTCAACATCTTCGGCGGGATCATGAAGTGCGACGTGATCGCCAACGGCGTGATCGCCGCCGTCAAGGCGGTGGGCCTGCAGGTGCCGCTGGTGGTGCGCCTCGAAGGCACCAACGTCGAGCAGGGCAAGGCCATCATCCGCAATTCCGGCCTCAACGTCATCCCGGCGGACGACCTCGACGACGCCGCCCAGAAGATCGTCGCCGCCGTGAAGGGAGCCTGATCATGTCGGTGATGATCGACGCCAACACCAAGGTCATCTGCCAGGGTTTCACCGGCAAGAACGGGACCTTCCACTCCGAGCAGGCGATTGCCTACGGCACCAAGATGGTCGGCGGCACGAGCCCCGGTAAGGGCGGCTCGACCCATCTCGGCCTGCCGGTCTTCGACACGGTGGCAGAGGCCCGCGAGGCCACGGGCGCCGAGGCCTCCGTGGTCTACGTGCCGCCGCCCGGCGCGGCAGATGCGATCTGCGAGGCGATCGCCGCCGAGGTGCCGCTGATCGTCTGCATCACGGAGGGCATCCCGGTGCTCGACATGGTGCGGGTGAAGCGGGCGCTGACGGGCTCGAAGTCGCGCCTCGTCGGGCCGAACTGCCCCGGCATCGTCACGGCGGGCGAGTCGAAGATCGGCATCATGCCGGCCAACATCTTCCGGCCGGGCTCCGTCGGCATCGTGTCCCGCTCGGGCACGCTGACCTACGAGGCGGTGTTCCAGACCTCCAATGCCGGCCTCGGCCAGACCACGGCGGTGGGCATTGGCGGCGACCCGGTGAAGGGCACCGAGTTCATCGACGTGCTGGAACTGTTCCTGGCCGACCCGAAGACCGAGTCGATCGTGATGATCGGCGAGATCGGCGGCTCGGCCGAGGAGGAGGCCGCGCAGTTCCTGAAGGACGAGGCCAAGCGCGGGCGCAAGAAGCCGATGGTCGGCTTCATCGCCGGCCGCACGGCGCCTCCGGGCCGCCGCATGGGCCATGCGGGCGCGATCATCTCGGGCGGCAAGGGCGGCGCCGAGGACAAGATCGCCGCCATGGAGGCTGCGGGCATCCGCGTGTCGCCGTCGCCGGCCCGGCTGGGCTCGACGCTCGTCGACGTGCTGAAGGGCTGAGCATCATTCCGAAGGGCGGCCTCCGGCTTTCGGACAAGAGGATGCCCATCGAAGGTTCGAGCATCGGATCGGTTCTGGTTTCCGGCCTGGTGCTCGAACACCCCGCGCGCCTGCGTTGCGGCCATCGCAGGGCCGCAACGCCCATATCGGGCGTGCAGAGACGTTTCTAGCGGGGCGGTTTACCCGCCCCGTCTCGGTTTGAGGGCGATCCGCCGCGCTGACGGAGAGCCTGTAGGGCAGGGCTCCTGCCCGCGCGACAGGATGGACGCACCATGGCACGCCAGGACGTGAACGAAGCGCTCCTCGAAACCTCGTTCCTCTACGGCGCCAATGCCGCCTACATCGAGGAATTGCAGGCGGCCTACGCCCGCAACCCCGCCTCGGTGGATCCGGAGTGGCAGGCCTTCTTCAAGGGGCTGGGCGAGGACGAGACGCTCGTCGAGAAGAACGCCGCCGGCGCCTCCTGGGAGAAGCCGAACTGGCCGGTGCCGCTGAACGGCGAGCTGGTCTCGGCGCTGGACGGCAACTGGGGTGCCCTGGAGAAGGCGGTCGGCGACCGGATCGTCGCCCGCGACGCCAAGGAGGCGAAGCCCGGCAAGCCGCAGGACACCGTCGCCGCCACCACCGGCGTCTCGGTCGAGCAGGCGGCCAAAGATTCGGTGCGGGCGATCATGCTGATCCGCTCCTACCGCATGCGCGGCCACCTGCACGCCAAGCTCGATCCGCTCGGGCTCGCCCCCCGCGGTGACCACGAGGAGCTGCATCCGCAGCATTACGGCTTCACCGAGGAATCCGATTGGGATCGCCCGATCTTCCTCGACAACGTGCTCGGACTTCAGTTCGGCACGATCCGCGAGATCGTCGACATCCTGGAGCGGACCTACTGCCAGACGCTCGGCGTCGAGTTCATGCACATCTCCGATCCGGCCGAGAAGGCGTGGATCCAGGAGCGCATCGAGGGCAAGGACAAGGAGATTTCCTTCACCCCCGAGGGCCGGCGCGCAATCCTCAACAAGCTGATCGAAGCCGAGGGCTTCGAGAAGTTCCTGGACCTCAAATACACCGGCACGAAGCGCTTCGGCCTCGACGGCGGCGAGTCGATGATCCCGGCGCTGGAGCAGATCATCAAGCGTGGCGGCGCGCTGGGCGTGCGCGAGATCGTGCTCGGCATGGCCCATCGCGGCCGGCTCAACGTGCTCACCAACGTGATGGCCAAGCCCTTCCGGGCGGTGTTCCACGAGTTCAAGGGCGGCTCGGCCTCCCCGGCCGAGGTCGAGGGCTCGGGCGACGTGAAGTACCACCTGGGCGCCTCCTCGGACCGCGCCTTCGACGGCAACAACGTCCACCTGTCGCTCACCGCCAACCCGTCGCACCTGGAGATCGTCGATCCGGTGGTGCTCGGGAAGGTCCGGGCCAAGCAGGACCAGTGGGCCAAGCCCAATATCGAGCGCCGCACGGTGCTGCCGCTGCTGATCCACGGCGACGCCGCCTTCGCGGGCCAGGGCGTGGTGGCGGAGTGCTTCGGCTTGTCGGGCCTGAAGGGCCACCGCACCGGCGGCTCGATCCACTTCATCATCAACAACCAGATCGGCTTCACCACCGATCCGCGCTTCTCGCGCTCCTCGCCGTACCCGTCCGACGTCGCCAAGATGGTCGAGGCGCCGATCTTCCACTGCAACGGCGACGATCCGGAAGCCGTCACCTTCGCCGCCAAGATCGCGGTCGAGTACCGCCAGAAGTTCGGCAAGCCGGTCGTCATCGACATGCTGTGCTACCGGCGCTTCGGCCACAACGAGGGCGACGAGCCGGCCTTCACCCAGCCGAAGATGTACCAGCGGATCCGCAAGCATCCGTCAGTGTTAGAGAATTACGGCCGCAAACTGGTCGAGAACAGCTCCGTTACCCAGGAGGCTCTGGACGCCCGCAAGGCCGAGTTCCGGCAGTTGCTCGATACCGAACTCGACGTCGCCAACAACTACAAGGCGAACAAGGCCGATTGGCTCGACGGCCGCTGGTCGGGCGTGAAGGCGGTCCACGAGGACGTGGATGATCCGCGCCGGGGCCGCACCGCCGTGCCGACCGAGACCCTGCAGGAGATCGCCCGCAAGATCACGCAGGTGCCCCCGGGCTTCCACCTGCACCGCACGATCCAGCGCTTCATGGACAACCGCGCCAAGGCGGTGGAGACCGGCGCCGGCATCGACTGGGCGACCGCCGAGGCTCTGGCCTTCGGCGCAACCCTGCTCGATGGCAACCGGGTCCGCCTCTCGGGCCAGGATGTCGAGCGCGGCACCTTCTCGCAGCGCCACGCCGTAGTGATCGACCAGGAGAACGAGCAGCGCTTCACGCCGCTCAACGCGATCCGCGAGGGGCAGGCCTCGATCGAGATCATCAACTCGATGCTCTCCGAGGAGGCGGTGCTCGGCTTCGAGTACGGCTATTCGCTGGCCGAGCCGAACGCCCTGGTGCTGTGGGAAGCGCAGTTCGGCGACTTCGCCAACGGCGCCCAGGTGGTGATCGACCAGTTCATCGCCTCCGGTGAGCGCAAGTGGCTGCGCATGTCCGGCCTCGTGCTGCTGCTGCCGCACGGCTACGAGGGGCAGGGGCCCGAGCACTCCTCCGCCCGCCTGGAGCGCTACCTCCAGGCCTGCGCCGAGGACAACATGCAGGTCGCCAACGTCACCACGCCGGCGAACTACTTCCACATCCTGCGCCGGCAGCTGAAGCGCGACTTCCGCAAGCCGCTGGTGCTGATGACGCCGAAGTCGCTGCTGCGCCACAAGCGGGCCGTGTCGAACCTCGCGGCCCTGGCGGAGGGCTCGACCTTCCACCGCGTCCTCTGGGACGACGCCGAGGAGGAGGGCGCGCAGAACAAGCTGGTGCGCGACGACAAGATCCGCCGCGTCGTGCTCTGCTCCGGCAAGGTCTATTACGACCTGCTGGAGGAGCGGGAGAAGCGCGGCCTCAACGACATCTACCTGATGCGCGTCGAGCAGCTCTACCCGTTCCCGCTCAAGGCTTTGGCCAACGAGATGGGCCGTTTCCGCAACGCCGACGTGATCTGGTGCCAGGAGGAGCCCAAGAACATGGGCGCCTGGGCCTTCGTCGAGCCCTACCTCGAATGGGTGCTCGGTCAGGCCGGCTCCGCGGTGAAGCGCGCCCGTTACGTCGGCCGCCCGGCCTCGGCCTCGACGGCCGTGGGCCAGATGTCGAAGCACCAGGCCCAGCTCCAGGCCTTCCTCAACGAGGCCCTGGCCGTCTGATTCTTTTCGAGACATGGCGGCGACCCGACCGGGCCGCCGCCGCTAAATTCCAGGCCGTCCGGCACGGCCCAACCGATCCGGAAGTGCGAGACCTATGGCTACCGACATCCTCGTCCCCACGCTCGGCGAATCCGTCAGCGAGGCCACCATCGGCCGCTGGTTCAAGAAGCCCGGCGACATCGTTGCGGCCGACGAGCCGATCGTCGAGCTCGAGACCGACAAGGTCACCCTGGAGGTCAACGCCCCGGCGGCCGGCCAGCTCGGCGAGATCCTCGTGAAGGACGGCGAGACCGTGGAGCCCGGCGCCCTCCTCGGCTCGATCGTCGAGGCCGGGGCGGGCGCTGCGCCGGCCAAGAAGGCGGCTCCGAAGGCGGCTGAGACCAAGGCCGAGAGCCGGAGCGAGGCCCCGAAGGCCGCTTCCCCCGCCAAGGCCGAGGCGCCGGCCCAGGAATCCTCCGCCGGTTACGGCAACCACGGCGCCGCCGCGGCTCCGGCGGCGCAGCAGCGCCCGGCCGGCGACAACGGCCCGGCGGTGGCCAAGCTCGCCCGCGAATCCGGTGTCGATCCGTCGGGCGTGAACGGCTCCGGCAAGGATGGCCGCGTCACCAAGGGTGACATGCTCGGCGCCATCGCCAAGGGCCCGTCGGCGGCCCCCGCCAAGGAGGCCCGCCCGACCCTGCCGCGCGCGCCCTCGGCGCCGGACGATGCGTCGCGCGAGGAGCGCGTGCGCATGACGAAGCTGCGCCAGACCATCGCGCGCCGCCTCAAGGACGCGCAGGACACGGCGGCGATGCTGACGACGTTCAACGACGTCGACATGTCGGCCGTGATGGCGATGCGCAGCCAGTACAAGGACATCTTCGAGAAGAAGCACGGCACGAAGCTCGGCTTCATGGGCTTCTTCACCAAGGCGGTGATCGGCGCCCTCAAGGACGTGCCGGCGGTCAACGCCGAGATCGACGGGCAGGACCTCGTCTACAAGAACTACTACCACATCGGCATCGCGGTCGGCACCGATAAGGGCCTCGTCGTGCCGGTGGTGCGCAACGCCGACGACCTGTCGATCGCCGGCATCGAGAAGACCATTGCGGGCTTCGGCAAGAAGGCGCGCGACGGCAAGCTCTCCATCGAGGAGATGCAGGGCGGCACCTTCACGATCACCAACGGCGGCATCTACGGCTCGCTGATGTCGACGCCGATCCTGAACGCCCCGCAATCGGGCATCCTGGGCATGCACCGCATCGAGGAGCGCCCTGTGGTCCGCGCCGGCAAGATCGAGGCGCGGCCGATGATGTACCTCGCCCTGTCGTACGATCATCGCATCGTCGACGGTAAGGAGGCCGTGACCTTCCTGGTGCGGGTCAAGGAGGCGCTGGAGGATCCGGCGCGGCTCGTGCTGGACCTCTGAGGCTGTCATGGCGGGCGCTGAGAACAGGGTCGCCATCATCACCGGCGGCAGCCGCGGCATCGGCCGCGCGGTGTCGCTGCTCCTGGCCGAGCGCGGCTACGCGGTCTGCCTGAGCTACGTGTCGGATGCCGCCGCGGCACAAGCCGTGGTTGATGCGATCACCGCCAAGGGCGGAACGGCGCTCGCCGTGAAGGGCGATGTCGGCAGCGAGGCCGACGTGATCGCCCTGTTTCAGGCCGCCGACGGGCTCGGGCGCCTCGCGGCCCTCGTCAACAATGCCGGCGTGGTCGACGTGAAGTCGGACGTCGCCGACATGAGCCTCGCCCGGCTCCAGCGGATGATGAACACCAACGTGGTCGGCAGCTTCCTCTGCGCCCGCGAGGCGGTGCGGCGGATGTCCACCAAGCGCGGCGGGGCCGGGGGCGCGATCGTCAACCTGTCCTCGGTGGCGGCGCGCCTCGGCGGCCCCGGCCAGTTCGTGGATTATGCCGCCTCAAAGGGCGCCATCGATTCCATGACCATCGGCCTCGCCCGCGAAGTCGCAGGGGAAGGGATCCGCGTCAACGCGGTGGCGCCCGGCATCATCGCCACCGATATCCACGCCAGCGGCGGCGAACCGGACCGGGTCGAGCGCCTGGGCCCCGGCGTCCCGATGGGCCGGGCCGGCACCGCCGAGGAGGTCGCCGCACCGATCGTGTGGCTGCTCTCGGACGAGGCCTCCTACACCACGGGCGCCATCCTCGACATCGGCGGCGGCCGCTGATCCCGACCTGACTTTCCCTGCCCGTCCCACACGCGGCACGACTGACCGGAAGCGAACCTGCATGTCCTACGATCTCGTCGTCATCGGCACCGGCCCCGGCGGCTATGTCTGCGCGATCCGCGCGGCGCAGCTCGGCCTGCGCACCGCCGTGGTCGAGAAGCGCGCCACCCATGGCGGCACCTGCCTCAATGTCGGCTGCATCCCATCGAAGGCGCTGCTCCACGCCTCCGAGGCCTTCGAGGAGGCCAACAAGCACTTCGCCGATCTCGGCATCGATGTCGGCACGCCGAAGCTCGACCTGAAGAAGATGATGAGCTTCAAGGCCGAGGGGGTCGCCGGCAACACCAAGGGCGTCGAGTTCCTGCTCAAGAAGAACAAGGTCGACACCTTCCACGGCACCGGCCGGATCGCCGGCGCGGGCCGCGTCGAGGTCATCGCCGAGGATGGCGGCAACCAGATGCTGGAGACCAAGAGCATCGTCATCGCCACCGGCTCGGACGTGGCGCGGCTGCCGGGCGTGACCATCGACGAGAAGGTCGTGGTCTCCTCCACCGGCGCCCTCGAACTCGACCGGGTGCCGAAGAAGCTCCTCGTCATCGGCGCCGGGGTGATCGGGCTGGAGCTGGGCTCCGTCTGGCGCCGGCTCGGCTCCGAGGTGACGGTGGTCGAGTATCTCGACCGGGTGCTGCCCGGCATGGACGGCGAGGTCGGCAAGCAGTTCCAGCGGATCCTGACCAAGCAGGGTATCGCCTTCAAGCTGTCCACCAAGGTGACGGGCGTCGAGGTCGGCAAGAAGGGCGGCGCCAGCGTCACCGTCGAGCCGGCCGCGGGCGGCGAGGCGGAGACGCTCCAGGCCGACGTGGTGCTCGTCTGCATCGGCCGGACCCCCTACACCGAGGGCCTAGGCCTCGACACGGTCGGCGTCCAGCGGGACGACAAGGGCCGGATCCAGACCGATTCCCACTACGCCACCAACGTCACCGGCATCTACGCCATCGGCGACGTGATCGCCGGCCCGATGCTCGCTCACAAGGCGGAGGACGAGGGCGTCGCGGTGGCCGAGATGCTGGCCGGCCAGTCCGGCCACGTGAATTACGGCGTGATCCCGAACGTGGTCTACACCTTCCCGGAGGTCGCCTCGGTGGGCAAGACCGAGGAGGAGCTGACCAAGGACGGCATCGCCTACAACGCCGGCAAATTCCCGTTCACGGCGAATGGCCGCGCCAAGGCGAACGGCACCACGGACGGGTTCGTGAAGGTGCTGGCCGATGCCCAGACCGACCGGGTGCTCGGCGTCCACATCGTCGGGGCGGATGCCGGCAACCTGATCGCCGAGGTCGCGGTGGCGATGGAGTTCGGCGCCTCGTCCGAGGACATCGCCCGCACCTGCCACGCACACCCGACGCTGACCGAGGCCGTGAAGGAAGCCGCGCTCGCGGTGAACAAGCGCGCCATCCACGTCTAAGAAGCGGGTTTCGGAAGGGTTTCGCCCTTTGGCGGGTTCTCAGGGCAGAGCCCTCAGACGATCACCAGGGCTCTGCCCTGGACCCGCGAAAGGGCTCGCCCTTTCGAAACCATGACTCGGTCCATTCTTGCGCAGGATCAGGCGATCTTGCGCCGCGCGTTCGGCAGGTCCGCAATCCGCAGCAGCGCGCTCGGCGCGGGCGGAGCGGTGAGGGCGTTCAGGAGATACGGCCGGCGCAGGCCCAGCGCGTTGTGCAGGGCGAGGTCGATATCGCGGGCGTAGAACGGCATCCGCAGCACCGCGTCGACGCCGAAATAGCGGCCCGCCTGGGCGACCGGTTCCAGATCGGCAGTCGTCAGGAGGGTGATCCGGGTGGCCAGCCCCAGGGGCTGGATCTGGCAGGCGAGTTCGAGCCCATCGATGCCGGCGAGCTTCACGTCGATGAACGCGAAATCGTAGGCTGCGTGCTTCAGCTGCTTGAGGGCGTGGCGGCCGTCATCGGTCTCGTCGAGCTCGATCGTGAAGCCGCTCCGCGCCACGACGCGGCTGATGGCCGCCCGTCCGGCCGGGGACGAGCAGGCAAGGAGTGCGCGGGTCGGGGCCCGGCGGCGGGCGTCGGCGTGGAGCAGTTGCTCGATATGGCTCGGGTCCAGGGGCGTCTTCAGCACCTCGTAGGCGCCGAGGCTCGTGGCGATCTCCTGCCAGTGCGCCAGCACCCTGTGGGCGACCAGGACGAGGCACGGCGGTTCCGCGCTCGCCCGCCGGGCCACCGCGACCGCCTCGGGTCCGCTCAGATCTTCCAGTTGGAGACCGACGAAGGCCAGGGTGGGGCGGTGCCGGAGCAGGATGTCGCATAGGGCCTGTCCGGAGGTCGCATGATCGATCACGGCCGCAGGGTCGAAGCGCCGGACGACTTCAGAAAGCTCCGCGCGGCGGCCAGCGTCGCAATCCGCGATTACGACCCGAGCGGGTGTCCTCGCCCCATCAAGCTCCATGACGCCCGTCCAAACCGACCCGTTCTGTACCGGTCAGAGTGGCGGCAGATCGTGACAAAGCCCTTAAAGAAAATAATTATTCGCCCGGTTCAGCAGATGTGCTTGTCTTTTCGGCAATGGAATCCCACCATATTTGCACGCGAAGCGTTCTAAATTAGCGTCCGGCGCGAGGATGTGCGGCTGCGTAGGCGCTCATCAGCCGGGCGGCGTCGACCTGGGTGTAGAGCTGCGTGGTCGAGAGCGAGGCGTGGCCGAGGAGTTCCTGGATCGCGCGCAGCTCCCCCTGCCGGGCGAGGAGATGGGTGGCGAAGGAGTGCCGCAGAGCGTGCGGCGTGGCGCTGTCCGGCAGGCCGAGGGCGCCCCGGGCGCGGGCGACCGCATACTGGATGATCCGCGGCGACAGCGGACCACCGCGGGCGCCGACGAAGAGCGGCCCTTCCGGCGGCAGCGGCAGTGGACAGGCGGTAAGGTAATCGGCGATCGCCTGCGCCACCACGGGTAGGATCGGCACCATGCGCTCCTTGCCGCCCTTGCCCAACACGGTGACTTGGTCGACTCCGGGAAGAGGCGCGTCCCGGCGCGTCAGGCCCAGAGCCTCCGAAATGCGCAGGCCCGCCCCATAGAGGAGCGCCAGTACGGCGGCATCCCGGGCGAGCACCCAGGGCTCGCGCTCCTCGCCGGCGCGGACATCTGTTCCGGTGAGCGCCACCGCGGCGGCGACCGGCAGGGGGCGCGGCAGGCGCCGCGGCACCTTGGGTGAGCGGACGCCGCCGAGCGCCGAGACCGTGCCGTAGCCCTCGCGTTCGAGGAAGCGCGCGAAGGACCGGAGGCCCGCCAGCATGCGCATCAGCGAGCGTCCGGAAACTTCGTCCGCCCGGCGTGCTGCCATGAACGCGCGGATGTCGCGCACCGTCAGGGCGACCAGCATGGGTATCGTCGGCGTACCTCGCCGCCCGGCAAGGTGGTGGAGGAACTGGCGCAGGTCGCGCCCATAGGCCTCGACGGTATTGGGCGACATCCGCCGCTCGCGCGTCAGCCCGTCGATCCAGGCGAGGACGACAGTACGCAGACGCGCATCGCCAGGGAACAGCAGGAGATCTTCGGTGGTTGCGTGCGCGCTCATGCGATCAATCGACCGGATCACCCTTGCCGCCGGCTTAACGCGCCGTTGTCCGAGCCCGGCATCCGAACGCTCGCCACGCATACGACCCTGTGCCAGACTTCCGCTATGACGCTCCTCGCCTATGCCGGCGCCGCCCTGGCGGAAATCGCCGGATGTTTCGCGTTCTGGGCCTGGCTCCGGCTCGGCCGATCCGCCTGGTGGACGCTGCCCGGTCTGGCATCGCTCGCGACCTTCGCCGCACTCCTGACCCTGGTGGACAATCCGGCAGCCGGGCGAGCCTTCGCCGCCTATGGCGGGGTCTACGTCGCCGGGTCCGTTCTGTGGCTGTGGCTGGCGGAGAGCCAGCGGCCGGACCGGTGGGACCTCGCGGGCAGCGCGATCTGCTTAGCCGGGACGGCGGTCATCCTGCTCGGCCGCCGTTGATGCGCCGCGCTCAGCGGCCGAGCGCGTAGAATTCGTCGTTGGGGCGCAGATCCGAGACGCTGGCGAGCCGATTCGACAGGGCGAAGAGCGCGGTGATTGCTGCGATGTCCCAGATATCGTCCGGGCTGAACCCATGCCCTGCCAGCGCGGCGTGATCCTCCGCCCCGACGGCCTGGGAGCGGGTCGCCACCTTGACCGCGAAATCCAGCATGGCGCGCTGGCGCGGGGTGATGTCGGCCTTGGCATGATTGACCGCGATCTGGTCGGCGATGCGGGGATCCTTGGCGCGCACCCGCAGGATCGCCCCATGGGCGACGACGCAGTAGAGGCAGTCGTTCGCCGCGCTGGTGGCCACCACGATCATCTCGCGCTCGGCCTTGGTCAGACCGCCGGGCCGGTCCATGAGCGCGTCGTGATAGGCCATGAAGGCGCGGAACTCCTCCGGGCGGTGAGCCAGCGCCAGGAAGATGTTGGGCACGAAGCCCGCCTTCTCCTGCACGGCGGCGATACGGGCCCGCAGGTCCTCCGGCAGGGCGGCGAGGTCCGGCACCGGGAAGCGGCTGATCGGGGTCTGCACGCTCATCATCGTCCTCCGGGGTCCGTGCCTTGGTGAAACCAGGCGTTCACGATACGTACGGCAGCCTCGGGCCGTTCGTCGAGCTGTGGAGCATCATGACCAGCCCCGTCCGCATCCTCGGGATCGATCCCGGCCTCCGTCGCACCGGCTGGGGCCTGATCACCGCACAGGGCACCAAGCTCACCTACGGCGCCTGCGGAATCGTCACTTCGGACGGCGATCTGCCCCTGGCCCTGCGGCTGCGCGAGCTGTTCGAGGGAATCGGGCGCGTCGTTGAGAACCAGCAGCCCGACGAGGTCGCGGTGGAAGAAACCTTCGTCAACAAGGACGCGCAGGCGACGCTGAAGCTGGGTCACGCCCGCGCCATGGCGTTGGTGGTGCCGGCGCTCGCCGGGCTGCCGGTGTTCGAATACGCCGCCAACCTGATTAAGAAGACCGTGGCGGGCTCCGGCCACGCCGAGAAGGTTCAGATCCAGGCGATGGTGCGCTTCCTGCTGCCGAAGGCCGAGTTCCGCGTGGCCGACGCCGCCGACGCGCTCGCGATCGCCATCACCCACGCCAGCCACCGGGATTCGCACGCGCTGCGCAAGGCGCACCTGCCGGCGGGCAAGCGCCGCATTCTCACGGGCCAGGCGGCCGCGGGGCAGGGGCTCGAAGGGAAGGGCTTTTCCGCCGCCGCCGCCGCGCGCATCGAGGCCGCGCTGGCGAAACAAGGCTGACAGGATCGGGAAGGACTTGGTGGGGGAAGTAGGACTCGAACCTACGAAGCTTACGCAGCGGATTTACAGTCCGCCCCCTTTGCCGCTCGGGACATTCCCCCAAGGCGGGTGTTTCGCCCGCGGCGCCCTTATGGTGAGGGGTGGGCCGGGTGTCAACGCTCGTGTTGCCCGAACCTGCGCCGATGCGTGGATCGTCCTGCCTCGGAGGCGCGGCCGTCCGCCGGCCGCTTCGTCGCAGGGCTGGCATAACCGGCGGTTTCGTGTATGGATCGCGCGGCCTCGACCTGGGTTTCCGGGCGGGGCTTGAGCCGCTTGGCGCTGTGACCGTGCTGGACGACATCCCGGCACCGGCCGAACGCCGAGCCTGCGCGCGCCCGATACGGGGCGCCGCATCCGATCAGCACAACCCGAAAGGCATGCGATGTCGATCACGGCAGAGCGCAAGACCGCGCTCATCAAGGAACACCGCAAGGACGCCAAGGACACCGGCTCCCCCGAGGTCCAGGTGGCGATCCTGACCGAGCGGATCTCCAACCTCACCGGCCACTTCAAGACCCACGCCAAGGACAACCATTCCCGGCGCGGCCTGCTGAAGATGGTCTCGCAGCGCCGCTCGCTGCTCGACTACGTCAAGCGCAAGGACGAGGCCCGCTACCGCGCCCTCATCGAGCGTCTCGGCATCCGCCGCTAAGGCGACTATCGCGCGGTTCCGGGCCCGGCCCGGGGCCGCGTTTCACCATCGCGGGCTGCCGGAATGGGTCCGGCCTCCCCACAAGCGGGCCGCTTCGAGGTGCCGGCATCGGGGCAGGATCGCGAGACACTTCCACCCGGAGTGTCTCGCCGTCTTGCCCCCGGCGGCACCGGGCCGACGCCCGCCGCAGGCAAGGAAGAGATTGAGAATGTTCGACGTTCAACGCGAAGAGCTGATGTGGGGCGACCGCAAGCTCGTCCTCGAGACCGGCAAGGTCGCCCGTCAGGCCGACGGCGCCGTGGTCGCTACCTACGGTGAGACCTCGGTGCTCGCCACCGTGGTCGCCACGAAGGAGCCGAAGCCCGGCATCGACTTCATGCCGCTCACCGTGAACTACCAGGAGCGGGCCTACGCGGCCGGCCGCATCCCGGGCGGTTATTTCAAGCGCGAGGGCCGGCCCTCCGAGAAGGAGACCCTGGTCTCCCGCCTGATCGACCGCCCGATCCGCCCGCTCTTCGTCGAGGGCTGGCGCAACGACACGCAGGTCGTCGTCACCGTCCTGACCCACGACCTTGAGAACGATCCCGATATCGTCGCGATGGTCGCGGCCTCCGCGGCCCTGACCCTCTCGGGCGTGCCGTTCATGGGTCCGATCGGCAGCGCCCGCGTCGGCTACATTAACGGCGGCTACCGGCTGAACCCGCTGGTCACCGAAACCAAGGAAGAATCCAGCCTCGACCTCGTCGTTGCCGGCACGCAGGACGCGGTGCTGATGGTCGAGTCGGAGGCCAAGGAGCTGTCCGAGGACGTGATGCTCGGCGCCGTGATGTTCGGCCACAAGCATTTCCAGCCGGTGATCGAGGCGATCATCCGCCTCGCCGAGAAGGCCGCCAAGGAGCCGCGCAACTTCCAGGCGCCCGAGAACGGTGAGGTCGAGAAGGCCGTGCTGGAGGTCTGCGAGACCGAACTGCGCGCCGCCTACACCAAGACCGTCAAGCAGGAGCGCTACGCCGCCGTCGACGCCGTGAAGGCGAAGGTGATGGCCGCCCTCTGCCCCGAGGGCGCCGAGAAGTACCCGGCCGAGAAGGTCAAGGCCGCCTTCAAGGAGGCGCAATCGAAGGTCGTGCGCTGGAACGTGCTCGACACCGGCTCCCGCATCGACGGCCGCGACCTGAAGACGGTCCGCCCGATCGTATCCGAGGTCGGCGTCCTGCCGCGTGCCCACGGCTCGTCGCTGTTCACCCGCGGCGAGACCCAGGCCCTCGTGGTCGCTACCCTCGGCACCGGCGAGGACGAGCAGTTCATCGACTCGCTCGACGGCACCTACAAGGAGCGCTTCCTGCTCCACTACAACTTCCCTCCCTATAGCGTCGGCGAGACCGGCCGGATGGGCTCCCCGGGCCGTCGCGAGATCGGCCACGGCAAGCTGGCGTGGCGGGCGATCCGCCCGGTCCTGCCGCCGGCCCACGAGTTCCCCTATACGATCCGCGTCGTGTCGGAGATCACCGAGTCCAACGGCTCGTCCTCGATGGCCTCGGTCTGCGGCGGCTCTCTGTCGCTGATGGATGCCGGCGTGCCCCTGCGTCGTCCGGTGGCCGGTATCGCCATGGGCCTCATCCTCGAGGGTGAGCGCTTCGCGGTCCTGTCCGACATCCTGGGCGACGAGGATCACCTCGGCGACATGGACTTCAAGGTGGCCGGCACGGACGAGGGCGTGACCTCGCTCCAGATGGACATCAAGATCGCCGGCATCACCGAGGAGATCATGCGGGTCGCCCTCGACCAGGCCAAGGACGGGCGCGCCCACATCCTCGCCGAGATGGCCAAGGCCCTGACCGCCGCCCGTCCGGAGCTCGGCGAGTACGCGCCGCGCATCGAGACGATGCAGATCCCGACCGACAAGATCCGCGACGTGATCGGCACGGGCGGCAAGGTGATCCGCGAGATCGTCGAGAAGACCGGCGCCAAGATCAACATCGAGGACACGGGCGTCGTGAAGATCGCCTCGGCCGACGGCAAGGCGATCAAGGCGGCCTACAACTGGATCCGCTCGATCGTGGCGGAGCCGGAGGTCGGCGTGATCTACGATGGCACGATCGTGAAGTGCATGGAGTTCGGCGCCTTCGTGAACTTCTTCGGCGCCAAGGACGGCCTCGTCCACATCTCGGAACTCGCCGCGAACCGCGTCGCCAAGGTGACGGACGTCGTCAAGGAAGGCGACAAGGTCAAGGTGAAGTTCCTCGGTCAGGACGACCGCGGCAAGATCCGTCTGTCCATGAAGGTGGTCGATCAGGAGACCGGCGAGGACATCACCGAGAAGGTGAAGGCCCAGCGCGACGCCGACCGGGCCGAGCGCGGCGACGAGCCGCGTGAGCCCCGCGAGGGTGGCCGCCACCGCGGCGAGCGCCGCCGCGAGGCGGGCGAGTAAGGCTGAGAAGGCGCGCCGACTCCGGTCGGTGCGAAACATCCAAGACAGGCGCGGTCCTTCGGGGCCGCGCCTTTTTCATGTCGGCATGGGAGGCCGTTCCAGCCCTTCAGCTGGGAACGGGGCGCCGGATGCCGCGTTCCCCGGCCACTTCCCAACCGGAGACCACGCATGGCCAACGACATGATGCACGACATCTTCAGCGGACAGCAGAACCTGTCCACCACGGAGCGGGCCGTCTCGGTGGCGCTGGGCCTCGGCATCGCGGCGGCAGCGGCGCAGCCCCGGCCCAACAAGCTCCTGAGCCTGCTGGCCCTCGTCGTCGGCGTCGGCCTGGCCGTGCGCGGCGCCACGGGCCACTGCGCCGTGAAGGCCGCCTCCGAGCACCTCTGAGCCTGCAGGCCGAGGGGCCCGCAAAACAAAAGGGGCGCCCCCCGGGGGGCGCCCCTCGTCATTTCCGGATGTGCCGGAGGGATCAGTAAGTCGTGGTGCGGCGGCTCGCGATCAGGCCGTAGATGAACAGCACCACCACGGCGCCCACGATGGCGCCGATGAAGCCTGCGCCCTGGTTCGGTCCGTACCAGCCGATGGCCTGGCCCAGGAAGGTCGCCACGAAGGCGCCGACGATGCCGAGAATCGTTGTCAGGATGAAGCCGGCCGGCTCGTTCGGGCCTGGCATGATGAACTTGGCGATGACGCCGGCGAGGAACCCGATGATAATGGTCCAGAGGATACCCATGACACACCCCAGTGCTTGTTTGTCGATGCCGGCAGAACGCTTTGGGACCCGCGACGGTTGCTCGCACCCTGCACCGCGATGACGATTTTCCTCAGGTTCCCGCGACGCGCGGACGCGCCGGCCTTTACGGCGGACCCGCTGCGGCGGCAGATACGCCCGTTCTTGAGGGTGTGGAGACCAGTATGGACATTCAGCGGATCGAGCCGGGCAAGCGCATGGCGCAGGCCGTCACCTTCGGCGACATGGTCTACCTCGCCGGGCAGGTCGCGTCCGACACGGTCGGGACCGGGGTGACGATCCAAACCCAGCAGATCCTGTCCGAGATCGACCGGCTGCTGGCTGCGGCGGGCAGCGACAAGGAGCGCATCCTCTCGGCCACCGTCTATCTCGCCGACATCGCGACCTTCGCGGAGATGAACGCGGCCTGGGATGCCTGGGTCTCTTCGGAGAACCCACCGGCCCGCGCCACCGTCGAAGCCAAGCTCGCCGCGCCCGAATACCTCGTCGAGATCGTGGTCGTGGCCGCGAGGAGCCGGTGAAGAGCCCCCGCCGCTCCGTCCTGGCGGTTGCCCTCGCGGGTGGGCTCCTGGCAGCCCTCTCCCTGGCGCGGTCGGCGCCGGCCGCGGAGGAGCGGGTCCTCAACATCTACAACTGGTCGGACTATATCGACCCGCAGGTGCTCGAAGCCTTCACCCGCGAGACCGGCATCAAGGTCGTCTACGACACCTATGACAACAACGAGATCCTGGAGACCAAGCTGCTCGCCGGCCGTTCGGGCTACGACCTCGTCGTACCCTCCGGGCCCTACCTGCAGCGGCTGATCCGGGCCGGCGCCTTCCTGCCGCTCGACAAGTCCAAGCTGAAGAACCTCGGCAATCTCTGGCCGGAGGTCACGAACCGGCTCGCCGCCTACGATCCCGGCAACACCTACGCCATCGACTACATGTGGGGCACCACCGGGATCGGCTACAACGTCGCCGCATTGCGCGAGCGCCTCGGTGCCAACACCGCGGTGAATTCCTGGAGCCTCGTCCTCAATCCCGCCTCGGCCAACAAGTTGAAGGAATGCGGGATCATGATGCTCGACAGTCCCGAGGATCTGATTCCCAGCATGCTCCCGGCCTTCGGCGCCAAAGCCGATTCAAAACGCTGGGACGACATCACCCTGGTGACCGACGCCCTCTACAAGGTGCGCGGCTCCGTGCGGAAGTTTCATTCCTCGGAGTACATCCAGGCCCTCGCCAACGGCGATATCTGCGTGGCGGTCGGCTATTCGGGCGACGTGATGCAGGCCAAACGCCGGGCCGAGGAGGCCAAGAACGGGATCGACATCGCTTACGTGGTGCCGAAGGAAGGCGCGCTGATGTGGTTCGACACCTTCGCGATCCCGAAGGATGCGGCCCACCCCGCCGAGGCGCTGGCCTTCATCGACTACATGATGCGTCCCGAGGTGGCGGCGGCCAACACCGATTTCGTCTCGTACGCCAGCGGCAATCTCGCGGCCAAGAAGTTCGTGAAGCCCGAAATTCTGAACAATCCCGGCATTTACCCGGACGAGGCGACAATGCAGCGCCTCTCCACCAATACCGCCTGGGACGATCGCACGCAGCGCTTCGTCACCCGGCTCTGGACCCGCGTCCGGACCGGGCGCTGAGTTGGGAGCCGGCGCGCCGGCTCCCCGCTCTGCGTCCTAGTGCTTCAGATCATCCGGAACCTTGCCGCCGTTCTCGGCGAGCTTCTGCATCACCTGCTTGTGCAGCCAGATATTCATCGTGGCCGAATCGTCCTTGTCGCCGGTGTAGTGCAACTCGTCGGCGAGCTGCTTGCGCGAGGCGAGGCCGGAATCGAGGCCGAGCAGCTTCATCAGGTCCACGATCGAGTGGCGCCAGTCGAGCTTCTGCGGGGTCTTTTCGGCGAGGCTGGTCAGCACCGCCTCGACATCCACGGGCTCGCCGCCGGTGGATCCAGAGGTGGAGGGTGCTGACGGGGTGCTCGAACTGGCCGGGCCGCCCGAACCCGCCGTCGGTGACGGCGCGGCATCCGCGGTCCCGCCGCCGAACGGGTGGAGGATCTTGCCGACGATGCTGCCGAGGAGGCTCATAAGTCCGCTCCGATGATACGGCCTGGCCTGACGTGCCGGGCGGGCGTTTAACGGGCGGTTCCAGCTCGGCGTTCCGACACGACCCGACAGCTCGGCACCGACTCGGCCACCGCCACGCGGATCCTAACCGTGGGCGCGATGGAGCGCGACGCCGAGTAGGCTCAGGCCGAGCACGAGGCACACCCCGCTCCAGCGCTCCAGCGCCGCGTTGCGGGCAGGATCCTCAAGGGAAATGCGTGCGAGGGTCACGCTGCCAATCAAACACATCAAGCTCATCACGATGGCCAGCTTTCTCCCCTGAATCCAAACACCATGCGCTCCGGTATAATCAGTTTTCGCACTTATGCGAGCCAGAGAACAGCGTAGTCAATTTAGGTTAAGACAATTGCCGGAGGCAGGCTACGGGAACGTTCTCTGGGCTTCAAGCCGATAATCTGAAGTTGCAGCTATCACGCGGCTGCAACCGTGAAATTTTTGTCATTCGCGGGGCCGATTTGACGATCGCACGAAATAACATGTCGTCGGTTCGATAGACGTTTCAGCGTCCGTCATTGATGGTCGAGCGGATGGGTGCCGCCAGGAACGACAGCAGACCGGATTTCGATCCCTCACAAAACTGGGATTTAGAGCCGATCGAGGAGCGCCGAGACGATCGTGGCGTACTCGGCGCCGACGGTTCCACGCGGCTCCTCGCGGCCGGCGCGCCCGTACCAGTAGCGCGCATTGCCCGAATCGCCCTCGATACGGTGGAGATGGGCGTGGACCCAAGCCGCTGCGCAGCCGGGCGCGTCCTGCACGAGGCCGTGCGCTTGCGCCCAGCCGGTCGAATTGGGTCCGGAGGGATCCCTCGCGAGCCACCAGAGGGCCGCCAGCGGTGCCGGCCAAGCCGCCGGGGGCGCAGCCTCGCTCAGGGCCGCCGTGAAGGCCGCGGGCAGGGTTTCGGGCATGGTGCTCTCCTGGCGCCCCGCGACAGCTCAGCGGCCGGCGGCGCGCTCCGTCGGCCAACGGCCCCGACGCTGGCGGGCGGACCACGCGTAGCGGGCATCGCCGTCGAGGCAGTCGAGATGGTCCGACAGGCGGTTGCGTTCAAGCCAGCCGAGCGCCGCCTCCAGCTCGGGCAGGGTCATGGTCGCGCGGCCCTTGCCGAGCACGCGCTTCAGCACGGCGTTGTAGCGATGCGCGAGGTTGCCGCCCCGGGGCACCCGGAGGGACGCCTCGTCCTCCACGGCCTGGGCCGCCACCCCGGCGGCAAGCCTCTGTCTCAGGGTCCGCTCGGTGACGGATGGCGGCTCAGGCGGCGGCGCCACGGGAGACGGCTCGGCGAGGCGCGGGCGCAGCAGGGCGTAACGGAGCCCGATCGCATTGCTCTCCAGGGGCGTGATCCCGGCGGGCTCGTCGTCCCGCCACCGGGTCCGCTCGGGCACGACGGCGCTCGCCGGCCGCTCCCGCCGCGGCCGCACGCTGCTGCCCTGCTCGGTCTCGAGTTCCTGGCGGAATCGGGCGAAGAGCGGGTCGTCGGGGTGGAAGACCAGCGCCTGCTGTCCGTCATAGGGCCCCGCATGCGGATCGACCCGGGTGGCCCGGGCGAGCATCTGCTCCAGCCAGGGCCGCGAGCGGATATGGGTGAGCGCCGCCACCACCGCGACCTCGGGGGCGTCGAGCCCCTCGTAGGCCATCGCCACCGTCACGAGCACCGCCGGCTCCGGGGTCAGGCGGAACGCGGCGAGCGCCGCATGGGCATCCCCCTGGCCGGAGGTGGCAAGGCGGACGTCGCGCGCGCCCTGATCCGCGGGCATCCAGCTCCGTAGGGTTTCGAGATAGGCGCGCGCGCTCGACTGATCCGGCGCCACCACGAGGAGCTTGCCGAGCCCGCGCGCGGTCTCGCCGGGGGGAAGGCAACGCTCGGCGCGGCGCCGGGCGCGCAGGCGTTTCGTGGCGAAAAACGCCTCGCTCAGGAGATCGCGGGCGAAGCCGGTGCGCAGGGCCGTGAACAGAGCCGGGCGGGTGGTGACCCGCACCGATCCGGCCCCCAGCCGGTGCGGCCCGACCCGGGGGCTGTCCCCCGCGATCCGGCCGCCCTCCAGCCAGCTCGCCTCGCCGTCGATGGCCCCGAAGGTGACCGGCAGCACCGCCCGCTCGGCGAGCGCCTGTGCCCGGGAATAGCCGATCACCGCAAGCCCCGGGGCGTCGAGATCGAGTTCGGGCCCGCGCCCCGGTGCGGCCGGGCGGTAGGGCAGCCCGAGGATGCGCCGCCCGTCGGCCCGTTCCAGCGTCCCGGATAGATAGAGGCGGAACGTGGACGCCTCCATCACGGGCAGCATCGCCCGAGACCACGCCCCGGCCTCCGCATCCTCGGTGGAGGCCTCGTCCGCTCCCGGCCGTGCGGGAGCCGGGAGGTGATGAACCTCGTCGATCACCAGGAGGGTGCGGTGCGCCCGTGCCTCGGCCAGATGGAGGGCAGGGGCGGCGGCGATGGCCTGATAGGTGGTGATGTAGCCGGACAATCCCCGGGCGGGATCGCGCTCGTTGTCGGCCGCACGCACGCTGAGCGTATGCCCGAAGGCCGCCCGCCAGAGCGGATCGGCAAAGGCCTCCTCGGCCTGGAGGCGCAGCGAATCCCGGGGCACCACCCAGACCACGCGCTCGACCAGACCTGCGGCAATCAGCCGGTGCGCGGCGATCACCGGCAGCAGCGACTTGCCGCCGCCCGGCGTCACCGCCGCCAGGATGTCCTGGATATGCGCCGCCTCCCCGGCCGCAACGGCCGCGACCAGGGCCATCAGCGTGCGCTGGTGCGACCGCAGGGACGGGGCGGGACGGGTCAATGGCCGGCGACGCAAGGTGACATCCGCGCAAAGTGGCCGATCCGGATTCCTTTGGGAATCCCTCGGGTCGCGGAACGTTCGCGTTTTCTTCCGGGGCACGGCAGCGGTCCTTGGTCCGGGATCCTGCATGGAAGCGGCATGCCCCGACCAGGGAACGGTTAACCCTCCCGTGATAGCCGGTACCGCGCACGAAACGCGGCCCGGCGATGAACGGCACCCTCTCGGATGCGTGCGGTGTCCTGATCGCGACGCTGCTCGCCGTTCCCCTCGTCCTCCTGCCGGGCTACGCGCTGGGCGCGATCACCGGCGTGCTCGGCTTCCGCGCACTGCCGGCCGGACGCCGCGCCCTGGGCGCGGCGCTCCTCGGGATCGCGCTCCTGCCCGCCCTCGACGCCCTTCTGATCCAGGCGGCCGGCCTTCCGGCCGCGGCCCTGGCGAACGTTGTGCTCGGGCTGGCCGCCCTCCGCCCGACGATCCGCGACCTGCCCCGCCCGGTCGACTGGCCAGCCGTGGCGCTGGCGGCGCTCTGGCTCGCGATCGTGACCTACGCGCTGATCGATATCGACACCGGCGCAGCCCTTCATCAGCCGCTCACAGTCATCGATCTCGTCAAGCACGGGGCTCTGACCCGCGCGATCGTTGCGCACGGCCTGCCGCCCGTGGACCCGTTTTTCGCCCGGCCGGAGCGGGCCGGATACTATTATTACTTCTATACGCTCACCGCCCTCGTGGACTGGACCGGGGGCCGGCTCGTCGACGGGCGGACCGCCTTCGCGGGCCTCGCCTTCTGGACCGGGATCGCGCTCCTCGGCCTGCTGGACCGGCTGCTGGCGGCCACCGGCCTCGTGCGGGAGGTCCCGACCCGTCTGCTCCGCCGCACGGTGCTCGTGCTCCTGCCAGCCGGCGGGTTGGATATCCTGCTGGTCCTCTTGTACCGGGCCACGTCGGGATTCTGGCTTCCCATCCCGGAGTGGCTGAACGAGCAGCACATCAACTGGGCGGCCTCCCTGGTCTGGGTGCCCCATCACGTCGCCGCCGCGCTGGCGGGCTGGCTCGGCCTGCTGGTGCTCGCCGAGCTTGCCGACCGGAACCGGCCGGGCCGGCGTGCGGAGGCGGCCGGCATCCTCACGGCGGGGACGGCCTTCGCGGCCTGCGCCGGGCTCTCGGTCTGGGTCTGCCTGGGCACGGCCGCGGGGGCCGGCCTCTGGCTCGCCCTTCTCGGGTTCGAGCGACGCTGGCGCGCCGCGGCCCGGCTCGGCGCGGCCGGGATCGTCAGCCTCGTCCTAGCCGCGCCCTACCTGCTCAGCGTCGTGGCGAACCGGTCCGACACCGGCAGCTCGATCCGGTTCGCGATTCGGCGCTTCGGCCCCCTGGAACGGCTCTTCGACGAGCCGACGCTCGGCCTGCTCGAGTTCGTGCTGCTGCCGGTGAACTACTACGTCTCGCTCGGCGTCTTCGCGGGTGGCGCACTCCTGTTCTGGCGGATCGTCCCGCGCCGGGAGGCCCATGCCCGGGAGGCCGGGCGGCTGCTGACGATCTGCGCGGCGGTCAGCCTGTTGCTCGGCGGGTTCGTGAGCTCGGCGATCCTCAACAACGATCTCGGCAGCCGCGTGGTCCTGCTCGCGCAGATCGCGACATTCGTCTGGACCGCCGTGGCCCTGACCCGGACGGCCGCCGGGACACGGCTCAGGTTCGCGGGATCGCTGGGGGTGCTGCTGATCCTGGGCTACGCGACGACGCTCTACGGCTTCGCCGGGCTGCGTGCCTATCCCGCCAGCCACCATCCGAAATTCGCCTTCTTCAACGGCCGCCCGGAGATCGACCGCGCGCTGCGGGCAGCCTATGGCTGGGCCGGCACGAACCTGCCCCGGGATCTCGTCCTGCAAGGCGCGCCGAGCGCGCCGCGGGTGTTCGATTTCGGCCTCTATGGAGAGCAGCCGGTGGCCGTGGCCGACCACGAGGCCCGCCTGTTCGGTGCGCCGCCGGAGGCGGTGGCGGCGCGACTCGCCGCGGTCGCGCCGATCTTCGACGCGAACCTGACCGGCGCGGAGGTCCACCGCCGGGCTGCCGAGGCCGGGATTGGCGCCCTGGTGGTCACCGCGGCGGACGCTCCCTGGGGCGAACCCGGGTCCTGGGTCTGGCGCACGCGGCCGGCCTATGCGGATACGCTCGTCCGGATCCTGCGCGTCGAGGACCTCGATGAGTGATGTTCACCGCCGCGCCGGGCAAGCCCTGCGCTGGATCGGCGCCCAGGCGCTGCTGCATGCGGGGGCCCTCGCCCTCGGCTTCGGCGCCTTCGTGCTGCTGTTCCAGACGAATCTCTGGTCGGGCGTGGCGATCCTGTTCTACCGCGGACTGCTCCTGCTGGTCGTGGCCTTCCTGTTCACGCTGGCGGCGACGGCGGCTCTGGCCGGCCTCGGCCGCCCCTGGGGCCTGCGCCGCCGCGACGCCCTCGGCGCCTGCGTGCTGTCGCTGTCCCTGAACCTGAGCGGCTTCGTGATCCTGCCCGTCACGGTCGACCGCTCGGTCAGCGTGTTCCTGCTCGGGCAGATGGCGGCGCATCCCGAGGAGCCCTATACCGCCGAGCGGGCTCGGACGGTGTTCGAGACGGTCTATCTCGGCGCGTTTCACCAGATGGAGCGCCGCTTGGCCGAGCAGACTGTCTCGGGCAACGTGACCCCCACCGCGGATGGCTACGTCATCACCCCGCAGGGCCGCGCCTTCATCCGCTTCGCCGGCGGGGTCGCCCGGATCTTCCGGACCGATACACGGCTGATCGAGGCCGCGCCGCCGATCGCGGCGAATACCGCTCGGGGCTTGAGCCTGCGGCGGGAGCCATCCGAATAGCGAAGTCGGCCGACCGCGGGCAATCCATCCGCCATTCGAGGCGCCAGCGCCCGGGCCGGACTCGCGGCGCGCGTCTTGCCCTGCCATGACAGCCGGGACGATCACCCGGGACGACCAGCCGGGAGGGGCATGATGGCGGAACCGGCAGTGACCACGGGTGCCGGCACGGCGTCCGGGCCGGACCGCGCGCTGGCGCGGAGCCTGACCGCGCCGGGCCTCATCGCCATCGGGCTCGGCGCCACGATCGGCGCGGGCATCTTCGTGCTCACCGGGACGGTGGCGGCGCAGTATGCCGGGCCCGCGCTCAGCCTGTCCTTCGTGATCGGCGGGATCGCCTGCGGCCTCGTCGGCCTGTGCTACGCCGAGCTGGCGGCCATGATCCCGGAGGCGGGCTCCACCTACACCTACACCCGCGAGAGCCTCGGCCGGTTTCCCGCCTGGATCATCGGCTGGGATCTCGTACTGGAATTCGCCGTCGCGGCCGCCACGGTGGCGGTGGGATGGTCGGGCTACGCGCAGTCGCTCGCGGCGGATTACGGTCTGCGGCTCCCGGCGGCCCTGGCGGGGGCGCCGGGCGATGGCGGTCTCGTCAACCTGCCGGCCGTCGGCATCGTCCTGCTGCTGACCGCGCTGCTGACGCGCGCGACCCGGGAGGCCTCCCTGGTGAACGGGCTGCTGGTCGCCTGCAAGATCGCGATCATCCTGGCCTTCCTGGGCGTCGGCGCCGCGTACCTTCGGCCGGAGCTCTGGCATCCCTTCGTGCCGGACAATGCCGGCGCCTTCGGCGCCTTCGGCTGGAGCGGCGTGTTCCGCGGCGCCGCGGTGGTGTTCTTCGCCTTCGTGGGATTCGAGACGGTGGCCACCGCCGCGGGCGAGTGCCGGGCCCCCCAGCGCGACGCACCGGTAGGACTGATAGGCTCGCTCCTCATCACCACGGTGCTGTACGTGGCCATGGCGGCCGTGCTCACCGGCCTTGTGCCTTATCGCGACCTCGACGTCGCCGACCCGGTGGCCAAGGCGGTCGACACGATCGGGCTCTCGGCCTTCGCCACAGTGATCAAGATCGGCGCCCTGATCGGTTTGACCACATCGGCGCTCACCGCCCTCTACGGGCAGGGCCGGATCTTCTTCGCCATGGCCCGGGACAGGCTTCTCCCGGAAGTCTTCTGCCGGGTCCATCCGGTGACGCGGGCGCCCGCGGCCAGCCAGACGGTGATCGGCCTGTTCACCGCCGCGGTGGCGGGGCTCGTGCCGATCGACATCCTGGGTGAGATCGTCAGCATCGGCACCCTCCTGGCGTTCAGCCTCGTCTGCGCCACGGTACTGATCCTGCGCCGGACCGAGCCGCATCGGCCGCGCCCCTTCCGGGTCCCGGCGGCGCCGCTCACGGCCGGTCTCGGCATCCTGTCCTGCCTGGTGCTGATGGCCTCGCTGCCGGCCGAGACCTGGATCCGCCTGGCGGTCTGGCTCGCGATCGGGCTCGCCGTCTACGCCGGCTATGGAAGGCGCCAGACCGCCGTCCTCTGACGGCCCGGATCAACTGAGGAGGTCGAGCGTCGCCCGGCTGAGCCTGTCGAGGATGCCGGAGGCGCTAAGATTGGCCTCGTAGTTCCGGACGACGGTCTGCAGGTCGGCCGTCTCGGTCGCGGCCTTGACGTTCGGCAGCTGGACGTAGCCCCGGTTATCGGCGGCGGCATTCGAAGGGTCGTATCGGCTGCGGAACGCGCCGGTATCGCGCACGACGCGCCCCACAGGATCGCGCGGGCTGTCGGCGACGACGGGGGCGAACACCGCGATCTTGCGCGTGTAGGGCGCTCCGCCGGGCGTGCTCGCGGCCGAGTCGGCGTTGGCGAGATTTTCCGAGATGGTTCGGATCCGGCCGCTCTGGACCTGCCGCCCCGCGGCCAGGACGTCGGACGCCGCGTGGAGGGCGCTGGTATCCGGCATGGGCTGGGCCTCGTCGGCGGGGAGGGGGCGATCCTCCCCGCGGCAGGCTTAACGGGCGGTTAAAGGCGCGTCCGAGGCACGCTCGGCCCCCGTTCACATCGGCGCCTCGATCACCGGGTCGATCGGCCTGACGAAGATACGGAAACCCATCGGGCAGTCTTCGAACGCAACCTTGGCCCGGAACCTGACTGCGACATCGTGCAGCGCATGCACGGGGATCGCATGCACACCAAGATGCCAAACGCGGCACACGATACCGAAACAAGAGACGGTACGATTGGCACGTCCTACAGATATAAGACGATCGAACCCCGTGCGCGACAGCATCCCTGAACTAAAAAATGGCGAATATACTATTGGTGTCTTGAAATTACGCCTCGCCGTCAGGCACCATCAAGTCCGAAGCGGCGCGTCCCGCACCCGCCCGGAGAGGCTCAGCGCCTCCCGGAGATCCCGCCCGTCGGTGAGCCGCAGGCCGCGGTGGCGCAGGGCGGCCAGCATCGCCCGATTCGGGAAAGGACAATACGGGAGAACCTCGACGGTCCGACCCTCCGGCAGGGCGCCGGTGCGGGCGATCTCGTCGATCAGCCGGTCGAGCATCCCGCGCCCCTGGGCGTGCAGCGCCACGGCGGCCCGGGTGGCGGTCGTGTCAGGGGGCAGCGGCACCGTCTCCTGGGCGAGGATCGCCCCGGCATCGATCGCGGCGGCGAGCCGGTGCAGGGTCATGCCGAAGCTGCCCGGCCCCTCGGCCAGGGCATGGATCGTGGGCACCGGGCCGCGATGGCGCGGCAGGAGGCCGGGATGGCCGTTGATGCCGCCGAGCCGCGCCAGCGCGATCGTATCCGGCTTCAGGATCTGATCGAAATGGTAGGTGAGGATCAGGTCGGGTGCTGCCTCCCGCAGCGTCCGTGCGACCTCGGGGCCGTTGACGTCGTCAACCGTCAGGGCCGGGATACCGAGGCGGCGGCACAGGGTCTTGAGCGGCGTGGCCTCCGGCGCGTCGCTGCTGCCGGCCGCCGCCTGCGTGAGCGGCGCCAGCGGGCGCAGCAGGTCCGGCAGCCCGAAATTGACCGCCAGATACGGCAGGATGCCCGGGCCCGAACGCACGAGGTGGCGCCGGATCTGCCCGGTCAGGCCTCCGCTCGACGGGCGCTCGGCGTTGGACAGGCCGACAAAGGCGATGTCGGCCCGGTAATCGGAGACGAGCCGACGCACCACTCGGGCGTTCGGCAGGGCCTCCAAGACGAACAGCGCGATCCGGGGCCTTGCCATCAGCGCCGCTTCCGCCTCTGGAACCGGAAGGCGTAGAGGCCGGCCTTGCGGACGCTCTCGGGCAGGAGCAGCACCGTGCGGGCCAGCACCGTGAGGATCCACGGGAAGGCGATCACGTCACGGTTGGCCGCGATACCCTTGGCGATGCGCACGGCGGCTTCCTCGGCGCTGATCTCCAGGGGCCGCCAGCCCTTCAGCTCGCCGCCCATCGGGGTCTTCACGTAGCCGGGCGTGACCACGTTGACCTTCACGCCCCTTGGCCCGACCTTCTGGCGCAGGGCGAGGCCGTGGGCGACGAGCGCGGCCTTCGCGCCGCTGTAGGCGGGCGCATCCTGCAGGGGTGCGTAGGCCGCCAGGGACGACAGCAGGACGATCTGGCCGTGTCCCCGCTGCAGCATCAGCGTCAGAGTGGGCAGCACGACGTTGAGCGAGCCGGTGTAGTTGATGTCCGCCGTCTCGAAGGCCACGTCCTCGGCCTCGACCTGTCCCTCTTGGTTACCGCCGTTCACCGCCGCGTTGGCGATGACGAGGTCGAGGGGCGCCTCGGCGTCCGACCGGTGCACCAGCGCCATCGTGGCGGCCCGGTCGCGGGTGTCGAGCCGCGCGACCGTGACGGCGGCGCCTTTGGCCCGGCAATCATGGGCCACCCTCTCGAGGCGCTCGGCGTTGCGGCCGACGAGGATGAGGCTCACGCCGGTCTGCGCGTAGTGGCGCGCCAGTGCAGCGCCGATGCCGCTCGACGCGCCGGTGATCAGAATGCGAGGCATGGGGCGGGTTACGCCGCCGGGCGTGGAAAGATCAAGGGCCGGCGGGACTCACCCTCCCGGAAAGCCGTGACAGGAGCCACCTAGCCTTGCCGGCCCGGACGCGCCCTCAGTAGACCGGCGCCAACTCGCCGTTCCGCTCGGCCGCCTCGCGGATCGCCCGCGCCGCCGCCAACATCGAATCGGGAAGCGCGGACTCCATGCGCGGCACGGAGCCGGCCACGGCCCGGTCGATCGCCTCCTTGGAGAAGAAGCCGCCATTGACCTGGGTCCGGTGAAGCACGACCCGGCGGAAATCGGCCATCAGGCCCATATCGGGCGGCGTCGGGTTCTTCCAGAAGCCGTCGAGGTCGCCCTGATGGGTCAGACCGGCCATGTTGTAGATCGCGGTGCCGACCGCATGGGTGGGGCAACCCATTTCCAGCGACAGCATCCCCACCGTCGAATTCACGATCACCACGCCACGGGCGCCCTTGATCAGGGCCGGAAGATCGCCGCCATCGATGAAGTCGAGCCGGTCGCTGACGCCGTGGCGCCGGGCCGAGGCGCGAGCGAACTTGCGCCAGTTGATCAGGCCGCTGTCCAGCGGGTGCAGCTTCACGAGCAGCCGGGTCGGCGCCGCGGACGCATCCGCGAAGGATTTGATCACCCGGTCCATGAAGCCTTCGACGCCGAGGAACGGCGAGTGGACCCGGATCTGGTAGTCGCTGTCGAGTTGGAGCGGCAGCAGGAAGTAGTCGCAGCCGACCGCGCGGTAGATCTCGTCGCAGCGCGCCGCCTCCCGACGGGTATGGGCACGCCGGGTGAATTTCTTGATCCAGCCCGCATACTCGGCCGCGATATGCGTCGGCCGATGGCTGCGGAAATGCGGATAGAGGTAGGGGAACAGCACGTTGGCGAGATTGTAGCCGACGTCCCAGACGCTCCGGCGAGCCATATCACCCGTGGAGGGCATCGCCCGGCCGGGCTGCGGCAGGCGGCGCGCCAGGGCCCGGACCTCATCGGCCGTGCGGGGCAGGGACGAGAAGCCGTTCACGCCGCCGAGCTCGCAGGTGATCCAGTTGGGGCGGATATAGCCCTCCTCGAACACGTGGACCCGAAGGCCGCGGGACTCCGCGATCATCCGCGCCGCCTTATGGAACGGCCGGCAATCGCCGAACAGCACGATGTCGGTCACCGCCTCGCGGTCGAGATAGGCCTCGAGGTAGACGCCCCAGGCCTCGCGCCGGCCGCGGTAATTGTCTGCGGCACCGTTCCAGAACAGCCAGTCGCCGGGGCAAAGATTGATGCGCCGGACGTTGTGGCCCCGGGCGCGCAACGCCTTGCCGAGATCCGAGAAGAACGGCGTCGCGATTCCCTGCAGGAACAGGAAGGTCGCAGGGCGGTCGCGGAGGGCGTCGAGGGCGGTCTGTTGCATTCCGCGGCGCTTCTATCCTTGACCCTGTGGCCGGCCGAACGGGACCGGCAAGAGACCTTGAGGTGGCACGACGCCTGGCGGCCCCGCAATCCGACGCCATGAATGGCGCGGCTTTTCCGCGCCCGCGTGGCCCGTCTGCAACGGTCGCGCTTCTGCGGCTCCGACTCGGATTGAGCGGGCAATCACGGCGACGGTATGTCCAAATCCCTGCACGCGTGTGGCGCTCGCGCAGAACCGTTGAGGTTGTCCCCGACATCCCACATGTCCCAACCCCGGGAAAATGCGCTACAGGCAGGCATAGCCCTTCGATCGCCGGAGTTGGACGTCCAGCCCATGCCCGTTGAACCGCCCCCGTCGCTCTACGCGACCGGTCGGACGATCCACCGCCTCCAGGCGGAGATCGAGGCCGCGACGGGCCTCGTTTTCGCCGGGTTCAGTCCCAGCGCGGCCGGTGCAGTCTGGGGGGCGGGGAGCCCGGCCGGCCGGGTGCTGGCGCTTGCCGGCCGCCGCCGCCTCGTGATCGCGCCCGGCCCGCTCCTGAGTCCCTACGATGATCCCCGGCGCGGATTCGCATCCCTTCGCATCAGCCTGGACGACGCGCCGCTCGGCGGGGAGGGCGGCATCCACTACCTCGACCCCTGGACCCGGGCACCGATCGACCGCGCGGCCTGCGCCGAGCGGGTGGCGTGGCTCGCGGCACGCTTCGCCGAGAACGACCGGCGCGTGGTCTATGTCGGGATGTCCCGCTGGAAGCGCCCCGCCCTCGACGTGCTTGGGGCGGGACCCGCCGGCCGGCCGATCCACACCATGACCACCGAGGCCGCGGTCGCCGCCGGGCGGCGCCACGGCGGCCGCCTGCTGGCCTGGGCGACCCGGGCACCGGGCCAGCTCGAAGCGGCCTGCGCGGAGGCGGGCCTGCCGCTCGCCCGGGTGGAAGACGGCTTCCTGCGCTCGGTCGGCCTCGGCGCGAGCCTCCAGCCCGGCGCCTCGATCGTGGTGGACGATCTCGGCATCTACTACGACCCACGCCGGGAGAGCCGCCTGCAGCGCCTGCTGGCGGAATCGGACTTCACTCCGGACCTCCTTGCCCGGGCGAAGCGCCTGCGGCAGGACGTCGTGGCGCGCCGGCTCAGCAAGTATAATGTCGGGCTCGACGCGGCCGCCCTCGACTGGCCCGCGGGCCGGAAGGTCGTGCTGGTGCCCGGCCAGGTGGAGGACGACGCCTCGGTGCGGCACGGCTCTCCGCTGGTCCGCTCGAACCGGGCGCTGCTGGAGGCGGCGCGGCGGCGCAACCCGGACGCGTTCCTGCTCTACAAGCCGCATCCCGACGTGGAGGCGGGCTTCCGTCCCGGCATCATCCCGGAGGCGGAGGCGCTGACGCTCGCCGACCGGATCGTCGCCGGCATCAGCATCGTCGACCTCCTCGACCGGGTGCATCACGTCGAGACCATGACGTCGCTCGCCGGGTTCGAGGCGCTGATCCGCGGCCTCACCGTGGCGACCCATGGCCGGCCGTTCTACGCGGGCTGGGGCCTGTCGGAGGATCTGGCGCCCGGGGCCGACCGTGGGCGCAGGCTCACCCTCGACGAGTTGGTGGCCGGCGCGATGATCCTCTATCCGCGCTATCTCGACCCCGTGGCGATGAAGCCGTGCAGCCCGGAGCAACTCCTCGACCGCCTGAGCGCGGCCCGGGAAGCGGCGCCGCGTAGCGCGCTCTCCATCGGCAAGGCCGCGCACCTGATGATGCGGGCCCGCTACGGGCTCCTCAACCCGATTGTTCGGGCCCTGCGCAGCCGGCGGGGCGTCGGCCGGGAGGCCGGGCCGCGCTGAGCGAATCCGCAAAAGGGGCTGCCGGTTCTGCGCCAAAAACCGGCGCGCCACTTGAGACTCTCAGCGGAGGAAGCGCTGGCATGCCGCCGCGAGTCTGCTTAGGACGTGACATGCCTGCGACATCAAAGCGATAGCACGGGCTGCTAATCCCTTCGGTCAGCAGCCCGTCCCGGGCCATCCCCGATCCCACGGGATTAGGTACGGCCCGCAACACCTTGATCCCGCGTGCTTTCTCCCGCCGGACACGACTGCGTCTCGGCCGTGAGGAGTCCGCCCCACGTCGAGTGCCCGAGTCTTGACGACGTTCCTCATCGCCACCGGCCTCGCGCTCGCGCTCTGCCTCGCCCTGGAGGTGTTCGCCGGCGATTCGATCGGACCGGCGAGCCTCGCCCCGCGTGATCTCGCCCTGCGGCTCCTGGGCTACCTGCTGATCCTGCTGTTCTGGTTCGCGTTCTCCTGGCGCCCGTGGCTCGCCGGGCTGACCTGCCTGATCTCGGTCGCAGCCCTCATCTTCGTCAGCCGGGCCAAGCGCTCGGTGATCGGCGAGCCGCTCCTGTTCAGCGATTTTGCCCTGCTGCCGCAGGTGCCGCGCCACCCGCAGCTCTACTACATCCCGCCCCTGTGGGATCCGCGGATCAGCGTCCCCGTCCTCGCCACTCTCGCCGCGACCGTGCTCTGGTACCGGACCGAGCCGAGCGTGCTGCCGGCCGCGACCCTGCCTTGGATCCTGGCGCTCGTCGGCCTGCCGCTGCTGCTCGGCCTCTTGGCCTGGGCCGCACCGCGTCCGCCGCTGGGCCGGCTGATCGCCCGCTGGTTCCCGCGCCCCGATCTCGAAGCCGACGTGGCCCGGGTCGGCCTGCCGGCAAGCCTCCTGGGCTACACCGCCCGGGCCTTCGCGGGGAGCGAGCCCATGCCCGCGCCGCCCGCTCTGCCCGCCGGTCAGGGGGACGACGTGGTGGTGGTGATCCAGCTCGAATCGTTCATCGATCCCGAGCGCCTCGGTGGACCGTCCCTGCCGGCGATGGAACTGTTTCGCAGGCAGGCCGTCCAGTACGGGCGCCTCCAGGTCCCGGCGCACGGCGCCTACACGATGCGCAGCGAGCACGCCGTGCTGACCGGCCAGCCCTCCGAAGCCCTCGGCTTCGGCCGGTACGATCCCTACACCGCCCGCGGCGGCGATGAGCCCACTAGCCTCGCCCGGCTGGCCCGGAGCCGCGGCTACGACACCCTGTTCCTGCACCCGTTCCATCGGGATTTCTTCCGCCGCGCCCAGGTCATGGAGGCGTTCGGCTTCACCGACCTCGTGATGGGGGAGGCTTTCGCAGACGCCGAGCGGGTTGGCCCCTATGTCGGGGACGTGGCGCTCGGCGAGCGCCTCCTCGCGGAGGTCCGCAACCGGCGCACGCCGCTGTTCCTGTTCTGCGTCACCATGGAGAACCATGGTCCGTGGAAGCCCGGCCGGCTTCCCGGCCTCGACGATCCGCAGGCGCAGTACATGCACCACGTGGCCCATACCGGGCAGATGGTCGAGGCGGTCGTGGCCGGGCTAGACCGGATGGCCAGGGAGCGGGGCCAGACCATGACGCTCTGCGTGTTCGGAGACCACGCCCCCTCGCTACCCGCCTGCACGCCAGGCTTCGGCGGCCGCACGACCGAGTATGCCCTGTTCCGCTTCGGCGGCCCGGCCGCGGCCCCGCGCCGGCGCGACATCCCGGCCCACGCTCTGGGGCGGGACCTGCGCGGTACCATCGCCGGCCGACCTGCGGACATCCCCGCCGGGCCATGATAAGGCCAAGCTTGTCGAGGAGTCGCGCGGCGGCGCCACGCTGGCGTCTTATTACCGACGCATAAAAACAGCCGCCCGCGACGCGGCTGCCAGCCCCAGACGGCTGTTAAAGCGATCGCAGCGTTTGGCGGTCTAATTGGATGTCCCGGTCCGGGCCAGCGATGGCGCGGAGCCGGCTGGAGAACTCTCTAGTGATGCTGCGTAAGACGGCGCGCACCGCCCTAATGGCCGCCCTGGCGGCCGGGTCTGTCGGCGGCTGCACGTACCTGCCTGCGGCGGGGCCGACGGCGAGCGCGATCCAGGCGGGCTCGGAGGTGGCCACCGCGGATGGCGGCCTGCTGGCGCGCTACGAGATCATCGACGTCACCCCCGCGGTCATCGAGGCCCTGCGCGGCCGCCCGCTCGACAGCCTGCTCGCCTCCTTCGGCGATCACCGCCCCTCGGCCGAGCCGGTCATCGGCATCGGCGACATGGTCTCGGTCTCGATCTGGGAAGCCGGGTCCGGCGGCCTGTTCTCCGGGCCGCTCGTCGCCGACCGCTTCTCGGCCGGATCCAAGTCCGCCCTCATCCCCGAGCAGCCGGTCGGGCGCGACGGCGCCATCTCGGTGCCCTATGCCGGCCGCATCAAGGTCGCCGGACGCCGGCCCCAGGACGTCCAGGCGCTGATCGAGAACGAACTCGCCGGCAAAGCCATCCAGCCGCAGGTGCTGGTCTCGGTCACCCGCCCGATCAGCCAGGCGGTGACCGTCACCGGCGAGGGTGCGGCCGGCGCCCGGCTGCCGCTCTCGGGCCACGGCGACCGCATCCTCGACGTCATCGCGGCCGCCGGCGGCAACCGCTCGCCGGTCTCGGAGACCTTCGTGCGGCTCTCGCGCGGGCCGGTGACCGCCACCGTGCCGCTGACCACGGTGGTGTC
>NZ_FNHS01000015.1 GCF_900103445.1 Methylobacterium phyllostachyos | reverse complement strand
ACCATCGCGCCGAACCCGCCCCGCGAGCCCTCCTCGATCGTGATCAGAACCTCGTGGCTCTGCGCCAGATCCAGGATCAGCGCCTCGTCCAGAGGCTTGGCAAACCGCGCATCCGCCACCGTCACGGCCACGCCCTGCTCGGCCAGCGTGTCGGCCGCCTTCAGCGCCTCTGCCAGACGCGTGCCCAGCGACAGGATCGCGACCCGCGCCTCCGCATCCTTGCGCACCACCCGGCCCTTGCCGACCGGCAGCACCGCGCCCCGCTCCGGCAGCTCGACGCCCACCCCCTCGCCGCGCGGGTAGCGCAGCGCGATCGGGCCGCTGTCATGGGCATGCGCCGTCGCCACCATGTGCACCAGCTCGGCCTCGTCGGCGGCCGCCATCACCGTCATGTTGGGCAGGCAGCACAGATACGCGAGATCGAACGCGCCCGCATGCGTCGCCCCGTCCGCGCCGACCAAGCCGGCCCGGTCCAGGCAGAACCGCACCGGCAGGTTCTGCAGCGCCACGTCGTGCACCACCTGGTCGTAGGCCCGCTGCAGGAAGGTCGAGTAGATCGCCACGAACGGCCGGTAGCCCTCGGTCGCCAGACCGCCCGCGAAGGTCACCGCGTGCTGCTCGGCGATGCCCACGTCGAAGGTCTTGTCCGGATGCGCCTTGCCGAACAGGTCGATGCCGGTGCCGCCGGGCATCGCCGCGGTGATCGCCACCACCTTGTCGTCGGCATCGGCCGCCTTGATCAGGCTCTCGCCGAACACCCGCGTGTAGGCCGGCGCGTTCGGCTTGGCCTTGGCCTGCACGCCCGAGACCACGTCGAACTTGACCACGCCGTGGTAGCGGTCGGCGGAGGCTTCCGCGGGCGCGTAGCCCTTGCCCTTCTGGGTGACGACGTGCAGCAGGATCGGGCCGTGCTCGGCGTCGCGGACGTTCTTCAGCACCGGCAGGAGGTGGTCGAGGTTGTGCCCGTCGACCGGGCCGACATAGTGGAAGCCCATCTCCTCGAACATCGTGCCGCCGCCGACCACCAGCGAGCGGGCATACTCCTCGGCCGCGGCCGCGCGCTGGTAGATCGCCTTTGGCAGGAGCTTGCCGAGCTGCTTGGCGGTCTCGCGCAGGGATTGGTAGGCGCCGCCGGACGCGAGCCGGGCGAGGTAGGCCGACATGGCGCCGACGGGGGGCGCGATCGACATGTCGTTGTCGTTGAGGATGACGATCAGGCGCGAGTGCAGGGCGCCGGCGTTGTTGAGCGCCTCGTAGGCCATCCCGGCCGACATCGAGCCGTCGCCGATCACCGCGATGGCGTTGCGGCGCTTCTGCGCGCCGCCCGTCTGCTTGGCGGTGGCGTTGTCGAGGTCGCGGGCGACCGCCATGCCCAGCGCGGCGGAGATGGAGGTGGAGGAGTGGGCGGCGCCGAAGGGATCGTAGACGCTCTCGCTGCGCTTGGTGAAGCCGGAGAGGCCGCCGCCCTGGCGGAGCGTGCGGATGCGGTCGCGGCGCTCGGTGAGGATCTTGTGCGGGTAGCACTGATGGCCGACATCCCAGACGATGCGGTCGTCGGGGGTGTCGAACACGTGATGCAGCGCGACGGTGAGCTCGACCACGCCGAGCCCCGAGCCGAGATGGCCGCCGGTGATCGAGACGGCGTCGATCATCTCGGCGCGCACGGCGTCCGCCACCGCCGGCAGCTCCGACTCGGGCAGACGGCGCAAAGCCGCCGGGTTCGGGACGCGGTCGAGAAGCGCACTCTGCTCGGGGGTAATCGCCACGGCATCAACCTCTAACGGATGGGATCGGTTTGATGGCCGAGCCTCAGGACATATCGAGCGGGGCCACGCCCTCGGGCCGCCCGTCGGAGCCGTGGGTGATCCGCTGGATCCGCGCCTCGGCCCGCTTGAGAAGCGCCTCGCAGTGCTTCTTCAGAAGCTCGCCGCGCTCGTAGATCGCCACCGACTCGTCGAGCGCCACGTCGCCCCGTTCAAGCCGGCGCACGATTTCCTCAAGCTGCTCCAGCGCCTTCTCGAAGGGCAGGTCGCCGGCGGCGGGGGCCACCTCGGGTCTGCTCGCATTCATCGCAGATACTTCCTTTGAACCGGTTCTACGGTGCCAGCCCCCGAGGCCACAACCCAGGGGACCAGGCCGCCGGGCCGTCCCAGGCCGCTTTGGAGCGATGCGGCGGCCTTTGCGCCACACCTTGCGCCATACTCGGCGCGGCACTTGGCGCGGCACTGGCGCCGCGCCCGTTGAAGGGCGTGGGTCACGTCAGCGTGAGGCAGAACGGCACACCCTCGAAGGCGTCCGCTCCGCGGCCGATCCGCGTGACGGCCGCCACCATGCGGCCTTCGCGTCCGAGCATCCGGTCGGCGATGGCCACGAACAGGGGATTGGGCGTCGCTGAGGGTGAGGCCGCCCGCAGGGTGTCGGCGATCGCACCTTCGTCGCGCTCCGGCGCCAGCGCGCAGGCCGCAATGTAGGCCGCGGCGGTCGAGCGGCTGATCCCGGCATAGCAGTGAACGACCAGCGGCTTCTCCCGTGGCCAGGCCCGGACAAACGCCAGGATGCCGGCCACATGCTCTTCAGCCGGCAAAACATGGCCGTCCCGCGGCTCCGCGATGTCGCTGACCCCGATGATGACGTGGTTGTCGGCCGCGATCACGGCAGGCCGCTCCAGGGGGGTCCCGACATTGATCAGGGTGAGCACGTGGCTCGCGCCGGTTGCGGCGACGGTCTCGGGCAGGCGCGAGAGCGGGCAGACATGAAGGGTCGACATGATGCGCGCGCCAGTGCCGTGCGATCGTGACGGATCGAGGGCGGGCGCCGGTCAATCCGGCCGGAGCGCCCGGAACCGCGCGAGAAACCGCGCTTCGGCCTCGGCGGTGGGCCACGGCTCGGTCAGGGCCGTGACCCAATCGGGCAGATCCTCTGTCTGGCCGAAATACAGTTCCGCCTCGTCGGCCGAGAAGCCCGCCAGCTGCACGGCCTCCAGATGAGCGGCGATCCGATCGGCCCGTTTGACGAGTTGGGCGAGGGGGAGGGAGGGGGCGGGCAGATCGAAGCGGCGGCGCATGGCTCCGAGGAGGCGCATCTCGACGTCGCGATAGGCGTCGCCGATCGCGGCCTTCAGGGGGGAGATGATGTCGCCGACCACGTATTCCGGTGCGTCGTGGAGCAGCAGTTCCAGGCCCTCGAGGTCGGCGCATCCGGGGTCGAGGTGGCGGCCCACCGCCTCGACCAGCAGGCTGTGCTGGGCCACCGAGAAGACGTGCGGGCCGCGGGTCTGGCCGTTCCAGCGGGCGACCCGGGCGAGCCCGTGGGCGATGTCGGCGATCTCGATGTCGCGGGGCGCGGGGTCGAGGAGGTCGAGGCGACGGCCGGAGAGCATCCGCTGCCACGCGCGGGGCGGCGCGTTCACGAGGCCCGCCCCAGCCCGGCGCAGGGACCATGCCGGTGGCAGCCGACGAGGTGGTCGTTGACCATGCCGACCGCCTGCATGAAGGCGTGCACGATGGTCGGCCCGCAGAAGGAGAAGCCCTCCGCCTTGAGGGCCTTGCCGATCGCCCGGGAGACCGGCGTCTCGGTCTGGATCTCGGAGCGGCTCCGGGCGGTGCCCTGGATCGGCCGGCCGTCCACGAAGTCCCAGAGGAAGCGCGCGAAGCCGGGGCCGCCGTCCTCGATCCGCAGCCAGGCCCGGGCGCCCGCGATGGTTCCGACGATCTTGGCGCGGTTGCGGATGATGCGGGTATCCTGCATCAGCCGCGCCACGTCATCCTCGGTGAAGCGGGCGATCCGTTCGGGATCGAAACCCGCGAAGGCGTCGCGGAACCCCTCGCGGCGGCGCAGGATCGTGATCCATGAGAGCCCGGCCTGGAACCCGTCCAGGATCAGCTTCTCGTAGAGCGCCCGGCCGTCATGCTCGGGCACGCCCCATTCGGTGTCGTGATAGGTGACGTAGAGTGGGTCGAGGCCGGCCCACCAGCAGCGGGCACAGCCGTCGGGGTGATGGATCAGGCCGGTCTCGGACATCGGACCGGTTTAACGAGAACAGGAGCGGAACGCTATCGCGGGTGAGTGTTTGCAGAGCTGCGTGATCCGAAATCACTCGGCCGTGCTTGTCGCGCCGTCAGGCATCGTGAAATTCGCGTAGCTCGGCCGCTCAAGCCGCACCGGGTATTCGCCCGCAAGCGGCGTCCCGCCGGCGGCCAGCGCGTCGCCCAGGCGGTCGATCCGCACCAGGGCGAGTCCGTGCGAGCCGGCGACGCTGCCCGTGGTACCCAGTACCTTGCCGCTCGCCGTGATCTCGGTCCCCGGGGCGGGGGCGCCCTCCGGGTAGGTGGCCGCCAGGATGCGGGTTCGGGCGGTACCCCGGTGCTGCATGCGCGAGACTACCTCCTGGCCGACATAACAGCCCTTCTTGAAGTCGATCCCGCCGAGCTGGTCCATCAGCGCCTCGTGCGGGAAGGCGTCACCGAAGGCGTAGTCGCGCCCGCCCTCCGGGATGCCGAGGGCGATCCGGTGCGCGTGGTAATCCGCCTCTGCGGCATCGGCCGAGAAAGCGCCCTCGGCGGCGTAGAGCCGGGCGCCGAGATCGACGTGGCGGCAATCGGCGACCGCTTCGGCCGCGGCCGGCACGGCCCCGCCCCAGGCGGCCGCGACCGCCACGGTCGGATCGGCGGCGATCGTCGCCTGCGCGCGCAGGCGGTACAGTGTCAGGCGCTTGGCGAGATCGGCCGCTCGGTCCGCCTGCACGTCGAACCGGAATCCGTCCGGCTGTCGCGAGACGAGGAAATCAAACAGGATCTTGCCCTGCGGCGTCAGCAGCCCGCCGAGGCGTGCCGCGGCGGGCTGGAGCGTCTCGACATTGCAGGTCAGCACGCCCTGGAGCAGCGCGGTGGCGTCCGGCCCGGTGACGGTGACGAGGGCGCGGTCCGGCAGCAGGGCAACGGGCATGGCAGAGAAGTCCTCACGCGACGGGGGCGGTCCGGCGGGCCGGACCGTGGAGCCGGGAGGTAATCGCTGGTCGCCCGCGCCTCAACCGTCCGCGATCAGCGCCTCAATGTTGAAGGGTGGTGGTGAAGGCGCCCCCGCGGATGCGCTCCGGGAACCCCTCCGCGTAACGGGCCGTGGCCTCCTCGCCGTAGGTCATCACCAGTTCCTGAAAGGCTGCGAACAGGGCGGCCTGAGCCATGCAATCACCGTCGAGACCATCGAGGCAGCCTTCCGCGAACGCTTCCGAGACGTAACTCAGCGCGACGCGCTTCTCCTCGACATCGACCTCGAGAGGAGCGGTCTGAGAGATGTGCTGCATGACCCGATACTTCCATTGCGCCGGGCACGGGGCCCGGTAGACACAACGGATGATAAGCAGGTCCCGGCGGCTCGGCCAGCCGGGAATTTCGGATCGGTTAACGCGCGGGCTCAAATTCGATGCTTTGCCGGCATCGTGGCGGGGTGTGTCGTGGGTGCATCACCCGATGGGGCACCTGCGGAATCACCCCCCGAAACGCCCGGCCAGGGCATGCGACAGCCGGTCGCCCTCGGCGACGTAGCGGGCGGCGGCCTCGTGGGCGGCCGGGGTGCAGACCCGGTAGGTCAGCGCGTAGCCCCGGTAGCCGCGGTTGTAGGCGCCGGCCAGGCGGTCGCGGCGAGCGGGGGTGACGCCCTCGGACTCGATCAACGCCTTCATGCGGGCTGGCCAGTCCGCGGCGTCGGGGGCCTCGCAGAGGCCGCGCAGGAAGGCGAGTGCCCCGATGATCTCGGACATGCGCAGCAGGTCGCGGTCGTAGGGGGCGGGGATGTCGGCGGGGGCGTTCACCTCCTTGGCTTCCTTGGGCGCCTCCTTGGGAGGCGCGGCCGCCCGGGTGCGCTGCTGCGCCCGGGCCGGCGCGGCGACCGAGACCGTGAGCAGGGCCAGCAGGCACAGGATCGTCGCCGGACGCCTCACGCCGTCGCCTCCCCGTCGTGCGCCGCGACGCGCGCGAAAGCCTCGCGCAGGGTGTCGATCAGGCCGGGTGTGGTCGGCAGGGTGGCGACCTCCGCGAGCGTCGCCCATCGGGTACCGAGGGCCTCGGGTCCGGCCACCGGCTCGCCGCCGTGCCACAGGGCGGCGTGCGGGTGGACGACGTAATGGTGCCGGGCGCGGCCGGCCTCGTCGCGGACGATGATCTCGGTGGGCGCGAGCACGCCGACCACCGCGGCGGTCAAGCCGACCTCCTCGGACAATTCACGCAGGGCCGCCTCCGCCAGGGATTCGCCGGCCTCCACGAGACCACCCGGCAGGGTCCAGACGCCCCGCATCGGCTCGTTGGCCCGCGCCGCCAGCAGGACCCGGTCGTCCCGGATCACCGCGATCGAGGCGCCCACGAAGGGCCGCGCGGGGAACAGGCGGCTGTCGGCGTCGGCACTCACGGTGTCCCCCCATCGGGGGCGACAACCGCCACCCGTCCGTCGGCGAGGCCGACCAGCAGCCGCGCCGCCGTCCCCGTGCCGAGGACCACGATGCCGTTGGCGGCCGGCGCGGGCAGCGTCACGCGCAGGCGCTCGTGCAGCGAAGCCTTAGCCGTCACGAGGGCGATCTCGGGGCGTCCCGCCACCGGCAGCACCAGCTCGGGCGGTCCGCCCCCGGCCGGGTCAGTGACGGCGAGATCCGCATCGCCCGCGCCGGCCGCGTAGCCCGCGGCCTCGCCGGCGGGCTCGATCCGGTCGGGTTGCAGCGTCCAGAGCTGCAGCCGGCCGGCCGCGCTGACCGTCGCGGCCTGAAGCGTGCCGGATCCGGCGAAATCGGCGATGCCGGCGATCTTTAGGGGTGGGCCGGGCTGCGGCGGCGTGCGCGCCGTGACGGCCCAGCCTCCTCCTGCATCCGGGTGGTCGATCAGCACGAGGCTGCCCGAATCGATACCCGACAGGGTCGCCGCCAGGAGGGCCGGACGACCGGCGAGGCGCAGCAGGCGTGGCCGCAGGGGGGCGAACACCGCCTCGCCACCCGCCGGCACCGTCGCGGTCGCGATCGGGACGGGCTTCGGATCGGTGCTCACCGCCATGGGCTGGCGCTCGCGGATCGTCAGGACGGTGGCGGCCGCGCCGCCATCGGGCGCGTGGGTTCGCCCGGTGAGATAGGCACTCAAGGGTCCCGAGAGGGCACGCCGCGTGCCCGGCAGGGCACCGCGCGGCGTTTCGGCGGCGGTCAAACCCTCCACGGCCTCGCGGCCGATCGGCTTCGCTGTGACGGCGCCGCCCGTCAGGGTGAGCACCGCCCCGCCTCCATCGCCCCAGACCACGGCAACCGGCGCGCTCGCTTCCTCGCCGGCTGCATGGCCGGCCGTGGCGCCCACGATCGGCAGCAGACCGGAGGTCGCCACCGAGACCGCGACCTCGCTGCGGGAGCCGCGCAGGGCGCTGACCGTGAAGGGCAGATCGAGGATCCGGACACCGGGCTCCGCCCGAACGCCTGCCAGGGGCGCCGTGCTCAGGAGTAGGGCCAGGAGAAACACGGCGCTCCGCCGTCCCAGGCGCGAACCGTCGCCGGCGGCCACGCTCGCGGGGGCGCGCATGCGGGTCAAACGTGCTGGCCGCCGTTGATGTGGAGTTCGGCCCCGTTCACGTAGGAGGAGGCCTCGGTGCACAGGAAGTAGATCGCCTTGGCGACCTCGTCCGGCGTGCCGAGCCGGCGCTGCGGGATCTGCTCCACGAGCTTCTCGGTGCCCGGCGACAGGATCGAGGTGTCGATCTCGCCGGGCGAGATGGCGTTCACCCGCACGCCGAGCGGCCCGAAATCGGCGGCCATCTCGCGGGTCAGGCCCGCCAGCGCGGCCTTGGAGGTGCCGTAGGCCGCCCCCGCAAAGGGGTGGACGCGCGAGCCCGCAATCGACGTCACGTTGACGACCGAGCCCTTGGCCCGCGCCAGTTCCTCGCGCAGGCCGCGGGCCAGCAGGATCGTGGCGAAGAGGTTGACCTGGAACACCCGCTGCCACGTGTCGAACTCGGTGGCCAGGGCGCCGAGGCGCTCGCCCTCGGGGCCCTTGGGCGAGATCCCGGCATTGTTGACGAGCGCGTGCAGCACACCCCCCTCGGCGGCGAGCCGGCCCCGGACTTCCTCGACGGCGCGCATCGTGTCCTGCGCGTCCGCGAGGTCGACCTGGAGATGGTCCTCGGGGCCCATCTCCCAGGGGCAGTTTTCCGGGAAGGCGTGGCGCGAGCAGGTGATCACGCGCCAGCCCGCGGCGGAGAAGCGCTTGACGGTGGCGTGGCCGATGCCCCGGCTCGCGCCCGTGAGCAGCATGATGCGCCGGCGATCGTTGACGGGGAGGGCCAAAGCCGTAAGCCTCGCTGGCGTGTCGGGATCGCGATCCGGTCGCAGGTCGTGCCGGTGAGCCTGAATGGTCTAGGCGCAGTGCGGCCGGAAATCCAGAGCGTGCTGCGGCGCGGAAAGGGAAGGCGGCGATGGCCGGGGAGCAGGACAGCACGGAGCGTATGCCGGCGATTCCGGCGGACCGGCTGACCCCGGCGCAGGCCGCGGCCGCGGCGGCCTTCGCGGCCGAGCGTGGCGTCCCGGTTTTCGGACCGTTCGTGCCGCTCCTGCGCAGTCCCGAGTTGATGCAGTGTGCGAGCCGGATGGGGCTCTACCTGCGCTACGGCAGCGCCCTGCCGCTGCGGATCAGCGAGTTCACGATCCTGATCGTCGCCCGGGCCTGGAGCCAGAAGGTCGAGTGGGCGATCCATCAGCCGATCGCCCTGAAGGCGGGCGTCGCCCCTGAGACCGCGCAGGCGCTGGCCGAAGGGCGCCGCCCCGACACGATGAGCGCCGACGAGGCGCTGGCCTATGATTTCTCGACCGAGCTGACGCACAACCGCGCGGTGAGCGACGCCACCTATGCCGCTGCGGTGGCGCGCTTCGGCGAGCAGGGCGTGATCGATCTCACCGGGATCAACGGCTACTACGCGCTGCTCGCCATGACGATGAACGTCGCCCGCACGGCGGTGCCGGAGGGGGATGGGGCGCCGCTGCTGCCGCTGGTGGGCTAGGGTTCGGGGCCGCGAGGCGGCTCCCGCTCGAAGCCGCACCCGCCGCACCGCTTGTGGCGCCGGCCGCTTCGGTCTAACCGTCCTCCCCTCGCGGGCGCCCCGTGCTGCCCGCCAACCCCCGACAACCCGGCCGGACGAGAGCCATGGTCGCCCATACCCGCGCCGATTCGGCGCCGAAGCCTCAGGACCCGGCGCTCGCCGGGGCCCGCATCCTCGTGGTCGAGGCGCGCTACTACGACGTCATCGCCGATGAGCTCCTGGCCGGTGCCCGCGCGGCGATCGAGGCGGCCGGCGCGCACGCGACCGTGGTGACGGTGGCCGGAGCCCTGGAGATCCCCGCCACCGTGGCGATCCTGCTCGACGCGCACGCCTACGACGCCGTGGTGGCTTTGGGCTGCGTGATCCGCGGCGAGACCGGCCATTATGACATCGTGGCCGGCGAGAGCGCCCGGGCGCTGATGGATCTCTCGGTCGACCGCCGGATCCCCCTCGGCAACGGCATCCTCACCGTCGAGACCGAGGCGCAGGCGCTGGCCCGTGCCCGGGTGGCCGAGATGAACAAGGGTGGCGGCGCGGCCGAGGCGGCGCTCGGCGTGCTCGCCCTCAAGCGCGCCGCCGAGGCCGCCCGCTCGCGATGACGGATAGCCAGATGACCGGGACCCCCGATACGAAGCCCGAGACCAGCGCCGAGCCGGCCGCCAAGGCGATCAGCCTGCGCACCGGGGCGCGCCTCGCCGTCGTGCAGGCGCTCTACGAGATGGATGTCTCCGGCAAGGGCGTCCTCGATGCGCTGGCCGAGTTCGAGGCCTTCTGGATCGGCCAGGAGGTCGACGGGATCGAACATCCCCAGGTCGAGACCGCCTTCTTCCGCGACCTCCTGCGCGGCACCGTCGAGGAGCAGCGGGCGATCGACCCGAAGCTCGATCAGGCTTTGGCCCAGGGCTGGCCGCTGCGGCGGATCGAGATCGTGCTCCGGGCGATCCTGCGGGCCGGCGCCTACGAGCTGATGTTCCGGAAGGACGTGCCGGCAGCGGCCGCCATCTCGGAATATGTCGACGTGGCCCACAGCTTCTATCCCGGCGACGAGCCAGGCCTCGTGAACGCGGTGCTCGACCGGCTCGCCCGGGAGGTTCGCCCCGGCGAGGTCGGGGCGCCCAAGGGCTCGAACAAGCCGGGTTCGTCCAAGCCGCTCCCCAACAAGCCGGCGCCCGGTAAGGCCTGACCCATGGCCGGGCCGGTCCGCGCCTCCGAGGAGGGGCTGATCGCCCGCTACTTCGCCCCGCTCGCCGGTCCCGGCGCCGACGGGCTCCGGGACGACGCCGCGACCCTCACGCCCTCGCCCGGCCACGACCTCGTCCTCACCACCGACGCCATCGTGGCGGGGGTGCACTACTTCCCGGACGATCCGCCGGCCTCGATCGCCCGCAAGGCGCTCGGCGTGAATCTGTCCGACATCGCCGCCAAGGGCGCGGTGCCGCGCGGTTTTCTTTTGACCCTGGCGCTGCCCGACGACTGGACCGAGGACTGGCTCGCCGGTTTCTCGTCTGGGCTCGGCGCGGCCGCCGCGGAGGCTTCCTGCCCGCTGCTCGGCGGCGACACGGTGCGCTCCGGCGGGCCGGCGCTGATCGGCGTGACGCTGATGGGCGAGGTGCCGGCCGGCGCGATCGTCCGCCGCAACACCGCGCGGATCGGCGACCGGATCTGTGTAACCGGCACGATCGGCGATGCGGCGCTCGGCTTGCGGCTGCGCCTTGAACCTGACGCCTCCTGGGCGGGCGGCCTCGATCCGGCTTTGCGGGCCGTGCTGGCCGACCGCTACCTGCACCCGCGTCCGCGCCTCGCCGCAGCCCCCGCGGTGCGCCGCCATGCGACCGCGTCTATGGATGTGTCGGATGGGCTCGCGGGCGATCTTGCCAAGATGCTGGGCGCGGGCCGCTCCGCCCGGATCGACGTGGCGGCCGTACCGCTCTCGGAGGCCGCGCGGCGTGCCTGCGCGGCGGAGCCGGGCCTGATCGAGGCGGTGCTGACCGGCGGCGACGATTACGAGATTCTCTGCACGGTAGCGCCGGAAGCGTTCGAGGCTTTTCGGACTGAGGCGGAGGCGGCCGGGGTGCCGCTGACCGCCATCGGCACCGTCACCGCAGGCGACGCGCCGCCGTGCTTCGCAATGACTGACGGCACAACCCACGTGTTCGTCGCTGGGGCCTTCAGCCACTTCTAAGGCGGTTTCCGGTTGAGACGTTCAGCCCGTCCGCCTGTGCGAGCTGCGCTGCGCTCGCTGCCGCAGCGGGGCGCCATTCAAACGGCCCCGCGCGACTGATCGCCGACACAGCTGTGCAGCCTTTGGAGCGACAGCAGGCCCGCTTCGTTACACGACCATTGAAGGTCAAAATCATGCATAATAATGCGTGATTTTGCTTTGCTACTCATTCCGCGCCGCAATGTATTCGCGCCGCATCGCAAGCGCACGAAAACGCGGCGTTTGCGCTCACCGGCGAAGTTTGGCAATCAAGGTGTTGTTCTGGGAAGGAAAGCCCCGAATCCGAGCACCGCGTCCCATGGCCGTTTCCCGACGGCCAAGCTCGGCAAGCATAAGCCCACGCCAGGCACGATAATAACAAGGACGGTCGCATGATTCCCCTGATTCTGATCATCGTGGGCGGGCTCTGCGCCGTCGCCTACGGCATCGTGACGATCCTCGACGTGATGCGGCGCGACGCCGGCACGCAGCGCATGCAGGAGATCGCCGCCGCGATCGCGGAGGGCGCGCAGGCCTATCTGCGGCGGCAATACACCACCATCGGCCTCGTCGGCGTGGTGCTGTTCGTGTTGCTCGCCGTGTTCCTCGGCATCAAGGTCGCCATCGGCTTCCTGATCGGCGCCGTGCTGTCGGGCGCCGCCGGCTTCATCGGCATGAATGTCTCGGTCCGGGCCAACGTGCGCACCGCCCAGGCCGCCTCGACCTCGCTCGGCGGGGGCCTCGACGTGGCCTTCCGGTCAGGGGCGGTGACCGGGATGCTAGTGGCGGGCCTCGCGCTGCTCGGCGTCGCCCTCTACTACCTCTTCCTCACCCGCGGCGCCCATCTCGACCCGTCGAGCCGCGAGGTGATCGACGCGCTGGTGGCTTTGGGCTTCGGCGCCTCGCTGATCTCGATCTTCGCCCGGCTGGGCGGCGGCATCTTCACCAAGGGGGCGGATGTCGGCGGCGACCTCGTCGGCAAGGTCGAGGCCGGCATCCCGGAGGATGATCCGCGCAACCCCGCCACCATCGCCGACAACGTCGGCGACAATGTCGGCGATTGCGCCGGCATGGCGGCCGACCTGTTCGAGACCTACGCGGTCACGATCGTCGCCACCATGGTGCTGGCCGCGATCTTCTTCTCCGGCCCCACCGGCAGCGGCCGGGACGTGCTGGAGCCGATGATGCTCTATCCGCTCGCCATCGGGGCGGCCTGCATCGTCACCTCGATCGCCGGCACCTACGCGGTGCGGCTCGGCGCCAACCAGTCGATCATGGGGGCGCTCTACAAGGGCCTGATCGCCGCCGGTGTGCTGTCGATCGCGGCGATCGCCATCGTCAACATGACGCTGCTCGGCGGATTCTCGACCACCTTCACCACCTCGACCGGCGTCACCTTCACTTCGGCCGGTCTGTTCGGCTGCGCGGTGATCGGGCTCGCCATCACGGCGCTGATCGTGGTGATCACCGAGTATTACACCGGCACCAATTTCCGTCCGGTGAAGTCGATCGCCGATTCGTCGGTCACCGGCCACGGCACCAACGTAATCCAGGGGCTGGCGATCTCGCTGGAATCGACGGCGCTCCCCGCCATCGTGATCGTGGCCGGCATCATCAGCACCTACGCGCTGGCCGGTCTGTTCGGCATCGCCATCGCGGTCACCGCCATGCTGGCGCTCGCGGGCTTCATCGTGGCGCTGGATGCCTTCGGGCCGGTCACCGACAATGCGGGCGGCATCGCCGAGATGGCGGGGCTGCCCTCGGAGGTGCGCAAGTCGACCGACGCCCTCGACGCGGTCGGCAACACCACCAAGGCGGTGACCAAGGGCTACGCGATCGGCTCGGCGGGCCTCGGCGCGCTGGTTCTGTTTGCCGCCTACACGTCGGACCTGAACTACTTCGTCGCTAATGCGAGCCCGACGCAGTACCGCTTCTTCCAAGGCGTCAGCGTCGATTTCTCGCTCTCCAACCCCTACGTGGTGGTGGGCCTCTTGCTCGGCGGCCTGATCCCGTTCCTGTTCGCCGGCATCGCCATGACGGCGGTGGGGCGCGCGGCGGGGGCGGTGGTGGAGGAGGTGCGGCGCCAGTTCCGGGAGAAGCCCGGGATTATGCAGGGCACCGACCGGCCCGATTACGGCCGGGCGGTCGACATGCTGACCCGCGCGGCCATCAAGGAGATGATCGTCCCCTCGCTGCTGCCGGTGCTGTCGCCGGTGGTGCTGTTCTTCGTCATCCAGCTGATCGCGGGCAAGAGCCAAGCCTTCGCCACGGTGGGGGCGAGCCTGCTGGGGGTGATCCTGACCGGCCTCTACGTGGCGATCTCGATGACCTCGGGCGGCGGCGCCTGGGACAACGCCAAGAAGTACATCGAGGACGGCCACCACGGCGGCAAGGGCTCGGACGCCCACAAGGCGGCGGTGACCGGCGACACGGTGGGCGACCCCTACAAGGACACGGCGGGCCCCGCCGTGAACCCGGCGATCAAGATCACCAACATCATCGCCCTGCTGTTGCTGGCGGTGCTGGCGCATAGCTGAGGGACAGGAGCCGCCGGGATCCGATCCAGGACCCCGACGTTCCGCGCCTCGGTAAATCAAGACGGCGAAGGCCGCCCGCCGGTCGGGCGGCCTATCGCGCGCGCAGGGTCCGTCGCGCCACGAGGCCGAGGGTGGAGCCCTGGACCACGATGGTGAACAGCACCACCGCGTAGGTCGCCGCGAGGATGGCGGGCTTGGCCTCGCTCTCCGGGATCGAGAGCGCCAGCGCCACCGAGATGCCGCCGCGCACGCCCGCCCAAGTCAGGAACGGCACGTTGCCGAGGGAGAGGTTGCCGCCCCACCGGAACAGCAGGACCGGCGCCGAGACCGCGACGAGGCGGGCGACGAGCACGATGGGGACGGCGCACGCGGCCAGCGCCAGGCCGGAGACCTGGAAGCGCAGGACGAGCACCTCCAGGCCGATCAGGAGGAACAGGACCGAGTTCAGCACCTCGTCCACGAGCGTCCACAGGGCGGAGACGTATTTCTGCGTGGTGTCGCTCATGGCGTAGCGCGGCGCGCGCTCACCGATCAGCAGCCCGGCGGCCACCACCGCGAGCGGACCGCTCGCCCCGAGCTTCTGCGCGAGGGCGTAAGTCCCGGTGACGAGGGCCAGCGTGATCAGCACCTCGACGGGGAAATCGTCGATGGCCTTCATCGCGCGATAGGCGATGTAGCCGGTCACGATGCCCAACAGAACGCCGCCCCCGGCCTCGTGGAGGAGAAGCGTCGCCACCCCGCCCGCGCTCGTCGCCGCGCCACCCTTGCCGGCCGCGAAGGCGACGAGCACCGTGAACAGCACGATGCCGATGCCGTCGTTGAACAGCGCCTCGCCCTGCATCTCGACTTCGAGGGCCTCCGGCACCTTCACGTTCTTCAGGGTGGCCAGCACCGCGACCGGGTCGGTCGGGCTGATCAGCGCGCCGAACACGAGGGCCCAGGCCAGAGGCACCGGGCTGCCGAGCGCCTGTCCCGCCGCCCAGAACGCCCCGCCGACCACGGCCGTCGACACGAGCGTCCCGAGCAGCGCCAGGGTCGCCACCGCGACGGCCCGGTCGCGTAGGGCACGGAGGTCGAGGTTCAGGGCGCCGGCGAACAGCAGGAAGGCCAGCATGCCGTTCATCACCACGCCGGTGAAGTCGACTTGGTCGAGGACGCGGGTCAGATCCTCGTAGAGGTGCTGGCCGGGGAAGACGACGTCGGCGAGCACCAGCGCGAGCGAGGCGAGGAGGCCCATCACGAGGAGCCCGATGCTGTGCGGCATCCGCAGGAAGCGGCGGTTCAGCCAACCGAACAGAGCCGACAGCGTCAGCAGCAGGGCAGCAAGGTCGAAGATCGAGATCAAAGGCTGTCCTTCCCGCCCGCGGCCGACCGAACCGCGCCCGGCGGGCCGCCGCGTTCGATGGGCCACGACCGGAACGCCCCTCCATGCCGATCGTTGCCGGCCTCGGGGGTGTCGGTTCGGAACGATGAGCGCGCGCGTCAAAGCCTGGCTGGAGACCCTCGGCGACCTGTTCTGGCTCCGCCCGGCCCTCGTCGTCCTCGGCTGCATCCTGCTGGCGCAGTTCGGAATCTGGCTGGAGATGGCCCACGTCGCCGGCTACGACGCCTCGTCGCCGGATGCGAACTGGGGCTATTCCGGCGGCGCCGAGGGCGCGCGGGCGCTGCTCAGCGCCATCGCCTCCTCGAACATCGGGGTCGCGGGCACGACCTTCTCCATCACGATCGCGGCCCTGACCCTGGCCTCCGGCCAGATGGGTCCCCGCCTCCTGCGCAACTTCATCCGCAATGGCCGAAACCAGACGGTGCTCGGCATCTTCCTCGGGACCTTCGCGTACGCGCTGATGGTCCTGCGCACGGTGCGCACGGTGGAGGAGAACCCGTTCGTCCCGCACCTCGCCATCACCGGCGCCCTCGTCCTGGCGCTGGTCGCGGTCGGCACCCTGGTCTGGTTCGTCCACCACATCGCCACGAGCATCAACATCGAGACCGTGGTCGACGCCGTCCAGCAGGACCTGTGCCGGGCCATCGCGGCCTATACCCGAGACGAACCGGGCGCGGCCCGCCCCGACGATGCGCCGACCGGAAGGGCCCTGGCGGCGACGGGCGGTGGCTACGTGCAGGCCATCGACGAGGATACGCTGGCGGACTGGGCCCAGGCACACCGCATCCGGGTGACCCTGCGGGTGCGGCCGGGCGACTACGTGCCGAGCGGCTTCCCCATCGCGCACCTGTCGATGCACGCCGATGGGGCCGAGGCGGCGATCCGCGATGCGGTGACGCTGGGGCGGCGCCCCGCCGCGCTTCAGGACCCGGAATACTCGATCCGGCAGCTGGTCGAGATCGCGGTCCGGGCGCTCTCGCCGGGCATCAACGACCCGTTCACCGCCGGCAGCGTCGTCGACCATCTCGGCGATGCCCTGTGCCGGATCGCCCCGCGACACCTGCCGGCCGGCGTGGTGCTGCGCGCCGGTCGCCCCGTGCTGGTCCATCCGGTGACGGATTACGACGGGTTGTGCGACGCCATGTTCCACATGATCCGGCAAAACGCGGCCGGGTCGGTCCATGTCCTGGGCCGGATGCTCGACGTGCTCGCCCGTGTTGCCGAGGTCGAGAGGCGGTCGGACCGGGCGGCGGAACTCGCCCGGCACGCCGCTCTCGTCATCGCCGCCGCCCGGCGCGATGTGGCGGACCCGTCCGACCTCGCCGACCTGGAGGACCGCTACCGGCGGTTCCACGACCGCGCGTCGAGCCGCGCGTAGGCAGCCGAGGCCGTGAGAGCTGGCCCCGATCCGAGGGGGCGGCTCAGGCCGGAACGCCGCTGCGGCACGCGCTTTGCCGGCGCCCTGCGGTGTCGCCGGCCGCCATGTGTGCCCCCGCACGCCGCAATCGTTCCGGTTGCGCCGCACCTTGGCATCGCCGCGCCGCAGCGCCACCTCGGCCACGGATTAAACCGGACGCGGCGCCGCCGCCCAGCACGAGGTACCCCATGCCGTCCCTGCTCGACCCGATCCGCATCGGCGCCATCGAGGCGAAGAACCGGATCTTCATGGCCCCGCTCACCCGCGGCCGCGGGACTCGCGAGCACGTGCCGACCCCGATCATGGCCGAGTACTACGCCCAGCGCGCCGGCGCCGGCCTGATCCTCAGCGAGGCCACCGGCATCTCGCAGGAGGGCCTCGGCTGGCCCTACGCGCCGGGCATCTGGTCCGACGCCCAGGTCGACGCATGGCGGCCGATCGTGAAGGCGGTCCACGACAAGGGCGGCAAGATCGTCTGCCAGATCTGGCACATGGGCCGGATGGTCCATCCGGACTTCCTCGGCGGCGCGAAGCCGATCTCGGCCTCCGCCACCACGGCGCCCGATCAGGCCCACACCTACACGGGCAAGAAGCCCTACGGCGAGGCCCGCGCCCTGGAACTCGCCGAGATCCCGCGCCTGCTCGCCGATTACGAGCGCGCCACCGCCAACGCCCTGGCGGCCGGGTTCGACGGCGTGCAGATCCACGCGGCGAACGGCTACCTGATCGACGAGTTCCTGCGCGACGGCACCAACCACCGCACCGACCAGTACGGCGGCGCGATCGAGAACCGCGTGCGGCTGCTGCGCGAGGTGACCGAGGCGGTGGCGAAGGTCGCAGGAGCCGAGCGCACCGGCGTGCGCCTCTCGCCGAACGGCGCGATCCAGGGCTGCAACGATTCGAACCCCGAGCCGCTGTTCGTGGCTGCCGCTCAGGCGCTGGCCGATCTCGACATCGCCTTCCTGGAGATGCGCGAGCCGGGTCCGAACGGGACCTTCGGCAAGGCCGATCATCCGCCGATCGCCCCGGCGATGCGGCGCGTGTTCCGCAACCCGATGATCCTCAACGCCGATTATGACGGGGTCAGCGGACAGAAGGCGCTGGATGCCGGCGCGGCCGACGCCATCGCGTTCGGGCGGACCTTCATCGCCAATCCCGACCTGCCCGAGCGGATCGCCAAGGGTGCGCCGCTCAACAAGGACGATGCGCAGACTTGGTACAGCCAGGGGCCGGAGGGCTACATCGACTATCCGACCCTCGGAGAGGCCCGCGCCGCGTAGGGCTGCGGCTCGATCGGCTGCCGCGCCCGTCGTGGGCGCGGCTTCCTCGCGGGCGCGACCACATGGGGTTGCGCCAAACCCGGGTCGAACCCCTTAGCCGCAACCCTAAGTCCTTACAGTTCCGCAATCTCCGATCCGAATCGGTGTCCACGTCCGCACTGAGCGCCCTAGGCAGCGGAACCCAACAGGCCTATGTGACGGCCGAACCATGGATGTGCCGGCACCTCACGCGCTCGCGGCTTCCGAACCGACCGGCGGCCCCTGGAGCACCGCAGCCCGGATCGCGGAACTGCGCGACCTCGCGATCCTCGATACCGAGTCCGAGCCGCTCTACGACGACCTCGTGCGGGTCGCGGCCTATGTCTGCCGCGCGCCCGTCGCCCTTGTCAGCCTCGTGGATGCCGAGCGGCAATGGTTCAAGTCGGAGGTCGGCCTCGGCAAGCGCGAATTGCCGATCAGCTGCTCGGTCTGCGCCCACACGATCGAAGCGGGGGCGCTGCTCGTCATCCCCGACCTGACCGCGGATCCCCGGACGATCGAGAACCCGCTGGTGAGCGGGCCCGAGGGCTTCCGCTTCTACGCAGGGGCGGTGATCCGGGGCGGACAGGGCATCCCGCTCGGCGCCCTCTGCGTGCTCGACCGGACGCCGCGGCCGGAGGGACTCGATTCGGAGCAGGAGGCCACCCTCCTCGCCCTGGCGCGCCAGATCTCCAGCCTGCTGGAACACCGCCGGACCCTGGCGCAGGTGGCGAGCCGCGAGGCGGAGCTCGCCGCGAGCGAGCGCCGCTTCCGGGTGATGACCGCGGCGATGCCCCAGATGGTCTGGACCACCCGGCCGGACGGGTTCCACGACTACTACAACGACCGCTGGTACGAGTTCACCGGCGTGCCCTACGGCTCCACCGACGGGGAGGGCTGGAACGACATGTTCCATCCCGACGACCAGGAGCGGGCCTGGGCGCGCTGGCGCCACTCCCTGGCCACCGGCGAGCCCTACGAGATCGAATACCGCCTGCGCCACAACAGCGGCGCGTATCGCTGGACGCTGGGCCGCGCCATGCCGATCCGCGATGCCGCGGGGCGGATCGAGCGCTGGTTCGGCACCTGCACCGACATCGACGACCTGAAGCAGGCCGAGACCGAGGCGCGCAAGCTCGCCGCCATCGTGGAGACCTCGAAGGACTTCATCGGCCTCTGTACCCTCGACGGCGCCATCACCCATCTCAACGAAGCCGCGCTGACGCTGGTCGGCCTGCCCGACCTCGCCGCCGCCCGCCGGCACCGGATCCCCGACTTCTTCACCGACGACAGCCGCCGGATCCTGGAGGAGACCGCGATGCCGGCGATGCGCCGGGACGGGTTCTGGGAGGGCGAATTGGCCTTCCGGCACTTCGTCACGGGCGAGCCGGTCGCGGTGCTCTACAACATCTTCCCGGTACGGGATCCGACCGGGGCCGAGATCGGCTACGCCACCGTCACCCGCGACCTGCGGGAGGTCAAGCGCGCCGAGGAGGCCCGCGACCTGCTGATCCGCGAGCTGTCGCACCGGATCAAGAACATCTTCGCGGTGGTCGGCGGTTTGGCAGCGCTCACCGCCCGGAGCGACCCCGCGGCCCAGCCCTTCGCCAAGGCGTTCCGCGAGCGGCTCGGCGCCCTGGCGCGGGCCCACGAATATGTCCGGCCGCATTCCCCCGACAGCGCCCCCGCGGTGGCGGGGCAGACCGTGCTGGGCCTGATGCGCCTGATCATGGCGGCCTACGAGGAGGGCGGGCAGGCTCGGGTCGCGATCTCGGGGGATGATGCCGAGATCGGCGAGCGTACCGCGACTGCGCTGGCGCTGATCATGCACGAGCAGGCCACCAACGCCATGAAGTATGGCGGTCTCTCCACCAAGGAGGGCGGCGTCTCCTTGAGCGGTCTGCGTGAGGCGGGGCGCTACACCCTGACCTGGCAGGAGGCCGGCGGCCCACCGGTCACTGGGACACCGTCGCGGAAGGGATTCGGCACGGTGCTAGCGGAGCGCAGCGTCGCCGGCCAGCTCGACGGCGTGCTGGAGCACGACTGGGCGCCCGGCGGCCTCCTGATGCGGCTCAGCGTACCGATCGAGAATCTCCGGGCCTGAGATGGTCCGTCAGACGGACGGCACCGGGCCGCGCCTCGTCGTGCTCGATTTCGACGGGACCCTCGCCGACAGCTTCGATTGGTTCTGCTCGGTGATGAACGGCGTCGCCGCGCGCTACCGCTTCCGTCAGGTCGAGGCGCATGAGGTCGAAGGCTTACGCCTCCAGGGTGCCCGCGCCATCGTGGCCTATCTCGGCATCCCGCGTTGGAAGCTGCCGTTGATCGCCCGCCATATGCATCGGCTTGCGGCCCGCGACGCGGCGCAGATTGCGCTGTTTCCGGGCGTGCCCGAGATGCTGGCCGGCATCAGGCAGGCCGGCGTACCGATGGCGGTCCTGTCGTCGAATCGCGCCGATACGGTGCGGCGTGTGCTCGGGCCGGACAATGCCGCCCATATCGACGCCTATGCCTGCGGGGCCTCGCTGTTCGGCAAGGCACGGCGCTTGCGGAAGCTTCTGGCGCGCCGGGGTGTGGCGCCGGCGCAGGCCTTGTGCGTCGGCGACGAGATCCGCGACCTGGAAGCGGCGCGAGCCGTGGGCTGCCCGTTCGGCGCGGTGGCCTGGGGCTACACTGACCCGCAGGCGCTGGCGGCGCAGGGCCCCGAGCACCTGTTCTCGAAGCCGCAGGAGATCGCCCGCCTGCTGGCGGGCGCCCCGGCTCACATGCCGCGGTTGGCGCCCGGCACGACGCTGGCGCCGTTGCCGCTGCCGAACGGCTCGTAGCGGGTCAGGCCGCGGAACAGCTGGCTGATGAAGGCCCGGTCGGCGCCGCTCGTCGGCGTGGTGCGCTCGATGAAATCGAACACGCGCCCGTCCTGCAGACCGTAGAGCGCCACACGCTCGACCTTGAAGGCGGGGGTGAAGTAGACGGCCGTGACCTTCTGGTCCTCGACCTGCTCGCCCATGAACATGATCGTGCGGCGGGTGTTCTGGGAGATGTAGTACCAGGACTTGTTGCCGACCGTGGACACCGTGGAGGGCGTGCCGAGGATCTGCAGCACCTGCTCGGGGCTCATGCCGGGCTTGATCGTGGCGAGCGCCGCCTGATCGACTTGATAGCCGTGGCGCAATTCCTCGCCGACGCAGGCGGACAGGCCGACTCCCGCGAGGCCGAGCAGGGCGAGGCGCGCGAAGGACTGGACGAGACGGCGCCGCATCGGGCCCCCAGGAAACGTGTGGACGGACGGGACGCAACCGATGCCGCCGGCACGGATTTCCGGCGACGCTTGCGCCCTGGGCGTGGGTTGCCGTACCGCGGGGTTATGGCTTTGACAAGGCAAGCTTGGCCACACTTCCCGGCGGCTTGGCACCGATGGGCGTGGCACCAATGATCGCGGGACTGTTCCGACGGGCGAATGCGCGGCGGCAGGCCGTCGAGGGCTTGCACGTGGCGCTCAGCATGGCGGCCCGCCGCCCGGGCCTCTACACGCGGCTCGGCGTGCCCGACACCGTGGAGGGCCGGTTCGAGGCCCTGTGCCTGCATGCCATCCTGGTCCTGCGCCGGCTGAACCGTCTGCCGGCCCCGGCCGCCGAGGTGGCGCAGGATCTTGTAAATTCCGTCTTCACCCAGCTCGATGCGTCCCTGCGCGAGCTGGGCGTCGGCGACATGGGCGTGGGGAAGCGGATGAAGAAGCTCGGCGCCGCCTTCTACGGCCGGGCCACCGGCTACGACGCCGCCCTGGACGCGGGCGACACGGAGGCCCTGCGCGCGGTGCTCGTCCGCAACGTGCTCGGTGGCGAGGGGGACGGGGCAGGGCTCGCCGCCTACGTGCAGGTCTCCGACGCGGCGCTCGCGAGCGCGGATCTCGATGCGCTGCTCGGGGCCGGGCCGCCCTTTCCGGAGCCGGACGGCTTCACGCCGATCAGAGAAGAAGGAGCCATCGCATGAGTCGGGACAGCCGCCGGGAGAACCCGCAGGACAGCGGCCCGCTCACGCGCTGGGTCAGTGTCGATCGCCTGCCCCAGGGGCGGGGTGCCGTCACCGTTGAGGCGAGCCCTGCCGAATGCGCGGCTTTGGCCGCCGACTTCAAGATTCCCGGCATCCGCGATCTGGTGGGCCACTTCGCCATTTCGGGCCCCACCAGCCGCCTCACCGTGACCGGCACCGTGGAGGCGCTGGTGACGCAGGTCTGCACCGTCAGCCTCGAACCGTTCGAGGCGCCGGTCCGCGAGCCGGTGGAGGTGGTGTTCACCGACACCGACCAGCTCGCCGGCACCGACGCCGAGGATGCCGATATCCCCGATCCGCTGGTCGGCGGGCGCCTCGATTTCGGCGCGCTCACCGCCGAGTTCCTAGCGCTGGGCCTCGACCCCTATCCGCGCAAGCCCGGCATCGCCTTTGAGCCGGTGGTGGCGGGCGACGATGCGGGTCCGCTCGCCGCGCTGGCCAAGCTGCGCGACGGCGAGGGCTGACCTTTCGCGGGTGTGGCGCGCCGGCCTTTTCCCGGGCGCATGCAGCGCGGAATGGACCCGGGATCCAGCGCACAATGAAGCGAAGCGCCTCTGTGGAGCGATCTGTGCCGCTTGCGCGGCGCTCCGTGTGCTGGATCCCGGATCAGGTTCCGCTAACGCTTCACCTGTCCGGGAAAAGGGTGTGTTTGTGGCAATCGCGCGGCGAGCGTGCGTGACGCCCGCAGCCGAACACCCCGGAAAAGCTGCTTTCACCCCCCTCCGGCGCAGAACGGAACCGTCCCGCGCCCGATTTCATTTGCCCGCCGGGCCGGTATCGCTATGGTCCGCCGCGCCCGGCGGGACCCCTTCCGCCATATCCCCCGCCGAGATCCACGACCCGCTACCGACATGTCCCAACGCGTGTGCATCTCGCTCGACGCCATGGGCGGCGACCACGGGCCCTCCACGGTCGTGCCCGGCGCCGCCCTGGCCCGCGAGCGCCATCCCGACACCACCTTCCTGATGTTCGGCGACGAGGCGGTGATCGCCCCGCTCGTCGCCAAGGAGCCCCGGCTCAAGGATTGCGTCGAGATCCGCCACACCACCGTGGCGGTCGCCATGGACGACAAGCCGAGCCAGGCGGTGCGCCAGGGGCGGGGCAAGTCGTCCATGTGGCAGGCCGTCCAGGCGGTGCGCGACGGGCAGGCCCAGGCCTGCGTGTCGGCCGGCAACACCGGCGCCCTGATGGCCATGTCGAAGATCTGCCTCAAGACCATGTCGGGCATCGAGCGGCCGGCCATCGCCTGCCTGTGGCCGACCGTGCGCGGCGAGAGCATCGTGCTCGATGTCGGTGCCACCATCGGCACCGATGCCGAGCACCTCGTGGAGATGGCCGTGATGGGCTCCGCCATGGCGCGGATCGTGTTCGACCTCGACCGGCCGACCGTCGGTCTGCTCAACGTCGGCACCGAGGAGATGAAGGGCAACGAGGCGGTCAAGGAGGCCGCCCGGATGCTGCGCGAGATGGAGAGCCCGGGGCTGACCTATCACGGCTTCGTCGAGGGCACGGATCTCGGCCGCGGCACGGTCGACGTGGTGGTGACCGAGGGTTTCACGGGCAACATCGCCCTCAAAACCGCCGAGGGCACCGCCAAGCAGATCGGCACCTATCTGCGCGCGGCCATGACCCGGACACTGTCCGCCAAGATCGGCGCGTTCTTCGCCCGGCAGGCCTTCCGGGCGCTCAGGGACAAGATGAACCCGAGCCGGGCCAATGGCGGCGTGTTCCTCGGTCTGGAGGGCATCGTCATCAAGAGCCACGGCTCCGAGAACGCGCAGGGCTTCGCGGCGGCGGTCGATCTGGCGCACGACATGGCCCGCCACGACATGATCCGCACGATCCGCGAGATGCTCGATCAGACGGCGGCCCTGGCGCCGGCGTAACGCCGTTCAGGATGGAAACGGACTGCTCCAGCGCCACACCTGAAGGGGGTGATGTTGGCGCAGTCCGGGAAGGACACAGATGGCAACCCTCCGCACTGACCCCGACCAGAGCCGGCGCGTGCCTCCGTTGCGCTCGGTGGTGGTCGGGACCGGCTCGTGCCTGCCCGAACAGGTGGTGACCAACGCCGATCTCGCCGAGCGGGTCGATACCTCCGACGAATGGATCGTCCAGCGCACGGGAATCCGCCAGCGCCACATCGCGGCGCCCGGCGAGACCACCTCGGTGCTCGGAGCCCGCGCCGCCCGGGCGGCGCTCGACGATGCTGGGCTGACCGGGGACGACATCGACCTCGTGATCTGCGCGACCTCGACGCCGGACCACACCTTCCCGGCGACCGCCACGCAGATCCAGGCGGCCCTCGGCATCGGCCAGGGGGCGGCCTTCGACCTGCAGGCGGTCTGCGCCGGCTTCGTCTTCGGGGTCTCCACCGCCGACAAGTTCCTGACCACCGGGGCGGCCCGCCGGGCGCTGGTGATCGGGGCGGAGACGTTCTCCCGGATCCTCGACTGGGAGGATCGCACCACCTGCGTGCTGTTCGGCGACGGGGCCGGGGCGATCGTGCTGGAGGCGCGGGACGACGCGGAGGGCCAGGGCGTGCTCAGCAGCAGCCTGCGCTCGGACGGGCGGCACCGCGAGAAGCTGTACGTCAACGGCGGCCCGGGCTCCACCGGCACCGTGGGGCACCTGCGCATGGAGGGGCGCGACGTGTTCCGCTTCGCCGTGGGGCAGGTCACCGACGTGATTGTCGAGGCCTTCGCGCAGGCGGGGCTGACGGCCGACGACCTGACGTGGTTCGTGCCCCATCAGGCCAACCGGCGGATCATCGAGGCCTCGGCCGACAAGCTCGGGATCGCCCGCGAGAAGATCGTGCTGACGGTGGATCGCCACGGCAACACCTCGGCGGCCTCGATCCCGCTGGCCCTCGATGTAGCCCGCCGGGACGGGCGCATCCGGAAGGGCGATCTGGTGATGATCGAGGCGATCGGCGGCGGCTTCAGCTGGGGCGCGGCGCTGATCCGCTGGTAACAGGCCCGAAACAATTCGTTGCGCCCGCGCGGTTGACCGGGGACCCAGCGCCGATTAGCGTGCCGGATCATAGGGATACGTCTTCAGCATCCGGTGCGGCCACGTTCGCCGCGCCCGATGCCATGGGACGAGAGACGTGGGCGAGGGGAGACGGCATGGCAGGCAAGACGGTGACGCGCGCCGACTTGAGCGAGGCCGTCTACCATCAGGTGGGCCTGTCACGGACCGAGTCAGCCGCCCTCGTCGAGACGGTGCTGTCGGAGATCTGCAGCTGTCTGGCGAGCGGCGAGACGGTGAAGCTGTCCTCGTTCGGCTCCTTCGTGGTGCGCAGCAAGGGCAAGCGCGTCGGCCGCAATCCCAAGACCGGCGTCGAGGTGGCGATCGAGCCGCGACAGGTGATGGTGTTCAAGCCCTCGAACGTGCTCAAGGCCAAGATCAACGGCCTCAACGGCGCGGACAGCCACGACGACGAGTGAGGGCTGTTTTCGACACGCTGCGACATTCCTGCGCCGGCAAGGCTTGAGCCCGGCCCCGCGACCCGGCAAGATCGCGCCGTCTCGAACCGATCCGCCGGACCATCATGTCGTCAGCCCTCGCCGTCGAACAGCCCGCCGAGACCGGTGAGAAGAGCGCCCACGCGTTCCGGACGATCAGCGAGGTCGCCGAGGAACTCGATGTCCCTCAGCACGTGCTGCGCTTCTGGGAGACCCGGTTCGGTCAGATCCGTCCGGTGAAGCGGGCAGGGGGCCGCCGCTACTACCGGCCGCAGGATGTGGAGCTCGTCGCCGGCATCCGGCAACTCCTGCACGTGCAGCGCTACACGATCGCGGGGGCGCAGCGGGTGCTCAAGGAGAACGGCGTCCGCTTCGTCCAGGCGGTGGGCCGCGGCGAGGCCGTGGCGGCCGCCCCCCTCGCCCAGGAGGGGGAGCCGGAATCCGTCGCCTTCGGGGATCCGGACCGCGCCGCCCTGGCGGCGGCCCTGGCGGAGATGCGCGCCTGCCGCGCCCTGCTGGACAGCCTCAGCGTTCCCCCCGAGCCGGAAGCCTGACGCGCGGGGCCCGGGCGCGCGGCAAAACCCTTGCAAGGGGCAGGCGAACTTTTCGTCCGGACCCCGCGTTGTCGCCCGCATGGCCACGTCCCGATCCAAGCTGTCGCCCAGCCAGGAACTGATGGCCCGTATCATGCGGATCGTCCGCACCTGCCCGGATGCGGCTGGCGAGATCCTCGAACTCATGTTCCTCGTCAGCCAGATCGAGGCCGCCACCACCGTCGATCGCGAATACCGCGACGCGAAGCGCGTCATCAGCCGTCTGCGCAATCCTCTCTGGGACATGGGGCCCGCCGACCGGGAGAAGCTGCTCTCGGCCGCGGAGGCGATTCGCCGGGTCTGCCGCCTCGCCGAGGATGAGATCCCGCCCGTCCCCATTGCCGATGCCGGGGAGCGCGCCCGCGTGGAGGCACGCCTGAGTGCCGCCCTGGCGGGCGAGTTCGACGATGCGCAGATCGCCCGCGTCACCGGGATCGTGGCGGCGGTGCTTCAGAATTAAACACCACCCCATCCGTGTCGCTTGGCCCTCGACGCCTGCGTCGGGCGTCCCCACATGCATTGCACCGACGGAAGGGGCACCCGGAGCGGCCTCCGGAGATCGCGCCCGCCTCGGCACCGGAGAGACGCTGTCATGATCGCCCTTCGTCCGCTCGCCGCGCTGCTCGCAGGGAGTCTGGCCTTGGCCGGGCCGGCGCTGGCCGAAAGTCCGGCGAGCCGATCCAAGACCGTTGCCCCCGGCAAGACGGTGCGGCTTGAGATCGCCCCCAATCTCAAGAAGGATTGCTCGCCCGGCCCGATGCCCGAGTTCAAGATCTCCGGGCCGCCGAAGAACGGCTCGGTGATCACCAAGGTCGGCAAGCTGAAGACCCCGGCAAGCTACCGCTGCCCCAACAAGGAGGCCGCGGTTCAGGCGTTGTTCTACCAGCCCAATGCCGGCTTTACCGGCACCGATGAAGTCACCTTCGAGGTGAAGGCCTCCGACGGGCAAGTCCAGACGCAGACCGTCAAAATCACGGTTGGTGGAAGCGGTGCCAAATCCGGAGACGATGCCAAGAAAGAGGGCACCGATTTGTGAGTCGCGGCGAACATCCGCGGCGTCTGCGCAGTTTTGCAGCTCTCGACATGTGTCTGAGGGCGGCACAGATTCTCGTCTGTGCCGCCCTCAGACGTGGGGAGTGTTGCATGCAATCGACATGCCGGGCGACATGCTCGCCGCACTGCGACAAAAGCGGGCCTGTCGGTTGCATCCAAGCCGAGACAGGATGAAGCTGTCACGGTCTGAGAGGGTTATCGAATGCCGATGCATGCGACGAACGACCTTTTCCAGAGCTTCGCCCGAGGCTATGAGGCTCGCCGCGACACGGAGATGACGCTCTCCGAGTATCTCGAGGCCTGTCGCGACGAACCGCTGATGTACGCCTCGGCTGCCGAGCGCATCCTGGCGGCGATCGGCGAGCCCGAATTCGTCGACACATCCAAGGATTCGCGCCTCGGCCGGATCTTCATGAACCGGACGATCCGGACTTATCCCGCCTTCCGCGAATTCTACGGGATGGAGGAGACGATCGAGCGGATCGTCTCGTTCTTCCGCCACGCCGCGCAGGGCTTGGAGGAACGCAAGCAGATCCTCTATCTGCTCGGCCCCGTGGGCGGCGGCAAGTCGTCGCTCGCCGAGCGGCTGAAGCTCCTGATGGAGGTCCACCCGGTCTACGTCCTGAAGGCCGGGGACGAGGTCTCGCCGGTCTTCGAGAGCCCGCTCGGGTTGTTCGACCCCGACACGATGGGTGAGGAGATCCAGAAGCGCTACGGTGTCCCACGCCGGCGGCTCACCGGCCTGATGAGCCCCTGGGCGCTCAAGCGCCTCGACGAGTTCAACGGCGACATCTCGCGCTTCAAGGTGATCAAGGTCCGGCCTTCGCGCCTGCGCCAGATCGCCATCGCCAAGACCGAGCCGGGCGATGAGAACAACCAGGACATCTCCTCGCTCGTCGGCAAGGTCGATATCCGCCGGCTGGAGACCCTGTCGCAGGCCGATCCCGACGCCTACTCGTATTCGGGCGGCCTGAACCGGGCGAACCAGGGCATCCTCGAATTCGTCGAGATGTTCAAGGCGCCGATCAAGATGCTGCACCCCCTGCTCACTGCGACGCAGGAGGGCAACTACGTCGGCACCGAGAATATCGGCGCGATTCCCTTCACCGGCGTGATCCTGGCCCACTCGAACGAGGCCGAGTGGCAGTCGTTCAAGACCAACAAGAACAACGAGGCCTTCATCGACCGGATCTACGTGATCAAGGTCCCGTACTGCCTGCGCGTCACCGAGGAGCAGCGGATCTACGAGAAGCTGATCTCCGGCTCGGAACTGTCGGATGCGGCTTGCGCGCCCGGCACGCTGGAGATGCTGGCGCGGTTCTCCGTGCTCTCCCGCCTGCGCGAGCACGCGAACTCCAACGCGTTCTCGAAGATGCGGGTCTATGACGGGGAGAGCTTGCGCGAGGTCGATCCCCGCGCCCGCTCGATGCAGGAATACAAGGACACGGCCGGCGTCGATGAGGGCATGGACGGGATCTCGACCCGCTTCGCCTTCAAGGTCCTGGCCGCGACCTTCAACCACGACACCACCGAGGTCTCGGCCGACCCGGTGCACCTGATGTACGTGCTGGAGCAGTCGCTCAAGCGCGAGCAGCTGCCGCCGGAGACCGAGAAGAAGTACCTGGAATTCATCAAGACCGAACTGGCCCCGCGCTACGCGGAGTTCATCGGTCACGAAATCCAGAAGGCCTATCTCGAATCGTACCACGATTACGGGCAGAACCTGTTCGACCGGTACATCGACTACGCCGATGCCTGGATCGAGGATCAGGACTTCAAGGACGCCGAGACCGGCCAGCTCATGAACCGCGAGCTCCTGAACCAGGAGCTGACCAAGATCGAGAAGCCGGCCGGCATCGCCAACCCGAAGGACTTCCGCAACGAGGTGGTGAAGTTCGCCCTGCGCTCCCGGGCGCAGCACGGCGGGCGCAACCCGAGCTGGACCTCCTACGAGAAGCTGCGCGAGGTGATCGAGCGGCGGATGTTCTCCCAGGTGGAGGAACTGCTGCCGGTGATCTCCTTCGGCTCCAAGAAGGACGGCGACACTGAGAAGAAGCACGGCGAGTTCGTCGAGCGCATGGTGGCGCGCGGCTACACCGAGCGGCAGGTCCGCCGCCTGGTGGAATGGTACATGCGGGTGAAGCAGGCCGGCTGAGGGGCGACGGGGTCCGGTTTAACCGGGCCCCGTTCCGACCCTCCGCCGCCACAGTTTCGGACGACCGGCCGGTGAGCATATCGGCCTTGCTGCACAGGAGGGATCCATTCCTTCCGCAACAGCATGGTACGACAAGGGTCGGGACCCGGCCGGCACACGCGGACGAGGGTTTTCGCAGCGGATGCACATCGTCGACCGACGTTTGAACCCGGGCGGCAAGAGCCTCCCCAACCGCCAGCGCTTCCTGCGCCGCGTCAAGGACGTGGCCCAGCGGGCGGTGCGCGAATCCGCCCGCGAGAAGGACATCAAGGATCTAGGCAAGGACGGCCGCGTGACCGTGCCGGCCGACGGCGTGCGCGAGCCGCGCTTCTCCCGCCAGCCCGGCACCGGCCTGCAGGACCACATCCTGCCCGGCAACAAGACCTACGTGGAGGGCGACACGATCGAGCGTCCGCCGGGCGGCGGCGGTGGGCGCGGCTCCGGCGAGGGCGGGGAGGGGGGCGAGAACAGCGAGGACGCGTTCCGCTTCGTGCTCACCCGCGAGGAGTTTCTGGAGCTGTTCCTCGAGGATCTGGAACTGCCGGATCTGGCCAAGCGGCGGCTGGCGGTGGTGGAGACGGAAGGGCTGCGCCGGGCCGGCTACACGGTGACGGGCTCGCCCGCGAACCTCGCGCTCACCCGGACCTTACGCAACTCGATGTCCCGGCGCATCGCCCTCAAACGGCCGAAGCCCGACGAGGTGGCGGCCCTGGAGACCCAGCTCGCGGCGCTGGAGGAGGGGGATCCCGCGCGGCTCGATCTGGAGCAGGCGCTGCTGAAGCTGCGCGAGCGCGCGAAGCGCATCCCCTATGTCGATCCGATCGACCTGCGCTTCCGCCGGTTCGAGCCCTATCCGCGGCCGATCGCGCAGGCCGTGATGTTCTGCCTGATGGACGTGTCCGGCTCGATGACCGAGCACATGAAGGACCTCGCCAAGCGGTTCTACATCCTGCTGCACATCTTCCTGACGCGCCGCTACCGGCACGTCGAGATCGTGTTCATCCGCCATACCGATCGGGCGACCGAGGTGGACGAGGAGACCTTCTTCGGCTCCCGGGAGACCGGTGGCACGCTGGTGTCGTCGGCCCTGGTCGAGATGAAGCGCATCATCGCCGAGCGCTACGATCCGAACGACTGGAACATCTACGCCGCCCAGGCCTCGGACGGCGACAACGTCTCCTCGGACGGGCCGACCTCGACGGAGCTCCTGCGCTCGCACATCCTGCCGGCCTGCCAACACTTCGCCTATCTGGAGGTGGGCGACGAGAACGGCCCGCGCGCCGGCTTCGTGGAGCACCGCACCACCCTGTGGCGGACCTACGAGGCGATCGCCAAGGCGGGTGGGCCTATCGCGATGCGTAAGGTCAATCACCGTCGGGAGATCTATCCGGTCTTCCGCGAGCTGTTCGGCCGCAAGGACGCGCGCGCCGAGGCGGAGGCGTGACGATGACCCGCGCCGCTTCTCCCTCCCCCCTCTGCGGGGGAGGGTACCCTGCGCAGCAGGGGGGGAGAGGGGAACCTGGCTTCCGGAAGGGGCGCGGCCTGCATGGGGCCCTGAGCCTGTTTCTGCACCGTCGCTCCCCTCTCCCGACCCTCGCTAATGCGAGGCCCCCCCTCCCCCGCAGAGGGGGGAGGGGGGTCCCGTCCCGCGGGGATACGCCATACGCTTCGGTCGATCGGGAGGCCGCATGACGCTCGTCAAGGCACGCACACCCCAGATCATCTCCGGCAACCAGAAACCCCTGTTCACCGGCAACGACTGGGATTTCGACACGATCCGCCGCATCCACGACGCCTGCGAGGCGGTGGCGGGGCCGCAGCTCGGCCTGTCGTGGTATCCGAACCAGATCGAGATCATCACGGCCGAGCAGATGCTCGACGCCTACGCGTCGATTGGCATGCCGCTGTTCTACAAGCATTGGTCGTTCGGCAAGCACTTCGCCCAGCACGAGGCCGGCTACCGCCGCGGCCTGATGGGGCTCGCCTACGAGATCGTCATCAACTCCGACCCGTGCATCTCCTACGTGATGGAGGAGAACACGGCGACCATGCAGACGCTGGTCATCGCGCACGCCGCCTTCGGCCACAACCACTTCTTCAAGAACAACTACCTGTTCCGGCAGTGGACCGACGCCGAAGGCATTCTGGACTACCTGGATTTTGCGAAAGGCTTCATCGCCCGCTGCGAGGAGCGCTACGGCCATCAGGCGGTGGAGCAGGTGCTCGACGCCGCCCACGCCCTGATGAGCCAGGGCGTCCACCGCTACCCCCGCAAGAAGCGGCCGGATCTCGCCTCCGAGCAGCGGCGCGAGCGCGAACGGATCGAGCACGGCGAGCAGATCTACAACGACCTCTGGCGCACCCTGCCGCAGAAGACCGGTGCGGCGCGTCCGGATGCGGCCGTCGAGCGGCGCAAGGCCCTGCTCGAACTGCCGCAGGAGAATATCCTGTACTTCCTGGAGAAAGCAGCGCCCCGTCTGCGCCCCTGGCAGCGGGAAATCCTGCGCATCGTCCGCTTGGTGGCGCAGTATTTCTACCCGCAGCGCCAGACCAAGGTGATGAATGAGGGCTGCGCCACCTACTGCCACTACCGGATCATGAACGCCCTGTCGGAATCCGGGCAGATCACCGAGGCGGCCTATCTCGAATTCCTGCAATCGCACACCAACGTCATCCGGCAGCCGAACTACGACGACCGCTCCTATGGTGGCCATAACCCCTACGCGATCGGCTTCGCGATGATGCAGGACATCGCCCGCATCGTGGAGAAGCCGAGCGATGAGGACCGCGCGTGGTTCCCGGAGATTGCCGGCACCGGCGACGCCATGGCGGTGCTGCGCGACTGCTGGGAGAATTATCGGGACGAGAGCTTCATCCAACAATTCCTGTCGCCCAAACTGATGCGCGACCTGCGCCTGTTCCACGTCATCGACGACCCCGAGGAGCCGGAATTGCGGGTCGAGGCAATCCACGACGAGCGCGGCTATCGCAAGCTCCGCCGGGCCTTCGCGCGGCAGTACGATGTGGCGTGGCTCGATCCCGACATCGAAGTCGTGGACGTGGACCTGGAGGGCGATCGGCGCCTGATCCTGCACCACAAGGCGATCAACAAGATCACCCTGCAGAAGGACGACGCCAAGCGGGTGCTCCAGCACCTCGCCGACCTCTGGGGTTACGACGTGATCCTCAAGGAGATCGAGCCGGCCACCGGCACGGTGCTCGGCGAGATCACCGCCAGCGCGCGGCCGATCTTTTTCTGAGCGGGGCGGTGAGACGATCTTCCAACCCACGCCCCTCATCGTGAGGTACCCGCGTCAGCGGGCCTCGGGAGGGCTCCAGAAGACGCGCGATCTCTGGCGGGCTCCTTCGAGGCCTGCGCTGCGGTCCGGCACCTCAGGATGAGGTGGAGGGTGGGATCAGCGTGGTTGCCCCACGGCGTCGATCCTGTTGCAAGCACGCATGACCACGACAGTTCTGACCCTCGCCGAAACGCAGGACTTCCTCGATCGCGAATTCCCGCAGATGCAGGCGGGCGGCCGCGCCTATCATCTTGAGGAGGTCGGTCCGCTCTCGGCGCGGATGCGGCTCGAAGCCCATGAGCGCTTCCTGCGCCCCGGCGCGACCGTCTCGGGGCCGGCCATGATGGCGCTCGCCGACTACGCCCTCTACGCAGCGATCCTCGCCAATATCGGCCCGGTGGCGCTCGCCGTGACCACGAGCCTGACCTTCAACTTCCTGCGCAAGCCCGCCTCGGGCGATCTCCTGGCGGAGTGCCGGCTCTTCAAGCTCGGTCGGCGGCTCGCGGTGGGCGAGGTGCTGATCACCGCTGCGGGCAGCCCGGATCTCGTCTGCCATGCCACCGGGACCTACTCGATCCCGCCGCGCTGAGCGCGATCAGGCCCGCGCCTCGGCGAGCCGGGCGGCGTAGCGGGCGATCAGATCGACCTCCAGGTTGAGCCGGTCCCCCTGTCGCCGCTCGCCCCAGGTGGTGACCTGCAGCGTGTGCGGGATCAGCAGCACCGAGAACAGGTCGTCCTCGACCGCATTCACGGTGAGCGAGGTGCCATCGAGGCAGACCGAGCCCTTCTCGGCGATGAATTTTTTCAGTGCGGACGGCGCCCGCAGGGTGAAGCGCTCGCTGGCGCCCCAGGCATCCGCCGTGACGCTCGTGCGCTCCACGATCTCGGCGAGGCCGTCGACGTGACCGGTCACCAGATGGCCGCCGAGTTCGTCGCCGATCTTGAGCGAGCGTTCGAGGTTGATCCGCGTGCCGGTCGTCCACGCGCCGACTGTGGTGCGCGCCAGGGTCTCGGCGGCGGCATCCACCGCGAAGACGCAGCCATCCTCGGCCGGCTCGATCGACACCGCCGTGAGGCACGGACCGGAACAGGCGATCGAGGCGCCGAGCGCGATGCTGGCGGGATCGTAGGAGGCGCGAATGGCGATCCGGCGCAGATCGCCGTCCCCCGCGACTGAGACCACCGTACCGACGTCGCTGACCAACCCCGTGAACATCGCTCAGATCCTGTTGCGTTCGTAGGTCACAGCCTCGTCGGGGCCGAGCTGCGACCGCTCGGCCTCACGGAAGCGATCACCCGCCAGGGCTTGCATCAGGGCTGGCCCCAGCGCCGGAAGGCCACCCGCCGATCCCAGTTCGACCGGCCCGGTGACCAGCGTGCAGGTATCGATCAGATCGGCCTGCGCTAGCGCCTCTGCAAGGCGGGGGCCGCCCTCGCTGCACAGGCGGGTCAGGCCGCGCTCGCCCAGATGCGCCAGGGCGGCGGGCAGATCGATGCTGCCGGCCGCATCCACCGGAACGGTCGCGACCTCGACGCCCAAGGCCTCCAGGGCCCGGCGGGCATGGGCCGGGGCGGAGCGGGTGGTGAGCACCAGGGTCGGCGTGTCGCGGGCGGTCCGGGCCAGCACGCTGGCGGGCGAGAGCCGCAGATGCGTGTCGAGCACGATCCGCAGGGGCGAACGGCCGGAGAGCCCCGGCAGCCGCACCGTCAGCGACGGATCGTCGGCCCGGGCGGTGCCGATGCCGATCAGGATCGCGTCGGCATGGGCGCGCCAGAGATGGACCGCCCCGTCCGCCACCGGTCCGGTGATCCGCAGGCGCTCCGGGCCGGCGGACGCGCAGAAGCCGTCGCGGGTGCGGGCGAGCTTGAGGTGGACGGCCGGGCGGCCCCGGGTCACCCGGGTGACGTGGCCAATATGGTCGCGCGCCGCCTGATCCTGCAGCAGCCCGGTCTCGACTGCCACGCCCCCCTGGCGCAGCAGATCGTAGCCGCGGCCGGCCACCCGTGGGTCGGGATCCTCCAGGGCGCTAACCACCCGGGCGATCCCGGCCGCCAGGATCGCGTTGGTGCAGGGCGGCGTCCGGCCGTGATGCGAGCAGGGTTCGAGCGTGACGTAGAGGGTCGCGCCCCGGGCAGCCTCCCCGGCGGCGGCGAGCGCCAGGGGCTCCCCGTGCGGACGGCCGCCGGGCGCTGTCGCCCCGGTCCCGAGGATGCGCCCCGTGCCGGGCTCGACCACGACGGCGCCCACCGATGGGTTCGGCCAGGTGGTGCCGAGGCCCCGCCGGCCCAGCGCCAAAGCGAGGCGCATGAAATTCGGGTCGTCGCTCATGCGCGTCCGGCGCGGCGGCGTGGTGGCTCGGGCTCCGGCTCGCCCTCCGGATCCGGTGTGGCCGCCGTCAGCAGGGGGCCCTCGCCGAGGGTCCCGAGCAGGTCCTCGAAATCCTTGGCCTCACGGAAATTCTTGTAGACCGAGGCGAAGCGCACATAGGCGACGTCGTCGAGGCCCTTGAGCGCCGCCATCACCAGCTCGCCGATCGCCTCGGAGGTCACCTCCGGCTCACCCGCGCTCTCGAGCTGCCGGGTGATGCCGCTGATCAGCCGCTCGACCCGTTCCGGATCGACGGAGCGCTTGCGCAGGGCCACGTCGATCGAGCGCTGGAGCTTGTCCCGGTCGAAGGGCACGCGCTTGCCCGAGCGCTTGAGCACCACGACCTCGCGCAGCTGCACCCGCTCGAAGGTGGTGAAGCGTCCGGCACAGTCCGGGCAGACCCGGCGGCGCCGGATCGCGGCGCCGTCCTCGGAGGGCCGCGAGTCCTTCACCTGGGTCTCGGAGCCGCCGCAATAGGGACACCGCATGGTTGGGGTACTCGGACATGGAAACGGCCGCGGATCGATCCGCGGCCGTTTCCTAGACTACGCATGGCCGGGCCGGAAGGCCGGCCCCTTCAGGTCTCAGCCGTAGATCGGGAACCGGTCGGTCAGCGCGTGGACGCGGGTCTTGACGTCGGCCTCGACTGCGCTGTCGCCCGCCTCTCCCTTGGCCACGAGCCCGTCCAGCACCTCGACGATGAAGCCGCCGATCTGCTTGAACTCGGCGACGCCGAAGCCGCGCGACGTGCCGGCCGGGGTGCCGAGCCGGATGCCCGACGTGATGGTCGGCTTCTGCGTGTCGAACGGCACGCCGTTCTTGTTGCAGGTGATGTCGGCCCGCGAAAGCGCGGCTTCCGCCGCCTTGCCGGTCAGGCCCTTCCGCTGGAGATCGACCAGCATCAGGTGGTTGTCGGTGCCGCCCGAGGTGATGTCGTAGCCGCCCGACATCAGCGTGTCGGCGAGCGCCTTGGCGTTCTCTACCACCTGACGGGCGTAGATCTTGAACTCGGGCTTCAGCGCCTCGCCGAAGGCCACGGCCTTGCCGGCGATGACGTGCATCAGCGGGCCACCCTGGAGGCCGGGGAAGATCGCCGAGTTGAACTTCTTGGCGAGCGCCTCGTCGTTGGTGAGGATCATGCCGCCGCGCGGGCCGCGGAGCGTCTTGTGCGTCGTGGTGGTCACGACATGGGCGTGCGGGAACGGCGACGGATGCACGCCGGCCGCGATCAGCCCGGCGAAGTGGGCGGCATCGACCATGAAGTAGGCGCCGACCGAGTCGGCGATCTCCCGGAACTTGGCGAAGTCCCAGTGGCGCGGGTAGCCCGAGCCGCCGGCGATGATCACCTTCGGCTTGTGCTCCTGTGCGAGCTGGGCGACCTGCTCCATGTCGATCCGCTGGTCGTCGCGGCGCACCGTGTAGGAGACCGGCTTGAACCACTTGCCCGAGACGTTCGGCGGGGCGCCGTGCGTCAGGTGGCCGCCGGCCGCGAGGTCGAGGCCGAGGAAGGTGTCGCCGGGCTGCATCAGGGCCAGGAACACGCCCTGGTTGGCCTGGGAGCCGGAATTCGGCTGCACGTTGGCGAAGCCGCAATCGAACAGGCGCTTGGCGCGCTCGATGGCGAGATCCTCGGCGATGTCCACGAACTGGCAGCCGCCGTAGTAGCGCCGGCCCGGATAACCCTCGGCGTACTTGTTGGTCAGCACCGAGCCCTGGGCCTCCAGCACGGCGCGGGAGACGATGTTCTCCGAGGCGATCAGCTCGATCTCGTGCTGCTGCCGGCCGAGCTCCTTGGCCACCGCCTCGGCGATCTCGGGATCGGCCTCGGTCAGCGGGGCGGCGAAGAAGCTGTTGGAGAAGTGCTTGTCGGCGGCGGTACCGGCGCTCATGGTCTGCCTCTGTTCTGGTAGGGGCGATGCCCGGCCTTTCGTCGGCGTGCACGGGCGGGCGTTCGAACGCGGATTTCTACACGGGCCTAACCCTCAGGCCAAGCGCAGGCATTTTGGACCGCGCCCAAGAATAATTTGTCGCAGGTCAGAGGCCTGAAGCCGCCGGCTGATGATCGGCTGATCGTCCTAGCAACGTGCCGAATCGCTTGACATAAGGAAAAAAATCATAAAATAAAAGGTGAACAAAATGGTCGGCGAGGCTGCTATGCCCAGTCATGATCGCGATCTGGCTTTGAACTACGCTATTGCCGAAGTCAGGCTTAGTCTCGCCTTCATTGCTTTGCGCTTTTTGGAGATCAAGGCTGGGTTCAGGCAGGATCAGCCACGGGGCTGTGATGGCCGGTGGTGCGGCGGCAGTGGAAGTGTCGTCGTTACCCAGAAGGATCAGACGGGCGATCCGCGGGTCGATGGCAAGACTGAAGAGATTCTCGATGTTTTAAAAGAAGTTATCGAGAGCAGTGATTCTGGTCGGGGTGCCCTCTACGGAATCGAGATTCACGCAAAGGTTGCTGCACGGTTACGTGAACTAGACCTGCCCGGCATTGGAAAGCACGGCATTGAGCAAAGTTTCAGCGCTGGGGACCTCGTACGCTACGGTCTGGATGGCAGCGTTCGCACTGACGTGATCCTGCGTGACGGCCGGACAGCTGCCGCGCCCATTAGAGCAATTTGGGATATCAAAACCGGCAATGCACGATTGACGCCTGCCCGTACGCGCGAGTTACGCGAAGCGGCTGGCGTAGACGATAGTGTTCCAGTGATAGAAATTCACGTGAGTCGTGGAATTTCGGTGAAAAACTTTCACAGATTAATGGTCACTCTTAAGGTTGTTGTCCCATGACAATGGAAGCTTACGCACTTTGTGGGCGGCAGATGTCGGACCTCGCCGAATGGCAGGCCGCCATCAACGCGCTCGGTTTCGCTCTGACGCTCGAAGCCGAACAAATTCCACCGGCTACGCAGGGTTACCTGCCGGCGACCTGGCAGGGCCGCCAAGCGGGTTTCGAGTGCTCGGTGATCCCACTCTCGGATCTGACAGAAACTTACCCCGAGATAGAGTTCGGCGGTCCATGGGCGTGCGTCTACGCGTTCTACTTTGCCACGTTTGCAGGTTGCGCCGGGACTTGGATGGCGGTTGCTGCGTGTGCAAAGCAATTGGAGGGCATCGCCTACGACCCACAGGAAGGCAACCTACTCGCCGCCGAGGACGCGGTCCGCTACGCTCACGATACACTGGCCAGCGTCGCGAGGCTGGAGGCGTCATTAGGTGGCCCGTCGGTCGGCTGAGTCCGGTCGTGTAGACCTCTTTCAGCTCCGCGCCACGAAATTCGTCTCAATCAAAACGGTCTCCGTCTCGAATGCGGCGGCGTGCCACGCCCCGGCCGGGAAGTGAAAAACGCTACCGGCGGTGAACGGTTTGCGGCCCTGCTCGGTCTCGAGCATCCCGGAGCCTGAGATCACCTGCACGAACTGCTCGTGCTCGTGGCTATGGCGCGATGCCGAGACGCCCGCCGGCACCACGACACGCACGAGGCTCGCGCCTGAGCCCGGGATCGCGCGCTTGGTGACGCCGTTGGCTGCGACGCTCTCCTCCCGGTCATCCCAGGAGGTCAGGTGGTCGGTCATCGCTGTCTTTCCCGGCAGCAGGACGAGGGCGGTCGGATGTCGGTGACGAGAAATGCGCCCCGGATTCGCCGGGTCAACGGAGGCGGGGGCTTCGTCCCTGCGTCACCCGGTCCCGCCCTGAGGCGGCCGCCCGCCGCGCTTGGCCCGCGCGGCCTGCGGCTCGTGCGGCGGCGCGGCAGCCTGCGCCCCCCGAGGACCGTCAGGGGGCGTCCCTTTCGTCGGCCAGAAAGTCTCGAACAGATCCTGCATCGCCCGAATGTTGTTGCCCTGTACCTCGGCCCCGGTGCGCAGCATCTGCTGGAGCATGTCCGAGCCGGCCTCGCCCGGCTTCGCCTGCGTCGGTTTGGGTGCTGGTTTGGGCGCGGGCGGCTCGGCGGGCAGGAACGCCTTGGCCATCTCGGCCCAGGCCGGACCGAAGGGGAAGGGCACCGGCGGGGGCGGCGCGCTCGCCCGCGTCGGGGCGGGCGCGGCCTGCGGCTGGTTCAGCAAGACGTGGACGATGCTGGCCACCACGGCGCCCGCCATCATCGGCAGCATCTGGCGCAGCACCTGCGCGCCGACGCCGCTCGTGGCCGAGGCCTGCTGCAGCACCCCCTGCAGCAACTGGGCCGAGCCGAACATCTGGCTGAGGGCATCGAGCCCCTGCGGCGCCGCGGGGCGCGCCGCGTCGGGCAGGCCGAACATCCGGGAGAGGCCGCTCGGATCCATGCCGACGCTGCGCTGGAGGCCGAGGGTCAGGGCCGGCATGAGGGCCTCGAAGGCGCGGGCCGTCTGCTCGGTCGTCAGGCCGAATTGCTGACCCAAAGCCTGGAACCCGGCTTCGCCCTGGGCCTGGAACATCTCGAGCGGGTTGAACATGACGCCTTGATCCTGGCCCGGTCGGACCGGCCGGGGCGGACATCGTGACCCGTCGCGCGGCGAAATACCAGTTCCCACCCGTTTTACTTGTGCTCGGTGCCGCCCGACCGTCGCCCTCAGCTCGCCGGGCCGGGATGGGCGTGGCCCACCGGCAGGGGCGCGGCGCGGTGGGGCGCCTCCGGCGTGCCCGGGGTCGGCAGGAGGTTCGGTCCGGCGCCCTCAAGCCGATCGACGGTGCGGCGCGCGAGCAGGAATCCCAGCGCTCCGAACACCAGCGAGCCGAAGCCCATGCCGGCGACGACCCCCCGCGGGCCGTAGAGCGCTGCCCCGATCAGGCCGGGTGGGATCGTGCCGAGCGTCGCCCGCCCCCAGTTCAGCAGCGTCGAACGTAGGGGGAAACCGAGGTTGTTGAAGGCGGCGTTGCCCAGGAACAGAAGGCCGTTGCAGAACCAGATCGCGCCGCCGACCTGGCAGAAGAAGCCGAACAGATCGGCCGCGACCCCGTGCAGCCCGAACAGGGCGGCGATCGGGCCGCGGGCGAGCGCCAGGACGAGCCAGACCAGACTCACGTAGGCGAGCGTCACCCCGGCGGCGGCGCGCAGGACGCCGCGCATCCGGTCGAACCGGCCCGCCCCCCAGTTCTGCGCGAGGATCGGCCCGATCGCCCCCGACAGGGCGAACAGGCCGCAGAAGGCCACCGGCGTCAGGCGGTCGATCACCGAGGCGGCCGCGACAGCCTCGGTGCCGTATCCAGCAAACAGGCGCGCCAGGAAGGCGCTCGCCGCCGAGGGTGCGAGGTTGGTGAGGATGGCGGGTCCGGCGACCACCGCTAGGGCGACCGCGTCGGCCCGGAGGTCGGCGCGACGCGGCGGGCCGAGCAGGCCGCTCTGGAGGACGCCGCGCAGGCCCACCGCCACGAAGGTCAGCCGCGCCACGCAGACGGTGATGGCCGCGCCCTCCACGCCGAGCCCGGCCGCGAAGATCAGCAGCGGATCGAGGATTGCGGTGACGATCGCGCCGGCCAGCGTGACCAGCATGGCCTGCCGCGCTGCGCCAACCGCCCGGAGCAGGCCGGTGAACAGCATGCCGGCGGCGAGCAGCGGGTTCGACAGCAGGGTGATGTGCAGGAACAGCGCGCCCACCCGCAGGGCTTCGCCGCGTGCGCCGATCAGGGTCAGCAGCGGGTTGGCCAGCAGCGCGATCAGCAGCGCGATCAGGGCGGATACGAGCGTGCCGAGCGTCAGCGCCGAAGTCGCGAGGCGTCGTGCCGAGGCCCGGTCGCGCGCACCCGCGGCCCGGCCAACCAGGGCGCCGGCGGCAATCATCAGGCCGATATTCACCGCCGTGGCGAAGAACTGCACGATCCCCGCGAAGCCGACCGCCGCGGTGAGGTTCGGGTCGCCGAGCGTCGAGACGTAGAGCAGCGACAGCAGGTCGACGGCGAAGATCGCCATCAACCCCACCGAGCCCGTGGCCGCCATCACCACCACGTGCCGGAGGATCGAGCCCGTGACGAAGCGGCCCGTCTCCGGTGGGCTTGCGGATTTACGCATCTCGGGTGCGGAGTACAGGCGCGAACGGCCCGCGTCTCCCCCTCCCCCCGCAGAGGGGGGAAGGGAGGGCGTGGCGGTCATGCATCCCGGATGCCGCCTTCCGTCTCCAGTTCCGCCTCCGGATCGCCCTCGACCTCTGCGGCGTCCACCTCCTGTGGGGCGAGCGCCGGCTTCTCGAGCACGCGCTCGGCCGCCTCGCGCCGGTCGCTGCCCACGAGGTCGCGGGTCTCCGTGCTGAGCGCCCGGGCGGGCCGGATCGGGACGGTCAGAGGCTCGGGCTTCAGGCCCGCCGCGGCGCCGCGCATCCAGCTGGACCCGTCCGGCAGAGCGCCCGCCTGCTGGAGGACGAGGCGGGCGATGTCGCGCTTGCGCACGTCCTCGGTCCGCGCGGCCGCGGCCTCCGGCGACAGGCCGAGCGCCTCCAGCGCCGCGCGCCCGAAGGCGAGCGCCGATTCCGCGGTCTCGCGGATCTGGAAGTCGACATCCCGGTTCATCAGCTCCACCGCGTGCAGGCGGTCGTAGGCGCGCACGAAGGTGCGCACCTCGGAGAATTCCTCGTGCACGATGTCGACGATCTTGAGGGCGCCTTCCCGATCGTCGACGCAGATGCAGACCAGCTCGACCCGGCCGATCCCGGCGGCGCGCAGCACGTCGAGCCGCGTGCCGTCGCCGTAATAGATGCGGAAGCCGAAGCGCGAGGCGGCGCGCAGCTGTTCCACGTCCTTGTCGATCACCGTGGCGTTGATGCCCTCGGCGAGCAGCACCTGCGTCAGGAGCTGCCCGAACCGGCCGAAGCCGATCACCAGGACCCGGGCGTCGCCGCTCTCGGACAGCTCGGCGGAGGGCTCCTCAAGCGCCAGAGTGCTGCGGGCGTTGCGCCGCTCCACGAGCTTGTCGAGGCCCTTGGCGGCGATCGGCCCGATCAGCATGGTCAGCGCGGCAAGCGCCACCGCGAAGCGCGTCGCGGTGGCGCCGGTGAGGCCGAGATCCGCCGCCTGCGGCAGCAGCACGAAGGCGAACTCGCCCGCCGGCGCCAGGACGGCCGCGCCGCGCAGGGCTCCCAGCGTGTCGGAGCCGAACAGCCGGAACAGGCCGGCCACCAGGGCGACCTTCACAAGGATGGCGGCGAGCGTCGCCCCGAACAGGGCCGGCCAGACCTCGCGCACGAGATTGCCGTCGATCGACATGCCGACGCTCATGAAGAACAGGCCGAGCAGCATGCCGCGGAACGGCTCGATATCGGCCTCCAGCTGGTGGCGGAAATTCGACTCGGCGAGCAGGATCCCGGCGAGGAATGCGCCCATCGCCATCGAGAGGCCGACCTGCTCCATCAGCAGGGCGGTGCCGAGCACGACGAGGAGCGCCGCCGCGGTCATCACCTCGCGGGCACCGCTCGCCGCCAGCAGCCGGAAGAACGGGTTCAGGCCGTAGCGTCCGACGAGGACCACGGCCAGGATCGCGGCGAGCGCCTTGCTGGTGGAGGTCGCCGCCTCCCCGAGCCAGGACGCGTCGCTCCCCCCGCCCGCCGAGGCCAGCAGCGGCATCAGGGCTAGGATGCCCACCACCGAGAGATCCTGAAAGAGCAGCACCGCGAAGGCGCGCGCCCCGTAGGCGCTGTTGAGGTCGCCCCGCTCCTCCAGCAGTTGCAGCGCCACCGCGGTGGCCGAGAGGGCGAGCGCGAGGCCGATCACCGCGGCCGCGCCGAAGCTCAGGCCGGCCAGCATGCCGGCGCCGCCGAGCACCAGGGCGCAGACGACGAGCTGCGCGGTGCCCAGGCCGAAGATGTCGCGCCGCATCGAGACGAGCTGCGACAGGTGCAGCTCCAGCCCGACGATGAACAGCAGCAGCACCACGCCGATCTCGGCAACGCTGGCGGCGGTCTCGGGCTCGGCGATCAGCGACAGGCCGGAGGGCCCGATCAGCACCCCGGCCACGAGGTAGCCCAGCACGGCGCTCTGGCCGATCAGCCGGAAGATCGGCACGCCGATCACCGCCGCCGACAGGAAGGTCAGGACCGGCGGCAGGAAGCTCGCATGTTCGACGGGGCTCGCCATGAAGATCGTCCCGGCGCTTCGTCTACGGTTCGCACGCGCAGCATCCGCTTAGCGCGAGCGGCGCCGGGATGCGAGCCGGAACCGGGTGCCGTTCGGCACCGCGGGGGGCCTTGCCGGCCGGATCAGCGCAGCAGCCGAGGCCGGGCGGGGCGCGAGCCGTCGATGAATTCCAGGCCGCCCGCCGCGCTCAGCATGTGCAGGCGGGAGCCCGGCCAGGCCGCCCCGGGGCCGAGGCGGGTCTCGACCCGCTGGGCGTAGCCCTCCTCGTCGAGCCGCAGGATCCGGGCGAGGCCGAGCGCCGCGCCGTAGCCGCCGCGGCAATCCTGCACTGGCCGGATCAGGGCGCCGCCCCGCGCCACGACCGGCCCGGCGGCCCGGGCCGAGCCGACATCGATCAGCACCGGGTTGCGCCGGTGCGGCGTCCAGGGTCCCCGGAAATGCGGGGCGTGCCAGAGGTGCAGGGTGTCGGAGTAGCTCCCGCCGCCCGTCCGGACCGTGGCGAACAGCCACCAGCGGCCGTTATGCTGCAGCAGCGTCGCGTCGCTCGCCACGACGCCATCGACCAGCACCGCCTCGTGGACCCAGCCGCGCGGGAAGGCGGTGGCGCGGTACAGGTCGATCGTCCCGGAGGCGTGGGATTCCGGGATCATCCAGGCTTGCCCATCCGCCTCGAAGACGAACGGGTAGGAGAGGTGGGTCTCAAGCTCCAAAACCGGCTCCGGCCGGCCCCGGGGACCGCCGGCCTCGAAGCCGACCGCCGAGATCACGCCCTTGCCCCGGCGATAGTCGAACTCCTCGACGAACAGGGTCACGGCGCCGTCCCGGGCGATGGCGAAGGGGTCGGCGTAGAAGCGGCGCCCGTCGTCCGGCAGGTCGTTCCAGCCGCCTTCGGGATGACGGCGCAGGTCGATCAGGTCCGGGCCGACGACCTGCCGCCAGCCCACCCGCCATTGCGGCCCCTGGAAGCACAGGGCGTAGAGCCGGCGGGCGACCTGCCGGGCGAGCCCCCCGGCGGCGCGCCGCCCGGCCCCAAACCCGTCGAGGTCGAAGGTCCGGCCCGGCTGCAGCGGCGCCTCGGCACCGTCCGGCAGCGTCGGCGACCCGGCCCCGTCGAGGGCGGCGGCGATCAGCGTGATGGTCCGGGCGAGGTAATCCTCGAAGGCGGCGAGCATCACGGTGTGGGACTCCGCGCCGAGGCGGCCCACCGCAACCGGCGCCCCATCCGGGCCGCGCAGGGCCGCCACCGGCGCCCGGCGGGCGAACAGGGCGGCGAGCAGGCCCGCCTCCCCGGGCACACCGTCAAAATCGAGCCGCCAGACCGGTGCGGCGGCCGGGGCAGCGGGGGCGCCCGAGACGTCGAGGATTATGTCGTCTCCGGTCTGCACAGTCTCGTCCGGCCGGGCCTCGTAGGGCGCGAGGGCGACCGGCTCGGCCGCTGTGGCGAGGCCGGGTCGGGGCAGCCCGTGGATCGCCGCCTCCAGGCGGAACAGCACTTCCGCATTGCCGGGCAGGCCGCTTCCTTGCGTAACCCAGGCGATCCGGACGCGGCGGTCGGGACGCTGCCCGAGCTGGTCGAGCAGGCGGATATGCCAGCCGCGCAGGGACCGGCGGTCGAGGCGCACGGTGACGGACCGCGCAACGGCGCCCTGGCCGGGAGCCTGGGGGCCGGGACAAGCCGGAACCCGGCCGCCGACCGCCGACCGGTCCGAACCGCCGATCACGCGCTCCATCAGCCGAACGGCCTCGCGCTCGGCCTATCGTATTGCGTCACGAGGTGCACGGTGAGGAGCCCTGAAAAGCGCCCTCAGACGGCCGTCAATACGGTCGATGCGGGCTTGGAAGCTGTTGCTTGGCGGTACGATCCAGCAAGACTGGTTGGTTGTCCACCAGAACAATCCGGCCGTGCCGGGCCATTTCTGCCGGTGTCATCAAAAATTGATGCGTTTCGTCCGGCATCGTAAATCTCGCTGCGGGGCCGTGATACCGTGTCACGCGGTTGATCCGGGGCTCGTCCGGGAACCCTCCGTTCGGCTGAGCTGTTCGCCCAGTCAAAGGTTTTGGAGACAGGACATGACGCGCAAGACGCTGACGATGCCGCTCGCCGCGATGCTCCTCGTGGCCATCCCGGGGGCGGCCTTCGCGTTCGGCGGCGGTGGTGGTGGGGGCGACAGCGGCAGTGGGCTCTCGCCCTACGCGGCGCTCAGCGGCAACGATCGGTCGGCCGGCGTGAACAACGGCAATTACCGCGATCCCGCCCTCGATCCCTACATCCGGACCTACGATCCGGAGGCCGCCGCCCGCTATGTCGCCCCGCCGGCGGCCCAGCCGCGCCTGCGCATGCGGCCCTATTACGGCCATCCCTACTGAGATCGCCTGCCGCCGGCCCCGCCCCGGGGCCGGCCTCGATCAGGAGCGTTCGGACCCGGTCGCGGCCCGGATGCGCGTGAGCGTCCAGGCGCCGCCCGAGGGCTTGCAGCCGGTGCCGCGCACGAAGCGGCTGCGCTGTGGCCCGACGACGGAGGCCAGGAAATTGCGGCAGATCAGGTCATCGGCCACATAGGGAAGGCCGGTCGGATTGACGGTGCCATGCAGGCCCGTCTCGGGGTTGTCCCACTTCACGGGGCGTCCGTTGCCCTGCGGATCGAGCGCGACCGTCAGAGCCGCCCGGGCCCGCCGCCAATCCTCTTCGGCAAGGTCGTTCCCGAAGCTCAGGGGCCGCTTCTCGATGCTGCCGGTGACGGTCGGCTCCGCGACCACACGCGGCGCCTCGTCCTCCCCGCGGAAGACGAGCAGCGGCTGGCTGCAGCTGCACAGGACCAGCATCATCGCGAGCGACAGCGCGGTCGTGCCGAAGCGTGACCGCCGCCGTGACCCTTTACACGCGCATCGCCGCATTACACCTGACTCACGACGGGCTTTCCGCTCGACCGAACATGCCGATGTCGGTGCCCCCTCAGGCCCCTGGACGCGGCAAGCAGGAGTCTTGGCGTGGATCAGTTAAGGACCGATGACCCGCGAGGAGCGGACTTCACTCAGAGCGATGATCCAGTGGCTCTGTTTGCCGCCTGGATGAAGGAGGCGGAGGCCGCCGAGCCCGAGGACCCGAACGCGATGGCGCTCGCCACCGCCGGGTCCGACGGGCTGCCCGATGTCCGCGTGGTGCTCCTGAAGGGCTTCGATGCGCGCGGCTTCGTGTTCTACACCAATGCTCAATCCGCCAAGGGCGAGGAGCTGGCGCAGAACCCGCAGGCCGCTCTGGTGCTGCATTGGAAGAGCCTGCGGCGGCAGGTGCGCGCCCGGGGCCAGGTCTCCCCGGTGACTCCGGAGGAGGCGGATGCCTATTTCGCGAGCCGCCACCCGGAGAGCCGCCTCGGCGCGATCGCCAGCCAGCAATCCCGCCCGCTCGCCGATCGTGCCACGCTGATGAGCGCGGTGGCGGAGCTTGCCGAGCGCTACGGTGACGGTCCGATTCCCCGGCCCGTACACTGGACCGGCTTCCGCATCGCGCCGGTGAGCATCGAGTTCTGGCAGAACGGCGATTACCGGCTGCACGACCGGGTGCGCTTCACCCGGGCGGGCGACGGCTGGAGCCGGGCGCGGCTCTATCCCTGAGTTCCTGGCCCTGAAACGAAGAGAGCCCCGGCCAAGGCCGGGGCTCTCGATCGTGTTGAATGGTCGAACGAGGCTCAGGCCTCCTCGCCGTCCTTCTTCTCGTCCTCGGAGGCCTCGGCCTCGGCCTTCTCCTCGGCGGCCTCGGTCGACTGCGCCTCGGCGATGGCGGCCTCCTCGGCTTCCACCTCGGCGCCGAGCACGGTCGGCGGCACGATGTTGGCCACCGGGTCGGTCGCCTCACCGGTGTAGGTGCCGGCCGGGATCTTGATGTCGGAGACGTGGATCACGTCGCCGATGGCGCGGCCGGTCAGGTCGACCTCGATCGCATCCGGGATCTGGTCGGGGGCGACGTCGAGGCTCAGGGTGTGGGCCACGATGTTGAGGGTGCCGCCGAGCTTCTTGATGCCGGGGGCCTCGTCCTCGTTGACGAAGTGCACCGGCACCTCGACCGTGACGGTCTGGCCCGAGACGACGCGCAGGAAGTCGACGTGCAGCGGCACGCCGGTCACCGGGTCGAGCTGGAAGTCGCGCGGGATCGCGCGGATCTTCTTGCCGCCGGCGTTGATCTCGAACAGCGTGGTCTTGAAGCCGCCGGCGTAGATCAGGGTACGGGTGCGGACGAGGTCGACCGCGATGGATTGCGGCGGCTGGCCGCCCCCGTAGATGACGGCGGGAACTTGGCCCTGGCGACGAACGGCCCGGGCGGCCCCCTTGCCGACCCGGTCGCGTGCCACGGCCTCAAGCGTCTTCACAGCGCTCATGGCGTGATCCTTTTGATGGCTGGAGCCGGAACGCGAAAAAGCCGCCCGCTACGGACGGCTGCCGACCTTCCCGGCGCGCCCCTGCCTCCAAGGGTGTCTCGGGGGCGCGGGGTGCGCTTACACCGGTGGGGGCGGATTGGCAATGTCGAGGCACCGTGGACCGATGGCGGGCTGGCCGACCGGCATCCATCATAGGCCCGCCAGCGCCCGCCGCGCGCGGCGCTTCTGCAGCCACAGGGTCAGACCGAGCGCGGTCCCGATCACCAAGCCTGAGACCGCCGTGGTCACCGTGCCGAGCGCGTAGATCTCCGGCGTCGTCACCGTCGTGGTCAGGCCCTGCAATTCCAGCGGCAGGGTGTTGCGGCCGCCGATCGCCTGGCTGGTGCGGGCGAGCTCGTCGAACGACAGGGTGAAGCCGAACAGCGCGACGCCGACGAGGGCGGGCACGAGGATCGGTACCACCACATGGCGCAGCGTCTGCGGGCCGCTGGCGCCGAGGTCGCGGGCGGCCTCCTCGTAGGCCGGGTCGAACCGGTTGAACACCGCGAACATGATCAGCAGGCCGAAGGGCAGCGTCCAGGTGAGATGCGCCCCGAGCGCCGACGTGTAGAGGCCCATCAGCGTGCCGTGATCCTGCAGGAACCCCCAGCCCGTGGCGGCGGCCAGCGCCTTGATGGCGTCGTCGAGGAGCCGGAACTCCAGCCCGATACCCAGCGAGACCACGATCGAGGGCACGATCAGGCTCGACACCGCCAGGGCGAAGACGAGGCCCGCCCCCCAAAACCCCTTCCGGAAGGCGAGGCCGGCGTAGAACGCGATTCCCACAGTGAGCGCCATCACCACGAGGCCGAGCGCCAGGGAGCGCCGCAACGCCGCCCAGATGTCGACCACGCCGACGCCCTCCCACAGCTTGGCGAACCAGTGGGTCGAGAGCCCGTTCATCGGGAAGGTCAGGCCGCCGGAGGGGCCCTGGAAGCTGAGCGCCAGGATCGTCAGCGTCGGCCCGTAGAGGAACACGACGTAGAGGGCGAAGACCGCCGCCAGCAGGTAGAAGGCGCGGCCGCGGGGCTGGTCCATCGCTACAGCTCCCGCCGGAGGTCGATCATCCGGGTGAGCCCCAGGATCATCAGCAGCACGGCGGCGAGCAGCACCATGGCGTTGGCGGCGGCGGCCGGGAATTGCAGGTAGGCCATCTGCACCTGGATCACCTTGCCGACGCTGGCGATCTGCTGGCCGCCCATCACGCCGACGGTGACGAAGTCGCCCATCACCAGGGTCGTCACGAAGATGGTGCCGATGGCGATGCCCGGCTTGGTGAGCGGCAGGATCACGTTCCAGAGGATCTGCGCGCCGGACGCGCCAGCATCGCGCGCCGCCTCGATCAGGCGCCGGTCGATCCGGGCGAGGCTGTTGAAGATCGGCACGATCATGAACACCGTGTCGAGGTGCACGAAGGCCAGCACCACCGCGAAGTCGGAATAGAGCAGGCCCTCGATCGGCTGCCGGATCAGCCCGAGGGCGCGAAGCGTATCGTTGATGAGGCCGTTGCGGCCGAGCAGCGGGATCCACGAGATCATGCGGATCACGTTCGAGGTCCAGAACGGAATCGTGCAGAGCAGGAACAGGCCCATCCGCACCGTGCCGGAGCGGATGTGGAAGGCTAGGAAGTAGGCGATCGCGAAGCCGAGCGGCAGGGTGATCGCCAGCGTCAGCACGACGAACTTCACCGTCGAGAGATAGGTGCGCAAAGTCGTGCAGAGGTCTGCCGACAGGCAGCCGTCGAACAGGTCTGCGTAGTTCTGAAGGGTGAGCGCCGGGATGATGGCGTACTCGTTATACTCCCAGAGCGAGACGATCCCGGTGAGCACCAGCGGGATCACGAGGAAGATCAGGAAGACGAGCGCCAGCGGCGCGGCTTGGAGGTAGGCGAGGCTGCGGCGGGGCCGAAAGGGCGCGACGCGACTCTCCTCCTCCTTGTGGGGAGGAGCCGGAGGTGGGGGTGGGTCAGGATCGAGCGGTGCGGTGCCGTCTGCACCACCCCCACCCCTGCCCCTCCCCACAGGGGGGAGGGGAAAGGTGAGCCCGCTCACGCCGCGATGAACTCGTTCCACTTGCGCACCATGTAGGTGTTCTCGTCCATCACGGCGTTCCAGCAGGCCACCGAACCCATCCGCTGCTCGAAGGAGCCGCCGTCGCGGGTGGCGCCCGCCTTCTCGATCAGGGTGCCGTCGGGGCCCAGAATGTCCTTCTCGGCGGGCTTGCCCTCCATCCAGAAGGCCCACTCGTAGGGCTGCATGTGCTCCTTGGCGGTCTCCAGCACCGCCGAGTAGTAGCCCTGCCGGTTCAGGTAGGCCCCGGCCCAACCCGACAGGAACCAGTTGATGAAGTCGTAGGCGGCGTCGAGCTTCTTGCCGCTCAGGGTCTTCGGGACGCCGAAACCCTGCGCCCAGGCCCGGTAGCCCTCCTTGAGCGGCTGGTAGACGCACGGCACCCCTTGAGCCCGCACCTTCGTGACGGCCGGCGACCACATCGACTGGATCACCGTCTCGCCCGAGGCCATCAGGTTCACGGATTCGTTGAAGTCCTGCCAGAAGGCCCGGAACTGGCCGGCGCGCTTGGCCTCGATCAGCACCTTGATGGTGCGATCGATCTCGGCGCGCGTCATGTTGCCCTTGTCGCCGTAGGTGTAGTCGCCGCTGGCCTCCACCACCATGGCGGCGTCCATGATGCCGATCGACGGGATGTTGAGGATCGAGGCCTTGCCCTTGAAGTCGGGGCTGAGCAGGTCCTTCCAGCTCTCCACCGGCCGCTTGATCAGGTCCGGCCGGATGCCGAGCGTGTCGGCGTTGTAGGTGGTGGGGATCAGGGTCAGCCACTCGGTCGGAGCGGACGCGAAGGTCTTGGCGTTCTGGCCCTCGAGGTAGAACACCTTACGCGGCGCGGTGCCCTGGTCGCCGATCTTTTTGCCGTTGACCTCACCCTTCGTGAACACGCCGGTGATCTTGTCGGCGAGCTTGATCCGCTTGGCGTCCAGGCCGCTCAGATTGCCCGAGGGCAGGATCTTCTTGAGGCTGAAATACTCGGTGTCGATCAGGTCGAACGAGTTCGGCTGGGTCACCGCCCGCTTCGTCACCTCGTCGGTCACGACGGGAATGTACTCCAGGATGATGCCGAGATCCTCCTTCACCTTCTTGGCGATGTCGGAGGACTGGCTCACCGCGGTGCCGAGGTAGCGCAGGGTCACGGGCTCGGCGGCATGTACGGCCGGGAAGCCGGTCACTGGGGTGGCGGCCAAAGCGGCGGCGCCCTTCAGGAGCGTGCGCCGGCTCGGGGAAAGGTCCATCATCGTCTCCGTACGGTTACGCATCGAGGCGGTGGGCGGCGGAAGCGTCCCAGCCGACCGGGATCGTGTCGCCCAGGCCGACCGGGCGGGCAGCGAAATCGGCGTCGCTGAGGATGGCGGTCAGCGCGGCCGGACTCTCGGGCGAGCGCTCCAGCCCGTCGGCGTCGAGGCCGACATGCACGCTGGTGCCCTGGTACTCGACCGCGACCACCCGGGCCGGCAGGGCGGCGGGCCCGGCCTCGGCGCCGAGCCGCATCCGGTCCGCCCGCACGGCGACGAGCCCGTCGGGCACGCGGATCACGTTGTGGCCGCCGATGAACCGGGCCACGAAGGCGGTGGCCGGGCGCTCGAACACAGTGCGGGGATCGGCGGCCTGCTCGATCCGGCCGGCCTGCATCACCACCACGAGGTCGGAGAGCGCCATTGCCTCCTCCTGGCTGTGGGTGACGTGGATGAAGGTGAGCCCGAGCTCGGTCTGAATCCGCTTCAGCTCCACCCGCATCCGCACCCGCAGGAACGGGTCGAGGGCGGAGAGCGGCTCGTCGAGCAGCAGCACCTTCGGGCCGGTGACGAGGGCGCGGGCCAGCGCCATGCGCTGCTGCTGGCCGCCGGACAGCTGGGACGGCAGGCGCCCAGCGAGGTGGCTCATCTGCACGAGATCGAGCATCGCCATCGCCTTGGCGCGGCGCTCCGCCTTGCCGATTCCGCGCATCTTCAGGCTGAAGGCGACGTTGTCGCGCGCGTCGAGATGCGGGAACAGGGCGTAGCTCTGGAACATCATGGCGGTGCCGCGCTCCGCCGGGGCCGCATCGCCCACCGCCTTGGGGCCGATCACCACGTCGCCCGCGCTGGCGCGCTCGTGGCCGCCGATCATCCGCAGCGTCGTGGTCTTGCCGCAGCCCGAGGGCCCAAGCAGGCAGCAATAGGCGCCGGATGGTACCTTCAGGTCGATGCCATCGACCGCAATGGCCGCGCCGTAGCGCTTGGTCAGGCCGATCAGCTCGACATCCATGTGAGGCTCCCCCAGGAGATCACGCAAACGGCGGGCCAGCGCGGCCGTCAGGCCTCCCGCCGCTCCGCCGGATCGACCGCCCGGTCGAGCACCCGCCCGCGGCCCGGTTCGGACAAGACCTTCCCATCCTCGGCGATCACCGCGCCGCCCGCGATGGTCATCACCGGCCAGCCAGTCACCGAAAAACCCTCCCAGGGCGTGTAGTCGGAGCCGTGGTGGAGGATGTCCTGGCGGATGGTCTCGCGCCTGTTGGGGTCCCACAGGGTGAGGTCGGCGTCGAAGCCCGGGGCGATCGAGCCTTTGCGCGGATACAGCCCGTAGAGCTTCGCGTGGTTCGTGGCGGTGAGCGCGGCGAACTGGTTGAGGCTGATCCGCCCCTTCGAGACGCCCTCGGAAAAGAACACCGGCAGCCGCGTCTCGATGCCCGGGATGCCGTTCGGGATCCAGCGGAACGAGGTCTTGCCGCGTGGGTTCAGCTTGCCCTGTGGGTCGTCGTAGCGGAATGGGGAGTGGTCGGAGGAGACCACATCGAAGATCCCGCGCCGGATGCCGGACCACACCGCCTCCTGGCTCTCCTCGTCCCGCGGCGGCGGCGAGCAGACGTATTTCGCCCCGGCCATCGGATCGATGGGGCCGTCATCGAGCCCGAGCCCCTTCATGTGCTCGGCCGTGAGGGTGAGGTATTGCGGGCAGGTCTCGGCCCGGATCTTCAGACCCCGCGCTTGCGCCCAGGCGATCTGCTCGGTGGCCTCGCGGCCCGAGACGTGGACGATCACGATGGGCAGGTCGATCAGCTCGGCATGGCTGATCGCCCGGTGGGCCGCCTCGCGCTCCACCACCTCGGGACGGGACAGGGCGTGACCGTAGGGCCTGGTCTCGCCGGCCCGCTCCAGCCGGTCGCTGAGATAGCGGATCGCGTCGTAGCCCTCGGCGTGGACCATCACCCGGGCGCCCTGCCGCCGCGCCACATGGAACACGTCGAGGAGCTGGCGGTCGTTCAACACGAGGTCGTCGTAGGTCATGAAGACCTTGAACGAGGTGTAGCCGTCGGCCACCAAAGCCGGCAGCTCTTGGCCAAGCACGGCTTCCGTCGGGTCCGAGATGATCATGTGGATCGCCACATCGACGTGGCACTGGCCCTCGGCCTTGGCCCGGTAGGCATCGACGGCTTGGCGCAGCGAGCCGCCCCGGGGCTGGACCGCGAAGGGCATGACGCAGGTGTTGCCACCCGCCGCCGCGGCCCGGGTGGCGCTGGCGAAATCGTCCGCCATGACGATGCCGGGGCCGGGATCCTGGGCGATGTGGACGTGGCTGTCGATCCCGCCGGGCAGGACCAGCAGGCCGGAGGCGTCGATCACCCGGGCGGCATCCGCGATGCCCTCGGCCACCGCGACGATGCGGCCGCCGCGCACGCCGATATCGGCCCGCACCGTGTCGCTCGCCGTGACGACGGTGCCGCCGCGGATCGCCAGATCGAATTCGGGCATGCGGTTCCTCCTCTGTGCGGCCGAGCCGATGCATGGTCCGCGCCGATTCGGGCGATCGTCATCGCGGCGGCAGGAGGTCATAGCCGGTTGTCGGGGTCCAGCGGCTCCCCGTCATGGGTTTCCAAGGGGCGTGCCCTTTGGCGGGGGATCGGGGCAGAGCCCCGATCTTGGCCTTTGCCCGAGCCCATCAGAGCTCCGCCCTGAACCCGCGAAAGGGCACGCCCTTTCGGATCCGGAACTTTGGCGCGGAGCCTCGACGGCGCCGTCGCGTGGAACTGCGCCCACACCCGCCGCATGTGGCGGGCCGAGGCGAAACCCGCCCGTTCGGCGACCTGTTCGAGGCCGAGATCCGTCTGCGCGATCAGGTCCCCCGCCCGCGCGATCCGGACGCGGTTGACCGCCTCCGTCACGGTCATTCCGGCATGGAGCCGGAACAGCCGCGCGAGATTGCGCGGGCTCGCCCCGACCAGCGTGCCGAGCGTGGCGGGCGACCAGTCCTGCACCGGGTCGGCCACGATCGCGTCCTGCGCCCGGTGGACCACCGGATGCAGGTGGCTGCGGCCCTCCAACCAGGGGGAGAGCTGCGGATCGTCGGGGCCGCGGCGCATGTAGACGACCAGGGTGCGGGCCACCGCGACCGCCGTTGCCGGGTCGGCCCATTCGGCCACAAGATGCAGCATCAAATCGATGCCGGCGGTGACGCCGGCGCTGCTGAACCGGTCACGGTCCTGCACGAACAGCCGGTTCTCCAGCACGTTCGCCCGGGGCGCCGCCGCCCGGAGGCGGGCGCAGCTGCCGTGATGGGTGGTGCAGGCGTAGCCGTCGAGCAGGCCGGCCCGCGCCGCCAGCAACGCGCCCTCGCAGACCGTCACGACCGTGTGGCCGGGCCGGATCGCCGCGCGCAGCCACGCCACGATTTCCGCCTCCGCGGCAGTCTCCGCGGCCCGGTCCCGGTCGGGGCCCAGCGGGTGCTCGGTCGCGCCGGGCAGGAGCACCACCGTCCCGGGCGCGATCTCCGGCGGCAGCGGGCCGGCGCCGCCGAGATCGAGCCCGATCGAGCTGCGGATCGATCCCTGCGGCGCCGCGTAGCGCAGATCGAAGGCGATCCGGTCCTGCACCGCCCCGGCGATCCGCAGCACCTCCATCGGGCCGGCGAGATCGAGCAGCAGCGCCCGGGGCGGCAGCACCACCAGGACCGGGATGCGGCGCCCCGGTCCGGTCATGCGGCGGCGGCCAGCGTCCGGCCGGCCAGGGCCTGCTCGACCGTGGCGATGCGGGCGAAGCGGTCGGTGAGCACCAGCTCGGTGCGGGCCTTGATGTCGTCGGCCTCGAAGCGGCGGCCATCCGGATGGGTCATAGCGAAGGTCAGGGTCGCCTCGGTAACGAAATCCACCTGCCAGCCGCTGTCGGAGGCGTGACGGGTGGTAGTCTCACAGCATTGCTCGGTCCGGATCCCCGACACCATCAGGCGGCGGATGCCGTGCTGCGTCAGCCAGCCCGCAAGGCCGCTATCGACCAGGGCGCTGTGCCGGCGCTTGTGGAACACGGCCGCGGGCGCGATCACGATGGGAGCGAGGGTGCGGACATGGCCCGATTCCAGGGAGAAGGGCCCGGTCTCGGCGAGGTGGAGCACCTGCAGCACCGGGATGCCGCGCGCCACGGTGCCGTCGATGAGCGCCTGCTGACGCTCTACGAAACGCGGGATATCGGCCTCGGTCCAGAAGGGCCTGTGCCGGAAGGATTCCTGGACATCGATGACGAGCAGCGCAACATCGGACATTTCCTGCCTCCGCAAGGGTGGATGCAGGGCCAGCATCCGTCTCCCGGCCTGCGCGCGAAAGCAACCGCGTGGCCAACGTGCGGACATTTCCGGCCATCCGGAGCACAGGCATGACGCGGCATCCTGAAACAATCTTCGTGCTGACCGGGGCCGGCGTCTCGGCCGAGAGCGGGCTCGGCACGTTCCGGGACCGCGGCGGGATCTGGGCGCGGTTCGATCCCATGAAGCTCGCCACCCCGGAGGCCTACGCGGCCGACCCCGACACGGTGCTCGACTTCTACGACCATCGCCGCCGGGGCGTGATCGCGGCCGAGCCGAACGCCGCCCACGTCGCCCTGGCGCAGGCCGAAGCCCGGCTCGCCGGGCGGGGCGGGCGGCTGTTCCTGTGCACGCAGAACGTCGATGACCTGCACGAGCGGGCGGGCTCCCAGGCGGTCACCCATATGCACGGCGAATTGCTCAAGGCCCGCTGCTGTGCCTGCGGGACGGTCACGCCCTGGCGCGCGGATCTTACGCGTGCGGATGCCTGCCCGGCCTGTGGCGCCGAGGGCCGGATGCGGCCGGACGTGGTCTGGTTCGGCGAGATGCCGATGCACCTCGACGCGATCGAGGCTGCGCTGGCCGAGGCCGACCTGTTCGTGGCGGTGGGCACGTCCGGGGCGGTCTACCCGGCGGCCGGCTATGTGCGGCAGGCCCGGGCCCTCGGAATTCCGACCTGCGAGATCAACCTCGAACCCTGCGATAACGCCGACGCGTTCGACGCGGCGCGGTATGGGCCGGCCAGCGAGGCGCTGCCGCGCTATTTGGCTGATCTGGGGTTGTGACCGGACCGAAGCCGGCAACGCACTGAGAAGCCTGTGTATTCCAGTCTAAAAGGCGTTGCGACGACCAAGGATCTATGTCCTAATTTTAGCGAATCACATTCTTGCGAGCTGTCAAGAACTGTTCGGATCGTTGCTGAGCGGTTACAACGGTCAAGCTTGGGCTCGGCGTCGCGGCCCTCCCGAGCGTTCGTTGAAGCCACAGGGGAAGCTACGACCCATGCAGCACTTCACCGTAACCGACCGCGAGCGTGACACCGTCCTGGCGGCGTTGCGCTATTATCAATTCTACCGGATGCAGGGACATCCCTTCGACCCGCGCCAGGACCACCTGATCGACACGATCGCCGGCCAGACCGGCGAAGCCCTGAACCTCACGGAGATCGACGATCTCTGCGCCGGCCTGAACGGCCACCGCCACGCCCTGGCGGCCGCCGCGGCCTAAAGCTGCACCACGGGGCGGCTGGTCCGCCTCGGTTATCCCGCGCGCGGGACAAGAGCGGGACGATCCCCTCCGAGATGAGCGCAAGCGTCGCCGGAGCCGGATCCTTCCCGGTTCGGGAGGCTTCCGATGCCTCCCGCCTCCCCCGAAAGGCCGGTTTCACCGTGCCTGGAAACATGCCCTAACGATCCCGCGGGGCCCTCCGGCCCCGTGAGGTCCGGGGATACCCATGCCGAGCATGCGGACGGGTTCGGGATGGCTGTGCCGCGGCGCGCTGCGGGCGGCCGCCTTGATCCTCGGCTTGAGCCCCGCCGTCGCGGCCGAGAGCGTTGCCACCGCGCTGGTAGTCTCCGTCGATGTCTCGCAATCCGTCGATGACACCCGGTTCCGGCTGCAGATGGAGGGCATCGCCGAGGCCCTGGAGGATTCCTCTGTCGTCGGCGCCATCACCGGCAATCCGGGCGGCATCCTGTTCGCGATGGTCACCTGGGCGGACCGGGCCGATCTCGTGGTCGGCTGGCGGCGGATCGCCAGCCGGGCCGACGCCGTCGCCACCGCCGCGCTGGTGCGCGCCACGCCCCGACAGGCGGGCGAGTTCACCTGCCTCGGCCAGATGTTCCGCACGGTGACCGCGGGGGTGCTGCCGGCGCTGCCGGTTCCGGCCGAGCGGGTGGTGGTCGATGTCTCGGGTGACGGCATCGACAACTGCACCGACGCCGAGAGCCTGAATGGTGCCCATGAGGCGCTGCTCGCCACCGGCGCGACGGTCAACGGCCTGCCGATCCTGGTTCCAGGCGAGAATGACGTGGTCGGGGCTGGGGCCTATCGGGCGCCCGGCTACGGCCTACTGCCGACCCCGCTGCCGCAGGAGCGCACGAGCCTGGAGCAATGGTACCGCGCCCACGTCATCGGCGGCCCGGGCGCGTTCCTGCTGGCGGCGGAGGGCTACGGCGACTTCTCGCGGGCCCTGCGGCGGAAATTCGTGATCGAGATCAGTGCGCTGGGCCGGTGAGTCGCTGATCTGACGGGGTTTCCAAAGGGCGTGCCCTTTGGCAGGGTCCAGGGGCGGAGCCCCTGGGTCTTTCGCAGGGCTCTGCCCTGCACCCGCAAACGGTCTCGGACCTTTTGAAACCCTGACTTCGGGTCAGGGAGCCTTCTTCAGCTGCTGCTCGGCCCGGGACACGGCGGCCTCGCAGCCCTTGGCGTCGCCCTTGGAATCCGCCGTGCGCGCCTCGTCCAGGGCGACCTTGGCCTGCTGGGCGGCGTCCGCACCCTGGCCGGCCTGGGCCGACTTCGCCGGCGGGGCCTCCGGTGATTCCTTGGCCCGCTGACCCTCCGTGCCGGTGACGCCTTCGCCGGCGCGCTTGGCGGCGTTGCCCTGGCCGCTGGTATTCGCCGAGATCGACTGGCTGACCTCGGACTGGACGCGCTTCGAGAGGCTGTCGATCCGGTCGCCGCACGGTGAGGCGAGGGCGGGGGCCGCCGTCAGGATCAGGCAGGCGGTCAGGGCGCAACGCATCATCGGATCGGGTCTCTTTCCAAAAAGAAGGGGCCGCGGGTTCCCCCACGGCCCCAACGCCTCGCGACGGGTGACGGTTCAGGCGCTCAGCTGATCGCGGATCGGCAATTGCCGGACCCGCCGGCCGGTGGCCGCGAAGATCGCGTTGGCGATCGCCGGTGCCACCGGCGGCACGCCGGGCTCGCCGACGCCGCCGAGCGGCCCGTCATAGGTGCCGGTCGGCACGAGGTGCACGCGAACAACCTTCGGAGCGGCGTCGATCCGGATGATCTCGTAGCCGTCGAAATTGTTCTGCACCGCCCGGCCCTGCTTGAAGGTGATCTCGGAGGTGAGGGCGAGCCCCATCCCCATGACCACTGCGCCCTCCATCTGCGAGCGGATGCGCTCCGGGTTCACCTGCGGCCCGCAATCGACCGCGATGTCGATCGCCTTCACCTGAACCTGGCCCTTGTCGTCGACCTCCACCTCGGCCGCCACCGCCGTGTAGGTGACGAAGCTGTAGTGGCCGGCGATGCCGAGGCCGCGACCCTTGGGCATCTCGCGACCCCAGCCCGCACCCTTGGCGGCTGCCTCGATCACGCCGCGCAGGCGGCCGGTCTCGATCGGGTAGCGCTTCGGGTCCTCGCCGTAGTTCCAGACGTCGCCGATCTCGGTCGGGCTGATCTTCCGGTCGGGGCCGATCAGCTCCAGCAGGTACTCCTTCGGCTCGCGGCCGGCGGCGTGCGCCAGCTCCGACACGAAGGACTGGATCGCGAAGGCGTGCGGGATGTTCGACACCGAGCGGAACCAGCCGACGCGGACATGGGCGGCGGCCTCGGGGTTCTCCAGCCGCATGTTCGGGATGTTGAGCGGCGTGTTGACCAGCCCCATCCCGAGCTCGAACGGCAGCTCGTGCTTCGGATCAGGCGCGAAGATCGAGCCGATCGTCGGCGCCACCGAGCGGTGCAGCCACGCCACCGGCATGCCCTTCTCGTCGAGGCCCGCCTCCAAATGCTCCACCGAGATCGTGTGGTAGAAGCCGTGGTGGATGTCGTCCTCGCGGGTCCAGGCGAGCTTCACCGGCGCGCCGCCGACGGCCTGCGAGCAGAGCGCCGCCTCGACCACGTAATCGGGCTTGGACTTGCGTCCGAACCCGCCGCCGAGCAGCGTGACGTTCACCTTCACCTTGTCGTCGGGCAGCTTGAGCGCCTTCATCAGGCGATCGTTGGCCGCCTGCGGACCCTGGACGCAGGCCCAGGCCTCGCAGAACCCGTCCTTTACCCGGGCGACCGCCGCCGGGGGCTCCATCGGCGCCTGAGCGAGGTGGGGCACGAAGTACTCGGCCTGCACCTTGGTCTTGGCCTTGGCGAGCGCGCCATCGACGTCGCCCTGCGTGCGCACGACCTTGCCGGGCTTGCGCGCGGCGGCCTCCAGTTCCTTGCGGAATGCGTCGGTGTCGTAACCGGCGTTCGGGCCGTCATCCCAGGTGATCTTGAGGGCGTCGCGCGCCTTCAAGGCCGCCCAGGTGTTCTTGGCGACCACCGCCACGCCGCCGAGCGGCATGAACTCCGTGGGAATCGGGGTGGCGTCGATCTTGAAGATCTTCACGACGCCCGGGACCTTCTTGGCCTCGCTGTCGTCGAAGGACTTCACCGTGCCGCCATAGACCGGCGGGCGCGCGACGACCGCGTAGAGCATCCCGTCGAGCTTGGTGTCGAGGCCGTAGATCGCCTTGCCGGTGGTGATGTCGAAATTGTCGATCAGCCCGATCTTGCCGGTGCCGATGTAGCGGAAGTCCTTGGGGTCCTTCAGCGTCACATCGGTGGGCACCGGCAATTCGGCGGCGGCCTGGGCCACCGCGCCGTAGCCAAGGGTGCGGCCCGACTTGGCATGGGTCAGGGTGTGGTTGACGGCCGTGACCTCGGAGGCCGGCACGCCCCATTGCTTGGCCGCGGCCTGGATCAGCATCAGCCGCGCGGCGGCGCCGGCGTGGCGGAAGTGCTGGAAGAAGTGGCGGGTCGAGCGCGAGCCGTCGGTGTCCTGGTTGCCGAAGCGAGTCTCGTCGCCCCAGGCCTGGACCACCTTCACCTTCGACCAGTCGGCCTCCAGCTCGTCGGCAACCGTGAAGGCCACCGAGGTGCGGATGCCCTGGCCCATGTCGGAGCGGTGGTTGGTCACCGTGACGGTGCCGTCCGGCGCGATCGCGATGAAGACCTTGGGGTCATCGCGCCAGCCGTGCGGCATGCCGTCGGCGCCGAACTTCTGCTCCTTCTGCTCCTTGGTCTGGGTCTCGTCGGCCCGGGCGGGGCGCAGCGAGAGGGCCAGCACCAGGGCGCCGGCGCCGCCGAGGATGCCGCGGCGGCTGACGTTGTCGAGGGCCGGCTTGGTGCCGGCGGCGAGCTCAGCGCTCAGCTTGGCGTCGTGGATCACAGGCGCTCTCCCTTGCTGGCGGGCGCCGTCTGGCCGGCGGCCTGATGGATCGCGGCGCGGATGCGCGGATAGGTGCCGCAGCGGCAGATGTTGCCGCTCATCGTGGTGTCGATGTCCTCATCGGAGGGCTTCGGCGTGTCCTTCAGGAGGGCGGCGGCCTGCATGATCTGGCCGCACTGGCAGAAGCCGCACTGGGCGACGTTCTGGTCGCGCCACGCCACCTGCACGGGGTGGTTGCCGTCCGGCGACAGCCCCTCGATGGTGACGACCTCCTGGCCCGCCGCCGCCGAGACCGGCGTGATGCAGGCGCGGGTCGCCGCGCCGCCGAGATGGATCGTGCAGGCCCCGCAGAGCGAGACACCGCAGCCGAACTTGGTGCCGGTGAGCCCGAGTTCGTCCCGCAGGTACCACAGCAGCGGCATGTCGGGGTCGCCGTCGAAGCTGCGCGCAGCCCCGTTCACGGTGAGTTTGATCATCGTTGCGTCCTGTCTGGCGGCGCCGGAGCGGCGTTCAGTCGGGTCCGAGCCGGGCCTTGAAGCCGATGCCAGCCTTGCTGGCTAACGCGTGCCGATGCGGGGAGATCGCCGGGCAAACGCTCAAGCTCAGAATAATAAATATTCTAAAGCAGGCGTTGGGCGGGGCGCAACGCAGAGAAAGGGCGGGTCATCCCGCCGTGGTTGCGTTCCGGGTATGCCACGTGCGGTGGCGCACGTGAATCGAGCAGACGAGCGACGCGCGGTGATCGTGCTCTGGCTGACGGCGCCCGCTGGCCCACCACGCCGCGACGCGGTATAAAACGAGCCCCGTGGTTCTAACCTCGGATCTCGACAGATGGACACGATCAGCCTCGCGGATGCGGAGACACAGCTCAGCGCTCTGATCGAGCGCGTCGCGATCGGCGATTCCGTCGCGATCACCCGTGACGGTCGTCCGGTTGCGCTTCTGACCCGCACCGACAGCCCGTTGCAGCCCATCAGTCTCGACGTCCTTCGCGCGGTGACCGCCGCCATGCCGGAGCAGGGTGAGAGTGCTGGGTCCTTCATCCGCACCATGCGGGATGAAGACCGCTATTGAGATCCTATGTCGACACCTCGGTCTTGGTCTCAGCGCTGACCAAAGAGACCCGGACTGCGGATGTGCAAGCCTGGATGGCGCGTCAGAATCCAGGCGACTTGGCGATCAGTTCTTGGGTCATGACGGAGTTCTCAGCCGCTCTCTCGCTGAAGATCCGCTCCGGCCAGCTCAGGCTCGAACATCGAGCAGCGGCCCTGTCCGCCTTCTCTCGGATCACGGCGGAGTCGTTCCACGTGCTCGCGGTCTCCGATCGGCATTACCAGGTTGCAGCTCGGTTCGCCGACCAAGCTCCCCTCGGAGTGCGAGCCGGCGACGCGCTACACCTTGCCATCGCGTTCGAGGCCGGATTGAGTATCGCAACCCTCGATCGCAAGCTCGTCGAGGCGGGGAGTGCTCTGGGTGTGCCGATGGAGCTGTTGTGACTTTAGGCGCGCCCCTCCTGGAGGCGCCCCTACCAACTTGATGATCGCGATGAACGGATCCTGCCGGCCGCTCACCCCTCGAAAGTCTTGTCCGCACCTACCAAGAGATAGCGACCGTTCTTCGGCATGGGAAAGCCGTATCCGTCGCCAGGCTTCTCGAACACTAAGATGCCCGCTTTGTGATAAGCGCTGCCGTAAAGCTCAACGCCGATTTTCTGCAGGGCCAGATGAATAGCCTGCACAGAATCTACGCCTGCACCAAAACTATCCCAAGCGGCATCTGGCCACCCAATAGTGTAGCGGCAGATCCACATGCCATCGGAAAATTCTGGAGCGCTTATAGATATTTTACACTCCTTAGATTCTGGGCCCGTTCGAATTGATAGTAATCGCTCTGCAATAATCATGGTCTCACCATCAAAAATTCAATGGAGGAATTGGGTGACCGTTCTCACATGCGACAAACCTGACCATTGCCTGCGCATAGCAGGGCCTAAGACCAGTAAATTTGCAAACAATCAAATCGCGTCGATTCATTTCTGCGCATTCCTCTAGCCGCCTTGATGAGGCGTAGAGTTGTTTCTTAAATCGATCAGTTTTTATAATATCTATTTTTTTAGTGCTCCCGTCTCTTGTCCAGCGCCCTGCGCCAGTTTGATGAGCAGGAATGCGGGGTTGATTAGGGTCGTATTCCTTTGTCTGTAGCGCAATTCTGAGCTCGTCGACAACGTCCTGGAGATAATCCAGTTCTGCGCGTCGCGCAGCAATTGTACTGCCGATTCCAGGGCCAGTCCGCATTGCGTCCTCCTACGGGCCCAACCCTTTATAGGTCTTTTGTCAAAGATGCAATGAAAAAAAGCCTATCTTTTGTCATGTGTGCTAGAGGGCAGCTTTGAGAAAATCAGAATAACGCTCCGAATGGGCGATAGAATGATATGCGGATAAAATTATAAGTTTAGTGATTGAACCTTAAATGAAGCGAATCCAGTAAATCCATATCATTTCTTATACTGTCACCTGCGTGCCAACCTCCACGACCCGCCCCGTGGGAATCTGGAAGAAGTCCGTCGCATCGTTGGCGTTCTTCGCCAGTGTAATAAAGATCCGGTCCTGCCAGAGCGGCATGCCGGAATGGGCCGCCGGCCGGATCGAGCGGCGCGACAGGAAGAACGACGTCGCCATGATGTCGAACTTAAAGCCCTGGCGGCGCAACAGCACCAGGGTCTTCGGGATGTTCGGCGTCTCCATGTAGCCGAACTTCATCACGACCCGGTAGAAATGCGGGCCCACCGGCTCGATCCGCACCTTGTCGGCCTCGTTCGAGCGGGGCGTGTCCACCGTCTCGACGGTCAGGATCACGTTCTTCTCGTGCAGCACCTTGTTGTGCTTGAGGTTGTGCAGGAGCGCCGCCGGGGCGATCTCGGGATCGCTCGTCAGGAACACCGCGGTGCCGCGCACGTGGTGCGGTGGGCTCTTCTCCAGCATGCCGACCAGTTCCACGAGCGGCACGTCGGTCTTGCGGGTCTTGTTGAACAGGATCGTGACCCCGCGCACCCAGGTCCACATCACGATGACGAGGGCGCCGGCCAGCAGCAGCGGCACGTAGCCTCCCTCCACCACCTTGATCAGGTTGGAGAGCAGGAACAGGAATTCCAGCACGATGAAGGGCAGCATCACCGCCGCCGCCGCCACCGGCGACCACTTCCACATCCGCCACATCACCAGGAAGGTCAGCGAGGCGGTGAGCAGCATCGTCCCGGTCACCGCGATGCCGTAGGCCGAGGCGAGCGACGAGGAGGTCTTGAACAGCACCGCCAGCAGCACGACGCCGATCATCAGGAGCGAATTGATCTGCGGCAGGTAGATCTGCCCGGCATGCGATTCGGAGGTGTGGCGGATCTCCAGCCGCGGCAGCAGGCCGAGCTGGATCGCCTGACGGGACAGCGAGAAGGCGCCGGTGATCACCGCCTGGCTCGCCACCACGGTGGCGATCGTGGCGAGCAGCACCATCGGCAGCAGGCCCCAGGCGGGCACGAGCTGGAAGAACGGATCGGCCGTGTCGGGCTTCTCCAGCACCAGGGCCGCCTGCCCGAGATAGTTGAGGGCGAGCGCCGGGAAGACGAGGCCGATCCAGGCCACTTGGATCGGCTTGCGGCCGAAATGCCCGAGATCGGCGAACAGGGCCTCGGCCCCGGTCACCGCCAGGAACACGGCGCCCAGCGCCACCAGCGCCCCGGTGCCGTGGCCGAGCAGGTACATCACGGCGTGGACCGGGTTGAGCGCCCGGAACACCTCCGGGTGCAGGCCGATATGCGGCAGCGCCGCCAGCGCCATCGCGACGAACCACACGATGGTGACCGGCCCGAAGAAGGCCGCGACCTTTCCGGTCCCGCGGTTCTGCACGAGGAACAGAACGACGATGATCACCACGGTGATCGGCAGGACGTAATCGTCGAGGGTGGGCGTGACGAGCTTCAGGCCCTCCACCGCCGAGAGGACCGAGATGGCCGGGGTGATCACCGCGTCGCCGTAGAACAGCGAGGCGCCGAGCAGCCCCAGCATGAACACGATGCGCGAGCCGCCGAGCGCTTTCCGGGCCAGCGCCATCAGCGAGAGGATGCCGCCCTCGCCGTTGTTGTCCATGCGCAGCAGGATCGCGACGTATTTCACGGTCACGATCATGAAGAGCGCCCAGAGGATCAGCGAGACGGTGCCGATCACCTCCTCGGGCAGCAGGATGCCGTCGGTCCGGGCCGGGACCAGCGCCTCGCGGAAGGCGTAGAGCGGGCTGGTGCCGATATCGCCGTAGACGACGCCGACGGAGCCGACGAGCAACGTCCAGAAGCCGGCATGCCCATGACGGGTCTCGGCCTTCTCGGGCGCGTCGAGGGTGCCGGAGGTCGCCGGTCCCTGGACGGGACCCTCGCCCTCGGCCGCCGGGGCGGCCTCGCGCGCGGTGTCGGACGCCGCGGGCGCGGGCTGGGCTGCTACGCCGGGTGCGAAGGTTTGGCTCATGCGATTGTCGGAAGCTCGGGCGTGGCCGGCGCTTCGCGGTTCGGCTCAGGGGCCAGTCGGGGCCGGGCAGAAAACGCGAAGACTCCGCCGAACCGCGCGGGCCGGCCACCGGGCCGACCGCTCACGGGATCGTGCGGCCTTGCTACCACGGTCGCGCGCGGGCGGAAACCGTGTGCACCTGCGAAGACCGGGGGGCTGGGTCTCGGCGCGGGGAGGTCGATCGACGCGGGATGCGTGTCCCCCGTGCGTCGCTCCTCACTCGGCGGCCGTGCGCGTCCCGCCCTGGCCGAATCGGCGCTGGATGTAGTCGATCACGATGCCCTCGAAATCCTTGGCGAGGGTCGGGCCACGCAGCGTCATCGCCTTCTTGCCGTCGATGAAGACCGGCGCGGTCGGGGTCTCGCCGGTGCCGGGCAGGGAGATGCCGATATCGGCGTGCTTCGATTCGCCCGGGCCGTTCACGATGCAGCCCATCACGGCGACGTTCAGCCCCTCGACGCCCGGATAGGTCTTCTTCCATTCCGGCATGGAGGTGACGATCCAGTTCTGGATGTCGCGGGCGAGTTCCTGGAAGGTCGTCGAGGTCGTGCGGCCGCAGCCCGGGCAGGCCGCCACCATCGGCACGAAGGTGCGGAACCCCATGGTCTGCAGGAGTTCCTGGCTGGCCTTCACCTCGACGCTCCGGTCGCCGCCGGGCTCGGGAGTCAGAGAGTAGCGGATCGTGTCGCCGATGCCCTCTTGCAGGAGCACGCCGATGGCGGCCGAGGCCGCGACCAGGCCCTTCGAGCCCATGCCGGCTTCGGTCAGCCCGAGATGGATCGCGTAATCCGAGCGGCGCGCCACCTCGCGGTAGACGGCGATCAGATCCTGCACCGCCGAGACCTTGGCCGACAGGATGATCTTGTTCTGCGGCAGGCCGAGTTCCACGGCCCGGTCGGCCGAGCCGATCGCCGAGCGCACCATCGCCTCGCGCATCACCGCGCGGGCATCGATCGGCCGCGGCAGCTTGGCGTTCTCGTCCATCAGGTGGGTGAGGAGTTCCCCGTCGAGCGAGCCCCAGTTGGCGCCGATCCGCACGGTCTTGTTGTGCTTGATCGCCTGCTCGATGATCGCCGAGAACTGGGTGTCCTTCTTCTCCTTGAAGCCGACGTTGCCCGGGTTGATCCGGTACTTGGCCAGCGCCTCGGCGCAGGCCGGATGGTCGGCGAGCAGCTTGTGGCCGATATAATGGAAGTCGCCGACGAGCGGCACGTGGACGCCGATCCGGTCGAGACGCTCGCGGATCTTCGGCACGGCCGCCGCCGCCTCATCGCGATCGACGGTGATGCGGACCAGCTCCGAGCCGACCCGGGCGAGCTGCGCCACCTGCGCCACCGTGGCATCGATGTCGGCCGTGTCGGTGTTGGTCATCGACTGGACGACGATCGGCGCGCCGCCACCGACCGTGACCGCGCCTTCGCCCTCGCCGACCGTGACGCCGACCGTGCGGTGGCGTGGGGCCGGTCCGGCGATCTCCGGGCCGCTGGCCAGCGGGTTCTCGGCGGGGCTTTCGGACTGGGTCGCTTCCATGACTTCCATCGTGGACCTTCGGTGCGCGCCTCGCGAGGCGCCGGAGCCCTGCAGGGCCGTCGGGCCTGTCCCGGGGCACGCCACACCGGAACTTCGGGGCTGCCGCGGGTGAGGTGCGGACGACCCGGCGCCGCGTCAAGCAGGCGCCACGCGGGACAGCATCGCACGGGACAGCATACGCGGCTGTCATGTCGTATCTCCGCGCCGATGTCGAGTTTGCCGTGCGGGCCGTGGAGTTTTCATCCGCGTCTGTTGCCGATCCGCGCCGGCCGACGGAGCCCCACGGGAGATCGTGATGCCGCTCGGTGGTTGATGCTGCAGTGCAGCATGCCCATGTTCCAGGCTGACTCAGGAGGCCCACATGAGCGAGCAATCCGGCGGTGCCGAGCCGCACAACCCCGTCACCGCCGTGCCGGAGGCCCCCGTCTCGGACGCGATCGATGCCCCGTCCACCCAGGCGTCGAATCGTCGGCTCGCCGGCCCCAGGGCCGAGAAGCCCGTTGCCCTGGCGCTTCAGGGCGGCGGCGCACATGGCGCCTTCACCTGGGGTGTGCTCGATGCCCTGATCGAGGACGGGCGGCTCGCCTTCGAGGCGGTGACCGGGGCGAGCGCCGGTGCGATGAACGCCGTCGTCCTGGTGGACGGCTGGATCAAGGGGGGCCCGGACGGCGCCCGCGCAGGGCTGGAGCGGTTCTGGCGGGAGGTCAGCCTCGACGGCGACCTCGGCCCGGCCCAGCGCCACGTCGTCAGCGGGTTGTTCAGCCTGTGGAAGGGCAACCCGGTGGCCGAGTTCTGGGCCAAGATGCTGTCGCCGAGCCCCTACGTCTCGAACCCGCTCAACATCAACCCGCTCCGCAAGGCCTTGGCCGAACAGGTCGATTTCGAGCGCCTGCGCGAGGCCGAGACTGCGGGCCTGTTCGTTTCGGCCACCAATGTCTGGACCGGCAAGCTCGCGGTGTTCGAGCGTGAGCGCCTGACCGTCGATCACCTGATGGCCTCGGCCTGCCTGCCCACCGTCTTCCAGGCGGTGGAGATCGACGGCGTGCCCTACTGGGACGGCGGCTACCTCGGCAATCCGCCGCTCTACCCGCTCCATCGCGGGGCCGAGACGCGCGACATCCTGCTCGTCCAGATCAACCCCGTGGAGCGGCGCGAGACCCCGCGCACGGAGAGCGAGATCCGCGATCGGCTCAACGAGATCACCTTCAACGCCAACCTGATGCGGGAATTGCGGGCCATCGACTTCCTCGACAGCCTGATCGAGGAGGGAACACTCGGCCAGGGCGCGTACCGGCGGGTCCTGGTGCACCGGATCGACGGAACCGACGCGCTGGAGGATTACAACGCCGCCTCGAAGCTGGACGCCCGCTGGACCGTGTTCAAGCGCCTGCGCGACAAGGGCCGCGCCGCCGCGCAGGCCTGGCTCGCGGAGAATTACGAGCGGGTCGGCCGGGATTGCACGGTCGATCTGCAATTCGCCTACCAATAGGTCGCTATCCCAAGGCTACATTTGCGCGCAGCCATAATAATGGCTCTGATTAAACCGAGAATACGGGCGGTAAATTATCTATCGATTTTGTGCTCAGAAAATTTTTAGGGTGATTTGTTTATCGGATAAGTTTTTTGTTGCGTGGAATGTTGTCGTTGTCGCTATCCTCTGAACGCAACCGATGGCATGGGCCCGAGGCGGGCGCCGTCGTTCGCGCGGGGGCGCTCCATGAAAATCCGATTGGTCGATTTGAAGATCAGCGCGAAGATCGCGCTGATCATGGCGGTGATGCTGGCGATCACGGTCGGCGTCTCGGCGATCTCCCTTCGGAACCTGCGCCTGGTCGAAGAGACGAAGGCCTGGACGGTCCACACCCATGAGGTCATCGCCGAAATCGACAGGCTGACCATCGCGATGATCGATCGTGAGACTGGTGTGCGCGGCTACCTGATCTCCGCGGATCCCGCCTTTCTCGAGCCCGAGCGGGTCGGCCGGGAGATTTTCGCGTCGTCCTGGGAGGCCGCGCGAAGCCTGACTCAACAGAACGCCGCGCAGCAGGTGCGGCTCATGGAACTGAAGGCCCTGGCCGAGGAATGGGGCCGGACCGTCGCGAATCGCGAGATCGCCCTGATGCAAGACCCTGCGACCCGCGAGGAAGCGCGCCGCCTCGCGGGGACAGGCTCGGGCAAGACCGCGATGGACGGCCTGCGCGCCAAGGCGGCCGAGCTGACGAAGGTCGAACAGGATCTCCTGAAGATCCGCGCCGCTGCTTCGGCGGAGGCCATCGCGTCGTCGCGCCGGGCGAGCTACGTCGGCCTGGGATTGATGGTGGTGGCGGCCCTCGGCGGGCTGGTCCTCCTCCAGATCGACATCGCCCGGCCGATCCACGCCATAACGAGCACGATGACCCGGCTCGCGGCCGACGACCTGTCGGTCGTGGTGCCGGGCGTGGGGCGCCGAGACGAAGTCGGGGCCATGGCCAACGCCGTCCAGGTCTTCAGGGAGAAGCTCACGCGGGCCAAGGTGCTGGAAGCGGAGGCGGCCGAGGCCCGGGCGGCGGCCGAGACGCAGCGGAAGACCGCCATGCACGATTTGGCCGATCGCTTCGAGGCGGCCATCGGCGGCGTCGTGCGCGCCGTCGCGGCGGCGGCGACCCAGCTGCAATCCACCGCCGAGAGCATGAGCGCGGCCGCCACGCAGACCGCACAGCAATCGGTCACCGTGGCCTCGGCGGCCGAGCAGGCGGCCGCGAACGTCGGGACGGTGGCGGCGGCGGCCGAGCAGCTCGGCGCCTCCGTCTCGGAGATCGGCCGGCAGGTGCAGGGCTCGGCGGGCGTCGCTACCGCGGCCGTCGCGGAAGCCGAGAAGTCCGCCGACCTGATGCAGACGCTGCGCGCGGGTGCGGCCCGGATCGGCGACGTGGTCAGCCTCATCTCGGGCATCGCGGCCCAGACCAACCTCCTGGCGCTCAACGCCACGATCGAGGCGGCGCGCGCCGGGGAAGCCGGCCGCGGCTTCGCCGTGGTGGCGACGGAGGTCAAGGAACTAGCCAGCCAGACCGCCAAGGCCACCGAGGACGTCGCGCGGCAGATCGGGGAGATCCGGTCCTGGACCGGGGATGCTTCGGACGCGATCGGCGTCGTCGTCAGCCGCATCAGCGAGATCAGCGTACTGGCTGGCGGGATCGCCGCGGCCGTCGAGGAGCAGGGCGCGGCGACACAGGAGATCGTGCGCAACGTCGGGCAGGCGGCGCAGGGCACGGGCGAGGTCACGAACAACATCGTGGGCGTGGCCCATGCGGCTGAGGAAGCCGGCGCCGCCGCCGCGCAGGTCCTGGGTTCAGCCTCCGGCCTTTCGAGCCAGGCCCAGCGGCTCGACGCGGAAGTCCGCCGCTTCCTCGAGTCGGTTCGCGCGGCTTAAGGGTTCGTCCCGAACAGTAGCCTCCGGCTTCCGGGGGAAGCGATGTGCGGTACGGCCGTGCGGCGAATCGACCGATCCGGCGCGTGAAACGTCGGGCCGCCTGCCGCGTTCCGCGAACTGCGCCTGGGGAGGCTGACGTCATGACATTGCTGCGCCGCGAGGCTCTGATCCTGATCGGCGCCGGGCTTGCCGGCGGCGCCCGCGCTGCGGAATCTGTGCGGGCCACCGCCTTCACCTTCGAGACGCCCGAGGGCGGCCCGATGCCGCTCTCGGCCTATGCGGGCAAGCCGATCCTCGTGGTCAACACCGCCACGGCCTGCGGCTATGCCGGGCAGCTCTCCGGCCTCCAGACCCTATGGACCCGGTTCGGCGACCGGGGCCTGACGGTGATCGGCGTGCCGTCGCCCGATTTCGGCAACCAGGAGCCGCTCGACGGACCCGCCATCGCGGAGGCCGCCCGGAAGAACCACGGCGTCACCTTCCCGCTCACGGCCAAGACTCATGTGAAGATGCCGAACGCCCATCCGTTCTACCGGTGGGCCGCCGCCGAGCGCCCGGCCGAGACGCCGCGCTGGAACTTCCACAAGTACCTGATCGCCCGGGACGGAACGCTCGCGGCGGCCTTCGCCACCCAGGTCGAGCCCACCGATCCGCGGGTGATCTCCGGGATCGCCGCCGCCCTCGGCCAAGCCTGAAGATTGCCGCTTCGGCGGGCGGGATTAAAGCGCCGCGTCGCCGCGTTCACGGCTTATGGCATCGGACAAGCAAAAGCGCGCTGACCTCCTCGACCTGCTGGTGCCCCTGCGGCGCTACGCCCGGTCGCTCACCCGCGACGCGCTGCGGGCCGACGATCTCGTGCACGACACGCTGGTGCGCGCCCTGGAGATGCAGGGCACGCTCCGGCCGAACACCAACCTGCGCACCTGGATGATGACGGTGCTGCACAACGCCTTCATCGACGAGCAGCGCCGCCGGCAGGTCGAGGCGCGCCACGCCGACACGCTCGTGCGCATGGCCGAGGATACGGCGCCGCCGGCCCAGGAGGGGCAGGTGCGCCTCGCCCAGATCCGGAAGGCGTTCCTCACGCTGCCCGAGGAGCAGCGCGCCGCCCTGCACCTCGTGACCCTGGAGGGCATGGCCTACGCGGATGCGGCCGCCGTGCTCGGCATTCCGATCGGGACGCTGATGTCCCGCCTCGGCCGTGGGCGCGCCGCCCTGCGGGCCTTCGAGGAGGGCGCGCGGACCGACCGGGCTTCCGGCGAGACGGAGGCCAGCGAGCGGGCGCCGGAGACCCGCCGCGGGCCTCCCTCCAGCCTCAGGCTCGTCGTGTCCGATACGCCGCCGAGCCGGTCCGTCTGGCCCCTCCGGCGCGCCGCCGGCGAGAACTGAGGACGGAATTGCGAATCGGTCAGTCCCCGGCGCCGGCGGGGACGGACGACAACGACCGGCGGATCGCTCTGCGGCCTGGTGTGGGAACGCGGCATCCCGTTTTCAAACTCCACCGCACAGTCACAAGAGCCCGGGACCACCGCCGTTGAAGGGCGTCGCGATCCGGGGCACGCTGGCACTGAGGACTTCACGATGATTGATCCGATCACAGACGACGATCTCATCGCCTTCGTCGACGAGCAGATCGACCCGATGCGTCGCCTGGACGTCGAGGCCCATCTGGCCGCCGACCCCGCGGCCGCCGCCCGGGTCATGGCCGAGATGCACGACCGCGACGCCCTGCGGGCCTGTTTCGAGCGGGTCCCGGGCCCCGGGCCCGACCGGACCGTCGCGCTCGCCCGCCGCTTCGACCGGAACCAGCGCTGGCGCCGGGTGGCCTCGCGGCTCAAGCGGGCCGCCGCCATCGCGGTGCTGGTCGGCGCCGGCTGGCTCGCCCATGACGAGATCGGCCGGTTCGGCGTGCCCGACACCCTGGCGGCGACGCCGGATCCGGCGCTGATCGCCGATGCCCGGCAGGCCCGGGCGGTGGCGCAGCTGCGCAAGAGCATCAGCGGCCAAGCCGATGGGCCGGTCTACGACCGGACGCGCCTGCGCTCCGTGACCGGGATCGACCTGCCCGCCCTGCCGGAGGGCTGGCGGGTACGCGACATCCAGATCTTCCCGGCCCGCCACGGCACCGGCATCGAGATCGCCCTGGAGGCCGGGGCCTATGGCGAGGCGTCGCTGTTCGCCACCCGCGGCATCCGCGGCGGCCCGGCGACGCTCACCGGCTCCGAGGATGGCGATATCGTCTCGTGGAACGCGGGCGACACCGCCTACGCGCTGATCGGCCCGCGGGACGATTTGGCGCTGCAGCAGGCGGCGGGCCTCCTCGGCGCGGTGCCGGCGGCGCGCTGAGGCCCTGATTCAGGTGTCGTAGCGCCAGCGACACTGGGCGATTTCGAGGACTTGGTCGTCCCCGACGCCCTTCACGCGGTAGACGAGGCGGTGTTCCCCCGTGATCCGGCGGGACCACCAGCCTTTGAGATTGCCCCTCAAGGGCTCGACCTTCCCGATGCCCGCGAACGGCGTTCGCATGCTGGCCACACGTCGATCCGTGGCCTCTCAAGGCTGGGACATGTACCCAGCGAAATGCCGAATCCCCGACCCGCCACGACCCTCGACAGGCCACCCCGGCGGGTGCCAAAGATCGGCCATGCAGGCTGCGGATTCGGCACGGGCGGATGAGGGAGCGGCGCTTCTGGCGGCCGCCCGGACAGTCCGCGAGCGGGCGCACGCGCCCTATTCCCGTTTCCGCGTCGGGGCGGCGCTCCGGGACGAGCACGGCGCCATCCACGCCGGCTGCAATGTCGAGAACGCCGCCTATCCGGTCGGGACCTGCGCCGAGGCTGGAGCGATCGCCGCCATGGTGGCGGCCGGGGGGCGGCGCATCACGGAAATCCTCGTCTGCGGCGATGGTGCGGGCCTCGTGACGCCCTGCGGCGCCTGCCGCCAGCGCATCCGGGAGTTCGCGCGCCCGGACACGCCGATCCACGCCGCCACCCCGGACCGTATCGCGAAAACCTTCACGCTCGGCGAGCTGCTGCCGGACTCCTTCGGGCCGGAGACGCTTACGTGAGCGAGGCCGCCGCCCTCGACGCGCTGCACGCCGCCGGCTTCGCGGGGGACTACGCCTGCGCCCTCGTGACCGGCACTGGCCTCGGCGGGATTGCGGGGAGCCTGGAGGAGGCCGTCTCCATCCCCTATGCGGCGATTCCCGGTTTTCCGGGGGCGGGGGTCAGCGGCCATGCGGGCCGGCTCCATCGCGGGTTTCTGGCGGGGCGGCCGGTCCTGGTCTTCGAGGGGCGGGCGCATGCCTACGAGCGGGGCGAGGCAGCCGTGATGCGCCTGCCGCTCACCTGCGCGCAACAGCTCGGGGCCCGGCGCCTGCTGCTCACCAACGCCTCCGGTTCGCTGCGGCCGGAGATGGGACCCGGCAGCCTCGTCCTGCTCGCCGACCACATCAACCTGTCCGGCCTCAACCCGCTGATCGGCGAGGCGAGCGATGCCCGCTTCGTGCCGATGACCGATGCCTACGATCCCGACCTGCGCGCGCGGCTGCACGCGGCGGCGTCGACCTGCGGCGTGCCGCTGGGGGAGGGGATCTACGCGTGGTTCTCCGGCCCGAGCTTCGAGACGCCCGCCGAGGTCCGGATGGCCGGTATCCTGGGGGCGGATCTCGTCGGCATGTCGACGGTGCCCGAGGTGATCCTCGCCCGCTTCCTCGGCCTTCCGGTGGCGGCCGTCTCGGTGGTGACCAACCTCGCCGCCGGGATTGCCGGGGGCGCCCCGCACCATGCGGAGACGAAGGCGGTGGCGGCCCGGGCCGCGGAGGATCTCGGCCGCCTGCTCCGGGCCTTCGTGGCCGATCTGCCTGATGGAGATGCGCCATGACGGATTCGGAGATGGGCACGGTCGCCCGCCGGGCACTACCGCTCCTCGACCTCACCAACCTCGGCGAGACCTGCACGGAGACGAAGATCGACGCCCTGTGCCGGGACGCGAAGGCCGGTTCCGTGGCGGCAATCTGCGTCTGGCCGCGCTTCATCACGCAGGGGGCCCGGGCGCTCGCCGGTATGGGCATTCTGGTCGCCACGGTGATCAACTTCCCCGAAGGCGGTGAGGATTGCGCCCGGGCCACCGACGACACCGCCGAGGCCCTGCGCGACGGCGCGGACGAGATCGACCTCGTCCTGCCCTATCGCGCCCTGTTGCGGGGCGAGGCGGCTTTGGCCCGCGACATGGTCGAGGCCGTCCGCGACGTCTGCGGTGCCGCGACCCTCAAGGTGATCCTGGAGACGGGCGAGCTCGGCGACCCCGAAAGAATCCGGGCGGCGAGCCGGCTCGCGCTGGAGGCGGGGGCCGATTTCCTGAAGACCTCGACCGGCAAGAGCCCCGTCTCAGCGACTCCGGAGGCCGCCGAGGCGATGCTGACCGAGATCAAGGCGAGCGGCCGTCCCGCCGGCTTGAAGGTGTCGGGCGGCCTGCGCAGTGTCGCCGACGCCGCCACCTACCTGGCGCTCGCCGACCGGATCATGGGCCCGGATTGGGTGACCTCGAAAACCTTCCGCCTCGGGGCGAGCAGCCTGTACGGCGCCCTGATGCAGGCCCGGGGGCTGTGAGCATGCGTCTTCCGCAGGAGATCATCCGGGCCAAGCGCGACGGCCTGACGCTCGAACCGGAAGACATCGCCGCCTTCGTTCGGGGCCTCACGGACGGCACCGTGGGGGAGGGGCAGGCGGCGGCCTTCGCGATGGCGGTGTTCTTCCGCGGCCTCGCGCTGCCCGAGCGGGTGGCGCTGACCCGGGCCATGGCGGATTCGGGCACGGTGCTGAGCTGGGCGCTGCCGGGTCCGGTGCTCGACAAGCACTCCACCGGCGGCATCGGCGACACGGTGAGCCTCGTCCTGGCCCCGATGGTGGCGGCCTGCGGCGGCTACGTGCCGATGATCTCCGGCCGCGGCCTCGGCCATACCGGCGGAACGCTCGACAAGCTCGGCAGCATCCCGGGCTACGACGCGACGCCGGGGCTCGACACCTTCCGGCAGGTCGTGCGCCGCGTCGGCTGCGCGATCATCGGCCAGACCGCTGATCTCGCCCCAGCCGACCGGCGCCTCTACGCGATCCGCGACGTCACCGGCACGGTCGAGTCGCTCGATCTGATCACCGCATCGATCCTCTCGAAAAAGCTCGCCGCAGGGCTCGACGGGCTCGTCATGGACGTCAAGCAGGGCTCCGGCGCCTTCATGGCGACCCTGCCCGAGGCGCGGGCGCTGGCCGAGAGCATCGTCACGGTGGCGGAGGGGGCGGGCCTGCGCACGACGGCGCTCATCACCGACATGGACGCGCCGCTGGCGAGTGCCGCCGGCAACGCCGTCGAGGTCGCGTACGCGATCGATTACCTGAAGGGCCTGCGCCGGGAGCCGCGTTTCCACGCCGTCACGCTGGCGCTCGCCGTCGAGATGCTCGTGGCCGGGGGCCTCGCGCGTCACGCGGCCGGCGCCGCCGAGCGGCTCGAAGCTGCCCTGGCCTCGGGCCGGGCGGCCGAAATCTTCGCCGAGATGGTGACGGCGCTGGGCGGCCCGGCGGACCTGCTGAACGAGCCCGAAAAGCACCTGCCCGCCGCGCCGGTGCGGCGGCCGGTGCACCAGGCCGGGACGGTGGCGGGCATCGCCACCCGGGACATCGGCCTCGCGGTGATCGAACTTGGCGGCGGCCGCACGCGCCCGGAGGATGCCATCGACCCCCGGGTAGGCTTCACGGATCTCGCCGGACCTGGATCGTCCGGGGGGCTGCTCGGGATCGTCCACGCAGCCGACGAGGCCGCCGCCGATCGGGCGGAGGCGGCCCTGCGGGCGGCCTACCGGATGGGCGATGCACCCGCAGAACGGCCCGCGATCCTCGAAACCGTCCGGAGCGGGGAGGCGGCCGCGGCCTGAAGGCATCGGGCGATGCGGGTTTCTGCGGAGCCGGTCTTACGATTGCCGCGAAGCTTCGCGAGGTCCGTCGGTAAGCCGCACACGTCGCGCAGATCCCGCGTCGCGGAAGCGGCAGCACTGCCCGTTGGGTGGAGGATGTGATGGCTCGACCGTTCCGCCGTGTTGCGGACCTTGCGCGTGCGCTGACCCGATCAAACCGAGATCCCGGACCCGGGCGTAACGCGCCGCCCCCGCCCGCTCCCTTCGTGGTCGATGCCGACATCCCGGTCGATATCGGCTGCATCAAGGTCTTCCGGGCCGAGAATTTCCCAGAATCGGGGCCGAGTCCCTGGCTCGACCAGCCGGATGCGCAGGAGATCATCGCGCGGCGCGTGGCGCGGCGGGAAATCACCCCCCGGCAGGCCGAGATCTGCCGCTCCTGGGAGCAGCACGGCTACTACGTCCTGCGCGGGGCCATCGATCCCGATACGATCGACGAGGCCTGGGAGGCCTACGAGGCCGCGATCGCCCGCGGTGATGTGACCCTCGCCCCCGAGAAGGCCGCCGAGGACGATCCGCATCCCGGCCGCTACCTCAACCCACACCTGAAGGTCGAGGCGATCGAGCAGCTCCTGAAGCATCCGGTGCTGGTGAATTTCAGCAGCATGGTGCTGGGCCGCCCGGCGATTCCCTTCCAGACCATCGCGTCCCACAAGGGCAGCCAGCAGGCCGAGCATTCGGACTCGATCCACATGACGACCTATCCGGTCGGCTATCTCGCCGCCTGCTGGATCGCCATGGAGGACATCCACGCGGATTCAGGCCCACTGGTCTATTACCCCGGCACGCACCGCCTGCCGTACCTGTTCAGCCACGATGTCGGCATCTCGCCGGAGGATTTTAAGCAGCGCGGCTACGGCGCCTATGTCGATCACTACGAACCGGCGATCCAGCGGGAGATCCGCGACCACGGGGCGAAGCCGGAATACTTCACGGCGCGCAAGGGCGACGTGCTGTTCTGGCACGCGAACCTGCTGCACGGCGGCTCGGCCCGGGCCGATATCAAGCGGTCCCGCAAGGCGCTCGTGCACCATTACTTCGCCGAGGGCTGTGTCTGCTACCACGACCTGTCGGCGACGACCTCGGCGGTTCACGGCCCGGTCGAGAGCCTGCCGACCTGCGGGGCGTCGAATCCCGATGTGGCCGTCCGGGAGCAGATTGCGTTGTAGGGCGTCAGGCTGAAGATCTGGCCCTCGTAAGCTTGCGTTCCGCGTCTCTCTCCCCCGCAAAGGGGAGGGAGACGCGCTGCACGGGCCAGGATGCGCCCGGATCGACACAGCATCCGGGATCACTTCCATCATCGTCCGGCGCCGGCTCGGCGATCAGCCAAACGAGCGCCGAGCCGGATTAGACAGCGCGCACAATTACCAGCGGCCGTAGCCGTGGCGATGTCCCCAGCCGCCGTGATGATGGTGGCGCGGCCCGAAGCCGCGGGGTCCCCAGCCGTAATGGTGACCGCGGCCCCAGCCGTAATGACGCGGCGGACCGAAGCCGCCATGGCCGCGCCAGCCGCCATGATGGCGCGGGCCGTAGCCATAGCCGTACTGGACGGTCACGACATCACCGGCGCCCTGACGCAATCCGGCATCGAGCCCGAGGGGCGCGGCCATGGCTGGGGCTGCGAGGGTCAGTCCCCCGACAGCCAGGGCCGCAGCCAGACCCATGCGTGTGGTCTTGGTGAACATCGGTGTTCTCCTGATCCAGGCCGGTCACTGTGTTGCGACTGGCGATGTCCCAGGTGTGACACCCAGCGGTTGACGCGAATGTGAGCCGTTCGCTCAGGCCGTGTTCAGCTCAGGGCCGGCGATAGACCCAGACCCGGGCCGGCGGCAGGTTCAGCCAAACGCGGTTGGAGCGGTCGGCGGTGTAGCTGCCGGCCTCGCAGCGGGCTGGGATCGGTGGCACCACCGCGTAGGTGAACTGCACGAACGGCGCCCCCGGCTGCATCAGGTCGTGGGCGGTGTTGAGCAGGTCGAGCCGCTGCTCCAGCGGCTTGGTGAACAGCGGCAGGCTCGAGATCGTCGCGGCGGCGGGCTGGGTCAGCACGTCCCGCAGGCTCGCCCGCATGTTGTAGGCATCGCCCCGGATCACCGTCACGCCGGGGAAGCGGCGGCTCAGAAGGCTGCAGAAATCGGGGTTGAACTCGACCAGGATCAGCCGCTCGGGGGCGATGCCCCGCCGGATCAGCGCCTCGGTGACCGGACCGGTGCCGGGGCCGAGCTCGACCACCGGTCCCTCACGGCGCGGATCGACGTAGGACGCCATGGTGCGGGCCAGCATCTTGCCGGACGGCGTCACCGCGCCGGTGACGAGCGGGCGCTCCAGCCAGGAGCGCAGGAACCGCGCTTCGTCCTCCAGGGGGTCGCGCCGCGGCCCGAAAATCGCGCTCCGGGTGGCAGGAGCCTTCGCGGTGGGACGGCGGAGCGGCGGCAAGTCCTGGATTCCTTGATGCCGAATGAGAATGAAAGGCTATCGACGGCGCTGTCTTACAGTCAAGCCGAGACGGCGCCTAGGGCACGCAAGCCACGCCGGCCGGTTGCATAACCGGCCGTCCGGCGTTTCGGATCCGCCTCACGGGCGGACGGCGCTTCCGAAGAAGTCCCGCACCTTCGAGAAGAAGCCCGCCGATTCCGGATGATTCTCCGGCGAGGCCGATTGGTCGAACTCCTGAAGCAGCTCGCGCTGGCGCTTCGTCAGGTTCTGCGGAGTCTCGACGAAGACCTGGATGTAGAGGTCGCCGACATCCCGCGAGCGGAGCACCGGCATGCCCTTGCCCTTGATGCGGAACTGCTTGGCGGTCTGCGTCCCCGCGGGAATCCGCACCTGGGTCTGCGTGCCGTCGATCACCGGCACGGTGATCTCGCCCGAGAGCGCCGCCGTGACCATCGAGATCGGCACCCGGCAGAACAGGTCGGCGCCGTCGCGCTGGAAGAACTCGTGCTGCTTGATCGACAGGAAGACGTAGAGGTCCCCCGGGGGGCCGCCACGCAACCCGCTCTCGCCCTCGCCGGAGAGGCGAATCCGCAACCCGTCATCGACGCCGGCTGGCACGTTGATCGACAGCGTGCGCTCGCGGTTGACCCGGCCTGCGCCCTGGCAGGCGGTGCAGGGATCGTCCACGATCTCGCCGCGGCCATGGCAGTTCGGGCAGGTCCGCTCGATGGCGAAGAAGCCCTGCGCCGCCCGCACCCGTCCGTAGCCCGCGCAGGTCTGGCAGGTTCTGGGCTTCGAGCCCGGCTTGGCGCCCGAGCCGTCACAGGCCTCGCAGGTCACCGAGGTCGGGATCCGGATGGTCTCGGCCTTGCCGTTGAAGGCCTCCTCGAGGGTGATTTCTAGGTTGTAGCGCAGGTCGGCCCCGCGCTCGCGGCCCGGCGCACCGCCACGCCCGCGCGCCGCGCCGCCCGGGGCGCCGCGGCCGTCACCGAAGAAATTGTCGAAGATGTCCGACATGAAGTCGCCGAACTCGTTGCCGAATCCGGGGCCGCCCCCGCCCTGGCTGAAGGCCGCATGGCCGAACCGGTCGTAGGCGGCGCGCTTCTGGCCGTCGGAGAGGCACTGATAGGCCTCGTTGATTTCCTTGAACTTGATCTCGGCGTCCTTGTCGCCGGGATTGCGGTCGGGATGATAGGTCATCGCGAGCTTGCGGAAGGCGACCTTCAGCTCGCTCTCCGTGGCGGTCTTGGTGACCCCCAGGATCTCGTAATAGTCCCGCTTCGACATCCGACCCCGTCTCCGGACAATCCGACCCGCGCGTCACTGGGTTTCCGAAGGGCTGAGCCCTTCGGTGGGTGTCGGGCATCGCCCGACAACAGAGCTCTGCCCTGCACCCGCGAAAGGGACTTGTCCCTTTCGAAACCCATGACTCCGCACGACAGCGAGCGAGGCCGGATCGCTCCGGCCTCGCTCACGAACCACGCGTGCCCTTATGCGCGCTTCTTCTGGTCCTTGTCGTCGACTTCCTGGAAGTCGGCGTCGATGACGTCGTCCTTCTTCTCGCCGGTCTGCGCCTCGGCGCCGGCCTCGGGGCCCGCCGCCTGGTTGGCGGCGTACATCGCCTCGCCGAGCTTCATCGAGGCCTGCATCAGGTCCGTGGTGCGGGCCTTGATCGCCTCGACATCCTCACCCTCGAGGGCGGTCTTGAGCGCGGTCATCGCGGTCTCGATCGCGCCTTTGTCGGCGGCCGGGACCTTGTCGCCGTACTCGGTCACCGACTTCTCTGTGGCGTGGATCAGGCTCTCGCCCTGGTTCTTCACCTCAACGAGCTCACGCCGCTTCTTGTCGGCCTCGGCATTCGCCTCGGCGTCCTTGACCATGCGCTCGATGTCGGCGTCCGAGAGGCCGCCCGAGGCCTGGATGCGGATCTGGTGCTCCTTGTTGGTCGCCTTGTCCTTGGCGGTCACGTTGACGATGCCGTTGGCGTCGATGTCGAAAGTCACCTCGATCTGCGGCATGCCGCGGGGCGCCGGCGGGATGCCGACGAGATCGAACTGGCCGAGCAGCTTGTTGTCGGCCGCCATCTCGCGCTCGCCCTGGAAGACCCGGATCGTGACGGCGTTCTGGTTGTCCTCGGCCGTCGAGAAGGTCTGGGACTTCTTGGTCGGGATCGTGGTGTTGCGGTCGATGAGCCGGGTGAACACGCCGCCCAGGGTCTCGATGCCGAGCGACAGCGGGGTCACGTCGAGGAGCAGCACGTCCTTGACGTCGCCCTGGAGCACGCCCGCCTGCACGGCGGCGCCGATGGCCACGACCTCGTCGGGGTTCACGCCCTTATGCGGCTCCTTGCCGAAGAAGGACTTCACCACCTCCTGGATTTTGGGCATGCGGGTCATGCCGCCGACCAGCACCACCTCGTCGATCTCGGAGGCCGAGACGCCGGCATCCTTGAGCGCCTTGCGGCAGGGCTCGATCGTCCGCTGCACCAGATCGTCCACCAGCGACTCGAACTTGGCGCGGCTGAGCTTCAGCGCGAGGTGCTTCGGGCCGGTCTGGTCGGCGGTGATGTAGGGCAGGTTGATCTCGGTCTGGGTCGCCGAGGACAGCTCGATCTTGGCCTTCTCGGCGGCCTCCTTGAGGCGCTGGAGGGCGAGCTTGTCCTTGGTCAGGTCGATGCCCTGCTCCTTCTTGAACTCGGAGGTCAGGTACTCGACGACCCGGTTGTCGAAATCCTCGCCGCCCAGGAAGGTGTCGCCGTTCGTGGACTTCACCTCGAACACGCCGTCGCCGATCTCGAGGATCGACACGTCGAAGGTGCCGCCGCCGAGGTCGTAGACCGCGATCGTGCCGGACTTCTTCTTGTCGAGGCCGTAGGCGAGCGCCGCCGCGGTCGGCTCGTTGATGATGCGCAGCACCTCGAGGCCCGCGATCTTGCCGGCGTCCTTGGTGGCCTGACGCTGGGCGTCGTTGAAGTAGGCCGGGACGGTGATGACGGCCTGCGTCACGGGCTGGCCGAGATGGGCCTCCGCGGTCTCCTTCATCTTCTGCAGCGTGAAGGCGGAGATCTGCGAGGGCGAATACTTCTTGCCGTCCGCCTCGACCCAGGCGTCACCGTTGTCGCCGCGGGCGATGGTGTAGGGGACGAGGCCCTTGTCCTTCTGGGTCAGCGGATCGTCGTAGGTGCGGCCGATCAGACGCTTGATGGCGAAGAACGTGCGCTCGGGGTTCGTGACCGCCTGGCGCTTGGCCGGCTGGCCGACGAGCCGCTCGCCGTCATCCGTGAAGGCAACGATGGACGGCGTGGTGCGGGCGCCTTCCGAATTCTCGACGACCTTGGGCTGCGTGCCTTCCATCACGGCCACGCAGGAATTGGTGGTGCCGAGGTCGATACCGATAACTTTACCCATGGTGGGATCCCTCTTTGTGTCGCGTTCAAGCAGACCGCCGAGCCCCGAAGCAGCTCGGCCCATGGCGGTGTACGAAGGTGATGTGAGTATGGGACCCGGGCCGGATCAAGGGCCGTGAACGGCTGAAACCCAGCGCGCAATCCCGCGTCGAGGGCGATATAAGAAGCCCGCCACGGGCTCGCAAGGCGAAGCCTGCGTCTCCGGGCCGACGATGCGCTTTTGCGCTAACGCATTCGATGAATTGGATAATCCCTCTGCGGATTGTGGATGGTCCGGATGGCGCGGTTGCATTTTGTTGCTTCGCTGCCACGTCGGCGCCATCCAGAGCGTGTTAACACTTCGACAAGGGGTTGCACGTGGCCCCGCCACTTCGTGTCCCCGCCGTAGAGCCCGATGCCCCCGACCCGCAGCCTCCTGCTATCCGCCCTGGTGCTGGCCGTCGCGGCGCCCACCCTGCTCGCCGCCCCGCCGGCGCGGGCTCAGAACTTCTTCGAGCGCCTGTTCGGCATCAAGCCCGAGCGGCCGCCGGTGCCGCCGCGGGGCCTGCCCGAAGCGCCGGCGGTCCCGCCGCCGGGGGCACCCGGAGAGCCGGGCCAGCCCTCGGTCCCTGAGGCGCCCCGGCCCGCGCCCGTGCCGGCCCGTCCGGTGGTGCTCAAGGCGCCCTCGGAGGAGAGTGTGGTCGGGCAGGATCTCCAGCTCAACGGAATGTCAGGCTCCCTGAAGCTCGAACGGTCGGGCAATGGTGCCACGGCCCGGATCACCCTGCCGGGAACCAAGATCTCGCAGCCTACGGAATCCTGCACGGTACCGCTCGGCGGGGGCAATCCCATCACGCTGAGTTCCGAGGGCAAGCCCGAGGGGGTGCCGCGCTACGAGGCGGCCGGCGCGGAATGTCCCCTTCGCCTCGACGTGACCGAGGGTGGCGTCCTGGTCTCGACGCTGGGCTCAGGGCCGGTCTGCACCTTCTCGGCCGCGGATTGCACCACGACCCCCACCGGCCTGTGGGGGCCGGCCCCCGCGACCCTGGTCCCGCGGGCCGGCGAGTTCGACACGGCCCGGGGCGTGGCCGACAAGGCGGTGCGCGACAATTACAAGCTCATGACCCAGCGGGCCCGGCGCGAGGACGTGCGGCCGATCGTGACCGAGCAGGCGGCCTTCTCGTCGGATCGGGAGCAGTTCTGCCGCGGTTACGCCCGCGAGGGCACGCACGGCTTCTGCCACCTGCGCTTCAGCGAGAACCGGGCGCTCGCTCTGGCGACCCGGCTCGGCGCCAACACGGCGGTGCCCACTGCGGCCGTGACCCAACGCCGGTCCCGGCCGAAGCCGGCGGTGGAGGGCCTGAATCCCGACGCAGCCGGCGGCGGCGACGCCATTCCGGAGTAAAGGCCGGCGGACTCAGTCAGGCCCGCCCGGCCGTCATGGACAGCATGGCGGGGTCGATACCGTTGGCCCGGAGCGCCCGCTCGTACTTGGCGTCGAGATCCGTGTTGAAGATCAACTCGGGATCGGCCGGGCAGTTGAGCCAGCCATTGGCCATGATCTCGCTCTCCAGCTGGCCTGCCTGCCAGCCGGCATAGCCCAGTGCCAGCACGGCGCTCGCCGGGCCCTCGCCGCTGGCGATGGCGCGCAGGATCTCGACGGTCGCGGTCAGGCAGATGCCGTCATCGATGATCAGCGTCGATTGCTGGATGTGGAAGTCATCGGTGTGGAGCACGAAGCCGCGCCGTCCCTCCACGGGGCCGCCCATCAGGACCGGCATGTGCCCGACCCGCTCGCGCAGGCGAATCGCATCCGTCTCGGGGGCCACGTCGAGCTGGACCAGCAGGTCCGGCATGCTGATGTCGGTGGCCGCCTTGTTGACGATGATGCCCATCGCCCCGTCGGCGGAATGGGCGCAGACATAGATCACCGAGCGGGCGAAGCGCTCGTCGGCCATCCCGGGCATCGCCACGAGAAATTGCCCGTCGAGGAAGTCCGGGCCCGGGAGCGATGTCCGCCGCGGGGTCACGTTTCCAGAATCCTTGGACGAGGCGGACTCCCGCTGGGGAGCCGAAGGCGAAGGGTCCGGTTTGCGATGCGGAGGAGACGCCATGGCGCCATGCTACGCCGCGCCCTCTCATTGTCCAGCGGGCAATAGGGACGCAGCAAGCTTCCGCCCAGCTTGTCCGCCCCGCCCTGGCTGCCACAATCGCCCGGCCGGTTCGAGGCGTACTCGGTTCGGCCGCACGCGCGGCTCGACGATCACGGCGGGTTCCACGGGAGTCCCGCAGCCGCGGCCTCGGATCGCCGATTGGCTCTTGGACATCCCACGCGTCAGGAGGCCGGTTGCTCGACAGGCCCCACCGACCACGCTAGGTCAGGCGCGCAAACGCATATGCGCAGCAACGAGGGACCCGCGATGATCCAGGTCGGCGACCATCTGCCCCAGGCCACGTTCCGGGTGAGCGGCCCGGAGGGGCCCATCGCCCGCACCACCGACGACGTGTTCAAGGGCCGCCGCGTGGTGCTGATCGGCGTCCCGGGCGCCTTCACGCCGAGCTGCCACCGCAACCACCTGCCGGGCTTCGTCACCCACAAGGACGAGATCCTCGGCCGCGGCATCGACGCCATCGCGGTCACGAGCGTCAACGACGTGTTCGTGCTCGATGCCTGGGCGAAGGCGAGCGGCGCCGAGGGGCTGGAATTCCTGGCCGACGGCAACGCCGATTTCGCCAAGGCGATCGGCCTGGAGATGGACGGCACGGGCTTCGGCCTCGGGATCCGCTCGAAGCGCTACTCCATGCTGGTCGAGGACGGGATCGTGAAGATCCTGAACGTCGAGGAGACGCCCTCGAAGGCCGAAGCCTCGGGGGCAGAGGCGCTGCTGAAGTTGCTCTGAGCGCGGTTCCCTGGCGCGCCCGGCGGACCGGCATCACACCTGCGCGAGGTCCAGGGCCTCGAGCCCGTCGTGATGCAGCAGGAGCACGCCGGTCGCCGCCGCGAGGCGCCGGGCCGCTGGCGTGAAGCCGGCATTCGAGACCACCGCGGCGCGGTCGCCTGACCAGTAGCGCTGGGCCGCGGCCGCCTCCTGCACCGCGGCATTGCCGACGGGCTTGCTCAGGCGCTTGCACTGGACGACGAGGCGCATTCCGTCGCGGTCCGCCACGATGTCGGCGCCCTGGTCGCCGCTCGCCGGCGTCCGGTGCGCCCGCCATCCCGCCCGGGTGAGGCGCTCGGCGCAGTAGCGCTCGTAGTCGATGCCGTCCTCCGGGGCGTCCTCCTCCTCGGGCAGGTCGATGGAGGCCGCCTCGGCCTCGACGATCGCCCGCATCCGGTCCCGCTCCGTGACGGCGAGATCGGTGTAGCGCGGGCCGATCTGCGGCAGCACCGTCCGGTCGAGGAAGTAGTCGCGCTCGCGCAGCCAGCCGTCCTCGATCCAGTTGCCGTAGGCGTCGCGAAAGCTTTCCTGCCGGCGGCGCAGGGCCAGCGTCTCGCCATGCGCCCGGGCGATGCGGCGCACCCGGGCGCGGAACCGGCGGGGCCGGCCGAGATGGCGCAGCCACACGCACAGCAGCGCGAACCCCGTGGCCGCCAGGGCCGGGGCGCCATACCAGAGCGCGAACGGGCCGCCGATCACGGCCGTCCAGAACAGGCGGGCGACGGGATTGGGCTTGCCTGGCATCGGGTCTCTAGGGCGCGGACGGGCCCAAGACCCTCGCAAGCCTCCCTTGCCCGATGCCTAAGAGCCGTCGGAAACCTGTGGACGCGGGGGCGTCCTCAGCCCTTCCGACGCTGGTGGCCGAGGCCCATGCTCTTGGCGAGGCTCGACCGGGCCGCGGCGTAGTTCGGCGCCACCATCGGATAATCGGCAGGCAGGCCCCATTTCTGCCGGTACTCGTCCGGGGTCAGGTTGTAGTGCGTGCGCAGGTGCCGCTTGAGGGATTTGAACTTCTTCCCGTCCTCCAGGCAGACGATGAAATCGGGCTGGACCGAGCGCCGGACCGACACGGCAGGCCGCAGTTCCTCGGCCGGTGCAGGAGTGGACTGGCTGAGCTCGTGCAGGATCGCGTGAACCTTGACGATCAACCCGGGCAGCTCCGGTGGCGGGACCGGGTTGTTGCTCACGAAGGCCGACACGATGTCGACCGAGAGCGTGAGAAAGTCCGGTTGCCCTTCGACCATCGAATCCATCCCTTGAACCTCCTGGCGATCCCGGGCTCATGCCGTCACACGGCAAGATGATCGGAATCTGTTTCCGGGTCGCCTGATACAGGCTGTTGGGGCGCAGTTACTATTGTGATAGGAATTTCATGGCAAGAACAAATTACATATGGCCATAGCTCCCCGTCTTGAAGACGATAAAGCGCGCCGGATATTTGTTCTGCTCGTGGCCCGCAGGGCCTCCGGATTCCGGATGATCGCGCATGGACGATCAAGCGTTGCCCGAGCCGCCGGCCGCACCATGTGGTAGGACCTGTGGTAGAATGGCGGCCGCCCGATAGCGCGTTCGATCCCGACATGTGCGAGGGATACCCCAGGCATGCCGGCACGACTGGCCGGCGGGATCCGATGCGGTGACGACGACTCCGTGAGCACCTACCGGTTCGACAAGCTGCTGGCGCCCCGCGCGATCGCCCTGGTCGGGTCCGTGGCGCGCGAGGGCTCGGTGGCGCGCAGCGTGCTGGACGGGCTACGGGCCGCGGGCTTCCCCGGCGCGATCCTCGCGGTACAGCCCGATCACGCGATCGTGGACGGCCTGCCCTGCGTCCCGCAGATCGCGGATCTGCCCACGATTCCCGACCTCGTCCTGATCGCGGTGCCGCCGCCGCGGGTGCCCGAGGTGGTCGCGCAGGCGGCTGCGGCCGGCGCAGGGGCGGCCGTGATCCTGACCGCTCGGCTCGGCTCCGGGCCGGACGATCCGGGGCCGACCGCGCACCGCATCGCCCGGGCGCACGGCCTGCGTCTGCTCGGACCCGACAGCGCCGGCCTGGCCGTCCCGGGGGCCAAGCTCAATGCCAGCCTGTTCGCCCACGCGCCGGCCGCCGGCGACATTGCCCTCGTCTCACAATCGGGCACGGTCGCGGCCGCCATCGTCGAGTGGGGCGCCCGCCACGGGACGGGCTTCTCGGCGGTTCTATCGCTCGGCAGCGTGCTCGATATCGGCGTGGCCGACGGCCTCGACTATTTCGCCACCGATTACCGCACCCGCGCGATCCTGCTCTGCCTGGACCGGGTTGCGGATGCCCGGCGGTTCATGTCGGCGGCCCGCGCGGCGGCCCGCGCCAAGCCCGTGGTGGTCCTCCGCGCCGGCCGGCACCGGCCCGACACCCGCGCGGCCGAGACCCATACGGGAGCGCTGGCCCGGCCCGATGCGGTCTACGCCGCGGCCTTCCGGCGGGCCGGCCTGCTGGCCGTGCAGGATCTCGACGAGATGTTTTCCGCCGTCGAGACCCTGGGGCGCCAGCGCCCGTTCCCCGGCGACCGGCTCGCGATCCTGTCGAACGGCCGCGGCATCGGTTTGTTGGCGGCCGACCGGTTGATCGAGCGCGCCGGCACCATGGCCGAAGCCGCCGAGGCGGAAGGGCGCCCGGCCGGCAATCCCCTCGATCTCGGCATCGACGCGGCGGGCCCGGCCTTCGCGGCCGCCCTGGAGCCGATCCTCACGGACCGCGTGAGCGACGCCGTGCTGGCGATCCATGTCCCCACGGTCCGCTCCGATGCGGGCGAAGTTGCCAACGCCATCGCCGATACGGTCAAGCGCGTCCGCGCCGGCCAGACGCGCAAGAAGCCGCTCTTCGCGGTCTCCCTCGGGGATGCCGAGGCGGCGCGGGAGGCCTTCGCCCGGGCCAGCCTGCCGCATTTCGCCACCGATTCCGAGGCGATCGAAGGGTTTTTGCACCTCGTGCGCTACCGCGAGGCGCAGGACGACCTGATGCGCACGCCGGACTCGCTGCCGCGCGACTTCTCCCCCGACACGGCCCGCGCCCGCTCGATCATCGCGGGGGCCCTGCGCCACGGGGCGTCGTGGCTCGATCCGATCGCGGTGAACGGCCTGCTCGAGGCCTACGGGATCCCGACCGTGCCGATCACGCTCGCCCCCGATAAGGACGCCGCGGCCGCGGCTGCCTGGCCGATCATCGCGGCGGGCGGCGCGGTGGCGCTGAAGGTCGTCTCCCCCGACATCGTGCACAAATCGGATATCGGCGGGGTCCATCTCGACCTCACCAGCGAGGCCGATGTCCGCGAGGCGGCGCGCAGCATCCTCAGCCGGGCGCGGCGCGAGCGGCCGGATGCCCGCGTCACCGGCTTTGCGGTGCAGCCGATGGTGCGCCGGGGCCAGCGCCGGGAACTCATCGCGGGTCTTGCCGAGGATCCCGTCTTCGGCCCGGTGGTGGTGTTCGGCCGGGGCGGCACGGCGGTCGAGGTGATTGACGACCGGGCGCTCGGCCTGCCGCCCCTCGACCTGATCCTCGCCCGCGACCTGATCGGCCGGACCCGGGTCGCCCGGCGCCTCGAAGGCTACCGGGACGTGCCCGCCGCCGATCTGTCGGCCATCGCGTTGACGCTGGTGAAACTGTCCCAGCTCGCCGCGGACCTGCCGCAGGTCCGCGAACTCGACATCAACCCTCTGCTGGCCGACGAGACCGGCGTGCTCGCCCTCGACGCCCGGGTGCGGATCGGCCGCTCGGAGCGCGGGGGGCACGGGCGCGGCCATCCGCGCTTCGCGATCCGGCCCTATCCGGCGGAATGGGTCCGGACCCTCAACCTCAAGGACCGCACGATCCGGGTGCGGCCCGTGCGCCCGGAGGATGAGGGGCTGTTTCTCAGCTTCTTCCAGGGGCTCGACCCGGAGGATCTGCGGCTGCGCTTCTTCGGGCCGGTGCGTGCCTTCAGCCATACCTTCCTGGCGCGCCTGACCCAGCTCGACTACGCCCGCGCCATCGCGTTCGTGGCCACCGAGGTGGACGTGGGCGGCGGCGAGCGCATGCTCGGCGCCGTGCGGCTCCACGCCGACGCCAACCATGAGAGCGGCGAATACGCGATCGCGGTGGGGCGCGACGTCCGGGGCACCGGGCTCGCCTTCGCGCTGATGCGCCTGATGATCGACTGGGCGCGCTCCGAGGGGATCGGCCGGGTCGAGGGTTCGGTGCTGGCCGAGAACCGGCCGATGCTGGCGGTCTGTCGGCGCCTCGGCTTCACGCAGGGGCGCGATCCGGAGGATCCGGGCTTGATGAAGGTGCAGTTGCCGCTGGCGGGCGGATCACCGGCCGGACGTTAGGCCCAGCGGCCCAAGTCCGATGGGCCACCGATCGATCGTTCCGATGCCGCCGTCTTTGCGCGCGGAGCGAAGCAATCCCGTTGCGCCACGATGTCCGTTGTCGCGCTGCCCTGGATCACTTCGCGCCGCGCGTGATGACGAACGTGCCGCATCGACGTCGCCGAACCGGCGTCAGTCGACGCGGACCGCCGGTTCCGAGGGCCGATGCGCCGCCCGGATCTTGGCCGGCTCGAGCTTGGCCGCCGGGACCGGTTTCGCGGCAGCGGGTGCGGTGGTCTTCCGAGCAGGGGCGTTGGCGGCCGCTGGCTTAACCCCGGCCGGCGCAGCCACGGCGTCGGCCGGCGGGATCGCCCCCGTGGCCGCCGGCTCCGGCGCCGGCGTGTCGAGCTTGTAGATGTCGTCGCGGAAATGCGCCTTCCCGTCCGGGGTGGCGTAGCCGGTGAGGTACACGAAGGTCACCGGCACGGGCTTGGGCAGCTTGATGTCCCGGCGCTCGCCGTCGGCGATGCCGGTCTCGATCTCGATCGGGCCCCAGCTGCTGCCCGGTCCGTTCGGCCCCTCCGTGCCCTGCAACAGCCAGCCGACCAGTTCCTTCACCTGACCGACCCGGACGCAGCCATGGCTGTGGAAGCGCACGCTCGCGGCGAACAGGGATTTCGCCGGCGTGTCGTGCATGTAGACGGCAAAGCGGTTCGGCATGTCGATCCGCACCTGACCGAGCGAATTGTCGAAGCCGGAATCCTGGCGCAGCGTGTAGTTGACCGCCTTCTCGCCCGCCCAGTCGATCTTGGTCGGGTCGACCTCGCCCGTGGCCCCGAGGATCCGGATGTGGTTCTTGGCGAGATAGCCCGGGTTCTTCCGCATCTGCGGGATGATCTCGTTCTTCACCACCGAGGCCGGGACCGTCCAGGTCGGGTTGAAGTTGATGTCGGTGATCCGGGTCTCCACCGTGGGCGTCGCCTTGTCGGGCGAGCCGACGACGGCGACGTAGCGGCGCACCACCGTGCCGCTCTCCACCGCCTCGACGGCGGCCGAGGGGATGTTGACCACGATGTAGCGCTCGCCGAACGGGAATTTCGAGCCCATCAGCCGGGCCGCCGACGCCGCGAGCTGCTTCTGGCGCACCGAAGCCGGCACGTTGAGCGCGTTGAGGGTGAGCCGGCCCAGGATGCCGCTGTCGGGCAGCCCGTGGCGGCCCTGGAAGGCCGCGAGCGCCGCCACAAGCGGCGGGTCGAGCCGGTCGCTCGGCGGCGCGTCGGCCGGCAGGTCGCCGGTGAGCGTCAGGTGGTGGCGCAAAGCCGGAATCGCCGGGCTGCGCTCGCCGGGCTTCAGGCGCGCGAGGTCTTCGGGCAGTTGCTCCCAGCCACCGGCCTCCGCGAAGGCCGCGTAGCGCTCGGCGGCGCGCAGCGTGTCGAGGAAGGTACGCGCGGTCAGGGTCGGGCTCGGGTCGGTGGAGACCTTGGCGTAGACCAGGGGGGCCGGCTCGCGCGTCCGCTTGGCGGCTTCCAGCGGCTTGCTGTCCGGCGCCGCGGCCTCGGCGGGCCTGGGATCGCTCGGCTTCGGCTCGCCGGATGCGGCTGCATTGGGCTTGAGCTCGACGGCCTTCGCGTCGGTGGCCTTGGACTCCGCCGTCTTGGACTCCGCTGACTTGGGCTCCTGACCCTTCGCGGCCGCGCCGTCCGGCGCGACCGGGGACGCCGTGGCGGCAGACGCGGCTGGCGGAACCGGTGCCGGGCTTGCCGGCGCCGCGGCCGTTGGCGCGCCCTGCGCCCGTGCATCGATGGAGGCGCCGAGGAGCGTCAGCAGCGACAGGCCGGCGCCGAGCGCGGCTCCCGGACGGGCATGACGGCGGGGACGGACCGGGCCCATACGCAACACTCCCGACGGCGCCCGACTCGGGGCGGATCGGCGGCATGATGGGCCGGCGTGGTTACCAATCTCCTCCTATCGGGACGGCGTTTCAAAGAGCAGATTCACCATCCCGCGACGTCTTTCGAAGCACCGCGGCGTCTACGGATGTCGGGGCGACCGAAAATACCCCTTATTGTTCGGCTCAGGGTTGTCCCTGCCGCAAAGGAGGAGCGACTCCCTCATGCCGGACTCTGGGAAGCGGGCCCCTGCGGTGATGCCTTACCTGCCGCAGCTCGACGGGGTGCGGGCGCTCGCCATCCTGATCGTGTTCGCGGCCCACTGCGGGTACAGCCACGTCGTCCCCGGGGGCTTCGGGGTCACGGTCTTCTTCTTCCTCAGCGGCTACCTGATCACCACCCTGCTGCGGATCGAGCGGGCGCGGACCGGCGCGGTCTCGCTCCCGGCCTTCTACCTGCGGCGGAGCTTGCGCATTCTGCCACCGATGTACCTGACCCTGCTCGCCGCGGGCGGGCTCTACGCGCTGGGGCTGCTCGACTGGATGCCGGTCGATCCGGCGGCGATCCTGGGGCAGGCGACGTTCCTGACGAACTATCCCGGCCTGTTCGGCACCGAGGCGGTGCTGCCCGTGCCCCTCTGGAGCCTCGCCATCGAGGAGCACTTTTATCTGGTTTTCCCCCTGGCCTACGTCCTGTGGCTGGGCCGCTTGCAACCGCGACGGGCGGCGCTCGCCTGCCTGGGGATCTGCGCTGCGGTCCTGGCGATCCGCTGCGTCAACGTATGGCGGCTCGCCGACTACAGCCTGAATTATTCCTGGACCCATACCCGCATCGACGCGATCCTGTTCGGCTGCTGCCTCGCTTTGTGGAACAACCCGGTTATCCCGGCGGACGCAGCGTGGCGGCCGAAGGCGTGGCACGTGGGCTTCAGCCTCGCGGTGATCCTCGGCACCCTGGCGGTGCGGGCGCCCGCCTTCCGCGAGACCCTGCGCTACACCCTGCAGAGCGCGGCCCTGTTCGTGCCCTTCGCCTACCTGCTGCACGGAGAAGGACCCGCGGTGCGGCTTCTCGCCAGCCGGCCGATGCGCCAGCTCGGGCTGTGGTCGTACAGCTTCTACCTCGCCCACATGGCCGTGGTGGCGCTGGTGCTGCACCTGTGGCCCGGCCTGCACGGCCTGTCGCTGATGCTCGCGGCCTTCCCGCCGACGCTGCTCTGGTGCTGGGGGATGTACACTCTGGTCGAGCGCCCCTGCGCGCACCTGCGCCGCCGGCTCCTGGCGGAACGGCCGCCCGAGCCGATCCTCGCCGATGGGGGCCGGCAGGCCGGGGTCACGCCCGCCTGAGTTTGTCCCGCGCGGCTGTATGGTCCGGCGCCGACGTGAAGGCGCCCTTCATGGCGTGCCAGAGGGGCTTGCGCCGGAATTGCGAATCCAGCGGCAGGGCCCGCTGGGGCAGACCGTCCGGCCGCTTGCGGTAGGGGTGGTCGTTCAGCCACGTGTCCGGGTCGTAGATGTCCCAGGTCAGCACGTCGAGGAGCGACGGCTCGTCCAGCACCACGTCGAGGTAGCGCCGCGCGAAGTCGGCCACCATCCGGTCGCGGGTCGGCACGTCGGAGGGAAAGACCCGGTCGTCGATGTCGAGCTCGGTGATCGCGATTCCGAGGCCCATCTGGCCGATCTCCCGCAGGAAGCGCCGGAGCTGGCCCTGGTCGATCGGGATCGTGCTGGTGAGGTGGGATTGCAGGCCGAAGCGCCGGATCGGCACGCCGCGAGACCGCATCGCCTCCAGCCGGCGCAGGACCTTGGTGCGCTTGGCCTCCATCCAGGGCGCGCCCTGCTCGACCGCATCCTCGTTCCACGTGCCGGCGGCCGCCGGGTCGGTCTCGTGCAGGATGCGGAAGGCGAGATCCACGTAGCCGGGCCCGATCGAGGCGAGCCAGGGCGAGTCGCGCAGGCCCCCGCCGCGGTCGGGATCGGCCTCGTTGCCCAAAATCTCGTTGACCACATCCCAGGCGACGATCTGGCCCCGGTAATGGCCCGCCACGGTCTCGATCCAGCGGCGCATGAAGTCTTCGCCTTGCGCCGCGCTCGCTCGTCCGAGCAAGGGGCCGACCCAGGGCGGGAGCGCCGCGTGCCAGACCAGGGTGTGGCCGCGCATCTTTTGGCCGTTCGCGCGGGCGAAGCGCAGGATCGCGTCGCCCCGGGCGAAGTCGGTCTGGCCCGGGGCCGGCAGCACCTCCTCCATCTTCATCTCGGTGCCGCAGACCAGAATGCCGCATTCCCGCGCCACCGCCTGCCGGTAGGCGGGCGTGGAATCGAACCGGTGGAACGGCACCTCGCAGCCGTAGAGCAGGCCCTTCGCGGCGGCCGCGGCCTGGAGGCTGTCGCTCGACCAGGATGGGCGGCCGAGCGGCCCGAACCCGGTGGGCGCGGCCCCCCGCGCCGCCGTGGCGAGCCCCGCGCAGGCCATCCCGGCGAGAACAGACCGGCGGCTCGGACAGATCGGCATGCCGTATCCTCGGGGTCGGTGGGATCACCGGCATCAGAGCATGCGGCGGCGGAGGTTACGATCCGCTGAGTCTGCGGGCGGCCTTCCGTTCGATCCGGTGCATCAACTCGCCTTCATCCGGCCTCGCCCCATCTGAAGGGCGCCATCCAGCCGAGGATTCCCTATGAGCCAGCATCCCGCCATCAGCCCCGGCCGCAGCGCCGTCGTCACCGGGGCCGCGAGCGGCATCGGGCTCGCCGCCGCGCAGGCCTTCGCGCGGGCGGGCATGAATGTCTGGCTCGCCGATCTGCCGGGGCCGGCGCTCGACGCCGCCCGCGCGGCCGTGGCCGAACTCGCCGCTGTCGAGGTCCGCGCGGTGCCGACCGACGTCTCCGACCGGGGTGCCGTGGAGGCCCTGGCAGCCGCCGTTGCGCGGGGCGGGCCGCCCGCCATCGTCATGTTGAACGCCGGGATCGAGGCCGGCGGCAAGCTGTTCTCGGATGCCGAGACCTGGACGCGGATCCTGGGCACCAACCTCTGGGGCGTGGTCAACGGCATCCACGCCTTCGCGCCCGGCATGATCGAGGGGGGCAAGCCCGGGGCCGTGATTGTGACCGGCTCGAAGCAGGGCATCACCACGCCGCCCGGCAACGCGCCCTACAACGTCTCGAAGGCGGGGGTGAAGGCGGTCACCGAGGCGCTCGCCCACGAGTTGCGCAACCGCGCGGGCTGCCAGACCACCGCCCACCTGTTGATCCCGGGCTTCGTCTATACGGGGCTCACCAAGGCTCGCGGCGTCGCCGAGAAGCCGGCCGGCGCCTGGACGCCGGAGGAGACCGTGTCGTTCCTGCTGGAGCGGTTGGCGGCGGGCGATTTCTACATCCTCTGCCCCGACAACGAGACCACCCGGGCGCAGGACGAGAAGCGGATCGCCTGGGCGGCGGGCGACATCATCGAGAACCGGCCGGCGCTCTCGCGCTGGCATCCGGATTTCGCCGAGGCGTTCAAGCAGTACATGGAGGGATAGGTGGCCCGGCGGCCGCGCCCGCCGGCGCGTATCAAGGAACCCATCTTCGGCCCGCCGGCCGCGACGGCGCGGGCAGCCTTCATCCGCTTCGGCAACGCCCTGCACCGGCAGGCCCATTTCGCGGATGCCGGCCTCGGGCCGGCCATGGGGCAGGTCGGGAATGACGGCCGAGCTCTCCTCGAAGCTGCGCTCGCAAGGCTGCCGAAGGCGGAGCATCGCCTCGTCTCGGAGTTCATCACCGAACTGACGGATGGCACCGTGACCTTCGCCGAGGCGCAGGCGATCTGGCGAGAGACGGAAAGCGACACGATGCGGAGCGTGTGGACCGACCCGGACGCGTTCCTGCGCTTCCTGCTTACTGTTCGGGATCGGATCGATCCCCATGCCTGGCCGGCCGGCAAGCCGCGGTTCCGTTCGGACGGGACCTTGCGAAAGGGAAGGCCATGAAGCGTCGTGCTCCTCGAAGCGGAGCAATCCGGTTGGCGCCACACGTTCCGATGTCGCGCTGCCCTGGGTCACTTCGCTGCGCTCGTGATGACGGAGGGGCGGGGCCGGCCGCGGGTGAATTTCTGTGGGACGATCGCATCCGCCGTCTTTGCGAGCGCAGCGAAGCAACCCAGGGCTCCGCGACGCCTGACGCATTCACGCGAGGTCGGGATACAGGTCGCGCCAATCCGGACTCATCACCTCGATCAGGGCGAGCTTCTTCTTTCGGGATCCAGCTTTGATCTGTTTCTCGCGTGTGATGGCCTCCGCCATCGTGGGATAAGGCTCGTACCAAACCAAGAGCTTGCAAGCATAGCGGCTCGTAAAGCCCACAAGCAGCACCTCGCGATGCTCATAGACGCGCCGGGGGAGGTTCGAGGTCACACCCGTGTAAAGCGTTCCGTTGCGGCGACTCGCCATGATGTAGACGGCCGGCTCGCGCATCGTTGCAGGCCTGTTGCTACGGTTGCGCAGGGCGACTCGCCGCGCGGTGCCCTGGGTTGCTTCGCTACGCTCGCAAAGACGGAAGCGCTTTATCACTCAACTTGGCATGACCGGATCGCTTCAGCCTTGGCACGCCGCACCCCTCGTCTGGCGAAGCGCTTGCACCCAGGTTAGGTGTGTGCGGCGCACACGCCGCGCGGGATCAGCGCACGACAACCGGGAGCCGCCCTTGGCCACGATCATCCCCGTCGCTTCCTTCGACTGCGTCGTCTTCGGTGCGACCGGCGATCTGACCGCACGAAAGCTTCTGCCGGCCCTGTTCTACCGCTTCCGGGACGGCCAGATCCCGGAGACCAGCCGGATCATCGGCGCCTCGCGCTCGGAGCTGTCGCGCGACGCCTTCCACGAGCACGCCCGCGACGCCCTCAAGCGCTTCGTGCCCGCCTCCGACCTGACCGAGGACATGCTCCAGCGCTTCCTCGACCATATCGACTACGTGGCGGTCGACGGCGCCGGCGACAGCGGCTGGGACGACCTCGTGGCCAAGCTCGACGAGCGGCCCGGACAGGTGCGGCCCTACTACCTCGCCACCTCCCCCGACCTCTACGGCTCGATCTGCCGCAACCTCGCGGCCCACGGACTCGTCGGCGAGAAGTCCCGCGTCGTGCTGGAGAAGCCGATCGGCAAGGATCTGAAATCGGCCCGCGCCATCAACGACGCGGTGGGCGAGGTCTTCCCCGAATCGCAGATCTTCCGGATCGACCACTACCTCGGCAAGGAGACGGTCCAGAACCTGCTGTCGCTCCGCTTCGCCAACACGATCTTCGAGCGGCTCTGGACCGCGGACGTGATCGATCACGTCCAGATCACGGTCGCCGAGACCGTGGGGGTCGAGGGGCGGGCGGGCTACTACGACACGTCGGGCGCCATGCGCGACATGCTGCAGAACCACATCCTGCAGCTCCTCTGCCTCACCGCGATGGAGAGCCCGCTCAACCTCGAAGCCAATTCGGTCCGCGACGAGAAGCTGAAGGTGCTGCGCGCCCTCAAGCCGATCACCGCCCACGACATCCAGTTCGCCACGGTCCGCGGCCAGTACGTGGCGGGCGCCGTCGACGGCAAACCCGTGGAGGGCTACCTGACCGAACTCGGTCATGAGAGCCGGACCGAGACCTTCGTGGCCATGAAGGTCGAGATCCAGTCCGGCCGCTGGGCCGGAGTGCCGTTCTACCTGCGCACCGGCAAGCGCCTGCCCCAGAAGCTCTCGGAGATCGTGGTGCAGTTCCGCGCCTCGCCGTTCTCGATCTTCCCCGAGGAGGCCTTCGGCCGCGAGCCGAACCGGCTGGTGATCCGCCTGCAGCCGCAGGAGGGCATGAAGCTCGAGGTGATGACCAAGGATCCGGGACCCGGCGGCCTGCGCCTGCGCCCGACCGATCTCGACATCTCCTTCGAGGAGACCTTCAAGCAGCGCTATCCGGACGCCTACGAGCGCCTGCTGATGGACGTGGTCCGCGGCAACGCCACCCTGTTCATGCGGCGCGACGAGGTCGAGGCCGCCTGGGCCTGGGCGGATGGCGTGCTCAAGGCCTGGGCCGACCGGCCGGAGGCGCCCCGGCCCTATCCGGCCGGCAGCTGGGGCCCGACCGCCGCCATCGCGCTGATCGAGCGCGACGGCCGGACCTGGCACGAGGAGCTGCGCTGACACGTCATCCCCCGCTTACGGCCAAGCTGCCATCATACCGTCAAGTGGGGAGATGAACTCTGCCCGTGCTGCCGGACACCGCCCCGCCAGAGGGCGGACACGGCCCTGCACGAGGGATCATCGCATGCTCGACACCTATCGGGACGCGGCCGCCCTGGCCGAGCGCCGCCTGGAACGCTCGGTCGCCGCCACCCTGCGCATCATCGCGGCCGCCCATGACGAACGGCAGGCCCCGCCGGTCTCCGCGGCCCGGCGCCGCCTGAGCGAGATCTACGGCGCCACCCGCCTCGCCCGGCGCCGGGAACAGGCGCAACACACGGCCTGAGACACGCCGTCTTTGCGAGCGCAGCGAAGCAACCCAAGTCGCCGCGCCACCTTCGGAGATGTCGCGCAGCCCTGGGTCGCTTCGCGACGCTCGCGATGACGTCCGCTACACGGCCGCGTCCCAGGTCTCGCTGAGCGGCACCCCGCCGCGGACGAGGCGGGCGCGCAGCACCACGTCGCCGGCCGGCATCGGCTCCGGCGGGCGCCACTCCACGTAGATCCGCCAGCCGCCGGTCTGCGGCACGAAATTCGAGACCGGGTCGTGCAGCGTGCCGGCGCTGGCCGAGACTTCCGCGGTCACCGCATCGTCCATCCCCTTCGGCAGGCTCGGCCCCTCGAAATCGATCACGCAGAGCCGCCGCTCCGGACGCGGCGGCGTCATGGGCCGCAGGCGCTCCGCCGAGCCGAATCGCGTCGAGGTCACCCGGGCGAGCGATGCCTCGGGGATCGCCGCCACGGGCTCGGCCCCCACGGTGGTCAGCCCGTAGGCAAGGTGCAGCGCCGTGCCTGGCTGCGCCGGCGCGGCCGGCACGAAGGCCGCCACGATGTTGTCCATGTACTCCTCGCCCGAGGGGATCTCGTAGAGCTGCACCGCGCCCGGCGCGAAGGCGCCCCCGGCGGGATCCGGGCTCACCCACAGGCCGGGCCGCGCCTCCTGGCGCGCCTCCACGTCGAGATAGGCGGCAAACTTTCGCTCCCGCTGCAGCAGCCCGAAGCCCGCTAGGGGCTTCGCCGCGAAGGCCGAGATCTGCGGCTGCCTGCGTCCGTTGACCAGCGGCCGCCAGAGCCGGTCGCGATGCGCCGGATCGCTGCCCGAGGCGACGCAGAGCCCGTCGGAATCGTGGACCTGCGGGCGGAAATCGTCGAACGGCTTGGCCCCCCGGGCGCCGGGCCCGTTCTCGCCAAACAGGAACATGCTGGTCAGCGGCGCGAGCCCCAGCCGGCCGATCGGCACCCGCGGATGAAGTGCGGCGGTGACCGCGATCCGGGCCGGGTCCCCGGGGCTGATCGCGAATTGGTAGGCGCCGGCCACGCTCGGGCTGTCGAGGAGCGAGAGCACCGTCAGGGTATGTGCCCCGGGCTCGGGCTCGCAGAGCCAGTGGGCGACGAAATCCGGAAACTCTTCCCCTTCGGCTGCGCCCGTGCCGATGGCGAGGCCCCGCGCCGAGAGCCCGTATTCCTGATGGGCCGCCCGCAGCCGGAAATACGAGGCGCCGAGGAACACTAGGAACTCCTCCTGGAACCCCTTCGGCCGCCAGGCGGGCGTATCGGGGAAGGCGTAGTGCAGGCGGAAGCCCGCGAAGCCGAGATCCCGCGCGAAGCTCTGGCCAGCGAGCCGGGGCCCGAGATCGAACAGCCGGCTCTCGTAGGGGATCGGGCGGGCGGGCCCGTCGAGCGGCTGAAGGTAGAGGTCCACGCGCTTGCGCTGCAGAAACCCGCGGTGGAAGAGCTGTGCGCTGAACAGCGGGCCGAGGCGTAGGCTCTCGGCGGCGCGGAACGTGATGGCCCGGTAGCCGTCGTAATCGAGCCCGGTGAGGGCGGCCGGCAGATCGTCCGGCGGGGCCGCGTAAGGCGCGGTGGCCCGGCGGGCGGCCGCCTCGGAGAGCGCCTCGAAGGTCATCCGGCCCTCAGACCCGCCCGCCGAAGGGATGCCCTGCGACGGAAGCGCCGGGCTTGCCCACGTTCTGGACCCATTCAGCTCGGCTACGCTAGGTAGAACCGTGCCGGCAGCCGCGGTCAGGACAGTTCGAAGAACGCGGCGCCGGGAGGGGGGATCGATCCGTTCGGCATCCGGCTGCTCATCCAGCCGGGTCGGCTCCGTGTCTTTGCCCCGCATATCGGTGTCCACGGTCATCGGCTCCCGGTCTCAGGCGGCGGGGCGGCCGGCAGCCTTCCACGGTCGAGTTCCTCGCGCCATGTTCCCTCGCACCACGCCGTCACGCGTCACCTCCGCCGCCGATCAGTCGCATCGGAACGCGTGTCCGGCCATGCCCGATCCGTCGGAACCGGCCAGCGTCCGCGAGGTGTGGACCGGCCGGCGCGCGGCGCGGGTCCTGCGCGCCCGGCGCCTCGCCTTGGCGGTGCCGACCCTCGCTACGGCCGGCGGTCTCGCGTGGCTCGCGGCCCTTGCCTACCCCGCGGGCGTCAGCCCGCTCGCCTGGACCGTGCTCGGGCTGTTCAGCCTCGTGATGGGCTGGCAGGCCTTCACCGCCTGCCAATACGCCTACGGGCTGGTCGCCACCCTGCTGGGCGACCGGGCGAAGTCGGTGCTGGAACGCCGATCCGCGATGGAGACGGCCGAGGCCGTCCCCGCCGGAGCCGGACGCACCGCCGCCGTGGTGGCGATCCACGCCGAGGATGCCGTGGCGGTCTTTGCCCGCCTGCGGGTGATGGCCCGCTCGCTCGCCGAGGCCGGGACCGAGGACATCGACATCTTCGTCCTGTCCGATACCCGCGACGGCGCGATCGCCGCCGTGGAGGAGCATGAATACGCGCGGATCCAGGCCTGGGCGTCGGCCGATCCGGCCCTGCCGCGGATCCGCTACCGGCGTCGGACCGAGAATGTCGGCCGCAAGGCCGGCAATATCGGCGAGTTCTGCCGGACCTATGGCGGCGAGTACGCCTTCATGATCGTCCTCGACGCCGACAGCCTCATGACCGGCGCCGCCATGGGCCGCCTGGCGCGCCTGATGCACGAGAGCCCCCGCACCGGCCTGATCCAGACCGTCTCGTACGCGGCGGGCCGGGACACGTTGTTCGCCCGCATCCAGCAATTCGCCGTGCGGCTCTACGCGCCTCTGGCTTTGCGCTGCCTGGAGACCTGGCAGGGGCCGGAGGGCAGCTACTGGGGCCACAACGCGATCCTGCGGGTCGAGGCCTTCACCGAGCACGCGCAGCTCCCCCGGCTGCCGGGCCGGGAGCCGCTCGGCGGCGAGATCCTCTGCCACGACATCGTCGAGGGCGCGCTGATGGTGCGCGCCGGCTGGGAGGTGCGGCTGCTGCCGGAGCTGGGCGGCACCTGGGAGGAGATGCCCACCAATCTGGTCGATCTCCTCGGCCGCGAGCGCCGCTGGTGCCAGGGCAACCTCCAGCACCTGCAAGTCCTGCCCTGGGCGGGCCTGCACGCCGCGAGCCGCTGGCATCTGCTGGTCGGCATCCTCTCCTACGGGGTGCTGCCGCTCTGGATCGCCTTCATCGGCGCCGCCGCGTGGCAGGCGGCCCGGACCGGGGATCTCGGCCTCCTGGCCTACGGGCTGACCGGGCACGGCCTGGCGGCCCACGCGCTCGCCGCCCTCAGCGTCACCGTGCTGGCCCTGCCGAAGCTCCTGAGCCTCGGCTACGTCCTGGCCTCCCCGGAGCGGCGCACCTCCTTCGGCGGGTCGCGTTCGCTCCTCGCCAGCGCCGCCCTGGAACAGGCGATTTGGGTGATCCTCTGGCCGGTCCTCACCCTGTTCACCGCCGGAGCCGTGGTGGCGACCTTCTTCGGACGGGTGGTGCGCTGGGAGACGCAGGATCGCGACGACCGGCAGGTCTCTTGGGGCGAGGCGTTCCGGCTCCAGGCCGACGCCGTGGTAGTGGGCGGGCTGATCGCCCTCGCGCTGGTCCTGGTCGGCAATGCGTGGCTCGCCCTCTGGCTGGCGCCGCTGGCGCTCGCGCTCCTCACCAGCCCGGCCCAGAGCGTCTGGACCAGCCGGGCCGATCTCGGCCGCCTCGCCCGGGCCCGCGGCCTGTTCCTGAACGCCGACGACACCGCGCAGGCGCCGGAACTCGCCGAGCTGGCGCAGATCCGCGGCCTGCCCGCACCCCATGGGACGGTTCATGCCCCGGTCCGCCCGGTGCCGCTGGAACCCGCCATCTGGCTCGCCGCCGACGAGGCCTGAACGACGACGCGGCGCCCGCCAGTCCCGGCGTCACGGCTAAGCTGCCACAGTGTTGCCATCGCGTCACGGGCGGTCGGATCCGGCTTTGTGAGCCGGTTTCAGACTTGGCTTTGGAGCGTGAGCGTTTACCCCTTGGCGAGGATCGGCACGGCATCGTGCCGCGGTCTTCGCCGCGTTCCCGCCAGAGTCCGCGCCTGCCCTGAGAGGCTTTGATGCGTCGTTTTCTTCCCGCCCTGATCGGGTTTTTCGGCGTGGCCGCCTGCGCCGCGCCGGCCCTCGCCTACGAGATCGACCCGCTGACTCGCCAGCCGCTGACCGATGCGCTCGCCGTGCGCGTGCGTCCGCAAGCCGTGGAGACCGTCGCGGTGCCGGTGGCCAACGCCGCCCTCAACACCGCCGACCCGCTGAACGCCGACGCGGCCGTTCCGCAGATGTCGGCGATCCCGCGGGAGATCGTGGCCTATAACGGCCCGTATGGCGCCGGTACGATCGTGGTCTCCACCGCCGAGCGGCGGCTCTACTACGTGATGGGCGGCGGGCAGGCCCTGCGCTACGGCGTCGGCGTCGGCCGTCCGGGCTTCACCTGGGGCGGCGTGCAGACCATCACGATGAAGCGCGAGTGGCCGGATTGGCGCCCGCCGTCCACCATGCTGAAGCGCCGGCCCGACCTGCCGCGCTACATGAAGGGCGGCATCGAGAACCCGCTCGGCGCCCGCGCCATGTATCTCGGCGGCTCGATCTACCGGATCCACGGCTCGAACGAGCCGGAGACCATCGGCACCGCCGTCTCCTCGGGCTGCATCCGCATGACCAACGACGACGTCATGGACCTCTACACCCGCGCCAAGGTCGGCACGAAGGTCGTCGTCCAGCGCTGATTTTGCTTCGAGACTTTTTGGGAGGGCCGGCCGTCAGGTCGGCCCTTTCGCGTTTCAGGGCAGCGTCACCAGCGCGTCCGGGCGCTTCACCTCGATCTCGATGAAGGCGATCGGGTGCTCGGACCCGTTCATCACGTCGTGCCGGATGCCGGCCGGGCGCATGTAGGATTGGCCCGCCGCGAGCGCCGTCTCGCTGACCGCCGCGCCGTCGTGCACGCGCAGGATGCCGTCCACCAGCATCACCACGAAATACGGCCAGCCGTGCTCATGCCAGCCGGTCACTGCGCCCGGCGGGAAGTCCCAGCGGGTGATGCGGATTGTGGCGTCGTCCTGCTGGACGGTGGGCGTCGCGGGGATGGTGCAGGCGAAGGCCATGTCGATCTCGTCTTTCGGAGCCGACGCCGCCCTACGGCGGCGTTGAACGAAAACAATTGTCTTGGCGATTAATGATCAACGAACATAGCATTGACCCCAACACGGGAGGGGTTCGATGGCTATGAAGCGGTTGATCGTCTGTTGTGACGGAACCTGGAACGACGCCGATTCCGGTGACGGTTTCACCAATGTCGTGCGGATCGCGCGGGCGATCAAAGCCGAGGACGACACCATCAAGCCCGGCACGAAGCAGATCGTCTATTATCATTCGGGCGTCGGGTCGGGCGGCGATGCCTTGATGCACGTGGTCGGCGGGGCGACGGGACTTGGATTGTCGCGCAACGTCCGCGATGCGTACGCCTTCATCGCCAACAATTATTGTCAAGGCGATGAGCTGTTCTTTTTCGGATTCTCGCGCGGCGCCTACACCGCCCGCAGCGTCGCCGGCCTGATCAACTGGGCGGGGATCCTGCACAAGACCGACATGGACGATTTCGCGCTGCTCTGGGAAGGCTTCAAGCTGCGCGGGGAGCCGAACGCCCGGGATGCGCGGACCTATTTTCCCGATCGGTACAAGGATGTGCCGATCAAGTGCATCGGTGTCTGGGACACGGTCGGGTCGTTGGGGAACCCGGGCTATCTCAATGCACTCCTGGCGAAGTTCTATCAGTTCCAGGATACGAACCTGGGCGTTCGCATCGAGAACGCGTTCCACGCCCTCGCCATCGACGAGCACCGGAAAGAATTCGTGCCGACCCTGTGGCAGAAACTGCCCGGCGCACCCGCCGAGCAACGGCTGGAACAGGTCTGGTTCGCGGGCGCCCATTCCAATGTCGGCGGCGGCTACGATGAGCATGGCCTCTCGGACGTGGCGCTCGCCTGGATGGTCGACCGCGTCGCCCCGATGCTGGCGATCAACGACCTGCACCTGCGGGATCGCCAAGACCGGCGCGCCACCTGGGGGCTCGGTCGGATCTACGACTCCGTGAGCGGCGTCTTCGCATTTCTCGACAGGACGAACCGGAATATCTGCGCGGGCTCCGACACGTTCGAGACGATTCATGAGAGCGTCGCAACACGATTCTCCGGCGGGGGGCAGCTGAAGGAAGGCCCTTACCAACCAAAATCCATGCCGGACGGGATCACCGCGGCGACACCGGTTCAGGACCTCGGCGATCTGGAGAAGGGGCTGCGCTGGCCGCAGGCCGATCCGACCCATACCGGTGGGACCAGCCGGCCGACGCCGCAGGCGACCGATCCCCTCATGCGCAAGCTCAACATCTGACCGGGGTTCGTCGCAGCGGCGGACGCGTCAATGGCAGCCGCACGAGCCCGAGCCACATCCTCCGCCGCTCTTGGCCGGACTCTTGGCCGGACCCTTGGCGGTGGCGTGGCGCGCCGTGTCACGGTCGAGGCCGCGCTCGGCGAGTTCGCTGAGATAGGTCTGCCAGCGGCTCTCGTACTCGCGGCCGAGCGTATGCAGGTAGCCCCAGCCGTAGATGCCGGTATCGTGCATGTCGTCGAAGCCGAGCTTGACCGCGTAATTGCCCACCGGCTCCACCGCCAGGATGGCCACGGACCTTTTGCCGCCGATCACCTTGCGCTCCAGCGGCGAGTGTCCCTGCACCTCGGCGGACGGGCTCGACACCCGCAGGTATTCGGCCGGCAGGGCGTAGCGCGCTCCATCCTCGAAGGCGACGTTGAGACTCCGCTTGTCCGCCGACAGGCGGATTTCGGTCGGCCACAGATCCTCGCTCACGGGTCACACTCCTTACGCAATCCGGGACTGCGGCCGCCGGCCTGCTTGCCCGCAACCGTTTGGCGCATCATATGCCGGACGATGCTCGATGACAGCTCCCTGACGCCGCAGACGATCGCGGCCGGTGCGCCCACGGCGCCCGCCCCGTTGATCGACCCGTTCCAGCGGGCGATCTCGTACCTGCGCATCTCGGTGACGGATCGCTGCGACCTGCGCTGTGCCTACTGCATGTCCGAGCACATGGAGTTCCTGCCCAAGCGCGATCTGCTCACCCTGGAGGAGCTGGATCGCCTCTGCGGGGTGTTCATCGCCCGGGGCGTGCGCAAGCTCCGGATCACCGGCGGCGAGCCGCTGGTGCGCCGGGACATCATGCACCTGTTCCGTCGCCTCTCCCGCCACCTCGATTCGGGGGCGCTGGAGGAGCTGACGCTGACGACCAATGGTACGCAGCTCACCCGCTACGCCGACGAGCTGGCGAGCCTCGGCGTGCGCCGGATCAACGTCTCGCTGGACACGCTCGACCCGCAGAAGTTTCGTGAGATCACCCGCCGGGGCGACCTCAAGGTGGTGCTCGACGGGATTGCGGCGGCTCGGGCCGCCGGCATGAAGGTGAAGATCAACGCGGTGGCGCTCCGCGACGTCAACGCCGACGAGATCCCCGACATGATCGCCTGGGCCCACGGCCTCGGCATGGACATGACGCTGATCGAGGTCATGCCGCTCGGCGAGATCGAGGCGGACCGGACCGACCAGTTCCTGCCCCTGTCAGTCGCTCGGCAGCGCCTGGAGACCCGCTACACCCTCACGCCGCTCCCTGACCGCACCGGCGGCCCCGCGCGTTACGTGCGCGTCGAGGAAACGGGCGGGAAGCTCGGCTTCATCACGCCGCTGACCCATAATTTCTGCGAGAGCTGCAACCGGGTGCGCCTGACCTGCACGGGCCAGCTCTACATGTGCCTGGGCCAGGAGGATTCGGCGGACCTGCGCGCGGTCCTGCGCGCCTCCCAGGATGACGCGGTGCTGGCGCAGGCGGTCGTCGAGGCGATCACCCGTAAGCCCAAGGGCCACGATTTCGTCATCGAGCGCCAGCGCCCGGCCGCTGTGCCGCGGCATATGAGCGTGACGGGCGGGTAGCGATCCCGTCTTCGCTCACGCTCGCAAAGACGGCGTGCTCACACCTCCTCGTCGGCGTAGCGCGACTGTTGCCGCCCGCGCTGCCCCGAGCCCCGGCGCGGCGCCCCCGCGCTGATCCCCGCCACCAGATCGGCGATGTGGCGCAGCGTCTCGACGGACAGCGCCTTCTCGCCCTCGCCGCGGCCCTGCGGGATCAGCGCCTTCGCGAAGCCGAGTTTCTGGGCCTCCTTCAGCCGGGAGCCGGCCTGCGCGACGGGCCGGATCGCCCCCGACAGGCCGATCTCGCCAAAATAGACCGTCTCGGGCGGCAGCACCGCCCCCGAGAGCGAGGAGACCAGGGCGGCCGCCACCGCCAGATCCGCCGCCGGCTCGGTGATGCGCAGGCCGCCGGCGACATTCAGATAGACGTCGTGGCTCCCGAGGCGGATGCCGCCATGGGCCTCCAGCACGGCCAGCACCATCGACAGCCGGTTTGGGTCCCAGCCCACCACCGCGCGGCGCGGCATGCCGAGCGAAGAGGGCGCCACCAGGGCCTGGATCTCGACGAGCAGCGGCCGGGTGCCCTCCATGCCGGCGAAGACCGCGGTGCCCGCCGCCTGCTGGTCGCGCCCCGCCAGGAACAGGGCCGAGGGGTTCGGCACCTCGCTGAGGCCCGCATCGGTCATCTCGAACACGCCGATCTCGTCGGTCGGCCCGAACCGGTTCTTCACGGCGCGCAGGATCCGGAAATGGTGGCCCTGGTCGCCCTCGAACGAGGCGACCGCGTCGACCATGTGCTCCACCACCCGGGGGCCGGCGATCTGCCCGTCCTTGGTGACGTGGCCCACCAGAATCACCGCCGTGCCGGTGGTCTTGGCGAAGCGGATCAGGGCCTGGGCCGAGGAGCGCACCTGCGTGACCGTGCCGGGGGCCGATTCCACCGTCTCGGTCCACATGGTCTGGATCGAGTCGATGATGGCGAGCGCCGGCGGGCGGCCCTGGCTCAGGGTCTCGACGATGTCCTCGACATTGGTCTCGGCGGCGAGCTGCACCGGGCGGTCGCTTAGGCCCAGCCGCTCGGCCCGCAGGCGCACCTGCCCCACCGCCTCCTCGCCCGAGATATAGGCGACCCGCTCGCCCGTCCCCGCCATGGCGGCGGAAGCCTGCATCAGCAGGGTCGACTTGCCGATGCCGGGATCGCCGCCGAGCAGGATCACCGAGCCGCGCACGAAGCCGCCGCCGGTCACCCGGTCGAGCTCGCCGATCCCCGAGGGGATGCGCGGCGCCTCCTTGGCCTCGCCGGTGAGACCTTCGAGCGGGAAGACCCGGCCGCGGTTGCGCGACGGCCGCGTCGCGGCAGGCCCCGACTGGCCGGGGGCGGAGGGCGCCTCCTCGACGATCGTGTTCCAGCCGTTGCAGGCCTCGCAGCGCCCGCGCCAGCGGTTGTAGACCGCCCCGCAGGACTGGCAGACGAAGGTCTGATGGATCTTTGCCATACAGGTCCGGGCGCCGATTGGCGGTTCAGGGGGAATCGATTCAGTTTACATAAGTTCGAACATAACGAGAACCCAGCCCGGTCAGGATCTCGTAGCCGATCGTGCCGGCGGAGCGGCCGACCGTATCGATGTCGAGGCCGCCGCCGATCAGCACCGCCGTAGCCCCCCGCCGGGCCGCTGGCGCGTCGGTCACGTCGAGGATGATCAGGTCCATCGAGACGAGGCCTAGGATCGGGCAGGGCACGCCGCCGACGAGCGCTTGGCCCCGTCCGCTGATCGCCCGCGGGAACCCGTCGGCGTAGCCGAGGGAGAGCGTGGCGAGCCGGCTCGGCCGGGGGGCGGTCCAGCGGCCGTTATAGCCGACGGTCGCTCCGGCCTCGACCTCGCGGACCTGCGCGATCAGCGCCTCCAGCCGCACCACCGGGCGCATCGGGTTGGCGGATCCCGGCGTCGGATTGCCGCCGAACAGGGCGTAGCCCGGCCGCAGGAGGTCGTGTTGAGCGCCGATGAGGAAGATACCCGACGAGTTCGCGAGCGACGCCCGGAGGCCCGGATAGGCCGCCCGGACGCGGGCGAACTCGGCGATCTGCCGTGCATTGACCGGATCCTCCGGCGTCTCGGCGCTGACGAAGTGGCTGAGAAGCAGGTCGATGCCGGCCGCGGCGATCCGCGCGTCGCCTGCGAGACCGAGCGCCTCCGGCACGGGCAACCCCAAGCGGTTCATGCCGGTATCGACATGGAGCGCCGCCGGCAGGCGGCCCGCCGAGAGAGTCGCCCATTCCGACACCTCTTCGACGCTGCCGAGCACCGGGCGAAGCGCGTGCGCCGCGAAGGCTTCGGCGGCGCCCGGGGGCAGACCGTTCAGGATGTAGATATCGGCCTCGGGCAGGGCGGCACGGGCCGCGATTCCTTCTGACAGGTGCGCGACGAAGAAGGTCCGGCACCCGGCCACCCACAGGGCCGGCCCGACGCGGCTAACCCCGCAGCCATAAGCATCCGCCTTCACCACGGCGGCGCAGGGCGCGCCGCCCCGATCGCCCAGAGTCCGCCAGTTGGCGGCGATCGCGCCGAGATCGATCGTCAGACGGGCCCCGTGGGCGCCGATCTCCGTCACTGGTCCGGCCTCGACCACGCCGACCGCCTCCTTCCGCCTGCCGCCGGGATTCCGGAAGCACAGGCCGGACCCATACCACCGGGGCGGGTTCTCCGTGGAGCCGGGCCACCTGTTGGCTGGTTTGCACGCAGGATTGACCAGCCTTGAAGTTGGCCGCTGATGCATGGACGGCACAGGGTCCGGCCGAGGACCGTGCCCCAGGGTGACGGCCGAGGTCGGGCTTGGTATAAATCCGCCGCGGTCCGGGGGAGCCGCACGGCCGACGCGCCATCCCCTCGGGTACCAAAAGCATAACGATGCCGTTTACCGTTCTGGATCTCGTCGTGCTCGGCATCGTCGCGGTCTCCGCGCTGCTCGCGGCCGTGCGCGGCGTCACGCGCGAGGTGCTGGCGATCGTCGCCTGGGTGGCGGCGGCCGCCGTCGCCTGGACGCTCTATCCGATGCTCCTTCCCACCGTGAAGCAGCACGTGAACAGCGATACCGTGGCGCTGGTCGCCTCCATCGCGGCGATCTTCCTCGGCACGCTGATCATCGTCTCGATCATCACGGTGAAGATCTCGGACGTCGTGCTTGATTCGCGCATCGGCGCGGTCGACCGGTCGCTCGGCTTCCTGTTCGGGGCGGCCCGCGGCTTCCTGATCTGCGTGATCGGCTGGGTGTTCCTGTCCTGGCTGGTCCAGGGCAAGGTGCCGGACTGGGCCGCGCAGGCGCGCTCACGCCCGATGCTGGAGAAATCCGGCGACGCCCTGGTGGCGCAGCTGCCCGAGAATCCGGAAGGTTTCCTGAAGCAGTTCAAGAAGCCGAAGACCGTCACGCCGCCCAACGAGGCGGCCGACGCCCCCGCCGAGACCGACCCGGCGCCGCAGCGCCGCACCGAGACCGCGCCGACCCCGACGCGACGCTGATCTGCGGTATTCGCCGTAGGTTCCGTCGCGTGGAACGCCTAGATAGCGGGTCCGGTAGCGAACGGATTGTATCCGCGACGACCGGCGCGCCGGCCCGTCGCCGCCGGGACTCGTGAGTGATCGACCGCCTCATGTCACACGCCACCAATCCCAGCGCCGATTTCAATCTCGACGGCGACACGCTCCGCGAGGAATGCGGCGTCTTCGGCATCTTCGGGCATCCGGAGGCCTCGGCCATCGTGGCGCTCGGCCTGCACGCCCTGCAGCACCGGGGCCAGGAGGCGGCCGGCATCGTCTCCTTCGACGGGACGGTGTTCCATTCCGAGCGGCGCCCCGGCCTCGTGGGCGATTCCTTCTCGGACGGCGAGACCATCGCCCGTCTCAAGGGGCGCGCCGCCATCGGCCACGTGCGCTACTCGACCACCGGCGGGACGATCCTGCGCAACGTGCAGCCGCTGTTTGCGGAACTCGCCAGCGGCGGGCTGGCGGTCGCCCATAACGGCAACCTGACCAATGCGCTGTCGATCCGCCGCGACCTCGTGCGCGACGGCGCGATCACCCAATCGACCTCTGATACCGAGGTGATCCTGCACCTCGCGGCCCGCTCCCGGAAGCCGCGGATCATCGAGCGCTTCATCGATGCGCTGCAGGCGATCGAGGGCGCCTACGCGATCGTGGCGCTGACCAACAAGAAGCTGATCGGCGCCCGCGACCCGATGGGCATCCGCCCGCTGGTGCTGGGGGAGCTCGACGGCCGCTACATGCTGGCCTCGGAGACCTGCGCGCTCGACATCATCGGCGCCCGCTTCGTGCGCGACATCGAGAACGGCGAGATCGTGGTGATCTCCGAGGAGGGGATCGAGTCGATCCGCTTCGCCGACGCGGTGCCGATGCGGCCCTGCATCTTCGAGTACATCTATTTCGCCCGGCCGGATTCCGTGGTGAACGGCAAGAGCGTCTACGGGGTGCGCAAGGCGATCGGCCGGGAGCTGGCCCGCGAGGCCGGCGTGGCTGCCGATATTGTGGTGCCCGTGCCGGATTCGGGCGTACCGGCGGCCCTGGGCTTCGCGCAGGAGACCGGGATCCCGTTCGAGATGGGGATCATCCGCAACCACTATGTCGGCCGGACCTTCATCCAGCCGACCCAGTCGGTGCGCGAACTCGGCGTGCGGATGAAGCACTCGGCCAACCGTGCGGCGATCGAGGGCAAGAGCATCGTCCTCGTGGACGACAGCTTGGTCCGCGGCACCACCTCGGTGAAGATTGTCCGGATGATGCGCGAGGCCGGCGCCGCGGAGGTCCATTTCCGGATCGCCTCGCCGCCGATCACCTATCCGGACTTCTACGGGATCGACACGCCGGAGCGCGAGAAGCTGCTCGCCGCGACCCACGACCTTGAGGGCATGCGCAAGTATATCGGCGCGGACTCTCTCGCCTTCCTGTCGATCCCCGGCCTCTACCGGGCCATGGGCGAGGAAGAGCGGAACGCGGCCTGCCCGCAATACACCGACCATTGCTTCACGGGCGAGTATCCGACCGGCCTGACGGACCTCTCCATTGCCGGCCCGAAGCGCTTCGCCATGCTGGCCGAGGCGGACTGACGAGTCCCGGGTTCCCAAAGGGCGGGCCCTTTGGCGGGGTCCAGGGGCAGCGCCCCTGTGTTTGTCGCAGGGCTCCGCCTTGCACCCGCAAAAGGTCACAGACCTTTTGAAACCGATTCCTCGACCCATCGGGTGAGAATGCGCTAGGTCCTGCGCATGGCTGAGTCTCAGAGACCCCTGGAAGGCCGCGTCGCGGTCGTCACCGGCGCATCCCGCGGCATCGGGCGCGCCGCTGCCCTGGCGCTCGCCGGGGCCGGCGCGCACGTCATCGCGGTCGCCCGCACGGTCGGCGCCCTGGAGGAGTTGGACGACGCGATCCGCGCCGCGGGCTCCAGCGCGACCCTCGTGCCGTTCGACCTCGTCGATTACGAGGCGATCGACCGGCTGGGCGCGGCGATCAACGAACGCTGGAAGCGCCTCGACATCCTGATCGCCAATGCCGGCATCCTCGGTGCGCTCATGCCGATCGGCCACATCACCCCGAAGATCTGGGGGCAGGTAATGGACGTGAACGTCACGGCCAACTGGCGCCTGATCCGCTCGCTGGATCCGCTGCTTCGCATGTCGGATGCCGGCCGGGCGATCTTCGTCTCGTCGGGGGCGGCTTCGAAGTGCCGGCCCTATTGGGGACCCTACTCGGTCTCCAAGGCGGCGCTGGAGGCCCTGGTGCGCACCTACGCGGCCGAGAACGAGAGCACGGCCATCCGGGCGATGCTCGTCAACCCGGGCCCCCTGCGGACCGGCATGCGCCGCTCGGCCATGCCCGGCGAGGATCCCGAGACGCTCCGGACCCCGGAGGAGCTGGCGCCCCACTTCGTGCGCCTCGCCAGCCCGGACTGGACCGAGACCGGTGCGCTCTACGATTTCCCCGCCGACCGGGTGCTGCGCTTCCGCGCGCCCGAGTAAAGGGGTCCGGGGCCTGAGGCCCCGGCGGGTGGCGGGCAGAGCCCGCCGAGTTTGGGATTTGCGATGATCGACGTCCGCTGCATCTGTGCGATCGGCCTGCGGGGCCAGCTCGGCCTGAACGGGCACCTGCCCTGGGAGGGCAACACCGACCCGCTCTTCGTGGAGGACGTGACGCGCTTCTTTGCGCTGACCATGGGCCACGTGCTGATCGCCGGGCCGAAGACCGTGGCCTCGGTCCCCGAATTCGCCTTCAAGGACCGCACCATCGATGTGATCCGCAGCCACGAGGACCCGGAGCAGGTGCTCAAGCGCTATCCTGGCCGGCGGATCTTCGTCGGCGGCGGGATCGCGGTGTGGAATGTCTATGCCAAGTACATCCAGAACTGGGACATCACGCGTCTGCCCTATGACGGCGAGGCCGATCGCTGGTTCGATCCCGCTTGGCTTGTCGGCGGGGCGCTGCGGGCGGGCTGAACAGCTGGACAAGCGTTGGGTCCGTTTCCTATCGTCCGCCTATGAGCGAGCACAGCGTTCAGGACGCGACGCAGAACCTTGCCGATCTGATCGATCGCGCGCTTGCGGGCGAAGGCGTCGTGATCACCCGCGATGGTCGCCCTGTGGCGACGCTTAATCCGATCCGCACCCATGGACGCCCGATACAGGGTTCCGACCTCGATTGGCTGGCGGCTCGCCGGGTGCCGATGACGACGGCCGGAGACAATGCCGGGCGACTCGTCAGCCGTCTGCGCGACGACGAGTGGTAAGGGCTTATCTCGACGCCAGTGTTCTCGTCGCGCTGCTGACGGATGATGCGCTGACGGCACGCGCGGACGCCCTCTTCAGGACTCTGGCTCCCATCCCTGTCGTCAGCGACTTCGCCACGGCTGAGTTCGCCTCGGCCCTGGGGCGGCGGGTGCGAACGGGCGAGATTGGGCGCGACCACGCCAGGGCTGCCTTCGCTGCTCTGGACCAATGGCTCGACGATGTTGCGGAACGTGTCGATCTCGCTGCCTCCGACGTTGCCGCCGCCGCTTCGTTCCTCCGACGGCTCGATCTGACGCTCCGGACGCCCGACGCCCTCAACATCGCTCTCTGCCGGCGCGTCTCGGCGACGTTGATCACCTTCGACGACAAGATGGCGAGCGTCTCCCGCGTCCTTGGCGTTCCGGTGCATTCCGCATAGCGGCATCCGCAGCCGTCGAAACAATCGCTGCGCCCGCTATCTCCATGGGCTGGACCGCCGGAGACCACGATGAGCGCCCCCAGCTACCGCTTCGGCATCGAGGAGGAATACTTCCTCGCCGATGCCGAGACCCGCGGCACGCCGCGTGGCGACCTCGCGGCCTTCCACGCGCGGGTAGAGGCCGAGCTGCCCGAGACCGGGCGCGAGCTGGTGGCCGCGCAGGTCGAGGTCTGCACACCGCCGCTCACCGACGTGGCGGCCGCCCGGGAGAACCTTGGCGGCCAGCGGGCGCAGCTCGCCGGCATCGCTGCCGAGAACGGCCTGCTGCTTTTGGCCTGCGGCACCCATCCCCTGGCCCGCTGGTCGCGCCAGACTGCCACCGACGGGGCGCGCTACCAGGGCATCCTGTCGGATGTCGGCATCGCGGCCCGGCGAGCGCTGATCTGCGGCATGCATGTTCACGTGGAGGTGCCGGACCCGGACGCCCGCATCGACCTGATGAACCGGCTGCTGCCGTTCCAGTCGCTGCTGCTCGCCCTGTCGGCCTCCTCGCCGTTCTGGCAGGGCGAGGCGACGGGCTTGCGCGCCTACCGGCTCAGCGTGTTCGGCGAGTTGCCCCGCACCGGCCTGCCGGAGATTTTTTCGGACTCGGCCGCCCATGCGCGATTCGTGGACATCATGACCCGCTCGGGCGCCATCGCGGATGCAAGCTTCCTGTGGTGGTCCCTGCGCCCCTCGATCAAGTTCCCGACCCTGGAACTGCGCATCGCCGATGCCTGCACGCGGCTCGACGATTCGCTCTGCATCGCCGCGCTGTTCCGCTGCCTCGTGCGGCTCTGTGTGCGCCGGCCGGACCTCCATGCCGGGCTCGACGGCGTCTCGCGGGCCCTGGCTTCGGAGAATCTCTGGCGCGCCCAGCACAGCGGTGTCCAGGCGACGCTGATCGATGAGGCGCGGGGCGAAGCCGTTCCGTTCGCTGAGGCGCTGGAAGCGGTGCTCGCCCTGGTGGAGGAGGATGCCGAAGCCCTGGACTGCGCCGCCGACGTCGACCGCGCCCGGACCATCGTCACGGAGGGAACGAGCGCGGACGGCCAGCTCGCTGCCTACGAAGGCGCGCTGGCTGAAGGGAAGGACGAGCGCGCCGCGCTGGCAGCGGCAGTGGACTGGATTGCAAAGGCGGCCCGCTGAAGGGGCTTGCGGAACCTCGGCTGAAGACTCGCACCGTCATCACGCCCGGGGAGAAGGGACCCGCGGTTGCGCGACATCCGTGAACGTAGCGCCGACTGGGTTGCTTCGCTCCGCTCGCAAGGACGGCGCGATTCGCCCGGTATCCCGGATCAGCCCTTGTCGAACGGGTTCTGCGAGGTCCGCAAGGACAGGCGAATCGGCGTGCCCGGCAGGTCGAACGCCTCGCGCAGGCCGTTCACGAGGTAGCGGGTGTAGGATTTCGGCAGGGCGTTCAGCTGGTTGCCGAACAGCGCGAAATGCGGCGGCCGGCTCTTCACCTGCGTGGCGTAGCGGATCTTGATCCGCCGGCCCGACACCGCCGGGGGCGGATTGCGCGAGGTCGCCTCGTTCAGCCAGTCGTTGATGCGCGAGGTCGAGATGCGCCGGTCCCAGACCTCCGAGGCCTGGACCACCGCCTGCATCAGCTTGTCGACACCGTCGCCGGCCAGCCCGGAGAGCGGCACCACCGCAACGCCGCGCACCTGCGGCAGCAGCCGGGTGCAATCCTCGCGCAACTGCTTGAGCAGACCCGGCTGGTCGGCCACGAGGTCCCACTTGTTGAGGCCGATCACCAAAGCGCGGCCCTCGCTCTCCACGAGATCGACGATGGTGAGATCCTGCTTCTCGAACGGGATCGTGGCGTCGAGGAGCACCACCACCACCTCGGCGAAGCGCACGGCGCGCAAGCCGTCCGAGACCGCGAGTTTTTCGAGTTTGTCGTCGATCCGGGCCCGGCGGCGCATGCCCGCCGTGTCGTGGAGCTTGATCCGCCGCCCGCGCCACTCCCAGTCCAGAGAGATCGAGTCGCGGGTGATGCCGGCCTCGGGGCCGACGAGCAGCCTCTCCTCGCCGAGCATGCGGTTGATCAGGGTCGACTTGCCGGCATTCGGCCGGCCGACGATGGCAACCTTGAGGGAACGGCCGCCGGGGGCGTCGGCGTCTTCATCTTCGTCGTCACGCTGGGGCAGGACGCCCTTGAGCGCCTCGTGCAACTCGCCCAGGCCCTCGCCGTGCTCCGCCGAAAACGGGATCGGGTCGCCGAGCCCGAGGGTGAAGGCCTCGTAGGCCCCGGCGAGACCGGTGCCGCCCTCGGCCTTGTTGGCGATCAGGATCACCGGGCAGCCGGCCCGGCGCACCAGTTCGGCGAAGGGCTGGTCGGCCGGCAGCACACCAGCGCGAGCATCGATCACGAACAGCACCACGTCGGCGGCCAGGATCGCCGCCTCGGTCTGCATCCGCATCCGGCCGGTGAGGGTCTTCTCGTCCGCTTCCTCAAGGCCGGCGGTGTCGATCACCCGGAACTGGAGGCCGCCGAAGGTGACGTCACCCTCGCGCCGGTCGCGGGTCACGCCCGGGCGGTCATCGACCAGCGCGAGCTTCTTGCCCACGAGGCGGTTGAACAGGGTCGATTTGCCGACGTTCGGCCTCCCGACGATCGCGACGGTCGGCATGTCCATGATAGGTCTCGAAAAGTTCGAAGAAATCAGCGCGTGATCGGCGGGGGCGGTGCGGCGGGCTCGGGCTTGGCCTCGGTCACTGTGACGGGACCACCCGCCACGATGGCCGCGTAGACCTCGATCCGATCGCGCAGGGCCCGCGGGGTCTCGGGATCGGCCACGATCTGGTCGAACCAGCGGCCGGCCTCCTCGTAGTCGCCCTTCTTCAGGGCGGCCAGCCCCAGCATCTCACGGGCAGTGTGGCGGAACGGCGTGCCGGCGGCCAGACCCTGGAGGTTGGCGAGCGCCGGATCCGGGTTCGGCCCGTCGAGCCGCAGCAGGGCCGCGCGCAGGCGGGCGAGGTCGCGCAGGCCGTCGCCGAGGCCGGTATCGTCGGCGAGCTTGTCGAAGTCGGCCGCGCCCGCCGCCGGGTCGCGCTTGCCGGTCTCGGCCGCCGCGCGGAAGCGGGCGAGCAGCCGGTAACCGGCGGGGGCCTGCGCCTCGATGGCGTCGAACGCCTTGTCGGCCTCCGCGACCTTGCCGTCCTTGGCGAGGCGGTTGGCGTCGTCGAACTGGACGGAAGCCGTCTCGGCGGCGGCGCGCTGCTGGGCCTGCCAGTAGCGCCAGCCCGCGACACCGGCCACGAGGAGCACGGCGAGCGCGATGATCACGCCGCTGTAGCGCTTCCAGATCTGGAGGATCCGGTCGCGGCGGTAATCCTCGTCGACTTCGCGAAGGAACTCGTTGTTCTCGGCCATTCAATCCCGGGCCACCCCTGCCGGCGGCCCACCTCGTAGCGCGATCGGGCCCCGCGCCTAACACACGGGCGCCGGGTTGGCGACAGTCAGGCCGTCGTGCCCGGCCAGACCGGCACGCCGATCACCGGGTAGTGCAGGTAGCGGGCGAAGACGAACCACGCAGCGGTGCCGATCACCACCGCCAGGATGTCGTTGCGCCAGCCATGGGGTGCCGCCGCGGGACCGCCATGCTGAGCTGCCACCGCTCCCGGCGCGAGGGCGCGGCGCTTGGCGCTGATCCGCGCCGTCACCGCCCAGGCCAGGAAGCCGCCGAACAGCAGCATTGAGCCGAGATCACCGTTGGCCAGCAGATGCGCCGTCGCCCAGATCTTCACGGCGAGCAGCATCGGATGCTTGGCCTTGGCGCGGATATGGCCCGGCAGGTAGGCGGCGGCGAGGCAGATGAAGGCGAGCAGCACCAGCGTCAGCGCGAGGTGGCGCGTCCAGACCGGCGGATCCCAGACCTGGATGTAGCCATTCAGCCGGTAATCGTGGAAGCCGATTCCAATCAGTACGAGCCCGAGCAGCGACAGGGCGGTGTAGCCGAGCTTGTAGCGGTTCTCGCCGATCCGGCCGACGATCGCGGCGCGCCGGGTACGGGCCATCGAGAAGGCATGCGTGCCGAGGAACAGCACGAGCCCGAGGATCAGGAGAACCATGGGAGACTCTTGGCGGGCCAGTGAAGTGCAAGCACTCTGTAATGGTTCTCAAGCGAATCTCAGCCTGTTTGTCCAGGCGCGGCCGGGACGCAGCCGGATAGGTGCCATGGGCTTGGCGGATCGGGTCGTCGGGGATCGCCGCGGGACTATCCCTCCCCCCTCTGCGGGGGAGGGTGGCCCGCGAAGCGGGTCGGGAGAGGGGAGCGACGGTGCAGAAGAAGACCTTGGCCTTCACGAAGGTCGCGGTCCTTTCGGAAGCCGGGTTCCCCTCTCCCGACCCCTGCTGACGCAGGGGCCACCCTCCCCCGCAAAGGGGGGAGGGAGGGCGTCGCGCTTCACATGTCCGGCACTGCTGCTCCTCGCCATCTTACCTTTCCCAGCCCTTGCCGCATCCGATCCCCCGCTCTCGGCCCTCACCCTGGTCGGCCCGCCGTCGATCGTCTTCAAGGCCGGCCGCGATGCCTGCGACGGCGCCGATGTTCCGGACGCCCCGGCCCGCGCCTTCCGCGAAGCGTCCGGCGCGGTGGCGCTCTACGGCATGCATTACCGCAACCGGGCTCTGCGGGGCCCGGATCTCGACCATCTGAAGCTCGACTGCACAATCGTGCTCGATTCCGGCGAGAAGTCGGACCCGGCCGCCTACGACGACCGCTCCTGGATCACCGCCACTTGGACCGAGGACGGCACCCACGTCGCCGCGCTCCTCCACCACGAGTATCAGGCCAACGAGCATCCCGGCCGCTGCCCGGCGGGCACCTACATGGCCTGCTGGTACAACACGATCACGGCCGCCGCCTCCGCGGATGGTGGCCGCAGCTTCACGCGTAAACACCCACCCGTCGTGGTGGCCGGCGCTCCGTTCCGGCAGGAGATCGACCAGGGGCACCACCGGGGTTTCTTCAACCCGTCGAACATCGTGGCGGACGGGCGCTGGCGCTACTTCCTTGCCTCGACCACCGGCTGGAGCCGCCCGGGGAGCGATCAGGAGGCGGGCGTCTGCCTGTTCCGCAGCGACGATCCCGCCGACCCGACCCGCTGGCGGGCCTGGACCGGCACCGGCTTCACCGCCGCCTTCCCGGATCCCTATCGGGCACCTGTGCCAAAACCCGCCACCTGCCAGCCGGTCGGGCCGTTCCCGGGGCCGGTCGGCGCCGTGGTCCGGCACCGGGGCTCGGGCGCCTGGATCGCGGTGTTCATGGCCAAGGCCGGTGACGGCTTTTCGCGATCGGGCTTCTACTGGACCAGCTCCCGCGACCTGATCACCTGGGACCAGCCCCGCCTGCTCGTTGCGGGCGCGACCCTCTACGACGATCCCTGCACCGCGACCGGACCGCTGATCGCCTACCCGTCGCTGCTCGATCCGGACGCGAAGGGGCGCAATTTCGACGATGTCGGCGACACGGCGCTCCTCACCTATGCCAGCCTGCGGACCGAGGGCTGCACCATCACCTCGGATCGGGACCTGCTGCGGCGCCCGGTGGCGATCCGGGTCTGGCCTTGACGTTGCCTCCTCCGCCGCGTGAGTTCGAGGCTCTGCGCGATGAGGTGCCGATGGATGCTGTAACGCCCGCTTCCCCCGCGGCTTGTGATGAAGCGGATCTGCGCGCGCAGTTCGGCGCCGTGGGACCGCTCGCCGCCCACAAGGTGCTGGACCACCTCGACGCCTATGCGCGGCGGTTCATCGCCCTCTCGCCCTTCCTGGTGGTGGCCAGCGCCGATGCGGCCGGCAACGTCGATGCCAGCCCCCGCGGGGACGCCCCTGGCTTCGTGGCCGTCCCCGATGACCGCACCCTGGTGATCCCGGACCGGCGCGGCAACAACCGGATCGACACGTTCGTCAACCTGCTCGGGTGCCCTGGGCTCGGGCTGATCTTCCTCGTACCGGGGATCAACGAGACCCTGCGGGTGAACGGCACGGCCGCCCTGGCGCGGGATCCGGCCCTGCTCGAACCCCTGGTGGCCGACGGCAAGGTGCCGAAAGCCGGCCTGCTGGTGCAGGTGCGGGAGGCGTTCTTCCAGTGCGGCAAGGCGATCATCCGCTCGCAGCTGTGGGACCCGGCGCGGCACGTCCCGCGCGATACCTTCCCGAGCCTCGGCCGCATCCTCGCCGAGCAGACCGCGGCCGCGACGGTCGTGGAGGCCGAGGCCTCGATCGCCGATGCCTACCGGACGCGGCTCTACTGACCGATCCGCTGGCAGAGCAGGGTGCCCAGCGTCACGCTCAGCGTCAGGGCGGTGGCCGAGAGCAGCATCGTGGTGGCGCGGGCATAGGCGCGACCCGCATGGATCAGCAGGCAGCCGCAGGCGAAGATCGCGAGGGGCTGGAGCAGGTGCGACACGGGCGGCGTCCTCTCGGCTCAAGCGGATGCGCGGTTGAAGAGGCGCCAGCGTCGGCCGGATCACGTGAAAGCCCGGTTAACATCGGCTATACAGGCCCTCCGAACCGCCGCGAGAGGGGGCCGCATGCGCGCATCGAGGATGCCCCAGGATAGGCGTGGGCGCGCGGCTGCGCCCCTCACAGAGGACACGGCGGTGCTCGGGACAGGCGCCGTCGGGGCCGGGGCGATGGGCGCCTCGGCGCTGGGCGCGCTCGCGCTCGGAGCCGCGGCCTTCGGGGCGGTGGCGATCGGGGCCTTCGCGATCGGCCGCCTGTCGGTCGGCCGCGCCCGTGTAGGGGCGCTGGAGGTCGGGTCGCTTGAGATCGACACGCTGACGGTCCGGTCGCTGCGCCTGCCGGACCGGGATGACAGGGGAGAGCCCCGATGACCGACGCAAAACCCCCTTTCCGCCCGACCGATGCGGTGGACGTGCTGGGTCAAGCGGAGGGCGATTTCGTCCTGCCGCTCTGCCTGCCGAAGCCCAGCCTGCTGATCGGCGAGGATCTCGCCATGGTCGTGCTCGACACGATCCACGGCCAGCGGGTCGGCCTGCCGCTCAGCGCGCAGGGCGCAGCGGATCTGCACGCGGTCCTGGCCGAGGCGATCCGCCTGCTCCAGGCGCGCGACGGCGGCCCGGTTCAGTAATCGCGGCCGGACGTCAGGTCCCGTCCGACTCCGATTCGGGCCCGTCGGAGCGCGGGCCGCGGGCGACCTCCCGCATCGCCGAATCCGATAGCGGACGCTGGAGACGGAGCGCCTCCGCGGTCGGGGCTTCGAGCCAGGTTGCCCATTCCTCCGGGCTCGTGAGCAGGACCGGCATCGCCTTCGGGTGAACCGGGCCGACGACGCCGTTTGCCTCCGTGGTCAGGAAGGCGAACAGCATGTGCTCGGCCTCAACGCGGTCCGGGTTCTCGCGCTTCGTCCCGCGCACGCCGGTCCAGGGCCGGCAGATCCCCGCGAACGCGAAGAGCGGCCTGTCCTCCTCCAGGGCGAACCAGACCGGGGTCTTGCGCGGCTTCGTGTCGGCATACTCGCTGAACGCGGTTGCCGGCACGAGGCAGCGGTGCGCCGGCCCAAGCCAGGGCCGCCAATGCGGGCTCGCGACGTTGCGCACGTTGGTGATGGGCTGCTCGCCGAACGCCTTCGGGCCAGGCAGGCCCCAGCGCAGCATCGCGAGCTCCCGGCCGGCCGCACCGTTGCGCACCACCGGGGCCATCTGGTCGGGGAAGATCGCCGGCAGGGGCGGCAGGTTGCCGGTGCGGTCGTCCGCGATCCCGAAGGCGCGGCGCAAAGCCGCCGGGCCGGTGCGCAGGCTGTAGAGGTTGCACATCGCGCAGTCCCGCCCATCCCGGTCCCGTATCCGGGACCCCGCGCCTTCTCGGCGCAGGGCGTAGGGTCGTCAACACCGACGGTTGTGGCCGGTGGTTATGCGAGGCTCTGGGCGGCGGTGCGCAGCTTCTGCGTGGCTTGGTCCGCCTCCACGGCCGATTGGGCGATGAGGCCCAGGCCGCTGGTGATTGCACCGACCCCCTGTGCCGCCGTCTGCATGTTCGCCGACATCTCGCGCGTGACGGCGGATTGCTGCTCCACGGCCGTGGAGATCGCACTGGCGACCTCATTGAGCCGCACGATCGTGGATTGGATCGCGCCGATTGCCTCCACGGCCTCCCGGGTGGCGTCCTGGGTCCCGGCAATCTGCGAGCCGATCTGCTCGGTCGCCCGGGCCGTCTGGTTCGCCAGCTCCTTCACCTCGGCGGCGACCACCGCGAAGCCCCTTCCCGCGTCGCCGGCGCGCGCGGCCTCGATGGTGGCGTTGAGCGCGAGCAGGTTCGTCTGCGCCGCGATGCTCTGGATCAGCGCCACGACCTCGCCGATCTGTGTGGCCGCCTCGCTGAGGCCGCCGATGATCGCCTGCGTCGCCTTCGCCTGATCGACCGCCTGTCCGGAAATCTGCGAGGCCTGCACCACCTGACCGCTGATCTCAGAGACCGAGGCTGCGAGTTCTTCGGCTCCGGAGGCAACAGCCTGGATCTCGCTGGAGACCTGTGTCGAGGAGCTTGCCGCCTGCTCGGCCTGCTGGGAAACGCTCGACGAGGCTTCCGCGATGGCGTTCAGATCGCGCACGATGGCGCCCTGCAGCTCGGCGCGGTGCTCCCGATCCTGCGCCAGGGGCGTGACGTCGGTGGCGAACTTGACGATCTTGAGGAGCCGCCCGTCGCGGTCGAAGACCGGATTGTACGATCCCTGGATGTGGACGATATGGCCGTCCTTCGCGACGCGCCGGAACTCGTCCATCTCGTACTGACCGCCGGCCAGACGACTCCAGAAGGTGCGGTATTCCGGGCTCTCGCGGGCCGCCGGCTCGATGAACAGGCTGTGATGACGGCCGACGATCTCGTCCAGGCGATAGCCCAGCACGGTGAGGAAGTTCTCGTTCGCCGTGAGGATCGTCCCGTCGGCGGCAAACTCGATCACGGCCTGCGACCGGTTGATGGCCTTGATCTGCCCCTCATACGCGATGGTGCGGACCACCTGCTCGGTGACATCGGTGGCGAACTTGACGATCTTGAGAAGCCGCCCGTCGCGGTCGAAGACCGGATTGTACGATCCCTGAATGTGGACGATGTGGCCGTCCTTGGCGACGCGCCGGAACTCCGCCATCTCGTACTGGCCGCTGGCCAGGCGGCTCCAGAAGGTTCGGTAGTCGGCGCTGTCACGAGCCGCGGCCTCGATGAACAGGCTGTGGTGCCGGCCGACGATCTCCTCAAGGCGGTAGCCCATAACGGTGAGGAAGTTCTCGTTGGCGGTGAGAATCGTTCCATCGACCTTGAATTCGATCACGGCCTGCGAGCGGTCGATAGCCTGGATCTGGCCCTCGTAGGCGATCGTGCGTTGCACCTGCTCGGTGACGTCGCTGGCGAACTTGACAACCCGGACCGGCTTGCCGCCGCGGCCGAGGATCGGGTTGTAGGTGGCCTGGAGCCAGACCTCGCGCCCGTCCTTGCCGATGCGCTTGAACTCGCCCGCCTGGAACGTGCCGCCCCGCAGCGCTGCCCAGAACGCCCGGTAGGCCTCGCTGTCGCGATAGGCCAGATCAACGAGTTGGGCGTGCGACTTGCCGCGGATCTCCTCGAGTCGATAGCCGAGCGCATCACAGAAATTCTGGTTGGCCGTCAGGATCGTTCCATCGAGGTTGAACTCGATGACAGCTTGAGAGCGGTCCAAAGCCTTGATTTTCGATGTGATGCTTCGATCGAACATGATGGCCATTAGAAATAATCCTCCCTCCGCAGTGTTGCCTCTCTCGAGGATCGAGACGGATCCTTGAATCATAGATAACAATACGCGTCGGGCGTGGAATCTGGTATCACATTTTGAAAATTTCAAGGTAAGCAAATCAAATTTGGGGAAATCTGAGTTTTATAAGATTGTTTTGATGGCGTAGCATCTCGTTATCATTATAAAATAGATATCGAGCAGCTAGATTAAAATCATTACAAATCAAATATGCGCCGGCTTTTATTCTATAAGTAGCGGGCAATCCGGAGTGATACACGTTGTGGGCGAATGAAGAGCAGGCATGCGTGGGGCGCTTATCGCTGCGGGGCCTAAGATCCGGATCTGCGCAGCAGGACAGACGTCATGCCTCCACACCCATGAGGCGTGCCGGTGGCGGCCTACGCAATCCGGTTCGGCACAGGGCGGCATCATGGGCAACCGGGCGGTTCACCGCCGCCCGGTTGCCTGTTGGAGCCGTGCCGGATCGCGTTGCAACCGCGCACGGCTCTCGGCTTTTGTCTCGGCGCGCTCCCCAGCGCGGAACCGGTGGCCGCTTCGGTGGAGAGCGCGCTTCGTTCCCGCTTCGGGGCGTTCGCCCCTGCCGGTTCAGAGGTGGAACACCACCTTCACGCAGCCGTCCTTCTTGTCACGGAAGGTCTTGTAGAGATCCGGCCCCTCTTCGAGGTTCTGCGAGCGGTGCGTGATCAGGAGGGTCGTGTCGATCTTGCCCTCCTGGATCAGCTTGGTCAGCGGCTCAAGGTAGCGCTTCACGTGGGTCTGGCCGCTCTTCAGGGTCAGGCCCTTCTGCACGATCGAGCCCATGTTGACCGGGATCGGCCCGCCATAGACGCCGGGCACCGAGACGATGCCGCAGGGACGGACCGCCTTGATCGCCTCGGCCAGCGCGTAGGGCCGCTCCGTGGCGGTGAGCTTCTCCTGCACCGTGGAGAGCATGCCGGTGATGCCGCCATGGCCGGCGCTCGCCTCCATGCCGACGCAGTCGATCACGCCGTCGGCGCCCTGGCCCTTGGTGATCTCCTTGATCCGCTCGAACACGTCCTCGTTCATGAAGTCGATGACGTCGGTGGCCCCCGCCTTTCGGGCGAGCGCAATGCGCTCGGGCACCGTCTCGATGGCGATGATACGCTCGGCGCCCATGATCTTGGCCGACTGGATCGCGAAGATGCCGACCGGCCCCGCACCCCAGATCGCGATGGTCTCGCCGCCCTGGATCTCGCAGTGCTCGGCGCCCTGCCAGCCGGTGGGCAGAATATCGGTGAGGAACAGGACCGACTCATCGTCCATGCCGTCCGGCACCGTCATGGGCGCGACGTCCGCCATGGGCACGCGCACGTACTCGGCCTGTCCGCCCGCGTAGCCGCCGGTGAGGTGCGAATAGCCGAACAGCCCGGCGGTCGTGTAGCCGAATTGCGCCGCCGCCATCTCGGCGTTGCGGTTCGAGCGCTCGCACACGGAGTAGTTGCCGAGCTTGCACTGCCGGCATGAGCCGCAATTGATGTTGAAGGGCACGACGATCCGGTCGCCCTTCTTGAACTTGGTGAAGCCCTGGCCGACCTCGACGACCTCGCCCATGAATTCATGGCCGAGCACGTCACCGCTCTCCATGGTGGGCATCAGCCCGTCCATCAGGTGGAGGTCCGAGCCGCAGATCGCGCAGCTCGTCACCTTGATGATCACGTCGCGGGAATCCTCGATCTTCGGGTCCGGGACCGTGTCGCAGCGGATATCGTTGCGGCCGTGCCAGCACAGTGCCTTCATGGCGAGGAGCTCCACATGTTGGTGAGGTGAGGGCCGAACGCGGCCATCGTTTCGGTTAAGCCTGGCGCGGTGCGGCCAAGTTCCGGTCTGTCGACGATTCGCCGAGGGGTGCGTCGGAGATGCGCATCCTCCGCGGAACCCCGCCCCGGTCGTGCTGGGTTGTCGGCTCGGCGGGGCGCTCCGGCGCTTCGTGACGATGCGGTGTCGCAAGCACTGGCGCCCGTCCACCTGCAGCCCGGAGCGGGAGCCCCGATGCCGAACAGTCCGATCCTTCAGCCCGTCACGATCGGTGCCCTGAACCTCAAAAATCGTATCGTGATGGCGCCGCTCACCCGCAGCCGCTCGGACAATGACGGCGTGCCGCCGGATTTCGCCGCCGACTATTACGGCCAGCGGGCGAGCGCCGGCCTGATCATCGCGGAGGCAACCAACATCTCGCCCCAGGCCGTGGGCTACGCCTATACGCCCGGTATCTGGTCCGACGCGCAGGTGGAGAGCTGGTCCCGGATCGTCCGGACGGTCCATGCCAATGACGGGCTGATCTTCCTCCAGCTCTGGCACACCGGTCGGATCTCGCATCCGGACCTGCAGCCGGGCGGGAAACCTCCGGTCTCGGCCTCGGCGATCAAGCCGGAGGGGACCGCCTTCACCCGCGAGGGCATGAAGCCCCACGTGACGCCGCGGGCCCTGGAGACGGACGAGATCCCGGGCATCGTGGCCGATTATCGCCGGGCGGCGGAGAACGCCAAGCGGGCCGGGTTCGACGGGGTCGAGATCCACTCGGCCAACAACTACCTGCTGGAGCAGTTCGTCCGCGATTCGACCAACCGGCGGACCGACCGTTACGGCGGCTCCATCGAGAACCGCCTGCGCTTCCCTCTTGAGGTGGTCCAGGCCGTCACCGACGTGTGGGGCGGCGGTGAACGCGTCGGCATCCGGATCTCGCCCGCCACGACGCAGCCCGGCGAGACGCCCCTGGATTCGGACCCGAACGCCACCTACGGGGCCTATATCGACGCGCTCAATGGCTTCGGCCTGCTCTACGTCCATGCGATCGAGGGCGTGACGCAGCAGACCCGGGACGCGCCGGAGGGGGTGGACCTCGCCGCGCTGCGCCACCGCTTCAAGGGCGCCTATATCGGCAATAACGGGCTCACCCTCGACCTCGCCGAGAAAGAGCTGGCTGCGGGCCGGGCCGATCTCTTCAGCTTCGGGCGGCCCTATCTGGCCAATCCCGATCTGGTGGAGCGGTTCGCCACCGGCGCGCCCGTGGCCGAGGCACCGAAGGCCTATTGGTACGGTGGCGGCGCCAACGGCTATTCCGACTGGCCCGGCATCAACGGGCCCGTCCCCGTGCGACGCCGGGAACCTGTCTGACCGCGAAATCCGGATGCTCCACGCGCGGTGCACAGAGATCCCGGGCCCGCCCCCATCCTGAGGTGGCCCGGGGCACGGCGGAAGCCTGAGGGCCCCCCCCCGGGCGCGCCATCCACCGAAGGTTTCCTCCGAGGCCTGCTCGGTTCGCACCCCAGGATGAAGGTGGCGGGTGGCAGGGGCGACGATGGCCGGCCCTAACTCAGCGCCTCCTGGGCTGCCCGGTACTCCCGCCCATGCCGGCAATAGCCCTCGACGATGCGGATCATCGTGGCGCGCTTCTCGGCATCGAGGGGCGCCAGGATTCGCGCCGGGCGGCCACCCCAGAGGTAGCCGGCCTCAAGGATCTGTCCGGGATCCGTGGTCGCGCCCGCTGCCAACATCACGTCGTCGGCGATCAGGGTGCCGGGGGCGATCGCCGCACCGATCCCGATGAGCGAGCGGGCGCCGATCCGGCTGTCGGCGATCCGCACGTTATGGGCGATCGTCGTGTCGCGCCCGATCACCACGCCCTCGCCGCGGGTGCGGATCACGGTGTTGTCCTGGATGTTGGTGTCGGCGCCGATCACGATTGGCCCGGCCTCCGCGTTGAGGTCGCAGCAGAACAGCACGGTCGACCCGGCGCCCAGGCTCACCCGTCCGCGCACGGTTGCGGTGCGGGCCACGAACACGCTGGGCTCGACCTCGGGCGGATCTCCGGCGGGCGGAGTGGGCCCGTCGCCCATCCGCTCGCGCAGGCGCTCGGCGCGCTCCGCGACGTCGTCGGCATTCACCTTCTGCTTCGGCCGCGCCGGGCTTCCCGCATAGGCGTAGCCGCCGGGCAGCTGAGCCCGTGGGAAGACGGTCGATCCGGCCTCGATCACGGCGCCGTCGCCGATCTCCGCCCCGTCGAGGATCACCACGTCGTCCTCGATCACGACATCCGAGCCGACCGTGCAGGCATGCACGACGCTGTTGCGCCCGACGGTCACGCGGTCGCCGACCTGGGTGCCCCGCACCAGGGTGGCGATGTGGACGGTGGAGCGATGGCCGAGCCAGAACCGCTCGCCGAGGGTGACGCTCTGCCCATCCGCCCGGATGACAGCGTCGTCGCCGATCCAGGCCTGCGCGCCGATACGGGCCGCACCGATCACCGTGCTACCGCGGCCGCACCAGACGGGCCGGCTCGCAAAGTCGGGCTGGACGCCGTCATAGGGCAGGATGAGATCGGGGGTCACACGGATATCCTTCTCCACCGACGGTCTGGGACAACGCATCCCGGAACCGGCAGGGCGCGGCTGAGCGTGTCATATAGAGGCACGATCGGGTGTGACAGGCCGGGGGGCTGGCCGGAGCCGTCCCCGACCCGTATGGACCGGAACATGAGCGCGCCCGTTCCGAGCATCGGCATCCAGGCCGAGCCCTTCGACACCGCGGCCGAGATCGCCCGGATCGGCTCCGATCTCGGCGGCCGGGCCGGCGCCGTCGTCACCTTCACGGGCCTGTGCCGGGACGAAGACGGCCGCTTGGCGGCTTTGGAACTCGAGCACTATCCCGGGATGGCCGAGGCCGAGATCCTCCGGGTCGCCGACGAGGCCATGTCGCGCTGGCCACTCCAGGCCCTGCGGGTGATTCACCGGTATGGGCGGGTGCACCCGGGCGACGGCATCGTGCTGGTGATCACCGCCTCCAGCCATCGGATCGCCGCCTTCGAGGCGGCGAGCTTCCTGATGGACTATCTGAAGACCCGGGCGCCGTTCTGGAAGCGCGAGCACTTGGCCGACGGCACCACCGGGACCTGGGTTGCGGCGACCGCGCAGGACGACGCCGCGGCCGGCCGCTGGAGCTGAGCCGCCTTACACGATCAGCGCGTTGAGCAGCACCGCGAGCGCACCCCCGGCGATGGCGATGCCCATCAGGACCACGCTGCTGAGCTGATCGACGCCATCGACCGTGTGGCCGGGGCCGAGGGAACGGACCGGCGTCTCGCCGTAATGGTCGCTCATCGCGTGTCTCCTGTAGAGGCCGGCGCCTCGATCGGCCGGGCAACCGCAACCAACGCGCGAGATGCCTCACGGTCCCATCCAGGGTCGGGTCGAGCGCAGTGTTCCACGCGGAAATGGTTGGTGGCCCCGCGCACATCCGGCGCCGGGCGCACTTGACCCGGGTGGAACCGCGGCGTTCGTGGGGCCGCGGCGCGGGAGCGATGATGTTGGACAGGAAGCTTCAGGATTTCGAAGGCCCGGTCGGGCCCTGGCGCGGGACGGCGGCGCTCGCCGCATCGGGCATCGCGGTCGTCTGCTTCGCGGCGGCGCTGGCGCTGGCCTGGATGTCGGTGGGCACGCTGCTCCTGATCTTCGCCGGCGTGCTGCTCGGCGTCTTCCTGGATGGGCTGACACGCGGGATTGGTCGCGTCCTGCCCCTGCCCAGGTCTCTGAGGCTCACCATCGCCAGCCTCGCGGTTGCCGCCGCGGCCATCGGATTCGGCAGCTATGGCGGCGCCACGATCGTGCAGCAGGGGCGCGACCTCGGCACCACGATCAAGGATCAGGCCGGCACGGTGACCGGCTGGCTCTCCGAGCGCGGGATCGACGTGCCGAGCTTCGCCCCGCAGGGGGGCGGCAAGGACGGCTCGACGGAATCCGGGCAGCGCGAGGGCGGGCTCGGCGGCCTCGCCAACGGCCTCCTGAAGGGCAGCAGCTCGATCGTCTCGGATGCCGGCAGCGTTCTGGGGCCGGCGGCAGCGGTGATCCTCGGGCTGTTCGACGCCCTGGGCAACCTTCTGGTCATCGCCTTCCTGGGGCTCGCCTTCGCGGCCGATCCGAAGGCCTACCGCGATGGTGTGGTCCGCTTCGTGCCGCCGCAGAAGCGCTGGCGGGCGTCACAGGTCCTCGACGGGGCCGGCGAGACCCTGCGGCACTGGCTGTTCGGCCAGCTGATCATCATGGCGGTGATCTTCCTGTGCACCTGGGCGGGGTTGGCCTTCCTGGGGATCGGCGGCGCGCTGATCCTGGGCCTCCAGGCGGGCCTGCTCGCCTTCGTGCCCACGGTCGGCCCGCTCGTGGCCGGCATCGTGATCGTGCTCGCTGCGCTGGCCTCCGGCACCAAGGCGGTGATCGGCGCGGTGGGTGTCTACCTCGCCGTGCAGTGCCTCGAGAGCTATGGCCTCACGCCCTTCATCCAGAAGCGCGCCCTCGACATCCCCCCGGCCACGATCTTCGCCGGCCAGCTGATCCTCGGCGTGATCTTCGGGCTCTGGGGCATCGCCCTGGCGCTGCCGCTGATGGCGGTGATCAAGGTCCTGCTGGAGCAGCTCTACGTCGAGGACACCCTCCACGAGCAGTCGAGCACGTAAGGTCCCGGTTTCGAGAGGTCTGAGACCTTTCGGGGGGGGCAGGGTGGAACCCTGGAATCGGGCGAAGTCCGATCATCGGGGCTTCGCCCCGACGCCCCGCCGAAGGGCTCGGCCTTCGAGAACCCCGGTGTGCCGTGCTAGCGCAGGGCGTCCTCGATCATCCGGGCCACGGCGAGCGCCCGTCCGTCATCGCCGAAGCGGCCGATCACCTGAACGCCGATCGGGAGCCGGTCCCCCGGCACCGGGACGTTCACGCAGGGCACGCCCATCAGCGTCCAGAGTTGGTTGAAGCGCGGATCCCCGGTCGAGGCGAGCGTCGCGGGGGCCGGCCCCGGCGCGGAAAAGGTCAGGATCGCGTCGTAATCGGCGAACAGGTCCTTGAACACCCGCCGGGCCCGGTGGGCATGGCGGCGGGCATCGTCATAGACGGACGGGGCGATCGCCGCGCCCGCATCGAGATGCGCCCGAACGAGCGGCGGCAAGGCCTCGGCCTGCGTATCGTACTCCCAGGCAAGCGCCAGCCGGCCCTCGTAGTTCTGGATGATGCGGTGGCGCTCCCAGGCCTGCGCCAGTTCCGGCGGCAGCGCCAGGTCGGTCACCTGCGCACCGGCGCGTTCGGCCGCCTGCCGGGCGCGCGTCAGGGCGGTCTCGGCTTCCGGCTCCGGCGCCTCGGCGAAATCCAGGCGGACGAGGCCGATGCGGGGCGCGGATCCCGGCTCGGCCCCCGCGATCTCGGACCGGCCGGTCGCCAACGCCAGGGCATGGGCGACATCCGCCACACCGGCGGCGAACAGGCCCACCGTGTCGAGCGCCCAGGAATACGTCTTCACCCCCACGGTCGGAATCAGTCGGAAGGACGGCTTCACCGCCGCGCAGCCGCAATAGCTCGCGGGCCGGATCACCGAGCCGGCCGTCTGCGTGCCCAGTGCCAGCGGCAGCATCCCGGCGCCGACCGCCGCGGCCGAGCCCGCCGACGAGCCGCCCGGCGTGTGGCCGGGATCGTGCGGGTTGACCGTCGCGGTCGGATCGCTGCTGGCGAAGGCTGTGGTGGTGGTCTTGGCCAGCGCCACCGCGCCCAGGCTCTTCAGCCGCGCCACCACGGCGGCATCCCCCCGCGGGTGCCACCCCTGGTAGATCGGCGAGCCCATCTGCGTCGGCAGGCCGGCGCTGTTGATGATGTCCTTCACGCCCACCGCGATGCCGGCGAGCGGCCCCGTCTCCGGAATCGCTGGCGCCGCGTCGAGGGTGACCAGGGCGCGCAACGCCGGCTCGCGCGCGGCGATCGCCGCGCGGCAGAGGTCGATCGCGCCCGTGGGCGTCAGGGTGCCGGCTGCGATGCGGGCGCGGAGGTCGAGGAGCGAGAGCATTTTGTATTCAGTGCTCCAGAAGGGGTCTCTGTCAACAGAGCCACAGGGCGCGGCATTCCGGAAACGCCGTTGACGAACGCTTTACGCGACCATGCGCATCGTCCGGGTCATGTGGCGTGGCGTATCCCTGTTATCGGCCCTGGCGCTGTTCGGCGCGGGGCTCACCGCGTGCTCGATCAACCATTTCGAGCGGCGCGAACCGTGGCGCGATCAGGCCGAGCAGGTCTGCTTGGCCAAGAAGCTGGTGGAACCCACCGAGTTCATCACGCCGGTGGCGGCGATGGACGGCCCGGGTCCCTGCGGCATGCAGCAGCCGTTCCGGGTGACGCGGCTCGGCGGCGGCTCCGTCGTGCTCAAGCAGCGGATGACGCTCGGCTGCCCGGCTCTGGCCGAAGCCGAGGCGTGGCTCGCCGACACGATCCAGCCCGCCGCCAACCTCTACTTCGGCGTGCCGGTGGCGGAGATCAGCGCAGGCTCGTATTCCTGCCGCGGCCGCAACAACCAGCCCGGTGCCAAGCTCTCGGAGCACGGCTTCGGCAACGCCATCGATCTCATGTCGGTGAAGCTCGCCGACGGGCACGTGATCACCGTGAAGGGCGGCTGGCACGGCACCGAGGCCGAGCAGGGTTTCCTGCGCGAGATCTTCCTCGGGGCCTGCCAGCGCTTCACGACGGTGCTGGCCCCCGGCTCCAACGTGTTCCACTATGACCACATCCACGTGGACCTCGCCCGGCACGACCCGCGCGGATTGCGCCGGATCTGCAAGCCGCTGATCAAGTTCACGCCGCAGCTCGGCACCGGCGCCGAGCGGCCCCTGTCGCGCCCTGTCCCGCCGCCGCGCCAGCCCGCGGCCCCGCAGGCCCCGGTGGATATCGAGGAGGACGATCCCTACGGCGTCTCGCCGATGTCGAAGGCAGCGAGCCCGACGCAGGTCGCCCGCGCCCCCGCGCGCCTGCCCGCGGCGACGTCCTACACCTCGGCGCCTCCGGCCCGCCCCGCGCCGCATGTCGCCGCCGTCCCGGAGGACCCCGGTGAGGCTTACGATGAGCCGCTCCAGTTGGGGGCACCAACGCCCGGCACCGGACCGATCTACTGAGAGCCTATCGGACTGCGGAATACTGATCGTGCACGGCAGATAGAAGGAAGCCCTGCCGAAACTCCGTGGCATCCCGAGCCACCGCTGTTCCAACTCATCCCGGCAGGTGGCCGATCAGGCGGATATCCGGGCGGTTATTCTCGGGCCGGCGCTGATGCATCTCCGCGGACGCCTCGACCCGGGTGAGCCGCGCAGGGGCGCGTCTCCCGGGCGTGCAGGACGCGACGCCATGCTCAAGAGCTGCCCGACGCCCCCGGGCCGTCGATCCGACAGTCCTGCCTCCTTCCGGGAGGGGGTGGCCGAAGCGGCTGTTCCCGAGGGCACGGATGCACCAGGCATAGGGCGCTGAAACAGGGTACCGGGCGCAGGCCTGGATGAGCCCTGCAGCATCGCGCGACCAGCGGGCTTCTTTGGACGGCTTCGCCCCGTCTCAGGGGAGAAGATGGGGCAGGACTGGTCATTGCAAACGGGTGTCGCGCGCAGTAAACCGGTGGCGGGCATGGTTTACAAATGTTTCACGTGAAACATCGGTTTTCACCGGCTTTTAACGATTGAGAACCCCCCGCGTGTCCCACCCGTATCAAGCGATCCCGTCGATGCCGATAGCGAGCTGCTCGGGCCCGCGCAGGGAAGCGCCGGGCCGATAGGGGGGCGGGTCCTGCATCAACCGCGGGGCAACAAGGCGGCGGCTTAAAGCTACCAGGGCGATCTCTGCCTCGATGCGGGCGAGTGGAGCGCCGACACAATAATGCAGTCCGCCTCCAAAGCCGAAATGCTCAATGTCCGGCCGATCGGGATCGAAGCGGTCCGGGTCGTCGAAGCGGGCAGGATCGCGGTTGGCGGCGGCAAAGAGCAGGATGATCGGCGCGCCTTTCGGGATTGTCTCGCCCGCCAGCGTGATCGCGCCGAGCGCCTTGCGGGTCCGGAAATGCACCGGCGGCTCGTAGCGCAGCACCTCCTCGATCAGCCGGGGTGCCCGCTCGGGGTCGGCGCGCAGCCGCTCCAGCTCCTTCGGATGGCGGAGCAGGGCCAGCATGGCATTGGTGATGAGGTTCACGGTGGTCTCGTGGCCGGCGACCAGCAACAGGATCGCGGTGGCGATCAGGTCGAAATCGCTCATCGGCTTGAGGCCGTTCGGGCGGAGGGTAGCGAGCCCGCTCAACATGTCGCCTACCGGGCGCCGCCGCTTCTCGCGGATGAGCCCACGCATATAGTCCGAGATCGCGTCGAAGGCCGCGACGGTGCGGCGGCGGGTCTCGACGTCATGACGCGCATCGGGCTCCAGGGCAGTCGCGAGCTGCGTCGCCCAGGACTGGAACCGCGGCTCGTCGGATTCCGGCACGCCCAGTAATTCGCAGATCACCGAGACGGGGAGGGGATAGGACAGATCCTCGACAAGGCAGACTCGCCCGCGCCCCCGGCAGGCGTCGAGGAGCGCATCGACTTCCCGGGCGATCCTTGGGCGCAGGCCCTGGACACGGGGGATGGTGAATTCGCGCATCACCGCCGCCCGCAGGCTGTCGTGATCCGGCGGATCGCGGAAGATCAGCGGCCGGTGCGCGGTGGCGATCCGGCTGCGGATCGGGTTCAGGATCCAGTCGCGGATTGGGTTGCCGGTGGGCGGCCGCTTGAACGGCGGAAGATCCTCCGAACTCAGCCGCGGGTCGAACAACAGGGCACGGATCGCCGCATGGGTGCTGACCACGTAGCTGCCGTCGTGCTGGCGGGCCACCGGCCGCTCCCGCAATCGGGCATAGAGAGGGTAGGGATCGGCCCTGCTGGCCGGATTCATCACGGCGGTGAACAGAGCCTCGTCGGGCAGAACCTCGTCAGGCATGGAAGACCTCGACCGGGCGGGGGGCTGAGGCCGACGCCCGCGACGGCGAAAAGCCCGGATCGGCCCGCTCAATGCGCGGCTGATCGGTGGCGTCCAGGATCGGCGGGAAAGCCGCGCCCGCCAGGATCGCCCCGGCGTAGGCGGGCAGCCACCGGGCCTGATCGAAGGAGAGGGCCGCGATGCTGCGCCCGGCTTGGCCGTAGACCGCGAGAAAGCGCCGCGACGCCCGCGAGCCCTGCACCACGGCGACCGAATCGGCGCCCGCGGTCAGGCCGACCAGCTTGATGTTGATCCCGAACTGGCTCGACCAGAAGGCTGGCAGGTGGGTGTAGGGCCGCTGGTCGCCCGGGCCTGCCAGCATGTTCCGGGCGGCATGGGATGCCTGCTCGACCGCGTTGCCCCAATGTTCCACGCAGACCAACCGGCCCTCGTAGAGTGGGATCGGCCAGCGAGCGACATCGCCCGCCGCGTAGATGTCCGGGCAGGCCGTGCCGTCCGCGGCGCGGGCGCGGCAGGCCGCGTCGCAGGTGAGGCCGCCGGGATCGGCCATCAGGTCGGCTCGGCGGAGCCATCCGGTCGCCCGGACCGCCCCGAGGGCCGCGATCACGAGGTCGGCTTCCAGGGCACTGCCATCCGCCAGCCGGGCGCGGACCACCCGGCCCGCCGCGTCGCCCTCGAAGGCCTTCACCTGGGTGCCGGGGCGGAACACGGCGCCCGCATCGCGCAGGCAGCCAGCGATCACCCCGCCCACGAAGGTGCCGAAGCTGTTGGCGAGGGGCGCCGGATGGGGATCGGCCAGCGTCACGGGGAGCCCGAGATCGCGAAGGCAGGAGGCGGCCTCGCACCCGATCAGCCCGGCCCCCACGATCAGCACGTGCCGCGGACCGGCGACCAGGGCTGTCCGCAGGGTGCGCGCGTCGTCGCGCCCGCGGAGGGTGTGAATTCCGGCGAGATCGCCGCCGGTTTCGGCCGGCCAGGGGCGGGCCTGCGCACCGGTGGCGACGAGGAGCTTGTCGTAGGCCAGCACCGAACCGTCGGCGAGGCGGACCGTCCGCGCTGCTCGGTCGAGGGCGACGGCCGCGCTGCCGAGCCGCCACCGGGCCCGCAGGCTGGTCAGCTCCGGCAGGCGGGTCGCGTCAGCCTCCAATGCGCCGGCGAGCACGTGCTTCGACAGGGGCGGCCGGTCGTAGGGCCGGTGGGGTTCGGCGCCGACGAGGGTGAGCGGACCGTCGTAGCCGCCCCGCCGCAGCGCCTCCGCGCCGCGCAGGCCCGCCAGCGAGGCGCCGACCACGACGATGCCGGCGGGTTCGGGAGTCACGGCGCCTCTCCGTCATCCGGGGCCGCCTGAAGGCTGATGGCGCGGACCGGGCAGGCCTGGACCGCCCGCTCGATCGTGCCGCGCCGCGCGGCGGCCGGGGCGGGATCGTAGAACAGGATCTCGTGGCCGCGCAGGGCGAAATCGTCAGGGGCCACGTAGCAGCATTGCGCGTAGCCCTGGCAGCGGTTGAGATCCACGACGACGCGCAGCGCGCCCGCCCGACCCACGGACTTCACGCCGACCTCGCCACGGGAACCGCGACGCCCGTACGGCCGCCGCGCATCGGCCCGGAGCGGGCGAGGTCGTCTATCGCAGTCAGGATGCCCGCCATGGCGTCGCGGCTCGCGAAGGCCATCTGCAGCGCCATGGCCCGCTGGCGGAAACCGGGCTCGGTGAGCACCCGGACCACGGCGTTCCGCAGCGCGTCCGGCGCGGGATCGTTGGTGGCGAGGTTGAGGCCGGCGCCGGACCAGCCGACACGGGCGTTCACCTCGGCCTTGTCCTCGGTGAGGCCGGCCGAGACGATCGGCACGCCCGCGGCAAGCGCCTGCGAGACGCTGCCGTAGCCACCGTTGGTCACAAGCGCGCTGACCCGCGGCAGGAGATCGCGGAACGGCAGGAAGCTGGAGACGCGCGCATTCGCGGGGATCGGCCCCCGCAGCGCCGCGACGGGCCGGCCCCCCGTGGTTGCCACGACGAGGAGATCGTTCCGGTCGGCCAGGGCCGCGAGCGTCGGCTCCACCAGCTCGCCGAAATCCGCGTTGGCGAGCGTCCCCTGGGTCACCAGCACGACGGGCTTGCCCGCGGCGTTGGCCGCCTCCAGCTCCGGCCACCACTCCGGCAACGGCGCCGGCGGGGTCGGCGGCTGCAGCAACCCGATGAAGCGTATTCCGGGGGGCAGCGCGCCGTAATCGTACTCGAAGCCCGGCACCGTCGGCTGGAGGAACAGGTCCGGCAGCACGACGATGGAGTGCGGCAGCGAGGACGGCAGCGGCGGCAGGCCGAGCTTGGCGAGCGCACCGTCCGCATAGGCGCGCACCGGGTTGGCGAAGGCTGCATCCATGCCGGCCTTCAGGGCGGCGTAACGGATCCGCTCGGCGCGATCCTGCGCCGGGGGCAGGCCGAGGCCGATCGGGGCGTGGTCCGGCCGGTCCAGGAACAGGAAGCTGACATTGACGACCGCAATCGGCGGCCGGGGCGCCGTATCGAGGAGCAGCGGCAGCACGCCGAGGACCATGCTTCCGGCCACGATGACCTCCGGTGCCTCCGCGTCGATCAGGCGGCGCAGAGCCGCCGCCTGGATCGGCATGGGATCGATGAAGCGCCGCTCGAATTCGCGCCGGTAGCGCTCGGGCCCCGCGGGCAAGTCGGTGGCGCGGAACTCGGCGGCCCCATCATCCGGGTAGGCGGTGAAACGCAGGCCCGCCGCCTCGAACTTGGCCTGGAAGCGCGCATCGGAGAGCACCAGCACGTCGTCCCCCCGCGCGGCGACGGCCCGGCCAACGGCCAGCAGCGGGTTGACGTGACCGGTGAGCGGCGTCGCGGCAATCAGGATCTTCATTGGGCCTCCTTGAGCGAGACCGGAGAGCCGGCCTTGCTCCCCGTCACGGGGGCGCCATCGTCACCCGGAGCGCTTTCAACGCGAGGGTGCGCATCAATCAGAAGGGGAATCGCCCGCGGATCCGTCCGGTTACACCGCGGTGACCGTTGCGTGCGGTCGCGCACAAAAGAGCGCCGGATGCGGGCTCAGGTCAGGCGGCTGCCGAGGTCACGTCCGCCCGGACGCACCGCAAACAGCCTGGACCGGGCGTCGGCGCCTCCCGGCCGCGACACGCCCGCCTGCCCCTCGCAGAGAGGACGGCCCCCTTTGCGACCGGGTGGTCTTGGTTCCTGGTGTTCTTGTTAGACTGGGAAGTCTCGATCCGCAGGATCGCGCAGGCCAGCGGTCGGCACGGGTCCACGCATCGATCCCGCCATGCGCCTGCCGTCTCGGATAACGCCAGTCCTGCCGCGCGTGCTACCAATCGTCGGAGGCGCCCCCGCCGCCCGACGAGCCGCCGCCGCCGGAGACATCGTCGTCCGAGGAACGCGATCCGCCGCTGTCCGAGAAGCCGCCGCCCCATCCGCTCGAGCCCGAAGCCGGGATGTAGGCCGTCTCCCCGGCGCGGCTGGCCCGGCCGCCGGCTCGGACGAGGTACCACGCGACCACCGCCACGATCAGCAGCAGCACGATGAAGAGCGCGACCTGCACGGGATCGGCCGCGTCGGCGTGCTCCAGCGGCTTGCGATGAGCCTCCTCTGCGTCTTTCGCGAGAAGAGCCAAGATCTCGTCGAGGGCCGCATCCAGACCGCCGAAATAGTCGCCGGCCTTGAAGCGCGGCTTGATCGCACCGGAGGTGATCGTGCGGGACAGGGCGTCGGTGAGCGCACCCTCGAGGCCGTAGCCGACCTCGATGCGGACCTTGTGCTCCTGCGGCGCCACCAGCAGGAGGACGCCGTTGTTGAGCTGGGCCTGCCCGAGCTGCCACGTCCGGAACAGGCGGTTGGCGTAATCCTCGACGGTCGTGCCCTGGAGGCTCGGCACGATCGCCACGATCACCTGATCCGAGGTCTTGTCCGCGTGCGCCTTCAGCTTGGCTTCGAGTGCCTGGCGCTGGTCGGGCGTCAGCAGGCCGGCCGCATCGACGACACGGCCCGACAGCGGCGGGAAGGTCAGGTCGCCCGCGAGCGCCCCGACCGCGTAGACCGCCAGGCAGGCGGCGATGACGGCGAGCGCCAGGACGAGCCGCACCCGCGTCGCGATGCTCCGGCCCATCGCCGGATCCTAGAACTTCACGCTCGGCGGCCGGTCGGCATTCGGCGTCGCCGTGAAGGTCTCCATCGGCTTGGCATCGGGATAGAGCAACGCCGCGATCCAGCGGCCCGGGATGGTGCGCACCTCGGTGTTGTAGGCCTGAACGGCGTTGATGTAGTCGCGCCGCGCGACCGCGATCCGGTTCTCGGTGCCCTCGAGCTGCGATTGCAGAGCCAGGAAGTTCTGGTTCGACTTGAGTTCGGGGTAGCGCTCGACGGTCACGAGCAGCCGACCGAGCGCGCCGGAGAGCTGGTTCTGCGCGTCTTGGAATGCCTTGAACGTCTGGGGATCGCTGACCGTGGAGCCATCGACCTTCACGCTCGACGCCTTGGCGCGCGCCTCCGTGACGCCGACCAGCACGTCCTTCTCCTGCTGGGCGTAGCCCTTCACGCTCTCGACGAGGTTGGGAATCAGGTCGGCCCGGCGCTGGTACTGGTTCTGCACCTCGCTCCAGGCGGATTTCGCCCGCTCCTCCAGGGTCGGAACCCGGTTGATCGCCCCGCAGCCGGACAGGCCGGCGGCCATCAGGATCACCGAGAGCAGGCCGAGCAGCCGCGCCGCTCCGGCCGGCCTGCGCAGGGCGCCCGCCGTCGATGTGGTCATCATTCCGTCCCCCGTCCCCAGTCCGCCGGGCAAGGCCCGGCCCGTTGATCACGAAGCCGACAGAACCCGATTCGGACCGCCACGGTAAGTGCCATCCACGCCTCGCGAATGGCGTCGCCGGGCCGTCGGGGCAACGGAGTGCGTCGGAGCGCGTTTGGCACGTCGGAAGCCGGTCGCGTCGCCCTCGCGACCGGCACTCAGACCTTGTCTAAGTGTCCTCCCTTGCGCCAAGCCGGTGCCCATGTCGGGGGACGCGTGTCGGGCGGTTCAGCGGAGATCGGAATGGATGCAGGACTCGCCGATCATCTGAGGGCTGCCGGCGTTACCGCTCGGCGCCACGCCCTGGCGTTCCGGGCGCCGGCCGGAAAGGATGCGCTGCCCTGGTCGGTCATTGAGGCCTTCGACGCGAAAATCCGCGGCCATGTCGAGCGCGATCCCCGGATCGAGGATGAGCGCGACCGGGTGCTGATCGCCGCCGTGAAGCTCGCAGAGACCCCGGTCGAGGAGGGCGAGGACACCATCGCGGCGGCCCGCGCGCATCTCATCGGCGCGATCGACTACCTGGAGCAGGCGGTGATGCGCTTCGGCCGCGTCAACCGGCAGGGGGCGAAGCTCGGCTACGGAAGCTACGGCCAGCCGGTCGGTTCGCCGGACTGACCGGGTGTCCGCAGGCCCGCCGATCGCGGCGACCCTGAGCCGCCTCGACCTGAAGACGCTGCGCCTGTTCGCGGCGATCTGCGCGGAGGGCACGCTCAACGGCGCGGCCCGGCGGGCGGCGATCGCCCCCTCGGCGGTGAGCAAGCGGCTCGCCGAACTGGAGCACGCGCTGGGCTGCACCCTGCTGGTCCGGGAGCCCCGCGGCATGCGCCTGACCCCGGCGGGCGAGACGCTGCTGCACCACACCCGCCGCATGTTGGCGAGCGCCGAGCAGATCGCCCTGGAACTCGCCGAGCATGCGCGCGGGGTGCGCGGCATCGTGCGGGTGCTGGCCAACCTCTCGGCCATCGTGGAATTCCTGCCCGAGGATCTACAGGCGTTCCTCGCCGCCCAGGGCGGGATCCGGGTCGATCTGGAGGAGCGCCCGAGCGGCGGCGTCGTGGCCGGCGTGGAGGAGGGGCTTGCCGATCTCGGCATCTGCGCGGGCAGCACCGACACGCGGACGCTCACCGCCTACCCGTACCGCGCCGACCGGCTCGTCCTGGTCATGCCCGAGAGCCACCCGCTCAGCGACCGCGCCGCCATCACGCTCGCCGAGACGCTCGATTACGACCATGTCGGGCTGCACGTGGAGAGCTCGATCTACGCCACCCTGCGGGACGAGGCCCGGCGCCTCAGTCGGCCGCTGCACCTGCGCATGCATGTGCCGAGCTTCGACGCGATCTGCCGGATGGCGCAGGTCGGGATGGGGCTCGGGACCGTGCCCGAGCATGTCCACGCCCTGCTCGGGCCCTCCATGCGGCTCGCCGCGGTGCCGCTCACAGACCCCTGGGCGCAGCGTCTGCTGTGCCTCGTCGTCCGCCCCGGCTTCCTGCCGCCGGCCGCCCGACTCCTGCTCGATCATCTGTGCGCTGCCGGGGGGCTGCGTTCTCCGGGGGAGAACGCAGGATGATGGATGGTGTTTGGACTCCGGGTCTTCGCTCGCAGTATTCAACATTCAACAAAGATGGAGGAGAGAATGTCCGGCCCGCTCAGCGGTATCCGTGTTCTCGAACTCGGCCAGCTCATCGCCGCGCCCTTCGCGACGCGGCTGATGGCCGAGTTCGGCGCCGAGGTGATCAAGGTCGAGGCCCCGGGCGAGGGCGATCCCCTGCGCAAGTGGCGCAAGATGCACGAGGGCACCTCGCTCTGGTGGTACCTGCAGTCGCGCAACAAGAAATCGATCGCGATCAATCTGAAGAGCCCGGAAGGCCTCGACATCGTCAAGCAGCTCGCCCAGAGCGCCGACGTGGTGGTCGAGAACTTCCGCCCCGGCGGGCTGGAGAAGCTCGGCCTTGGCTGGGATGTGCTCTCGTCCCTCAACCCGAACCTCGTGATGGTGCGGATCTCCGGCTACGGCCAGACCGGCCCCTACCGCGACCGGCCGGGCTTCGGCGCCATCGGCGAGTCGATGGGCGGCATCCGCTTCACCACCGGCAGCCCAGAGGCGCCCCCCGCCCGGGTCGGCGTCAGCATCGGCGACACGCTCGCCTCGCTCCACGGCGTGATCGGCGCGCTGATGGCACTCCTGCGGGTCAAGACGGGCCAGGGCGCCGGGCAGGTGATCGACGTCTCGCTGGTCGAGAGCGTGTTCAACGTGATGGAGAGCCTCGTCCCCGAATACGACCTGCTGGGCGAGGTCCGCACCCGCACCGGTGGCGCACTCCCGGGCATCACCCCGTCGAACACCTATCCCACGCAGGATGGCGGCTATGTCGTCATCGCCGGCAACAGCGACCCGATCTTCCGCCGCCTGATGACGGCGATCGGCCGTCCCGACCTCGCCGAGGATCCGGCATTGCGCAACAACGAGGGCCGCTCCAAGCAATCCGCCCTGCTGGACGCCACCATCGCGGACTGGTCGAAGACCAAGACCGTCGAAGAGGCGCTCGCCGTCCTCGACGCCGCCGACGTGCCGGCCGGCCGGATCTACTCGGTGGCCGATATCGTGGCCGACCCGCACTATCAGGCCCGCGAGATGATCCTCCAGGCGGAATTGCCCGGCGGGACCCAGGTCAAGATGCCCGGCATCGTGCCGAAGCTGTCCGACACGCCCGGCGAAGTGCGCTGGCAGGGCCCGGCGCTCGGCGCCCACACGGATGCGGTGCTGGGCGAACTCGGCCTTGATCCCGCGCGCATCGCCGCCCTGCGCGAGAAGGGAGCGGTGGCATGAACGAGCCAATCATCGTCCAGGAGGTTGCCACGCGTGACGGCTTCCAGATCGAACCCGTCTTCGTGGCGACGGCGGAAAAGATCCGCCTGATCGACGCGCTCTCGGAGGCCGGCTTCAGCCGGATCGAGGTCTCGTCCTTCGTCTCGCCGAAGGCCGTGCCGGCCCTCTCCGACGCCGCCGAGGTTTTTTCCGGGATCCGGCGCCGGCCCGGCACCGTCTATGTCGCCCTGGTGCCGAACCCGAAGGGCGCCGAGCGGGCACTCGCCGCCAAGGTCGACGAGATCAACCTCGTGGCCTCGGTGAGCGAGACCCACAACGGCGCTAATATGGGCATGAGCCCGGCCGACTCGATCGCGGGCTTCGCGCGGATCATGGATTCGGTGCGCGGCGCGCCGGTCAGCACCAACGCCACGGTGGCGACCGCCTTCGGCTGCCCGTTCGAAGGCGACCAGCCGGCCGACAAGGTACTGGCGCAAGTGGAGCGCTACCTGTCGCTCGGCGTCGATGGCGTGACGCTCGCCGACACCACCGGCATGGCCAACCCCCGGCAGGTGGCGCGCCTCGTCGCGCGGGTGCTGCCGCTGGTCGGCCCCGAGCGCCTGACGCTCCACTTCCACAACACGCGCGGCCTCGGCCTCGCCAACGTGCTGGCCGCCTACGATACGGGCGCCCGCCGCTTCGACGCTGCACTCGGCGGCCTCGGCGGCTGCCCGTTCGCGCCGGGGGCCACGGGCAACATCTGCACCGAAGATCTCGTCAGCATGGCGCACGAAATGGGCGTGCCGACGGGCCTCGACCTTGAGGCCCTGATCGGCCTGTCGCGGGACCTGCCCCGCCTCGTCGGCCACGACGTGCCCGGGCAGGTCGCCAAGGCCGGACGCCCCTGCGACCTGCATCCGCCGCCCGCCCAGGCGGCTTGAACCGAAGAGAGACGTTACTGACGGACGCAACGCGCCCCCTCTCCCGTGCGGGAGAGGGTTGGGGTGAGGGACGAGAACGCCTAGGATCGAGCACGCCAGCGAGGCGCTACATTCGGACAGACCTGATCCCTCACCCTGTCCCTCTCCCGCACGGGAGAGGGAACCTGCGCCGGGCCCGGCGAAGACGGCATCACCGTCGTGGGTCGTAAGCCTGCCCACCCAAGCTTGATTCCGCGAAAAGCCGCCCACCCGAAGGCGGCACCGCTCCCCCAAATCCCAAAAAAACGGAGGAAACCATGACCGCAGTCCTTTCGGGCTCGCCGGCGGCCGTCGAGGCCGGCGCGGTGACCGAGAACGCCATCGTCCGCAAGGTCGCATGGCGGCTCATGCCGCTGATCATGATCTGCTACATGTTCGCGTTCTTCGACCGCATCAACATCAGCTTCGCCAAGTTCCAGCTCCAGAGCGATCTCGGCTTCAGCAACGTCGCCTACGGGCTCGGCGCGAGCATGTTTGTCGTCGGCTACGTGATCTTCGAGGTGCCCTCGAACCTGTTCCTCTACCGGGTCGGGGCGCGGCGCTGGATCGCCCGGATCATGATCTCCTGGGGCATCGCCACCGCGCTGATGATCTTTATTCGCAGCGAGTGGCACTTCTATGCCCTGCGCTTCCTGATCGGCGCCATGGAGGCGGGCTTCGCGCCGGGCATCCTCTACTACCTGACCATCTGGTTCCCGGCCTCGCATCGCGGGCGCATCACCTCGTTCATGTTCGTGGCCTCGGCCTTCTCGGGCATCTTCGGCGCACCGGTGGCGGGCCTGATCCTCGGCGGCCTCAACGGCGTCGGGGGCCTTGCCGGCTGGCAATGGCTGTTCCTGGCTGGCGGCCTGCCCTGCCTCATCCTCGGCGTCCTCGTGCTGGCCCGCCTTGACGACCGGATCGCCGATGCGCGCTGGCTCTCCCAGCCCGAGAAGGATCTCCTGTCGAGCCGGATCGCGCACCACAATCGTGATATCGGCGATCACTCGCTCCTCGGGGCGATCCGGCAGCCGGGCTTCCTGCTGATCGGGCTGATCTACTTCCTGCTCCAGATCGGCTCCTACGGGCTGAACTTCTGGGGGCCGGACCTGATCAAGACCGCGAGCGGCGGGCAGGCGGCATCCGTCGGCTTCCTGACCGCGATCCCCTACATCTGCGGGGCGATCAGCATGGTGGTGATCGGGCGCCTGTCCGACGCCTCGGGCGAGCGGCCGAAATTCGTCGCGGGGCTGGCCATCGCGGCGGCGCTCGGCTTCTTCGGCGCCGGCCTGTTCGACAAGCACATCGTGCCGCTGATGTTCGCCCTAGCATTGCTGGGGGCCGGCATCGTGGCCTCGATCCCGACCTTCTGGACCCTGCCGGCCAAGCTCGTCACCGGCGTCGGCGCGGCGGGCGGGATCGCGCTGATCAACACGCTCGGCCAGTTCGGCGGCATCGTCAGCCCCGTGATGGTCGGCTGGGTGAAGGACCTCACCGGCTCGACCACGCCTGCCCTCTACGGCATCGGGGTGCTCTGCCTCGCCGCCGCCGGGCTCGCGCTCTTCGCCATGCCGGCGAGCCTGCGCCGGAGCGATCGCTCAGCCTGAGGCGGTCGCTGCTGGGCAGCCCGTTAGGGGACGCTCAGCAGCGCCGCCTGCCGATACGTGCGGGGCGTCATCCCGTGCCGGTCCTTGAAGCGGCGGGCGAAGTGGGCTTGGCTGGCGAAGCCGCATCCATAGGCCAACATGCCGATCGACAGGTGGACACAGGCCGGATCGGCCAGCCGCTCGGCGGCGCGCGTCAGCCGGCGCTCCCAGATGTAATCGGAGATGTGCCGGTCGCGCTCGTGGAACAGCTCCTGCAGCCGGCGCAGCGACACGCCGACCGCGGCCGCGAGCTGTGGCGGGTCGAGGGTCAGGTCGCCGAGATGGGCCTCGACATAGGCCTTGGCGCGCTGGACCACGACACTGCCATGCGTCGATCGGGGGGCCTCCTGGGCCATCCGCTCGGCGATGCTGGCCACGATCAGGTCCATACCGATCTCCGCCATCCGGATGGTCCCATCGGGCGTCAGCTGGCGGCGCAAGCGGATCAGCTCGCGGAGAAAGTTCGTCGCCAGAGTGGTCGATGCGAGTTCCGCGCCGATCGACAGCCCCGCGTAGAGCCGCGTCGAGCCGAGCACGTGCTCCAGGCGCTCCCGCGGCACTTCGAGAAACAGGGCTTGGCTGTCCATATGGGTCGTCAGCAGGCACGGCCGATGATCGAGCACGACGAGGTCCCCGGGGCGCTGGACGGCGTCCCGACCGTCCTGGGAGCTGGTCGACAGACCCGCGAGCTTGACTAGCACCACGACCATCCCGGCCCGGTCGTGGCGCCGCGCTGCGGCAGGCGTCGTCTCGCACCGCAGGGCGCTCTGCGTCAGGCGCGAGACATGGAGTGGGCCGACTTCCGAAACCTCGAGCGTGCCCTGGAAGGGCCCGTCGTTGAGGCGCTCAAGCTCGATCGGGACCAGCCGCTCGGCCAGGAGCTCGCGCCACTGCTTAAAACCGTTCTGAGGATGAAGCCCGGTCGTCGAGAACACGGGGTGCATCGGTGATCGTTCCTCTCGATGGCCGTGGGTTGTGGCCGGTCCGCTGGCGTCGCCGACGAGGCGGCCGGTGCGCGATGGGGCTGTCGAGACGCCGGCGCGCGATCGTCGGGCGTGGGACGGCTCATGTTGTGCGCAGCGCTTCGAGACTGCTTTTGGAAGGGGCGCTGACGGTCGAAAACCGGCTTTGCATTAATAACTTTTAACCCTGCGCAGCTCGTTCGCGCGGCCGGGCAACGAATCTCGCGCCGGCGGACAAACGCGAAAACTCACATATTGTATATCTTCTGCATCCTCAAGAAGCGGCCGCTGGCGAGCTTGAGGGTACTCTGATTTGGCCGCCTGACCGGGGTCCCGCGCCGCCTCATCCGATCGAATGATTTCATTCAAAGGGATGAGCGCGCGCCTCCGAGACGGTACTGGGAATGGCAACACGGAAATGGACAATCTCACGGAACAGCATCCGGCATTCATGCTGGAAAAGGTTGGCGCGATCGTCGCGGCCTATGTGTCCCGGAACGCGGTCGACGCCGCGCAACTCCCGGACCTGATCGATCAGGTGCACACGGCCATCGCCGACTTGCGCGACAAGCAGGGCCGGGGCGGTCCGGGCTATACCGGGGCGAATGCGAAGCAGGTCGAGGCCTCGATCCAGCACGACGGCCTGATCAGCTTCATCGACGGCAAGCCGTACAAGACCCTGAAGCGCCATCTCACCGCCCACGGCCTGACGCCCGAGCGCTACCGGCTCCAATATGGCCTGCCAGCCGATTACCCGATGGTCGCCCCCGGCTATGCCGCACGGCGGTCCGAGATCGCCCGGGCGATCCAGCTCGGCCACAAGGCGGCCTGAGCGATGGCGCTCGCCCGCTCGCAGGGACCGGCTCCGTCGCCCGCCTCCGCTTCGGAGATGGCGCGGGCCCGGGACAGTCTCGCGCGCCTCGCCAAGGTGCTGGGAGTGCCGGTCTCGGCGTTCCACCCGGTCGCCGGCGAGCAGGACGAGGCGATCGTGCAGGCCGCGGATCTCGTCACCGAGTTCGCGGCAATCGACAACCCGGCCGCGCGCCGGACCTGTCTGGCGTTCGTTCGGGCGATGGCGAGTTCCTGAGGCGTCGGGGTGCGCCGCAGCCGGCTGGGCGACCCGTCGCCCGCTCCGCGCCTGAGGGGGCGGCGGAGTCAGTGCGATGGCCCGTCCGGCTGCGTTTGCGACGTCAGAACACGTGACGCAGGATGAAGAACAGAACGGCCGCCAGGGTGATCGCGGCCGGCAGGGTCAGGATCCAGGCCAGCGCCATGTTGCGCACGGTGGACATCTGGAGCCCTGAGCCGTTGGCCGCCATGGTTCCGGCGACGCCCGAGGACAGGATGTGGGTCGTCGAGACCGGCAGGCCGTAGAGTTCGGCGAGCCCGATCGTGCCGGCGGCCACGATCTCGGCGGAGGCACCCTGAGCGTAGGTGAGGTGTGTCTTGCCGATCTTCTCGCCCACGGTCACCACGATCCGCTTCCACCCGACCATGGTGCCGAGCCCGAGCGCCAGGGCGACGCAGATCTTCACCCAGCCGGGGATGTAGCGGGTGCCGTTGTTGAGCAGCCCGGCATAACCCTTCAGGATCGCCTTGTCGGAATCCGAGAAGTCGGCGCCAGCGTTCGGCAGCATCCGCACCGCATCGGAGGCGAGATACATGTCGCTGCGGAGGTTCTGGGTCTGGGCAGCCGGCACCGTGCGGATCGCCCCGTAACCTTTCACGCTGTCGGCAATGTCGGTGGCGAGCGCCGAGAGGGCGGCATAGACCGGCGGCTTGTTCAGATCCTTGGTCTTCAGCGCCTGCGTCACGGTCTCGCGGGCCTGATTGGCTTCGGGGTTCGGTGCGCCGGCGGCGCGGGTGGAGAAGACCTGGGCCGCCGCCGTCGAGCTCTGCACGAAGGCGGGGGTCGTGTCGTCCGCCATGGTCCGGTTCAACGCATAGGCCGTGGGGGCGGCGCCGATCAGGATCAGCATGATCAGGCCCATGCCCTTCTGCCCGTCATTGCCGCCGTGGAAGAACGAGACCAGCGTGCAGGTCAGGATCAGCAGGCCGCGGATCCACAGGGGCGGCGGTGCCTCGCCCTTCGGCGCCTCGTAGAGATCCTTGCGGCGCACGGTGTATTTCAGGGCGAGCAGCAGCAGGGCCGCGAGCGCGAAGCCGCAGATCGGCGAGAACAGCAGCGCCTTGAACACGTTGAGCGCCTGACCCCAATCCACGCCGGAGGTGCCGTCGCCGCCGCTCATCAACTGGTTGGCGAGCCCGACGCCGAGCACCGAACCGATCAGCGCGTGCGATGACGAGTTCGGCAGGCCGAAGGCCCAGGTGCCGAGATTCCAGATGATCGCCGCCAGCAGCAGCGCGAAGATCATCGCGTAGCCCGCGCCCGAGCCGACATGAAGGATCAGCTCCACCGGCAGCAGCGTGACGATGGCGTAGGCCACCGCGCCCGAGGAGAGCAGGACGCCGAGGAAGTTGAAGAAGCCCGACCAGATCACCGCCACGAGCGGCGGCAGCGAGTGCGTATAGATCACCGTGGCGACCGCATTGGCGGTGTCGTGAAACCCGTTCACGAACTCGAAGGCGAGGGCGATCAGCAGGGCGAGACCCAGCAACGCGAAGGCGCCATAGGCGAGCGGCGCCTCGCCCACCGCGTTCATGTCGGCGATCAGGCTCATGGTGGCGTAGCCCAGCCCCGCCACCAGCACGAGCAGGAACGCGATCACCCCGCCCGGGTGCATCCCATGATCGAAGCGTGGCACGCCGGCGGGCCGCGTTTTCACGCCCCCCGATGATGGCATCACGGCGGAATCGGACATGAACCCTCGCGCGGAATCGATCGTGTTGGTAAAACGGGGATTAGGATCTGCCCATGACGCTCCGGTGACGCCGCTGTGCCATTACGGGTGATGGGAACAGCATTCGTGTGTTGAAGGACTTCACGTGGGCGTCATTGAGCTTGCCGTCTGAAGATTTCACTTCGGCGGCAGATTGTCCCAAGAGTAAATTCGAAGACCGGGTCGAGCTGCCGGATCGGCGCATCAAGAGGGTCCGGGGCGGCAGTCTAAAATGTTCGGCACAAAGGTCAGGCTGTCAGAAGTAATTTAGTGTGTTGGCTAAGTTGTCGATTTGTTGCTCAGATGCGACATGCGGCGATTCTACTTATTGTGACTGGATTATGACGTCACCGCCGCCATAGTTTTCGTTAAGGCTCCCGACGCAGCCGGACGGCCGCGGGCTTGGGGGGCCAAACATGAAGTTTCGGTACGGGGTCTCGATCGCGGCCTTGACGGTCGCGGCATTCGGATCGGGGTCGCAGGCGCAGACCGTCAATACGACGCCGTCCGACGTCAACGTGCTCAATCTCCTGGCGCCTTATCTGGCCCTCAACGCCACGGCGATCGGTCAGCAGACCCTGCAGCTCAACCTGTCTCAATCGGCCGCGATCAACACCGCCGCCGGCCCCGCCCAGCAGCAACTCGCCATCAGCGACAAGAACCTCCTCGGCTCGGCGAGCAACAACCTGTCTTCCTTAGGGCTTGGCACCTACGGAGTGGCGGCCAACCTCGCGGGCGGCCTGCCGCCCCAGACCCCGATCAACGGCATCGTCCCGCAGCAACTCGTTGGTAGCCTCGGCACGCAGCTCGGCCCGATCTACCAGCGCGGCGTCGCGCAGGGGGCCACCGGCCCGCTCGGCAGCGTGGTCAACCTCCTGGTCGGCGCCTACAATTTCAGCGGCAACAATCTCGGCGTCGCCAAGAACTACTTTGCAAACGGTGCGGCCAACAATCCGAGCGTCACACCGAGCAACTACGTCGCGACTCCGGCCGTGGCCCCGGCCGGCTACAATCTGCCGACCTATAACGGCCTGCCGAACACCACGAACAGCGTTTACGATCTCGCCTATGGTGTCATCAACACGCAGCCGGGCCAGGACGTCTACGGCTCCTCGCGGCCGGTCCAGGCGGCACCCGCCCGCTTCAACATCTACGATCCGACGGCGCTCAGCGGCATCGCCACCAACCCGTCGTTCCCGAGCGGTCACACGACCTACGCGTTCACCGACGGCATCCTGCTGGCGATGCTCGTGCCGCAGCAATACCAGAACATGCTGACCCGGGCGGCCGATTATGGCAACAGCCGCATCGCGCTCGGCGTGCACTACCCGCTCGACGTCATCGGGAGCCGCGCGCTTGCGACCTACGACCTCGCCCAGGCCTTCACCAACCCGGCCTACATCAACAACGCCGCGGTGACCGGTACGGCGATCAACCTGCCGGGCCAGTTCGTAAAGGCCCAGGGCGAGCTGCAGGCCTACCTCGCCGCCCAGTGCGGCAACACCGTCGCGGCCTGCGCGGGCAGTGCTGCCAACCAGGCCGGCAACCCCTACGTCCCGTCGGCCGCCAACCAGGCCGCCTACCAGAGCCGCCTGACCTACGGCCTGCCGACGCTGACCTTCGCCCAGGCGCCCCGCGAGCAGGCCCCCGCTGGCGGGCCCGACGCCTCCATCCTGCTCGCGCCGCTCTACGGCGGCTCGACCAGCGCCGCCCGCACGATCGCCCCCAACGGCGGCCTCTACGGCCAGCTCTCCACCGGGATTATCAACCAGATCCTCGTCAACACCGAGACCAACGCGCTCGCCGCCTTCTACGGCAGCCCGCTCAGCTACTGGGCCCGCCTCGACCTCTATTCGGCGGCCGGCTACTTCGGGAACGTCACCGGCACCCTGACCCTGGACGCGAGCGACCGTCTCGGCATCGACGTCGCAATCGGCCAGGGTGGCGCCCTCTCCGCCAACGGCACGATCGCCGGCACCGCCTTCGTGGGCGCCGGCGGCCTGCTCGGCGGCACGGGCACGCTGGGTGGGATCAGCGCGCTGTCGGGCGGCACCGTGTCGCCGGGCAACTCGATCGGCACGCTCGCCGTCACCGGCACCGTCGCCTTCGCGCCGGGCTCGACCTACCGCGTCGAGGCCAACGCCGCCGGACAGGCCGACCGCATCACCGCCGGCGGCAACGCCGCCCTCTCGGGCGGCACCGTCCAGGTGCTGGCCGCCTCCGGCGCCTACAACCCGCGCACCACCTACACCATCCTGTCGGCCGCAGGCGGCGTCTCCGGACAGTTCGCCGGCGTGACCTCGAACCTCGCCTTCCTGTCTCCGGGCCTGCGCTACCTGCCCAACGAAGTCGACCTGACGCTCACCCGCAACGACGTGCCGTTCTCCGCCTCCGCCACCAGCCGCAACGGCCGGGCCGCGGCCAACGCCGTCCAGGCGGCCGGTGCCGGCCGGCTGTTCGACGCGGCGGTCGCTTTCACCACCACCGAGGCCGATGCCGGCTTCCGGGCGCTCGCCGGTGACATCCACGCCAGCACCGTGTCGGCGGCCTACGAGACCGCCTTCTTCGTGCGCGAGGCGGTGCTCGACCGGCTGCGCTGGGGCAATCCCGGCACCGGGCTCGACTACGGCAGCCTGCCGTCCACCTACACGGCCGACCTGCCGGGCCGGCCTCCGGTGGTGGCCAACGTCCCGGTGCGGACCCTCGACCCGCAGATGTTCGGGCTGTGGGGCCAGGGCTTTGGCTCGTTCGGCACGGCGAACAGCGGCGGCAACGCGTTCGACCTCGACCGGCAGATCGCGGGCTTTGCCGCGGGCGCGGACGTGCGACTCCCCAGCGGGCTGCGCTTCGGCGTGGTCGGTGGCTACACGGAGGCGTCTCTCGACAGCGCCGGCCGGACGGGCGGCATGAGCCGGGCGGAGAGCGCGACGCTGAAGAGCGGGTTCGGCGGCGTGTATGGCGGCACCGAGTTCGGGCCGCTGTCGCTGCGGCTGGGGGCTATCTACGCCGACACGGATGCGCGCACGCGGCGGGCGGTGGCGTACGGTCTGTCTGACACACTGAGCGGGCATGGCGGCGGCTATACGCTGCAGGGTTTTGGCGAGATCGGCTGGAAGATCCCGCTGGGGGGGGCGGCCGTGGCGGCCCTGGTGTCGAAGGACGGGGCGGCGGTCGCGGTGCAGCCGTCGGCCGCTTACGTCGAGCCGTTCGTAGGCGGGGCGTATGTCGGGATCCGGCGCGACGCCTTCGCGGAGACGGGCGGCGCGGCAGCGCTGGCGAGCTTTGCGCGCGACTACGATCTCGGCGCGGCGACGGTGGGCGTGCGGGCGCAGACGAGCCTGGATCTGGGGCTTGGGCTGCCTGTGACGCTGCGGGGTCTTGTGGGCTACCGGCGTGCGTTCGGGGATGTGGTGCCGACGGCTTTGCTGCGGTTCGGAGCGGGCGGTCCGGCGTTCCTGAGCGCGGGCGTTCCGATCGACCGGGACGCGCTTGTGGCGCAGGTCGGGCTTGATCTGGCGGTGGCGCCGAACGCGACGCTGGGCGTGGCCTACACGGGCCAGACCGGCGCGCGGGCGCAGGACCAGGCGGTGAAGGGCAACTTCACGCTCCGGTTCTGAGGGCCTGCCTGACGGGGAGCGCGGCTAGCTCCCGTCCTGGTTTCGAAAGGTCGAGACCTTTCGCGGGTCCAGGGCGGAGCCCTGGGGAACATCTCAGGGCTCTGCCCTGAGAACCCGCCAAAGGGCTTCAGCCCTTTGGAAACCCGAGACACGAGGGGCCAGCGTATTTCTGGCCCTCGTCCCCGGAGTGTCACACGACTGACGCGGTCCGGCCGCTAGCGACCGGGCCGCTCATGACGCCGAACGGGACTCCGCATGATTGACGCCACGGTGCCGGCTCTCGCCCTCGGCGCGGTCCTGTCCCTCGTTCAGATCGGCAGCATCGCCATCGCGGCCCGGCGTTTCGGCAGGGTCCATGGGCCGTCGCAATTTCCGGCCGGAGCGCCGGTCTCCCTGATCCGCCCGCTCCGCGGCCTGGAAGCCTTCAGCGAGGAGATGCTCATCCGGAGCTTCCGCCTCGACTATCCCGCCTACGAGCTGATCTTCTGCGTGGCCGACCGGGCCGATCCGATCGTGCCGCTGGTCGAGCGCCTGATTGCCGCGCATCCCCAGGTGCTGGCCCGGCTGATCCTCGGCGACGAGCGCGTCAGTGACAATCCGAAGCTGAACAACTGCCTGCGCGGCTGGCGCGCCGCCGCCCACGACTGGGTGGTGCTGGCCGATTCCAACGTGGCCATGCCACCCGATTACCTCCAGCGCCTCCAGGCGGCGTGGCGCGATGACACCGGCCTCGTCTGCTCGACCCCCGTGGGCGCCCGCCCGGGCAGCTTCATGGCCGAGGTGGAATGCGCCTTCCTCAACACCCTCCAGGCGCGCTGGCAATACGCCGCCGAGGCGTTCGGCCTGGGCTTCGCGCAGGGCAAGAGCATGCTCTGGCACAAGCCGTTCCTGGAAGCGCAGGGCGGGCTCCAGGCGCTCGCCGCCGAGATCGCCGAGGACGCGGCCGCCACAAAGCTGGTCCGGGCCGCCGGCAAGCGCGTGCACCTCGTGGCGAGCCCGTTCGAGCAGCCCTTGGGCGCGCGCGGCTTCCGGGAGGTCTGGGCAAGGCAGCTGCGCTGGGCCCGGCTGCGGCGGGTGACCTTCCCGCTCTTCTTCATCCCCGAGATCGGCAGCGGCGTGCTGCTGCCGGCGCTGCTGGTGGCGGTCTGGGCCGGGAGCCTCGCCGGGCTCGTCGGCGCTGCCGGCCTCGCGGCCCTGTGCTATGCCGCGGAGGTCGCGCTCGCGATCCGCGCGGGCTGGCATCGCACGCCCCGCATGCTGGCGGCCTTCCTGGTGCGGGACGCCCTGATCCCGGCGATCTGGCTGGGCGCCTGGGTTCAGAGCGCGATCGTGTGGCGCGGCAACGCCATGGATGTCCGCCCGCGCCGGGCCGCCGAAGCGCGGAGCTACGCGCCGACGGCCTGATCGCGGTCGTCGCTCGCACCGGAGGTTGAGACGTGACGCGCCGCTACGCCCTGTACTGGCTGCCCGCCCCGGGCTCCCGCCTGGAGGATTTCGGCCGAGGCGTGCTCGGGTACGACAACGTCTCCGGCGAGCCGGTCGCGCAGCCGGAGGGGCTGGGCGACCTCGCCGCCATCAACACGGGCGCCCGGGTCTACGGCTTCCACGCGACGCTCAAGGCGCCCCTGCGCCTCGCGCCCGGCGCCACGGAGGCCGATCTCGTGGTCGCCGCCCGCGCCCTCGCCGCCGCGCACCCGCCAGTGGCGGTCGGGCCGCTGCGGGTCGCGGCGCTCGGGCGGTTCCTCGCTCTCGTGCCGGAGAACCCGCCGCCGGAACTCGGCCTGCTCGCGGCCGAATGCGTCGCAGCCCTCGACTCCCTGCGGGCGCCGCTCACTGAGGCCGAGCGTGCCAAGCGCCGGCCGGAGCGCCTGGATCCGCGGGGCCGTGCCCTGCTCGATCGCTGGGGCTATCCGCACGTGTTCGAGGCCTTCCGCTTCCACATGACCCTGACCGATGCCCTGCCGGAGCCCGACCGCGACGGCTGGCACCGCCGCCTCGCCGAGGCCTACGCCGCCGCGGGGCCCGAGCCCGTGGTGATCGACGCGATCTGCCTCCTGACCCAGGACGGGGCCGGGCCGTTCCGGCTCCTGGCGCGCCTACCCTTCGGGGAGTCCTATGGCTGAGGTTCCCAAGGCTTCCCTGCGGCTGGGCCTCGAACCCGGCATCGATCCCAGCGCCCGGGTCGAATCCTGCCGCCTCGGCCGCTACACCGAGATCGGCGCCCGCACCCGCCTGACCGAGACGGTGCTCGACGATTATTCCTACATCGGCCAGGACGGCGAGGTGATCTACACGACGATCGGCAAGTTCTGCTCGATCGCCGCCAGCGTGCGCATCAACCCGGGCAACCACCCGATGGAGCGCGCCTCGCAGGCCCATTTCACCTATCGGGCGCACGCCTATTGGCCCGAGGAGGCGGACGAGCCGGCCTTCTTCGACCGGCGCCGGGCGAGCCCGGTCACGATCGGCCACGATGTCTGGATCGGCCACGGGGTGGTGGTCCTGCCGGGCCGGACCATCGGCACCGGCGCGGTGGTGGGCGCCGGGGCGATCGTCACCCGCGATGTCGAACCCTACACGATCGTGGTCGGCAACCCGGCCCGGCCGGTCCGACGCCGATTCCCCGAGGCGATCGCCGCGCGGCTGGAACGCCTCGCGTGGTGGGACTGGGACCACGAGGCCTTGCGCCGCGCGCTTCCGGATTTCCGTGCCCTACCGATCGAAGCATTCCTTGAACGCTACGAATCCTGAGGTGGCTATCGAATAGATATTCTGCGCCGGCAAACAATAAGACATCGTATTCGTCATTCAATCGTCGTGTAAGCGGCGTTTAGCTGCGGCCATTCCGCAGCGGATGCAGGCATGCTTGTCATTGAGGATCTCACGCGCCAGTACGGCGACCGGCGCGCGGTGGACGGCGTTTCGCTGCGGATCGAACCCGGCAGCTTCGTCGGCGTGATCGGCCGGTCCGGCGCCGGCAAATCGACGCTCCTGCGGCTGATCAACCGGCTCGCGGATCCGAGTTCGGGCCGCATCCTGCACGACGGGCGCGAGGTCACGGCCCTCAAGGGCCGGCATCTGCGCGAATGGCGCACGCGCTGCGCCATGATCTTCCAGCAGTTCAACCTCGTCGGCCGCCTCGACGTCATGACGAACGTGCTGATGGGGCGGCTGAGCCACGTTCCGAGCCACCGGGCCCTGCTGCGCCTGTGGTCCGACGAGGACCGGGCGATGGCGCTCGCCGCCCTGGAGAGCTTCGACATGGGCGAGTTCGCCGGCCAGCGAGCCGACGGCCTCTCGGGCGGCCAGCAGCAGCGCGTGGCGATCGCCCGGGCCCTGGTGCAGGAGCCGCAGATCCTGCTGGCCGACGAGCCGGTGGCCTCCCTCGACCCGCGCAACACGCGCCTCGTGATGGATGCGCTCGCCGAGGTGAACCGGCGCTACGGCATCACGGTGCTGTGCAACCTGCACTCCCTCGACCTCGCCCGCGCCTATTGCGATCGGCTCGTCGGTCTGGCCGCCGGCCGCGTCGTGTTCGAGGGCGGCCCGTTCGACCTCACCGAGGACGTCGCCCGCCGGCTCTACGGGCTGGAGGCTGGCGAGGTGCTGGACGATTCGGCCGAGCGTGAGGCCGAGCAGCGGGCCGCGCTGCCGGGGCTGCCTGGGATCGTGCCGGCGCGCCCGGTCCGAGAGGCCGCGCTCGGCGCCTGAATCGGGCTCCGGCCCCAACACGAAAAACGGATCGGGAAACGCCCGGCCGACCCACAGGGCGGCCGAAGCCTGCACCAACGCCGAAGGACCGCACGATGATCACCCGACGTACCCTCGCCGCCGCTGCGGCCCTTGCCCTGCTCGGCCTGCCGGCGGCCGCCGAGGATTGGAAGGCCCAGTATCCCGAGCTGACATTTGCGGTCATCCCGGCGGAGAACGCCAGCGGCACCGTCGAGCGCTACACGCCCCTGGCGAACTATCTGGGTAAGGCGATCGGCGTGCCGGTGAAGCTGCGGGTGGCGAGCGACTACGCCGCGGTGATCGAGGGTCAGCGGGCCGGCAACATCCAGATCGCGTATTACGGTGCCGCCTCGCTGTCCCGCGCGGTCATGACCGGCGTGAAGATCGAGCCGGTCGTGAGCCCGAAGCACGAGACCGGCATCTCGGGCTACTATTCCGTGGTCTACGTGCTGGCCTCCAGCCCGTACAAGACGGTCGCGGATCTCAAGGACAAGAACCTCGCCCTGGTCGATCCGAACTCCACCTCGGGCAATCAGGCTCCGCGCTTCTTCCTGCGGCGGGCCGGCTACGATGTGGACAAGTTCTTCGGCAAGGTCTTCTACGCCGGAAGCCACGAGAACGCCGTGCTGGCGCTGACCCAGGGCACCGCCGACGCGGCGGCGAACTTCTGGAATTCCGAGGCCGACAACAATCTCGCGCGTATGCTGACCAAGGGCATCGTCAAGGACGCCCAGGGCCGCCCGTTGGCGAAGGACGACTTCCGGATCGTCTTCAAGTCCGATCTCCTGGCGGGAGACGCCTACGCCGTGCTGTCCAGCCTGCCGGACGACCTGAAGGCCAAGATCCGCGACGCGCTCCTCGCCCTGCCGACCGCCGACAAGGCCGCCTTCGACCGGCTGTCGGACGGCAAGGATCTCGGCATCATCCCGGCGACCATCCAGGACTACAAGCCGGTCATCGACATGCTGCGGTTCAACGACGAGCAGCGCAAGAAGTCCTGATCCGGACGCATCGACCTTGCGTAGCCTGACCAAGCTGCCGCCGGAGCGGGAAGCCGCCCTCTCCGGCCTCTATGCGGCGGCGACCGGCGCCGCGCGCCGCCGCACGCTTGCGGGCTTCGCGCTCGTGGCGGTGCTCGCCGTGCTGGCGGGGCTCGTCGCCGAGGTGCGGCCGCTGACCTTCGCCGAGAACATCGGCAAGTTCACCGCCTATCTCGCGCAGATCCTGCCGCCGGTCGGCCTCGACCATCCGGTCGCCGACCTGCGCGCCTGGTACTGGGGCCTGCCCGGCTGGCTGGCGCTGCTGAGCGAGACCCTGCTGATGGCCTATCTCGGCACGTTGCTCGGCGGGATCGCGGGCTTCGTCCTCAGCTTCGTCGCCTCCGCCAACCTCGTGCGGTCGCGCCTGCTGCGCCTCCTGACCAAGCGCGGCCTGGAGGTGTGCCGCACCGTCCCGGACATCGTGTTCGCGCTGATCTTCGTGATCGCCTTCGGCCTCGGCCCGATGGTCGGTGTGCTGGCCATCGCGATCCACACCACGGGGGCGCTGGGCAAGCTGTTCTCCGAGGTGGTCGAGAACATCGACATGCGCCCCGTCGAGGGCCTGTCCGCCGCGGGTGCCACCTGGGTCCAGACGGTGCGCTTCGCGGTGCTGCCGCAGGTGCTGTCGAACTTCGCCTCCTACGGGCTGCTGCGGTTCGAGATCAACGTGCGCGGGGCGGCCGTACTGGGCTTCGTCGGCGCAGGCGGCATCGGCCAGGAGTTCCTGGGGGCGATCCGCAACTTCTATTACGCGGATGTCAGCGCGATCCTCGTGCTGATCATCCTGACCGTGTTCTGCATCGATCTCGCCACCGAGCAGCTCCGCCACCGGCTGATCGGCCCGGAGGACCCCCGATGAGCGCGGCCCGTACCGGAGCCCTGCGGGCTGAAGCCCGGGACAATCTCGCGCGGCTGCGCGGTCGCTACCCGGCGCAGTTCCGGGCGGATCGCGCCGCCCGGGCGCGGTTCGTCCTGGCGCTCGGTGCCCTGATCGGCCTCGCCGCCCTGGCCTGCTGGCGCCTCGACGTCTCTGCCGCGCGCATCCTCAACGGACTCGGGCGGCTCGGCTCCTTCACGGTGCTGATGCTGCCGCCATCCCCGGAGGGCCATGTCTGGACCTTCCTGCATGCGCTCGGCGAAACGCTCGGCATCGCGTTCCTCGGCACGCTGGCGGCGGCGATCCTGGCTTTCCCGGTGGCGTTCCTGGCGGCGCGCAACGTCGTGCCCAACCCCTTCGCGCATTTCGCCGTGCGCCGCGGCCTCGACGTGATGCGCTCGGTCGATGTGCTGATCTGGGCGCTGATCTGGATCAACGTCGTGGGCTTAGGGCCCTTCGCGGGGGCGCTCGCCATCGCGTGCTCGGATTTCGGGGCGCTCGGCAAGCTGTTCTCGGAGGCGATCGAGACCTGCGACCGGCGGCCCGGCGAGGGCGTCGTCGCCTCCGGGGGCTCCAGCCTGCACCGGATCCGCTTCGGGCTGATCCCCGGGGTGCTGCCGGTGCTGGCGAGCCAGGTGCTGTACTTCTTCGAGTCGAACACCCGCTCGGCCACGATCATCGGCATCGTCGGCGCGGGCGGCATCGGCCAGTACCTGACCGAGCTGATCCGCGTGTTGGAACTGAAGCAGGTCGCCTTCCTAGTGCTGATGATCCTCGTCACCGTGGCGGCGATCGACCTGGTCTCGACCCGCCTGCGCCGGGCGATCATCGGACCGGCGGCGCGCTGAAGGGGATCGAGGCCCCCCGTGGGATGACAGGGTCGGACAACCCTGTTGAGCCGCCTCCGCCGCGGCTTGACCCGGCCGGCAGAGCGCGCTTTTTCAGAACGGATCGGGAACTCACGGCGGATCTCCGAGGCGGCGATGGATCCGGAGGTCGCGCTCCGAAAGATCATCCACATCGACATGGACGCGTTCTACGCCTCCGTGGAGCAGCGCGACGATCCGGCCCTGCGCGGCCTGCCGCTGGCGGTGGGCGGCTCGCGGGAGCGCGGCGTGGTGGCGGCGGCGAGCTACGAGGCGCGTAAGTTCGGCGTCCGCTCGGCCATGCCCTCGGCGACTGCGCGGCGGCTCTGCCCAGACCTGCGGTTCGTCAAGCCGCGCTTCGAGGTCTACCGCGCCGTGTCGGAGGAGATCCGCGAGATCTTCGCCCGGCACACGGCCCTTATTGAGCCGGTGGCCCTCGACGAGGCTTATCTCGACGTCACCGAGAATCTTCAGGGGCTGCCTACGGCCACCGCGGTGGCGAAGGCGATCCGGGCCGAGATCCTGGAGCGCACCGGGCTCATCGCTTCGGCCGGGGTCTCGTACAACAAGTTCCTCGCCAAGGTCGCCTCCGACCATCGCAAGCCTGATGCGCTGTTCGTCATCACCCCCGCCATGGGGCCGGATTTCGTGGCGGAACTGCCGATCGGCCGGTTCCACGGGGTCGGCCCGGTCACCGAGGCCAAGATGAAGCGGCTCGGGATCCGCACCGGGGCGGATCTACGCGCCTGGACGCCGGAACGCCTGCGCGAGACCTTCGGCTCGGCCGGTGCCTATTACCACGCGGTCGCCCGGGGGATCGACATGCGGCCGGTGCGCGCCCACCGGATCCGCAAGTCGATCGGGGCGGAGACCACCTTCTCGGACGACACGGCGGCCTTCGAGGTCCTGGCCGCCCGGCTGGCGCCCCTGTTCGACAAAGTCTGGGCCGGGGCTGCTGCCAAGGGCATGCGGGGTCGAACCGTCACCCTGAAGCTCAAGTTTTCCGACTTCGCCCAGGTCACCCGGGCGAAATCCCTCGCCGGTCCGGTTGCCGACCGGGCGAGCCTAGAGCGGATCGCCCTCGATCTGCTCGCCGGCCTGTTTCCCCTGCGGCGTAGCGCCCGTTTGATCGGGGTGTCTCTGTCGGGTTTCGCGCAGGAGGAGCCGGAGGGGCCGCGGCAGCTCGGGCTCGGGCTCTGAGGTCCGCGTCAGGATGCGCCCTCTGGAGGGCGGGTGAAGAACGGGGCCTTGATCCTTCAAAACGGCCTTCGACTTCGCTGCAGCGCTCATTGTGCGCCGCCGCACGCAGTATCGGCCAGCGGAGACCCAGATAGCGGTCATCCCGGCTGACGCCCTCAAGCGCGTCGGCCCCGAACCGCAGGAGCCCACCTTTGTCGAAACGCGTTTTCCTGGCCGTCGCCACCGCGCTGATGCTGCCCGTCTCGGCCGGTGTGGCCCTGGCGAACGACACCTCCGGGTTCAGTGCCGCCAACGCAGCGATGCTGCGGGGCTACACGGCGAGCCCCGGCCAGATCTTCATCCAGACGGCGCCGCACGGCGACCCGGCCGTCCCCGGACCCACCGTGCCCCAGCACCGCCCGGCGCCGGTCCGCGCCCGCTGAAGATCCTGAACCCCCGGACCGGTCGAGCGGTCCGGGGCCAAGCCGATGCCGCGGCGTTCGCGGCTCAGGCGTTCTTGCGCGGCCGGTGGTTCGGGTCGATGCCGCCGTCGAGCTTGGTCTCGTTGTCCACATCGCCCTCGAAGGTCGAATCGGCCTGGAGGTCCGCCGGGTCGGCGCCGCTCATGCCCTTCGAGGTGCCGATGCCGGGATTGCCCTTGAGGTCGGCGTCCGTGGGCGTCTCGGTCTTGGGATGCTTGTTCGACATGCTGGCTCCTGTCGGATGCTGGAGCCGGGCCAACGCGTCGGGGCCGTGACGGTCTCCCGCTTGCCGTGCGGCGGTTCGCCTCCCGGGCCCGCTCAGCCGATCTCCGACGTCGTGATTCGGCGGACGCCTGCCGCCTCCATCCGCGTCCACGCATTTGCTAGCGAGCCGCCCACATCGATGCCGCGCACCGCATCCGCCACCACGAGGGTGTCGAAGCCCGCTTCACGGGCATCCAAGGCGCTCCAGGCCACACAGAAATCCGTGGCGAGGCCGCACAGGACGAGGCGGGTGATGCCGCGTTCCCGCAATGCCCCGGCGAGCCCGGTTCGGGTGGTCAGGTCGGCCTCCAGGAAGGCCGAGTAGCTGTCGACCCGGGGATCGAGCCCCTTGCGGATCACGAGGGCTGCCCGGTCGGTGGCGAGCCCCGGCGCGAAACCAGCGCCCGGACTGCCCTGGACGCAGTGCCGGGGCCACAGCACCTGCGCGCCGTAGGGGAGCGTCACCGTCTCGAAGGGCACCTTCCCGGCATGGTTGTCCGCGAAGGAGATGTGGTCGGCCGGGTGCCAGTCCTGCGTCAGGGCCACGGTCCGGAAGCGGCTCTGCAACGCGTTGATCGGGTCAATCACCGCATCCCCCTCCGGGACGGGGAGCGCCCCGCCCGGCAGGAAATCGACCTGCACGTCGATGACGAGGAGCAGGTCCGAGGCGCCCGGTGTCACGGCGCGGAGGTCACGGCAGCATCACGGTCGAGCCGGTGGTCTCCCGGCCCGCCAGATCCCGGTGCACCTGCTGCGCCTCGGCGAGCGGGTAGGCGGCGTTGACTGCGATCTTCACCGCGCCCTCGCGCACCACCTTGAACAGGCGGGCGGCCGCCTCCTCCAGGGTGGCGCGGTTCGACGAGAAGGTCGCGAGCGTCGGGCGCGTCACGTAGAGCGAGCCGCGCGGCGCCAGCAGCCCCAGGTCGAGCCCGGTGATCGGCCCGGAGGCCGAGCCGAAGCTCGCGAGCACGCCCAGCGGCGCGAGGCTGTCGAGCGAGCCCATCAGGGTCGCCTGACCGACGCCGTCATAGACCACCGGCACGCCCTTGCCGCCGGTGATCTCGCGCACGCGCTTCGCCACATCCTCCTCGCGGTAGAGGATGACGTGGTCGCAGCCGTTCTGCTTGGCGAGTTCCGCCTTCTCGGGGCTGCCGGCGGTGCCGATTACCGTGGCGCCGAGGTGCTTGGCCCATTGGCAGGCGATCAGGCCGACGCCGCCGGCGGCCGCGTGCCACAGGATCGTGTCGCCCGGCTTCACCGCGTAGGTCCGATGCAGCAGGTACTCAGCGGTGAGGCCCTTGAGCATCATGGCGGCGGCGGTCTGCTCGTCGACGCCGTCGGGGATCGGCACGGCCGCCGCGGCCGGGATCACCGGCTCCTCGGCGTAGCAGCCATCCGCCACCGAACCATAGGCGACCCGGTCGCCGGGCTTGAACTGGGTCACGCCCTCGCCCACCGCCGTGACGGTGCCGGCGCCCTCCTTGCCGGGGGTGTAGGGCATGTGCGGAGACTTGTAGGCGCCGGTGCGGAAGTAGATGTCGATGAAGTTGACGCCGATGGCCGCCTGCTTGACGCGGATCTGCCCGGGGCCGGGCTCGGCCAGGGGCACGTCCTCGAAGCGCATCACCTCGGGGCCGCCGTACTCGTAGACCCGGATCGCCTTCGGCATCGTTGGACTCCCGCTCGCCGCCCCGTCCCGGGGCGTTCGCCTTTCGAGATAACGAAGCGTCGGCTGGAGGCAATTTCTTTTTGACTTTCGCGCTTCGGTTGCATCCGGGGTCGGATCCTGGATCCTGGATCCGGGACGCCCGGCCGCCTATCTTGGCGACAACGCCCGCCCGTCCCCCGACCGGAAGGTCCGAAAAATGTCCGGCACCACCCGTACGAGCGCCGATCTCGACCCGCGCCGCCGCCGCCTCCTGTACCGCGCCTGGCACCGGGGTATCCGCGAGATGGACCTGATCATGGGCCGCTTCGCCGATGCCGAGATCGGCGAGCTGTCCGAGGCGGAACTCGACCAGTTCGAGGCGCTGATCGAGGTGCCGGACCGCGACCTGTTCAAGTGGCTCACCGGCGAGGTCGAGACGCCCTCGAATTACGATACGGCGGTCTGGCAGCGCGTGCGCGCCTTCCACCGGCACGACGCACCGATCCATTCCTGAGGGACCGTCATGGACGAACCCAAGCCCAACTACGATCACCCGGCCCGGTCGATCGCGACCGAACTCGTGGTGCGCATCATGCTGGAAATGATGGAGCGCTCCGATCCGGCATTGCGCGCCGAGATCCTGCGGCAGGCCACATCCCGGGCCGCCGCGATGACCGAGCACATGCCCAACGCGGATTTCTTCCGCGGCCGGGTCGAGGCGGCGCTGGCGGAGATCGTCGGGCCGGACGCGTGAGGGCGCGCGCCAGAGGCTTCCGTCGCATCCGATCGAAGCTCTTGGCCGATGCAGCCCGCTCCGTCATCACGAGCGCAGCGAAGTGACCCAGGGCTGCGCGACGCCCGGAGACGTGGCGCGGCCCTGGATTGCTTCGCTGCGCTCGCAAGGACGGTTGCCGTTCCATGCCGCAGCATAACTGCCCTATAGGGTGCGTTCAGCCGTCCGGACGCGACCGCCGGGACGCTTTATCGCGCTGGCCCGTTGGGCTAACGCCACCCAACATCTGCCCCTGACGCGCCCGGCGGGATCCCCCGCGAAAGACCCGATGGCCAAGCCGCAACCGAAGCCTTCCGCGCCCGCCCCTGCCGCCAAACAGCAGGTCGCGCGCTTCGCCCTGCCGAAATCCTCCGCGCTCGCCAAGGCGATCGACGCCCTGAAGCGCGGCGACAGCCCGGTGCTCGCCAACGCCCCGGAGGGTTTTGACGCGCTGGCGCTGGCCGACCTCGCCCGCGCCCTGGCGCCCACCGTCGATGCGCCGGCCGTGCTGGTCCATGTGGCGCGCGATTCCGGCCGCTCGGCCTCGTTCCAGGCGGCGCTCGGCTTCGTCGCGCCCGAGATGGACGTGATGAGCCTGCCGGCGTGGGACTGCCAGCCCTACGACCGGGTCTCGCCGACCACCGCCGTCGCCGCCGCCCGGATGACGGCGCTGGCCCGCCTCGCCCGCACCCGCTCGGCCGAGGATCGGCCGCGCATCCTTTGCACCACCGTCAACGCCCTGGTGCAGCGGGTCCCGCCCCGCGCCCACATCGCCCGGGAGGCGTTCTCGGCGGCGATCGGCAACGTCGTGGCGATGGACGACGTGGTGGCCTGGGTCGAGGCCAACGGCTTTCTGCGCACGGGGACGGTGCGCGACACCGGCGAATACGCGGTCCGCGGCGGCATCCTCGACCTGTCGCCCCCGGGCTTGGCGGCGCCGATCCGCCTCGACTTCTTCGGCGACACGCTGGAATCGATCCGCGCCTTCGACCCGGAGACCCAGCGCACCACCGGCCAGCTCCGCTCGCTGGACCTGATGCCGATGAGCGAGGTCCAGCTCACCACGGAGACGATCCGCCGCTTCCGCCAGAACTACATCCAGAGTTTTGGCGCGGCGACCCGCGACGACCGGCTCTACGAGACGGTGAGCGAGGGGCGGCGCTACGCCGGCCTCGAGCACTGGATGCCGCTGTTCTACGACCACCTCGACACGCTGTTCGATTATCTCGGCGGCGTGCCGCTGGTCTTCGACCCGCAGGTGGAGGATGCCGCCGCCGAGCGGATCAGCCTCGTCCAGGACTATTACCAGGCCCGCGAGGGCGCGATGAAGACGCCGCAGCCCGGCGTCGCGCCCTACAAGCCCCTGCCGCCCCGCGCCCTCTACCTGACGCCGAATGAGCTGAAGGAGCGGATCGCCACCGCCACGGTGGCGCGGCTGACCCCGTTCGCGCAGCCTGAGTCTCCTGAGCGCGCGGTGATCGATTGCGGCGCAAAATCGGGAAGAAACTTCGCGCCCGAGCGGGCCGACGAGAACGCCAGCGTGTTCGACGCCGCGGTGGCCCATATCCGCGATCTCCAGGGATCCGGTCATCATGTGATCCTGGGAGCCTGGTCCGACGGCTCCCGCGACCGGCTCTGCGGCGTGCTCACCGATCACGGCCTGAAGAAGCCCGTGGCGATCACCCGGCTCACCGACGTCTACGCGCTGAAGCGCGGCACCGACGCGGCGGTGGCGGTCTGGGGCCTGGAGGCGGGCTTCACCGCGGGCGAGCTCGCCGTCGTCTCCGAGGGCGACATCCTGGGCGACCGGCTGGTCCGCCAGAAGCGCAAGGCCAAGCGGCCCCAGGACGTGATCCTGGAGGTGCAGGCGCTCCAGCCCGGCGACCTCGTGGTCCATGCCGATCACGGCATCGGCCGGTTCGTCGGCCTCAAGACGATCCACGCCGCGGGCGCCCCGCACGATTGCCTGGAGCTGCAATATACCGGCGGCCTGCTGCTGCTGCCGGTTGAGAATATCGAGCTCCTGACCCGCTACGGCTCGGAGGATTCCGAGGTCGCCCTCGACCGGCTCGGCGGCGGCGCGTGGCAGGCCCGCAAGGCCAAGATGAAGCGCCGCATCCTCGAGATGGCGGGCGAGCTGATCAAGGTCGCGGCCCAACGCTTCGTCCGGAAGGCACCGGCCCTGCAGGCGCCGGAGGGGCTCTACGGGGAGTTCGCCGCGCGCTTCCCGTTCGAGGAGACCGAGGACCAGGCCAACGCCATCGACGCGGTGCTGGACGACCTCAATGCCGGCCGGCCGATGGACCGGCTGGTCTGCGGCGATGTCGGCTTCGGCAAGACCGAGGTGGCGCTGCGCGCCGCCTTCGCGGCGGCGATCTCCGGCAAACAGGTGGCGGTGATCGTCCCCACGACGCTGCTCGCCCGCCAGCACTACCGGACCTTCGCGGAGCGCTTCAAGGGATTGCCGGTCCAGGTGGCGCAGCTCTCCCGCTTCGCCTCCGCGGCGGAGATGAAGCAGACGCGGGCGGGGCTCATCGCCGGCACGGTCGACATCGTGGTCGGCACCCACGCGCTGCTCGCCAAGAACATCGCCTTCAAGGATCTCGGCCTGATCATCGTGGACGAGGAGCAGCATTTCGGCGTGGCCCACAAGGAGCGGCTGAAGGCGCTCCAGGCCGATGTCCACGTGCTGACCCTCTCGGCGACCCCGATCCCGCGCACGCTCCAGCTCGCCATGACGGGGGTGCGCGAACTGTCGATCATCGCGACGCCGCCGGTCGACCGGCTGGTGGTGCGCACCTTCGTGACGCCGTTCGACCCGCTGACCATCCGCGAGGCGCTGCTGCGCGAGCGCTACCGCGGCGGCCAGTCGTTCTACGTGGTGCCGCGCATCGAGGATCTGGCCGAGGTCAAAAAGTTCCTCGACGCCGAGATGCCCGAGATCAAGGTCGCGGTCGCCCACGGCCAGATGGCGGCGGGCCAGCTCGAGGACGTGATGACGGCCTTCTACGAGGGCAAGTTCGACGTGCTGCTCTCGACCACGATCGTGGAATCGGGCCTCGACATCCCCACCGCCAACACGCTGATCGTGCACCGGGCCGACATGTTCGGTCTGGCCCAGCTCTACCAGCTGCGCGGCCGGGTCGGGCGCTCGAAGGCCCGCGCCTACGCGCTGTTCACGACGCCGGCCAACCGCCAGCTCACCGCCCAGGCCGAGCAGCGCCTCAAGGTGCTCCAGAGCCTCGACACGCTGGGCGCGGGCTTCCAGCTCGCCTCCCACGATCTCGACATCCGCGGCGCCGGCAACCTGCTCGGCGACGCGCAGTCGGGCCACATCAAGGAGGTCGGCTACGAACTCTACCAGCAGATGCTGGAGGATGCGGTCACGGCGCTGAAGGCGGGCATCGAGGACGTGCCCGAGGAGGCGTGGTCGCCGACCATCGCGCTGGGCGCGCCCGTGACGATCCCGGAGGATTACGTCGAGGATCTCGGGGTGCGGCTCGCCCTCTACCGGCGGCTCGCCACCATCCAGGACGATGCCGAGATGGAGAGCTTTGGCGCCGAGTTGATCGACCGGTTCGGGCCGCTGCCGCCCGAGGTGGAGCAGCTCCTTAAGATCGGCACGATCAAGATCCTCTGCCTCAAGGCCAACGTCGAGAAGGTCGAGGCCGGGCCGAAGGGCGTGGTGGTCCATTTCCGCGACCGCTCCTACGCCAACCCGCAGGGGCTGGTGGCCTACGTCGCCGAGCAGGCCTCGTTCGCGAAGGTGCGGCCCGACATGAGCGTCGTGTTCGTGCGCGAGCTGAACACGATCCCGGCGCGGCTCAAGACCGCCACCGAGGTGCTGCGCAGCCTCGTGAAGATCGCCGAGCGGGGGAAGAAGGCGGCATAAGGGGCAGAGCCACGCGTCTCGGCGGCGCGCGTTCTAGCCGCCGATCACAAGCTCCACGCGGTCGGCGGCGAACAGGGTGCGGTTCGCCTGGATCGGCACCCCCGCGGCGTCGATGTTGACGCTCGACACCACCATGACGACCCGGCCGGGTGCGATATCGAGGCGCTCTGCCTCCTGCGCGTCGGCCGGTCGAGCACGGATACGCGTCGAAAGGCGGGTGTAGTCGTCGACGCCACAGGCCGCGAACGCCCGGGTGATCGAGCCCCGCGCGGCATAGGCTTCGGAGAAGCCGGAAAAGCGCGGCAGCGGCAGCCAGGTCAGCGCCGTCGAGAGCGGGGTCTCGTCCGCCCGGTGGACCGTCAGCAGTTCCAGCACAGGTGCGCCGGGCGCCAGCGCCAGGGCTTCCGCCTGTTCGGCCCCGGCCGGGACGGTGGCGGCAGCGAGCAGGTCACCCCAGGCCTCGCGGCCCGCCCCGGCGACAATCTCGGAGAAGCGGGTGCGCGGACCGATCGGATAGGCCAGCGGCGCCGCCTCCACGAAGGTGCCCCGCCCCTGGCTGGCGCGCACGAGGCCGCCCTCCGCCAGGGCGGCGAGCGCCCGGCGGACGGTGTGCCGGTTCACCGCGAAGCGCGCCGCCAGCGCCGCCTCGCTCGGCAGCTGCTGCCCCGCCGTGTAGAGCCCCGTCGCGATATCGGCGATCAGCGCGTCGGCGATCTGCCGCCACGCGGTCAGCCCCTCGCCCCGGACCAGACCGGGCATCTGCGCCTGCGCTTCCATGCTGTCATCCAAACTTCATTTGCGCCGGGTACGCCAGTTGTCTACGTAACTATACAACCACGCAAGCGAGGGATTCGCGATGGCCCCTGACCCGACAGGACCGGCCCCTGACCACGCGGTCGCCGACCGGCAGGCCGTGATGGCGCTCTGCGCAAACGCCAACCGCGACGATCTCGCGGCCGCGCTGACGGCGCTCGGGTCGCCCGCGACCGAAAATCTCCGTGCCCCGGAGACCGGGCTCGTGATGGCCACGGGTCGGATTGGCGGCGACGGGCGGCCGTTCAACCTCGGCGAGGTCAGCGTGACCCGCGCCGCCATCCGCCTCGCAGACGGGACCAGCGGTTTTGCCTATCACCTCGGCCGCGACCGCACGAAGGCGCGGCTCGCCGCGATCCTCGACGCCCTCTGGCAGGATCCCGCCCGGCGCGATCGGGTCGAGGCGGCCCTGGCCCCGGTCGCCCGACGGACCGAGGCGGCCCGCGCACGAGCGGCCCGCCATACCGCCGCGACGCGCGTCGACTTCCTGACCCTCGCCCGCGGGGAGGATTGACTATGCTTGCACCCGGTTTCGCCGATCCGGTCCATGATGCGCAGGCGACGTTCCGCGCCGTGATGGAGGCCCTCGCCCGGCCCGGTCTCGTCCGGCCCCTTGCCCCCGGCCTGCAGCCGCCAGCGCCGCTTACGCCGGAACTCGCCGCTATCGCCTTGACGCTCACCGATGCCGACACGCCGGTCTGGCTCGACCCTCCTCTGGCCGAAGCGCCGGAGGTCGCCGCCTACCTGCGCTTCCATACCGGGGCGCCGCTCACCGATGACCCGGCCCGGGCGGCCTTCGCGCTGGTCCGCGATCCCGCGCGCTGCCCGCCGCTCGGTCGCTTCGCCCCCGGCACGCCAGCCTATCCGGACACCTCCACCACGCTGGTGCTGGCCCTCGACGCGATCACCGTGGGGGAGGGGCTGCATCTCACCGGCCCGGGCATTCGGGGTGCCGTCCGGATGGCGCCGACGCCTCTGCCAGACGGCTTCGTCGGGCAGCTGGCCGCGAACCGCGCGGATTTCCCCCTCGGGGTCGATCTGATCCTCACCGCGCCCGGCCGCGTCGCCGGGCTGCCACGCTCCACCACGGTGACGGAGGCCTGAGCCATGTACGTGGCTGTGAAGGGCGGCGAAGCCGCCATCGACAACGCCCACCGGCTGCTTGCCGAGGTGCGCCGGGGCGATCCCGCCGTGCCCGAGCTGTCCGTGGCGCAGATCCGCGCGCAGATGGCGCTGCTGGTCGATCGGGTGATGACCGAAGGCTCGCTCTACGATCCCGATCTCGCCGCTTTGGCACTCAAGCAGGCCCGCGGCGACGTGGTCGAGGCGGTCTTTCTGGTTCGTGCCTTCCGGACGACGCTGCCCCGCTTCGGTGCCTCCGTGCCGGTCGACACGGGCGCCATGGCGGTCGAGCGCCGGATCTCCGCAACCTTCAAGGATCTGCCGGGCGGGCAGGTGCTCGGACCGACCTTCGACTACACGCACCGGCTGATCGATTTCACGTTGGCCGCCGAGGGCGACATCGAGCCCGCCGCCGAGGCCGAGCCCCGCGTCGATGCCGCGCTTTGCCCGCGGGTCACCGACATGCTTGCCCAGGACGGGTTGATCGAGGCCTCTCCGCCGGACGAGGGCGCCCCCGTCGGCGATCTCACCCGCGAGCCGGTGGATTACCCCGCCGACCGGGCCCTGCGCCTCCAGGCGCTCGCCCGGGGCGACGAGGGCTTCGTGCTCGGCCTCGCCTACTCGACCCAGCGCGGCTACGGCCGCACCCACCCGTTCGTGGGCGAGATCCGGGTTGGCGAGGTCGCGGTCGAATTCGTGCCCGAGGAGCTGGGTTTCGCGGTGCCGCTCGGCCGTGTGCAGCTCACCGAGTGCCAGATGGTCAACCAGTTCAAGGGTTCGGGCGCCGCGCCGCCTCAGTTCACCCGGGGCTACGGGCTGAGCTTCGGGCAGAGCGAGCGCAAGGCGATGGCGATGGCGCTGGTGGACCGGGCGCTGCGCGCCGAGGAGCTCGGCGAGCCGGTGACGAGCCCGGCCCAGGACCAGGAATTCGTGCTCGCCCATTGCGACAGCCTCCAGGCGACCGGCTTCGTCGAGCACCTGAAGCTGCCCCACTACGTCGACTTCCAGGCGGAACTGGAACTGGTTCGCCGGCTACGCACCGAGTTCGAGCGGAAGTCCGAAACCGTTGAGATGCAGGAGGCCGCGGAATGAGCGCGACGCATACCTTCCCCTCTCCCCGCACGCGGGGTGAGGATCGCGGCGACCTCGTCGTCGACGCGGTGAGCCCGCAGGGCGAGGGTGAGGGGAACTGTCCGGGTGAGACTCCTCCGTCACCACCCCCTCACCTTCGGCTGCCGCCTCGTTTCGCCGACGACGAGGTCGTCGAAACCCTCTCCCCGCAAGCGGGGCGAGGGGATGCAGAACGCACGGCCGCCCCGCAATCCGGCTACAACTTCGCCTATCTCGACGAGGGCACGAAGCGGATGATCCGCCGGGCGATCCTCAAGGGGATCGCGGTGCCGGGCTATCAGGTGCCCTTCGCCTCCCGCGAGATGCCGATGCCCTACGGCTGGGGCACCGGCGGCGTGCAGGTGACGGCCGCGATCCTCGGCCGCTCGGACGTGCTCAAGGTCATCGACCAGGGCGCCGACGACACCACCAACGCGGTCTCGATCCGCCGCTTCTTCGCCAAGACCTCCGGCGTCGCCACCACCACCCGCACAACCGAGGCGACGGTGATCCAGACCCGCCACCGCATCCCCGAGACGCCGCTCACCGAGGGCCAGACCCTGGTCTATCAGGTGCCGATCCCCGAGCCCCTGCGCTACCTCGAGCCGCGCGAGACCGAGACCCGGCAACTCCATGCGCTCGCCGAATACGGCGCCATGCACGTGAAGCTCTACGAGGACATCAGCCGCCACGGGCACATCGCCACCACCTACGCCTACCCGGTGGAGGTCGCGGGCCGCTACGTGATGGACCCCTCGCCGACGCCGAAATTCGACAACCCCAAGATGGACGACTGCCCCGCCCTCCAGCTCTTCGGCGCGGGGCGCGAGCGGCGGATCTACGCGGTGCCACCCTACACGCGGGTCCGCAGCCTCGACTTCGAGGACCACCCGTTCCGGGTGCAGCACTTCGACCATCCCTGCGCCCTGTGCGGGGCCGAGGGCGTCTATCTCGACGAGATGCTGCTCGACGATGCGGGCCGGCGGATGTTCGTCTGCTCGGACACCGACCATTGCGAGGGGCGCCGCGCGGACGGCCATCTCGGCACGGGGGACGCGATATGACGGAACTCACGGTCCGCCGGGCCGGGAAGCCCGACCTCCCGGTTGTCCTCGACCTCTATGGAGAGCTGAACAGCGGGCGGGTGGCGACCCTGGAGCAGGCCGAGGCGCTGCTCGACCGGCTTGAGACGGCCTATCCCGATTACGGGCTCTACGTGGCCGAGGTCGGTGGTGCGATCGTCGGCACCTTCTGCCTCATCATCCTCGACAACATCGCCCATTGGGGCATGCCCTCGGCGCTGGTCGAGAGCGTCGTGGTCGCGTCCGGACATCGCGGCGGCGGTCTCGGCCGGGCGATGATGCACGAGGCATTCCGCCTCGCCCAGGCGCGGGGCTGCTACAAGCTCGCTTTGTCGTCGAACGTCGACGCCAAGCCGGCGCATGTCTTCTACGAGCGCCTCGGCTTCGAGCGCTACGGCTACAGCTTCCGCCTCGATCCCCCCTTCACGCCCGACGCCGCCGAGGTGAACCTATGAGCGAGCCGCTGCTTCAGGTCCGCGGCCTGACCAAGCGCTACGGGGACCGCCTCGCCTGCGCCGACGTGTCGTTCGACCTCGTGCCCGGCGAGGTCTTGGCGATCGTGGGTGAATCCGGCTCCGGCAAGTCGACGCTGCTCTCCCTCATCGCCACGGAGCTGGCCCCGGATTCCGGGACGGTTGCCTACCGGATGCGTGACGGCACGCTGCGCGACCTCGGCACCTTGAGCGAGGCCGGGCGCCGGGCGCTGATGCGCACCGAGTGGGGGTTCGTCCGCCAGGATGCGGCCCAGGGCCTGCGCATGGCCGTCTCGGCCGGTGGCAATGTCGGCGAGCGGCTGATGGGGCTCGGGGAGCGCCATTACGGCCGGATCCGCGCCCAGGCCCTCGATTGGCTCGGCCGCGTCGAGATCGCCGCCGACCGGATCGACGACCCGCCGACGCGGTTCTCCGGCGGCATGCGCCAGCGGCTGCAGATCGCCCGCAACCTCGTCACCGGCCCCCGCCTGGTGCTGATGGACGAGCCGACCTCGGGCCTCGACGTCTCGGTCCAGGCGCGGCTCCTCGACCTGATTCGCCGGCTCTCGGCCGAACTCGGCCTCGCGGTGATCATCGTCACCCATGATCTCGCGGTGGCGCGGCTCCTCTCGCACCGGATCATGGTCATGCGGGCCGGCCGCGTGATCGAGGCCGGCCTCACCGATCGGGTGCTCGACGATCCCGAGCACGCCTACACCCAGCTCCTCGTCGCCTCGGTGCTCGCCGCATGACCGCGCTCCTGACCTTCGAGAACGTTGCCAAGAGCTTCACCCTGCACCTGCGCGACGGTGTCGTGCTGCCGGTTGTGGGCGGCGTAAGCCTTTCCGTGGAGCCCGGCGAGTGCGTGGTGCTCGGCGGCCCGTCCGGTGCGGGAAAATCCTCGCTCCTGAAGATGGCCTACGGCAATTACCGCTGCGACGCCGGCGCCATCCTGGTCCGCGACGGCGAGGCCGTGGTGGACGTCGTCAGGGCCGATCCGCGGGTGGTGCTGGCGCTGCGGGCGCGGGTCATCGCCTACGTCTCGCAGTTCCTGCGGGTGATCCCGCGGGTCCCGGCCCTCGACGTGGTCGAGGCCGCCGGCCGCGAGGGCGGCCTGTCCGAGGCAGCTGCGCGGGGGCGTGCCCAGGACCTGCTCACCCGGCTCAACCTGCCCGAGCGGCTCTGGAGCCTGCCCCCCGCGACTTTCTCAGGCGGAGAGCAGCAGCGGGTCAACATCGCCCGCGGGCTGATCGCCGACCGGCCGCTGCTCCTCCTCGACGAGCCCACCGCCTCCCTGGACGCGCAGAACCGCGCCGTGGTGGCCGAACTCGTGCGCGAGAAGCTTCAGGGCGGTTCCGGTGTGCTCGGCATCTTCCACGACAGCGAGATGCGCGACGCTGTGGCGACCCGGGTGGTCGACGTCACCCGCTTCGCGCCGCAAGCCCGGGCAGCCTGAGGACCGACACGATGGACGACTTCATCATCGAGAACGCGACCCTGGTCCTGCCCGACCGGGTCCAGCACGGCTGGCTCGCCGTGTCCGACGGGGCGATCGTGGAGATCGGCGAGGGCCGTCCGCCCGTCCGGGGCCTCGATTTCGGCGGTGATCACCTGATCCCCGGGCTGATCGAGCTGCACACCGACCATCTGGAGAGCCACTACGCGCCGCGCCCCAAAGTCCGCTGGCATCCGCTCGGCGCGGTCCTGGCCTATGACGCGCAGATCACGGCCTCGGGCATCACGACGGTGTTCGACTCGCTCCGCGCCGGCAGCGATCCGGATGGCAGCGGCCTCGGCTCCGAGCTGCAGCAGCTCGCAGGCGCCATCGACACCGCCCGCACCCAGGACCTGTTCCGGGCCGAGCACTTCACGCATCTGCGCTGCGAGCTGCCCTCCGCGGACGTGCTCGACACGGTGGCGTCCTTCACCGCCCGCTACCCCGTGGGTCTGATCTCGCTGATGGACCACACGCCGGGCCAGCGGCAGTTCCGCGACATGGAGAAGTACTACACCTACGCCACCCGCGGCGGACGGCCCATGGAGGAGATCCGCGCCAACACCGAGCGCAAGATCCGCGACGGCAAGGCGCTCAACGCGCAGAACCGCCCGGCCCTCGTCCAGTTCGCCCGCGAGATGAATATCCCGCTGGCGAGCCACGACGACACCACCCTGGCCGATGTCGCGCTGGCGGTCGGCGAGGGCGTGCGGCTCGCCGAGTTCCCCACCACCCGGGAGGCGGCCGAGGCCGCCCACGGCCAGGGCCTCACCGTGATGATGGGCGCGCCGAACCTGATCCGCGGCGGCTCGCATTCGGGCAACGTCGCGGCCCTGGCGCTGGCCGAGGCCGGCCATCTCGACATCCTGTCCTCGGACTACGTGCCGGCGAGCCTTCTGATGGCGGCCTTTCTGCTCCCCCAGCAGGCGCCCGCCATCACCCTGCCGGAGGCGCTCGCCACGGTGACGGCGAACCCTGCCAAAGCCACGGGCTTATCCGACCGCGGCGCCCTGGCGCCCGGATTGCGGGCCGATCTCGTGCGGGTTCAACTGGCTGAGGGTGTACCGGTGGTCCGTGAGGTCTGGCGCACCGGCCGGCGGGTCGCCTGATGGCGGGCTGCCTCGTCCTCGTCGTCGGCCCGAGCGGGGCCGGCAAGGACACGCTGATCCGGCTGGCTCGGGCGGCTTTGGCCGACGATTCCCGCTACGTGTTCCCGCGCCGCCTCGTGACGCGTCCCCCCTCGGCGGACGAGGACAACGACGAGATCGACGCGGCCGCCTTCGCGGCAGGCTGCGCGGCGGGGCGCTTCACCCTGCACTGGCACGCCCACGGCCTCGGCTACGCCATCCCGGCGGAGGCCGGCCGTCTGGCGGCGGCGGGCCATGTGGTGGTCTGCAATGTTTCGCGTCGGGTCGTCGCGCAGGCCCGCGCCGCCGGCCGGCCCGTGAGCGTCGTGGAGATCACCGCGCCGCCCGCGATCCTGATGCGGCGGCTCGCCGCAAGGGGCCGGGCCGAGGACGGCGACCTCGCCGCACGGCTGGCGCGGGAGGTGGCGGTCGAGGCGGATCTCCGAATCCTCAACGTCGGTGTGCCGGAGGCCGGCGCCGCGCAGCTCATCGCGCATCTGTGCGCCTGTTGAATCGCCCTAGGCGCGGCTTCCGAGCATCCGTGATGTCATCACGAGCGTAGCGAAGTGACCCCGGGGCGGCGCGACTTCGATGGGTCTGGCGCCGCTGGATAGCTTCGATTCGCTCGCAAAGACGGCCGGCCGAAAATCGGCAATCGGAAACCGTGTCTAACGTCCACAGCCATGAAAAAGGCACAGCCATGAAAAAGGGCGCGGGCCGGATCCGGCGCGCGCCCATTCGTCGCCCGGGATCGGCGTCCCAGGCTGTGCTGTAAGGACTAGAAGCCGCCGAACTTGTAGTTGAAGCCAGCGCGAACGATGCTGCCTTCCGTGCGGAAGCGCGAGATGTACGAGCCGGTGCCGACACCCGGGACGGCGGCGACCAGCACGCTCTGGCTACCGAGATCGTAATGCAGGTACTCGGCCTTCACCGTGATGGCGTCGTACTTGATACCGAGGTAGCGGCCGAGCGCGAAGGTGTTCAGGAAGCTGTCGGTGGGCAGCGCGAACTCGATGCCGCCGCCATAGGCGAAGCCGGTCTTGAAGTCGTCGTAGCGGCCGGCGAACTGCAGGGCGCCGCCGGGGGTGTAGAAGTTGGCATCGTGGAAGACGTTGCCGTAGGCGAGGCCGCCCATCCCGTAGACCAGGACCCGGTCGAACGCGTAGCCGACGCGGCCCGTCAGGGTGCCGAGCCAGTCGAGGCTCTGGCGGAACTGGCTGATGTTCGGCGCACCGCCCGCGACATTGCCGGTGCCGAGCACGACCCGGTTCTTGGTGATGTCCGTCCAGTCGATGCTGTTGGCGACGCCGACCACGATGCCGGAGCCCGGCGTGAACTGGTAGTTGTAGCCAGCGGTGCCGCCGATGTTGGCGAAGCCGTCCTGCGAGGTCGAGGTCAGGATCGGGCGACGGCCGAGCGCCACGTTGTTGGCGTTGCCCGGTAGGACACCCGCGGTGGTGATGCGCTCGCGATCCGTGAAGGTGTAGGCCGACTCGAGACCGGCGTAGAAGCCCGTCCACGTGAAGACCGGCACCGGCGTGAAGACCGGCGGCGGCGCGGCGCGGCGCGGCAGGTCGGCGGCCGAGGCAGCTGTCGTAACCAGTGCGGTGGCGGCCGTCGCGAGGAGGAGCTTCTTCATCATGGTGGCGGGGTCCGGGCTTGTGCGTTGTTGGACGCATTTAAGCTCGGCCGCATTGATACCGCTATGCCTCCCAAGCCACACTGTGACCTGAAAGTGTCCACTGGATTTCTGCGGATTGGTAATTCCATGCGCAAGACTCGATCAGGTGGCTTGACAGTCGGTGAGCCCGCGGGGGCCTCGCGCGTGCCGGAGCTTGATCCGAGGCGGCCGACCCTCTAAGCGAACCGCGTTTTGCGCCCCTGTCCGAAGTTCGGGGCGGCCGATCAGGATCCGGGGTGCCCACGTGGTCCCCGCCGCAGGAATGGGAATCATGGGCAAGGAAAAGTTCTCCCGCACCAAGCCGCACTGCAACATCGGGACGATCGGCCACGTCGATCACGGCAAGACGTCTTTGACGGCGGCGATCACGAAGGTGCTGGCTGAGACGGGCGGCGCGACGTTCACGGCCTACGACCAGATCGACAAGGCTCCGGAGGAGAAGGCGCGCGGGATCACGATCTCGACGGCGCACGTGGAGTACGAGACGACGAACCGGCACTACGCCCACGTCGATTGCCCCGGCCACGCCGACTACGTGAAGAACATGATCACGGGCGCGGCGCAGATGGACGGCGCGATCCTGGTGGTGTCGGCGGCCGACGGCCCGATGCCGCAGACCCGCGAGCACATCCTGCTGGCGCGTCAGGTCGGCGTGCCGGCGCTGGTGGT
>NZ_FNHS01000018.1 GCF_900103445.1 Methylobacterium phyllostachyos | reverse complement strand
TACGCGGTCGGCGGCGGCATCGAGTACGCGCTGCCCACCGACTCGTTCCTGAACTTCTTCCGCTCCTCGGCCGTGACGCTCAAGGTCGAAGGCCTGTACGTCAACCTCGACCGCAACAACCGCAACCAGGGCGCCCTGGTGGTCAACGCCGCCAACAACTTCCCGGTCGTCTACAGCGGCGTCGGTCGCCGCGCCGACGAGTTCGCCGTCGTCCGCGCCGGCCTGAACTACAAGTTCGGCTCGTACTGAGATCCGGTCGCGCTGCTCCCGGTAGCGATGCCGGGAGATGCGCGGCGGGCGAGGGGTAGTTGGTCCTCCTCGTCGCCCGCCGCCGCCGAAGAGCAGCCGATCGGCTGACCTTCGCATCCCCAGCCCGATCAAACTGGCCGCGAGGTCGGCGACACCCTGGGAGCCCCCGCTCCCAGGGTGTTTCTCGTTTCGGAGGTCGACCGATCAGGCGATGGCCCAGAACAACGGCAGTGCACCCGCCAGGAACAGGGCTGAGGATAGGAGCACCGCGAGGCGCTCGCGATGGTGGAGGACGAAAGCGTGAGAGGTGGCGAGCATGGCAAGGCCGGATCGAGGGGAACGACCCATGGTCGCTCCCGAACCTTGACCGATCAGGGGCACGCGGCGCCGTCCACAGGACACCGCCGACATGTGTCGCCGCTGAGCCACAGGGACTGTATGCCCGGGCGCCCGTCGCGGACGATGCGTCCAACGTCGTAGCGCTTGCTGGTGGCTGCCGCACCGCCTCGGCAGCCCGAACCAGCGGCGCAGTGACCCTCCGGGTATCTGTGCCGTCGATGGTTGACCGCGCTGCCTTCCGTTCGATGGCCTAACGGTGACAGTTGCCGTGAGGCCGTCATCCCTTGGGAAACGGACCGGCAGATATCCACCCCGGACGGTCATTCGTTCCGTCATGCGGGGATGCAGGAAAACCATCGTTCCCCCACGCATCCCCCGCAGCAGGGTGGTCACCCGTACAACAACACCGCAGGGTCAGGCCCCTAATCTGGCTTGGTGAACTTGCACTTGCCCCGCAGCGACCACGGTCCCTGCACGCCGATCTCCGCGCAGAACGCATCGACCGCCCGGGTCACACCCGGGAAGCGGCCGCCCAGGCGGTCGTAATCGTCGGCGATCAGGAGGCCTCCGGGGCGCAGGACCGGCCACCACGCGCGCAGATCCGCCGCGACGGACGCCTCCTCGTGCCCGGCATCGAGATGGATGACATCGGCGGTCACGCCCCGCAGGCGCAGGAGTTCCGCGGCGTTCACCGAATCGAGGGGAAGCGGCACGATGCGGTCCGTCATGCCTTCGCGCACCACATTGGCCAGGAAGGTCCGGTAGAGGCTCGGATAGCCGTGCTCGGTGGCGAGTTCCGCGAAGAGCCCCGCATCGGCCCAATGATCGACCGCCCCGAGCCACGTATCGACCGCGATCACGCTGCCGGCGACGTCGTGCTCGGCCATGGTGCGCGCAAGAAACAGGGCGCTCGCCCCCTTCCAGGTGCCGATCTCGATGACCACGCGGGGCCGGAGCTCGATCACCGCCTCCTCGAGGTAGGGGTGAATGCTGCGCCAGCCCTGAAGGTCGGCGGCGCGCAGGTCCGCCGGGGGATTCGCGAAGGGGTCGCGGCCGTGCCACAGGGCGGCGATCAGGTCCTGTCGGGTCATGTCTCGGCTCTGGTTTTGAAGGTTTGGAAAAGGCGCGGGACGCGCGAACGGCTATGGGGGCGGCGGGTCACCCCCGGGCGCGGGCCTGCGCGTAGAGCGCCTCGCAGCGGTCGAGCCAGCGTGCGTGGGTGAACAGGCGCAGGACCCGCCCATGCGGGACCGGCCGCGGGATCGCGAGCGCCGCGCTGATGGCGCGGGCGAGGTCCGTCACGTCGCCGGGCGCCGCGAGGGCTCCGGCCTCGCCGACCACCTCCGGGACGGCGCCCCGGGCGAACCCGGCAACCGGCAGGCCGCAGGCCATCGCCTCGACGGCCGCCAGCCCGAACGGCTCGTCCCAGCACGGGGTGGTGAGGAACACGGAGGCGCGGCCGACCTCCGCGGCCAGAGCGGCACCGCCGAGCCGGCCGCCGTAGCGGATCGCTCCGCCGAGTTCGGGGGCGACCTGCGCCGCCCAGTAATCCGGCTCCTCGATTGGGCCGAACAGGGTCAGCGGCAGCCCGGCCCGACGCGCCGCCGCGATCGCGAGATGCGCCCCCTTGTCGGGCGTGATCCGCGCGGACCAGACGGCGCTGCCGTCACCCTGCGGCTGGTAGGGCCAGGCGGCGGGATCGATGCCGTTGTGGAGCACCGAGGCCTCCGGCGGTGCCCCGTCCGGCCACCACGCGTCGAGATGGGCCCGGGATGGCGCGGTGATCCGGTGTCCCGGGGCGGGGCTCGCCTGCACGAACCAGCGCAGGGCGTCGTAGGGCGGCACGTGCAGCGAGGTGACGGTGGGGATCGCGGCCGTGCGCCGTTGCTCCAGGGGCAGGCGGCTCAGGCTGTTGTTGTGGAGCACGTCGAAGCCCCCGGCGGCGATCCGGTCGCAGGCGGCGGCGTAGCCATCGTCGAGATGCGTTTTCAGGCCCGTATCGCCCCGGTGCTCCAGGCCGGCATGGCTCCGCTCGTGATGGACCGGGATCACAGGATCCAGGGCGAAGCGCGCATCGCTGTCGCCCGAGGCGAACAGCGTGACCGCGTGGCCCCGGGCCATGAGGCCGTTCGCGAGGGTCCAGGTGTAGGCTTCGAGGCCGCCCGCGAAGGGCGGGGCGATCGGGTGGCGCAGATGGGCGAGGAGCGCGATCCTCACGCCGTCACCGGCGCCGCCACGTCGACGTGGGTCTCGCCGGCGCGGGTCTCGTCGGCCTGCCGGGCCTCGATGGCGCGGATCACCGAGGCCGAGTTGGTGTAGGGCTGGTGGCTCTGCTGGCCGGTCAGCGCGAGATCGGCCGCATCGGGCCGGCGCAGGATGCGGATCGGCCGGTCGGGGGTGTCGTCGATCAGGCCCATCACCTTGAAGGCGTAGAGCCAGTGACCCATCGTGCGGTAGCCCCACTTGGCCTCGAACAATTCGGCGTTGCGCACCACGCTGTCGAGGTGATGGACCGGCGGCATGTGGTGCGGGTGGTACTGGTGATAGGCGCGCGCGCCCTTCATCCAGGCGATCGGGATCCCGCTCTGGTCGAGGATCTTGCCGAAGTCGGTGTCCTCGCCGCCGTAGCCGGTGTAGCGCTCGTCGAAGCCGCCGGTCGCCAGGAAGGTGGCCCGCCGGATCGCGAAGTTGAGCGACCAGAAGCAGCGGTAATCGGTGCAGATCTCGATGCCGGAGGCCGGGGGCCCGCGGCGGTCGGAATGCCGCTCCGCCACGGCCTCCAAGCCGTCATAGTCCCAGGCGCCCGCGGTGGCGTGCTCGGGCAGGTGCAGCACCTCGCCCATCAGAAGCCCGTCGAGTTCGCGCAAGCCCCGGGCGTAATCGGCGACGAGGTCGGGGGCCGGGATGCAGTCGACGTCGAGGAAAACCACGGCGTCGCTGTCCAACGCCGCCACGCCGCGGTTGCGGGCTGCCGCCAGGGGCAATTCGCGGTCCTGCACGAGGATCTGGTGCACCGGGAAGCCGACCTCGGGCAGGTCGTAGGGCGTGTCCTGCATCACCGCGACGATGAAGGCGGCGGGGGCTTGCGTCTGGCGTTCCAGGCCGCGGAGCACGTTGCGCAGATGCGCCGGCCGGCCCTTCGCGAGGGTCACGACGGAGACGGTGGACATGCGGCGATCGGGCTCCGGTTGAGGCGAGGGGAGGGTGGTCACTCGGCGGCGATGCCCGGGAGCGGGGCGGGCTCGGCCCTGGCCGGTCCGCAATCCCAAAGGGCGTCGGTCAGCCCTTCGAGCCAGCCGGCGGCCCGGGCGGCGGCATCGGGGGCGTAGAGGCTGCGTAGAGCGGTGCCGTCGAGGGCGCGGGCGCGGGCGAGGAGGTCGCGCCAGCCCTGGAGATCGCCCGGCCAGGCCGGCGCCTGCACGGCGGCGCCGAGGCGGACCAGGGCCTCGGCCTTGCGGGTCTGCTCGGCGAAGTAGCGCCATTCCGGCATCACGATCAGGCGCCCGCCGACCCGAGCGACCTCGTGGACCGTGTTGTCGCCCGCTGAGGCGATCACGATGTCGGCGGCGGCGAGGTAGTCGGTGACCGACGAGACCCAGCCGAGCTCGCGCAGATTCGAAAAGTCGGTCTCGTGGCCCTCGCGATGGGTTGGCCCCAGCGTCAGCCACAGGGCGTCGGGTTCGGCGCGGGCCGCGACCGTGAGCGGCGCGTAGGGCGTGCCGCTGCCGCCGCCGCCGGTCACCGCCACGACGATCTCTCGCGTGGGGTCGAGGCCGAGCCTGGCGCGGGCCTCCGCGCGCTCCAGCACCCGGTCGACGCTGGTGCACAGGCCGCCGCTGTAGAAGGTCTTGGCGCGTAAGGCCGCCGGGTAATCGTCCTGCTCCAGGCGTTCGTCGAAGGGGGCGAGCATCCCGACGCAGGCCTCGTAGGCGCCGACATGGCCGATATCCGAGCGGTCGCCATGCATGCGGATCTGCACGGCCGGCACGCTGGCGATCCGGGCGAGCAGGGCGATCTCGGCCGAGACGTCGACCACGAACAGCCCGACATTGCGGCTGTCCAAGTGGTCGAGGATGGTCCGCATGGTCCGGCGCATCTCGGTCAGGCCCAGGGGGACGCAGTGCATCACCTGCGGCGTCGGCTCGGCGTAGAGGCGTGGGGTCGGCACCGCGGCGCCGATCATGTTGGGCAGCGCCACGAGCTCGATGTCGCGGCTGAACCCGTCGAACAGGTGCGGATCGGCGGTGAGCACCGAGACGGGCCGGTCGCGGGCGAATTCGGCGGCCACCGCCATCGTGCGGTTGGCGTGCCCTCGGCCCTGGTGATGGACGAAGAACGCGATCGGCTTCTTCATGGCGCTGGGTTCGGGCTCGATCTCAGGAGAACAGGGCGTCGGGTCGCAGGGCGGCGGCGATCTCGGGCCCGGTCGGCGGGCGGATCAGGCGGATCGCGGGGGCGTCGGCGTGCCAGTCGATCAGGCCGGCCGCGCGGAACTGGTCGAGCCAGTAGGTCATGCACCAGCGCCCGTGCCGCGCCCGGAAGCGCGCCGCATTGGCGAGGATCGCCGCGAAATGCTGCAGGGGCGGCACGTGGACCGGATGGTGCTGGTGGTAGGCACGGGCGCCCGCGACCCAGAAGGTCGACAGGCCGGAGGCGGCGAGCCGGGCGGCGAGGTCGGTCTCCTCGCCGCCGTAGCCCACGAAGGCCTCGTCCATGCCGCCGACGGCACGCCAGGACGCGGCCGGCAGCGCGAAGGACAGGCCCCAGAGCTGGCCCGCATCGGGCTCCGGCCGCAGGCCGGTTTCCGGCAGGGCGGGCCGGGCCGGATGGATCCGTCCGAGGCGGTCGAGCAGGGCCGGATCGGGATCGCCCGTAGCCGCCCCCGGCGGGAGGTAGAGGACCTCGCCGAGGAACAGGCCCCGGGTCGTCGCGGCGGCCTGCGCGTAAGCCGCCACCAGCCTCGGCGCCGGGATGCAGTCCACGTCGAGGAAGACGAGGAGATCCGCGCTGGCCGCCTCCGCGGCCCGGTTGCGCGCGGCGGCGAGCGGCATCGGCTCGCCCGGGACATGGAGATGGCGGACGGGGCAGCCGGGATCCGGCAGGTCCGGCGCACGCTCCGGCTGCATCCAGGCGATGATCAGTTCGCGCGGAGGCAGGGTCTGGCGGGCGAGCCCGCGCATCAGGTTGCGCAGGCGGTCGGCCCGGCCGCGGACCAGGGTCAGGACGCTCGGCGCCCTTTCATCCTGGAAATCACCCGACATGGGCGAGCATCCGGCGGAAATGCGAGACCCCCTCGATGATGCCCCGGGCATGGGTCCGGCGGGCCACGTAGGAGTGCTTCAGCGCGGCATGGCTCGCGAGGTCGTCGGAATAGTTCGCCACGATGATCGCCTGGACGCGGGCGCCCAGCATCTCGATGTCGTTGCCGGAATCGCCGGCCACGAACACCGCGTGCTCCGGCAGGTCGTAGAGGGCCCGGACGTGATCGACGGCGGTGCCCTTCGAGGCCGCCTCCGGCAGGACATCGAGGTAGCGGCCGTGGCTGTGGATGACCCGGGCGGCGAGTCCGGCCTGGGCGAGGCGCGCGCGGACGCGCCGCGCGGCTGCCGGATCGCCGAAATAGCTGAGCTTCAAGGCGCGCTGCTCCAACGGGCCCTGCGGGGCCAGCCCGTCGAGCCCGGCCAGAGCCGCCTGTACGGCCGGCCGATCCCAACCGGTCTCGATCGCCCGGCGCCACGGTGCATCCGCCGTGTAGGTCACGCCGTTGGCGTCGAGATGGTAGATCTCGGAGCCCACCGAGGTGATCATCACCTGGGGCCGGGGAGAGTCCTGCTGCTCTAGCACCGCCATGGCGCTGTGGAAGGACCGGCCGGTGGCGACGCCGAAGGCCAGCCCCGCCTGCCGGCTGCGCCACCGGCGGAAGATGCCCATCGCCGCGTCGCAGCCGACCAGCGTGTTGTCGATGTCGCAGACGAGCAATTGCCGGGGCGCCGGGGCTGGCGGTTCCGCGGCCAGCAGCGCCCGCAGCAGGACATGGTAGCGCGCGGCGTGCCGGTCCCAGTCGTAGGCCGCCGCCGCCCGGGCGCCGCCGGCCACGCAACGGGCGTAGAGGGCCGGATCGCCGAGGATGCGCAGGCAGGCCTCGGCGATCGCCCCGGGGGCTCGGGGATCGACCAGGAGCCCGTTGCCGCAGGTCTCCACGATGTCGTTCGGGCCGCCGCTATCGGTGGCGACCAGCGGCAGTCCGGCGGCCGAGGCCTCCAGCAGCGTCAGGCCGAAGGGCTCGTTGAGGGCCGGGTTGACGAACAGGCCGCCGCGCGCCCGGGCATGGGCGTAGATCGCCGGCACGTCCTCCGGACGGTGGGTCTTCGGGTAGGCGACGCGGCCGTAAAGGTCGTAGCGGTCGATCAGGACGAGGAGGTCGCGCATCGTCGCGGCCATGTCGCCGTCGAGGGTGTCGATGTCGTCGCGGGTGCCGGCGACGATCACGAGATTGGCGCGGGCCTGGAGCGCGCGGTTCTCGCCGTAGGCCCGCACCAGGGCCGCGAGGTTCTTGCGCGCCACCGGCCGGGCGAGCGCCAGGATCGCCGGCTTGGCCGGATCGTCGAGGAACCGGTCGATCGCCGCATCGATCCGGGGATGGGGCTGGGCTGCGGCGAAGCGCGCGAGGTCGCTGCCCGGAGGCAGGATGCGGACGCGCCCGGGATCGTAGGCCGTGTAGCCGGCGTATTGCACCTCCGCCTCGTCCCGCGAGGACGCGATGACGAGCTGGGCCCGCGCCAGGGCCTCCTCCTCGGCCGCGATCCGGTGGGCGAGGTCGGGCCGAACGACGGACGCACCCAGCATCCGCGCCTTCACGCGTCCGAGCGAATGCCCCGTGAACACGAAGGGGATGCCGAGGCGATCCTCCACCAGGGCCGCCACCGTCGCCGCATCCGCGTAATGCGCGTGGATGAGATCCGGCGCCCGGTCCTGCGCGGCGATCCAGGTGATCAGATTCTCGGCGAAGGATGCGACCTCGGCGTGCATCGCTTCCTTGGCGCGGTAGTCCGGGGACGCGCTCGCGAGCCGCACGAGCGTGACCTTGTCGGCGACCGGCTCTTCGGGCACGGCGTAGGCGGCGCCGAGGGGGCTGCGGAACAGGCGGGTCGCCATCACGATCCGCGTGAGATCGTGGTCCTGCGCGGAGGCCGCGACCAGATCGAGCAGGTAGCGGATATGGCCACCGGTATCGGCGGTGAGCCCGTAGACGACGCCGTCGCCGCGCAGGCAGCCCTGCAGGGCGATGTGCAGGACGAACATCAGGCGCGGGCTGCGGCTCTCGGGCGCCCCTGCTTTCTTAACTTATGTAATGCGTTGGCCGCGCTTCGGCTTAACATATGTAAAGAGGTTGCCGTGCTTCGCGTCGCCCAGATTGCGCCGAACATTTTTCCCGTCCCCCCGGATCATCATGGTGGCACCGAGCGGGTTGTGCACGATCTCAGCACGGCGCTGCGAAGCTTGGGCGTTGAACTAACATTGTTTGGTTCTTCGGACAGTGCGACAGACTTGCCGCGCGTCGGCGATTACCCGAGTCTCGCCGCTCTGGAGCGGCAATACGGGCGCGTCGCACCCGGGGTCCCGGCCGCCCTGGACGCCCTGCAGCTGGAGGCCCTGCGGGAGCGGCTCGACGCGTTCGACATCATCCATTGCCACGGCGAATTCGCCCATGCGGCGCTGCTCGGCGAGCGTCGACGGCACAGCCTGACCACCATCCACTGGCGGGTGGACGAGCTCGACCGGGCTTTGTTCTTCCAGGGTTTTCCGGACCTGCCGGTGGCGGCGATCTCGGCCGCGCAGGCGGCGGGCATCCCGGAGTCCAACCGGGCCGGCATCGTGCATCACGGCATCGACCGGACCCGCTACGCCTTGCGCGTCACGCCGGACGACCATGTCGCGTTCGTAGGCCGCATGACCGACCAGAAGCGGCCCGACGTGGCGATCCGCGTCGCCCGCGCCGCCGGCCTGCCGATCCGGCTCGGCGGCACGATCGATGTCGGCAACCCGGATTATTTCGATGCCCGGGTGCGTCCGCTCCTCGGCCCCGATGCGACCTATCTGGGACCGGTCGACGATGCCCGGAAGGACGAGCTCCTGGGGGGGGCCCGGGCGCTCCTGTTCCCGATCGACTGGCCCGAACCCTTCGGCCTCGTGATGATCGAGGCGATGGCCTGCGGTACGCCGGTGGTCGCCTGGGACCGCGGCTCGGTCCCCGAGATCGTCGAGGACGGGGTGACAGGCTTCATCGTCTCCACCGAAGCCGAGGCGGTCGCGGCGCTGGCCCGGATCGGGCAGCTCGACCGCGCCGGGATCCGCCGCCGGTTCGAGGCGCGCTTCACCGCCGAACGCATGGCCCGGGACTACCTCGCCCTCTATCACCGCCTGCTCGCCGCCTGATGCGCACCGCCCTCCTGGCCTGGGACTACCCGCCATCGCCGAGCGGGCTCTCCACCGCGGCCCGAGAGATCGCCGAGAGCCTCGCGGAGGCGGGCGCGGCGGTGACGGTGTTCACCCTCGACCGGTCCGGACACGAGCGGATCGGCGGCGTCGCGGTGGCGGGCCTCGCCCTGGCGCCCGGAAGCGCCCTGGCGTGCCTGCGCCTCTGGGGCTCCGCCGGACACCTCGCCGCCCCGCTCGCCTTCCGACGTGCCGTGCTCGACGCGCATCGCCGGACGCCCTTCGCCGTGGTCGAAGCGACCAATTGGTACGCGCCGGCCGCTCTGCTCGCCGGCCGCCGGGATCTGCCGCTGGTGACCCGCAGCTCCACGCCGGCCGCCTTCACCCGCGACCCGGCCGGCAGCCTGCGCAACCGCCTCGACGGCTGGACGGCCGACCGCCTGGAGCGCCGACAGGCCCGGGCGAGCGCCGGGCTCATCGCCAACACCGCGGCGCACGCGGCGGTGATCGCCCGTTCCTACGGGCTGACCGGACGGCAGCCCGAAGCGGTGATCGGTCTCAGCCTGCCCCCCGAGGTCGCCGAGGCGGCAAGCGGCGCCCCCTATCCGGAGGCGGCGGAACCGATCCGCCTGCTCTTCGTCGGCCGGGCGGAGGCGCGGAAGGGGTTCGATGCGCTCCTCGGCGCGGTCGCGATCCTCGGCGCCGAGCGGGCCGGGGGCACGCTGCCCGCCTTCCGGCTCGACCTCGTCGGGGTGCCACCGGACGATCTCCCGGCCGATCTGCCCGATGTGGCGCGGCGGCACATCCAGGCCCGGGGCCGGATCGACGGCGGGGCGCTGTCGGCGGCCTATGCCGAGGCTCATGCGGTGCTGGCGCCCTCGCGCTACGAGAGCTTTGGCCTCGTCTACCAGGAGGCGCTCGCCTATGGCCGGCCGGTCGTGGCCTGCGCCGAGGATGCGAGTGCCCGCGCCTTCGTCGGCGTGCCCGGCGCCGGCCCCCTGGCCGCGGCCGCGACCGGACCGGCCCTCGCCGACGCCCTGCGACCGCTCCTCACCGATCCGGACCTGCGCCGCGCCTATCGCGCCCGCGCCCTGGCGGCGGCCGGGCGCTTCAGCCGGGCGAGCCTCGGGCGCGAGTCCCTGGCGCTCTACGAGCGGGCGATCGCGGCGGCACGGGGCGGCTGAGCGCGGCCACCCGGATCCGGGCGGCTCCGGCCCGTCAGTCGGCGTAGGGGCGCAGCAGCGCGGCCTCTTCCTCCAGACGTCCGCGCCCAGGATCGAGCGCCTCGTAGCGCCGCGACCGGGCCCGGACATGGGCCGCGCTCAGGCGATGCGCGATGCAGCCGTGCAGGGCGATGAGGCTCTTGGGCCAGCCACCGTCGAGAACCGGGCGCTCATGGACGCGCCCGGCGTAGACCAGATGGGTGCGGTTCAACCGGTACTGGACATCCGGGAAGACGTCCGAGAGGATTCCGTCGACCCGGTTCGCCCGGGCGAGGCCGATCGAGACGACATCCTCCGCCTCGGCCAGGGCCGCCAGGGCGGGCAGCAAGCGCCCGGTCTCCGGGTCGAGCGCCTCGTCGGCGTCGAGCTGGAGCATCCAGCGGTGGCGGGCGAGGTCCTGGAGGGCATTGCGCTGCGCGGCGAAATCCCCGTCCAGGGGCCGGGCGGCCACGCGCACCGCCCCCGCGGCGAAGCCCGCGACCGGGACCGGCTCCGCCGCCCGCGCCGGCCCGTCGATCAGGATCGCGACATCGTCCGTCCAGCCGGCCTGCGCCGGCAGCGATGCCAGGACCGCATCCCGGTCCGCCGGGCGGCAGAGGAGGCCGAGGGAGACCGGGCTTTCGTCGGCGGCCTCAAGGGGGAACAGGTCGGCCTCGGCCGCCCGGGTGCCGTGGGGGTGCCGGAGTTCCGCGCGGCCGGCCGCGTCGCGGGGGCGGGCGCCGAGCCGCCACCGGGTCGCGGCGCTGCGCAGGGTGTAGAGGTCGAGGCCGTAGGGCGCCGCCCGGTCGGGCGCGAAGACGGGGCCGGCGAGGCTTCGGGCCAGATGCGCGCGGCAGGCCTCCGCATCCCCATTCTCCGCGAGCAGGACCCCGCAGGCCTGGCAGGTCAGGGGGAAGGCGCGGCGCGCCCCACCCGGATAGGATAGGGTCCGGTCGCTCGGCCCAATCATGGCGGCCGCACAGACGAAACACCGGCGCATGATCCCGTCTCCCGCGCCCGCGATCCGGCGGAGAGGCCTGGATGCGTCGGGCCCGCGCCTTACCTTCGCGGTTCCCAGAACCCCTGCCGCACGTGATCCCGAACGTCGACCCCCTCTCCGCCGAATGCGCCGGCCTGCCCGCCGACGGGTCCCTCGCCATCGTCGGCAACGCGCCCGGGACGGGGGCGTGCGGCGCCGCGATCGATGCGGCGGACAGCATCGTCCGCTTCAACAACGCGCCCGGCTTCGGGGGCGGCACCGGCCACCGCGTCACGCATCTCGCCCTGGTCAATCGGGGCGGCCAGACGCGGGAATGGCTGGCGGACCGGGACTTCCTGAGGCGCCCGGTGGTCCGCGCCGCACAGGCCTTCATCCTGCCCTTCCCGATGCTGCCGGCGGAGCACAATGTCCCCGAGCCGATCTGCTGGACCCGCGAGATGCTGGCGCTGCTGCGGCCGCTGGGCCGGCCGGTCCATCTCCTGCCCGAGGCGCTCCACCAACAGGCCCACACCCTGCTCGGCCCCCGCGCGGCGGGACGCCCGAACCCGAGCACCGGCTTCCTCGTGACGCTCGCGCTGCTGCTCGGTCGCCCCGCGGGGGCCCGGCCGGCACAGGCCTACGGCTTCGGGTTCGCCGGCTGGCCCGGGCACCCCTGGGCAGCCGAGCGCGCGTGGTTCGCCGAGGCCGAGGCGGCCGGTCGCCTGCATGTGCATCCGCCATCCCCGACCGACCGGTGACCGCATGACCACCCTGATCACCGTCCTGAAGGGCGGCGGGCGCTACGACGCGACCTGGGTCGCCCGCCTCGCGGGCGGCCTCCGCCGCCACGCCCCGGCCTTCGAGCGGATCCTCTGCCTGACGGACCTGCCGGTGGCGGTTCCGGGCGTGGAGACGATCCCGCTCCGGCACGCCTGGCCCGCCTGGTGGGCGAAGATGGAGGCGTTCCGGCCCGGTCTCAGCACGGGTCCGACACTCCTGTGCGACCTCGATACGGTGCTGACCGGCCCGGCCGACGCCCTGGCCGAGCCCGGCCTCGCCGCGATGGAGGACTATTTCCATACGGGGCGCCTTTCCAGCGCGCTGCTGCGCTGGTCCGGGGACGAGCTCAGCGCGCTCTACACGACCTTCGCGACCGACCCCGACCGCTGGATGCGTCCGGGGTCCTGCGGTCCCGTGCCGAATGCGGTGCACGGTGATCAGGTCGTCATCGATCACTTGCTGCGCCGGAGCGGCCGGCAACCGGATTTCATCCAGCGCCTCCATCCCGGCCTGCTCGATTTCTACGATCCCCGGCGCGACGCCCATGGCCCGGTCGTGATCTTCATCGGCGCGGCGAAGCCCGACACGGCGACCGGAGCCGTCCATGCTGCGTGGACGCGCGATTGAGGACGGCCCGACGGCGGCCCGCGTGATCTCAGCCTGCCGTCCCCTTCGCAACCGAAGTTGGCAGACGCCTCTAGATCGGCCTCGGGGCCGCGCGACGGAGCGGCATCACTCCAGGCACCTCATGGCGGACGAGCGTTCTGTGGCTTTCTCCTTCCGCCTACCGGCGCAGGACGCCGTGGCCCCGAGATAGGGCGGCGGTCGCCGCTTGTTTTCTGACCGTTGTGTGGGATTGTTTGGCATCGACCTTGCACCGCGCCTCCGCCTGCTGCCGTCGGCCCCCGGGTCCGAGGTGGCGCACGGAGAGGAGTGTGAGGATGAGCACAGGGTCGATCGACCGTCGCGGGGCGCTGAAGCTGGCTCTCTCGGCCGCAGCCGGCGCCGTAGCCATGCCGTTCGTCTCGCGCACCGGCCTCGCCGCCGAGCCGATCAAGCTCGGGAGCCTGCTGGATGGCAGCGGGGCCCTCGGTCTCGAAGGCAAGCGGATGATCGAGACGACGGAATACGCCGTCGATCTGCTCAACAAGGCCGGCGGCCTCCTCGGGCGGCCGATCCAGCTCATCGCCTACGACACCCAGTCGTCGATGCAGCTCTACACCCAGTATGCGCAGCAGCTCGCCCTCAAGGACAAGGTCGACGTCATCCAGGGCGGCATCACCTCCGCCTCGCGCGAGGCGATCCGGCCGATCTTCGGGCGGTCCAGGACCCTGTACTTCTACAACACGCAGTACGAGGGCGGCGTCTGCGACCGCAACGTGTTCTGCACCGGCTCGACCCCGGCCCAGACCGTCAACCACATCGTCGATTACGCCCTCAAGCACTGGGGCAAGAAGGCCTACATCATCGCGGCGGACTACAATTACGGCCACATCACCGCGAGCTGGATGACGAAGTTCATGAAGGACGGGGGCGGCTCGGTCCTCGGAACCGACTTCTTCCCCCTCGACGTCACCAACTTCTCCTCGGCGATCAGCCGCATCCAGCAGGCCCAGCCCGATCTCGTGCTCTCGGCCCTGGTCGGCGCCAACCATTCGGGCTTCTACCGGCAATGGGATGCCGCCGGCATGAAGTCCAAGATCCCGGTGGGATCGAGCGTGTTCGGCCTCGGTGACGAGCTCACCACGATGGATCCGTCGACCACGAACGGGATCGTCACCTGCTACGGCTGGTACAACAACCTCGACACGCCGGCGACCAAGGCCTTCGTCTCCGGGATGCAGGCGAAGTTCGGCGCGGACGTCACCGACCTCAGCGAACTCGATACCGCCACCTATGACGGCATTATGCTCTGGGCCGAGGCGGTGAAGAAGGCCGGCTCGATCGAGCGCGACAAGGTCATCGCCGCCCTGGAGGGCGGCCTCTCCATCGAATCGCCGACCGGCAAGGTCACGATGGACGGGGCGACCCATCACACGATCCGCAACACCTATCTGGCCGAGCCCGAGAACCGGACGTGGAAGATCCTCGCGACCTTCCCGGATTCCTTCCCGGCCGACACCGCCGGAGCGTGCGATCTCCTCAAGAACCCGCGGACCAACAAGCAGTTCACCCCGGACCTGAAGGGCTGAGCGCGATGGACCTCGCCGGCCTGCTCGCCTTCAACGTCCTCACCGGCATCGCCACCCTGATCCTGATCACGCTCGGGCTCGGCGTGATCTACGGGATGATGCGCATCATCAACCTCGCCCACGGCGAGTTCATGATGCTCGGCGCCTACACGGCGGTCATGGCGAGCGGGGCGGGGGTGAACATCTGGATCGCCATGCTGGTCCTGCCGCCCCTCGTGGTCGGGCTGATCGGGCTGATCCTGGAGCGCACCGTCATCCGCTTCCTCTACGGCCGGATGATGGACACGATGCTCGCCACCTGGGGCATCAGCCTCGGGCTGATCGGACTGATCACGACCCTGTACGGCAACGTGGTGCGCGGGGTCTCGACCCCGGTCGGCAGCTTCGACATCGGCCGCTACGGGGCGAGCCTCTACAGCCTCGTCATCCTCGTGACGGCTTTGTCCGCCCTGGCGGCCATGTTCCTCCTGCTGCGCTTCACCAAGTTCGGGCTGATCCTGCGGGCGACCATGCAGAACCCGCGCATGGCGGCGGCCCTCGGAGTGCAGCCCAGCCGGATCTACATGGCGACCTTCGCCCTCGGGGCCGCCCTGGCGGGCCTCGCGGGCGGGGTGCTGGCGCCGATCTCCGGCGTCTCGCCGGCCATGGGCGCGGCCTACATCGCCCGCGCCTTCATCACCGTGCTCGGCGGCGGCCCGGCCATCATCACCGGCACCGGTCTCGCCTCCACCCTGTTCGGGGCGATCAACGAACTCGTCTCGTTCAAGACCACGCCGGTCATCGGCGACGTCGCCCTCCTCACCGCCGCGATCCTGCTGATCCGCGTCCTCCCGCAAGGCATCACCGGCCGCTACCTGAGGCGCAGCCTATGAACCCCGCTCTCCCCGCCCGCCGGGCCTCCGCCCTCGGGTTCGCGGCGACGCTGGCCCTGGGCCTCGCCATCCTGTTCGGGGCGCCGCACGTCCTCGACACGTTCGGCCTCGTCCAATGCACCGGCTTCGCGGCGCTCGCGATGTTCGGCCTCTCGCAGGGCTTCGTCTGGGGCTTCGCGGGGGTGATGTCCTTCGGGCAGGCCGCGTTCCTGGGGCTCGGCGGCTACGCCTACGCGGTCTCGGTGATCAACATGGGCGACAGCAGCATCCCGGTCCTGCTCTCGATCCTCGTGCCGATGGCCTTCGCGGGGCTGCTCGGCTACTTCATGTTCTACGGCCGCATCAGCGACGCCTATATCGGCGTCATCACGCTGACCGTGTCGGTGATCCTGTTCCAACTGGTGAACGCGACCTCCGGCAGCCAGTACCGGATCGGCACGGCGGAGCTCGGCGGGTTCAACGGCATCCCGGCGATTCCGGCCCTCAACGCACCCTTCCACCCCGACGAGCCCCTCGATTTCGACGGCATCTGGTACGCCGCCATGGGCGCGCTGATCCTCGTCTACGGGTTCCTGCGGGCGGTGCTGGCGGCCCGGCTCGGCCGGGTCATCGTGGCGATCCGCGAGAACGAGGTCCGGGCGCAGCTCATCGGCTACGATCCGCGGCTCTACAAGCTCATCGCCTTCATGCTCGCGGCGGGCGTCGCGGGCCTCGCCGGGTGCCTCTACGCCAATTGGGGCGGCTTCATCAGCCCGACCGTCTTCGCCCTGCCGATGTCGGCGCAGGTGATCATCTACGTGCTGGTGGGCGGGCTCGGCACCCTGGTCGGGCCGATGCTCGGCGCCGTGCTGATCCAGGCGCTGATCATCGCCGCCGGCAGCCAGACGGTGGTCGATTCCAACCTCGGCCTCGGGCTCGTGCTGGTCGGCTTCGTCCTGCTCGTGCCGCAGGGCTTGCTGCCGGTGGCGCGGAGCGCGGCCCTGCGCCTCGTGGATCGGGTCCGTGACCCCCGGCCGGGCAAGGCGGCCGACACCCTCGCCACGGAGAGCGCGCGATGACACCCCCCGGCGCAACCCTCCGCCCGCTCATCGAGGCGCGCGGCGTCACCATGCGGTTCGGCGGCGTCACCGCCGTGGCGGATGTCGACTTCACCCTCGGCGAGGTCGAGCTGCGCTGCCTGATCGGCCCGAACGGCGCGGGCAAGAGCACCTTCTTCAAGATTCTCACCGGACAGCTCAAGCCGAGCGAGGGCAGGATCCGCCTGCGCGACACCGACATCACCGGCGCCGAGCCCCATGCGATCGCGCGGCTCGGCGTCGGGATCAAGACGCAGGTGCCCAACGTCTTCAACGGCCTGACGGTCCACGAGAACGTCTTCGTGGCCGCCGCGCGGCGGAAGTCCCTGACCCGCACCCGCGCCATCGTCGACGAGACCCTGACGCGGCTCGGCCTGACGGGAATCGCCGGGCGGCTCGTCGGCCAGCTCGCCCATGGGCAGCGGCAGTGGGTGGAGATCGCCACCGTCCTCGCCCAGGAGCCGGAACTGATCCTCCTCGACGAGCCCGCCGCCGGCATGACCCATGAGGAGGTCCACCGCACGGCGGCGTTGATCCGCGAGATCAACCGCACCCATGCCCTCATCGTCGTGGAGCACGACATGCCGTTCATCCGCATGATCGCGAAGACCGTCACGGTGTTCAACCAGGGCCGGATCCTCGTGGAAGATACGGTGGAGCGGGTGCTGGCCGATCCCCGCGTGCGGGATGTCTATCTCGGCAAGCAGGCGGCCTGAGATGGATGCCGCCACGCCGCCGCTCCTCTCCGTCGAGGACCTGCATTCCGGCTACGGCCGCATCCCGATCCTCGGCGGCGTCGCCCTCGCGGTGCGGGCGGGCGAGTTCGTGGGCATCCTCGGCCATAACGGCATGGGCAAGACCACGCTGCTGCGGACCCTCATGGGCTACCTGCCGGCCACCGCCGGACAGGTCCGGTTCGAGGGCACCGACATCACCCGGCGCAGCCCCACCGCGCGGGCCCAGCTGGGCATCGGCTACGTGCCGCAGGGGCGCGAGATCTTCCCGGCGCTGAGCGTCCACGAGAACCTGCGGATGGGCTGCCTGCTCGCGAAGCGGGGCGAGGACGAGACCATCGCCGGCATCCTCGCCACCTTCCCCCGCCTCAAGGCCTATCTCAACCGGCCCGGCGGCGCCCTGTCGGGGGGCGAGCAGCAGCTCCTGGCGCTGGCCCGCTGCCTGTGCGGCGACCCGCGCATCCTCCTCCTCGACGAGCCGACGGAGGGCATCCAGCCCTCGATCATCGAGGAGATCATCGAGACGTTGCAGCGGATCGGGCGCGAACGCGGCATCGCCCTGCTGCTCGTGGAGCAGAACCTGAACTTCATCGCCGGCCTCTCGGAGCGGATCCTGATCCTCCAGAAGGGCGTGATCACCCGCGAGGTGCCCCCCGAAATCGCCCGCGACCGCGCCCTGATCGACGAGTTCGTCGGCATGGCCTGACCGGGCCGGCCGTCCCATTCCCCGACCCTTCCGAACCCGGAGCCCCGTGATGGACGCCGCTGTGACCGATGCGCTCGACCTTTCCGATCTGCTGGTGGAGATGACCGTCGCCGACGCGCAGGCCACCTTCGCCCGGGGCGTGACCGCCGAGGCCCTGGCCCGGGCGTTCCTCGCGCGGATCGAGACCTACAACCCCCGCTACAATGCCCTGATCTTCCTCAACCCCCACGCCGTGGACGAGGCGCGGGCGATCGATGCCCGCCGGGCGGCCGGCGCGGCTATGGGTCCGCTCGCGGGCGTGCCGGTCGTCATCAAGGACACGATGGACGTCGCCGGATTGCCGAGCACCGCGGGCTGGCATTTCCTCTGCGCCAAGGCCGGCGGCACCGACCTGATCCCCGGCACCGACGCGCCGGTGGTGGCCCGGATGCGGGAAGCCGGCTGCGTCATCCTCGGCAAGACCAACGTGCCGGTGCTGAGCGCCACGGGGAGCCACGCCAGCGACAGCTGGGCCGGGCCGACCCTGAACGCCATGGCGCCCGATCACCTGCCCGGCGGATCGAGCGCGGGCACCGCCACCGCGGTGGCCGCGAGCCTCGCGGTGCTGGGCCTCGCCGAGGAGACCGGCGGCTCGATCCAGAACCCGGCCTCCGCGCAGGGCCTCGTCGGCATTAAGCCGACCTTCGCCCTGGTGCCCAATGCCGGGGTGATGCCGCTGGCCGGCAGCACCCGCGACGTGGTGGGGCCGATCGCCCACTGCGTGCGCGATGCCGCGCTGACCCTGGATGCCCTGGCGGGCTACACCGCCGCCGATCCCAAGACCGTGGCGGGCATCGGCCGCCGTCCGAAGGGCGGATACGCGTCCAAGCTGTCCGAGACCGCCCTGAAGGGCAAGCGGCTCGGCCTCTACGGGCCGGGCTGGCGCGACCGGCCACTCTCGGCGGAGACGAAAGCCCTCTACGAACGGGCGCAGGGCGAGATCGCGGCGCGGGGCGCAACCCTGGTCTCCGACCCCTTCGCGGGAAGCGGCTTCGCGGCGATCGGCCGGCCGGTGCCGGGCCTCGACCATTACGATGCCCGCGGCATCGAGAGCGTGCTGTTCGATCTCCAGGCCTATCTGCAGCGGCTCGGCCCCGACGCCGCCTTGCGGACGCTCGCCGAGTTCACCGCCGCCACCCAGGCCGAGGATCCCTTCGCCAAGGGTGGCGTGCTGGACTGGATGAACGATGTCCCGTCCTTCGCAGCCTGCCGCGCCGACCCGCTGGCGCCGCCGGACCTGTCGGACTTCCTGGCCGCCCGGGAGAGCTACCTCGACATCTTTTCGGCCGTGATGGCCGAGCATCGTCTCGACGCCCTGGTCTTCCCGCAGATGCGCGACACCCTCCCGCCCCTGCATGGACCCGAGACGATCCACGAGACGACCGTCTCCGAGATCAACATCGCGGGCCTGCCCGGCGTGGTGATGCCCGCCGGCACCTTCGCCTCGGGGGCGCCCTTCTGCCTGATCTTCGTCGGCGCCCTCTGGAGCGAGGCCGACCTGCTGGCGCTCGCCTACGATTACGAACAGGCGACCCGGTACCGGACGGCGCCGGCCCTGTCGGCCTGAGGCCGTTAAGCGCCGGGCAGGGCGGCCTCGTCCCGCCTGAGCCCGACGCCGCTGAGCTTCTGCGCGATCATGGCGCGCAGGAGCGCCTCCATCTGCGCGGTCGCCGACTCGATGGACAGGCCGTCCTGGCGGATGTTCGAGATGCAGTTGCGCCGGGAATCGGGCAGGCCTGGTTCCGGCGCGAAGGTGATGTAGCAGCCGAGGCTGTCGGAGGCCGACAGGCCCGGCCGCTCGCCGATCAGCATCACCACGGCTCGGGCGCCGAGGCGGGCGCCGACAGGATCGCCCAGGGCCACCCGCGCCTGGCTGGCGACGACGACCGGCGCGAGGCTCCAGCCGGCCCGCTTCGCCCGCGCGGCCAAAGCCGCCGCCGTCGGAACCGCATTGAGGGCGACCGCCGTCGCCGAGAGCCCGTCGCCGATCACGATGGCGAGGTCGAAACCCGTCCCGGCCTTGTCGAGGACGGACTCGCAGTCGGGATGGAGCGCGCGGCCCTTGTCCGGGCGGCGCAGGTATTCCGCCCGGTCGGCGGCCTGCGAGCGGACCTCGACCGCGTCGAGTCCCTGTTCCGTCAGGGCCGCGCGGATCGCGGCTGCGTCGAGGGGCGTCCACACCGCCTCGCGGGCGCGGGCATGGTCGAGGCCGAAGGCGAGGGACGCGGCCGTGGGCAGGCCTGCGCCGTGGGCGCCCAGGGCGATCCGGGCCTGGGTGAGGGCGCGCAGATCGCGCAGGGACGGGGGAGTGCTCATGCCGCCCGTCCCGGCAGGAGGCGGGAGGCGTCCGCGAAGGGGCCGGGCAATTCGCCCGCCCCGCCGCGCAGGAGCCCCCGCGCATCGGTGACGCCGACCTCCCGCAGCCACGCCTCGAATTCCGGGGCGGGAGGCCGCCCCAGGGTCTCCCGGGCGAAGACCGCATCGTGATGGGAGAGGGACTGGTAGTTCAGCATCACGTCATCCGCCCCCGGCACCGTGATGACGAAGTTGACGCCGGCCGCGCAGAGCAGGGTCAGCAGGGCATCCATGTCCTCGCCGTCGGCATCGGCGTGGTTGGTGTAGCAGACGTCGACCCCCATCGGCAGGCCGAGCAGCTTGCCGCAGAAATGATCCTCCAGTCCGGCGCGGATGATCTGCTTGCCGTTGTAGAGGTATTCGGGGCCGATGAAGCCCACGACCGTGTTGACGAGGAGCGGATCGAACTCCCGCGCCACCGCGTAGGCGCGCGCCTCCATGGTCTGCTGATCGACGCCCCAATGGGCATCGGCCGAGAGGGCCGAGCCCTGGCCGGTCTCGAAATACATGACCTGCCCGCCCTGCGGGCAGCGGCCGAGCGCGCGGGCCGCGTCGGAGGCCTCGCGCAGCACGGCGAGATCGACGCCGAACCCGGCATTGGCCTTCTGCGAGCCCGCGACCGACTGGAACACCAGATCGACCGGCGCCCCCCGCGCCATTGCGTCGATCGCCACGGTGACATGGCCGAGGCAGCAATGCTGGGTCGGCACGTTCAGGCGCAGGCGCAGCGTCTCCAGCAACTCGACGATGCGGATGTAGTCCGGCAGCGAATCGGTCGCCGGGTTCACGCCGATCACTGCATCGCCCGAGCCCATCAGCAGCCCGTCGAGGGCCGAGACGAGGATGCCCTCGGACGAATCGGTCGGATGGTTCGGCTGGTTGCGGGTCGAGAGCCGCCCCGGCAGGCCGATGGTCGAGCGGAAGCGCGTCACCACCGGCCGCTTCGCGGCCACGGCGACGAGATCCTGAAGCCGGCAGATCTTCGAGACCGCCGCCACCATCTCCGGAGTCAGGCCGGGGGAGAGGGCGGTGAGCGCCGGCGCGTCGGCGTCCGGCGAGAGCAGCCATTCCCGGAAGGCGCCGACCGTCATCGACGAGACTGGCGCGAAGGCCTGCGCGTCGTGGCGCCGGGCGATGAGGTCCGAGACCTCGTCCGCCTCGGAGGGGATCAGCTCCTGTTCGAGGAAGGTCTTGAGCGGCAGGTCCGCTAGGGCGATCTGCGCGGCCAGGCGCTCCACCGGCCCCTCGGCGCAGAGGCCGGCGAGCTGGTCGCCCGAGCGCGCCGGCGTCGCCTTGGCCATCAGGCTCTTCAGGTCGGGGAAGGTGAAACGCGTCCCCTCGATCGTCGTCGCATACGCCATGGCGAAGCCTCCGCGCGGCTGGTCCGGATCAGATGTCCCGATCCCGCAGGATCGCCAGGGCCGCGCCGTGCAGATCGGGCGTCGCGGCGGCGAGCACGCGGCCATCCGAGCCGAGCGTCAGCGCGGCCCCGTCCCAATCGGTGATGACGCCGCCCGCGGCTTCGATCACCGGGACGAGGGCGAGGTAATCGTAGGGCTGGAGCCCGGCCTCGGCGACGAGATCGCAATGGCCGGAGGCCAGCAGGCCGTAGGCGTAACAATCCCCACAGAAGCGGCGGATGCCCACTTGGCTCACGAGGCGGCGGTAGCGCGCCGCGTCCGCGCCCAGGAAACCCTCGGGTGTGGTCGTGAAGAACCGCGCCTCACGGAGCGTGCGGCAGCCGCTGGTCCGGGCCGGCGCGCCGCCGAACAGGGCCTGTCCCGGTTGGCCGGTCCAGCGCTCGCCCAGCGCCGGCATGTCGATCACGCCGAGGATGGGCCGCCCCGCGTCGACGAGGGCGATCAGGGTGCCGAACAGCGGCAGGCCCGTCACGAAGCTCTTGGTGCCGTCGATGGGGTCGATGACCCAGACCGGCCCGTCGCCGGGCTTCACGCCCATCTCCTCGCCGAAGATGCCGTGGTCCGGGAAGCGCGCCTCGATCCGCACCCGGAGGAGGGCTTCGATGGCCCGGTCGGCCTGGGTGACCGGGCTCGCATCCGCCTTCGCGACGACATCGAGGGCGGTGCGGAAGTAGCGCATCGCCACGGGCCGCGCCGAATCGGCGAGGTCCTCCGCGAAGGCCAGCAGCTCGGCGGGCGCGGGATGGGCGGCCATGCTCACAGCGCCCGCAGGAAGGCGGGCCAGCGGGTGTCGTTCATGATCGAGCGGGCGCGCATGTGTTTCCAGATGCCGTATTTGTAGAAATCGAAGTCGAGGCTTGAGATCCGGTTCTGCACCATGGCCCAGGTCGACCATTTCACGTCGGCCAGCGCCTTGTGGACCATGAGCCGGGCGAACAGCGCATCGCTGTACTGACCAAAATACATCTCGATCAACGTGCGATCGATCGCTTCGGAGAAGAACATCTCGCCGCTCCAGATCGCGAGGTCGTAGATCCGGTCGTTGTTCGAGGCGTACTCGAAGTCGATCAGGAGGATCGAGCCGTCCGCGCCGAGCAGGAAGTTGCCCGGCATCGGATCGTTGAAGCAGGGCACGAGGTCGAGGCCGGACGCCTCCAGCGCCGACCGGGCGAGGCGGGTCTGGCGGGCCAGCCACGCGTGATCCGGCGGGACCGCCGCGCCGAGTTCGGCCACCTGCCGGTCGTGCTCGTCGATCATGTCGAACACGGTCTTGGTAAGCGGCAGGAGCGGCGCCGCGTGGAAGCGGCGGTAGAGGCCGATGGCCTCGGCGCGGACGGCCGCCGCGGCGAAGTCGCGATTGGTGGACGGGCGACGCCCATCGACGAATTCGGCGATCTCGACATCGTCGGAATCGAGGTAGTCGAAGGTGCGGGGTCCGAGCCCGATCGCCTCCGCCTGCCGGCTGGCGGCGCGGGCGGCGGCCCGGTCGATGAACATCTCGGTCCCCCGGCCCGGCATCTTCACGAAGTAGGCGCACGCCTCGCCCTCGACCTCGACGCGCCAGTTCACGTTGCTGATGCCGCCGAGCACCGGACGGTAGCGCATTCCGCGCCCCTGCCAGGGGGCGACCCGGCGGAGGGTGGCCTCGAAGGCCCGTTCGGCCTCGGTGGTGGCAGCGCCGAGGGAAATCATGCCGCGCTCCTCACAGCGTCCTCAGGGTTTCCTCGAAATCCGGCCGGGTGACCCGCATCCGGCAGCGCAGGAGGCGCCAGCTCGCGTATTTCCGGAACTCCAGGTTCCGGCGCGGGGAGATCTGGTCCATCACCAGCGCCCGCAGGCCCCAGTACAGGTCGTCGGCCGCCCCGTAGGCCCGGCAGCGGTTGAACGTCTCCGTCCGGCAGGTCCCCTCGGCAATTTCGATGCCGAGGCGCATCTCGCTCTCGAACTGGCAGGCCTCGTTGAGGAAGGCGCCGAGCTGGTAATGGGGGTCGGTGTCGCAGCCCATGTCGAAATCGACGAGCCTGAGGGCTCCGTCCGGCCCGAACAGGAGGTTGGAGGCGTGCGGATCGCCGTGGACGGGGCGCCGGTCGGTACCCGCCGCGTCCAGGGCCGCCGCGATGGCCTCGCCCCAGTCGAACAGGAACCACGCATCCGGGGGCAGCGTGCCGGCGTCCTCGCCGAGACGATCCCGCATCTGCCGGATGCCGTCGAACACGCTCCATGGGCTCCCGAACGGCGCGCCCTCCGCGATGCGGCCGAAGGCCCCGATCACCGCGCCCATGCGGTCGGGCTGGCGCAGGATGTCGAGGGTGGCGGGGCGCCATTCGGGCCCGAGGTGGCGGAACAGGATCGCCCCCTGGTCCGACATCAGGTGCAGCGGCTCGGGGGCGAGGCCGAGGCCGGCGAGCCGGTCCGCCACCCGGAACGCGGCGGCGGGATCCAGCAGCGCGGCGGCGGCCGGCTCCGAGACCTTGAGGAGGTAGGCCGGCTCGACCTCGGGTGAATCCGACACGTGGTAGGTCGCAGATTCGACGCCGTGATAGGAGGGGGAGGCTGCGCCGGGGCAGGCCACGCCGTAGCGGACCTGTTGGCCCGCGAAGACGGTGGCCAGCGCCGCCTCGGCGAGCCGCTCGTCGTCCGATTCGGGGGCGCCGATCGCCTTCATCGCCCGTCTCCCCGGTCATCGAGGGCCGCGAGCCCCTCCGTGGCGAGGGCCATCAGCATGTCGGCCAGGACCTGCGTGCCGAAGGCCTGGTCCTCGGGGGAGGCGAATTCGGTCGGGTGGTGCATCACCCCGTTCCGACAGGGCACGGCCAGCACGATCGACGGGCAGACCGCCGCGAGGCTGATCGCGTCGTGGCCGCCGATCGTGTCGAGATGGCGGGGCCGGACCCCGCGGCCGGCCCCGGCGCGCCCTGCGAGGCGGACGAGGCCGGGATGCATGGCGCCGGCCGGGCGCAGGTCGATCGCGCGCACCTCCGCTGCGACACCCGCCCGCTCACCCGCCGCCGCGATGCAGGCCTTGAGCTTGGCCTCGGCCTCTTCGAGGATCCCCGGCGAGCCGGAGCGCAGCTCGATGAACAGGACCGCCTCGCTCGGGACGGTGTTGGGCGAGTTCGGAAAGACTTCGAGCCGCCCGACCGAGGTGTGCAGGTCGAGGCCGTAATCGCCCGCCATGTCTTTGAGGTCGGCGATCAGGTAGGCGGCGGCGAGCAGGGCGTCGCGGCGCTCGGCCATCGGCGTCGGGCCGGTATGGGCCTGCCGCCCGAGGAAGGCGAGGCGGTACTTGGTGGCCCCCCAGTACCGGGTGAAGGCACCGACGCGCAGGCCCTCCTGTTCCAGGATCGGGCCGCCCTCGATGTGCAGCTCGATGAAGGCATCCGGGACGCGCAGGGTGTCGGTGCCCGCGTAGCCGATCGCGTCGAGCGCCTGCCCGACCGAGATCCCGTTCCCGTCCAGCCGCTCGAGGGCCCAGGGCAGTTCGGCCGCGCCGGTGAAGACGCTGCTGCCGAGCAGGCTCGGCTGGAACCGGGCTCCCTCCTCGTTGGTCCAGTTGGCGACGATGAAGTTGCAGGCGGCCTGCTGGCCGCGGGCGGCGAGCGCCTCGCGCACGGCACGGATCGCCTCGCAGGCGGCGATGACGCCCAGTGCGCCGTCGAAGCAGCCGCCATTGGGCTGGCTGTCGAGATGGGAGCCGACCATCACCACGGGGGCGTTGTTGCCCGCGAGGTCCAGGCGGCCGAACTGGTTGCCGATGCGGTCGACCAGCGGCACGAAGCCGTTCCCGGTGAACCACGCGGCCAGCCAGTCGCGGGCGGCGCCGTCCTCCGCCGAGAGGGCGAGGCGCGTCATCGATCCGTCCAGGCCGCCGCCGAAGGCCGACACGGCCTCCATCATCGCCTGGAGGCGTGCGGCGTCGATCCGCGCGGGCGGTGTTTCAGGCATGAATGACATCCACGTTGAGGCGTCGGAAAGCTTCGGCGAAGTCGCTCGGCAGGGCGGCGTTGGTGACGAGGACGTCGACATCGCCGAGGCCGAGGGTGCGGATCGTGCCGAGGCGCCCGAACTTCGCGCTGTCGGCCAGGATCACCGAGCGGCGGGTCTGCTCCACGGCGGCGCGGCGCAGCACCGCTTCCTCCTGGCCGAGATCCATGAAGCCGTGCTCGCGGTGCACGGTGACGATGCCCATCACGGCCAGGTCGTAGACGTGCTCCCGCAGCGCCGCGACGGTCCGGTGGCCGAACAAGCCCCGGTAATGCGGCTTCATCTCGCCGCCGAGCACCGTCACCTGCGATTGCGGATCGTCGGCGAACAGCGCCGCGATGCCAATGGAGTTGGTGTGGATCGTGATCCGCCGGCCGAGGAGCTGCCGCGCGAAGGCGAGGGTGGTGGTGCCGGTATCGATGAAGACGGTCATCCCGTCCTCCACGAGGGGGAGGGCGGTTGCGGCGATCCGCGTCTTCTCGCGCATGCCGATCCGCGCCCGCGCCTCGAAGGGCTGATCCCCCTTCTTCTGCTCGATCACCGCGCCGCCATAGACCCGCCGGGCGTGCCCGCGCATTTCGAGATCCCGCAGGTCGCGCCGCACCGTCTCGGTGCTGATGCCGAGGCGGCCCGACAGGTCGTTGACCGAGACGCGTCCATCCCGCTGCAACTCTGCCAGGATCAGTTGCAGGCGCTGCTCGGTGATGCTCATCGGCGTCCCTCTCCGCGGGTTGCGCGTCCCTCGATCCGGGACGCGCCCCGGGACGGGCGTGGCATGCCCTACGGGACGCCGCAATTCTCCCTGCGAACTCATCCTGTTGACCCCGCGGCAGCCATCCGGGGCCATCTTGGCGCCGGGGGCGGCACGTGGTGGCAGGCGGCGAAATCGTCCGCGCCGCGCGTGACGAGAAGGGGGGGCTCTGCCCTGGGCAGGGCGCGAAGAGGCGCGGGCAGCGCCCGCCTTGGCCTGCGTCCCGTCGTGAGAGGTCAGCCTGTCACGCAGATTGATCTGCAGGCGATGTGGATCGAGGAGTTTGATGCCGGTCGCCAGCCCGTAGATCACCGTGTCGGGATCATCGCGGCGCCTCGACGCGCGGGTGTGGAATCCCATCCCGAACCCGTCGATGTTCTTCTGCGAGAGCGTCGTATGCGTGGTGGCGTCCCAGTGTTCCGTGATGTTCTCGGCCGACAGGACGACCATCGGCTTGCCGGCCTGGACGAAGGCCGGCGGCATGAGGCCAGCCGGGTTGATCTGGTCCCAGGCGGCCAACGCTCCGGGACTCTGCAAGACGCGTCTGCGAGCCATCCCCCATCCTCCGCTCGCGACAAGTCCACACATCGGTCGAAACCAACATTGCAAACCGTATGCCAGCCTCTGCGCCTCCTGCGTTCAGAGGCGGGAGGCGCGTGAAGCCAGCGTTACCGCCTTGTCGGGTTGTGAATGTCAGCGGTACAGAATGCGGGAGCTGAGAAAAATATCAGTCAATATGTGTTGATGGCTTCTAGGATGACAGCAGTATTACAATAAAAATGACATTGTGATTTACGAATGACGATCGGATCGCGCGACCTTACGGAGCGTCGACGATGTAGAGGCATCGTTCAGGTCGTTCAGGAATGCCGGACTTTGCCGGAGATCTCGATTGAGGTCAGGCCCGTTTTGACCGCGATGGTCTTCGGGCCAGCTCGCTTCGCATCGCGAGCGAAGCAGGATCGACCCGGCATCCGGACGGCACGGAGAACGCCGGCCCCGCCAGGGAGTGCAGCCACATCGAAGAGGTCCAACGGCCTCGTGCCCGATCGCCGTCGCGCGCCCGTGGGGCGTGGCGATGCCGGCTGATCCCCCGACCTCAACCCCCGCCTGGCGTCGACCGGTGGCCGGGCGATCTGCCGGCATCGGCCGGCGCGGACGGGTGCTGCTAGACGGCGACGTGTTGCCCGCCGGGGTACGGGGAGGTGCTCAGGCGCATGTGGCCGCGGCGGAGCGCCATGATCGCCTCACGCCGTGCCGACGCGGTAGTGTCGCGGCGGCGGCGCTCCCGTGATGGCGAAGGCTCCGACGATCCGGTCCCGGTAGATCCGCGGGTTGTGGGACGCGATGGTTCGTGCGTTGCGCCAGTAACAGTCGGGACCGAGGCCCACCTTCACCGCCGAGGCGCCGAGCGCGTCGAACAGCTTCGTCGTCGCCTCCAGCACGAGATCGGTCACAACGCTCATCGCTTGGTTGACCTCGATATCGGCGAGTGTCGTCGTGCGATCCGCCGCCGTGCCGTCCCCGGCCTGATGCGGATCGTAGGCCCGCCGCAGGGATTCGGCGGCCTTCAGAACCACGGCGCCGGCCGCGTGGGCGTTGCCCCGCACGCGGCCCACCACCGCCTGGATCTGCGGATCCTCCGCGGTGCGCCCGGCATTGCCGTGGCTGTAGCCCCGGGTGCGCTCGGCCACGAACCGTGCCACGTCCTCGGCCGCGGCCCGGCCGATGCCGACGAGCGTCGCGGGATGCACCGGCTGGAAGAACGCCATGGCGTAGGGGACGCGGGCCGGCTCGGGTTTGATCCGTGCGGGATCGAGCGCGACATTCTCGAAGATGGCAGTGCCGCTGGCGGTCAGCGCCTGCCCGAACCCGTCCCAATCGACCACGAGGGTGACGCCCGGCGCGGGCACCGGCGCCGCGGCGGTCACGGCTGCACCCACCTCGTCCTCGGCCGACACGTGGATGTCGTCCGCAAAGAGCGAGCCCGCGCGGCCCGCGAACCGCTCCACCGCGACCGGGTACTCGCTCTCCGCCTGAGAGGTTTCGTAGCGGCTTGGCCGCCCATGTCTTTCGGTGTCATCGCGGTTTGGGTCCGTGTGCCGCCATGCCGGGGGCATCGTCATCACGCGAACGAGAAGCGATTCCGAGCCGGTGTGCACGCTGCGCCGCGGTTGGAGTGGCGCAGAGCCCGAAATGCGGATTACGATTTGGAATACGCCTGCGAGGACCGCCACCTTGGGCCCTCCGAAGGCGGCTGGGTCGGGTGATTTTCTGCCTGCCCGTTTCCGAGCGGCGCTGCCGCGAAGCGGACAGCGCCGCCCCATTCCGGCCAGGGCTCTAAACTCGGCGTTAACCAAGATCATTGATTTGCCGGATGATTGGTTACTTCGCGCGGGCTCGACCTGCCGCCGCGTAAGGATGTCAAATCATGCGGCTGATCATCGGCACACTGATCGTCTTCGCCTGCGTCTTCGGCAGCTATGCGGCGATGGGTGGCCACCTGTTGGTCCTCTGGCAGCCATTCGAGTTCGTCATCATCCTCGGCGCCGCGATCGGTGCCTTCGTCATCGGCAACATCGGACCGGTGCTCAAGGCCGTGCCCTCCATGCTGGGGACGCTCGTAAAAGGTCCCAAATATAACCAGCAATCCTATGTGGAATTGCTGGGGATGCAATATTCACTGTACAAGCTTGCGAAGCAGAAAGGCGCGATGGCGCTCGAGCCGCATATTGAAGATCCGGCCGCGTCGACGCTGTTCAACGCCTTCCCGACCTTCGCGGCGAACCATCACGCGGTCGAGTTCGTCTGCGACTACATGCGGATGGTGACGCTGGGCGCCAACAACGTCCACGAGATCGACGCTCTCATGGATGAGGAACTGGAGACGCACCACCAGGAGCAGGAGCGCGTCGTTTCGGCCATGCAGTCGCTCGCCGACGGGACGCCGGCGCTCGGCATCGTGGCCGCCGTGCTCGGCGTGATCAAGACGATGGGGGCGATCAAGGAGCCGCCGGAGGTGCTGGGACATCTGATCGGCGGCGCGCTCGTGGGCACCTTCTTCGGCGTCTTCATCGCCTACGGCTTCTTCGGGCCCATGGCGCAGTCGCTCAAGAGCCTCTTCGAGGCCGAATCCAAGTACTACCTGTCGCTCAAGGCGGGTCTCCTGGCCCATATCGGCGGCCAGCCGCCGGTGATGGCGGTCGAGTTTGCCCGCAAGTCCCTGATGAGCGACGTGCGCCCGACCTTCAACGAGGTGGAAGCGGCGACCGCCGCGCTGCCCGCCTTGAACTGACACGATATCCGGCAGGGATTCGATGACCACGATCATCATCAAGAAGGTCAAGAAGGCCGGGCACGCACACCATGGCGGGGCCTGGAAGATCGCCTATGCGGACTTCGTGACCGCCATGATGGCGTTCTTCCTGCTGATGTGGCTGATCAGCATGACGACGCAGGAGCAGAAGATCGGTTTGGCGGAATACTTCTCGCCGGCGGCCCTGAGTCCCGCAACCAGTGGCGCCGGCGGAATCCTGTATGGCAGAGCCCTGGACACGTCCGGCAACAAGCCGTCCACGCCCCGCGACGCAGAGAGGGGCTCGGCCGAGCAGGAGGACAAGGCGCGCCCGACCAGTCCGGGCCGCGCCAGCGATCGCGATACCGACCGCCCGACCGCGAGCGTGCAGGCCAATTACAGCGCCATAGCCAGCCTCCGGCAGGCGCTTCAGACCCTGCCCGACATCGCCGAGCTGTCGAAGAACATCGTGATCGAGCCGACCAAGGAGGGTGTGGACGTTTCCCTCGTGGATCAGGACGGCCGCTCCATGTTCCGGGAGGGCTCTGTCGAACCCTATGAGCGCACCCGTCGGGTGCTGGAGGCGCTCGCACCCACTCTGCGCCGCCTGCCCAATCGCCTGTCCATTGCCGGCTACACGGCGGCCGCGCGCCCGGGCTCAACGCGGGCCGGCGAACCCTGGACCCTCACCGCCGGGCGTGCGCTCGCCGTGCGCGAGATTCTGGCGGGTGCCGGCATTCCCAACGACAACTTCTTGTCCGTGGTGGGACGCGCCGACACCGAGCCGGTCTTCCCCGACAATCCCTACATTGCGCCGAACCGACGGGTCACGGTCACTCTGCTCAATGCGAGCCCGCCGGTGCCCCCGAATCTTCTGCGCTGACGACGAGGCGCACATGGCCAAAGCTCGACTTTGGCCATTCATGCGGCCTGGCTGGCCACGTAGCGGCGCCAGCCGCCGAACCGTGTGATGTCGGCGGCCCCCGCGACGCCTGCTGACTCGACCAGAAAGCCCTTCGGCGCGGTCCCGTCGGCCAGCCGCAGGGTGCCGATCCCGAGCGGCTCCGGAATGGTCGCCACGAAGGCCCCAAAGGCTGCGGGCGATAGAGCCCAGACCTCCGTTTCGATCGCACCGCCGCGGTCATCGGACACCCGCAGCAATCCGGGGCGATGCGGCGGCCCGCCGGGCAGGGCGTAGAGGCGGTACTCCGGTTCGGTCGTCACGGCCCGAAGATACCGGGCGCCGTGCGTGGCAAGCTCGCGGTTCAGCGGCAGGCCCGACAGATGCGCCCCGACGACCGCCAGCTCGATCTCGCCGGGCCGCGCCCGGACCGGACCCGCTTCCGCCGCCGGCACGGGCGACACCCCCGCGCCGATCCGGCCGGCCGCGGCCGCGTGCAGGCGTGCCCCCAGGGCGGCGAGGAGCCCGTCCGACCCGCGCGGCGCGAGCAGGGTGATGCCGGCGGGAAAACCATCGGCGCGGGGCCGCCCCGGGACAGCGAGGGCGCACCAGTCGAGCAGGTTGACGAAGTTGGTGTAGGTGCCGAGTTCGCTGTTCGGGCCGATCGCGTCGGCGCGCACCGCCGCGCAGGTCTGCGGACGCGGATAGGTCGGTACGGCGAGCACGTCGACGCGGTCCCAGACGGCGTCCGCGTGCCGGCGCAGCTCCGCGAGGCTGTAGAGGCCCGCGAAGGCGTCCGCGGCGCTGTAGCGCCCGGCGGCGGCGATCACCGCCCGCGTCGTCGGGTGCAGGATTTCGGGGCGCGTCTCCATGATCGGCCGGATCGCCGCGTAGCGCTCGGCAACCCAGGGCCCGTCGTAGAGCAGGGCCGCGACGGCGAACATGGGCGCGAGATCCACAAGAGCCGCCGCCCCGGCGAGGGTTTCGAGGTCGGCGGCCGACGCCGCGAAGGCCGCCTCCGAGAGGCCGTCGCCGCCGAAGCGCAAGCTCGCCGCATCCGGCAGCCCGAGGCGCAGGCCCGGCGGGAGACCGGCGGGGGCGGGCGGCACCGGCAAGGCCCGCGACCAGGGATCGGCACCGTCGAAGCCCAGCATGACCCGGAAGGCTGCGTCGGCGTCGGCGACGGTTCCGGCGAAAACCGAGAGCGTATCGAGGGTCCGGCAGGCGGGCAGCATCCCACGGCTGGAGATCGACCCCAAGGAGGGCTTCAACCCGACGACGTTGTTGAGCGCCGCCGGCACCCGGCCGGAGCCTGCCGTGTCGGTCCCGAGGGCGAAGGCCACGATCCCGTGGGCCACCGCCACGGCCGAGCCGCTGCTGGAACCGCCGGGCACGTAGGCCGGGTCGATCGCGTTGCGCGGGGCCGGGTAGGGCGTGCGCAGACCGACGAGGCCGGTGGCGAACTGATCGAGATTGGTCTTGCCGATCAGGATTGCCCCGGCCGCCTGCAATCGGGCCACCGCGGGCGCCGTCTCGGCGGGGGTATGGGCGAAGTCCGGGCAGGCCGCCGTGGTCGGCAGGCCGGCGACGTCGATGTTGTCCTTGACGGCGAAGGGGACGCCCCAGAGCGGCAGCGCCGCGGGATCGAAGGACGGCAGCGCTGCCGCCGCAGCCTGCGCCTCAGCCTCCGGTACCAGGGCGAGGAAGATGCCGGGATCGCCGATTGCGGCGAGGCGGCGGTAGGCCTCGGCCACGACGGTGCGCGGGTCCTGGCCGGCGGCATAGGCGGCGTGCAGCACGGGGATCGTCGGGAAGGGGGGCACGGTCATTCCTCGCAACCCAGCTCAGGATTGGTCGCCGGTGGCGCGGTACCAGTCGAGGATCTCGGTCCCCTGCATGACCGCTACGGCGCTGCGTGCCAGGATCGCGTCGAGCAGACGCTCCAGCAGGCCGATCCGGTGCGGGACCCCGGTGATGTAGGGGTGGATCGCGAAGCCCATCACCTTGGCGCCGCCCAGCGGTCCGGGACCCGCAGCTTCGGCGACGAGACGGTCGAGGGTGGCGAGCGCCCGGTCCACGAACTCGTCGGCCCGGTGGTGCTGGATGGCGAGCAGCGGGATGTCGTTCAGCTCGACCGAGTAGGGGAGGGCGACGAGGTTGCCCGTGCGCGTCGCCACGCGGCAGGGGCGGTCATCGACCACGAAGTCGCCGACGTACTCGATGCCGGCCGCGTGCAGGTGATCGGGCGTATCGAGGGTCTCGGTGAGGCCCGGCCCCAGCCAGCCGCGCGGCTTGTACCCCGTGGTGTCGGTGATCGCCGCGAGGGTGCGGGCGATCATCGCCGGCTGGTCGTCGATCCGGTGGGTGGGCACCTGGTGGAAGCCGTGGGCCATGAACTCCCAGCCGGCCGCATGCGCGGCCTCGGCGATGCGGGGATAGGCCCTGCAGACCGAGCCGTTGATCGACAGGGTCGGGCGGATGCCGCGGTGCGTGAAGACTTCGAGAAAGCGCCAGAAGCCGACGCGCATGCCGTACTCGTGCCATGCCCAGTTCGGGATGTCCGGCAGCAGGCTCGCGGCGGTCGGCGGCACCAGGATCTGGCGCGGCATCGGATGGTCGATCAGCCAGTGCTCGACATTGACCACGGGCCAGATTGCGACGTGCTTGCCCCCCGGCAAGGTGAGCCGCGGCCGGTCGATGGCGGCGGTGTAAGTGAGCCGGTTCTCGGGCCGGCGGGGATCGTCGGGGGCCGTATCCATCAGGCGGCCGCCCGCGGGGCGTGGTGGCTGTGGAGCTGGGCCGCCAGCATCCGGCGCAGGTCGTTGAAGGCGGGGCTCGACACGTCGCGCCGCCGCGGCAGCGCGACCGGATGGATCGTCTCGATCCGGCCGGGTCCGGGCGACATCATGACGATGCGGTCGGCCAGGAAGATCGCCTCCTCGATGGCGTGGGTGACGAACAGGATCGTCAGCCCGGTGCGCGACCAGAGATCGAGCAGCTCGTCCTGCAGCCGCTCGCGCGTCATGGCGTCGAGAGCCCCGAAGGGCTCGTCCATCAGCACCACCTCGGCCTCGTTGGCGAGCACCCGTGCGATGGCGACCCGCTGCTTCATCCCGCCCGAGAGCTGGTGCGGATAGGCGTCGGCGAAGCTCTGGAGGCCGACCAGGGCGATGTAGCGCTCGGCGATGTCGCGGATCTCGGCGGCGGGCCGCCCCCGCGCCTTCGGGCCGAAGCCGATATTGTCCCGCACGGTGAGCCACGGGAACAGGCCGTAATCCTGGAAGACCATGCCGCGGCTCGGCCCCGGCCCCGCGATGGGCTTACCCCACATCAGCGCCTGGCCGGCGGTCGGGGCCTCGAAGCCGGCGGCGACCCGCAGCAGCGTCGACTTCCCGCAGCCCGAGGCGCCCAGCAGGCAGACGAACTCGCCGCGCGACACGGTGAGGTTCGCCTCGCGCAGGGCTTCGGTCCGGCGCCCGCCCGCCGTGAAGGTCTTGGAGACCGCCCGCATGTCGAGGATCGGGATCGTGGGATCAGCCATCGGTCTCACCCATGGTTCGGGCTCCAGGCGAGCAGCCGGCGCCCGAGTTGCATGACCAGCCAGTCGGAGACGAAGCCCGCGACCCCGATCACCGCCATGCCGCAGATCACGATCTCGGTGCGCGAGAGCTGGCGCGCCTCCATGATGATCGCGCCGAGGCCGGTCTGGACGCCGGTCATCTCGCCGACCACGATCACAACCCAGGCGAAGCCGAGGCCGAGCCGCAGGCCGGTGAAGATCGACGGCAGGGCCGCCGGCAGCACGACGCGGACGAACTGCGCCGGACCGGTGCAGCCCAGCATCGCGGCCGCCTCGAACAGGCGGGGCTCCACCGAGCGGACCCCGAACACGGTGTTGACCAAGATCGGGTAGAACGCCCCGAGGAACACGAGGAAGAAGGCCGAGCGGGGTCCCAGGCCGAACAGGATCATGGCCAGCGGCAGCCACGCGGTGACCGGGACGGGCCGCAGGACCTGCAGGGCGGGATCGAGCAGCGCCCGGATCAGCGGCACGCGGCCGATCAGCAGGCCGAGCGGCAGCGCGGCCGCGGCTGCGAGCGCGAAGCCGCCATAGACCCGGCTCAGGGAGGCCGCGAGATGGGTCCAGAGCGTGCCGCTGAACGCGTCGTCGTTGACGCCGCCGATGGCGAGATCCCGCAGCTCGGCCCAGACCTCTGCGGGCGGAGGGATCAGGCTGTAGGGCCGGCCCGCGGTGGTGACCTGCCAGACCGCGACGAGCAGAGCCGGCAGCACGCAGGCCAGCGCCAGCCGGCGCAGATGGCCTAGGCCGAGGCCGGCCCGCCGGGGGACGGAGGCTGGCGCCGTCGCCGGCAGCACGCCGGCCTCGACGCCCGTGCTCACGCCCGCCCCAGCGCGTCGACGAAGCGGGTGTCGATGAAGCCCGGCTCCGGCAGGCGCTTGATCTGCTTGAGCGCCAGCATGTGCTGCGCGTAGGCCCCGGCCTGGCGGACCTCGTTCGGCCCCAGGCGCCAAGTCAGCTCCACGTTCGGAGCCGAGAGTTCCAGCGCCTCGCGCTTCTGGCCGAGCTTGGCCACCGCCATGGCGATCATCGCGTTGCGGTCGCCGGCCGCGAAATCGGTCGCCTTGCGGTGGATCTCCAGCATGGTCCGAACGAGGTCGGGCCGCTCGGCCAGCGTGTCGCGGTGCGCACCGAACACCATGTTGAGCGCACCCATCTCGGTGCCGTAGGGGTACTCTACAAGCTGCCCCACCCCCGAGGCGAGGCTGACGCCGGGCCCCGGCTCGGCGCCGACATAAGCGTCGACGTCGCCGCGGGCGAGGGCGATGTGCATCTCCGAGAAGGAGACCCGCACCGGCGTGATGTCCTTCACGGACAGCCCCTCCATGCGCATCCGCTCCAGCACGAAGACCTCCTGGGTGCTGCCGGGCCAGATGGCGACCCGCTTGCCGCGCAGGTCCTTGATGGCGTGGATGTCGGAATCCTTCTTGGCGATCACCGCCATGCCGCGGTTGCAGGTGGAGGCGATGACCACGAGCGGTTCGCCCGCGGCGGCCCCCAGCGTCGCGGCGGCGATGCCGAAGGTGCCGAAATCCACCGACTTGGTGACCACGGCGTTCTTGCACTCGGTCGGGCTCTCGAACGGCACCACCTCCACGGTCACGCCCTCGGGGGTGAAGCGCTCGTAGAAGCTCGGTGCGATCGAGTGGATCAGCTTGAGCGAGCCCATCCGGATCGTAACGGGCCCGCCCGCGGCACGTGCCGGCGCCAGGGGCCCGAGGGCGAAGCCGGCCCCGAGACCGGCCAGGAGGGTGCGGCGGCGGATCATCGAATGGCTCCTGCAGGGTCCCAAGGTCTCGGACGCTAGGTGCGCCCCCTGTTGCAAGGAAGTGCTATTTTCTGAGCGTATCGTTGCGTTTTCGGCAACGGGGGCGCACGATGACGGTGTGAAGCACTTGCGCACCGTTACCTACGTCGCCGAGGTCGCGCGCGCCGGCTCGATCCGGCGCGCCGCGGAGCGGCTGAACCTGACGCCCTCAGCCCTGACGCGGCAGATCCAGGATCTCGAATACGAACTCGGCACGCCGATCTTCGAGCGTCTGCCGCAGGGCATGCGGCTCAATGCGGCCGGCGAACTCTTCGCGCGGCACATCCGCGACCAAGTGGCGGACCTCGACCGGGTCCGGTCGCAGATCGCCGATCTGTCGGGCGTGCGCCGCGGTCACGTATCGCTCGCCTGCAGCCAAGCCTTCGTCACGCAGGTGGTGCCGGAGGAGGTCGAGGCCTACCGGGCCCGGTTTCCGCAGGTTGGCTTCATGGTCCAGGTCCGCGACCACGCGCAGGCCGTGACGGCCCTGGCGGCATTCGAGGCCGATCTCGCCCTCATCCTGCAACCACCGCCGTCGGCGGAGCTGCATCCGCTCTTCTCCGGACACCAGACCCTCTGCGCACTGATGCGCAAAGGACATCCGCTGGCGTCGGAGACCGGGCCGGTCCGGCTGCGTGACTGCCTCGGCCATGCCCTGGCCCTGCCCGACCACTCGCTCGCCATCCGCCATCACATCGCGCACGCGCTGGCCCGGCGCGGGGTCGAGCTCCGGCCGGTCGTCGAGTCGGGCTCGCTGGAATTCCTGCGCAACCTCGTCCTGCGGGAGGATCTCATCAGCCTGCAGATCCCGAGCGGCATCCCCCAGGATCCGCGCCTGCACAGCCGTCCGATCGATCTCCGGGACCTGACGCCGATGACGCTTGTCCTCGCGCAGTTGCGCGGGCGGTCCCTCTCCGTCGCGGCGGCGAAGTTTGCCGATCAGCTTGTCGTTCGGCTTAACCGGGAGCCGGACTGACGCGGCGCAGGGGCCGAGTTCGCCAGCGGCACGTCCAAGGAACAGACAGATCGTCTCTCAACAGGCCCCCATACGTCGGCATTCTCCCAGCATGGCCGCCGGTTTTGGATGAGCGTTTCATTTACAGATCTAGCTCTCAATGCTCATAGATACGGCATGAAATGCTCACAGAACGAGCTGAGCTGATCGCACGACGGGTCAAAGCCTTTCTCCGCGTGCGGGAATGCGGGTCAATCGCCGGTCGTTGAGTCGGTCGCGCTTCCGTCAGGAGATCTGACTGAGGGCAGTTGGCACATGACCTGCGTGCTGTGGGCAGCTCACAGGGTGTTGTGGGAGCCTCAATGCGATGTCGGCGGGGTGGTCTTGATGATGAGCGCTGATGGATCCCGGCCGGCACGCCCGGCGGCCGGCGTGCTCGCCGTCCCCGACGCCACGCGCAAGGGCAACCAAGCCTACGACCTGATGCGGCGCGAGATCGTCGCCTGCCGCCTGCTGCCGGGCACGCGCTTCACCGAGGCCGAGGTGATGGAGCGCTTCGCGATCGGCAAGGCGAGCTGCCGGATCGCCCTCCAGCGCCTCGCCCAGGACGGCTTCGTCAGCTCAATGCCCCGGCACGGTTACCGGGTCAGCCCGGTGACCGTGAAGGATGTCGACGAGGTCTTCGCCCTGCGCATGGAGCTGGAACCGCTCGCCGCCCGCTGCGCCGCCGGCCGGGTGAACCGGGCGCATCTGGAACGCCTAGAGCAGGCCTGCCGCCGCCAGATCACGGTGGAGATGGGCAACCAGATCGACTTCTTCCTGGAGGCCAACCGGGGCTTCCATCTCGCGATCGCGGCGGCGGCGGGAAACGGACGCCTGTACCGGACCCTGTCGGGCCTCCTCGACGAGATGACCCGCCTCGTCGCCCTCGGCTTCGGCGTTCAGGGCGTGCGGCCGAACATCGAGAACGACCACACCGCGATGATCGAGCATCTCGTGGCCGGCGATGCCGACAGTGCCGCGCTGGTGGCGCGCCGCCACGTCGAGACCTTCCGGGCCATGACGATGGAAAAGGTCATTGCGAGCCTGCGCGACACCGCGGTGCTGCCGCCGGGCCAGCCCCGGGCCGAGGGAGGCGCATCGTGAACGCCGTCGAACTCGACCACGTCAGCAAGTGGTTCGACCGGCGGGATGGCGGCCCCCTCCACGTCCTCGACACGATCGACATCACCATCCCGCAGCAGGCGATCGTCGCGATCCTGGGCGCCTCGGGCTGCGGCAAGAGCACCCTGCTGAACATGATCGCCGGGCTGGTCGAGCCGGATGAAGGCGCGGTCCGCCTCGACGGCATCCCATCGCACGCTTTCCGCGACTGGCGGGCCATGACCTACATGTTTCAGGAGGACCGGCTGCTCCCCTGGCGCACAGCCGCCCAGAACGTCGCCTTCGGGCTGGAGGCCGGGCGCATGCCCGGGGCCGAGCGGGCGCGGCGGGTGGATGCCACCCTGCGCCTCGTCGGGCTCGAGGCCTTCCGCGACGCTTACCCGCACGAATTGTCGGGGGGCATGCGCAGCCGGGTAGCGCTGGCCCGCAGCCTCGTCACCGAGCCCCGGATCCTGCTCCTCGACGAGCCCTTCTCGAAGCTCGATCCCGAGATCCGCGCGCAGATGCACGCCGAGCTGCTGCGCATCGCCGGCCTGCGGGCGATGACGCTGGTCTTCGTCACGCACGATGTCGAGGAGGCGGTGGTGCTGGCGAGCCGCGTGATCGTCCTGCACCCGCGGCCGGGTCGGATCGCGGCGATGCGCGCGATCGACCTGCCCTATCCCCGCGATCCGCTCTCGGTCGAGGTCGCCGAGGAGGTCCGGCGTCTGCGCATCAGCCTCTCGGCGGCCGCCTGATGCTCGTGCGCACGCCGCCTCGCCTGATCCGCCGAACACCCGTCTCCCGGCTCGGTACCCGGGCCGGAGTGCTCCTCCAGCGGCTCGCCCTGCTCGCCCTGGCGCTGGCAGCATGGCAGCTCGGGTCGCTGCACGCGCCGAGCTTCGTTCTGCCGAGCCCCGCACGGGTCTGGCACGCGTGGCTCGGCCTCGTCGCCACGCCGAGCTTCGCCGCCGATCTCGGCATCACCCTGGGCCGGATCGGCGCGGGCCTCGCCTTCGCGGCGCTCGTGGGCCTGCCGCTCGGCCTGCTGCTCGGTGCGAGCCCCCGCCTCGGGCGGTTCTTCGAGCCGGTGCTGACGGTGACCAACACCGTCTCCTCGGCGATCTGGGCGATTTTCGCGCTGATCTGGTTCGGCCTCTCGAACTGGACCACGATCTTCGTGGTGTTCATGACCGCGATGCCGCTGATCCTGACCAATGTCTGGCAGGGCACGCGCACGGTCAGCGCCGAGCATCTCGAACTCGCCCGCACCTTCCGCATGCCGCGGCACAAGGTGCTGACCAAGATCTACCTGCCGACGATTCTGCCCGCCTTCTTCTCGGGGGCGCGCCTCGCCCTCGGCTTCGGGGCGCGGGTCGTGCTGGTGGCGGAGTCGCTGGGGGCGAGCAGCGGCATCGGCTACCGCCTGCGGCAGGCGGCGGACCTCGTCCAGACCGATCAGGTCTTCGCCTGGACCCTCACCCTCGTCGCCCTGATGATCGGGCTCGAAACGCTCGTCCTGAAGCCCGCGGAACGGCGCCTGTTCGCCTGGAAGAAGGCGGCGCAGCCATGACGGCCGGCGCTCCGCGGGGACACGCCCACCCGACGACCCGGAGAACGCCTTGAAACGGATCCTCCTCGCCGCCGCGCTCTGCGCCCTCGGCCTGCCCGGCCTCGCGCACGCCGAGACGGTGCGCATCGGCTACTGGAGCTCCGGCATCAGCCTCGGCTTCGGCGCCGTGCTGGAGGCCGGCAAGTTCATGGAGAAGGAGGGGCTGACGGCCGAGTACGTCAAGTTCCCGGACGTGAACGCGCCCACCAAGGCGATGGCCGCCGGGGCGATCGATTTCGCGATCGCGGCGAGCGCGGGAACGGCGCTGAGCGTCACCGCCGACGGCCTGCCGATGAGCATTGTCCTGGCGACCCAGGTGGCCGACCTCGACTTCGTCGTCCCTGAGGACTCGCCGATCAAGACCATGGCCGACCTGAAGGGCAAGAAGATCGGCACCTCGCCGGCCGGCAGCGGCACCGCCGCCATCGCGGCCGCGATCCTGGAGACCAATCACGGCCTCAAGCCCGCGGATTACCAGGCGGTGCCCGGCAACGACTCGCGGCTCGCGCAATTCCTCGTCCAGAAGGACATCGACGCGGCGGCCCTGCGCACCGTGACCCTGGCGCTCCTGCCGGACGTCAAGCTGCGCCGCCTCGGCACCTTCCGCGCGGAGTGGAAGCAGCTCACCCGGCAGGACGCGCCGCCGATCCTCGGCGTCGGCCTGATGCGCAACGCCTGGATGACGCAGAATCCGGATGCCCCCGCCAAGGTCGTCGCCGCGATGCGCAAGGCCTACGCCTACGGCCAGACCGACAAGCCCGGCGTGGCCAAGATCCTGAAGGCCGCCGCGAACCTGAGCGATGCCGACGCCGCAGCCTATGCGGGCCTCTGGGACGGCATCTACACGGTCAGCCTGGAGCCTGCCGACATCGCCTCGCTAAAGCGGGAGTTCGAGGTCTTCAAGGCGGTCGGCGTCGTCCAGGGCAGCCTGCCGGACGCGGCCCTGGTTCCCGGCCCCTACGAGCGGTCGAAATCGATCCCGTAGCCCTCCCCCGATCGAGAGAAGAAGGTTTTCACGATGGCTGAGACCATGAAGGCGCTGGTGCTGGAGGCGCACGGCGACATCGACACGCTGAAGGTGGTGAACGACTATCCGAAGCCGTCCCCCGGCGCGGGCGAGGTTCTGATCCGGGTCGGCGCGTCCTCGTTCAACTACCACGACGTGTTCACCGTGAAGGGCATGCCCGGCATCAAGGTGCCGATGCCAGTGGTGATCGGACTCGACATGGCCGGGCAGGTCGTCGCGCTGGGCGAGGGCGTCACGGAGTGGCAGGTCGGCGACCGGGTGCTGGTCAACCCGCTCAACAAGGCCAAGGGCCTGATGGGCGAGATGCTCGACGGCGGCATGGCCGAGTATTGCCGCGTCTCGACGAGCCAGCTCATCGCGATGCCGCCGGACGTGAGCTACGCGGACGCCGCCTCGTTGCCGGTGGCCTACGGCACGGCCCACCGGATGCTGATCACCCACAACACCGTGAAGGCCGGCGACAAGGTCCTGATCCTCGGCGCCAGTGGCGGCGTCGGGACGGGCTGCGTGATGCTGGCCAAGCAGCTCGGCGCCGAGGTGATCGCCTGCGCGGGCAGTGCGGAGAAGATGGCGGCGCTGACGGCGCTCGGGGCCGATCACGTGGTCAATTACCGCGAGACCGACTTCTCCAAGTGGGCGATCCAGCAATACGGCAAGCCGCAGCGCCGGACCTACGAGGGCGGCGTCGACGTGGTGATCAACTTCACCGGCGGCGACACCTGGGTGCCCTCGCTCAAGTGCCTGAAGCGCGGCGGCACGCTGCTGGTCTGCGGCGCGACCGCGGGGCACGATCCCAAGGAGGATCTCCGCTACATCTGGAGCTTCGAGCTCAAGGTGATCGGCTCGAACAGCTTCTATGACGACGACCTGTCGGCCCTGATGGACATGATCCAGGCCGGCACGCTGAAGCCGACCATCGACAAGGTCCTGCCCCTCGAAGAGGCCGCCGAGGGCCTGCGGATGATCCGCGACCGCGAGGTCATGGGCAAGATCGTCGTCACGCCCTGAAGCCCGGCCGAAGGCGCGCCTTCGGCTGCGGTACCGCCGCCTCACTGAGGTGCTTTCCCCTCCCCCTTGTGGGGAGGGGCCAGGGGTGGGGGTGGCGCAGAAGGCACCGCAGCCCTCGATCCTGCGCCACCCCCACCTCCAACTCCTCCCCACAAGGGGGAGGAGACCTTAATCAGGAGAGTCCGAAGCCATGTCCGACACCCCCCTCAGCAAGGAGCAGGTCGAGGCGCTGCTGCTGCGCGGCCCGTTCCACCAATGGCTCGGCCTCTCGGTCGTCTCGGTCGGCGAGGGCACGATCGAGCTGAAGGCGACGTGGCGGCCGGAATGGGTCGTCAACGCCGAGCGCGGCTACGTGCACGGCGGCATCCTGGCGACGCTGGTCGATCTCACCGCCGACTGGGCGCTGGTCTCCAAGACCGGCCGCGGCGTCCCCACCGTGGACCTGCGGGTCGATTACCACCGCGCGGCGATGCAGGGCGATCTCACCTGCCGCGGCACGGTGGTGAAGTTCGGCAACCAGCTCTCGGTGGCCGAGGCGCAGATCCTCGACGACGCCGGGCGCCTGCTCGCGAGCGGCCGCGGCGTCTACATGACCGCGCCGGCGAAATGACCGGGCCGCATCCCGCCGCCCCGGCGGACGGGACCCTCGACCACGTGGTGGTCAACGTGCTCCGCCGGATGGACGAAGCGGCGGATCTGTTCGCCGCCCTCGGCTTCCAGCTGACGCCCCGTGGCCACCACTCGCTCGGCTCCATCAACCACCTGATGATGACGGCGGGCCCCTACCTGGAACTCGTCGGTGTGCCCGAGACCGGTCCGCAGCGGCAGGACGTTCTGGACAGCCCGTTCGGGCTGAACGGGCTCGTGGTGGCGAGCCGGGACGCCGACGCGACCCAGGGCCGCCTCGCTGCGGCGGGCCTGGCGGCCGGACCGCCCGTCGCCTTTTCGCGCCCGGTGACGGTCGACGGCCGGGAGGACGAGGCCCGGTTCCGGACGGTGCGGGTGCCGGCCCACCTGTTTCCGGCGGGGCGCCTCTACCATTGCGAGCACCTGACCCCGGATCTCGTCTGGCGGCCCGAATGGCTCGATCATCCGAACGGCTTTTCGGGGATCGACGCGCTGACGATCGAGAGCCCGACACCGGAGGCCGACGCCGCCCTCTACGCGGCCGCCTGCGGCGCGTCGGCCGAGGGCGCGGACACGGGCTGGACCATCCAGCTGGGGGACACGCGGATCGCGCTCGTGCCGGGGCCGGACGCCCGCTTCGCCGCCCTGGCCCTGCGCTTCCAACGCCTCGACGCCCTTGAAGCCCGCGCGTCCGCCCTCCCGGAGGCGGCCTGGGTCCGGCACGGGCCGGACAAGGCCACGCTGACGCTGCCGGCCTTCGATCTTCGTCTCCCCTGCAGGGCGGCTCCATGACACGCACGGCCACGGGTGCGACCAATCTCGGCGATCTCGTCGACCGGTCCGGGCCACCGGACCGGCCGCTGATCATCGGCGTCAGCCCCGATGCTGAGCCCACGGTGATGACCCGGGCTGGCCTCGACGCGACGGCCGACGCCTTCGCCCGTGGCCTGCTGCGCGGCGGGATCGCCCGCGGCGAGCGGATCGCGATCCTCTCGGCCAACCGGCCCGACACGATCGCGGCCCTGCTCGGCGCGATGCGGGCCGGCGTCGTCCCGGTTCCGGTCAATCACAAGTTCCCGCCGGCCACGATCGCCGCCGTGCTCGCCGATTGCGGCGCCCGGCTCGTGCTCTGCGACGGCCCGCGCCGGGCGATGCTGGCGGCGCTCGGCCCCGAGGTCCGGGTCGCCGGGTTCGATGAGGACGGCCCGGAGGGCTTCGCGGCCTGGCTCGATCCCGGGCCCTTCGCGCCGATCGTGCCCGCGCCCGACGAGGCGGCGCTGTTCCTCTACACCTCTGGTTCCACGGGCCGGCCGAAGGGCGTGCGGCTGAGCCATGCCAGCCACCTCTGGGTGGCCCGGACCCGCGCCGCGGAGACGGATCTGCGCGACGACCGGCTGCTCGTGGCGGCGCCGCTCTACCACATGAACGCCCTGGCCCTGGCGCTCCTCGTCTGCGCCGCTGGCGCCACGATGGTGCTGCTGCCGCAATTCGAGGCGCGGGCCTACATCGCGGCCATCGACCGGCACCGCTGCACCTGGCTCACCGCCGTGCCGCCGATGATCGCCATGATGCTGCGGGAGCGGGATCTCCTGGCGAAGGCCGACCTCACCGGCGTGCGCACGGTGCGGATGGGCTCGGCGCCGGTCAACGACGCGCTCGCCCGTCAGATCCGCGCGCTGCTGCCGAACGCCCGCATCCTCAACGCCTACGGCACCACCGAGGGCGGCCCCGTTGTGTTCGGCGTTCATCCGGATGGCCTGCCGACGCCGGTCGCTTCGGTCGGCGCGCCGCATCCCCAGGTCGTACTGCGCCTCGTCGGGCCGGACGCGCCCGAGATGGGCGTCCTGCAGATGCGCAGCCCCGCGATCATGCTCGGCTACCACAACCGGCCGGACGTACCCGTGCCGATCACGGCGGACGGGTTCTACGACACCGGCGACGTGTTCCGTCGCGACGCAGACGGGTTCTACACTTTCCTGGGCCGGACCGACGACATGTTCGTCTCGGGCGGCGAAAACATCTTCCCCGGCGAGGTCGAGCTGGTGCTGGAGCGCCACCAAGCGGTGCTCCAGGCCTGCGTGGTGCCGGTGGAGGATGCGATCAAGGGCACCAAACCCGTCGCCTTCGTGGTCCGCCGCCCCGGCGCCGCCGTCGACGAGGCCGCCCTCAAGGAGCACGCGCTCGCCCACGCGCCGGCCTACCAGCATCCGCGCCGGGTCTGGTTCGTCGAGGCGCTGCCGCTCGCCTCGACCGGCAAGATCGACCGCGCGGCCCTGCGCCGGCGCGCCGAGGAGGCGGTCGGCACCCCCTGACAGACGGCGGGAACAGACCTTGCAGGTTGCGCTCCGATTGGATGCGCGCCCGCAGAAGTCGGCCTCGCCAAGCAAGCCGCCCGGCGCATCCGTCCCTTCCCGCCTGACCCGGAAAGCCAGGAGTGACCCCCATGCTGCGACGAACCTTCCTCGGCGGCGCCTCCGCCGCGGCCGCCGCGCCGTTCCTGCCGGTGCGCCCGGCCCTGGCCCAGGGTGACCGAGCGCGCGTCCTGCGCTTCGTGCCGCAATCCGATTTGACCATCGTCGATCCCGTGACGACCACGGCCTACATCACGCGCAACCACGCGCTCATGGTGTTCGATCAACTCTACGGCCTGGACGCGCAGCTCACGCCGCAGCCGCAGATGGTCGAAGGCCACACGGTCGAGGATGACGGGAAGCGCTGGACCTTCCGCCTGCGCGACGGCCTCAAGTTCCACGACGGCGAGCCGGTGCGGGGCCGCGACTGCATCGCGTCGATCCGGCGCTGGGCGCAACGCGACAGCCTCGGGCAGGCCCTGATGGCGCGCACCGACGCCCTGGAGGCGCCGGACGACCGGACCTTCGTCATCCGGTTGAAGCGGCCCTACGGGCTGATGCTGGAGACCCTGGCGAAGCTCGGTCCGCCGGTCCTCGTCATCATGCCCGAGCGCCTTGCCGCCATCGACCCGGCCCAGCAGATCCCCGAGGTGATCGGCTCCGGCCCGTTCCGCTTCAACACCAAGGAGCGCCTCGTCGGCGCCCGCGTGGTCTACGACCGCAACCCGGATTACCGGCCCCGGGAGGACGGCGCCGTGTCTTGGGTGGCGGGGCCGAAGCGCGTCCATTTCGACCGCGTCGAGTGGCAGGTCATGCCGGATCCCGGCACCGCGGCCGCCGCCCTCCAGAACGGCGAGGTCGACTGGTGGGAGAACCCGATCAGCGATCTCGTGCCGACGCTCCAGGCCAGCCCGGAGATCACCACGCAGCTTGCCTCGACGCTCGGCAACCTGGGCACCGGCGTCATGAACCACCTCTATCCGCCCTTCGACAATCCCGCGATCCGGCGCGTGGTCTTGGAGGCCCTGTCGCAGGCGGACTTCATGGGGGCAGCCGCGGGCGACGATCCCAAGCTGTGGCGCAAGGATGTCGGCCTGTTCACGCCGGGGACCGCGATGGCCAACGATGCGGGCCTGTCCGTCCTGACCGGACCGCGCGATCTGGCGAAGGCGAAGCGCGACCTCGTGGCGGCCGGCTACAAGGGCGAGCGCGTCGTGCTCATGTCGACGAGCGAGAATCCCGTGCTCGGTGCCCTCGGCGAGGTCATGAACGACCTGCTGCGGCGCCTCGGGATGAACGTGCAGTACGTCGTCTCCGACTGGGGCACGCTGGTGACGCGCCGTGCCAGCAAGGCGCCCCCCGATCAGGGCGGCTGGAACATCTTCAACACGACCTGGACCGGCCTCGACATGTCCAACCCGGTGGTGGAGCAGGTGCTGCGTTGCGGCGGTGAAAAGGGGTTCTTCGGCTGGCCGAACCTGCCCGAGCTGGAGAGCCTGCGCGAGGCCTGGATCGAGGCGCCGGATCAGGCGGCGCGCAAAGCGGTCGCGGCCCGGATGCAGACCCTTGCGATGCGCGACGTGCCGTACCTGCCGACCGGCCAGTACTTCTACCGGACGGCATTCCGCCGCGACCTTCGGGACGTGGTCGAGGGGCAGTTCGTCTTCTGGAACGCCCGGCGCGCCTGACCAGGAGGCTCGTCCCTTTCATGCAGCGCGTCGGTAGGGCTCGGACATCGATCCCTGGGGGGCATGGGGATGCCCGTGGCGGCGCACGCCGCCCGGGCACGCCTGAAGTAGCCCGGCCGGGTTCCTCCGTATGACGGTAGGCTCCATGCCGCCGGCTCTTGCGACGCTGGGGTGGTCGCGACCGAAGGGTGATCCGGGCGCTGGACGGCGCCGGCCCGTCGATGGTCAACGCGGTGCTGGCCGGGCTCGTGACGCCGCCGGCCAGGACTGCGCTGCGGCGAGGGCTCGCACAGATGGTAGCCCGGCACCATGAAGTGCCGGCCGCGATGCCCGATCTCGCGGACCTCGTCCGGATCGGTGAAGCCCCGGTCGCGCAGGACCGCGCCACCTTCCCAGCTGCGACTGTGCTTCGGCTTGATCCGGCCTGCGCGACGTCCGCTTGGCGGATATTGCTCAGCGAACTGATCGACCGGCGTATTTCAAGACTTTCAGCCGCCGCAAGTCTCCTGCACTAGCCAAACCGTGAGGATCGCGACAGTCTCGAGGAGATCGTCGATCGCCATAGCCTCGCGGGGGTTGTGGCTTCCATGGGCGTTGCGCACGAACAGCATGGCCATCGGTACCCCGGCCCTGGCGAAGGCGGCCGCGTCGTGGGAGGCCGGGCTGCCGAGGGACCGGGTCGGCGTGCCGAGCGCCTCCGCGGCCGCCGCGAGCCCGTCGCGGATCCTGGGGCAGACCGTGCCGACGCCAGCCTCGGCGCGGGCGCCCAGCGCCACCGTGACGCCCCGGCGCTCCGAGACGCCTTTGACGGCTGCCAGGAACGCCGCCTCCAGTTCCGCCAGCACTTCGGGCGCGTAGGCCCGCATGTCGAGGCTGAACCGGAACGCGCCGGGAACGGTGGTCAGGCCATGGACCGCGGCGTCGGTGTGGAACCGGCCGAAGGTGATGGCCATCGGGCAGCCCGCCGCCTCGCGCTCAGCCCAGACCCGATCGAGGGTCAGGGCGATCTCGGCACCCGCCATGGCGGCGTCGCAACGGAAGCGGCGGGGGGTGCCGACATGGTCGTGGCGCCCCACGATCTGGACGTCGGGATAGCGGATGTTGCCGGGGATCCCGGTGCAGAGGCCGACCGGGATTCCGGCCTCCTCCAGGCTGGGCGCCTGCTCGATATGCACCTCCAGGAAGGCATGGATCGCGGCAGCGTCGAGGGCGAGCGGGCCGCGGCGCAGCGCGTCCGGGTCGCCGCCTTCCCGGGCGATGTGTGCGGCGAGGCTGAGGCCGCTGTCGATCCTGGCCCCGTCGAGCGCTCCGTCTGGCAGGGTTCCGAGCGCCGCCCGGCTTCCGACGTAGGAGACCTGAAACCAGACGCTCTCCTCGGCGCGGATCGCCATGACGGTGATGTCGCGCGCCGGGCTCAATCCCATCGCGCGGAGCGCCGCGACGGCGGTGAGCCCCGCGACCACCCCGGCTGCCCCGTCGAAGTTGCCGCCCTGAGCCACGGTGTCGAGGTGGGAGCCGATCAGGAGCGGCGGCAGGCTCCGGTCCCGGCCTGGCAGTGTCATCAGGGTGTTGGCCGCGGCATCCCGGTGGATCGCGAGGCCGAGAGCGTCGGCGCAGCGCGCCACCACGGCGTGGGCGGCACTCTCCTCCGGGCTGTAGGAGGCCCGCGTGAACCCGGGATCCGTCCGGCCACAGCGGGCGAGGTCTTCGAACAGGGCCTTCACCCGGTCGCGTTGCCTGTGAACCGCCGTGCCGATCGCCGATACCCCGTCCATCCCGACGCTCCCAATGGGCGGGCTGAACGACCCGCATCGGCACCACCCTGCCACGTCCGTGCCATACGCGCCGGAACGATCCTTGCCACGGCACGGCGGGGCTCGCGCCGGGCCGCAACCGAGAGAGGGTCTCGATGGTAGACACGCGGCAGACGGTCAGGCTCGGGATGCTGACGCCGTCCTCGAACAGCGTCCTCGAACCGATGACGGCGCGCCTGCTGGCCGGGCAGCCTGGGATCACAGCCCATTTCGCGCGCCTGCGCGTGACGCAGATCGGCCTGTCGAGCGCCGCCCTCGGCCAGTTCGATCAGGCACCGATGCTGGCTGCCGCCGAGCTGCTGGCCGATGCCCGGATCGCGGCGATCCTGTGGAACGGGACGGCGGGCGCCTGGCTCGGCTTCGCGAACGATGAAGCCCTGTCCGCGGCGATCACGCAGCGGACCGGCGTGCCCGCTTCGACCTCGGCGCTCGCCTTCCGCGACCTGTTCCGCCGGCGCGGGATCAGGCGTGTCGGGTTGGTGACGCCTTATACGGGAGACGTCCAGGCGCGAATCCAGGCGAACTGGCAGGCTGACGGACTCGACTGCTCGGCCGAGCGGCACCTCGGCCGATCGGAGAATTTCGCCTTCGCGGAAGCCGAAGAAACCGAGATCGCCGCGATGGTGCGCGCCGTCGCGGCCGAGGGCGCGGAGGCCGCCGCCATCGTCTGCACCAACCTCGCGGGGGCCGCCCTCGCGCCCGCGCTCGAGGCGGAACTCGGGATCCCGGTCTACGATTCCGTGGCGGTCAGTCTCTGGAAGGCGATGGACCTCGCCGGCTTGGACACCGCGGCGATCACCGGCTGGGGCAGCGTGTTTGCGCCGGGTTGAGCAATCCGCCTTAGAGATCGTCGGCGTCACGCCGCTCGATCCGCCGCCGCAGGGCCGGTGCCAGCCCGGTGGCGGGCTTGGCCGGGGGCCGGGCAAAGCGGCCCGCCCGCGGCGGCTGCGCTCCGAGCCGGACCAGCGCCTGCGCCTGACCGAGGGCGGCCGCCAGCGGGTCGATCAGCGGTACCGGCACCGCATCGCCGACCCGGAGGGCGAGGCCGGTGAGCGGGGCCCCGGCCAGGATCACCGCGTCGGCCCCGTCCTCGGTGACCGCCCGGTTGGCCAGGGTGACGATCTCGGCCTCCAACTCGTGCTGGACCTCCGTGACCGAGCGGAAGCCCGCCGCCACCGCCCGGACGCAGGCGCAGCGGCCCAACAGGCCGGCGAGGGCGACCGCATCCTCGTACCAGGGTAACAATGTGCCCGAGAAGGTCACGAGGCCGAAGCGCTGGCCGAGCTGACAGGCGGTGAGCATCGCCGCCTCGGCCATGCCGACAACGGGCAGATCGAACAGCTCCCGCGCCGCGATCAATCCGGGATCGCCGAAGGCCGCGATCACGGCGGCGTCGTAGCCGGCCTGGTGCTCGGCCAGGATCTCCAGCACCGCGGACCCCGCGAGCTGCGCCTCCGCGCGGCTCGCGATGTAGGGCAGGCCCCGGGCCGCCGTGACCGCGGTGAGCGCCGCGTCGGGAGCGAGCGAGGCCGCCGCGGCCGCCTCCATCCGCGCCGTCATGGCCGCCGAGGTGTTCGGGTTGACGAGGAGGAGCCGCACGCCGTCAGACGCGCGAACTCGGGCGGTAGAACGGCTCGTGACGCGACGGGTCGATATAGTCGGCGTAGAAGCGGCGGGCATGGGGCAGCAGCGCCTTCGAGAGCTGGCGCCGCTCGACCTCGTCGTCAGAGAGCGCCCGCGACAGGTCGTCGTGGAGCGCCTTCAGGGCGGCGTCCTTGTCGACCCGGGTGAAGCGCCCGTCGGCGTAGAGCACCTCGCCCTCGCACAGCACCGTGGTGACGCCGCCGGTCTTGGCCCGCTGGATCACCGCGTCGAGGAGCGGCGTCTCCGGGTCGAGATACGGGTAGGCGATCTGGTTCCAGTCGAGCAGGACGAGGTCGGCGCCCTTGCCGACTTCGATCGTGCCCAGGCTGTCGCCGTAGGGGGTGGTGCGGGCGCCGCCGACCGTGGCCATCCGCAGTACCTGCGCCATGCCGGGCACGTCGGCCTCGTCCATGCCGGGCACCCGGTGGGCGCGCAGCACGAGACGCATCTCCTGAAGCATGTCGCGGTCGTCGTTGATGCCGGCCTCGTCGAGGCCGATCGCCGTGTTGATCCCCTTCGCCTCGAAGCGGTTCAGCGCCGCCACGCCGGAGCGCAGCCGGAAGTTCGACGAGCAGTTGTGGCAGATGCAGGTGCCGGTCGCCGCGACCCGGTCGATGTCGGCTTCGTTGAGCCAGACGCCGTGGCCGAGCGTCAGGCGGGGCCCGAGCATGCCGAACCGATCGAGATATTCGAGCGCGGTGCCGCCGCCGCGCTTCTCGGCATAGGCCTTCTGGTAGGCGGTCTCGACGAGGTGCATGTGCATCGGCACGTCGTAGGATTCGGAGAGCCCCGCCAAGCCTTCGAGGGCCGCGTCCGAGCACCAGTGCAGGTTGGCGGGCGCGAGCTGGATCTTGGCCCGGCTGGCGCCTTCCTGTCCGCTGTGCAGGCTGCGGAACAGGGAGAAATTGTCCTCCAGGGACATCTGGAAGCGCTCGAACCAGCGCTTCATCGGGTCCTGCAGCGGCGCCGGCAGGCTCGCCACGAAGTCCATGTCGGCCTGGTAGACGAGGCGGTTCTGGTCGCGGACCGCGAAGCAGTACGAGACCCGCATGCCGATGTCGCGATAGGCGCGCAGCACCTCGTTGGAGCGCGCCTCCACCTCCTCCAGGCTGCCGGGCATCCAGCCGTGGATGTGCTGGACCGTGGTGATCCCGGATCCGACCATCTCGAAGGCCGAATACAGGGTGTCGAGATAGAGGTTCAGGTTGCGCGCCACCATGCGGGTGACGAACCACAGTTCCAGCGGCATGTCGGGGGAGCCGAGCTGCACCGGCGTCAGGCCGACATGGTGGTGGCCGTTGACGAAGCCCGGCAGCAGGATCTCCCGGCCGGAGCCGATCACGGGGGCGTCGGGGTAGCGGGCATGCAGGTCCGCATAGGTGCCGACCGCCGCGATGATCCCGTCCGTCTGCAGCACCGCGCCGTCGGCGATCTCCTCCCAGCGATCGTGATCGAGGGTACGGGTGATCATCCGCCGGCTGCGGATCAGCGATGTGGCCATGGTTGGGTCCGTCTTGATTGGGAAAGGGTCAGACGAGCGCTTCCTGCTCGGCGAAGGCCCGGTCGACCTCGTCGCGCAGAAGCTCGGTGAGATGCCGCCGCATCGCCTCGGCCTCGGGGGAGAACGGGTCGCGCGGGCGGGCAAGGTCGTTGCGCACGATCGTCTTGATCCGCCCCGGCCTCGCGGTGAACACCACCACCCGGTCGGCGAGCGCCACCGCCTCGTCGATGTGGTGGGTCACGAAAAGCACCGAGGCGCCGCTGTCGCGCCAGACATCGAGCAGGAAGTCCTGCATCTTCTGGCGGGTCTGGACGTCGAGCGCCGCAAAGGGCTCGTCCATCAGCAGCACCTTCGGGCGCATGGCGAGCGCCCGGGCCACCGCCACGCGCTGGCGCATGCCGCCCGACAGCTCGTCGGGCCGCTTGTCGAAGGCTTCGGCGAGGCCGACCCGCTGGAGCGCCGTGCGGGCGATGCTCCGGCGCTCGGCCTCCGGCACGCCCTTCAGCGACAGCCCGAAGCTGACGTTCTGCCAGACGCTGAGCCAGGGCAGCAGCGAGGTCTCCTGGAAGATCAGGCTGCGCTCCGGCGACGGGCCAGTGACCGGTGTGCCGAAGGCCAGGAGTTCGCCCCCGGAGGCGGGTTCGAGCCCGGCGATCAGGTAGAGCAGCGTGCTCTTCCCGCAGCCCGAGGGTCCGAGGAACACCACGAACTCGCCGGGCTGCACGGTCAGGTCGATGTCGCGCAGGGCCTCGTGGGCGCGGGCGGTGCCGGCCGACCAGACCTTGGCGACGCCGTGGCAGGAGACGGCTTCAGAGACCAAGGGAGGACCCCGCGTCGCGTGGCAGCCAGTACAGCATCCGCCGCTGGACCAGACGGAACAGCAGGTCGAAGGCGAAGCCGAGCAGGCCGATCAGCGTGATGGTGAAGAAGACCAGCGACGGGTTGAAGGTATTGCGCGCCAGCATGATCACCTGGCCGAGCCCGTAGCCGACGCCGGTCGCCTCGGCGACGAGCACCACCATCCAGGCGCCGAACAGGTTGAGGCGGAGCACCGCAAGCAGCCCCGGCAGGATCGCCGGCACGATCACCCGCGCGTAGATCTGGCGCTTCGACGCCCCCATGGTCCGGGCGACGTTGATGTAGTTCCGGTTGACCCCGTCGATCTGGTGGATGGTCGAGAGGACCATCGTGAAGAACAGGGCGATGAACACCATGAAGATCGCCGGGGCGTTGCCGATCCCGAACATGAAGATCGCCACCGGCAGCCACGCGATCGGCGAGACCGGCGCCAGCAGCGTGATGGTCGGCAGCGTCAGCCGCTCCACCAGCACGACGTAGCGGATCGCCACGCCCACCAGGATCGACAGGGTGGCGGCCAGGGCGAGGCCCGCCAGGACCCGACCCGTGGAGGCGAGGACCGTGATCAACACCGCCATGGCGGGGCTCGGGCCCGCGTTCATCCCGGTGCCGATCTGCCAGCGCTGGGCGGTGTTGAAGAAGCGCGCCTGCTCGGCGAGGTTGCCGAGGAAGATGTGCGGCGGCGGCAGGAGCTTGGCGTCGGCGATGCCGAACGCCCAGAGCAGCTCCCAGAGGCCGGCGAAGCAGCCGACCGAGACCAGCATCCAGCCGGTCCGTTGCAGGAGCGGGACGAAGCCGTCGGGCAGCGCGAGGCGCTGACCGAACGGGAGGCGCGGCCGGACGTGCGGGACGGCGGCGCGCGCGAGATCGACGGCCATCCGCTCAGGCCGACTTCAGCTTGAGCTTGCCGTAAAGGTCCGGGTTCTCGGCGATGACCTGTTCCAGGAGGGTCCAGTCGATCGCGTCGCGGCCGGGCTTCTTCTTGATGTAGCCCATCTCGGCGACGGAATCGGTCCGGTCGAGGATGAACTGCGTCTGGTTGCGGGCGTCCACCACCGAGGGCTGCCGGCCCATGGCGAGCTGAGCGTTGCTCATCGAGGTCTTGTAGTAGGAGCCGACGAGCTTGTTCAGGGCGGCCTGGGGGTCGCTCTCGGCCAGGGCCTGCGCCTTCATCATCCCCTTGATCAGGGCCTTTACCGCAGCCGGGTTCTTGGCGATCAGCTCGTCGCGCACGGCCAGCACGCAATCGGTGTAGCCCTTGCCGTAGATGTCGGTGCCGTCGGAGAGCTTCACCGCGCCCTTCACGTCGGTGAGCAGCGCCGTGCCGTAGGGCTCGATCGTCGAGATGATGTCGAGCGCCCCGGCGCGGAACGCCTCCACGGCCTCCGGGGTCGAGCCCATGTAGCGGACCGTGATGTCCTTGAAGGCGACGCCGTTCTTCTTCAGCCAATCGTAGGGCAGGACCTCGAGCGTATCGAGCTGGAAGGTGCCGAGCGTCTTGCCCTTCAGCTTATCCGGGCTGTCGAGCCCGGGCTGGGCCACCAGCACGCAGCCCTCGATGCCGCCGCCGGCCACGATCTTCACCGGGGCACCCGCATCGTAGAGCGCCATGAAGCTCGTATAGGGCATCACGCCGGCATCGACTTGGCCCATCCCGAGGAAGGTGACCTGATCCGAGAAGGTCGGGGTGTTCACGAAGTCGATCGTCAGCCCGTCATCCTTGGCGAGCTGCATCGCCTCGGCCAGGAAGAAGTTCAGGTTGCAGAAGCCGGTCCCGTGGGTCGCCCGGATGCCGGTGGCCGCCGCGGCCCGGCCGATCATGCCGGGACCCACCGCGACGGTGAGCGCGGCGGCGGTGCCGCCGAGGAAGCGCCTGCGGCTGGGCTTGAACTGTGAGAAGTCGGGCGTGAACTTGGGAACGCGGTAGTCGCCGTGACGGTCGCACATGGCGGCTCTCCTCAGGAGGCGGATGGCGGAGACTTTCGGGCGGTGCGTGTCGGCTTGCGGCCGGACGCGCGAAGATCTTGGGCTCGGGACAGGGCCGAAGCGGTCGAAGAGATCCGGTCTCCCGGCACCTCAGGGTTTCGACGGCACGCCAACCTGGAGCCGCCGCCCAGGGCGACGCTGCGCTGGCGGCAACGTCACAAGAAGCGTGCCAGCTGTGGTGCGCGGTTCGGTCGGGCGGCGTTCGCGGCTCAGACCCACGCAGGTCGTGCCAAGCGGCGCTGACCCAAGGCAAACGACAGGCGCGCACGTATTCGAAGCGTCAATTTTGACGTTTTCCACTGAAAGCGGCCCACTGCGCGAACAAGTGCTGCCAATACGCGCAAGGCCCACGCGGACCTGCAGTCTCTTTGACCTTTCCGTCTCCTGGACGGCGGCCGACAATCGGTTCGTCCTTCACAGGAGCTTCGGGTCCGATGACAGTTCTCACGCGGCGAAGCTTCGTCGGCACGGCGGCGCTGCTGGCAGCCCCCGCCCTCATCCGGCCAGCCGCTGCGGCCGACACCGTCAAGCTCGGCTGCCTGTTCTCGTCGTCGGGCACGATGGCCAATCTCGAGGGCCGGCTGAACCACGTGGTCCGCATGGCCGCCGACGCGATCAACGGGCGCGGCGGCGTCAACGGCCGCCAGATCGAGGTCGTGACCTCCGATCCCGCCTCGGACTGGCCGCTCTACGCGCAGATCGGACGGCAGATGCTCCAGCAGGAGAAGGTCGCGGCCCTGTTCGGCTGCTGGACCTCCGTGTCGCGCAAGTCGGTGCTGCCGGTGGTCGAGCAGAATGACGGGCTGCTGTTCTACCCGCTCCACTTCGAGGGTGACGAGAACTCCAAGAACGTCGTCTACGTGAATTCGCCGCCCGCGAGTTCCGTGCTGCCGGCGGTCGATTACCTGATGGGCCCGGACGGGGTCGGCGCGAAGCGCTTCTTCATGATCGGCTCGGATTATGTCTGGCCGCGCACGATCAACAAGCAGCTGAAGGGCTACTGGACAAGCAAGGGCATCCCGGAGACCGCGTGGCGCGAGGAATACGTGCCGTTCGGCTTCTCGAACTTCCAGACGCTGGTGAATCAGGTCCGCAGCTTCGCCAGCCAGCCCGGCGGCCAGCCGATCGTGGTGCTCACCGTCGTGGGCTCCTCGATCCCCGACTTCCTGCGCGAGTTCGCCAACCAGGGCATCAGCGCCACCGACGTGCCGATCCTCGGCCTCGACATGGTGGAGGCCGACCTCGAAGGGCTCGATACCGGAAAGCTCGTCGGCCACCTCAACTGCTGGGCCTATCTTCAGGCCGCCAAGGGCGAGCGGAACCAGAAATTCCTCGCCGACTGGGCCGCCTACGTGAAGGCCAAGAACGTCCCGTTCAGCGCCGACACGGTGATCGACCCGATGGTCTCGGCCTATGACAGCGTCAACCTCTGGGCGCTCGCCGCCGCCAAGGCCGGCTCCTTCGCGGTGCCGGAGGTACGCAAGGCTTTCGCGGGGCTGAGCTTCGACGATCCGTCCGGCTACACGCTCACCATGACGGGGGAGAACAATTACGTCTCCCGCGGCGTGTTCATCGGCTCGGTCAACGAGAAGCGCGGCTTCGACGTGCTCTGGCAATCCCCGAACGCCCCCGCGCCGGTCCCGTTCAGCCCCTATGGCTGAGCTGCTCCGCGCGCTCCTGGCCCTCTGCTGTCTCGCACTGCTGGCGGTCCCGGCCTGCGCCGCGCCCCTCGACCGGACGCGCTTCGCGGCGGATCTGTGCGGGGATGGCGCTGCGCAGGTCCGCGCGGCCGAGGGCCTTGTGCAGGTCGGCGGCGACCTGCCGGCGGACGATCTCACCTTCGCTGGCGGCCTCCTCGGCGCGCTGGCCGAGCGCCGCCTGTCCTGCCCGGCGGACGGCACCCTCCTGCTCGACCGGCCCGGCGCGCCGGAGGGTCATGACGCGCTCACCGGCGCGGTGCGGCCGGCCCCGAAGGCGCGCGCGCCGGTTCTTGGCCTTCGCCAGCGCGCCGCCGTCGAGACCGCGCGGGGCATTATCGCCCTGCTGACCGGCCCGGATCCCGCCGCCCGCAGTGCCGGGCTGGCGGTCGTGGAGCGCCGCATCGCCACCGTTCCGGCAGCCGTGCTCGACCGGGCGCGGGATACGGAGACGGATGCGGCCCTCAAAGCGACGATCACCGGCCTCGCCCAGGCGGCCGCCCTGTCGTCGCCCGATCCGGCCCGACGCCGGGCGGCGATCGCCGCCGTGGCGGCCAGTCCCTCGGGGACCGCGCAGGCACGGCTCGCGGCCCTCAAGGGCGACCCCGCCTACGCCTCCGATCCGGCCTTCCGGGCGGCGCTCGATGCGGGGCTCGCGCAGGTCTCCCGGGCTGTGGCGATCGGCGACGGGCTCGCGGTCGTCTACAATGGCCTGAGCTTCGCCAGCATCCTGTTCATGGCGGCGGCCGGGCTCGCGATCATCTTCGGGCTGATGGGCGTGATCAACCTCGCCCAGGGCGAGTTCATCATGCTCGGCGCCTACGCCACCTACGGCGTGCAGGAGGCCTTCCGCCGCTTCGCCCCCGGCCTGCTCGACTTCTACCTGGTGGCGGCAATCCCGGTGGCTTTCGGGGCGGTCGCCCTGGTGGGGATCGTGGTCGAGACGCTGATCCTGCGCCACCTCTACCGGCGGCCGCTCATGAGCCTGCTGGCCACCTGGGCGGTGAGCCTGTTCCTGGTGAACCTCGTGCGCGTGACGGTCGGCACGCAGAACCTGCAATTCGTCATGCCGGCCTATGTCAGCGGTGGGGTCCCGCTCTACGCCGACTTCGTCGTGACCTGGAACCGCCTGTTCGCCATCGCCTTCGCGGTCGCGACCCTGGTGGTGACCCTGCTGATCCTGCGCCGCACCCCGCTCGGCCTCGACATCCGCGCAGTGACCCAGAACCGCGACATGGCGGCCTGCCTCGGCCTGCCGACCCGCCGGATCGACCGCCTCGCCTTCGGGCTGGGCTCCGGCCTCGCGGGGCTCGCCGGTGTGGCGCTGTGCCCGATCTACAGCGTCAATCCCGGCATGGGCTCGGGCTTCATCGTCGACAGCTTCATGGTCGTGGTGCTGGGCGGCGTCGGCAGCCTCGTCGGGACCCTGGTGGCGGCCCTCGGGGTCGGCGGCGCCAATGTGCTGATCGAGCCGATCTCGGGCGCGGTCGCCGCCAAGGTGATCGTGCTGGTCGGCATCATCCTGTTCCTGCAGCGCCGGCCCGAGGGGCTGTTCGCGGTGCGGCGGCGGCGATGAGCGGCGGGATGCCGACCACTCTTGCGACTCCTGCCGGACCCGCCCGCCGCGCCGTGCGCGACCCTCTGGTCGCCGGGCTCGTCGGGCTCTGCCTCGCCGCCGCGGCGGCTCTCGTGGTGGCGCCACCCGCCCCGTACCTCGTCAATGCGCTCGGCCAGCTCGCCGCCTTCGCGATCCTGGCCGTCTCCCTCGATCTGGTCTGGGGCTATCTCGGCATCCTCAGCCTGGGGCACGGGCTGTTCTTCGCCATCGGCGGCTATGTCTGCGCCATGCACCTGCTGGCCCAGGGCGTGGCCGCTACCGGCGTGCTGCCGGACTTCGTGCAGTTCATGGGCTGGACGCGCCTGCCGGCCTACTGGACCGGCCTCGACCACGCGGCTTACGCCCTCGTGCTGGCCCTGGCGGTCGCCGGCCTCGTGGCCTTCGTGTTCGGGTTCGCCTCGTTCCGCTCGCGGGTCAACGGCGTCTATTTCTCGATCATCAGCCAGGCGCTCGTCTACGTCTCGATGCTGCTGATGTATCGCAACGATACCGGGCTCGGCGGCAACAACGGCATGACCGGCTTCCCGCTGCTGTTCGGCTGGCCGATGGGCTCCCCCGGGGTGGTCACCGGGCTGGCGGTCGCCGCCCTCCTGACGCTGGCGGGGGTGCTCACAGGCACGCGGCTCCTCGTCGGCAGCGCGATCGGCCGGCGGATGCTCGCCTGCCGCGACGACGAGACCCGCCTGCGCACGCTGGGCTACAGCACCACCCGGCTCAAGCTCGGGATCTGGTGCCTCTCGGCGATGATCGCGGCGCTGGCCGGCATCCTCTACGTGCCGCAGGTCGGCATCATCAACCCGCGGGTGCTGGCGCCCGACCTCTCCATCGAGATCGCCGTCTGGGTGGCGATCGGCGGCCTGGGGCGGCTCGGCGGGGCGGTGATCGGCGCGATCCTGGTCAACGGCCTGAAGTTCTGGCTCAGCGCCGCGATGCCGGAGGCGTGGCCCTTCATCCTGTCCGGGCTGGTGCTGCTCGTGGTGCTGGTCCTGCCGAACGGGCTCCTCGACCTCGTGGGCTGGCGCCCGCGCCCGACCTGGCTGCGGGGCGCCCCATGACCGCCCTCGTGGTCGACGCCCTCACTGTCGCCTTCGGCCGGTTCACGGCGCTGGATTGCGTCTCGCTCGCGGTCGATCCCGGCGAGGTGCGGGCGGTGATCGGCCCGAACGGCGCCGGCAAGACCACGCTGCTCGACGTGATCTCCGGGATCACCAAGCCGGTCTCCGGGCGGGTGATGCTGGGCGATCATGTCGATCTCACCAAGCGCTCGGAGGCCGAGATCGCGAAGGCCGGCGTGCGGCGGAAGTTCCAGGAGCCCAGCGTCTTCCCGGCCCTCACCGTGCGAGAGAATCTGGAGATCGGCTGCGGTCCCGCGCTGCCAGCCCGCGACCGCCCGGCCCGCATCGCCGCACTCCTCTGCGAGATCGGCCTCGGAGCCCGGGCGGAGGTGCCGGCCGGCCGCCTCGCGCATGGCGAGAAGCAGTGGCTGGAGATCGGCATGGTGCTGGCCGCCGAGCCCGCGCTGCTCCTCCTCGACGAGCCCGTGGCTGGGCTTTCCGACACCGAGACCGCCCAGACCGCCGCGCTGATCCGGGCCCTGCGCCGGCCCGACCGGGCGATCCTGGTGATCGAGCACGACATGGCCTTCGTCGAGGCCGTCGCCGACCGGGTGACGGTGCTGCACGAGGGGCGGACCCTCTACGAGGGCAGCATGGCGGGCGCGCGGGCCGATGCTCGGGTGATCGAGGTGTTCCTCGGCCGATGACGCATACGCCCGCACCCGCGCGCCTCGCCGTCGAGGGGCTCGATCAGCATTACGGCAGCGCGCAGGTGCTGCGCGGCATCGCCCTCGCGGTTGAGCCGGGGGCCTGCCTCTCCGTGCTTGGCCGCAACGGCGCCGGCAAGACCACGCTCCTGCGCTGCCTCACCGGCCTGATCCCGGAGAGCCGCGGCCGGATCGCCCTCGACGCGACAGACTTGACGCGCCTGACGTCCGATCGGCGCGCCCGCTCGGGTCTCGCCTACGTGCCGCAGGGGCGCGAGATCTTTTCGGATCTGACGGTCGCCGAGAATCTGCGGGTCGCGGCCCGGGCGCACGGGCTGGAGCGGACGGACGCGGTCGAGGAGGCCGTCGCCCTGTTTCCCGCGCTGCGCGGCCTCTGGCACAGGCCGGGGGGCAACCTCTCGGGCGGGCAGCAGCAGCAGCTCGCCATCGCACGGGCGCTGGCGACGCGGCCCCGCGCCCTGCTGCTCGACGAGCCGACCGAAGGCATCCAGCCTTCGATCGTCGCCGCCATCGAGGCGGTGATCGCCGGGCTGAAGGGCCGGATCACCGTGCTCCTCGTGGAGCAGTATCTCGATTTCGCCCTCCGGGTCGCCGACACGGTGGTGGTGCTGTCGCGCGGCAGCGTCGTCGCGCGCGGTGATCCCGGGACGTTGAGCCACGAAGCCCTGACCCGTCACATCGCCATCTGACATCCGCGAAGGAGACGCCGTGCCCACGCATCACGAGATCCCCGCCACGCCCGACACAATGGTGCTCGGCTATTTCGATGCCGCCCTGCCGCCGGTGCTGACCGTGCAATCGGGCGACACCGTCACCCTGCACTCGCATCCGGCGGGCGGGCGCGAGTCGCTCCATCCCGATCCGGCCCGGGTCCCGGCCGACCTGCTCCACGCCCTCGACACGCTGGAGCGCGGCCCCGGCCCACACTTCGTCACCGGCCCCGTCCACGTGGCGGGCGCCGAGCCCGGCGACATGCTGCAGGTGGACATCCTCGACCTGAAGTTCCGCCTCGATTGGGGTTTCGTCGCGATCCTGCCACTGCTCGGCACCCTGCCGGACGAGTTCACCGATTACGAGACCGTCCACGCCGACATCGACACCGCACGCGGCGTCTGCCGCCTGCCCTGGGGCACGGAGCTACCGCTCGATCCGTTCTTCGGCATCCTGGGCACCGCCCCGCCGGCCAGCTGGGGCCGGGTCGGCACGCCGGTGCCCCGGGCGTTCGGCGGCAACATGGACAACAAGGAGATGCGCGTCGGCACGACCCTCTACCTGCCGGTGTTCAACGCCGGCGGCGGCTTCTACGCGGGCGACGGCCACGGCGTGCAGGGCGACGGCGAGGTCTGCATCACGGCGCTGGAGACCGGGCTGACCGGCACGTTCCGACTCACCGTGCGCAAGGACCTCCCGGGCGCGTGGCCCTTCGCCGAGACGCCCACCGACCTGATGTCGATCGGCCTCCACGAGAGCCTCGACGAGGCGATGCGCCAGGCCGTGCGCGAGATGGTTCGCCTCGTCTGCGCCCGGACCAACCTGACCCGCAACCAAGCCTACATGCTGTGCTCGCTCGCCGGAAACCTGCGGATCACCCAGACGGTCGATGGCAACAAGGGCGTGCATATGCTCATGCCCAAAGCGGCCCTCGAGTCTGCGGCGTCTGGCTCCGTCTGAGTCCGGACCACGGGTTTGCGCCGCCGGTGATACCGAGGCCGGTAGCTCCGGCGTCTCAGTTCGCGCTTCGTACGAAGGCGAACCGGCCGACGCAGGCGTGAGCCCCGCGATGGCTCGGTTTCTGGCGCAGGCCCGCGCGCTCCGTCGGGATCGGTCGCGCCGGCTCTGCGCGCAACGGCTGCTTCAGCAGCACCGCGCGGAGTCGGTGCACCTCGGCACGGAGGCCGGCATTCTCCCGCTCGACCTGATCGAGCCGGATCACGCCCGCGGGCTTCAAGCCGCCGAGCCGACGCCGCCAGCGATAGAAGGTGCCGAGCGAGATACGAGCGCTCGCGCAGATGTCGGCGATGGGGATGCCCCGCGCGGCCTCGTCCAGCAGGAAGGCAATTTCTTGATCCGTGTGCAGGGATCGACGCATACGGGATCTCCCGGTTCGGCAGCCTTGAGTGCACCCTTGGGCCAGGGGCGAGCAAGAAGCGGACCGGCGCTGACGCGACAGCACGGTACGCATCGGTCGTCCGCCGACCGAGTTGGCGAGCGGACCGGCCCTTCCTGCCGTGTGGGAAAGGGGTGGCCCCGCGATGGCGGGGCGTTGAGCCCTGACTGTTTGGTTCGTGCCCCGGAACCCGCCGCTGCGCTCAGGGCGCTGCAGCGGCGCCGACGTGCCGTGCGCCGGCATCGGCAGCGGACACTCAGAGTTCGAGCGTGACGTTCACGCGGGCACGGGAGACGCAGGGCATCATCCGGTCCTGTCGTCGGACGAGCGGCAGCACGACGTCGCGGTGGATCACGGTGCCGTCCCGGTAGCCGCACTCGCAGGAGCCACACACGCCGATCTCGCAGGATGAGGGCATCGCAAAGCCGCGTCGGCGCAGGACCTCGAGCAGCGAGGTATCGGCGGGGACGTGGACGACTTCGCCCGTCGAGGCGATCAGCGCGTCGAAGGGCTCCGGCTTAAAGTCCGCGTCGTCGATCGGCGCAAAATGCTCGACATGCACCCGCTCGGCCGGCCAGCCGGCCCTCCCCAGCGTGGCCTGCACGGCGTCGGTGAGCCGCTGGGGTCCACAGGCGTAGAGATGGACGCCGTCCTCCGGCGCACCGAGGATGGCGGGGTCGAAGCGCGGACCGTCCGCCGAGAACCAGCACCGGAGCCGGTCGCCGCAGAGCGCCTGCAACTCCGCGAGCAGCGGCGCCTGTCCGGCCGAACGCGCACATAGGTGGAGCGTGTAGTCGGCCCCACGCGCGGCGAGCGACCGCGCCATGGCGGCGAGCGGGGTCACGCCGATTCCACCGCCAATCAGGATATGGCGCCGTGCGCCGGGGGCCAGACCGAAATTGTTGCGCGGATGGGAGACGTGCGCGACGGCGCCTGGGGTGAGGTTGGCATGCGTCCACAGAGAGCCGCCGCGGCCGGCATCCTCGCGCTTGATCGCCAGGACGTACCGGCTTCGGTCAGCCGGATCGCCGCACAGCGAGTACTGTCGCGTGCGTCCGTCCGGCAGGCGCAGATCGACATGCGCACCGGCCTCCCAGGCGGGCAGTTCGGGACGTTGCGGGTGGACGAAGGTCAGGCGGACAACCTCCGGCGTGGTCGCGACGGATTCCGCGACCCTCAGCTTCATCACGATGCGGGTGGACATCGCTTCAATCCAACAGCGTGATCGGGTCGCCCGGGCGGATGATCCCGCCACGCTCGATCCCGCAATTCAGGCCTGAGCGATTGTAAAGCGGCAGGTAGACCGGCTGCCCGAGCAGTTCCTCCAGGTACTTGCACGGGAAGTTCAGGCGCCCGCCGCGCAGGATCACCTCTCCGACGCGGAATCGGCGGCCGACGAGATGATTGAGCGGCACGCCGCGCACGGTGAGATTCCGGCGGTGATCGATGGGCGCGAGCTGGATCGGGCCGCCCTGAAGCGGCGGATCGTTGCGCGCGAGGGCGTCGAGCACCTCCTGCTCGATCAGCGTCACCTCGCGGGTGTCCGGCTTGGGCGAGTAGGTTCCGGTGCCGAGGAAGTAGCGGTCCCCCTCGATGCCGCGGCCGGCGACGCAATGGGCCTCGGTCAGTTCCTCCATCTCGTAGCTCGCCGCCGGCGCGATATGGATGTTGAGCAGCGTGCCGTGCCACCCGGTCGCCCCCCCAGGCACGCCGGCCGCCACCGAACCGGCCGCGTGCGCGAAGGCCTCGATGTGGCGGGGTGCGGAAGTCGCGCTCATCGGACAGGTCCCGTCGCCAGGGCGATCGCCTCGACCTCGACCAGCGCGTCGCGGGGCAGGCGCGCGACCTCCACCGTCGAACGCGCCGGCGCCGCGCCGGGGAAGTGTTCGGCGTAGACGGCATTCATCGCGGCGAAATCGTTCATGTCCTTCAGGAACACGGTGGTCTTGGCAACGCTCGCGAGGCTGGCGCCTCCAGCCTCCAGCACGGCGGCGAGGTTGGCCAGCGAGCGGCGTGTCTGCGCTTCGATGCCCTCCGGGAACGCGCCGGTCTGCGGATCGATCGGCAGCTGTCCCGAGGCGAAGACGAGGTCGCCGACACGGGTCGCCTGCGCGTAGGGACCGACGGCCGGGGCCGCCGCATCCGTGGCGATGATGGTTCTGTTCAAATCCGTCTTCCTCTTGTGTCGGGGCGTCGCGCACTATTCCATTGGAGTGGATGTTCGTCCACTGGCGAAACCCTCTTTCTGCGGACGGCCCGCGGCCGCTCAGTCGATCCGTCGGCGGGCCGTCTCTGGCGCCGCGAAGGTCGCCGCGAGCGTCACGCAGGCGAGGGCGATCAGGTAGGCCGAGATCGGCCAGGTCGCGCCGCCGCTCCAGGCCAGCAAGGCTGCGGCGATCAGCGGTGTGAAGCCGCCGCTCAGCGCCGCCCCCACCTGGAAACCCAGGGAGGCGCCACTGTAGCGCAGGCGGGCATCGAACAGTTCGGACATCCAGGCGGCCCCGGTCCCGAACATGATGCCCTGCCCGAAGCTCAGGGCCACCGCGACGGTCAGGGTGATGATCGTCGGGTCGCGCGTGTCGAGGAGCCTGAACATCGGGAACGCGAAGGCGATCGAGAACAGGCAGGCGGCGATGAACAGGGGCCTGCGCCCGTAGCGGTCGGACAGCCAGCCGAAGGCGGGGATCGTGAAGAGTTCGATGAGGGCGGCGACCAGGATTCCGTTCAGGATCACGCCCCGCGACAGGCCGAGCTGGCCGGTGACGTAGGAGATCGAGAACACGGTGACGATGCTCACGTAGGCGATCTCGGAGACCTTCAGGCCGACAGCCTTCAGGAACATGCCGGGATGCTCGGTGAGGATCTCCAGGGCCGGCAGCCGCGCCGTCACAGCCCGCGCCTTGATCCGGCGGAATGCGGGCGTCTCGTGGAGGCGCAGGCGGATGAACAGGCCGACCCCGACGAGGGGTGCGCTCGCCAGGAAGGGGATGCGCCAACCCCATGACAGGAACGCCGCCTCGGGCATCAGGCCTGTCAGCGCGAACGCGCCGATCGAGAGGATCACGCCGATCGGGTAGCCGAGCTGGACGACGCTTCCGAAGAACCCGCGCCGTTCCGCCGGCACGCTCTCCACCACCATCAGCACGGCCCCGCCCCACTCGCCGCCGATGCCGATCCCCTGCACGAGGCGCAGGGCCACGAGGAGGATCGGCGCGAGGATGCCGATCTGCCCATAGGTCGGCAGGCATCCGATCAGGAAGGTGCCAAGCCCCATGATCATCAGGGTGAGGGACAGCATCGCCTTGCGCCCGACCCTGTCGCCGAAATGGCCGAAGACCGCCCCGCCCAGCGGGCGGGCGAGGAACCCGACGGCGTAGGAGCCGAACGCCGCGATGGTACCCACTGCGGGGTCGATGCTGGGGAAGAACAGCTTGTTGAAGACGAGGGCGCTGGCCGTGCCGTAGATCAGGAAGTCGTACCATTCGACGGTCGTGCCGATGACGCTCGACCACACGATCTGGCGCCTGTCCGTCGGCGTCACCGCGTCCGGCTCGGCAATCTGAGGCACGTCCAATGGCAATGCGGCATCGACCATGCGCGGGCATCCACTTTTCGAGATGAATTTCCACTCAGGCAGATACAAGCGTCGTGCCAATCGGCCGCGGATCGCACGGGTGCTCCCGCGCGTCGTGTGCTAATCACCCCGCCATCAGCTTCAGGCGCTCAAGGACGAAGCGTCAGCCGGAGGGTCAGGACGAAACGCCGATGACGGTCACGACAGAGGTGCGACGGGTCCAGATCGAGGCCGAGGCGCGCTCGCAGATCCAGATCCTCGCCGAGGAGATCCGCCGCAGGCGGAGGGAGCGCCACCTCTCCCTTGAGGCCCTTGCGGCCCTGTCGGGCGTCAGCCGCTCGATGATCTCGAAGATCGAGCGCGGCGAGGCCGTCCCATCGACGGCTGTCCTTTCGCGCCTCGCCGAAGCGCTGGGCGTGACCTTCTCGCGCCTGATGGCGCCAGCCACCGAACGCGAGGTGCTGCTGATCCCTGCTTCCCGGCAGCCGGTTTTGCGTGACGAGGCGTCAGGCTTCCTGCGTCGCTGCCTCTCTCCGGTCTTGCCCGGACGGGGAATCGACTGGGTGCTCAACACGCTTCCCCCGGGCGCCACCACGGGCGAGTTCGTCGCCCATCGCCCCGGCGTGTCGGAGTATATCTTCGTGCTGAAGGGACGCCTGCGCGCCACGATCGGCGACCGCGCGGTCGTGGTCGAGGAGGGCGACAGCCTGTATTTCGAGGCCGATGCCGGGCATGCTTTCACCAATCTCGGGGCGGAGGCGTGCCAATATTTCCTGGTTATCGATGCGACGCGGCTTCGGTGAGCTTCCACCGCAATTGGTCCGCCACTCCGACTGAAGGAATCCGGCGGACGACCGGTCACGCCGCGGATAGGTCGGACCTGAGGCAACAGTCGCCGGGCTGCCCCGCTCGCGGGACGGCCTCGTGTTCCTCAAGATCTGGCCGCCTCAGCCTGGCTTGCGCGCGCTGAGAAACGTCCCCATCCGCTCCAGCGCCCGGCGGATGTTCTCCGCCGAGTTGGCGTAGGACAGGCGGATATAGCCCTCGCCGTGGACGCCGAAATCCGGGCCGCCGATCACCGCCACACCCGCCTCTTCGAGCAGCGTCGCGGCCAGCGCCTTCGCCTTCCAGCCCGTCCGGGAAATGTTGGGGAAGGCGTAGAACGCGCCCTTAGGCGCGATGCACGAGACGTTCGGCAAGGCGTTCAGCCCATCGACCACGATCGCGCGGCGCCGGTCGAACGCGGCGACCATCTCGGTCACGCAATCCTGTGGGCCGTCGAGGGCCGCGATGCCGGCCCATTGGGTCGATGCGTTGACGCAGGAATGCGCATTCACCGCGAGCTTGCGCGCCGCCTCATAAAGGGGCTTCGGCCAGACCGACCAGCCCAGCCGCCAGCCGGTCATCGCGTAGGTCTTCGATGCGCCGTCGAGGTAGACCAGACGGTCGCGGATCTCCTCGTAGTTCAGCAGCGAGTGATGGTGCTCGCCGTCATACGTCATCGTGCCGTAGATCTCGTCCGACAGCACCGCGACGTCGGGATGGTCGGCCAGCCCCTTCACCAGGGCGTCGATCTCGGCCTTCGGGGTCACGCCGCCGGTGGGGTTGGCGGGCGAATTGACGATCAGAAGCCGCGTCTTCGGGGTGATCAGCGCCAGGGTCTCGGCCGCCGAGAAGGCGAAACCGTTCTCCTCGCGGATCGGCACCGGCACCGGCGTCGCGCCCGTGAACTCGATCATCGAGCGATAGATCGGGAAGCCGGGATCTGGATACAGGATCTCCACGCCGGGCGCGCCGAACATCAGGATCGCCATGAACATGGTGACCTTGCCGCCCGGCACGATCATCACCGAATCCGGTGAGACCTCGACGCCGTGGCGCCGGTGGATGTCGCGCGCCACCGCTTCGCGGAGCGGCAGGATGCCCACCGCCGGCGTGTAGCCATGGTGGCCGTCGCGCAGGGCCTTGATGCCGGCCTCGACCACGTGGGCCGGGGTCGGCATGTCAGGCTGGCCGATGCCGAGATTGATCACGTCGCGGCCCTGGGCCGCCAGGGCCTGGGCGCGGGCCAGCACCGCGAAGGCGTTCTCCTCGCCGATGCGGGAGAAGGCCGGGACCACGTGCAGCATCGCGCCCTCCGTGGATTGAACCGTCAGTGCTTGGTGCGCTCGCCGAGCTTCATGGCGGCGAACGACATGCCCACCGCGATCACGCCCAGGATCACGAAGGTCTTCACCGACGCGTAGAACAGGGCCGGCTCGATGCCCGTGTCGGTGTAGAGCACGAGGCCGATCGCCGAGAGCGGCAGCAGGAGCAGGATGAAGAGGGGAACGAGCGGGTTCATGTTCGGCACTCGGATCCGGCGCGCAACGGCGTGCGCGCCCGTGGGACGCGCCCCTGCATAGCACCCTGCCGCAACGGTTGGGACCCCGAAGGTTGCAGTTTTTCGCCGAACCCCCGATCCGCTCACGCTTGCTCAATCTTTCGGCCCGATATTGATCTCGGGAGATCGAATTCGCATGAGCCGATCCGCAGTCAAATGGACGGGCAACGGTGCGGGCGCATCCGGCGTCGGCGCGTCCCCCATCGAGATGCTGACGGCCCAGATCGGCAGGCTCCTGCGCCACCCGGCCTATCGGCGCGGCGCGATCGTCAGCCCCCTGCTGCTGCGCTATCTGCCGGCCGATGCCGGCTATGCTTGGAACGGTGAAGCCGCCCTGCGCGCACGCCTGACCGCGGCCGGTCTCGACGCGGCCAAGCTGGACCACCTAGTGCGGAACGCCCAGGACGAATTCCTGCGCCTTCGTCGGCCCGCCGACGCCTGAGCCCGGCTCAGGCCGGGACCCGGACCGTAGCCCGCAGGCCGCCGAGCGGGCTGTCCTGCAGCGTGATGTCGCCTCCATGGGCGCGGGCGATGTCCCGGGCGATGGCCAAGCCTAGGCCGGAACCGCCGGCATCCTGGCGGGCGTCGTCGAGCCGCACGAACGGCTTGAACACCGCCTCGCGGCTCTCCGGGGGGATGCCGGGCCCGTCGTCGTCGATCGAGACCAGGAAGGCGCGGGCTTCGAGCCGGCCGGAGATCGCCACCGTCTCGCCGTAGCGGGCGGCGTTGGAGGCGAGGTTGAACAGGCAACGTCGGAAGGCCCCCGGGCGCACGGTCACCTCCGGTGCGCCGGCAAGGTCCACCGCCGAGACGTGGGCGCCCAGACGCTCCACGTCGGTGCGCAGGTCCTGCAGCAGGGACCGCATGTCGGTGGGCGTAGCGGGCTCGGCCGAATCGCCACGCGCGAAGGCGAGGTAGCCTTCGAGCATCCGGCTCATCTCATCGACATCGCGGGTCAGATCCTCGATCTCGTCGGTCTGCTCGATCAGCGCCAGGGACAGGCGAAAGCGGGTCAGGATGGTGCGCAGGTCGTGGCTGACGCCGTTCAGCATCGTGGTGCGCTGCTCCATGGCCCGCTCGATGCGCCGCTTCATCTCGATGAAGGCGTGGCCGGCCTGCCGCACCTCGCGGGCACCGCGCGGGCGGAACTCGATCTCCCGGCCCTTGCCGAACCCCTCCGCCACGGCGGCGAGCCGCAGGATCGGCTTGATCTGGTTGCGCAGGAACAGGATCGCGACGCCGAGCAGCACCAGCGACGAGCCGATCATCCAGACCAGGAAGATGTGCGAGTTCGACGCGTAGGCCTGGCTGCGCCGGGCGGTGATGCGCATCACCCCGTCGGGGATCGCCACCCGGATCTCGATCAGGTTCGAGCGGCCGACCGTGTCGATCCAGAACGGCCGGCGGATCTGGCGCTGGATCTCGTCCGAGAGGGCCTCGTCGAGGATCGAGAAGAACGGCCGCGGCCCCGGCGGCGGCAGCTTGGCGCCCTTGAGGATGTCCAGGTCGAGGTTCAGGCGCTCGCCCGCGATGCGCGAGAGGGTGTCGGCATCCTTATCCTGCGGATAGCTCTCGTAGATGTCGATCAGAGCGGCGACATCGGCGGTGACCGCGGCCGAGAGGCGCTTGGTCACGAGCTGCCAGTGCCGCTCCATGAAGGTGTAGGCGATCACCGACTGGAGCAGGACCACGGGCGCGATGATGATGATCAGGGAGCGGGCATAAAGCCCCTTCGGCAGCCTGTCGCCGATCGCCCGGCTGACGCGCTTCCACAGCCGGTGCAGGCCCGAGCGCGGGGGATTCTGGCGCAGGGCACGCGCGAGGGCGGGATCGGGGGCGTTCATGGGGGCGGGCGCCTGGGCCGGGCCCATCGGGGGGCACCGGATTCGATCTGCCTACCCTCTCCAATCCACGCCCTCATCCTGAGGTGCGGCGCAGCCGCCTCGAAGGCGGTCCTCGGAGGTCGCGGCGCGGCCTGAAGGTCTCCTTCGAGGCCTCCGCTTCGCTCCGGCACCTCAGGATGAGGGGTTGGATTGGACAGGCGGGACACGTCTTGGGACACCGACTCCGCACACAAAAGGACCCGTAGAGTATTGGCGTTCGCCGTTCTCCGCCATGGTATCTTGAGGCGCGACCCAACGGGCGGGCCCCGGACCGCCTTGCGCGCCGCCGCCGGGGCCATACCTGTAAGCCCGCGGGGGGGCGCCCGCCGAAGGCTTCCGCGCGCTATGCTCAGCACCGATACCGACATCCTCTCCGCCGCCGAATCCTGGCGGCGCGATGGCCGCGCCGTGGCGCTCGCCACCGTGATCGAGACCTGGGGCTCCGCGCCGCGTCCGGTGGGCAGCCATCTCATCGTCGATGACGCGGGCAATTTTCTGGGCTCCGTCTCGGGCGGATGTGTCGAGGGCGCGGTGATCACCGAGGCGATCGAGGTCATCGAGGCCGGCGCACCGCGCGTCCTTGAATTCGGCGTCGCCGACGAGACCGCGTGGCGGGCCGGCCTGTCCTGCGGCGGGCGGATCCGGGTTTTCGTCGAGCGGGTCGACTGATGCGCGCCGATCTCCTGACCGAACTCAACGCCGAGCGGGCCGCCCGCCGGGCCGCCATCCTGGTCACCGACATTGCCGATGGCGCGCAACGCCTCGTCAAGGAAGCGGAAATCGCCGTTGACCCGCTCGGTCCGGTGCTCGGCAAGCATCTCGCCTCGGCCAAGAGCGGCCTCGTGGAGGTGGACGGGCGCACGCTCTTCCTCACCGTCCACGTGCCTCCGGTGCGGCTCGTGGTGATCGGCGCCGTCCACATCTCGCAAGCCATGGCGCCGATGGCGGCGGGGCTCGACCTCGCGCTGTCGGTGATCGACCCGCGCACCGCCTTCGCCACGCCGGAGCGCTTCCCGGGCGTCGAGCTCGTGGCGGAATGGCCGGATGCCGTCCTGGGCTCTCGCGTGCCGGCCCTCGATCGCTACTGCGCGCTCGCCGCCCTGACGCACGATCCCAAGATCGACGATCCGGCGCTGAAGGCGGCGCTCGCCGCGGGATGCTTCTACGTGGGCGCCCTCGGCTCCCGGAAGACGCATGCGGCCCGCGTCGCCCGGCTCACCGAGGCCGGGTTCTCGCCTGAGCAGATCGGCCGGATCCGCGCCCCGATCGGGCTGCCCATCGGGGCCGTGAGCCCCGCCGAGATCGCGCTCGCCGTGCTCGGCGAGGTCGTGGCCGCCCTGCGCCGCGTGCCCCGTCCGGAGGCCGCGTGAGGTTCGGGCCCGTCCCGGTCGCGGAGGCGGCCGGGCTGATCAGCGCCCATACGGTGCGGCGTGAGGGGCTGACTCTGCGCAAGGGCGCGGTGATCCCACAGGATCTGGCGGCGGATCTGGCCCGGTCCGGCCTGTCGGAGATCGTGACGGCCGCCCTCGAATCGGGCGATGTCGGCGAGGACGCCGCCGCCGCGCGCCTCGCAACCCACTTGGCCGGCGAGAATCTGCGGGTGGAGCCCCCCTTCACCGGCCGCTGCAACCTCTTCGCCGAGACCGCCGGGGTGCTGACCCTGGATCCGGCCCGGATCGACGCCGCGAACGCGGTCGACGAGGCCGTCACGGTGGCGACGCTCCCCCGGTTCAAGCCGGTGGTGGCGGGCGAGATGGTGGCGACCGTCAAGATCATCCCCTACGCGGTGCCGGGCGCTTTGCTGGACCGCGCCTGCGTGACGGCCGGGGGCGGGGCCCTCGCGGTGGCGCCCTATCGCCGCCGCCGGGTGGGTGTGGTCTCGACCCGGCTGCCGAGCCTTAAGGAGATGACGATCGACAAGACCCTCCGGGTGCTGGCCGAGCGCCTCGCCCCCACCGGCGCCACCCTCGTGGCCGAGACCCGGGTTCCGCACGCGTCTGAGGCCGTCGCGGACGCCCTCGCGGGGATGATCGATGGGGCCAGGGCCGACCTGGTGGTGGTGTTCGGCGCCTCGGCTATCGCCGACCGGCGCGACGTCATCCCGGCGGGGATCGAATCCTCCGGGGGGCGGGTCGCCCATCTCGGAATGCCGGTCGATCCGGGCAACCTGCTGCTCGTGGGAAGCCGCGGCGATATCCCGGTGATCGGCGCCCCGGGCTGTGCGCGCTCGCCCAAGGAGAACGGCTTCGACTGGATCCTGCATCGCCTGCTGGCCGATCTGCCCGTCACCCGGGCCGACATCGTGGCCCTGGGGGTCGGCGGCCTGCTCATGGAGATCGTCTCCCGGCCCCAACCCCGTGCCGGAGGCGAGACCGTCGGCGAGGCCGATGCCTGAGATCGGGACGATCCTGCTCGCTGCGGGCCGCGGCACCCGGTTCGGTCCGGAGCCGAAGCTGCTCGTGCCCCTCGACGGGAAGCCCCTGGTCCGCCACGCCGCGGAGGCCGCCCTGGGTGCGGGGCCGCGCCCGGTGGTCGTCGTGCTGGGCGCGCACGCGGATGCGGTCCGGGCAGCGCTCGACGGTCTCGAATTAATTCGCGTGGCGAATCCCGATTACGCTGCCGGTCTCGCGACCTCGCTGCGGGCCGGGATCCGGGCGCTGCCGGCATCCTGCGCGGCTGCCGTGGTGGTGCTGGGCGACATGCCCCGGGTGACGGCCGCCCATATCGACCGCCTCGTGGCGGCCTTCGCGGATGGGGAGCCAGCTGCCGTGGTCCCCGTGCAGGACGGGCGTTCCGGCAACCCGGTGCTCCTCAACCTGCGCCGCCTCGGTGCGGAGATCGCAAACCTGCGCGGCGATCACGGCGCCGGGCCGCTCCTCCGCGGGCGGACGGATGTGCTGGAAATCCCTGGCGATGCGGCCACGGGCCTCGACATCGACACGCCGGCCGCGCTCGCCGCTCTGACCTGAACGGTCAGGTCTCCGCCCCGGCCTGCCTGCGCGCCGTGCGGGCCTCGGCCCGGCAGCGGTCGGAGCAATAGCGTACCTCGTCCCAGACACGCGCCCATTTCTTGCGCCATGCGAAAGGCTTTCCGCATTGTTCGCAGACCTTCTGCGGCAGGTCGCCCTTCCGGCTCATCGGCGGCATCGTCTGTCCTCATCCCGCACCGGCCCGCGGCTGTCTATTGCCGGTCGTCTCTGCGCCTTGCGCGCGCATCCAGGATGTGCGCGAGGCCCAGCATCGCCGCCAAGCCACCGACATTGACCACGACTTGAAGCGGCCATGTGGCGTCGAAGGTCCGGTAGAGGATGCGGCCGATAAGCGCCGCCATGCAGCCGGCCGCGAAAATCTCCAGCGAATGCCGGCCGCAGGCGTCGATCAGTCGGAGCCCGCGCCATCGGCAGAGGCGCGCCACCGCCGGAGCGCTGAAGAACAGGTACATCAGAGACAGGATGTCGAGCAGGCGCAGGGGGCCGACATGGCTCTTGTCCGGCGCCTCGATCGCGAGCGGCCTGAGATCCGGCAGGCCCCAGGCGGCCCAGGACCCGCCCTGGAGCAACGCGAAGACGAGATAGGCACCGGCCGCCGCGGCGGCCCAGTTGCGCAAGGGCAGCAGCCCGTCTCCGGCCCGGACCGCAAGCGCCAGGGCGGCACCGATCACGAACAGGAACTGCCACGCGAAGGGGTTGAAGTACCACCCGTCATCGACCGCAACGGCGTTCGGCAGGTTGAGTTGGTGATCGATGTTGGCGGCGAACCAAACGGTGCCGGAGAGCGCCAGCACCCCCCAGATGCCGCGCCGCATCCCGACATAGACGAGCGGGAACAGGAGGAGGAGCAGGATGTAGAGCGGCAGGATATCGAGGTAATTCGGCAACGCGTTCAGCGCGAGCCCGCGCAGCAGGCCCGGCACGAGGCCCATCTGAAGCAGGGGCGCCACCCCGAAGCGCGGCACGAGGCCGGTGAGATCCATCCAGATCCGGACGATGATCAGCGTCGCGAGCAGCAGCCCCGCCTGGAACAGGTAGATGCGCAGGCAGCGGCGGGCGATGCGCACGAGCGTCGTCCGGGCCCCCGCTCGGCGGAACAGACCGCCATAGGCGATCATCGAGGAGTAGCCGGCCAGCAGCACGAAGATCTCGGCCGCGTCCGAGAATCCGAAATTGTGCAGCGTGACCAGTGCCGGGGCGTTGCGCGGAATGTGATCGATGAAAATCGTCAGCAGCGCGAGGCCGCGCAGCACATCGACCCGTGCGTCGCGGAGGGGTTTTGCCGGAGGCGGTGCGACCGCGCGCCCGGCGGCCGGCGCCGGGGTGAGGTCGATCGCGGGGCGTTCCGGGTCCTGGGTGATCTTCACATGGCCCATCGCTGGGTGTGCGTCATCGGGGGCACGTCGGGCAGGGCCGTCGGCGCCGCGATCATACCGCAATGCATCGTGGGCGGTTCCGGTGACGGCTCCGATCACGCATCTTTTTTCGACGCTGGACGGCGGCCGCAATCGCGTGTGACGCCCAGGCCCATGCGGTCCTGATCGCCGCTCCGTTGCGGACGTGGCTCGCCTCCCAGGCAGAGCCGGTATAGATGCGGTCGGTCGATCTCGGCCGCCATCGATCGCGCCGGGCAGGGGCTGGTTTCATGCGCGTCCTGGTTACCGGAGCCGGAGATTATCTCGGCCGCCGCCTGCTCGAGGCGCTGCGTCGGGATCTACCGCCCGGCAGCCGCATTCTCGGCATCGACCGGGCCCTCCAGCCGCCGCTGGAGAATGTGGCGTTTCTCGCTGTCGATCCGTTCGATGCGGGCCGGCTCGCCGAGGCGGTCGCGGCCTTCGATCCGACCATCGTGTTCCACCTCGCGGCCCTGGCCTCGGTGGCGCAGTCGAGCGAGACGCCATCCTATGCCTGGCGGGCGGATCTTCTCGGCACCCTGAACCTCGCGGAGGCGCTGGCGACGTCCCGCGCGACCCTGGTGTTCCTGAGCGCAACCGTGGTCTACGGCGAGGCGTTTCGGGATCTGTCACGCCCGGGCGAGGGGGTGACGCCGCGGCCCGACACCATCTCGGGGCGAACCAAGACCGCCTGCGAGTATATCCTACGCGATGTCCTGGCGAATGCCGGGGTGAAGCACCTCGTGCTCCGGCCATCGAACTATATCGGACCCGGTCAGGCCGAGACCTTCGTGGTCGCCTCCTTCGCTGGGCAGATCGCTCGCATCGAACGCGGCCTCGCGCCGCCCTGCCTTGAGGTCGGCGACCTCTCGGCGGGACGCGATTTCTTCGATGTCGCTGATTTCACCGCCGCCTGCCTGCGGGTGACGGAGCGCATCCCGGCATTGCCGGACGGCGGCATCTACAACGTCGGATCGGGCATCGTGACCCCTGTCTCCGGGATCCTCGACGCGCTGCGCGGCCTGACGGATGCGTCCTTCTCGGTCCGGATCGTCCCTGAGCGGGTCCGGGCCGCGGGTGTTCGGGCAGAAGGCTGCGATCCGACGGCCTTCGTCACGGCTACGGGATGGACACCGACCATTCCCCTCGTGCAGAGCCTGTCGGCGATCCTGGACGAGGCACGCGCGCGCCTCGGGTGAGGAGCGCATCCGGCACCCGCGGGGTCGCCGGACGTGCATATCACAGCTCCGGCGCCGGGCTGGCTCCGGTGGCGCGCATCAGCAGGGCCAGTCCTTCGTATCCGACTCCTCGCCGGCTTTCGGGAGCTTCACGCCGCCCAGGTTCAGGGTATTCCGCACCTCGCACCGGAGTTGCTGGAACATTCCGGTGTCGTCGTGCCGGAAGACGGCGAAGGTCTGGCCACTCCACCCGACGATGGGGCGGAACCGCCAGCCGAGTTCGGCACTCGTCACGCCGAAGCAGACCAACCAAACGGCGGCAATGGCTAAGGGCCTTCGATCCCAACTCGATCTGTGGCGTGCGTTCAGGACATACGCGAAGGCGCCAACCCCGATGAGGCCAGCCATGGACAGGCCGGCGTAGCTGGTCAGGATGATGAGAGAATAGTTTTCCCACGTCGTAAGGAGCAGGATAATCAAGCCGAACGGGATCAGAATAATAGAGGTGAACAGTAAGCATGTGACCGCGGCCTGCGCGATGGATACGGTGCGAAAGCCGGTCCTCAAAAGCAGGTTAAGCAGTGCGACGAGAATGAAAGACACGATCGTGCTCGTGATCAGGAGCACAGGCATTTTGATGGCTGAAGTAAATAATTGCGACAAACCCGAAGTTTGCGGTGTTATGATCGAATGTGAGCCCAGGCAGAAACCGAATGCGGCTAGGTTGAGTGTTGAGAAGAAAACTTTAGGTGAGGTCGGGAGCTTGATGAGTTGCTGGATATACTGTTGCAAATTGCGCCCCCGCAATTGAAGTATGGCCTATCCCGAATCGATAATTACCGACTGATGCGGCTGATCAAAATGGCTGTCAAGTCTTGAGCATGGGTTTTCGAGTATCTGAGCAACTCGGCCCCGCCCTGCGCCCCGATGATCGGAGGAGCTAACTGCGGGCGGGGGTCACCATGCGAGACCGTCGCGGCGGGCGGTCGCCGCACACATCACATTGGCTCCGCTCCTTCCGCGCATCGAAGGCCCGCGGCACCGGCTGCATCCCGTCGGCGGGCTAGGTCGCGGACTCATAAAGCTCGCAGCCAGACCCGCAGGGCTGCGAGCTTGACGCTTGCCAGGAAGTTGTCGGGATCCTTGTCGTAGCGGGTAGCGACGGCTCGGAAGTGCTTGATCTTGCTGAAGAAGCGCTCGACCAAGTTGCGGTACTTGTACAGGAACGGGCTGAAGGCCAGCACCTGCTTGCGGTTGGGCATCGGCCTCACGTTCGCCCACGCGCCCTGCTCGGCCATCTGTGCTCGCAGCGCGTCACTGTCGTAGGCCCGGTCACCCAGCAGGATCTGACCTGCACCCAACCCGCCCAGCATGTCGGCCGCTGAGCGTCCGTCATGCGCTTGGCCTTCCGTGATCTTGAGGGCCACGGGACGGCCCTCGGCATCCACCAGCGCGTGGATCTTGCTCGTCAGGCCGCCACGCGAGCGACCCATGCCACCGGATCGACCGTCTTTTTTTGGGCGCAGGCGGCATGCTGGTGCACCCGCACGCTGGTGGCGTCGATCATCTGCAGGTCGCCCTCGTAAGCCTTTGACACCGCATCCAGAAGCCGATCCCAGATGCCACGCTTGCGCCAGCGCCGGAAGCGGTTGCCGCAGGTCGTATGCGGGCCGTAGCGCGCCGGGATGTCGGCCCAGGGTGCCCCCGTGCGCAGCCGCCAGAAGATCCCGTTGAGCACCCGCCGGTCATCTACCCGCTCCTTGCCGCGCACGTCTGTCGGCAACAGAGGCTCGATCACCGCCCATTCCGCATCCGTCAGGTCAAACCGCGCCATCCAGGTCCCTCCTGCTCAGAGGGCTAACGACGGCGCGGCTCAACCGTGCCAACCGTTATGGGTTCGCGACCTAATGTCCCGATCGGATGACCGGTCGGCTCGATGGCCGGGTGGCGCGACGCGGGCCCGCAGCAGTGGGCGCGCGGATCCGGATGGCCTGGTAAGCCATGCCTCTGAATACGGAGCGCCTGGAGCCAGATTAGGGTTCAATGATGGCGTTCTGCTTGTGCAAACCGTCGATTTCGACTATCGAAACTGCCATGTCTCAGTAAAGACAGGACACTAAGTTTGCTCAGCCAGTTCGTGGATGCCGGGTCGTACAGGTTCAATCACGCTCCGCGATACGACGTGCCGCGGCCCTGCACGATCCGAGCAGACATCCGTCCGCCGACAGTGATCGACAAGATGGCGTGGCGATCATCGCACCGTCCTCGAAGTCGCCTTCGGGGACGGTGTCATCCAGGCACCGCTGGAACATCGCTCTGTTTACGGGCGAGGCCGTCCGGGGAAAACCAAAGAGCACCCGGTCATCTCCGAGGAGATAACGGCGTATCCGTCGAAGTAGAACGGCGCCTGCACGCGCGGCATCTGCGAATTCACGGGCGCGACCGGGCCACTGCTTGGGCCGCTCCGATGAAACGGCGATGCGACGTGGGCGGACCTTGAGCAGCGCTGTCATGCGTAAGCCGGCGACGCCCCGAGCTGCGCGGAAATCCGGCTCGTGGACATCCATGCCGCCCAGCGTGCGATTGTCGGCCCTATTGCGCGCCCGCGTCATCGGGCATGTGGAGCCACGGGAAACGTCAATGGCAGTCCAGTTCGGGAAATCGGTCAAGTGCCCGGCGGCCGCTGCTGAGTAGCAACTTTCGAGGGCCGGGGCCGCGGCTGATCGCATCGCGGCCGGGCCATGGTTCAAGCCCCTGGTCTGACGCGCTCGCCTGCGTCGGACCAGTTTCTACCTCGGCCGAGGGCGTTCTGGGAAATCAGCCATGGATGGCGGTACTGTCGTTGCTTGGATCCTGATCTTGGGCGCCTCGCTCAGGGGCGTCGAAGCGTTGTTCAAGATGTCGGTCTTCCTGCTCGCGTTCAATGCGCTTGCGGTGGCGCCACCGGCGGTGACGGGGGGCGTCTCGATCACCGCGCCTTTCTTCTGCTTCCTGTTGTTCGCGGTGCGGATCTTCCTGCGGGAAGGTCCGAAGCGATTTTTCGCCGCTGCATTCAGCCTGAACCTGTTCGGGCTGTACACATTGTTCATCCTTTACGGAGTGGTGGCGACATACCTCTTCCCGATCGTCTTCGGAGGTGAAATTTTTATCTATCCGATGCAGATCCCGACGGATGGGATCTCGATCCTACAGCCCCTCACCAGAACGTCGAGCAACATCACGCAGGCGTCGTATATGACGCTGTCGTTCCTGATGGCGATCTCGGTCGGTTTTCTGGCGACTGAAACGGACGTGGCGAAACTCGTCCGCGGGTCGATCTACCCGCTCGTTGCCATCATCGTCATCACCGGCGCTCTGGACCTCCTCAATTTGAACGAGGTGCTGGCTTTCTTCCGCAACGCGAATTACGCGCTGGTGGCCGATACGCAGATCGGCAGCATCAAACGGATCGTCGGGGCAACCCCGGAGGCGTCGTCGTTCGGCTTCCTGGCGGCCGGATGCTTCTCGATACTGCTGCTCTTGCGCGGGGTTTTCCGGATCGACGCCCTCTGGTTGGTCTCCTTGCTGCTTTGCTTGGCCTTTTCCTGTCTGTCGGCTTCATCCACCGCCTACGGCATGATCTTCACCGCGTTCATCGTCTGCGCGGTTCAGCAGACCTTCTCGGTCCTGTTCGGGAATCGGAGGGACGCTCGCTTTGCAGTCCAGTTCTTCCTGGCGTCGTCCTGCGCCGCGATTGTGCTCCTGTTGGTGCTCTACACGCAGCCGTTCTTCAAGGAGAAGATGTTCGAGTTGGCGGATCAGCTCATCTTCGAGAAGTCGCTTACGAGTTCCTATGAGGAACGATCGAGATGGTCCAAAACGACACTCGATTCGTTCTTCTCGTCCGGAGGGCTCGGTATCGGCCTCGGATCGGCCCGCTCGTCCAACTCGTTGATCAATGTCCTGGCCAGTACGGGCGTTCCGGGCTCGGCGTTCCTGATCCTGTTCTTCCTGAAGATCTTCCTCGACGAGGCCGGGCTGCGGCTGGCCCTGAGCGGGATCGGGCCGCAACTGGCCCTGATCCCGATCCTTGCCGGTTTGGCCCTATCCGGCACGACGCCAGACCTCGGCCCGTTTGTGGCCGTGCTCATCGGACTGCATTTCGGCTTGATCGACAGTGTCGGTCTCCGCCGATGGCGGCCGGTCGCCGCCGAGGGAACCTGACCGGACAGCGCGGCCGGTCCATTGCGGCATCCGCCCGCGGCCGTCGCGCATGGCAGGAGCGGCAGGGCCATGGTTGGCGCCGGACGCGCGTTTGACGGCGTTGATCTTCAGCGCCATCGGCCGCCGCACGGGTCGGGCGAAATCGGCATAAGCTTGTGGACAGGCGCTATATTCCCCCATTACGTCGACAAGCACTGATATGCGTGTGACGATGAGCGGAAATATGGTCCGAGACCATGGCTAATCCTTTGTCGAGGCCGAGCGCACGATCCGCTGACGCCGCGGTGCCGCGACATCCGCCGCGCCGAGGCTGAACCCGCGGCGACCACTGCTTGATAATCGCGCTGGGAATCTCGATGAAACGCGTCCTGATCAATATGCCGAGTCAGCACGCCAAGAAGTATTCCGGCGTCTCGAAGATGATTTTCTCGTTGCTGGAGCAGCTCATCCAGAACGACGACTTCGCGTATGTCTTGCGGTCGTCGTGGCGAAAATCAGACCTGCCGCGCGCGTTGCAGTCGCCCCGGCTGGAAGTCATCACGATCGCCCGGCCCAAGATCCTGATCCTGTCCGTCTTGCTCGAAATGTTTTCGATGCCGCTGTTCTGTCGTCGGCATAAGATCGATTACCTGCTGAATGCCGATCCTTACGGCGCGCCTCTCGGCGCGAAAGCACGCGCCGTGATTGTCCACGACCTCTACTTCAGGACCTTGGCCGGACAGACGCCGCTCCGCGGAAGGCTGACATCGGAACTGATCTTCAGGTTGATGCTGTGGGGGAACAGACGTGTCGTGAGCGTCTCCAACGCGACGAAGCTGGAGCTGCAACGCGCGTTTCCCCGCTCGCGAGCGAGGATCGAGGTGATCCACTCCGCTCCCACCCTTCGGGACGGCGGTGGCGCGCCCGGGCGCGCGCCCGTGGCGGTCCCGGCTCGGTACGTCCTTATCGTGGGCAATGCGACCTACAACAAGAACTTCCCCGTCGTTCCGCAGGCCATGGCGAGGCAGCCGGCCGCCCTGGCGGATGTTTCCTTGGTCCACGTCGGCCACGATGACGGCGACTTGCTCGCCGCGCTGAGTCCCGAGGAGAAGCAGCGATTCAGCCTCACGCGGCTAAAGGGGCTGACAGACGACGAGCTGTCCGCCGTCTACGGTCAAGCCCTGTGCCTCTGCGTGCCCTCGCTGGCTGAGGGGTTCTGCCTGCCGATCCTCGAAGCCCAGCTGTGCGGTTGTCCGGTTCTCTGCGCGGATGTCTCTGCCATGCCAGAGATCGCCGGAAACGCCGCGATCCTGTTCGATCCCCACGATGTCGAAGACTTGTCGGGGAAGCTGGCCCGGCTTGCGGGCGACCCCGACCTGCGCGCTCGTCTGGTCGCGGCCGGCTACGAGAATGCGCGGCAGTATTCCTGGGACCGGGCAGCGGCCCGGTACGAGGACGTATTCCGCATGGACGGCTCGGCGCGATGATGCCCGGACAGTCGGCAATTCGGGGATCGGCCGGCACGACGGAAGGTCCGCGGGACGCGTCCGTGTCGATGCACCGCCGCATCTCCCCGGTCCCAAGGCTCGCGATGGATGCCGGCCCGTTTTGCCTCATCGAAACCTATCTTCGCGGAGCGCTCTGAAATGACCGTTTTCTTCGTCAGCCAGACGGCTGAGAAGGGGGGCGCCGAGCTCTATCTCCTCGATCTGCTCAAACATTCGACCGAGCCATGGAGCGCCCTCTTCTTCAAGGACGGCCCCCTCGTGGCGGACCTGAGGAAGCTGGGGAAGGACGCGCGCCTCATCACGAAGTCGGGCCACGTGATCCAGGTCAAGCGCAATGCGTCTCTCCTAAGCATCGTCAAAGCGTTGACCGGGATCCTGCAGATCGTCAGGCCCCTGTCGGAGATGATCAGGGGCGCCGACGCGGTCGTCGCCAATTCGCAGAAGGCCCTGTTCGTGTGTTCGATAGCCAGCTGGCGCGCTGGCTGCCCGATGGTGTGGATCCTTCACGACATTCTCACGGACCCCAGCTTCCGGCCCATGATCCGCCGCGCCGCCGTCTTCTTCGCGAATCGCTTTGCGGATCGCGTCGTGGCCAATTCGGCGGCCACGGCTGAGGCCTTCATAGCAAGCGGCGGCCGTAGGGACTTGGTCCGGATCTGCTACAACGGGTTCAGTGAGAGCAGTTTCGCCGACACGCCGCCTGCGGCGACCCAAGCTCTGCGGAATGGCTTCAACCTCGACGGCAGACCGATCGTCGGCATCTTCGGCCGCCTCGTGCCGTGGAAGGGCCAGCACATCTTCCTCAAGGCTTTGAGCCACTGTCCGGATGTTCAGGGCGTGCTCGTCGGCAGTGCCATCCACGGCGACAACACCTACGAGGAGTCCCTGGTCGATCTATCGCGCGAGCTCGGCGTGGAAGACAGGGTGCGATTCGTCGGATTCCGTGAGGACGTGGAAGCTGTTCTCGCCGGAGTCGATATCGTCGTCCATGCCTCGACGAGCCCGGAGCCCTTCGGGCGGGTCATCGTCGAGGCGATGTTTGCCAAGCGGCCGGTCATCGCGGCGGAGGGCGGCGGCGTGTCCGAGATCATCGAGAACGGGGTGAACGGACTTCTGGTGCCGCCCGGCGACGACACGGCGCTTGCGCGGGCGATCTCCACGCTGGTCGGTGACACGGCGGCCCGCGCGCGCATGGCGGAGCAGGGCTATCGCGATGCCCGCGAGCGCTTCTCGATCGGACGTGCCGTCGGATCCGTCGTCGCGGTTCTGGCCGAGGTGCGGCGGGCTAAAGTATCGGCTTAGAGCCCTGTCCGACGCCGCCAAATCGGGCATGGCCCCGAGATCTTGTTCGACCGCGCGCTCGTGCACGGAGCTGCGGACCCTTCCGGTGAAGGACGCTGCAACTTGCCGTCCCACGGTTCGGCCGATTCCGTGTCGGCGCGCGTTTGCCGGTGAAGCCACAGGCCGCTCCGGCGCGGGGCTGGGCATGCGGGTATCCGGGACGATCGCCCGTCGATCAATTGAAAAGCCGCTCTCCTTGGCGGCGGCGGTTCTCAATTTGTGGTATGTCGCAAACCTATGTGCGAAGGGCGCTGACGATGAGATTTCTCGACCTCGAGAATTGCCCGGACGGCGAGATCGCGCAGTGCGGCACCTTTGACCTCATCGTCGTTGGCGGCGGTGCTGCGGGTCTCACGATCGTCCGGGAGTTGTTGGGGCAGGGTCTCAGGATCGCGCTGGTCGAGAGCGGCGGCTTCGAGCAGACGGAACGGCACGAAGACCTGAACGCCGTTGAGGTATCGGGCGATCTCCTCGATCCCAGGCTGCAGAACGCCCGGCGGGCCTTCCACGGACCCCAGCTCAAGTTCTGGAACGAGGACACGCAAAGGTTCGGCGTCCGTTGCCGCGTGCTCGGAGGATCGACGGAGGGATGGGCCGGGAAGGTGGCGCCATTCGACGAGGTGGATTTCGAGACCCGGGAGTGGATCGCGGATTCGGGCTGGCCTCTCGCGCGTGCGGACCTGATGCCGTACCTCGATCGAGCGGCCGAGCATCTCGATCTTGGACCTTTGATTGCCGACCGTGGTTTCTGGGCCTCGGCCAAGATCCCGGAGCCGGGGCCGATCGGCCGTCTGCAGTCCTTCCATCCGTTCTTCTGGCAATTCGCGCGGTCCCGATCGCACCTCACCGACGTGATGCGGCTCGGGGCGGATTTCCGGAGCCTGCGCGACTCGGATGTCGTGGTCTTCCTCAACGCGACCGCCACATCGATCTCGGTCGCCGACCAGCGCGTGACCGGAATCTCCGTGACGCCGTCACTCACCGGCGGGAAGGTTTTTGGTCTGAGCGCCCCGCACGTGGTCTTGTCCGGAGGGGCGATCGAGAATGCGCGCCTCCTTCTCGTGGCGAAGCGCCAACTGGGATCCGTGCTGGGTGACGCGCATGACGTGATCGGCCGATATCTGACCGACCACCCGAGCGTTGAGATCGGCAGCTTCAAGGCCGAACATCGGGACGCGGCCGCCAAGATCCTGGGTTTCTACCCGCTTCAGCGGAACCTGAGGATCTACATGTACTCGCATGGGCTGGCGCTGCGGCCTGAGCGCCAGCGCAAGCTGCGGCTGCCGAACATGGCGGTCTTCGCGGTCACGCAGATTTCCGAGGCGGACCCGCTCGTTGCGCTGGCGCGCCTCGGACGCGGAAAAAGCAAGAACGTTATTGCAGACCTCGGGCTCGTTTTGGGCAACCTGCATCTGGTCGTCACGACCCTCGGCCGAAAGCTGGTCAACTACCGGAAGATACCGCTACGCCTCCGACGTCTCATTGCGGACGCGGCGGTAAAGATCGACGCGAATTTCGTCGCGCGCGATTACCAAGCACGTGGACGCGGCCGCAAGATCGACGGGCTGACCATACGGCTCATCGGCGAACAACCGCCCCGGCCGAACAACCGCGTCGAACTCTCGGAGCGCTGTGATCGCCACGGGATTCCGCTGGCGCGCGTTTGCTGGAGCAGCGATGGCGAACTCCGTGCGGCGATCGTCCGGTTCGCGCACCTGTTGTCCGAGGATTTCGCCGCGGCCGGCCTGGAGGGCTTCGAGCTGGCCCCGGAGGTAGCGGGAGATCCCGGCCGACTCCTCATCCACGACATGGCGCACACCGCTGGGACGACCCGGATGGGGAGCGATCCGAAAACCAGCGTTGTCGATGTCGATTGCCAGCTTCACGACGTGGCGGAGTTGTACGTTGCGGGCGCGTCCGTTTTCCCCACGAGCGGGCATGCCAATCCGACGCTGATGATTCTCGCCCTGGCGATCCGGCTGGCGGACCATCTGCGGCCCCGCATCGCCGCCGCCCGTCTTGAAGCGCTGACCCGCGATGCCCCGGGCGCGGGGGAGAGGCCGCTCATCCTGGTCACGGGCGGCACGGGCAATATCGGCACCGAGGTCGTCGCAAGCCTACTCGCGAAGGGCTACCGGGTCAGAAGCACGTTTCGTCGCCGCCTGCCGGGGACGGCAGGGGTCGATTGGGTACAGGTCGATTTCGCCGATCCGGATCTCCCACAGGCGCGCCTGTCCGCATTGGTGGATGGGGTCGATGGAATCATCAACCTGGCCGCCAGCCTTTCGGATGTTGGCGAGATGCAGGTCGCGAATGTCACCACGCTAAGTCGCCTCGCTGAGGCGGCGCGGGCTGCGGGCATTCGCTACTTCTGCCAAGCGAGCTCGATCGTCGTCTATGGGTCGCCGCGCACGAAGCTCGTGGACGAGAACAGCCCGGTCATCGACGTCAACGCTCCGATCGAGAAGCAATACTTCGCCGAGAACTACATGCGCCATTATGCGAGAACGAAGGTTCTGGGAGAGGTTCTCCTGAGATCGTTCGCGGACGTGATGCGCATCGACCTGTGCCGGATCGCGGTTGCGCAACCGCCCGGATTTCTGGACCGGTCATTCCAATGGCCACGGGCCAGACGGTTGTTTTCCCTCTACCGGAACAGCCACTTCATCGCGTCCCGGGATGTCGCCCGGGCACTCGTCCACCTCACGGAGCGCGCACTGACTACTGCCGGGGTTGGTGTCGAGGTGTACAACGTCAGCGACGTCAATTCCCCAACCTATGCGGACCATTACCGCGCCGCGGGGAGACCGACGGGGTTCTACCTGCCGGTGATCTTGGATCTCCTGAAAGGCGTCGTTATCGGCCGAACCCTTCAACCCCGTCATCCGATCGGTTGGTTTCGCGTCAGCGGTGCCAAACTGCAGGCTACCGGGTTCACCCTTGGCGGTCAGACGGACGGATCGCTGGCCCCGTCGGCGATCACGGCCCCGGAGGCGCGCGCCGACCCGACCGCCTAGAATCGCGCCGCCGAATGGGAGACCATCTCGGCGCGACAGTGCCTGTCGGTCCGAGGACCGGGATGGGGGCTCGATCGGACTTGCCGCTCCGCGCACGGCTCTGGGATGAGGCGGTGCGGGTCGATGCTGAACCGGTCTGGCCGATGACCCAGGCCTTGAGGATAGTCTGGACTGGACCTTCCGGCGCAACGCGTCGAAGTGCTCGGCGCGGGCCGGGATCGCCTACCTAGTTTCTCGCAGCCCGATGACGGGCGATGCCGGCGGAGGTGCGGCACCAGAGCCTGTCCGGAAGCCCGTAGACGGACACAGCTATCCTGAAGCCGGCGATCAGCAGAAGCAGCAGGTAAGCCGCTGCGTTCAGCGCTGGACCGGGCCGCACGTCGGGCTCGATCCGATCGTACCAGATTGGGTCAAAACTCGAGTCCGGTTTGTCCTTGTTCAACGGTGACACCCTCCTAACCGCGAGGCTTGCCGCGGTACGAGGTCTTAGCAAATCATTTACCACTTCCTGTGTCACGAATGGAGACAGGTGTGTCCACCGATTGTCGCAAACCATACCAGTGGTCGCGTGGTGAGATTGCCGGTCCGGCAATCGTCAGGCGGGCTGCCAAAACGGATGGTGGGTTCAGAACGCACGCGAAATCCCGGGGAGCGGGCGGCGTTTTGTCCGTCGCGACCGATGGATCGTCGCCCTGTGTTCAAAGCTTTCGCGCGTATTCAGCGCATTGAGCCGCGGACGATCCGCTCCAACACCTAATTCCGCCCAGCAGATTCTTGCCCCGACAGGATCAGCGGACGCCGCTCGCCAAGCCGGTGCTGCAAGACAGGATCCGGGTCACGGCGTGGTGGGCGGTGAGGGACTCGAACCCCCGACCCTCTCCGTGTAAAGGAGACGCTCTACCAACTGAGCTAACCGCCCGATGGCCGACCGTTACGGCATTGCGATGGCCGGGAGCAAGGGTGCACGCTACAAATCGAATGCACGCTGCGGTCGGAGCGGGTGCAGGGTCGCGGCGGTCTCGGCAATTCGTCCCGAGGACGGCACCCGCAGATAGAGCAAACTCAAACCACTAAGGCGAGATGCAGTCAGACGGCATCGCACGCTGGCCCATAAAGCCATCGACGGCCGCATGGCGCACGCGAACCGCTAGACCGAGCCGGGGCATCCGACATCAAGCCCCAAAGTGATGCGGCAGACAGCCAGACCTTCGGTGCAAAGCATTCGCAGCCGGGCGGGGACGTGCTGATGGGTCGATCTCGGTGCCTGCTCCATCGTAGATACGAACATCATCGGGCACGCGAACGCCGCCACATGTCCGAGACCCGCGCTGTCATGCGCCGAAGATTGGCCGGCAGACCATAGATCCAGCCAAAAGCCCGCGCGGCCGCCACCAGGAGGCTGAACAGGCTCGCGAGCGCCAAAAGCCATCGCGCCGGCTTTTCGTCTGGCAGGACGTAGTCGTACCAGAGTGGATTGTCGTCCCGCCGAGTTTGGTCCTGCACGACACGGCCTCGCGCCACCAGCCCTACCGGCTTCCACGCTGAGCGAGCATGGCCGGGACCGTGCGCCGCACGACCGCGATATGCCCGCCCGGGCTCCACCAGAGAGCTTATCACAGGTGCTTGGCTTCCGCTGGCGTGCCCGGGCGTTTTTTACCCGAGATACGCCGTCCGGATGTGATCGACCGAGCCATCGCTGCACCGACACGAACCTCGCCGCAGTGCGGGGCCTCCCTGCGAGCCATCTCGCACCAACCGAGAGTCAACGGATGATCGGAACGAACCGGATTGCCGACGAAACGTATGAAGCAAGGTCATTCAAGTCGTGTATCAGATGCGCTGATATTGGCATCAGATTTGCTAAACCGGTCTGGAAATTGATTGGGTTCCAAATTTTTCCGGTTATGCTAAATTCGAATTGGTTATGCGGCTTCGAGAAGTGTCTACGATGAAAGTGGCCTTGATCCATGAATGGCTTACGACATATGCTGGATCAGACAAAGTTTTGGCGGAGATGGCAAGTATTTTTCCCGAGGCTGACATATTTTGCTTAATCGATTTTTTATCTGAAAACAATCGGGGGAATTTTAAGGGCGCCTCTATCAAGCCTTCGTTTCTACAAAAAATACCGTTTTCAAGAAAATACTACACCTACATGCTGCCCTTGATGCCGCTGGCAATCGAACAACACGACCTCTCAAAATACGATTTGATTATCTCCAATTGTCACGCTGTGGCGAAGGGCGTGATCACTACACGCCGCCAGCTGCATATTTGCTACTGTTATACCCCAATGCGGTATGCGTGGGACCTGCAAAACCAGTACATCCAAGAATCCGGCTTCGGACCGATCCGGCGCGCCCTGGCGCGCTACTACCTCCATAAGATCCGCATCTGGGACCAGCGAACATCGAATGGTGTCGATCATTATATCGCGTGCTCTAAATATATCGCCGGACGCATTTGGAAAACCTATCGCCGCAATTCGGATGTTATATATCCCAATGTGGATACCGACCGTTATAATCTAAGCGACGTGGCGAGGGAGGATTTCTATGTCACCGCCTCGCGGATGGTGCCTTACAAGCAAATGCACTTGATCGTCGAGGCCTTCACGAAGATGCCACACAAGCGACTTGTGGTCATCGGCGATGGGCCGAAATATCGATACGCGAAGTCCATCGCAACGCCCAATATTACCATTCTCGGTTTTCAGCCCAACGATGTTCTGCAGGATCACCTGCGCCGATGCAGGGCATTCATCTTCGCGTCGGAGGAGGATTTCGGGATCGCTCCGCTGGAGGCTCAAGCCTGCGGAGCGCCCGTGATCGCCTTCGGCCGCGGCGGAGCACGAGAGACCGTCGTCGACGGCGTCACCGGATTGCACTTCCACGAGCAGACCACGGAATCGATCATCGATGCCGTTGCCCGCTTCGAGACGATGGACCACGGATTCGACCGCCAAGCGATCCGCGCCCACGCAGAAAATTTCTCGACGGCCGTATTTCGGGAAAAATTCAAGCGCTACGTCAGCGAAAAGTTGGCTGAACACCAGTCTTTTCTCATCAATGAGGATTCCTTAGTATGAGAACGGCACTCATTACCGGGGTGACTGGCCAGGATGGCACATATCTCGCTGAAAATTTGCTGCAGCGTGGGTACAAGGTCTATGCGACGTATCGCCGGTCGAGCTCCGAGAATTTTTGGCGGCTCGAAGCATTAAATATTCGCAATCATTCGAATCTAGTCCTGCTTCAGCACGACATGACGGACTTTGGTTCGACGCTGCGTCTGCTCGACCGATCTTCGCCGGACGAGATCTACAACCTGGCGGCTCAGACACACGTTCAGGTGTCCTTCGAACAACCATTCACCACGGCTCAGATCACAGGCCTCGGCCCACTCGGTTTTCTCGAAGCCATCCGGGCCCGAAAGGCGGAGACGCGTTATTATCAAGCGTCCTCGGCCGAGATGTTCGGATTGGTCCAGGGCACGCCACAGAACGAGACGACGCCGTTCTATCCGCGAAGCCCGTACGGCGTCTCGAAGCTGTTCGCGCACTGGATGACGATCAACTACCGGGAGTCTTACGATATATTCGCTGCCTCAGGCATCCTGTTCAACCATGAGTCGCCGTTGCGCGGCACGGAATTCGTGACTCGGAAGATCACGTCCAGCGTGGCCCGTATCGTCCGCGGATCGGGCGGCGTGCTGCGCTTGGGCAATCTGAATGCGATGCGCGATTGGGGTTATGCCAAAGATTACGTCGAAGGCATGCGGCTCATGTTGCAGGCCGACAAGCCCGACACGTTCGTCCTCGCCACGAATAAAACCACATCGGTCCGGGACTTCGTGACGCTCTCCTTCCGGGCGGCGGACGTCGATCTCGACTGGTCCGGCTCCGGCGTGGACGAATTTGCCTTGTCCCGGCAGACCGGGCAGCGGGTCGTGGAGGTCGATCCGGCATTCTTCCGACCGGCTGAGGTCGATACGCTCATTGGCGATTTCACCAAGGCACGGAAGACCCTTGGCTGGTTCCCGTCGACCGACCTTCATGCCCTCTGCACGCTCATGGTCGAGGCCGACCTCCGACGCCTGGGAAACGACAGCTATCGGTAGCGGTACGAAATGCGCGTGCAGCGTTTCTACGTCAGCAGGGGTTGTCGGCATCGACCCCTGCGACCGACGGCGCGGTTCTAAATCCAGGCGGCGGGCGATCACCGTTTCGGAGACGATACCTTCAGAATGAGCGGTTGGTCCTTGATTGTATAAGTGATTTTTTCCACCGCCTGATAAGTCGCGATCGCATCGACCCCCTGAACCGGATCGAAGGCGCGCACGTCGGATTTCACCTGTCCGAAGTCGATCGTGATCGGATTGCCGCCCTCGACCCGCTCGTTCCAAATCACCAGGATTCGCGAACCGTCGGCGGCCTTGAGGGAGAAGTCATGCACGGTATTTTGCCGGCCCGTAATCCTGTAGGCCGCAAGGTCCGAGGCAAGGGTGACACCGTCGGGCGCCAGGATCCGGGTGAGGTTATGAAGATACGTCGCCGCGAGTTTGGGTGTCGAGTCGGCATTGAACACGCCCTGATTCTCTACGCCGCCCTCGCCATCCCGCAGCATGTAGATGAAGGTGCGGGACCAGTCCCGCTTGAATTGGGCGAACAAGGTATTGAGTATGATGATACCTTGAACACGTTCGCCGCCGGGATTTTTCTTCGAGTCCCAGCCGGTCTCCGTTGTCATCCGCGGAAGCTGGGCCAGTGCGGCATCGGGGTAACCTTTGTATTTGAAGCCCCAGGTGACGCCGTGGTTGCCAAACAGGCCGTCCCAATAGCTGTTGAGCAGCGGATCGGCCGCCTGCCAAGCTTGGTTGTCGACATACACGTTCTTATTGGATGAGACGTAGTTATGCACATTCGCAAAATCGTAGAACTTGGTTCCAGCTGGAAAGGCGGTGCCTGACGATTCGTCGAGCGCCTTGAACTGGAGCCCAACATTCGGGTGCTCCGCGCCAACTTCGGACGGGCCGAGGACGGGAAGCGCCGACAGGACATCGTCCTTCTTGACGGCGGCGTACAGATCCCTCTGGAACTCCGCGACCGAGGTCCAATCCGCCGACAGGCCCGAGCCTCCGCCCTTTTTTCCATTATAGACAATCGGAAAATTGTTGGGCTCGTTCGGACCCTCGATCGACAGCAGGGCCCCCGCCTGAGCGATCTGCCGCAAGCGATTGATATTGTGGTCCATGGGCTCGGCCCGTGCGATCAGGCTGACCCGTACGCCAATCGCTTGATAGAGATTGATGTAACTCTGCGTATCGTTTCCAAAATCATCTCGAACGTTTTTCAAGCCAATGTATCTCAATGGCGCGATGTACGATTGCATCGGGACGCCTTGGGCGTGATGGATACAGATGCCGAGCGAGTCGAGGAAAGCGCTGACGGTTGACGGGCCCACAGGACTGTCGTGATCGTCGCTCTCCGCGGCGGGAGAGGCTGCACCCCTCAGCAGGCGACCGTCGAAGATTACGACGCCGGCCAACAGCGCGACCGCACAAATCATCGCTTTCGAAAGGATTTTAACGCTTGAACTAAAATGCATTTTGATCTCAATATTTTACGGCTGCGGAGTCGTCTACAGCGCAGTGTTAGTTTTGAATTCTAAGATCGAATCAAATACGAAGCAAGCCGCGGCGACGACGTTCGCCTTCTGGCAGGGCGGCGTGTGCCCCCTTCGAGCCCTGCGCAGGCAGAATTGTCTGGGCGAGCCTCGGCCGGGATTCTCCAGCGGAGTGTCGATCAAGGCAAACATCGCGACCGATGCCGTTTCGGCGGATCGCCGCACGACCGCGTCATCGGAAACGTCAGTGCCGACGGCATCCGCGCCGAAGGGAGCCGTCCTTGTTCGAAAATGGCGGAAGTGTTAGTAAAAAACCGAATTTTCGGGTGCGTAATACGGGTGCGCAACATATCATAATCATTTTGGCGGCAAATGTGGTCTTCTAAAGCGGTTGCGGCGATGTCCGCGGATGAGGTGAGGAACCTCATCCGCTCGTGGAGCGATGTATGAACCAGCATGATTTGAACTTTGCCACAAAGCGAGTCGCAAATAATGATGGAAAGATCGCGCCGCAGAAAATCGTTCCGCCCCATGAGCAATCCGGCGCAATTCTGAATCTAAAACTCTCGGATCTGCGAAACAGCATCCAGAGAAACCGGCGCTGGATCTTCTGGTGGTCGCTGGCCGCCGCTTTCTCGGCCATCTTCTACTTGAGTCTCGCGGCCGACATTTACGTTGCAACGGCGAGCCTGACCCTCGAGCCGCGGAGACAGGTGGGGTCGGCGAGCGACGCGTCGGCGAACCAGCCGGTCATGCTCGATAGCGCGCAGGCCGATAGCCAGCTGCAGGTCATCCGATCCGAGATCCTGTTGAGGGCTGTGTTTAACAAGTTGAAGCCGGAAGACGTCCAGCTGCTCAGCCTCAACCATGGCATCCTGTCGACGGCATCACGCAAAATCTTCGGCCTCTTCCGCGGGTCAACCCCAGCGCATACGAGCCCGGATCAGGAGAAAAGCAGCGAGGTGAAGCGCGAGATCGCCTTCCAGCGCTTCATGCAGCGGGTGAACGCCCGCCGCATCGGTCTCTCCTACGTCATCGAGATCTCCTCGTACGCGGAGACGCCGGAACTTGCGGCGCGGCTCTCCAACGCCGTCGTGATGCAGTACATCTATGAGCAGATCGCCGCGAAGGCGGCTGCGGCGCAGGGCGGTTCCGAATATCTGCAGGTGCGCATCGAGCGGTTGAAGTCCGAGTTGAACGCGGCCGAGCGTGCCGTCATCGACGGCACCGTCCCGACGATGTTCTTTCCGGACGCGGATGCGCGGGTCATCGGTAGCGCGGTCGCGCCACTGGGCCGCTCATATCCGCAACCCATCCTCGTCATCATTTACGCGGCTATCTTGGGCCCGATCGGCGCCATCATCGCCTCGACGATATGGCACCAATTGAGCGAGGCGATCAAAGGCGCGGACGATCTGGAGCGCATCTCCCGGGTCGAGTGCATCGCAACCGTCCAGGCGAGCGATCCCACGGGCCGAAGCAAGCTGCGCGGCCGGCCGCACAGGGACGCGATCGGAGACATCGATACGTATCTGAGGTTCATCTCCCGCCACCGCCGGTCGACGGCGATCGGCTTCGTATCCTACAACAAGCCCCGGATCGGATCGCGGCTGCTGCGCGACGTGGCGCAACATATCTCGAATGGCGGCGGCCACGTCATCGTGGTCGATGCGTGCTCCTTCGTGACGCGCGGACAGGCGGCCCAGACGTCGTCATCGGATTCATCGATGTATCCGCTGGCCAAGACGTCGATGGAGAGCGAGTCCCCCGCGGAGCAGTACGTACGCATCTACTGCTACTCTCCTGGGAAATCTTACGATCTCTGTGAGCCGCTCGACAACGTGCTGACCAATCTCAGGAACACCGAACATGCCGGTCCGCTGGTGTTGATCGACCTGCCCGATCTCCGCACCAGCAAGGCGGCGAGGACGCTCTTCGACTACATCGACGGCGCCATCCTGGTCGCCGAAACGGGGCGGCTGCTCCCGGATCAGTACCAGTTCTGTCTCAACCTCATTCGTTCGTCCAACGCGGATATCATATCGACGATCCTCGTCGACGTTGAGGGCTGAGCCGCTCCCCCTGGGGTCGGGCGCGCCTGCGATAACCGTCATCGCGCTACAGGCATCCCCGGTGTCGTACGCTCGCCGATGGCTTGTGCGCGGCGATCGGTTGGTCGGAGTGAGGCGGCAGAACCATTCTGCAATCCTGTGCGCCGCTCGGCAGGCGATATGGGTGAGGCGCGAAGGAGCGCATCTGACGACGGCGCCTGCAGATCCTTGGCCGCTTCTGACTACTGACAACGCGTATTGGATGTGTGTAAGGCCGCGGTGTCCGCGCCTCGGTATTGGACGCCCTCGGTCAGCACGGTGTCATGATCGCCGCAATCAGTTATATTCGCGCCGTCTAACGCGTGACTGGACCCCGCGGCAGAGTCGGGCGTGGAACTCAAGTGCTGCGGATCGAGCCAAGCCGCTTCGTCGACAGGGCTTGAGACCGGTATCCGAGGGTCGCCTGCGGCATTCCCGATGGCGACCGCCTGAGCTGCAACCGCCCGGCCGGGCAGTCTGAAAACGGTGATGTCGATGACGTTTTGGTCTGCCGAGCGCCTGAACGAGCTGCAGGGAAGGCGCGTCATCGTGCTTGGCGACGTGATGCTGGACACGTTCGTCTACGGCCAGTGCACCCGCATCTCGCCGGAGGCGCCGATTCCGGTGGTCCGTATCGGGAGGGAGGACGTCATGCTGGGCGGCGCCGGCAACGTCGCGCGTAACATCGCGGCGCTCGGCGGCGAGGCGATCCTGATTGGGCTTGCCGGTCACGATACCGCCGGTCTCGCCCTACGGGCCAAGGTGACGAGCGAACCCGGCATCCAGGCGGATCTGGTGAGCGACGGCCGCCCGACCACACAGAAGACGCGCTACATCGCCGCTCAGCAGCAGATGCTGCGCGTCGATGCGGAGCAGACCCACGCGGCCGCGCCGGAACCCCTCTTGGCGGCGTTTGCGCGCCATCTTCCGCAGGCCGATGCCGTCGTCCTGTCCGATTATGCTAAGGGGACGCTGAGCCCGGACCTGCTCCGGGACGTGATCGCGCAGGCGCGGGCCGCGGGTAAACCCGTCATCGCCGACCCGAAAAGCAGCGACGTCTCGCGCTATGACGGGGTGACGCTGATGACGCCCAATGCCGGGGAGGCGAGCACCGCCACCGGCATCCCGTGCGACGGAGACGACCGGTCGGTCACGGAGGCGGCCGAGCAGCTGCTTCAACGCATGGCGCATTCGCCGGCCATCCTGATCACCCGCGGACCGCGCGGGATGACTTTGGCCGAACGCGGCCGCGACGTCCGGCATCTGCCTGCCTTGGCGCGGGAGGTTTTCGATGTGTCGGGCGCGGGCGATACCGTGATCGCGACCTTGGCGCTGAGTGCGGCGGCGGGTCTGCCGCTGATGGAGGGGGTCGAACTCGCTAACGTGGCCGCGGGCATGGCAGTCGCCAAACCGGGGACCGCGGTCGTCACCGCCGATGAGCTCGCGCGCGAGCTGCGCCAGGAATGGGTTCAGACCACGGACCGCAAGATCAAGTCTCCCGACGAGGCGCTGACGCAGGTCGCGCGGTGGCGGTCCAGCGGCAAGCGCATCGGGTTCACGAACGGCTGTTTCGATCTCATCCATCCCGGGCACGTATCCCAGCTCGCTCAGGCTCGGAGCACGTGCGATCATCTCATCGTCGGGCTGAACACCGATGCCTCGATCCAGCGGCTCAAGGGCCCGTTAAGGCCGGTCCAGCACGAGGATTCGCGCGCGATCGTGCTCGCGTCGCTGCAATCGGTGGACCTCGTCATCCTGTTCGATGACGATACACCGATCGGGCTGATCGACGCGATCCGCCCCGACGTGCTGATCAAGGGCAAGGACTACACGGTCGACCAAGTCGTAGGCTCGAGCTTGGTGCTCGGATACGGCGGCGAGGTGTTCCTGGCCGACATCGCGGCTGGGCACAGCACCAGCGATATCATCGATCGGCTGACACGGAAGGTCTCGTGAGCATGTATCTCGTCACCGGTGGTGCCGGCATGATCGGCTCAAACATCGCGGCCGAGCTGGCCGCGGCCGGCCACGCGGTGGTCGTGTGCGACTGGCTGCGCCAGGACGAGCGCTGGCGGAATCTGGCGAAGCACGAGATCGCCGACATCATCATGCCGGAAGACCTGTTCCGATGGCTCGCGCAAAACGGAAACGCGGTGGCGGGCATCATCCATATGGGCGCGATCAGCGCCACGACGGAGACGGATGTCGACAGTATCACCCACAACAACATCCGCCTGACTCTGGACCTCTGGGCGTGGTGCACTGACCATGGTGTTCCGCTGATCTACGCGTCATCCGCGGCAACGTATGGCGACGGGCATGCCGGTTTCGACGACATGTTCTCACCGGACGCGCTGGCCAGGTTCCGCCCGCTGAACGCCTACGGTTGGAGCAAGCATTTCATCGACAGGCGGATCGCGCGGATCGTCGCCCAGGGGCAGCCGACGCCACCGCAATGGGTCGGGCTCAAGTTCTTCAACGTCTACGGTCCGAACGAGTATCACAAGGGGTCCATGAAGAGCGTGGTCGCCCACAACGCGGCGCGCGTCGCTGCCGGGGAACCCCTGCGTCTCTTCCGCAGCTACCGAGCCGATTATACCGATGGCGGCCAGCTCAGAGACTTCATCTACGTCAAGGACTGCGCCCGGGTGGTGACCTGGCTGCTCGAACACCCGGGGGTATCGGGCCTATTCAACCTCGGAACGGGCCAAGCCCGCTCATGGCTGGACCTCGGGCGCAGCCTGTTCGCTGCACTGGATCTCCCGGAGGCCATCGAATTCATCGAGATGCCCGAGCAGCTGCGCGGGAAGTACCAGTACTACACCAAGGCCGAGATGGAGCGCCTGCGCGCGGCCGGTTATGCGGAGCCGTTCACATCGCTTGAGGACGGCGTGTCGGATTACGTCCGCGGCTACCTGCGGCAGGACGATCCGTACCGTTGAGCCGGGCGCTGGCCGGCGGAGGCCCCGGTCACGAGGGGGCGAGGGCGTTGCGCGCTCGCAGATACTCCGACGACGCCAGGAAGATGTGATACAGGGTGCTGGCCGGGATGGCCTGGACGAGCGGCGTGCCGCCGACATCGACCCAATCGATCCAGGCCCCCGCGATCCAGCGGTCGAGAAACGTGTCGAGCAGCGCGTCGACGGTGGCATCTGCCCGGGGGCCAAGTGGTTCGCCGCGGGCCTCGGCCAGCGCGATGTCGGCTTTGACCGCTTCCGTCTGCGGCCACGAACGGGTGCTCAACTTCTTGGCACGGCCGTCGATCCACACCTCGTCGCACAGGAGTATGCCACCGCCCGGCCGCCCATACCGCTCGACGAATGCGTTCAGTTGATAGGCCTCGTCGCAGAGCGTCTCGCCCGCACAATCGGCATAGCGCTTGAGCAGCCAGATCCATTCGCAATGGTGGCCGGGCTCGACGATCTGCCCGGCTTCACCGGCTACGGGTTGCCAGCGCGCGTCGTAGAACTCCCGCAACACCCCCCGCTCGGGATCGAACATCCGGCTGCGGAACAGGGCGAAGAGCTCATGGGCCCGATCGAGGAACACCGCGTCGCCCGTCGCCTCGTAGGCGGCGAGCACGGCCTCGAAGAGATGCATGTGCGGGTTCTGATGCAGATCGTCGAGACCGCTGTCGTCGATCGCGAAGCCTGCACCGCCGGGATGCCGGAGGAGGGCCCAGATCGCATCGCCGAGCCGGCGGATCGTGGCGCGAACCTCGGGGCGACCGCTGGCGCGATAATACCAGCTGAAGGCGAAGAGCAGGAACGCGTGGTCGTACGTGTCGCGCTTGGCGTCGCGCACCGCCCCCTCGCGGGCGAGCGCGTGGACGGCGCCCTTCTCCACGCCGTCGGGAAAGCCATGCCGCATCACGAAATCATGGCCCAGGGTCGCGACAGCGAGACCGTTCGGGGCCAAGCCCAGCACATGTGCGTGGGAGAAGACGTAGATCTGCCGGGCTTGCACCCGCAGCCGCTTGGATGCGGCAAGATCCGGTACGCCCTCGGACGTAAGCCGCTCGACGAAACCGCGCTCGCCGTCGACACCGATGGTCGACCAGAGGGGCAGCGCCGAATCCTGGAGCCATTGGCGCAAACGAACGACGGCAGTCATCTTCGAGCCTACCTTGGCGACCTGTGAGCGGGGAGCCTACACCCCCGATCCCTTGAGGATGGCCTCCACGAAGTCGTGGAGATTGCCACCGTGGAACTGGTACCCCTGCACCCCGGCGGCGGCCGCGGCGACCATGTCGCTCGTCTTGTCGCCGACCATGAAGGACCGCGTGAGGTCGATCGACCAGGTTTGCGCCAGGTCGAGGATCATGCCCGGGGCCGGCTTCCGGCACGCGCACGCTTGGCGGTAGGCCGGGATGGCCGCATCCTCGAGGTGTGGGCAGTATCGGATGTCGTCGACACGGGCGTCATGCGCCGCCAGTTCCGCGCAGAGATGCTGGTGGAAGCGCTTCAACGCATCCTCGTCGTAGTATCCGCGCGCGATACCCGACTGGTTCGTCACAATGAAGATCAGAAAGCCCGCATCGCGACAGGTCCGCAGCGCCGCCGCGGCTCCCGCGACGAACTCGAGCTGCTCCGCCGTGTGGACGTATCCGTGATCAATATTAATGACACCATCGCGGTCGAAGAACGCGGCCCTGCGGCCAAGATCCGATCTCTGATGTCTCGCGGTCATGTCTTTACAATGGCATTGCGGGACAACCCTGTCACTCAGTCCAAACCGCCGAGGTTGTCCGACGCTTGAGTGAGGCAGGTGCCAAGGCCGGCCCGTCGCTCAGCGCATCGATGTGGCGAACAGGCGATCCTTCGGCACGAAGCGCTGTGGTTCAGCCTACCCCGGTCGCTGCACGGCCGGTATGAGCGGGCGCCGGGAGCGACCGATCAGTTCGGCGCGTCGGCGTCCGTCCGGTCGCCCAGCCCGGGAGGCAGCGTCGCCGGTTGTCTCTCGACGATCAGGACTTCCCCCGGGTTCAGCGTCGTCGTCTCCGGCGTATCGACGTTCGTGGCTTGGCTGTTGGTCGAGCGCACGATACTGAAGTTCAGGCCGGCGTTCCCCTTGTTCCGCTGAATCCCAGACCGGGATCGACGGCCCTCGGAGATCGACAGCCCCGCGGTCGCGATCTTCTCGTTTGTCTCCCGGAGCTTCGCGTCAACATCCAGGTTCTGTGCGAGCGCCTCGGACCGGTACTTGTTCTTCAGCTCTGCCATCTCCCGATCGATGCGCACGACATCCTGCTCGGTCCGCAGCTTCGTGACCAAGACGTCCAGGCGGCCACTTTCATAGGTGGTCAGGGTCTGTTCGGCCTGCAATTGACGCTGCGTGGACGTCAAGCCCCTGGACAGCAAATCCCCGAGCTGGTTCAGGTCCCGCTTGGACAGATCGATCTGCTTCTGGAGCGTCTCGTCCTTCTTCTGCAGCGAAGCGATCTCGTCGATAGCGGTCTTGCGCGCCTGTGTGAGCAGGTTAACCTGTGCGGCCTGAGACGATCTGTGGTTGTCCAGCACGGCCTGCTCGGAGGCACTGATCTTATCGACATCGTAATCCGCGGACAGGCCCGCGACCGAAGCGGGGATCTTGAACGTAGAGGCACCGTCCGCCTCCGCGGCGAGCCTCGCCTTCTTGATGAGAAAACCGAGTTGCTGGGCGCGCAGGACGCGCAGCTCGCCCTCCGTAACCCGCGTCGCACGGCGGGAGGTGGTCTCCTCGTCGCGCTCCTTCGCGACTCCGCCGGCGATAGCCAGAGCCTGCAGAACCGTGAGGTTTGGTCGGTAGTCAAACTCGCCCGGGTTCTCCACGTCGCCGGTTACGTAAACCGGCCGGTATCGTATGATCTGAACGTTGACACTCGGGGGCTTCGCCAGACCAACCTTGTCCTTTAGTTCGTCGGAGACGACGCGTTCCAGATCCGTCGTCGAGCGGCCCAGCGCTTTGACGTTGCCGATCAGCGGGAGCGACAGGCTGCCGTCATATCCGACGACATACTCTCCATTGTACGCCTGCCACTGGTAGGCCTCCCCCGTGGACGGCTTGAGATCGAAAACCCGAATCTGGAGTTTATCCTGCGGACCAAGGGCGTATTCGCGCTGTTCCGCGCTTTGAGCGGCAGAACATCCGATGGCCAAGAGATAGATAAATAGACAGGCTTTTACGATCCGATGCCAGCTCGTCATAGCTTGAACTGCCCCATGTACAAATTGCGCAGCGTCTCCTTTGGCAAATGAGGTGGGAGTACATCGCTCATGCGGTTCTCCGGCTCACCCACCGTGGCTTGCGCACTCAACAAATAGCTTAACAGCCTGTTCCAATTTCTGGTCGCCAAACTATCTGAGGATAAGCATTATGTCAAATATGCTGCATGATCTCCGAAGCGAAAAGTTGTGGGCTTACAGTTGATTGGTCGCTCGAAGACCGTTAACGATCTTTATCACGAGGCGCTTAAGTTCTGAGTTGGCCATACGACACTTGTGCTGCGAGTGCGGTGTGCATTGTCTCTCTCACGTGCAATCGCGCGGGGGCAAAAATATAATACTGTCTGGCCTGTCGCCTGTCTGGTATTACGGACAGAATGCCCTCGAGCAAGAGCGTCAAAGGCACGTCATCGCGAGCGGATGAAGTCCGAAGAATGATGTTCCGACGGGCCTGCTGTCTTCGTTTCCGCGACGCCGCGGATCTGTCGAAGCCCCGGCCGTCACGTCCAGGCAAGATCTTGACCATCGGCGCAAGCGGCTGCGCTTCTCTCCCGTCCGATGATGGCTGATAGGCGGCATTCCGGCCCTGCCGCGATGAATGCCGCATCCTCCGCGTGAGGCGACAGCGCCCAAACGGCGCCATGGAGTCGGGGGCGGCACACCCCAGGGCGCTAGCGCCTCTCTGCCGAAGTCCCCACGGTTCGGCGCACGCGTGCGCATCGAGAAAGAGGCTCGAAGGCGTGGCCGATCGCAGCGTGACGGGACACGTTAGCTGAGCGAGCCTCGCCGAACGAGCGAACCATCCTTCCTCCTAGGGAGATGGGAGCAGGTGAGGGGTCCCGCGGTGGGCGGCCCCAGTCCTGACCTTTCTGGTCGCCCACAGCGGTGTGCCCGCACCCGAGAGAGCGGGATCGTTCCACCCGTCCAAGTCCCGTGCACCGCACATGTGTCTGACGGGCGCAACCTGATCGGGTCCGCGTCTATTCGAGCGGAACGGTCTCCGGGTCGTCCTGATCCTGGCGCGGAGTGGGCTTTGGCTTCTGCGGCTGCAGAGGCCTCGGCACACGCGTCGCGGCCTCGGACCGGGGAGCGGGCCGATGTGGCCGGGCCGGGGGGAGCGGGGGATTGGTGATGGCGTTGAAACGCCCCGGATCGTTGGCGGTCGGACTGGCGTTTCGACTGGGCAAGGACAGGGAGTCCGTAGCCACCCCCGCCGCTGCACCCGCCAGGGACGGCGGCGGTGCGGCAGCCCCGGAGGGTGGAGTTGCCTTCGCGGAACGGTTCGCGTTTGGCTCCCCAGACGATCGAGAAGCCGTCGCCGGCGTAGGCTGATCAGGGGAGGGGACCGCCGCCGCCATCGGCCGTGCCTGCTCCGACGCGGTCGGCTGGCATTGCTCGCCACAATTGCTGACGGCGGCCTCGTAGGTCTTGCCGTCAATCGCGGCCGATACGATGCAGCGGGCCGGGTGGTAGACGAGTTCGTATTGGAATTTGCCCGTCTGGTCCGACTCGGTTCGGAACTGGTCGTCCAGCACGACGGTCGTGTGTGGATGCTCGGTACGTCCGAGAACGTAGAGGCGGCCTGTCGCGATCGCCGCGATCGTGATGTCGGAGGCTGCCGCGGATGCGGAGGCGCCGAGAACGAGCGCGGTCGACACGGCTGCTATCATCGAGAGCGCAAGATGCAATAGTCTAACCTGGCAGCCTCTAATCTCGACGGCGATATCAGACGTGGGCATCCCGGTGAAGGTTGCGGCGTCCGCATGCCGCGTCGCGGGATCTCACTTTCCTGACAGGCGCACAGCGCCGAATCCGACCCGAGGGCGCCGGCGACAGACCGGGTGCGGTCCCGGATCGGTACGGGGCATCATCGGCGGTGGAGCATCAGGCGAGGCGTGCTCGTCGGTGCAGATTCGTCATCGCAGGCCCCGGAGGACGCAGCAGGCTTCGACCCCGAACCTGTCGAAAGATGAAGAACGGAACGCGAGCCTCGGAAAACGGCCGCCGCACCCTGCCCACCCGATACGGCCTGAACCCGAGGCGATCGGCGCAGCCGGTCAAGGGCTGCCGGTGCGCCGATAGGATCGACCCGTCGCGGGTACACGGACTTGGTCCCGACCGCCGCGGCGATCATGGCCGCGTCCACCGGGCGCCCAGCGGCGGTCCGCGCGAGAACGCGGACCGGCCGGCTTTCAGCGCGAGAAGCGCTTGTATTTGATCTTCTTCGGCATGATCGAATCCGCCCCGAGCCGGCGCACCTTGTCGGCCTCGTAATCGGAGAAGTTGCCCTCGAACCACTCGACGTGGCTGTCGCCTTCGAAGGCCAGGATGTGCGTCGCGATGCGGTTCAGGAACCAGCGGTCGTGGCTGATGATGACCGCGCAGCCGGCGTAATCCTCCAGCGCGTCCTCAAGGGCGCGCAGGGTCTCCATGTCGAGGTCGTTGGTCGGCTCGTCGAGCAGCAGCACGTTGGCGCCGCCCTTCAGGGTCCGGGCGAGGTGCACCCGGTTGCGCTCGCCGCCCGAGAGGGTGCCGACCTTCTTCTGCTGGTCCGGCCCCTTGAACGCGAAGGCCGCGCAATAGGCGCGTGAATTGATCTCGCGCTTGTTGAAATAGATGATGTCGTTGCCGCCCGAGACCTCCTGCCAGACCGTGGCGTTCGGATCGAGCGCGTCACGCGACTGGTCCACGTAGCCGAGCTTGACCGTCTCGCCGACCTCGATCTTGCCGCTGTCGGGCTTCTCCTGGCCGGTGATCATCTTGAACAGGGTGGTCTTGCCGGCGCCGTTCGGACCGATCACGCCGACGATGCCGCCCGGCGGCAGCTTGAACGACAGATCCTCGATCAGGAGCCGATCGCCGAACGCCTTGTTGAGATGCTCGAACTCGATGACGTTGTTGCCGAGGCGCTCGTCGATCGGGATCACGATCTGGGCGGCAGCGTCGATCTTCTGGGCCTGCTTGGCAACCAGCTCCTCGTAGCGGGTGATGCGGGCCTTCGACTTCGACTGGCGCGCCTTCGGGGAGGCGGCGATCCACTCCTGCTCGCGGGCGATCGAGCGCTGGCGGGCCATATCCTCGCGGCCCTCCTGCTCCAGGCGCTTCTGCTTCTGCACCAGCCACGCCGAGTAGTTGCCCTCGTAGGGAATGCCCTTGCCGCGGTCGAGCTCCAGGATCCAGCTCGTCACGTTGTCGAGGAAGTAGCGATCGTGGGTCACGATCAGGATCGCGCCCGGATACTGGCGCAGGTGGCCTTCGAGCCAGTTCACCGTCTCGGCGTCGAGGTGGTTGGTCGGCTCGTCGAGGAGCAGCAGCTCCGGCTCCCACAGCAGTAGGCGGCAGAGCGCGATGCGGCGGCGCTCGCCGCCCGAGAGGGTCGCGACCGGCTGCTCGTCGCTCGGGCAGCCCAACGCCTCCATGGCCTGATCGACCTTCGAATCGAGCTCCCAGAGACCCAGGGACTCAATCCGGTCCTGGAGCTCGGTCATCTCGTCGGCGGTCTCCTCCGAGTAGTTCATGGCGAGTTCGTTGTAGCGGTCGAGCATCGCCTGCTTCTCGGCCACGCCCTCCATGACGTTCTCGCGCACCGACTTGTTCGGATCGAGCTGCGGCTCCTGCGGCAGGTAGCCGACGCGCGCGCCCTGGGCGACCCAGCCGTCGCCGGTGAACTCCTTGTCGATGCCCGCCATGATCTTGAGCAGGGTCGACTTGCCGGCGCCGTTGATACCGAGCACGCCGATCTTGGCGTCCGGGTAGAACGACAGGTTGACGTTATCCAGGACCTTCTTGCCGCCGGTATAGGCCTTGGTCAGGCCCTTCATGTGGTAAATGAATTCGCGAGCCATCGCGGAAATCCTCGGCGTGGTGTGCGGGATGCGCGGTGCGTGCCAGCGGCACGGGGCAGGCGCGGGGCCCATCCCCCGTCCTGTACGCACGCCCCGACGATATAGGAATCACGCTGTTCGACTATCAGGCCCGCCGGGACGCGGCAAGGATGGCGGCGCGGATGCCGGCGCGGCCCCTCATTGACGGGCCGCTCAGGCGAACGGGTTCGGGACCGATTTCGGGGCCGCCTCCGGGGCCTCGGCCACTTTTTCCGGCAGGTCCTCGCCTTCCAGCGCCTTCACGATGGCGTCGAGCGTCTGCCTGAGCAGGCGGGCCTGGGCGAGGCCGGTCTTGTCCCGGGTCAGGTCAAGTGAGCCGTGCAGGGCGATCCGGTCAGTGCCGTTCTCGAAGCTGAGGGCGGCGATCGTGCGCACCCCGGCATCGTCCGCGAAGGGCGTGAAGGAATCGGCTGGCGGCTCAGCTTTGGCGCGGTGCTTATCCTCGTGCATGCATCCCTCTCAGAAGATTCCGCGCAGCACGTCGCGGACGAACTTGCGCAGGGCGCGGTGAAGTTCGCGCTGGAGCCAGTCCTGCCAGCTCTGTTCGTGGCGAGGTCGGCGCTCGTCGGCGCGGGCGGAGGCGTGGGGGTCGGGCAGGCTCATCGCGCCGGTCCGGGCGCCGACCGGGAGTCCCGGAAAAACGTCGATCCCGGCCTGACGGCCGAGTTCGTCGATCGAGACTGCGCGCCAGTCCCGGGAATCGTCGTTCTTGGCGAGATAGGCGCCGGCCTCGCCGCTCGCCGGGTCGTAGAGCGCCTTGAACAGCTGGGTCGGCACCAGCACGCCGCCCTTGATCTGCTGGACCGCGTCCCCGGAGAAGATGACGCCGGTGACCACGAAGATCGAGCCGCGCCGGCTCGCCAGCCGCCGCGTGCTCTCCTCGATATCGGCCCAGAGCCCGCGGTTCAGGACCCGGTTCTGCGGCACGATGTTGGCGAGGCTGAAGGATTCGGCCTGGGCGCTCAGCGTCGGCATGTCGCCCGCCGGCGCGAGATGGCCCCGGTCGTAGCCGCTGCGGACGTAATCCTCCAGCGAGGCGCGCTCATCCGCCGGCAGCCGGGGCTCCTCGTGGAAGGCATCGTCGCGCGCCACGGTGCGGGCCGCGGCGACGCTGGCGCGGGTCAGATGCTCCGCGGAATAGAGCGGCGTGCGCGTCACCCCCGAATGGAGCACCGCGAAGGCCTCGAAGCACAGCGGAACCGTACGTGCCGCGAGCTTGGGATTGGTGAGGACCGGCACCTGGCCGTCGGCGAACAGGGCCGGGCAGGCCTCCTGGGCCCGCGCCGCCGGAGCGGCGAGCGGGACGAGCAGCAGGGCCGCGGCAAAGAGCCTCTGGCGCGGGCTCACCAGCACACCCGCACCCGCCGCACACCCTCCGGTGTCGGTCGGTCCCGCCACGCGCAGGGGCGGCCGAGGTTCCCACTGAAGGGCCGGACGTCGCGATCCGGACCACCCGGGGCGAGCCGCGCTGGGCAATCCCCCAGGAAGTTGCAGAGGAAGTCGAGGTTGCCATCCAGCGGTCGCGGCTCGGCGCAAGCCGGGCCGTTACCCGTAATCGCCAGCGTGAGCAGGATTGTGCACAGACGAGCCGGACTCAAAGGGAGACCTCTTGTGGCGGTAAGGGCACGTGATTGAAAAAAACGATGCCCTGACATTGATCGGGACGCCGATCATCCGTAACTGGCACTATCATGACAGCGACGGGCGGGCGGGTTCTAGCATGAACGCGGACCTCCGGGTGCCTGCGTCGCGAGGGCCGAGGGCACGCGAAGCGGCCGTCGCCACACTCGAACGAGCGGATGCGACCATTGGCAATATCTCCTGAGCAATCGGCGTTGCTGGATCGTGTCCCGAACCCGGCGGCTTTGCGCCGTCTGCCCGAGTCGGAGCTGCCGGCGGTGGCGGACGCCGTGCGCGCCGAGATGATCGACGCCGTCTCGATCACCGGCGGCCATCTCGGCTCGGGGCTCGGCGTGGTCGAGCTCACCGTCGCGCTGCATCACGTGTTCGACACCCCCGACGACCGCATCGTCTGGGATGTCGGCCATCAGTGCTACCCGCACAAGATCCTCACCGAGCGCCGCGACCGCATCCGCACGCTCCGCCAGGGCGGCGGCCTCTCCGGCTTCACCAAGCGCAGCGAGAGCGTCTACGATCCCTTCGGCGCCGCCCACTCCTCCACCTCCATCTCCGCCGCGCTGGGCATGGCGGTCGCCCGCGACCTCGACAACGCCACCGCCAAGCAGACGGGCGGCGCGCAGAAGCGCCGCAACGCCATCGCGGTGATCGGCGACGGCTCGATGTCGGCCGGGATGGCCTACGAGGCGCTCAACAACGCCGGCGCCCTGCACTCGCGCCTGATCGTCATCCTCAACGACAACGACATGTCGATCGCGCCCCCCGTCGGCGCCATGTCGGCCTACCTCGCCCGGCTCGCGTCCGGCGGCGCCTACCAATCCCTGCGCGAGACCGCCAAGCAGCTCGGCAAGCTCCTGCCAAAGGCGATCTACCAGCGCGCGGCCGCGGCCGAGGAGTATGCCCGCTCGCTGGTGGTCGGCGGCGGCACGATGTTCGAGGAGATGGGCTTCCACTATGTCGGCCCGGTCGACGGGCACAACCTCGACCACCTCCTGCCGGTGCTGAAGAACGTCCGCGACGCCGAGCACGGCCCGATCCTGCTGCACGTCGTCACCCAGAAGGGCAAGGGCTACGCGCCCGCGGAAGCCTCCGCCGACCGCTACCACGGCGTGGTCAAGTTCGACGTGGTCTCGGGCGTGCAGGCCAAGGCCAAGCCGAACGCGCCGGCCTACACGCGGGTGTTCGGCGAGAGCCTGATCAAGGCGGCCGATGCCGACGACAAGGTGGTGGCGATCACCGCGGCGATGCCCGGCGGCACCGGCATCGACCTGTTCGGCAAGGCGCATCCGGACAAGACCTTCGACGTGGGCATCGCCGAGCAGCACGCGGTGACCTTCGCGGGCGGTCTGGCGACCGAGGGCTACCGGCCGTTCGTGGCGATCTACTCGACCTTCCTGCAGCGGGCCTACGACCAGGTGGTGCACGACGTGGCGCTGCAGAACCTGCCGGTGCGGTTCTGCCTGGACCGGGCCGGCTTGGTCGGCGCGGACGGGGCGACGCATGCGGGCGCGTTCGATCTCGCGTATCTGTGCTGCCTGCCCAACATGACGGTGATGGCGGCCGCCGACGAGGCCGAGCTGGTGCACATGGTGGCGACGGCGCATGCCCATGACAGCGGCCCGATCGCGCTGCGCTACCCGCGCGGCGAGGGGGTGGGCGTCGAGCTGCCGGAGCGGGGCGCGGTGCTGCCGGTCGGCAAGGGCCGGGTGGTGCGCAAGGATGCGGAGGCGCGGGTCGCGATCCTGTCGCTGGGCACGCGTCTGGCAGAGGCGCTGAAGGCGGCGGATACGCTGGCCGAGCAGGGCGTGGCCGTGACGGTGGCGGATGCGCGGTTTGCCAAGCCTCTGGACGAGGCGCTGATCCTGGATCTGGCGCAGAGCCACGAGGTTCTGATCACGATCGAGGAGGGCTCGCGGGGCGGGTTCGGCGCGATGGT
>NZ_FNHS01000026.1 GCF_900103445.1 Methylobacterium phyllostachyos | reverse complement strand
GGACGCTGCACGACTACTCGCCGGTGTGCCACCGCAACCACCTGGTGCAGCCGGACGGGCGCTTCTGCGGCCTGGCGGCGGTGGCGGAGTGCCGGGTGTGCCTGGCGTCGGACGCGGACGGGTTCGAGGAGCCGGATCCGGGCGAGCGGCGGGCCACGTTCGGGCGGTTCCTGGCGGGGGCGGCGCGGGTGTTTGCGCCGTCCGCCGACACGGCGGGTCGGATCGCGGGGGTGTACCGGGATCTGGCGATCGCGGTGCGGCCGCACGCGGAGCCGGAGCGGGGGGTGCGCTCGACGGCGCTGCGGCGCCCGGGCCGGGTCCGGCGGGTCGCCGTGCTGGGGGCGATCAGCGCCACGAAGGGCGGGCTGGTCCTGCAGGCCCTGGCGACGGATGCGCGGGCGCGGGGCCTGCCGCTGCGCTTCGCCATCGTGGGATTCTCCGATCCGGCCCTGGCCGACGGTCTCGACCGCGAGGGCGTCTCGCAGACAGGCCGCTATGCGAGCGACAACGAGGCGCTGGACCTCGTCTGGCGTGTCTCGGCCGATCTGGTTCTCCTTCCGGCGATCTGGCCGGAGACGTACTCGTACGCGCTGACGCTGGCGCTGCGCACCGGGCTGCCGGTGGCGGCCTTCGACCTCGGCGCCCCGGCGGAGCGGCTGCGGGCCGAGCCAGATGGCCATCTCCTGCCCTATGACCTCCTCAACGACCCCGCCGCCTGCAACGACCGGCTGCTGGCCCTCGATCTCCCACCACCGGGCCGCGGCCGCACCACCATCCCGGCCGCCGCCTACGACGACCTGATGCGCGACTATTACGGCCTTGCCCCCATGTCGGCTGAGATCCGGCTCCCGCACGAGGCGGTCACCGCATGACGGGACACGACCCCATCTCTGCGCATGAGACCTATCATCGCGATCTCGTCGACGTCGCCCAGGGCGGGTCGTTGTCCATCGTCGAGCGGGACGGTGCCTCCCCCTGGCTCCGGATCGACCTCGGCCTGCGTGTCCCCATCCATTCCCTCGAGGTCGGTCCGTTCGACGGAGGGTCCGTTCCGGATGGCGATCCGTCCATCGGCTTCTCCGACGAGGGGGAGACTTGGTCGCCCCCCGAGATCCTGTCACCGACGGAGGGCGGGACGGTCCCGTCGCGGATCCTGATCGCGCCGGGGCCGGCGAGCTGGACGCGCTACATCCGTGTTCCGGTCCCGCCGGGACGAACACCGGAGGAGAGCAGGGCGCGGGTCTGGAGCGAGCGCGCCGCCTTCGACCTGATCGTCATGCGAAAGCTCTGGAACGTCGAGTTCTCCATCCTGACGGAACATCCGGAGATCGACGTCTATCGGGCCTACCGGCTGCTGGGCAGCCCGAACCAGCAGGGGTTGTCGCTCGTCGGCATCGATCTCTACGAGAACGGCGCCTTCGGGAACTTCATCATCCAGTGCCTGCTGGCGATCGGCATCTGCCGGGCGCTCAAGCTCAAATACCTCAAGCTGTCGATCATGGACCGCAGCGAGGTCCTGGCCCTCGAACAACCCCAGGAGATCGGCGGCATCACGTTCATCCCGGCGAACCACCCGCTTCCCGACGACGGGTATTTCCTGTCCGGCATGTTCTTCGACGTGAACATCCAGAAGCTCGCCGGCGAACTCGATCAGGCCGAATCGCGCCACATCATCACCCACTACATCCGGCCGCTCTTCGGCCGGCTGCCGGCGCAATTTCCCGAGAAGCCGGACGACCAGCTGCTGATCCATATCCGCTCGGGCGACATCTTCAGCACCTGGGTGGCGCCGCACTACCCGCAGCCGCCGCTGGCCTTCTACAAGCTCGTCATCCAGCGCCTCCTGCGGGAGAAGCGGATCGGCTCGATCAAGATGGTGTTCGAGAACCGCCTCAATCCCGTCATCGACCAGCTGGAAGCCTATATCGCCAACCTCGGCATCCCGTTGACGACGCAGAGCGGGACGCTCGCGGAGGACGTTGCGGCGCTGGCCAACGGACGATACCTCGTGTTCGGCCTCGGCACGTTCGGGCCCGGCGTGTGCCACCTGTCCGACCATGTCGAGCAGGTCTTCTACTTCGCATCCGGCTGGCCGCAGCATTTCCGGGGCATCCCGACGATCGGACGCCTGATCGAGGTCGTCGACACGGCGGGCGGATACACGAAGGTCGGGGAATGGGATAACTCTCCCGCGCGCCGCCAGTTGATGATCGACTACCCGATCGAGAACCTCGCCTTCGACGATTCCGGCGCCGAGGCATAGCCGGCGCGCCGCGATCGGGATTTGCGCCGCCGTGCCGATCGGCGGGACATCGGCGAGCCGCGTCGGGTCACGGCGCCGGAGAACGCACTTGGCCAGCATAGATCCGTCACCCACGCTCCTGCACGTCAACGCCTTCGCGATGCACCGGGCCGAAGTGTTGATGCGCCTGCGGCGCCGGCTCCGGCCGCGCCACACGACCCTCGTCAGCTTCGCCGCCAAGTACCATTACGTGGAGAGCCAGCGGCGCCTTGCCGCCGCCGCGGCGGCCACGGGCGATTTCGACACGATCGAGAGCTGGTCGCCCGATCGCCTGCGGGAGACGCCGTACTATCAGGCGCACCGGGAGATCCTCGACCGGTCCCGGGGGGCGGGGAACTGGGCCTGGAAGCCCTACATCATCGCCGAAGCCCTGGAACGGCGGCGCGACGGCGACTTCATCGTCTTCACCGATACCGGGATGCAGGCGATCGGCGAGGATCCGATGCCGCCGGTGGCGCCGTTGCTGACCTGGCTCGCCGGCTCGGAGCGGCGGGTCGCGGTGGGCGTGCTGCACGGAAAGCCGCAGCGGGCCTGGACCAAGCGCGACTGCTTCGTGCTCATGGAGTGCGATTCCGAGCGCTACTGGGATGCCGATCAGATCCAGGCCACCTGGATCGCCTTCATGGTCAGCCCCGCCACCCGCCACCTCGTCGCCGAATGGCTGCGCTACGCGGGCGACGCCCGGGTCGTCACCGATAGGCCGAACCAGATGGGCCTGCCCGATCTCGACGGCTTCATCGACCACCGCTTCGACCAGAGCATCCTGTCGAACCTGATCTACAAGCTCGACCTCGAAATCGCGCCGCTGCGGCAGCCCTCGAAGCAGATCCGGACGCTGATCGAGGAGCTGGAGACCGACACGCTGGTGGCGACGCGGCCCTCCGCGAACATCGCGCTCGGCAAGACCTGGACGGCGAGTTCCGCCTCGCCCTGGTCGGGGACGACCGGGACCTACGGCGAGCGGACGACGGGCGATCCGTCGTTCTTCTTCCACACCGCGCTCGAGCGGGACCCCTGGTTCGTCCTCGATCTCGGCGCCGTCACGCGCGTCTCGGAGATCCGGATCTACAACCGCTGGGGGCAGCTCAGCGAGCGCGCGCAGCTGATGCGGGTCTGGCTCGGCGAGACCGAGGACGCGTACCGCCTGGTCTTCGATGCCGTGGATGCCCATTGCCATCCCGGCCTGCCCCTGCACCTGCGGTTCGATGGAGCCCGCTTCCGCTACCTGAAGATCGATCTCGACGAGGAACAGCACCTGCATCTCGACGGCATCGAGATCTTCGCCGCCCCCCGGGACGGCGACGCGACCGAGCGCGCGTGAGCGGCCCGGTGTCGGACAAGCCGCTGTTCCCCCTCGGGCCGATCCTGTTCTTCGGCGATTCCCTGACCGCGGATCTGACCGCCGAGACGCCAAACCTGTTCTCCGGACCCCAGACAGTCGCCCGGGGCATCGCAGGCCAATCGACCCGCGACATGGCGCGGCGGCTGCGCTCCGACATCGCCCTCTACGGCGCGAAGGGCCTCCACCTGATCGGCGGCCGGGACGACATCCTCACCTCCGGTCGCGCGGTCTCGCTCGACGGCATCGTGGCCGACCTCACCGCCTTGCTGCGGGACGCGCGCGACCTCCATGTCCGGACCTGGGTCGGCGCGATCCCGCCGGTCGACCCGGCCGCGCCGGCGGCGACCGGGCGCCCGGTCGCGCTCATCAAGGCGGTGAACGCGTGGCTGCGCGACCACGCGCAGGATTACGGGGCCCTGTTCATCGATTACGAGGCCGTGCTGGCGGGGGAAGCCGGGGTGCTCCGGAGCGCCTTCAGCGATGACGGCATCCGCCTCAACGCCGCCGGCATCGCAGCGCTGCGAGAGGCCATGATGGCGGCGCTCACGGCCCCGGGCGTCGAGCAGATCTGGGCGCCGCCCGAGAGCGAGGATGCCGCGCGCCGGCGCAAGTTCCTGCACCATTTCGGCTATCTCGACTCGAACACGCGCTATCCGAGCCCGTTCATCCAGTTCGCCGGCAAGCCCGGGGCGAGCCATTACGGCGTCCCGTTCGACGCCGACGGCTTCCTCAACGCCGCCCCGATCGTCGAGCGGAAGCCCGAGGGCGAGACCCGGATCCTGGTCGTCGGCGACTCGACCACGATCGATGGCGGCGACATCGCCAACACGCTGCCGGGCCGGATCGAACGGATCCTCCGGGCCAGGGGGCTGACGCGCGCAAAGGTCTACAATTTCGGGGTGATGTCGAGCTGCCTCACGCAGATGACCCACCTGATCTGGTCGCGTCTCGTCACCTACAGCCCCGATGCCATCGTGGTGCTCAGCGGCAGCACGGATCTGTTCCAGCCCTGGACCTACGATCCCCGGCCCGGCCACCCCTACAACGCCTTCATCACCCAGCGGCTCTACGACCACTTCTTCGACACGCACGACCCCCGGGCGCGGGAGGACGGCCTGTCGTACGACGCGCTGGTCACGCTGATCTACGAGGAGCTGAAGCGGCTGCGCACGGAGGTGGGCTGGCAGAGCCCGGGCTGGGAGGACGCCATCGTCCACCATTACGAACGCGCCACGCACCGCCTCACCAAGCTGTCACACGATCACGCGGTGCCGATCGTGAGTGTCCTGCAGCCGACGGTCCTGCGCAAGCGCCACCTCACCGAGGTGGAAAGCAGCGTCGCCTCGGGGGCGTTCCTGGCCTATCTCGACCGGCAATACGCCAAGCTGGAGGCGTTCACCGCGCAGCTGGCCACGCGGCGCCCGTACCGGCGGACCTTCACGGCCCTCGACCTCAGCGGGATCTTCCGCGATCGGGAAGAAGGGACCTTCTACGACATCGTCCACTACGACGACCCCGCCCGGGAGATCGTGGCGACGCGGTTGGCGGGCGAGATCCGCGAGGCCCTGGAGCGGGCCCGGGGGCGGACGCCCCTGGAACGGGCGCGCCGCTTCCTCAGCCGCCTCAGCCCCGCGCGGCCGCCCACGTCACCCGATGCGTGACGATGACCAGGAGCCAAGACGCGAGCGGGTCCGCGACTGCGATGCCCCCTGCGACCGGGGATTCAGCACCGCGTTCGTCGTCAGGCCGCCAAGCTGATCGCATCCTCCGTCCGCTCCTCGAAGGCGGCCGGGGGCTGCGGGCTGCGCAGGCGCCGGCCGACGACGATCAGGATGGCGGCAGGAACCGACAGAATCAGACAGATGCCGAGGATACCGATGCGGCCCGCAAGGTGGCCGTAGAATCCGCCCGTGACACCGTAGGCCCACGAGGCCAGAGTCATGCCGAAGGCCGCGACGAGGAGCAGCGCGGCAATCTTGAACCACACGGGCAGGGCGCCGGGCGGACGATCCTTGACGGCGCGTGCGCGCGTGAACGACCGAGCCGTGTCCCGACTGGTCAGGAGCGCCTCCACTTGGCTCTCGAAATCCGCCCCGGTCAGGGGAGCCGCGGGGCTTCCGGCTGGCGCAGCCCGCGGCGGGGCGTCCGACCCGTCCAGACCCTCGGCGAGCGGACCCGGGATGGCGGCCTCGGCAGCGGCCATCAGGCGCGCCTCGTGCCGGCGCATGAACAGCCACAGCGCGACGGCTCCCAGCAGGACAAAAGCCAGGAGCCCGAGGCCGACCGGCCCCATGACGTTCTCGATCGACCGGCCGCACAGATAGGCGCCGAAGCCCATGATCGAGGCCCAGGCGACGCCGCCCAGCGCGTTGAAGGCGAAGAAGCGGCGCGCGTCGAGCTTGTTCACGCCGGCCAGCACCGCCGCGTAGGCGCGCAGCATCGCGGTGAAGCGACCGAAGAACACGATCTTCCCGCCGTGCCGGCGGAACAGGTATTGGCCGAGCTTGAGCCGTCCGTGATCGAGGCCGATCAGGTGGCCCTTGCGCAGGAGCAGCGGCAGACCCCACCGGCGCCCGACCCAGTAGCCGGCATTGTCACCCAGGACCGCGGCGGCGGCGGCGATCGCAACCACGACGGCGATGTTGATGTTGCCGGTGCTTCCGGCATAGGCGGCCGAGGTCAGCAGGACCGTCTCGCCGGGAAGGGGCAGCCCGGCGCTCTCCAGGGTGATGATCACGAAGATGGCGATATAACCGTAATGCGCGATCAGGTCGGCGATCGGCAGATCGTGCAGGAAGGACATAGGATCTCCTCGGATCTCCTCGCGGATCGAACCGTCGCGCTGTCGACGATAAACGTGGCCACTCAAGGGCGGCCGGCCGGAGAGGCCGGTCCGGCCCCTCAATCCGGGCGGATGGCCCGAGGCCCTGGAGAGCCCGCCCGCATCTCCGCCAGATGCGCCTTCATCCACGCGATCGTACTGACGAGTCCTTCGCGGAGCGGGACGCGGGGCTGCCAGCCCAGTTCGGACCGGATCAGCGCGGTGTCGAGGACGTTGGCAGGCACGTCCGCAGCGCGGCTCGGCTTGTGCACGCAGGGCAGGCGATCGCGCCCGAAGGCCGCTTCCAGCTCGGCGATGATCTGGATGACGCTCAGACCCACGCCGCTCCCGACGTTCAGGATCTTGTGAGCTCCCTGATAGGTCACGGCCGCGAGAAACGCGTCGCTGACATCGTCCACGTGCAGGAAGTCGCGCACCACGGCGCCAGTCCCCCAGACCTCCAGCGGCAGGTCGGAAAGGACGCGATGGATGTAGCTTCCGATGAGGCCCTGATGCTTGGTGCCGAGCTGAAACCGGCCGTACGGGTTGGCGATCCGAAGGATCTGATAATCGATCCCATGGAGATGCCGATACAGGTGGAGCGACTTCTCGATCATCAGCTTGCTGATGCCATACGCGGAGATCGGGTCGGTCGGCGCCTGCTCGGTGATCGGAATGGCGCGGGGAACCCCGTAGATCGCGCCTCCGGAGGACGAGAAGACGAGCTTCCGGATCCGGGCTGAGCGGCAGATCTCGAGGAGATGCAGGGTGGCGATCGGTGTGGCCGCGAGTTCCGCCGACGGGTCGCGATTCGAGCTCTCCGGGATGGATCCGGCGATCAGGTGGAAGACGATGTCCTGGCGCTCGACGGCGTTGGCCATGGTGAGGCGGTCGGCGAACTGACCGGTCACCCGGGCGACACGCCGGTCCAGCACATCAAGCTGGGGGTGGCTGCGGCTGAAGCAGGTGACCTCGGCTCCCGCGGCCGCGAGGCGGTTGCACAAGTTCAACCCGAGGAAGCCGCTGCCCCCCAGCACGAGGCAGCGCGCGCCTGCCAGGGACCGGGCGGCCTGATCCGCGGGCTGATCGCCGCTCATGACGGTGAATCGGCTCCGGGTGCGGCGTCCTCCCGCATCGCGATCAGGTCTTCGATCAAAGCCAGCGCGGAATGCCGAAGCGTCAGCCGTGTCGGTTCCAGCGGCGCCTTTCCGCAGGCCCGGGCCGCCGCGTAAGCGGCCGCGTAGGCCGCATCCCAGCCAGCGGCAAGGACGTGCGGACCGGCGGCCTCCAGCGCGTCACGGACGGTCACCCAGGCGGCCCGATGGGCCGCGTCCCAGGCCGCAGCCCGCACCAACGAACCGGTTTGCCGCAGCGTGAGGTTCGCGACCGCCGCACGCTTGCGCGCGCGCTTCAGGTGATCGCACAGGGTTGCGATGTCGCCGATGTCCAGGATCGCCGGGAGACCGGCGAGTTCGTCCGCCTCGACATTCAGCTTGGCGAGATGAAACCACGCAGGGAGATGGGTTCGAACGAGCCAATCGGCCACCCGGGCGACGCGCCGCCGCTCCAGCGCTTCCGAGCCGCGCGTCCCGACGAGGCGCGGGACGAGGGGGAGAATCAGGGCATCGCGCTCGGCTTGAGTCAGGCCGCCGCTCCAGGTGCGGATGAACGCCGCGAGGCTGGGCGCGGCGCTGGCCGGTTGGTCGGACACCGGTTCGCCGGCGAGGAAGGCCACGGCCTCCATCGCGCACAGGGCACCCCCATCCGGGTTTATGCCGGCCGCCAGGCTGGCAATCTGCGCGAGGCGATCAGGATTGACCGCCGGACTCTCGATCCGGACCATGCCGCTTTCCCTCTCCCCGATCCCCGCGCGAAGGCCCGCCCCTGTCCGGTGATGCCTCGATCGGCATCCCGGAACCATCGATCGAGCCGAACGGTCCGGCGAACCCGCCGGCCCCGTCTCCAAGCGGAGACCGCAGGATATTCATCCCCGCGAGCAGCGCGTTAATCCGTCTTCTTCACGCGATGCGTCAGGATGATCGACAGCCAGGGCACGACCTCGTGCCCGATCTCGATCCGCAACAACACTTCGAGGTGCAGCGCGTAGGGAAGGACGAACTGGAAGCCGCAGCGCGCTTCCTCCATCGTCGTCGGCATGTCGCCCAGGACCGCCGCGATCACATCCGGCCGGTGGACGTCGACGGGAATGCGCTGCACGACACCATCGACCTCCGCGACGAGCGTCGCCTTCTCCCGGTTTGCCGCGACGATCCAGCCCTTGAACACGACCTGTCCGTCCTGGATCTCGGCCCAGACCCGGTCCGGTGGCGATTCGAGATGGGCACGCGCGAAGGCATCCGGCACTGCGCCGTCGAGCTCGGCGACCGTGCAGCCGACCTCGAACTTCTCGAACCCGCGCCCCTCGCCGAAGATCGTCGCGAACCGCTTCTGGTACTGGGCGATGAGGAGGTTCTTGATGGTGTCGTCGAGACCCGACCACTGCCCCTTCGTCTGAATCGTGTAGACCGACAGGATCTCGCGCAGGAACGCGATGCGGCCCTTGTCGGCGACGTAGAGGTTAAGGAGCCAGTCGGCAGCGCCCTGCTCGTCATAAAAGGATTCCGGCACGCGGCGGAGCGCGTCGGCCCGATAGAAGCAGGCGGAGAAATTGGCGGTCAGCGGCGCCCGGGCAAGTACCGGGAAGCTGATCGTCCCGGTCTGGTAGCGGCCCTGCTCCTCGTGCGGCAGGAACGATCCGTTCGCGACATGGTGGAGCAGGACCCAGTTGAAGCACATGTCGAGCCCCGGGTCCGTCCGCAGCATGCGCAGCTGCAGGCCGATCTTGCGGTCGGAGATCCAGTGATCGTCGCCCTCGCAGAAAGCGACGAACCGGCCGGTGCAGGCCCCGATACAGTCGCGCATGTTCTGCAACATGCCGAGATTGCGCTCCCGGGGCCGGACGGTGATCCGATCCGGATGGCGTTGCCGGTACGCCTCGATGATCTCGGCGGTGCCGTCCGAGGACCGGTCGTCGCCGATCACGACCTGCATCCGGAACAGGCCACGCTGGCCGAGCACGCCGTCGAGGCAGCGCCGGATGGAATCGGCCTGATTGTAGGCCGTGACGACGACGCTGACGGTGAGCTGATCCTCGATCCAGGTCCGCAGGGCGGCGGGATCTTGCCGCGGCCGGTCGGCACCGTCGAGGCCCATCTCCTTCAGGGCCGTCTCGGCGATGTCGGGGTGATCCTCGATCAGCTGCGCGAGACGCTCCGGATCCTCCTCGTCGAGATAAGCCTCGGCCAAGCGTCGGAAGATGCGCCTCTGGGTGGCCTCGTACTCGGCGGCATAGCGGCCGCCGAAATGGCCGCGCAGCTGCCGGTAGAACTCGATCTCCGACTTCCCGAGCCGCTTGTGCCGCGCGAGCACGGTGTCGAAGGCGGCCCACATGCCGCCCGCGTGCTTGCGGTACACGGCCATGATCTGCGGCAGGAACCCGATCCGGCCGACCTCGGCATGCATCAGGTGGATGTACCAGTCGGCCGGGATGATGCCGCGGCCGATCTGGAGCGTCTCGCCGCCGCGATACCGCCAGCGGTAGAACACGCTGTTGGTCTGGATGAAGTTGTGCGCGACGAGGTCGGACAGGGATGGGGACGGGTTGGGTTGCTCCGGATACTGTTCCTCCACGGCCGGCATGTCTTCGTAGACGACCTTCACCGGGTGGTAGCACAGCGTGTATTCCGGCCGCTGCCGCATGTAGTCGAGCTGGCGCTGCAGCTTGTCGGGATCGGTCCAGTAGTCGTCGCCCTCACAGATGGCGACGTACTCGCCCGAGACGCGCGAAGCGATATCGTCCAGGTTCTTGACGACGCCGACATTCTCGGACCGCAGCACCGCGACGATGTTCGGATGGCGTGCCGCATACTCCGCGACGATCTCGGCGGTCCCGTCGGTCGACCTGTCGTCCCCGACGATCAGCTCGAAGGCGAAATCCGTCTTCTGGGTCAGGATGCTGTCCAGTGTCTGACGGATGAACGGCTCTTGATTGTACGTGATACAGAGGACCGAAACGACGGGCTTGCCGTCCTCAGGGCCGGTGGAGGCGAGGCCCTGCTGCTGCCGCAGCCAAGCCGCGAAGGGATTGACGTAGGCCGCATCCGCCGTCTCGTCCGGCGTACCCGGAAAGTCGGGCCGCGGCTGCCGGCCCAGCCGGGCGCCGTACTTCACGTAGTGCTCAAGCGGCGACAGGTCGGTCAGGCCGACATCGGGGTAGCGCGCCGCGTACCAGAGGTGATCGAACTGCCCGCTGCGGTAGATCGTCGAGAAGTCGTCCTGCCAGGACTCCAGCCGAGGCGGAGCCGAGGCGTCGGTCTCAGCGGCGGTCTGCATCGATCGTGTCCTCGCACAGGTCTCGGCCGCTGGCTGCCGTCGAGCGCGGCGACACTCCGATCACCGCAGCCGGCGCGGCGTTTGCCGGGCGCACTCGAATGATGGGTCTGTCACGGGCCGGGCCGGAGCGCGCGGCGCCGCCGGAAGGCCCGGAACGGCCTCAGAGGGCGCATGGCGGCCGCGCCTCGGCGTAGCCGTGATTGAAATAGTGCTGCGTCGGATCGGCTCCCGCGCCCGCCACATCGTCGTTGCACTTGAGGTAGAACTCCCGGTCGAACAGGCCCGAGGATTCCAGCCACCGGAGCATCGTGTCCTGGCCGACCACCGGCGCGCCGTCGGGCGCCGCCGCAGCAGCCTCACGATAGAGTTCGACCAGCCGCGCGATGCGGGCAGCCACGTCCTTGGCGGAGGGCCGACGGACCGACGCCGCGACGACGCTCGACTGTTCGCCCGGGCGCCGCCGCTGCAGGTCGGCCTCGGCCAGCCGGACCAGCCGGGCGAGTTCGCCCTGGGCTTCCTTCAGGCGAGCCTGCGTTTCGGCGAGCTCTGTCCGTAGCGTCTCGACGTCCTCGCCCAAGAACCGCTCCGTCCCAATCACGGCGCCCATGGCGCTCAAGCTGCGGTCGTGCAGCGGACGCCGCATACCGGCAGTCGCGACGGCTCGGCCGCCCGTCGCCCGGGTGATACGATCGCCCCGACAGCCCGGTCAACCCTTTCCGGGCGCTCGGGCTGGCCGAGGGGCGGGCGCCGGGCCGGCCCTGATCCCCGCCGCGGCGGGATCCGCGTCAGTCGAACGCCACGCCCTCGGCCTTCTGCGCGACCGTCACCGACAGCCAGGGGGCCAGCGCGTCCTCGGCCTTGATCAGGAGGCGGACCTCCAGGCGCCGATCGAACGGGAGGGTGAAGCGGAAGCCGCAGCGCGCCTCGTCGACCGGCGCCGGCGCGTCCCCGTACAGGGCGGCGATCACATCGGAGCGGGGTTGATCGACGGGCCATCGATGCGTCTCGCCGTCGACCTCGGCGACGAGCGTCACCCGGCCACCGTAGGTCGGGACCACCCACCCGGCAAAAACCACGTGCCCGTCCTCGATCTCGGCGCCGGCTCCGGTGGCCGGAGCCTCGAGATGGGCGCGGGCGAATTCGGGGGACAAGGCGGTGTCGAGATCCGCGACCGTGCAGACCAGCGCGTAGGGCTCAAACCCGCGCCCCCGGCCGAAGATGGCGGCGAATTGCCGGCGCCGGAGATCGATCCGGGCCGCCTGGATCGCGTCGGGGCGATCGGACCAAGACCGCTGGTCCCGGATGTCCCAGACGGAGAGGATCTCCCGCAGGAACGCGACGCGGCCCGCATCGGCGACATGGAGATCCATCAGCCAGTCGTCCGCGCGGACATCCGCGAAGAACGCATCCGGCAGACGCTTCAGCGCGGCGGCGCGGTAGAGGCCGCCCGAGCGGTGCGCGGTGATCGGCGCCCCGGCGAGATCCGAGAAGCGGATGGGTCCGGTCGCGAGACGCCCCTGCCCCTCATGCGGCAGCAGGGACCCCTCCGCCACGCGGTGCACGAGCACCCAGTTGAAGCACAGGGCGAGCCGGGGATCGGTCCGCAGCATCCGGAGCTGCTTGGCGATCTTGCGGTCGGAGATCCAGGGGGTATCCGGCTCGCAAAAGGCGATGTAGCGGCTGTCGCAGGCCGCGATGCAATCCTGCAGGTTCCGAAGCGGATCGAGATCCTGCGCGCGCGGACGCACGGCGATCCGGTCCGGATCGAGCGCACGGCAGGCTTCGACCGTCGGCGCGGCTCCTTGCGCCGCGCGCTCATAGCCAACGATGATCCGGAGCCGGAACAGGCCGCGCTGGGTGAGGATCCCGTCGAGGCAGCGGTGGAGATCGGTCGCGTGGTCGGGCGCGGTCACGACGACGCTGACGGTGAGCTGCTCCTCCAGCCAAGTGCGCAGAATCTCCGCATCGCCGGCCGGCAGGCGCGCGATGTCGAACCCCATCTCGCCGAGGGCCTCGTGGGCGATGTCGGGATGGGCCGCGATCAGGCTGTGCAGACCGGGCACGTCCGCCTCGTCGAGGCAGGCCTCCGCGAGGCGCGCGAAGATCATCCTCTGCGAGGCCGCGAAGCTCGCCGCGAAGCGACCGCCGAAATGGCCGCGCAAATCGCGGAACAGCGCGATCTCGGCGCCACCGAGCTTCCTGTGCCGCGCAAGTTCGGAGGCGTGGGCCCACATCCCGCCGGCATGCTTACGGTAGACCGCCATGACCTGCGGAAGGAAGCCGATACGCCCGACCTCCGCGTGCATGAGGTGCAGATACCAATCGCCTGGCGCGATGCCCTCGTCGAAGCGGAGCGGCTCGCCGGCACCGTAACGCCAGCGGTAGAGCACGCTGTTCGTCTGGATGAAGTTGCGGGTGGCGAGGTCGGCCAGGGACGGCTGGGGGGCGCAATGCGCCGGAAAGATCGTCTCGACGCCCGGCATATCCTCGTAGACGACGCGCACGGGGTGAAAGCACAGGGTGAACTCGGGGTGGTCCCTGAGGAAATCGACCTGCCTCTGCAGCTTCGTCGGATCGGTCCAGTAGTCGTCCCCTTCGCAGAAGGCGACGAACTCACCGCGGACGCGCATCGCGAGATCGGAGAGATTCCTGATGGATCCGAGATTCCGCGCGCGCGGAACCGCGATCAGGTTCGGATGCCGCGCCGCATATGCGGCGATGATCGCCGCGGTCTCATCGGTCGAGCAATCGTCGCCGACGAGTATCTCGAACGGAAAATCCGTGATCTGGCCGACGAGGCCCTCCAGGGTCTCTCCGATGAACCGCGCGTGGTTGTAGGTCGTGCACAACACGGAGACGACGGGCTTGTCCGGATCCGCCTGCGCGGTCGTTCCATCCCGGCGGCGGATCGAAGCGGCGAGGGGATTGACGAACGCAGCGTCCGCCGTCTCATCCGGGACGCCTGGACAATCCGCCCGCGGCTGCCGACCGAGGCGCGCACCGTACTTCACGTAATGCTCGAGGGGCGAGAGGTCCGTCAGGCCGACATCGGGGTAGCGGGCGGCGTACCACGCGTGGTCGAACAACCCGCTGCGGTAGATCGTCGAGAAGTCCTCCTGCCATCGTTCCAGCGACGGCCTGGGGCCGTGCCCGATCGCCTCGGTCACCAGGCCAAGCCCTCGTTGCGATGCGCTCTCGTGCGCCGGGCCGGCCTCCAACCCGGCGGAGGGCGCTCGAACCGGGGCAGCATCGCCAGCAGTGGTCTGCATCAATCGAATCCTCGGCTACATCCCGGCCGATTGCCGTCGTCGATCAGCGGGCGCGAAGCCTGCAAGCCCTGTGGGTCGCCACCGGTGCCCGATATCCCGCGACAGGCCGCTCAGGCCGCCGGACATTGCGCCATCCGGAGGCGGATCGGCTCTGCGCCCGCCCCGCCTCCGTCACGTCCTGATGCAGCCGGCAAGGGCAGGCGAACGCATCGTCAGCTGAGCGACCGCGTCGGTGACCCGCTTCGGATCGACGCGGTAATTGGCGTGAAAGGCATGCACGTTGTCCTTCCGCGCGCTCGACTTGCCGCGCAGGAACGTGATCTGCGCACCGCCGGCCTCGACGTAGCTGGTATAGCCGCGGAAGTTGAAGCTCAGATCCTCGTGAATGAGCCCGAGGATCTGGCATCCGGGCCGGGCGAAGAGCGCGTTGTTGAGGGAGGAGTTCGACGACCCGACGACCAGGGCCGCGGAGTGGAACAGGGCGACCTGCTCCAGGAACGAGAGCGTCTCCGGATAGATCACCTCGAAGCCGAGGGGGCGCAGGCGATCGGCGACCTCCTGCTCGTTCTCAAGGACGCGCTGCGTGAAGGCCTTGCGCGAGATGAACAGCCGCCGATCGTTCCGCTCGGACAGCACGCCCCGCTCGCGGGCTCGTTCGAGGATCCGCTCCCGGATCATCCCGAAGATGTCGGCGGGCCAGATCGTGTCGTAGAACGTTTGCCGGGGCTTCATATCGAACGGGAAGAAGGCCGGCACCGGCGCCATGCCGAGCGTCCCGAACGAGACCGGCCTGGGCGGCAGCTTGATCACCGGCCGGTTGCGGGTGTCGAGCAGGGACAGGATCTCCTCGTGGGTGCCCGGCATGTGGTCGTCGATGCAGAGCGGGATCCCGTCCGGGCAGCGCGGATCGTTGTAGCAGAGCATCCGCGGCACGAACTCGCTGAACCAGTGCCCGTAGTTCCGGCTCTGAAGGCCGAACATCACCAAGCCGGCCTCGATCCGCTCCGCGTTCTCCGGGATCTCGATCAGGGCGCGGGTCCGGCCGAACGCCGCCATCATGATCTGGTCGAGATTGACCCCGTCCTGGATCAGGATGTCCTTGCGGCGCGGGTGCGCGGCCACGTCGTAGACGACCCGATCGCCTTTCACGACGACGTTGCTGCGCGGAAACGCGTGGGCCTCCTGCAGGAACGCGAGGTAGAGCGGCGGCATGTCGAGATCACCCGGCTCCGACAGCAGGGGCGGGGGCGGCTCCCAGAACTTGAGGGCCGGGGCCTCGATCCGGCGGCCGGGCAGGATCTCGACGTAGGAGGCCTCGCCCGCTTCGGCGAGAGCCTTGACGCCGACGATCTCGTAGGCGGCGAGCGGCGCGGAGCCGTGCACGCGGCCGGTCCGTTTGTGGAGTTCGATCGCCTCATCGAACCGCCCCTCCGCGAGCAGCGCGTCGAACTGCAGGCGGCGCAGGTTCTTGATCTTCACCTCGAAGGTGTCGCCGTCATGCGTCAGCGCCGCGCCGCCGTGATGGTCGCGGGCGATCCGGGCGAGCAGGTAGAAGCGTACGGCCCGCTCGACCTCCCCGTGCATCTCGCACGCCCATCCCAGGTCGACGAAGGAGGGATCCGCCCGGCCGGGATCCTCGGCCGCCGTCTTGGCCTGCTGGAGATCGTCCAGCAACGGCTCGACCGGATCGAAGTCGTCGCGCCCGCACAGGTCGAGGATCCGGGCACGGATCGCGGCGAGCCGGTAGCGCGGCGCCCGGGACCGGGCAACCCGCGCGGCCAGCGCGTAGGCTTGGGCGGCGAGCCCCACCCTATCCTCGGACTCGAACCGAAATCCGAGCGTCGCGAGATGCTGGGCGGCCACGTCACTCGGCTCTGCTGCGCTCAGGGCGCGTTCCAGGGCCTCCAGCCCCTCCTGCGTGCCGGATTGGGCAGCCTGAACCAGGATCTGCCGGAATGCCTCGCCCATCATCGTCGCCCGTTCGGATGGCAGCTCAGCGGGATGACAGGACCTGCCCGGCGCACCCGCAGACTTCCGCGATCTGCTCCGGCGCGAGGCTCGGGAAAAACGGTATGCCGATCGTGGTCTCGGCCACGCCCCGCGTCGCGGCAAGGCCGTCGTGGGGGCAGGTGGCGAAGGTCGGGTGCGTGTGGCAGCCGCCGCCATACCAGCGCCGCCACTGGATCCCGGACCGGTCGAAGGCCGCGGTCACCTCGGCGACGGCGCCGGCGTCGAAGATCGCGTTGGCGGTCATCGTCAGCCAGTCGCGGCCGAAGCCCGCCTGCATCGGCACGCCGATCGCCTCGAACCCCGCCACATAGGCCAGCGAGACCTCGCGTAACCGGGCGATGCGCGCGTCGAGGCCGTCGAGGACGGCGAGCCCCACGGCGGCGGCATATTCGGAGATGCGGTAGTTCCCGCCGCGCATCTCCGAGACGCGGCTGCCGGCTGCGAACCCGAACCCCGTCATCCCGGTGATCGCCGCCGCCATCGCGGCATCAGCCGTGATGATCGCGCCGCCTTCCCCGATCCCGAGCGCCTTGGTGGCGTGCAGGCTGATGCACAGCGGTTGCGCGCCGACCTGCCGAAGATTCAAGCCGGCGGCCGCGGCGTCGAAGATCACCGGGACACCGTACTCGGCCTCGAATGCCTCCCAGGCCTCGATCTCGATCGGTGCGCCGCATGGGCTCACGACGACGACCGCCGCGACGTCGCCGGGATTGGCCCGCAGGGCGCGGGCGGCGATCTCCGGCGTAAGCGCCAGGGACCCGGGATCGACATCGGTGAAGTAGGGCGTGAGCCCGACATTGGCCGCCGCATGGGCGGAGGCGATGAAGGTCCAGGACGGCATGACGCAATACCGGCCGGGGCGGCCCGCGCTGCGGTAGCGCAGGGCGAGTTCGATCGCCGTAGTGCCGTTGCTGGTCAGCGCCGCGTGGACCGGGCCGTCACCGCTCTGCGCGCCGATGAGCCGGCACAGCCGGTCGGTGAACGCCTTGGTCAGGGGCCCGTAGTTGCTGTAGATGTGGGCCTCGTCGATCCGGCGCAGGTAGGGGACGATCGCGTCCGTCTCCGGGAGGCTCGGGATCAGTACCGGGATCATCGCTCGACCACGCCTTCGCTCTCGATCGCCGTCACCCATGCAATCCAGCGACGAGGCCCGCTATACATGCCCGTGCAGGGGTGCGGAAGGCGCCCCGACGGGCAGCCTGACCGGCAAAGCTTGGCACGGACGGGATCACGGGTGAGGCCGGAGCCTTCGGGTGCCTGTGCGTGATTGGGCAGCGAACGAGTCGTCGGCCCGCCCGCGCATCGATGCGCCCCGGGATCGGCGCTGGACCGCGACCGGTCGCGCTCGTCAGGGGAGGCGGCTTCCGATACCGGTCAGATCGTGATCCCCACGGCGAGGGGACAGGAGGGCAACATGCGGCCGAGCGCGGCGTTCATGGATCTGGTCAAGGGCGTGGGCGGCGCCAACGCGTCCCGGATCCTCGGAGAGCTCGCCGCGGTCGCGTCCAGGGAGATTGCAGCGGGCGTGGGCGCAGCGTCCATCGTGCAACACCTCGAGACCCTCGCTTTCCGGCTGGAGGGCAGCAACCGCCCCGTGGAAGCCTCCGGGACCTACGAGCTGATCGCCGATATCGATGCGGACCACCGCGAGCGCTGGCGGACGGCCGCCGTCACCGTGAGCCTCCGGGGCCTGTGCGGGCAAGGGCGCTTCGATGAGGCCACGGCGCGGGTGGCCGCCCTGCGGCGCGACGGGAATCCGGGCGTGGCGATCAAGGCGGGCATCGACGCGTTGATGAGTCTCGCGTGGCATCACGAATGCCGCTACGAGGCGGAGGCCGCGGTGCAATGCTACCGGCTGGCGCACGAGCTGAGCGGCGGCGGCCATGGGCTCGCGACGGTCGACGGGCACACGCTCGAGCGCAAGATCCGGGACATCCGGATCCTCCAGATGCGCGCGCTCGCGGAGGACGGCCGACACGAGGAGGCCATCGCCCTGCACGAGCAGACGCGCAGCCTGCTCGGCCTCGGGCCGATGCGCATCTACGACATCAGGTCGGCGCAGCAAGCCGCCGCCGACGGCCGGGGCCTCTACCACGTGGTGCGGCCGGGCCGCCGGATCCGCGAGCCTGAGATCAGGTTCCTCGAAGGCCCGGTCGCGCTCGAATCCCAGACCGGCTCCCTCGACGCCCCGCCCCAATATGTCGCGCTGTTCCGGAACTGTCTGGCGTTCCCGCGCAGCAACGTCGTGCTCCAGGACGACCGCCTGATCTATGACCTCGCCGCGCATCCGCAGAGCGCCACCTTCGATATCCGGGACGGCGTCAATCCCGATCAGATCATGATCGCCGCCTACGGCAGCGGACGCGCCCTCGTAGCGCCCCCGCCTCGGCTTCAGGAGATCGACGCGGGCCTGATGCTGTTCGGCCTCCAGAGCCGGAATTACGGCCACTGGCTCCTGGAATTCGTCGGGCGCATGCTGTGCTTCAACGACCGCGCCTGCCCGTCCGGTCTCCCGCTCTGCATCGACGACAACATGCCGGAGACGCATCGGCAGATCATCGAATTGATCGACGCGCGCGACCGGCCGGTGCTGCCACTACCGGCGGTGCCGGCGCGATTCCGGGAACTCGGCCTCGCGCCGGCGCCGACCCTCCTCCCGTTCGACACACACCCCGGTCACCCGGTCTACGATGCCGTCTGGCCGGGCGACGTCTTCGCCGACCTGCGAGCCCGTGTGTTCGAGCGGCTCGCGGCGCACGGCGTCGACCTGCGCCGGACGGGCCGGCGGATCGTACTCTCGCGGCGCGGCTTCGCGCAGCGCCAGCTTCTGAACGAGGCGGAGATCGTCGGCATCCTGCAGCAGCACGGGTTCGAGGTCGTCCACCCCGAGACCCTCGGCTTCGCCGAGCAGATCGCCACCTACCACGCGGCCGACATCATCGTCGGATCGGCGAGTTCCGCGCTGACCAACTGCATCTTCTGCCGGCCCGGTGCCAAGGTCGTCGCGCTGATCCACGAAGGCCTGTCGTTCAACTTCCGCGGCTATACCAGCATGATCGAGTCGAGCGGTGCCGACCTGCTCTTCGTGCGCGGCACCACCGAGCGGGCCGAGGGCGTGCATCCGTTCCACGCCAATTATACGGTCTCGCCGGACCAAGTCCTGCGCGCCCTGGAGAGGGTCGGCCGCGCATGATCCGTCCTGCATCCAGGGTCCGAAGGCCACGGCGCGCCGCAGCCTGCTCGGTGCGGCGGGACAGCTTCGTCCCCAGACTCGCGCCGCCCGGATAGGCTAGAGCCGGCCCGATCGCGGTGCAATCGGGCACGGCTCTAAGCCTTTGTTTTGTCGCGCTCTCTTGCGCCGAACCGGCTCCATTTCGGTGGAGCGCTCTAGTCGCGGCGCAGGATGCGGGCGGGATTGCCGACGACGGTGTGCCTGGGCAGGACATCCCGAATCACGATCGCGCCGGCGCCGACCAGGGCGTGGGCGCCGATCCGGATCCCCGGGATCACGGAGGCCCCCGTGCCGAGGAAGGCGCCCTCCTCGATGGTGACGCGTCCGGCCAGATGCACACCGGGGCTCAGGGTCGCGAAATCCCCGATCCGGTTGTCGTGCGCGATCGTGGTGCCCGGGTTGACCAGCACATGAGCGCCCAGATGGGCATCCGCCGTGATGGAGGCGTGACCGAGGATCATCGAGCCCTCACCCACGCTGCTGCTCGCACCGATCAGCGCCGCCGGATCGATGATCGAGGCGAAGCGTGCACCAATCGCGCGCAGGCGCTCCACCGCCCGTGCCCGTGCCCTCGGCTCACCCAGCGCCACGACGAAGCGGAGGGTCTCGTCGCCGGCAAAGTCATCGATGTTCCGGGACACCGGGCGATCCTGGAGACGGTCGGCGGCCGCGATGTCCGGATCGACGAGACAGGCGACAAACTCGATCGCACGTCCGAGGGTCTGCAGCCGCGGGAGCACGACCAAGATCTCGCGCGCCAGCGCTCCGGCGCCGAAGAGAACGAGCCGCTCGGTCTGTGATGTCGCCCGGATCATAAGATACCTTCGACGAGATCGAGGGACTCCGGACCGACCGTGATCGCACCACACATCTCGGCGACGTCTACGCGCTCCCGATACGAGTCGTCGATGAACATCGCATCCGGCCCGCGAACGTACTGAGACTTCCTCTCCCCATTCTTGAGGTGGATAATTTCGTCGAAGAATTTTTCGAGGCCTATCCGCGCAAGCTTCTCTTCGACGATACCGTCATGCCTCGTTAAGAGGACGATCCTTTTGCGCTTGTTGAATTTAGCGCCATACAGAATTCCGATCAAGCGATGGTTTATCTGGCTACCATCCAAGATTAACGTATCATCGAAGTCGACATAGAGGGTGTGAATTTCCGATCTGACGATCGTCTTAACGTAGAGCGCGCGATCATACACGAAGCTGAAATCGGCCGGGACGTGAAAGTTCACCGCCTGGCCGGAGAGCTGGTGAAGCCACGCATCCATGAAGTTGACGCCGCGGACCCGCTGGAATCCGGAGGAACCCGCGATCCTGTTGGCCACCTCCAGCAGCTTGTAGTGCCCATCGGCACCCTTCTTCATCTGGAAGAACCACGCTCCCGTCAGACGCAGCGCGTCCGAGATCTTGCCCGCGAAATGCGGGAGCTCGTCATCGTCGACCAAACGCGAGCGAACGGAGATGCCGCCGGTCGTGCGCACCCGGCTGCGGGCACTTGCAAACAGGACGCGGCCAGCCGGGTCGGAGAAGCAGTCGACCGTAACCTCCTCGCCCGTCAGCAATTCTTGAACGATGAGATTGCCGTCCGACTCGCGCATCCGCTCCAGTTCATCGCGATCGTGAACGATCTTGACGCCCCGCGAACCTTGCCCACGATCGGGCTTGCAGAAGACGGGGAAAATCTCCTCCCCGGGGGCATAGACCTGGGGCGCGGGAACAACGCCCTGCAATTTTGCAATCGTTGTCGATTTCAACTTCAGAACTTCGGCAAGGTCCGGCAGAGGTCCGGCGACGATGGCCCCCTCGATGCGACCGGCAAGCCGGAACAGCGCCTCGTCATGCGCTGGGATGACGAAGTCGATATTCAGCTTCCGGACCAGATCCTGCACGGAAGGCACGAAGTTCGGATCGATGACGAAAGGAACGAAGTGGCATTTATCCCCGAGGAGTATCTCAGAATGATCCTTGACGGAATTTCCGCCATGGACATCCCAGAATTTTGAAAACCTCAGGCTTTCGATGACCTCATGGGCGATCTCTGTCCCGGCGGGAACGACCAAAACCCTTTTTTTCATCGCTCACTCCAGGTCAAATACGGTCTTGCCGTTCACTACCATGTGGCACCTTCAACCTCCCGGCGCCCTCAGGCGCGTCGCTGCCCGGCGATCAGGGTAACGCATGAGAACGCGGTGAGCGGTGGCGGTGTGGTACGGGCGATAGCCTGGATCGGCAACCGTCCAGCCGGCGCGGTCCGCCGCGCTTGCGAAGCGCGATGCTTTGGGCGCTCCGCATCCATGGCCGCCGCGCGTAGGGACGGGCTCGCGGCGAGCCGGACGCGACGCGGTGCGCGACGCCGGGCGTGTTGCTCGTCACCACAGCCGCGATCCGTTACTGACCCGGGCAACACTGGATCCGAGGACGACGGACGGGAGAACCATGCGGCCGACGGCGATCTTCATCGACCTGATCCGGTCGATCGATAGCGGCAACGCCCCGGACAAGATCGAGGCGCTGGCCACCCTGCTCAGCATGGAGCCTCCAGGGGAAGCACGCGCGATCGCGACCCTGCGCCATCTGGAAGCGCTCGGGTTCAGGCTCGAAGGCAGCGGCCAGTTTGGGGCTGCGGCCCGCGCCTACGATCTCGCCGCCCCGCTCGACCCGCGGGGCCAAGAGCGCTGGCGGACGACCGCCGCGACGGCGCGCCTGCGCGACCTCGTCGAGCGAGGACTCTGGGACGAAGCGTCGGCGTTCGTCGCGGAGATGAGGCGGGGCGGCGGCGCCGAGCCGGCCCTCCGTGAGGTCGCCGCAACTCTCCTGCGGGTGGGTTGGGATCACGAGTGCCGGTACCGGGCGGAACCTGCGGTCCAATGTTACCGCCTCGCCTTCGCGCTCAATGGCGGGGATGCCGGGCTTGCGACCGGGGACGGCCACAACATCAGCACCAAGATCCGGAACCTGCGCATCCTGCAGATGAACGCCCTCGCGGAGGCGGGCCGGCACGAGGAGGCTGCGGCTCTTCACGAGAGTACCCGGACAATCGCCGGCCTTGGCCCCGTTGGTATCTACGACATCGTCTCGGCCCGGCAGGCCGCCCATGAAGGGCAGGGCGTCTATCGCGAGTTGCTGGCCGGCCGCAGGATGGCCGAGCCGGAGGTGCGGTTCCTTGACGGCCCGATCGCGCTGACCTCCCAACCCGGAACCCTCGATGCGCCGCCGCAATACGTCGCCCTGTTCACGGATTGCCTGACCTTCCCCCGGAGCAACGTCGTGTTGCACGGCCAGCGCCTGATCTACGACCTGGCGGCCCATCCGCTGAGCGGCGTTGCGGACATCAAGGACGGGGTCAATCCGGGACAGATCATGACGGCCGTCTGGGGCGCCGGCCGTGCCCTGATCGAGGCGCCGGCCGAGATCCGCGAGATCGAGGCCGGCCTGATGATGTTCGGATTTCAGAGCCGGCAATACGGCCACTGGTTGCTCGAGTTCGCCCCGCGCATGCTGTGGTTCAACGACCCCGCCTGCCCGGCGCACCTGCCGATCTGCGTCGACGATCATATGCCGGACACCCACCGACAGGTGATCGAACTCATGGACACGCGGGATCGACCCGTGATCGTGCTGCCCCCGGTCGCGACCCGGTTTCGCGAATTGGGCATCGCTCCCGTACCGGCTTTCTTCCCCTTCGACACACGGGAAGGATTGCCGACCTACGACGCGATCTGGCCGCAGGACGTGCTCGCCGCCATGCGGCGCGCGATCCTGGAGCGGCTCTCCGAGCATCCGGGCGGTCTCGGGCCCGCGGGACGGCGGATCGTCCTGTCCCGGCGCGGCTTCACGCAGCGCCAGCTCGTCAACGAGGCGGAGATCGTCGAGGCCTTGAGGCCCCACGGCTTCGAGGTCGTTCACCCGGAGCATCTGACGTTCGCCGAGCAGGTGAGGCTCTACCATTCGGCCGCGATCATCGTCGGGTCGGCGAGTTCCGCCCTCATCAATTGCATCTTCTGCCGACCGGATGCCCAGGTCGTGGCCCTGACCCACGAAAGTCCGGCCTTCTACTTCCGCGGCTTCACCAGCTTCGTCGAGTCCAGCGGCGCCCGCCTCCTGTTCGTTCGCGGCGCGACGCAGCACGCCGAGGGCGTACACCCGATGCATGCGAACTATTCGGTAGCGCCGAGCCAGATCTTGCGGGCACTCGCGCGCACGCAATCCGCGGGATAGCCCGCCCTTCGCCAGGCAACTCGCGCCGCGCGCCGGCCCGTCGGACGAAGCCCGGGCGGAGTCCGCCCCCGAACGGGTGGGTCGTCCCTATGGATTGGCGTACACCTTGTGGATCGGGAGACCGCAGAAATCGTCCTCGACGCCGAGGGCCCGCATCGGTTCGGACGGTGTGGTGATCAGGCCCTCCATCAGCATGCGTAGGAATTCCTGTGGCCCCCGCGAGGCGATGTCGGCCTTGAGCAGGTCCGCTCCATAGAGGTCCAGGGTTTCGGTGATGTACTGCTCGGCGCCCGCGTGCAGTTCGGAGAGGATGGCGTGCTCGGCCGGGCTGCGCGGGTCCGCCTTGAACAGGGGCGCGATCCGCCCGCCCGCCGTATCGTAGTCGACCACCTGTCCGTGGGGTGCGGTCAGGAAGGCCTCGACGGCGAGCGCGTGGGCCAGGACGGGCAGGGACGATGTCTCGGGATCGTCCTGGCCCGCGCTGAAGCAGCCGAACGCGGAGCCGCCGTCCTTCTCGACCGCAGCCGCCGTGTCGAGGGTGGTCATGTAGAAGCCGGTCAGCGGCCGGCCGAGCGCCACCTGCATCATCTTCTGGATCGTGGCCGAGTACCCGACATCGACCACGCCGTAGCTCCCGTCGGCGTCCAGCTTCTCCTGGCGGGCGTAGGCGCGAAACCGCTCGTTCAGGTCGGCGGCGTGCGCCATGATCTCCGCCTCCAGGGAGCTCATCACGCGCCGGACGACCGCCGCATCGTTCGGCAACCGCACGTCGTGGCGGTCCAGCCCGAGATGCGCCGGGGCCGTGAAGCTGGTCCTGTTCCAGAGAAGCCCCTGAAGGCTGCCGACGTAGCGTCCGGCCTCCGTCACCAGGTCCGGGCGGAACCCCTTCGCGAGGGCGGCACCGATCGCCATCTGGCGAGAAACGTAGAAGTACCTGCCCTCCGGCAGGGTCTTCAGATCGTAGCGTTCCTGGATCAGGCGGTAGATCTTGACCAAAAAATCGCCCTCGCGGGCGAGGAAATACAGCCGCTCGACCCGGGCCAGGGCCTCGTGCCGGATCAGCCAGGACATGAAGAGCAGCATGAGCGGCCCGAACACGGCATAGCCGACCTCGCGGGTCGAGCCGAGCGAGAGGTACGGTCGTTTCGCGCGCCCTAGGAACGGGTTGCCGCAGAGATGCAGCATGGCGTGGCCGACGACGAGATCGGATGGCCATGTCCGCGCGAGGTCGCCTTCGTCGCGGGCAAACCCGCTCTGGGCCAGGATCTTGGCCGGATGCGCGACGTGCAGGTACCGGATGTTGCGGTCGCACGCCGCCTGGATATCGGAATGCTCGTTGTCGCCGACATGCAGCCAGCGGGTGCGCGGCACCCCTTCGACGGCCTCGACATGGGCCCACAGGTCGCCCCTGTCCTTGCGGGCGCCGATCGCGTTCGAGACATAGACCGCCGCGAACAGGTCGGCGATTCCGACCTCGCGGAGGATGCCGCGGATGTCCGCCTCCTCGTAGTAAGTGTCCGTCATCAGGACGATGCGCTTGCCGCCTTCATGCGCGGCTCTGAGGACGGCGATGACCTCCGTGCGCGGGCGCAGGGCTCCGAGGTCGATCCGCTTCTCCAACGCATGCGCCCGCGCGACCACGTCGCGGGGGATCGGGCCGGAGGCCGCGAGTTCCGCGTAGATCTCCGACAAATCGACGTCGCCCTGGTGGTGACGACGGGCCCGGACCCGGTTCTCGGCAGCCCGGCGCTCCGCGAAGAGCGGAATGGGGCGGCCTTCCTCCATCGCGATGCGATGCTCGACGAGCTTGAGCACGGCATCCGGGCGCCGGGCCGGACGGCACACGAGTGTATCGAACAGGTCGAACGAGACGAGATCGACATCGCGCAACGCCTGCAGCGCCTGATCCTGGGTCCGGGCGCTGTACTGATGCCAGTTGCGGGCGCTGCTCCCGTAGCGGGCGAGCCCGCGGTCGTAGTCGAAGCAGACGGCGCGGTAGCCCTGCGAACGGCACACCAGGGGGATCACCCGCTCGATCGCGTGGGCGAGCGTCCCGTCAGTCTGGCCGTGCTCCTCCGGGAAGTCGTCGAGGGTCAGCCCTGCCATCAGCAGCGGTCGCAGGGCATCGACGCGTGCCCAGAACATGCCACCGACCGGATAGTCCAGATACTCGTCGAACCCGTCGTAGGACAGGCCGAGCCGGGCGAGCAGCCCGTGGCCGGTGCCGATATTCGCCAGCCATGTATGCGCCCAATAGACGATATGCGCACTGGTTTCGGGGAAGAACAGACCGATCTGGCGGTCCTCCTCCAGCAGCGCCAGGGCGATGGCGGCACAGGTGGAATTCGCGAACAGCGCCCGATAGATCTCGTCGCGCCAGCGCACCTGCTCGGCGCCGCTGAACAGCGATTTCTTGGTGTGAACGTGGAGTACGAGGTCGTAACGCAGGATGTCCTGCGCGAACACGGTGAAGAGGGGTCCGAAATTGCGGCCGCGGTTGCCCACCAGCGAGACCCGACAGCGGTGCTCCAGACCGGCGCGCGTCGCAGCCGCCTCGATCGCGCGCTTCTTCGCGGGCTCGTCGGTCGAAACCAGCAGGTCGAAATTCGGGACCGCGCGCACGAGGGGCGGGAGGAGGTCCTCGAATACGTCGACGTAGAAAGCATGGATGACGACGACGACCTGAGCCCCCACGCTGGTCCGCAGAATGACAGAGCGCCTCTCGATCGCCTGCGCGCAGGCATCGTGGGTGTAGGCCAAAGCGATGGGCCGTCCCTCCGCGCATCCACTGTCAAGATAATGCAGCAGCGGGTTCAGGCCGGCTTCGGCTACGTCGGGGTTGTTCCCGAGGTACCACAGCCCATCGAACAGCGGACCGGGATTCATCCCGAGCGCTGCTCCCTCAAGGAGGTAGTGGCGCGCAGCCCGGTCCGGCGGCAGCTCGGGGCGGTAGGTCGCCAGATACCACGGCGCATCGAAGTACGCGGAGGCCTCGATCCGCGCCAGCGCTTCCGGGTCGGCGAACGGACAGATCGGCCGCCCCTCCCGTCTCCCGTCGGTCAGGTAATGCAGCAGGGGATTCCGACCCGCTGCCGCGACATCGCGGTTGGTCTTGAGGTACCACGCCCCGTCGAAGAGCGGGCCCGGGCTCAGTCCACGCGCGGCCCCCTCTTGCAGGTAGTGCCGCGCAGCCCGGTCTAGCGCTATGTCGCGGGCTTGGGTTTCCCGGTACCACGCCGCATCGAACAGATCCGAAGCTGCGATCAGCGCCAGGGCCGCAGGATCGACAACCGGGCAAACCGGCCGCTGCTCGGAACGCCCGCATTCCACGTAGTGCAACAGCGGGTTCAACCCCGCCGTGGCGACGTCGCGATTGTTCTCGAGATACCACGGTCCGTCGAAGAGGGGGCCAGGGCTCAGGCCACGCGAGGCGCCCTCCTGCAAGTAGTGCCGTGCGGCTTGGTCCACCGCCACGTCGGGGGCCTGCGTCGCGTGGTACCAATGCGCATCGAACAGGTCGGAGTTCGCGATGCGCGCCACTGCCTTGGGATCGACGTACGGATGCGTCGGCCGCCCCTCGGCGCGGCCGTTCTCGAGATAGTGCAACAGCGGGTTCAGGCCCGCAGCCGCGACGTCGGGGTTGTTGGCGAGGTACCAGGGCCCGTCGAACGAGGGGCCGGGGCTCAGCCCCCGTGCGGCGCCTTCTTGCAGGTAGTGTCGCGCTGCCTGTCCCGGCGGCACTTCGGGCGCCTGCGTTGCCCGATACCATTCAGCGTCGAATAGCTCGGCCGTCGAGAGCCGCTGGACGGCCCCGAAATCGCGGTCGAGACCGAAAATGTTGCGCAGCGCCCGGCGGAACGCCCTGTCATTGATCATGTCGAGGCTCTGAGTGAAGATCCTACGGTGAGCGGGGCCGCCTCTCCGAGCATCGGACCCCCAGGGCGGAGGCTCGCGGCACTCCACAACGACCGTTGGTCTTTCCCCTGGCCGTCCGTGGCGCTTCCGACGCAACAGCGCTCTTATCCGCAAGAGACCTCATCAAGCCAGAAGAGACCTCATCGAACCGGCTGTGCCGACCGGCTTGCCGGGATCATATCGCCCACGGCCCAGCCTCGGTCCATCACTCCCAGCACCGTATCATCCTTCAGCCAAGTCCAATCGCCCCGAACCGAACGATCGAGAATGCGACGGTCGAGATCTCTCATGAGGGGGTTTCAGAACCCTGCGGGCATCGCGCCGGTAGACACCATCCTGGTTTCCACTGCGGCCTTGCCGCGTGACCCAAGCGGGATCACGGGCGGCTCTCAACGCGGGATCGCTCCTGAGCGTCCGCGAGCGGACTCGCGCCGCCGTGCTGACGCCCCGGATGACGGGCCCTATGGACAGACATCGCCGATCAGCTCGATGCAGCTGGCCACATCGACCAAATAGTCATTGCACGCCGCCGTGGGATGGGTGAATTTCAGTTCAAGACCTTTGAAAAAAATCACGCGGCATTCAGCTGCGCCCGCAATGCACGCGACCGTGCCGAAAGCATCCTCGCCGGACTCGTTGCAAACAATCACAATCGGCGTTTCGGGTCGGCAAGCAATCAGATTGATAAGAGCGGGCCCCATCTCGGCGACGACGATCGAAGCTGCCTGCGCGGCGCGAAGCTGATCCGGTACCGACGTCACAGCCGGATCGAGGGCGATAAAACCCGAGCGGCCGAGCTGGTCCTGAAGCACGGCCGAATTCCGGTTCACCATCCCGGCGGGTTCCGCAAAACCTTTCGATTGAAACAGACGAGAGACGGCTGAGATATCCGCCGGATCGTTGACCAGCCCCTTGATCAGACTCAAGACCGATGGAGACGGCAAACCACATGATTCGCGCCCCTGCGTCGGCCAGATGACCTTCAACTCTTGGACGAGGCGCGGCGCCGAAATGCTGATGAACTCAGCATTCGGACAAAGGATCGTCGCCCACGCCTCGTATTGCGACGGCAATCCGGCTTCGACGAGCGCAGGCCAACCGGCGTCGTCCCCCGCAGCCCTCAGACGGGGCAGCTTCTCCAGCACCCAGCTCTGGAGATCTCGTGAATTTGCACCCAAGAGGGAGATGCCACCGGGCAGAACCGAAGCATCGATCGGATCGCCAGACCAGTCCACAGCAGCAAGGCCGCCGAGAAAAGCTACGATTCCGCTTTTGGCCTCCAAGTTTACCCCGGGTTCAACGTCCGGCACATCTTCGCAGAAAACAATGATATTTTGCTGCGATAAGACGAAACTCCTCCCTGGAAATATCGTCACGTTGGGTAAGCCGGCCATAAATATGTCTGCGCTCGTCGAACGGACGGCAGGCGTCATGTCTTCCGCATAACCGCGCCGGTCACGGACGCTCCATGCGGGGACATCACAGTATTCTGATGGACTGATGTTTGCTGGCACGATCCCACTATCGAAACAGTAATCGGTAAGGGATTTTGCCGGGAAGACGGCCACGGACGGACGTTTCGCTTCCCCTGGCTTCAGAACGTACGGTGGGCCGACGCGATAGGTTTCGAAGAACGCTTCGGCAATTGCGGGCTCACCCACCGTCAAGGCGACGTATCCCAGCAAGATCGCCGCGTCTGACCCGTACAAGCCCTTCGGTCCAAGCCGCAGAAAAGACCTGAGGGCGGACCGTCGCTGCTGAGGCTCGATACCTTCGAGACCGAGACCGCCAACCCCGCGCCCATCGCCGGTCGGCGCGTGGACACTGCAATCAACTCCAAGCTGTTCCCACACCAGCGAGGCTTGAAGGCGGTCTACCAGACGCCCTTCCCAGAAGCCGAACTCACAAAAATGCCAGAGTGGATCCAGCCCGGCCTCCGACACATCCGGATAACGGGACAGATACGCGTCCGCGTGAAAACCAGCGGCTTCTGCCCAACCTTCACGGGTGTGAAAGCCGAATGTCCGGCTCCGCTCATAGCGACCAAATTGAATAAAATGCGCGAATGGATCGAGCCCAGCCTCACGCACATCAGAATTATAAACGATATAATTTTCGTTCGAAAAATTCAGATACCGCCGAAGATCGGCCATAAGATCGATCGTTGGATGGTTCTCTGGTAAGGCACGCATGAAGTCCCCGCGGGATCAGGACGTCGAGCTCTCCGGATTGAAGTGCCCCCTGATGCATTAAATCAAATCTAAACGATAGACGTCGTGGACAACCGAACTTCCGCCGAACTCTTCCTTTTGGCAGACTAAACCTTCGTTGAGAACCCGGCCGGCATCTGTCGTGGAAATTCCAAAATCGAAGAATCGCTTTTCTGAAACATAGCGCGCGATCGTTTCCTCGAAGACCAGATCGAGCGCCCCGGTTTCACGACCGCGCAAACCGGTGGCGATGTATTGCGCATGGGCGACGGTCTGAGTTTCGAAGATCACCGTTCCCGCTACGACGACACCGGCTTCCTCGGCAACAAAAAGCCGAATGTTGTCGGGAAAGAGATCGGCGAGACGTACTATCTCGTCCAAACTATGGGTCGGGGCGACCCCATGACGTTCTTCGAGCGTCGCATGCAGCAACGCCCAATAGTCTGACCAGCGCTCGGACCGTCCAACCTGCAGGCCTGCCCGACGTGCAGTGCGCGCCCCGCGAACGCGCCGCGACCCGCGACGACCAGGCGCGCGCAGATCAATGGTGGTCGTCAGGTCGCGGCGAACGAGGCGCGCCCCGAGTCTCGTCAACGCGTATAGATCTTCCTCGGTTGGGCGACGATGATAGATATGGGGCACGGCCTTGTAGGTGAGGCCGGAGACGCCGCATCGGCGCCAATACGTCATAATTTCCTGGAGGATGGCAATGACCCGGGGGGCGGTTGCACGTTCGCTCAGAACTAAGCCACCAAACGTCAAGCCTCCATGTGAGACAACGTCACTTCCGACCCGGTTCCCCGGCAGCAAGGCGACAAGTTCGTTGTCGCTGAAGACCAAGAGCGAGGAATCCACATAGCGATCTGCGTGATATTCCATGAAGGCGCGGTCGAACAGAAAATGGCCATTGCGCGCAGATATATTGAAGGTATTCCACTCAATCGCCCGGTCATGAGTGTATGGTATGACTTCGATCATAGCACGTACAGATTTTTAGCCGTCAGGATTCCTTGACTCGGCAGAAGCGAGTGGCTGCAACCTTTCGACGTTCCGCAGGGTTGCCTTGATACACACCGTCCGGCTCAGTCGATGCACCGATGACAGAGCCCATCGCAATGAAATTGTCACTTGCGATAGTCACATGGTGAGCGAGGCTCGCATTCACACCGATGTAAGACGATTTTTCAATCTCGCAGAAGCCCGAAATAACGACATGAGATGTGATAAAAACGTTTTCATGAATCGTCGTGCTATGCCCGATATGGTTTCCACTCCATAGAGTAACATTATTCTTGATTTTTACGAACGGCTGCAAAGTATTATGCTCCAAGATGAAGCAGTTCTCGCCAATCTCGACGTTATGCCAACGGAAACACTGTGAGCTTACATAACTCGCAACCCGGTAGTTGTGTCGTTTTATTGTATCATAAAGGCGCCTGCGGAGACGGTTGAGCTGAGTATCTCCAACAGCAACAAAGGCGTCCACTTGCCCAGGAGGAAATCGCTGCGTAACCTCATCAAGATCGACGAGAGGCAATCCCTGGAAAGTGTCGCTGGTGCGATAGGGGCGTTCGACGGCGAAGGCGACCGGCATGAAGTCCGAGTCATGTCGAAAATATTCGCACGCAAGCGCTGCGATTTCGCCGCCGCCAACAATAAGCAGGGGTTTACCGCCGCTGAGGCTCATGATTAAGGCTGCCGGATCAAGAGGTCATCACGACGGTTTGCCATGGGTAGGCCCTCCGCCTGAGGCAAGACGTAACCGTGGCACCCCGCGAGTTGCGCACGTTGAACCAGAGCGGCCAGAACCGCATCGTTGATGCGGCCCCGATCCAGGTCATAATGAGTTACACTTAGATCTTCGTCTCGGCCGGAAAAGGCGCGGTGGAAACGCTGTCCATTCGGCGAGGAAAAGAAGCGCAGCCGCTTCGATGCGTTCGGAACATCGCCAAACAAGGCGTCGCCGCCCGGCGCCAGCAGGTCGATCGTGGCATCAATCACATCGAAGATATTTCCATCCACGAACATGTATTGCAAAACACTGTAGCACAACAGCGCGTCGACACCAACGTCCCCGGCGGTATCGCGCACGGCGTCTGCAACGGCAGGAAACGGACCTGCTATCTTTATGACGTGGTCGGCATCTGGGAGTTGCGTCAACATCTCGGGCGAATCGACCAAGATGAGCCGATGGCCGTTCTTACGGCACAGTTCAATCAGCAAGCGCGGGAGTTCGGCGCACCCTGGGCCCACATCGACGATGACCTGCCCTTGGCGGTTTAAGGCGGGTAATTTACTTTGAATATCTGACAAGATTGCGGATTCTTGTCCGGCACGATACGAATCCGGAAACCCCGTCCTCTCATGCAGAGAAAGATGCGTATTTCGAGCCAAGGCTCGAAATCCATCATAGTTGAGATCAATCGTCGCCAGATCTACCGATCGCTGATTTTCAAGGTCATCCGACATTAGGGGTAGCCCGCTCAGAGCGACCGGCCCTGAAATAGTTGCGAACGACATCGATCACCCTGTCGATCTCATCATCCGAGTGGAGCGGATCGAGAGGAAGGCTCAGCGTCTGTGAGCAGAATTGGTCGGCGATGGGAAAGCCCTCCGCGCGCCAACGCTTGTTAGAAAAACACGGCTGCCTGTGAATTGGGATTGGATAATGAATGTTGGTACCAATATCATGTTCCCGGAGATAGTCCTGCAACGCTTCTCGCCGACCCTCCTGAACCTGAACGGCATATACATGCCAAACGGGTTCGGCCCAAGGCCGTACAACCGGTGTCACAAGGCCCTCGATCCCACCGAGTCCGCGCTGGTATCGGTTAGCCAGCGCCCGTCGACGCTCATTCCAGCCCCCAAGCTCGGTCAATTTCCGGCGAAGGATGCTTGCCTGGATAGGATCCAGACGAGAGTTCAGTCCGAGCTTCTCATGTTCATAGCGAACACGAGATCCATAATTTGCAAGCGTGCGTATCCGCTCCGCGCGGGATACGGTGGTTGTTGTGACCGCACCGCCATCCCCCGCCGCCCCGAGGTTCTTCGTCGGATAGAAGCTGAATGCGGCAGCCTCTGACAAGCTACCGCAGGGGCGCCCTTTATAAGCGGCACCATGAGACTGGGCGGCATCCTCGATCACGAGGATGTTATGCGATTTCGCGAGGGCCGTGAGCGGGTCCATATCGACGGGATGTCCATAGAGATGGACCGGGATGATCGCCCGCGTTCGCGGCGTGATTGCCGCGGCCACCTGACTCACATCGATAAGACCGGTGTCTTGTTCCACATCGACCAAGACTGGCTCCGCGCCAACTTGGGTCACCGCCAATGCTGTGGCGACGAAGGTGTGAGCGGGTAAGATCACTTCGTCGCCGCATCCGATACCGGCATCCATCAGGCAGAGTTGAAGGGCCTCCAGCCCATTCGCAACGCCGACCGCCTGTTCCGCGCCGCAGAGAGCTGCGAATTCAGTCTCGAAAGCGCTCACTTCTGGACCACCGATATATTGGCCGGACTTGAGCGTTTCTCGCACGGACTCACTCAAGTCCGATGCCAAGCGTCCGACGTATCGCGAATCCGTGTACCGCTTGATTGGAAGATAAGAGACTTCCCTCGTTTCCTGCTTACGACGGTCCCAGTGCAAGAATGTCTCAAAATCCCGGATATAGTCCGATTCATCGTATGGTTTAGAAGCGAGGACACCCACCGTACAATGGGTGCTGAAATCCCGAAGATCACGCCAGTAACCAGGTGGTACAATGAGCGCTTGCTCGAACGATGATAATTGAAATGAGAATTTCTGCTCGCTGTCGCAGAGATCGACTGTAACTGATCCGCTGAGACAAATAATACATTGCCGCAAAGTTTTATGCGCATGAGCGCCCCGCGACGCACCCTCGGGGATATCCGTTATGAAATAGAAGCGCTCGAAGTCGAAGCCGAGGTCGCGGAACGCTTCAACAACCCCGAGCGTGCCCTCTGGCCGACAAATAGTCCTAACAAGCTGAAGGCGCGGCGGCTCCCTGCTCATTGGTCTCTTGCCACCGTGGCCCCTCAAGCGATTAGCGACTTCTAACGCCGCGCATGCTGTTTAGCCGCGCCCCCTGCCATTCGCAAGGTTGCCGCTTTTGGGCCCGGCTTGACGGGAACCGGCTCCGGCGGTTGTTAGGCGGCGGGGGCAAAAATTCAAACGGCGGAGGTAGGATTTGCAACAGGACTCGCTCGCTTCGGACGAGCGGTTTGCAGGACTGCCTCCGAATATGAAATCTTGGCTCTTGCAAACTGTAGCCGCCTATCGCGTCGGCGACGTCGATGCGGGACTAGCCCTTCTTTGCGATGGGGTTAGAACCTTCAACGATGCACGCTTGGGCATCGGGACCGTGTTTGGCTGCCAGGAAATGGATGAGTTGTGTCTCGAGGCGGGCCGCATCGTCGGCCACCTTGGACATTGCCCTGAGCATAGTCAAAGAAACAGTCAGGATATTGCCAGTAACCAGATCGACGACGATTTGCGCAAGAGTAAAATTGTTTATCTCGTCACCGAAATTTATTCCATAGGCGGCCATAGTCGCGTGATCGAAGATCTAGTCTCGGCATACCCAGAGGCTGAGCACGTCATTGTTGTTACCGATATACTGGATCGCCAGACTGGCTCCGATTTCACCACGGCGATGCGTGTGCCGTGTCAGATTGTCAGGCTTGCGGCCGGTCGTCCTGCACAGAAGCTTGCTGAGCTCACAAAGCTCCTCGACGATTGTTCCCCGAGCCATATCGTTCATCTCGCTCATCATTTCGATGCCGTGGCCACAGCTGTCATGCAAGCGCATCGTTTTCCGGTGCAGCTAATTTATATACACCACGCAGACCACCAGCTCGCGTTCGGCATTTTCTTACCAGACGTCATGCATGTTGATCTCCATCCGCGGGGCACTCACATATGCACGTACGATCTGGGGGTTCATTCTCATTATCTTCCGATGGTCTGCCGGACAGAACCGGTATTATCGCGCTCGCTTTCGACTTTCGTCACGGCAAGTTGCGGATCGTTCGTGAAATTCACCGGCGATGCACCGATGAGCCTAGAAGATATGATCATCACGCGCTTGACGGTGCGCGAGGGATTTCACGTTCACGTCGGTCTTTTGCCCGCCACGTTTGAAGCATCAGTACGCGAGCGCTGTGAACGTCTGGGCATCAAGGAAAGTCGTTTTATATATATCCCCTTCGTCGATGATCTGGCTCAGGCGCTGGCGACGCTTTCATGCGATCTATATATTGCCTCCTTCCCAATTGGAGGGGGAAAGGCAGTTCTAGAAGCCATGTCCGCAGGCGCAGGCGTTCTTTGCTTCGGCCGCCCCGATCTCCAACTTTTATCTGCTATCGACATAGCGTATCCGCAGGCGCTCGTCTGGCGAACAGCGGATGAGTTCAAGCACAGGCTGGCGCAGTACGATGATACAGCACGTCAGGCCCATCGCGAATTCGCTCTCGCACATTTCAGGGCGCATCACACATTTGAAGCTTTAATCAAGCAATGGACCTCTTTGCTAACTCGGACTGATAGCGACTTGGTCCCGCCACCGATCAAGCCTTTCCGTGGCAGCCCGTTGGCACGCTTTGACATCCCCGAGAACATGGCGGCTCGATTTACATTATAAGCCGCTCGGATCAGGATATGGAGTCAGGATTGTATAAAATCGCCCGCGGCAATGTGCTTCTGAAGGTTGCGCCGGCACGTCATGGCGGCTGAAACCGTAAGGGGCCCTTGAGAGAGGCTCTGGCAAAGGGCTGTGGTGGCTTGGTTACGTATGATTCGCGCCGCCCAAGAGTGTCAGCAGCCTTTTTCCGTATGCGAGCGCGGCTGAATGGGTCGGACAGCCTGTTCAGGACAATTCGGTTCTAGCCCTCATTGAGCAGAGTAGATCGGTGCTGTGTCCCCACGGCCGGGGTCAGGCCACGCAGGCTCTGGGCCCGCCGGGACGAGGCGGCCCATAATGTGACCGAATGCAGCACGAACAGGATGCTGCCAGGGCCGCGCCGTCGCATGTCCGGGGGCGATCGCTCTTCGCGGCTTGGCCGTTTGAAGCGGCAGAGCAATGGTGCAATCTCTGCCCAGCGGCCATCGGCAGGGAGCGGTCTCCCCATCTCCCCTCAAGGCCCCGCGGCCGGTTTTGTTGGAGGCTCTAGGTTCCTGGAAGCCCTTGGCGCGCCCTACGGGAATCGAACCCGTGTTTTCGCCGTGAAAGAGACGCTGTCAGATCTATCTGCGTCTACCCTTGTCGCAAAATCCGCAGCTTCTCCAATCTGATAGCCGATCTGCGCCTAGTCTTGTCTATCGCGGTCTAGCTACACATATTGGACATCTGTTGGACATCGCTTGCAGAGGAGCCCCGTTGTGGCCCGCAGTGTTCGTGACGCCAACCTTGAGACCCGCACCGCTCGCCAGCGGCTGCTGCCGCGCGGGAAACCGTATTATCGCACGCTGGAGCCGGGCCTGCACCTTGGCTATCGCCGGCCGCAGAAGGGCGCCGGCAAGTGGGTCGCCCGCCACTACATCGGCGAACGCGACTACGAGGTCGAGACGCTCGCCGTCGCGGACGATTACTCCGATCCGGACGGCGTCGCCGTGCTGAGCTTCCGGCAGGCGCAGGATCTGGCACGCTCCCGGATGGTTCAGCGGGCGCACAGTGCCGCCGGCAAGACCGGGCCGCTTACCGTCCGCGACGCGGTCAACGCCTATGTCGATTTCCTCGACGCCAACCGGAAGACCGGTGTCGATGCTCGCAAGAGGGCAGGGGCCCATATCTTGCCGACTCTCGGCGACATCGAGGTCGAGGCGCTCACCACCAAGCAGCTTGAGAAGTGGCTCGCCGACATGGCGAAGGCCGCACCCCGGATCCGGACGAAGGCCGGCGACGAGCAGCGCTACGGCAAGATGGCAGTCGATGACGAGACGAAGCGGAAGCGACGCTCCTCGGCCAACCGCACGCTGACGATCCTGAAGGGCGCGCTCAATCGGGCGTGGAGGGGAGGGGGCATCTCATCGGATCTTGCTTGGCGCCGGGTTGAGCCTTTCGAGAACGTAGACGCCGCCCGCGTGCGCTACCTGACGATCGCCGAGGCCAAGCGCCTGATCAACGCGGCAGAGCCAGGATTCCGTGCTCTGGTTCAAGCCGGCCTGGAGACCGGTGCCCGCTACGGCGAGCTGTGCGCCTTGGAGGTCCGCGACTTCAATCCGGACTCCGGCACCGTCGCGATCCGTACCTCAAAGTCAGGCAAGCCCCGACACATCGTGTTGACGGACGACGGCGCCTCCTTCTTCGCCCGCCACGTAGCTGGTCGTCCCGGCACCGAGCGAATGTTCGTGAAGTCTCACGGCGAACCGTGGGCGGCCTCGCATCAGCTGCGGCCGATGGCAGACGCCTGCATCAACGGCAGGATCACGCCCCCTATTGGCTTTCACGGGCTACGGCACACCTGGGCCTCGCTGGCGGTCATGGCCGGCGTGCCACTGATGGTGGTGTCCCGCAACCTCGGCCACGCCGACACGAGGATGGTCGAGAAGCACTACGGGCACCTCGCACCGAGCTACGTCGCCGATGCGATCCGGGCCGGTGCCCCACGGTTTGGCGGGGCCGGCGACAACGTTGAACCGATGCGAGCCGTTTGATGCCGCTCACCAAGCCATCATTTTTGCCTGTCGGACTGGTGCAATTCGTGAAAGTACGCGAGCAAATTGGATCTGAGATACTTGGGTCGGCCTTAGCAGGCAGACAGCTAGTTGCGATCTACTACGATCCAGGGGGAAATTTTCTGCCGTTACTGGATCATTTTTGGCAAGGGCCCCATGGCGCCGTGATCATGGATCATGGCTACATACCGTCTGCAGTTGCTTGGCAGATCGGAATACCCAACGGCGGAGAGGACATAAGCATCTACCTGGATGCTCTACAGGCCCAGGCGCTCGAGCGAGTGAGTAGCACAGCCAAGCAGGCTGCCAGCCCGCCCGGGGAAGCGGACAGGCCCAAATCGATGCGCGATCGGGATATTGAGGAGGCCATAGCAGCGCTTCAGGCTGAAACGCTGACGAAAAGGCTGACGCGAGCACAAGCTAGTGAATTCTTGCGCCAGCGTTTTCCCAGCCGACACATCACCGAAACCGATTTTCGAAGCATTTTCAAGCGAGTACCGACATCTATCGGCAGGCCGAGAAATGTCGACAAAAAACCCTGACACAAAATATCTGCGTCAGTGTTATCATGGTTTTTTCCAGGACAGATCTGCCTAATCTTGGATGCACCGCCATAGACAAAGGCAGGTGCCGAGATGCAAGTCTGGACAATTCCCGAGTGGTGCGCGCACCGGAAGATCTCCCGCGCAACCTTCTACAACCTGATTAAGGCCGGCAAAGCGCCGCGCACCATGAAGTTCGGCAATTCCGTCCGGATCTCGGCGGAGGCTGATCTGGAATGGCTGCGCGCGTGTGAGGCGGAGTCTGCCTCGCGGACCAAGGAGGCCGCATAGCATGCAAAAGAAAACCTGCGCTCAGCGCGGGCCGAGGCAGGTTTCCTTGATTGTCGCTTCGCAGGCCGACACTCACGGAAATACTCCCGCCCCCGCCTTTCGGCAAGATCTCTATCTCGCCGCACGCTACGGCCTGTCGCCGGCCGTCGCCAGCGTCGTCGCCGAGTTGGCGCTCGCGACACCTGAGCACTGGAGGCGCGCATGAGCGCCTCCCCCCTCAATCCCAACGACTTCGCCTACGGCGATCCGGACAAGCTCCGGGCCCACATCGCCGAGTTGATGGCCCTCGTCAGCATGCGCGCCAACATGGTCGGCGACTACGCGGTCCTACGGGACGATGCCGGGCTGAAATACTCGATGCGCTGCGCCGCAGCTGAGTTCCGGGCTGCCCTGAACTTGCTCGGTGACCTAACCGAACAGACCGATCGAGATCGCCAGCGCGATCAGTCAGCCAGGGCACCTCGTACCTATTCGAATCCGGAGGCGCGCCTATGAAAGCGCAGCATTTCGCTGCCGAGTTGGGTCGCCTCGGCCCGGCCGCCGACGATCACCGTCATGGTGATCACGGCAGGCCTAACGGCGCCAACGACACTATCGGCACAGGGAGGAAAGATGGATGGGCGGAGCCCGATCTGAGCTTGCTTGGCACCGGCCGGCGCGCGCCGCCGCCGTTCCCACTGCATCTGCTTGGCCCGTGGTCAGGCTGGTGCGAGCGCAAGGCCAAGGGCGCGTCCGCGCCGGTCGACTACGTGGCGGTGGCTCTGCTCGCCAGCGTCGGCGCCGCCATCGCCAACGTGCGTTGGCCGCAGGCCGGTACCGCGTGGTCGGAGCCGCCGGTGTTGTGGTGCGCCGAGGTCGGGCCACCTTCCTCATCCAAGTCGCCGAGCATGGACGCGGCCTTCAACCTCGTGCGGTTTGCCGAGGACCGGATGGCCGACGGCTTCGAGCAGATCCAGCAGGAGCATGCCACCGCCAAGCAGGCCTGCGAGGCCCGCATCGAAGCGTGGAAGGTCGAGGTCAAAACCGCCGTGAAGAACGGCGACTCGGCGCCTGTCATGCCAGCCGACGCTCAGGAGCCACCCGCGCCGGTCCGGCCGCGGATCCGAGTCGCGGATGCCACGGTCGAGGCACTTGGCGCCCTGGCCGCTGGCCTGCCGCGCGGACTCCTGCTTGTCCGTGACGAACTGGCCGGCTGGCTCGGCGCCTTCGACAAGTACGGCGGGGGAGGATCGGACCGGGCGTTCGCGATCGAGATGTATGGAGGCCGCGCCTACGTCGTCGACCGGATGAAGAACCCGGAGCCGCTACGGATCCGTCATCTCAGCGTCGGCGTGCTGGGCGGCGTGCAGCCGGACAAGCTGGAGATGATCCTGAACGGGCCGGACGATGGGCTGGCTTCCCGGCTCCTGTGGGCATGGCCGGAGACTAAGCCCGAGTTCCACTTGGCGCGCGGCGCGCAGGACGACGGGCCGATGCAGCGCGCCTTCGCCCGGCTCACCGACCTGTTGCAGCTCCATGACGAGTTCGGCCACCCTGAGCCGGTGATCGTGCCGCTCGCCCGCGAGGCGGAGGACCGGCTGGAGGCGTTCGCCAGAGATATTGTGGAGCGCTGCCACATGGCCAGCGGCCTGCTCGCCGGCACGCTCGGCAAGGCGCGCGGGCACTGCCTGCGCCTGTCCGCCGTGCTGGAGTATCTGTGGTGGTGCGGCGGCACCGAGGAATTGGAGCCGAAGACGATTTCGCCCGACGCGGTGACGGCGGCGGCTGATCTGCTGAACGCCTACTTCCTGCCGATGGCCGAGCGGGTGTTCGGGGACGCTGTGATCCCGGTGGCCGAGCGGCGCGGGATGCTATTGGCACAGCACCTTCGGCAGAACCGGATCGCGGAGTTCAACGCCCGCGATGTTCGGCGGCAGATCGGCGGCATGCTCCGCGACGCGGCCGACATGGAGGCGGCCTGCAAGCAGCTCGTGGAGGCCGGCCTGATCCGACCGCGCTTCACCCGGGTTGGCGAAGGCAAGGGGCGCAAGGCCCTGAACTATGAGGTCCGTCCGGAGGTGCAAACCGACCGCCCTTTTGGCCTCAGCCCGGTTCCTGAAAAGATCTCCCCCCTCGTGCCGGCAGTGCCAATGGCGCCGATAGCAGCGATTTCGCCCCTAGAGCGTTTTCGGTTTGAGCTGAATCGGCCAGTTGGGGTTCACGTCGGGCTGTCGAGTTGATTCATTGCGCGCTCCAGATGAGGAGCAGAGCA
>NZ_FNHS01000019.1 GCF_900103445.1 Methylobacterium phyllostachyos | reverse complement strand
TGGCGATTACCCTGTGCCGGTGCATGAACATCCCGGCCCGCTACGCCACCGGCTATCTCGGCGACATCGGCGTGCCCAAGGACCCGGCGCCGATGGACTTCTCCGCATGGTTCGAGGTCTTCCTCGAAGGCCCCGAAGGACCGCGCTGGTACACGTTCGACGCCCGCCACAACCGACCCCGCATCGGACGTATCGTCATGGCCCGCGGACGCGACGCAACAGACTGCGCCCTGACCACGAGCTTCGGTACGGCGATCCTGGCGCGCTTCGACGTGCACACCGACGAGGTTTCCGAGGCCACGGCCTCGCTTGCTCGGGCGGCCTGAGAGCGACCTTCAGAGGGGGACGGCTGTCTCGTGGGTCGGCACGGGCAGCCCGGTCTGATGCAGGAAGGTTGGGTCGAACTCGGCCACCGCCGCCAGTTCGTCCCAATCCTCGATCGTGAGAACGCCTCCGCCGAGGGTAACCAACCCCCGCATCCGCAGCGTCCGCAACACGCGGTTCAGGTGGACGCTGGTGAGGCCGAGGGCATCGGCGAGTTCTGCCTGCTTGGGCGCCATCGGACAGCTCAGCCCACTGGTGAGGCCCATGCTGCGCTGGCGAAGATACAGCTCACAGAACAGGTGCGCGACGCGGCCTAGGGCCTGCCGTCGGCCGAGACTGGTGATGCGCTCGCGGTAATGCGCGGCATCAATGAGGGTTTCTCGCCACATGGCACCGATCAGGCTCGGGCATCGCCGGAAGAGACGGTGCAGCTCGTCATGCGCGACGAACGCGATGGTGCTGGCGGTCAGTGTGGCGATGTGATGATCCATCCGCTCCAGGTGGAGACTCTGCAGGTCCGGAATGTCGCCGGCGATGTAGAACGACAGGATCTGCCGCTCGCCCTCCGACAGCGCGGCGTAGCGGGAGACCCATCCCTGAAGCACGAGACAGCATTGGCTTGGCTGGTCGCCGAACCGGACGATGTCGTGGCGCGCGGGCAGGTTCCGAACAGTGTAGGGCAGGTCCAGGATCGCGGCGCGCTCGGCCTCATTGAGGCGCACGCAGCCGTCGAGCTTTCGCGCGAGCAGTTCCGTCCCGGTGCCGTTATACCCGTTCGGCATCAAACGATCAGGCTCCGAGGCGCGTATCGAGGTCAACGCAAAGCATTTTCCGCCCCCCAAGTCATCGGCCTTCATCCACCAACGGTGCCGACCCACGCCGGGGCGACTGGCCCAACCAGGATCTACCCGCCCGCCACGGCCTGCAACTCTCTCTTGTGGCAGACGTACAGCGCTCTCGCGGCGGCGGGCAAGACCGGCAAGAGGCCACAGTTTCATCAGCCGATCCAGCCGGAAAAGCCCATTCGGTTGAAGTCCCGCCGCTGTTGCTGTATGGCACGCGGGTCTTCTGGATCCGCTCTCGCGCGCACGTCTTCCGGCGCGCCCGCCGAGCCGCCGGACGGACCGCCCTCGTCACCCGTATCGACGCGTCGGCAAGCCGGGTCCCGTGGATCTGGTCGCCTCTCCCGAACAAGTACAGGGAGCGGCCGCGGCGGACGGGGGTGCCTGTAACGCGAGCCGCCGACGCAACGGGCCTCCGAGGGAGGCCGTTCAGGAGATGGAATGACCGCAGGTACCGCTCTGGGGCACAGCCCGAGCCGCGACGATTTCGCCGCACTCCTCGAGGAGAGCTTCCTCGAACACGAGATTACCGAAGGGTCCGTCGTCAAGGGTCGCGTCGTCGCGATCGAGAAGGACGTGGCCGTCATCGACATCGGCGCCAAGACGGAAGGCCGTGTCGCACTCAAGGAATTCACCGGTCCCGGCCGCGAGGGCGAGCTGAAGGTCGGCGACGAGGTCGAGGTCTATGTCGACCGGATCGAGAACGCGCTCGGCGAGGCCGTCATCTCGCGCGACAAGGCGCGCCGCGAGGAGAGCTGGGTCAAGCTCGAGAAGTCGTTCGAGAACAATGACCGCGTCATCGGCACCATCTTCAACCAGGTGAAGGGCGGCTACACGGTCGACCTCGACGGCGCCGTGGCCTTCCTGCCGCGCTCGCAGGTCGATATCCGTCCGGTCCGCGACGTCACCCCGCTGCTCGGCACCCCGCAGCCGTTCCAGATCCTCAAGATGGATCGCCGCCGCGGCAACATCGTCGTGTCGCGCCGGACCGTGCTCGAGGAGAGCCGCGCCGAGCAGCGCTCGGAGCTGGTGGCCAACCTTGAGGAAGGTCAGGTCATCGACGGCGTCGTCAAGAACATCACCGAGTACGGCGCCTTCGTCGACCTCGGCGGGATCGACGGCCTGCTGCACGTCACCGACATGGCGTGGCGCCGCGTGAACCATCCGTCCGAGGTGGTCACGATCGGTCAGACCGTGAAGGTCAAGATCATCAAGATCAACCACGAGACGCACCGCATCTCGCTCGGCATCAAGCAGCTTCTGGCCGATCCGTGGGAGGGCATCGCCGCCCGCTACCCGGAGGGCGCGAAGCTCAAGGGCCGCGTGACCAACATCACCGATTACGGCGCCTTCGTGGAGCTGGAGCCGGGGATCGAGGGCCTGATCCACGTCTCCGAGATGAGCTGGACCAAGAAGAACGTCCATCCGGGCAAGATCGTCTCCACCTCCCAGGAGGTCGAGGTTCAGATCCTGGAGGTCGATCCGGTCAAGCGCCGCATCTCGCTGGGCCTCAAGCAGACCCTGCAGAACCCCTGGGAGGCCTTCGCCGAGAAGCACCCGGTCGGCTCCGAGGTCGAGGGCGAGGTCAAGAACAAGACCGAGTTCGGCCTGTTCATCGGCCTCGAGGGCGATGTCGACGGCATGGTGCACCTGTCGGATCTGGACTGGAACCGTCCGGGCGAGCAGGTCATCGAGGAGTTCAAGAAGGGCGACATGGTCCGCGCCCAGGTTCTCGACGTCGATGTCGAGAAGGAGCGGATCTCGCTGGGCGTGAAGCAGCTCGGCGGTGACCCCTTCGCCGAGGCTGGCGAGATCAAGAAGGGCCAGATCGTCACCTGCGAGGTCGTCGAGGTGAAGGATTCGGGCGTCGAGGTGAAGATCGTCGACACCGACATGCAGACCTTCGTCCGTCGGGCTGAGCTCGCCCGCGACCGCGGCGACCAGCGCCCCGAGCGCTTCGCCACCGGTGAGAAGTTCGACGCCCGCGTCGTGCAGTTCGACCGGAAGGCCCGCCGCGTGCAGGTCTCGATCAAGGCCCTCGAAGTCGCCGAGGAGAAGGAGGCGATGGCCCAGTTCGGCTCGGCCGATTCGGGCGCCTCGCTCGGCGACATCCTCGGCGCGGCCTTCAACAAGAAGCGCTCCGACGACGAGTAAGACGCGATCCGCCGCCCGGCTTGCCCGGGCGGTTGGTCATCAGAACCCGCGCGGGACAGGCGTCCGGCGCGGGTTTTTCTTTGCCGACGGATACCAATTCCAGGTTGATCTCGTTGGCAGGTCCGCGACCGCGATGAAGGCGCGGATGCCTGCAGCGGACAATGCGATCATTTTCTTCGCCCGCCCCGTATCCACGCCCGCGGTAAATGCTTAGAACACCGGCCTCACCCGGTTCCAGCCGGGCGAGCCGAACGAAACCAAGGACTTGCCCGGCGCGAGGCGTGGCGCCCGCACCCCATCGCGGGGGTCGGACCGGGGGCTTCAGGGAAGGCACAGCATGGCAGCCGACGCCGAACTGCTGATCGACCGGCGGCGCCTCCGCCGCAGGTTGTCTCTCTGGCGCGTGCTCGGCATCGGCGGCCTGATCGTGGCGGTCGGCGCCCTCGGCTACCGCGTCCGCACCGGCGCGGAGGGCGGCTTCGCCGTTCAGCCCCAGATCGCCCGCATCTCGGTCTCCGGCTTCATCGCCGGCAGCGAGGCCACCGCCAAGCTGATGAAGCGCGTCAGCGACGCAGATGCCGTGAAGGCCGTCATCGTCTCGATCAACTCGCCGGGCGGCACGACGACGGGCTCCGAAGAGATCTTCCGCAACCTGCGCGCGCTCGCCGCAAAGAAGCCGATCGTCGCCTTCGTGGACGGAACGGCGGCCTCAGGCGCCTACATCACGGCCATCGCGGCCGACCATATCGTGGCGCGCGAGACCAGCCTCGTCGGCTCCATCGGCGTGCTGTTCCAGTATCCCGACGTGTCGGGCCTGCTCGACAAGGTCGGCGTCAAGGTCGAGTCGGTGAAATCCTCGCCGCTCAAGGCCGAGCCGTCGGGCTTCACGCCGACCTCGCCGGAGGCACGCGCCGCGCTGGCATCCGTGGTGAGCGACACCTACGCATGGTTCAAGGGGCTGGTCGCCGAGCGTCGAGGCATGGATCCCGGGCAGCTCGCCACCGTTTCGGACGGCCGGGTGTTCAGCGGCCGCCAGAGCGTCCCCCTAAAGCTCGTGGATGAGCTCGGCAGCGAGCGCCAAGCGGTGGCGTGGCTCGAGAGCGCCCGCGGGGTGACGAAGGATCTCCCGGTCAAGGACTGGAAGCCCCGGTCGGAGAGCGATTTCTCGCTCTGGTCGGCCGCTGGCATCGGGGCCGATCTGCTTGGGCTGGAAGGCCTCGCGTCGCGGCTCCGAACGGTCGGTGCCGAGGCCCAGGCCGCGCGCGGCGGGCTCCTCGCCCTCTGGCGGCCGGAACCCTGATCCTCCGCCTCCACGCCTGCCCCGATCCTGCGAGAAGACCAGACGCCATGATCAAGTCGGAGCTTGTGCTCAAGATCGCCGAGCAGAACCCCCACCTCTACCAGCGCGACGTGGAGATCCTGGTCAACGCGATCCTCGACACCATTTCCGATGCGCTCGCCCATGGCGACCGGGTCGAGCTGCGCGGGTTCGGCGCCTTCTCGGTGAAGCGCCGGGAGGCACGCCGGGGACGCAACCCGCGCACCGGTGCCGCCGTTGCCGTGTCCGAGAAGGCGATCCCCGTGTTCAAGACCGGCAAGGAGATGCGCCAGCGCCTCAACGCGGCCGGCATCGGCGAGACCGCCTCAGCCGCAGAGTAGGAAGGAGCCCTGAGCGCGATGATCCGTTTCCTGAAGAGCCTCGTGCTGTTGCCGATCGCCGCGCTGGTGATCCTGTTGGCGGTGGCCAATCGCGCGCCGGTGCGGCTCTCCTTCGATCCGTTCAACGTGGACGCGCCGGTCTTCAGCGCTGATCTGCCGCTCTATGCGATCTTGTTCGGCGCGGTGGCGCTGGGCATCATCGTTGGCGGCGTCTTCACTTGGCTCGGCCAGGGCAAGACGCGGGCCCAGGCCCGGTATCACCGGCGGGAAGCCGTGCGGCACGAGCGCGAGGCAACCCGGCTGCGCGCCTACGCGCCGGAGAGCGAGGTGCCTGGCCCGTACACGGTACCGAATACCGGCCGTACGGCTCTGCCGGCACCGCGGTAGATCTAGCGCGTGGCGCGGGCGGCCGCCACGAAGGCCGCGATCTTGCCTGGATCCTTGACCCCGGGCGCCGTTTCCACCCCCGAGGAGACGTCGACGGCGCCGAGCTGCGTCCGGGCCAGGGCTTCGGCGACGTTGCCCGCGTCGAGCCCCCCGGAGAGCATCGTGCCGGACGGCAGGTCGAGACCCGCAAGGATCGTCCAATCGAAGCTTCGGCCGTTTCCGCCCGGCAGGGCGGCATCCGGGGGGGCCTTGGCGTCCAAGAGAATGCGGTCCGCCACTGCGGCGTAGGCGGGCAGGGCAGCGAGATCGGCCGTGGTCGCGAGGCCGAGCGCCTTCATCACCGGACGGCCGGTCGAGGCTCGGATCGCGGTCACACGCTCGGGACTCTCGCGCCCGTGCAGCTGGATCAGATCCGGGTCGATCGCCTCCACGGCTCGGCTGAGAAGGACATCGTCCGGATCGACCAGCAGAACGACGCGTTCGGCCCGTCCCCGGGCTTGGGACGACAGGGCTGCAGCGCTCGCAAAATCCACGTGGCGCGGACTGCGCGGGAAATGTACCAGGCCAATCCAGTCCACCCCGAGCGCCAAGGCGGCGTCGAGGGTCTCGCGGGTGCTGAGCCCGCAGATCTTGATGCGGGCCGGGGGATCGATCGCGGAGGCCATGGGTGCCTTATAACTGATCGCAGCGTCTCGACAGGCCGCATCAATACAGCGCGGGCACGGAGACGTTGGGGATCGGGAAGCCGCTGAAGACGACCTTTCCATCAACGAGCCGCAGCGGCGGCAGGTTCTTGAGCGGCGTTGCATCCGCTTCGGCGTCCGGCTGCGGGCGGCGGCTCAAGCCCAGCAACCCACCGACGAGTTGGCCGACGAGTGCGCCCTGCTCCGAACCGAAGCGTTGCCCCACGATGCTGCCGACCAGCGCGTCGATTCCCGCCGCGCGGAGATCGAGCCGGCCGGCGGGCCGATGGGCGGCGTCGAGGGCCACCGTCCCCTTGGCCTGAACGTGCTGCGGCCCCTTCGCCAGGGACAGGGCCGTGATGTCGAGGGTGCCGCCGGCCTGCCGCCAGCGCTCCATCTCCTTCGGGACCGGCCCGGTCCCCAGGACCGTGGCTTTGGTCAGCGTCGCGTCGAGGGCGAGATCGGCGGGATCCCGGGTGCCGGTCAGCGCGTCGAGTTGCGGAACCTGCATTTGGTTGAGGCGCAGGTTTACATCCACCGCGCCTTCCGACGCGTAACGGCCGGGATCGGGCCGGGCATGCAATTCCAGATGCTGCCCGGCGATGACAATCGGCTCAGACTCGGCACTTGCGACGGCGATCTTCGGTTCATCGACAACCACCGAAGCGCGGGTGAACCCGTCCGCGCTGCCGTGGAAGCTACCCTGCAGACTCTGCCACGACGCGTCTCCGATGAGCGTGCCCTGCTCGACATGCAGTGGACCGGCGCTCTCGAACAGCACGAGGCGGGGCTGATAGACTTGCGCCACGGCGGTGCTTGAACCGAGGCGGAAACGGCCGTCCGAACGCTCCAGGGTCACGGCACTGCAGCGTAATTCGATGCGGAAGGGAAAGCCCGTCAGCGACCGCTCCGCACAGGTCCAAGTGCGGCCGGCAGCGGCCTCGCGGGCCATCCAGCCGTCGATCTCACTGGCAGCACGACTCCGTATCCAGAACCAGCCAGCCGACCACGCCACCACGATGACGGCCAGGAGGATGTAGGGGAGAAACAGCCCACGCCGCGACCGGCGCCGCGCACCCCGCGGCGGCATTTCTGCGGTGCTCTTCGGCCCCATCCGATCCTGCACCATGCGTTCCGCTCCCCAGCGTAGGTCCCCTCAGGGACGTCGTGACTCCCGCTTGAGGCCACGCAAGGGGCGAAACTGGGGCAGCAGCGGTGCCGATCGACCATCGCGCGGCACGGACCGCGCGCAATCGTCCATCAGCTGCGTCAAACCTGAGCCGGCTCGACCGTATCGAGTTTCAGGTCGGCGACGATCGCCGCCCGCTCATCCTCGCTCTCTGCGAGGCGATGCACATGCATCTCCGTAGCCCCGCCGCGGCGGACCCGGTCCAACCAGGTCCGGCGAAGATGGTCACGCGGGCTCTCCTTCGAATTCGCCACCGAAACCATCTCGGCGATGCCCGCCTCGTCGCGCCGCACCGCAATCACCACGGCCTCCGCCATCTCGTCGAGCTCGAAGCTGCCGACCGGGTGGACACCGACCACATAGCGCCGCCCGGACCGGCCGCGCCACGCGGAGAGAGGCAATGCCGGCGCGCCACGCAGGCCCGCATTCGTCTTGAGGCGTTCTTCACGCACATCCTGCCTCCGGCTGCGATCGTCCTTCAGGTCGCGAAGCGCGGCCGACCAGGACAGGGCTCTTCTGTTCGCCATTTGTTCTAACCTAGCGCGCGATATCCACAGCCGTCAAGGGCGACGTTCCTAGGACAGGAGGTGGGGATTGTACCCGTTATCCACAAGCGGGCGCGGCATGCTGGCGATGGAACCGGACGGCTTCGTCCCCTCAGCGACGGGTCGCGGCGCCCGCGGGCGCCTCGGGGGCCGGGACGGGATGTCCCTCGGCCGCAAGACCCTGGCGCCCCTCCTCGACCAGGATGTTCGAGGCGGTCTCAAGGCGCTCCTGCGCAAGCGCCTGGAATTCCTGCCGGGGCAGGCCCGGGGGAATGGTTGGCAGGAACGCGATGATCGCGGTGCCGGGCCGGCGAACGAGGCTGTTGCGCGGCCAGAACAGGCCGGTGTTCAGCGCCACCGGCAGGCAGGGGACCTGCAATGCGGTGTAGAGGTGGGATAAGCCTTGCTTGTAGCCGGGCGCCGCCCCGACCGGGCGGCGGGTTCCTTCCGGAAAGATGATCAGCTGGCGGCCCTGCCGGATCGCCTCGCCCGCTGCGGCGTTCATGAGGCTCATGGCGCGGGTACCCTTCGACCGGTCGATCGCCACCATGCCGCTGCGGGACAGGTACCAGCCGATCAGCGGGATGAGGAGCAGCTCCCGCTTCAGGATATAGGTGAAGTTCGGCAGAGCCGTGCACAGCGCCAAGGTCTCGAGGGCCGATTGGTGCTTGGCCGCGACCAGCAACGGCCCGTCCGGGATATTCTCCAGGCCGCGAAACTCGACCCGGGTGCCGGCAACCACCCGCAGCAGCCACAGGGTGATCCGTCCCCAGAGGCGCGCCAGCCGCAGCACCGCGCGCCCGGAGACCAGCGTCGGGAGGCCGAGGACGGCCAGCACCGTCGTCAGGACGTAGAAGCAGATGTTGAAGGCGAGGGAGCGCAGGGCGAGCATCGAAATCCCGGGCGTGTCGGGCTCCCTGTAGCGCGGTCCTGCGCCCGCGGCCAAGCGCCACCGGCTCAGGTGGAACTCAGGCGGTCCCAGCCGGACGGGTTGGCCGGACGAGGCCAGCCCCACGGCCTGCGATCAGCCAGTAGACGAGACCGGCGCTCGCACCGACGACGAACAGGATCACGGTCAGGCGCGCCTCGCCAGCCAGGAGGACTGGGTTTCGGGCCATCTCCCCGGAGCGCAGCGCTTCCCGGGTCAGCCAGGGCAGGGCCGCGGTCAGGGCACCACAACCGGCACCGTACCAGAGCAGGCCGCGTCGCCCGAGGATCTCGCCACAGAGCCCCACCAGGGCCGGCGGAACGACCAGCATCACGAACAGGGCCTGCGAGAGGCCGGCGATGAACAGGACGACTCCCTCCGGCGGCAGCCCGGCCGAAAGATCGGACAATGCCAAATCGAGGCCCGCGAGCGCCCCGCCCGTCAGCCACGCCTGCGCGGCCGGATCGACGAGCAGCGCCAGGACGAGGATGGCGAAGCCGGCGGGCACGGCGCAAAGGAGCGCGAAGGCCCCGAGGAACAGGCGACCGAGGAGGTGCATGGGCCAAGCCTGTATACCGCCCACCCCCGCTAGTCGCGAAAAAGCCGCGCCCGATCTAGAAGACCCGACGCGGCTTCAATGGTGCGTGCGCGCTCAGCCGTGGGTGGGCTCGGCGCCGCCGTGATCGCCGTGCGTGTGCGTCTTCCGGAACCGGCCCAGCCAATTCGAGAAGTGGCGGATCAACACGTAGAAGACCGGTGTCAGGAACAGGCCGAAGAAGGTCGCGCCAATCATTCCGAAGAACACCGCGGTGCCCAGGGCCTGCCGCATCTCGGCGCCCGGGCCGGTGGCGATCACCAGCGGCAGCGTGCCGAGGATGAACGCGAAGGCGGTCATCAGGATCGGTCGCAGCCGAAGCCGGCAGGCTTCGACCGCCGCCTCGACCGGGCCCCGGTGCTCCCGCTGCTCGATATCGTGGGCGAATTCCACGATCAGGATCGCGTTCTTGGCAGCCAAGCCGATGAGCACGATCAAGCCGATCTGAGTCAGGATGTTATTGTCCTGACCGCGGAACTGCACGCCCGCCAGTGCCGCGAGCACGCCGGTCGGCACCACCAGCAGGATTGCGAGCGGCAACGCCCAGGACTCGTACTGCGCGGCGAGCACCAGGAAGACGAGCAGCACGCCGAGGGCGAAGACTGCGCCAGCCGTTCCGCTCGCAGCCTTCTGCTGGTAGGCGATCTCGGTCCAGTCGTAGGAGTAGCCCTCCGGCAGGTTCCCCTTGGCGATCTTCTCCATGGCGTCGAGCGCCTGACCGGTGGAAATTCCGGGCTTGGCTACGCCCTGCACCGGCACCGAGTAATACAGGTTGAATCGCTGCACGATCTGCGGGCCGGTCACATCCCGGACCGAGGCGAGCGTGCCCATCGGCACCAGCGCCCCGGTGGAGGAGCGCACCTTGATCTGTGAGATGTCCTGGATCGACGTGCGGAAGGCCGCATCGCCCTGCAGGCGCACCTGATAGATGCGGCCGAGCGTGTTGAAGTCGTTGACGTAGGTGCCGCCGAGATCCGCCTGGACCGACGAGAACACGTTGGCCAGCGGCACGTTCAGCATCCGCGCGATGGTGCGGTCGATGTCGAGGAAGAGCTGCGGCGTCGAGTTATCGAAGGTGGTGAAGACGCGCTGCACGTCCGCGCTCTGGTTCGCCTGACCGATCACCGCACCGGCAGCGGCCATCAGCGGTCCGATCTCGGACGATTGCCGGCTCTCGATTTGCATCTTGAAGCCGCCGCCGTTGCCGAGGCCGCGGACCGGGGGCGGCGGGATTACGATGACCCGCGCCTCCTGGATGTCGGCGGTGGCCTTCAGCACGTCGCCGGTGATCGCCCCGGCGCTGCGTCCGGTCTCAGCGCGCTCCTTCGCCCCCTTCAGGGTCAGGAACATCACCCCGGCATTGGTCGTGTTGGTGAAAGTCGCGCCGTCGAAGCCCGCGATGATCACCGCGTTGGCCACACCATCGACCGTCCGGGCCTGTTTGGCGGCCCGCAGGATCACGTCCGTCGTGCGGTCGAGGGAGGCGCCGGAGGGCAGCTGAACCACGCCGATCAGGTAGCCCTGGTCCTGGTCCGGAATGAAGCCCGTGGGCGTCGTCTGTGCGAGGTGGAGCGTGCCGGCGATCACAGCGGCGTAGACCAGCAGCATCACGCCCAAGCCCACGACACCGCCGGTGAGCACCCGGATGGTCCGGCCGTAGGCGTTCGAGGTCGCATCGAAGGCGCGGTTGAAGCCGTTCGCGAGCCAGTTCACGAACCGCGTCAGGAAGAATTTCGGCTCCTTACGGGCGTGGTGCGGAACCAGCAGCAGCTTGCACAGCGCCGGCGACAGGGTGAGCGAGTTGAAGGCCGAGATCAGCGTCGAGGCCGCGATGGTCAGCGCGAACTGCTTGTAGAACTGACCCGAGATGCCCGGGATGAACGCGGTCGGCACGAACACCGCGGCCAGCACCAGCGCGATCGCGATGACCGCGCCGCCGACCTCGTCCATGGTCTTGTGGGCGGCGTCGCCCGGCGACAGGCCCTCGGCCATGTTGCGCTCGACGTTCTCCACCACCACGATCGCGTCGTCGACCACGATGCCGATGGCGAGCACCAACCCGAACAGGGTCAGGTTGTTGAGCGAGAAGCCGAACCCGGCCATCGCCGCGAACGTGCCGATCAGCGACACGGGAATCGCGATGACCGGGATCAGCGCGGTGCGCCAGCTCTGCAGGAACACCAGCACCACGATGACCACGAGGCCGACCGCCTCGAACAGGGTCTTGTAGACCTCGTGGATCGATTCCTCGATGAACTCCGTCGGATTGTAGGCGATGCGGTACTCGACGTCCGGCGGGAAGTTCTTCTTGACCTGCTCCATCACCTTCTTGACCGACGCCGCCGCGTCGAGGGCGTTGGTGCCGGGCCGCTGGAACGCGCCGATGCCGACCGCCGGGGTGTCGTTGAGGAACGAGTTGGTCGTGTAGTCCTTCTGGCCCATCTCGACGCGGGCGATATCCTTCACCCGGACGAGGCGCCCATCCTGCGCCTTGATGATCACCTCGGCAAACTGCTCGGGCGTCTTGAACCGCGCCTGCGACTGGACGACGAGCTGGAACGCCTCACCCTTCGCGGCCGGCGGCCCATTCAGCTGACCCGCCGCCACCTGCACGTTCTGCTCCTGCAGGGACGTGGTGACGTCGGTGACCGAGAGACCGTAGGCGGCGAGCTTGTTGGGATCGACCCAGATCCGCTCCGCGTACTCGCTGCCGCCGAACACCGTGATGTCGCCGACGCCGTCGAGGCGCAGCAGCTCGTCGCGGATGTTCAGGTAGATGTAGTTGGCGAGGTAGTTCTGGTCGTAGGTCTTGTTCGGCGAGAGCAGGTGCACGACCAGCATCAGGTCGGGCGAGGCCTTGCGCACGGTGACGCCGAGGTTGCGCACGTCCGGCGGCAGGCGCGGCTGGGCGACCGAGAGCCGGTTCTGCACCAGCACGTTGGCGATATCGAGGTTGGTGCCGACCTTGAAGGTCACGGTCAGCAGCATGTTGCCGTCGTTGGTCGACAACGACGTCATGTAGAGCATGTTGTCGACGCCGTTGACCTCCTGCTCGATCGGCGTCGCGATCGTGGCGGCCACGGTCTCGGCGTTGGCGCCCGGATAGGAGGCGCGCACCGTCACGGTCGGCGGCACGATCTCGGGGTACTGCGAGACCGGCAGGCTCTCGTAGGCCACGAAGCCGAGAATCAGGAAGATGATCGACGTGACGGACGCGAAGATCGGTCTGTCGACGAAGAAATGGGCGAAACGCATCGGTCAAACCTCTGAGGCCCGCCGGTCACCCGGTCGGGGCCCTGCGTCGTCGGTGCGGGGCGCGCCGCTGGGCGCGCGCGAAGGCCGTCGTGGGGAGCCGAGCCGGCTCACGTCTTGCTCGGGGGCAGCTCGATCGTGTCGGGCGTCACCTTCGCCCCCGGCCGCACCCGCGAGGTGCCGTTGACCACGATCAACTCGTCGCCCTTCAGACCCGACTGGATCACCCGGTAGCCGTCGACCTTCGGGCCCAGCTGCACGTCCTTCTGCTGGATGACGTTGTCGGGACCGAGCAGATAGACGATCCGCTTGTCCTGGTTGGCCGCGACCGCCTCGTCGGGGATCATCACGCCCTGGAACGGCTTGGTCGCCGGCATCGAGACGATGCCGAACAAGCCCGGCTTGATGAACAGATCCGTGTTCTGCACCGTGGCGCGCAGCAGGATCGTGCCGGTGGCATTGTCGACGCGGTTATCGACGAAGTCCAGCGTACCCTTGCGGGTCGGCTTGGCCTCGCCCGAGAGTGCAATCAGGATCGGCACGCCCTTGCCCTGCTGGGTCTGCCCCATGCCGATGCCAAGGCTGTTCTGATATTTTAGAAACGACTTCTCATCGACCGTGAAGCTGAAATAGATCGGATCGAGCGACACGATCGTGGTCAGAAGGGTCTGGTCGGCGCTGACGATGTTGCCTTCGGTGACCAGCCGCCGGCTGATCCGACCGTTGATCGGCGCCTTCACCTCGCTGAAATCGTAGTTCAGCTGCGCGTTGTTGAGCGCAGCCTGGGCGCTGTCCACGTCGGCTTGGGCGGTCTGCGAGGCCTGGCGCCGCTGGTCGGTGACCTGCTCTGAGATGTTGCCGCTCCGGGACAGGGTCTGCGCGCGCTCCAGATCCGTTTGCGAGAAGGACTGGCGCGCCTTGGCGGAAGCAAGGGCCGCCTGGGCCTGTTCGAGGGCCGCCTTGTAGGGCCGGCGGTCGATGACGAACAGGACGTCGCCCTTCTTCACCGTCTGACCGTCGATGAAGTTGATCTTCTCCAGGTATCCGGTAACCCGGGCGCGGACTTCGACGTACTCGATTGGATCGAAACGGCCGGTATACTGGTCCTGCTCGACGATCTCGCGAACGACGGGTTTCGCCACGGTCACCTTCGGCGGCGGGCCACCGGGCGCCTGGGCGCGCGCGGGCGTGACCGCCGGGAGGCCGACGGCCAATCCCGAGAGGACGGTGAGAAGGCTGAGAAGCCGGCTGCGCATCGGGTCCTGCTGTCTATGGGCCGACCAACGGTCGCACCGAGCTTGACGATAGTTCCGCCGCAGATGCGCCGTAACCCGCACGCAACGATGTTGCTTGTGCGCGGGCGCACATGGCGGCGCGGCGCGCCGGATGGATCCGGCGGGTTACGCGATGGTCTCGCCCGCGCCGTACCAATCCTTGAAGCCGCCCTTGTAGTGGCGGGTGATGTCCAGGCCGGCCTGCTGTGCGGCCATCAGCGCGTGAACCGACCGGACGCCGGAGGCGCAGGAGAAGACGGGCTGGCGCCCGTCGTCCGCCACCAGGGCCGCGACGGCCTGCGGGTCGAAGCTGGACAATGGGTGTGAGACGGATCCGGGAATGTGTCCGGCGCTGTATTCGTGCGGTTCACGGACATCGATCACCAACAACGAGCCTTCGGCGAGCCCGCGTTTGATCGTATCGCGATCGAGGTCGACAACCTGCATCGGCAGGATCTCCGTTCCGCCCGGGATTCATCAGCCTAGCCGACTGACGCTTTTTCATATTCGTCAGGCCGGAGCGGCGCAACTCGAAGCGTCGAACGTTCGCGGATGTTGCACTCAGAGTGCCGCGAGGGTTCGGCCCACGGCCTCGAAATGGTTGCTCCAGCTCGGCGGCACATATCCTTCGAGACGGTGGGCGAGATCATGCCGCAGCGGCGATGCCGGGCGTGCCAGCGCCTCGATCGTGTCGATCCATCCCGGACCGTCGAGGGGGTCGCGGAGAATCGCGAAGCGGTCGGCGATCTCCCGATGGACGGGAATGTCGGAGGCGACCACGGGAAGCCCGGAGGCGGCCGCCTCCACGAGCGGGATTCCGTAACCCTCCGTGAACGACGGCATCAGCAGCGCCGTACAGCTGCGCATCAGCGCGGCGAGGCCGTGGGTGGAGAGCCCGGTGGCCTCGATGACATGGGCTTGCACGCCGGGGCACCGCTCCAGCATGTCGATGGCGCTCTCGGCTTCCCAGCCGCGGCGCCCGACCACGATCAGCCGGGGTGTAGCGGCGCCGTGCCGCTCGGCCAGCGCCCGCCAGACCTGAAACAGGAGCAGGTGATTCTTACGCGATTCGATCGTGCCGCAGACCAAGAAGGTCGGCCGGTCGGGTTCAAAGCGCGGCCCCGCGCGCCCGAAGGCCTCCTCGACGCCGAGATGGCCCACGGCCACTGGCGGCCGGCCGAAGCCCTCCGCAGCCAGATGATCGAGGGTGCGTTGCCCGGTATCCGCCGAGTTCACCAAGATCGCGGCGGCGTGCCGGCCGATCGTGCACAAACGTGCCCGGTGCCGCTCGGCCTCGCCCGCGCGGCCGTATTCGGGGTGCGTGATCGGAATCAGGTCGTGGACGAAGAACGCGGCGCGCACGTCCCGACGGGTATAGAGCCAGTCGAAGCGCCCTGGAACGTCGAGACGCAGGTGCGACGTGTGAAGGTAGAGCGTGTCTTGGGGCAGAGTCTTGATCGGGCGGCCGCGCAGGGTGATGTCGGCCGCCGTCGCAAGCTGGATCCGCCGGCGCGCGGCTGTGCCGGTGCGGGTGGGCTCGATATCCGGGGCGGGCGCGGGTGTGGGAGCACCGCAGCGGGCGGCCAGCCCGCGATAGATCGGGTCGGCGAGCGCCTCCCGGTCCTCGACCCAGCCGGCTGCCACCGCCTCGACGATTGCGCGTGCGTGATCGCGATCGAGCACCCGCGGTCCGAATGCCGTGGAGACGAGACCGACGCCCTCCCGGGCGCCGCCCAGGAACGCGCGGGCGTAGGCGAGATCGACGCGATCGATTCCGGACGGGCTCGCATGGCGGAGGCGCGTGACAAGGCGGGTGAGATCGAAGGCGATCGGTCGGTCGGTCATGATCCTTCGGCAAAATCGGGCGCGGCGGCTTCCCGTAACCGCCGCGGGCGGCGAGCGCCAGCGCCTGGACGACGCGAAGGGCTTGCACAGGCGCTGCGCGACGGCTAAGAGCGCCGGGCCCATGTGGCGTCGGAGTGTAGCGCAGCCCGGTAGCGCACCTGTCTGGGGGACAGGGGGTCGTCGGTTCAAGTCCGGCCACTCCGACCATTATTCTGAATGGCTTAGCGGTTTTTCCCGGAACTGCACCTTACTCCGTTTGTAGATCGACCCGATTTCGGCGGTGATCGTCGAGCTTCGCGATCGCCGAGTCGGCGAGGCTGCGCGTGGGGGCGAGATAGCGATCCGGGATTTCCGGGAGGGTGCAGCCGGCCTCGGCCAGCATCGTCACCGCCGTGCCCCGGAGATCGGGAACGTGCAGGTCCTCCGTGATCCTCCGCCCTGCTCAAGCTGCCGTACTGGACAGACGCCATGCGGCTCGCCGGCCTCTGCTACAGCGTCCTGATCGCCATCTCACTGAAGCAGGGCAGCCAGAGCTGCCCCGAGGGCGCGCTCGACGTGCGCCTGCTCGTGGCCGGTACCCCATCCTACGACTTGCGCACCGGCGCCTACACCGACAACGCCCCGACATGCTTGGAACGAACCAGATTTGGCCCCACCGCGCTGGACATCCCCATCCCGTGATCCGGAAGCTCTGCCATGCGTCCGACGCGCTGGTATACCAAGCAATGCCGCCGTAGGGTTGCCGCTTCCTCTCAAGGACTCCTTCAGCCCCGCCGGCTCAGCCGCGCGGGGCTTTTTCGTCATCCCACCGCTGGCACCCTGTCGGCGGATCCAGGACTATCGCCCCTTCAATTCCGGATCTGGGGAAGCCTGCCCGGTTCGCCGGGGCGAGCTTTCTTCTGTTTCTTCAGCCAACCTACGGCTGCTTCCTCTGCGCCGTGGGATTGGGGGTCGAGCTCGTGTCCGGTCCGACGGCTGGGCTGATGCTCGTGACGTATGACCACGTGCCTCCGATGGCCAGGATCCCGGCGAACAGGGCTGCGAAGATGCCGACGAGTGCAAAGCGATTCATAGGAGGACAAGGCGCCAGCGGGTGAACCGATCCCATGGCGGCCGCCGGCGGTCCATCTGCCACAGGCGCGGCTCACGCGCTGGTGGGATCGGACGCTCTCTCGTCCATCGAGATCGAGATCTGGGGAAGCCCGCTCGGTTCGCCGCGGCGGGCTTTTTCGTCCGCCCACCGGAACGCCCGATTCATCTTCTTGGGCAAGCGTACCGGCGGACATCAGTCTGAGCTCGCCGGAGATGCATGGACACGCCCGCGCCTGGCACTGAGGATTCTTCCATCCCGTCGAAAGAAACGCTGGCCGCGATGCCCGTCGAAGCCTTCGTCGCAGCTTGGCGGACCATCACCGGCGAGCCGCCAGCCATCATGCTGAGCTCACACGCGGCGATGATCGCGTTGCTAATCGCGAGCACGCCGGTTGCGCCGCTTCAGCCCACGATCCCGGTCTGGAACGGTGACGGTGCAGACGCCAGCACGCGACGGTAACCGCCGCCCGCCATCCTGCGACCGAGCCGCGTTGCGTATCGGCTCGGCTCACACGCTGGTGAGATCGGACGCTCCCCCGCCCCGTGAGCAGATCGGGGCGGGGCCGAGCGGTCGATATGTGTGGCCCCGCAAAGAGCTATCCCTATCGTGAGCATATGCGGCGCCGCCGCGTCTGATGCCGGCCGCTTCAGAACTCGCCGGCCAAGCCCGCACGGGCACCGAGCGCATTGTTACCGCTATAGGCGACACCAGCCGTGATCGCGATCGGCACACAGCAGGTGGGCAGCCGATGCGCCACCGCCACGCCACCGGCCCATTCACCGCGATAGGTTGCCCCGTTCGTGGCCCAGGTGGTCTTACCTGGCGCGGAGGGCATCGGGGCCGTGGCCATGGCAATCGCCATCGCGACGCCCTGCCGAGCCTCCTTGCGGGTCTGGACAGCATAGCGCTGCATCGTGTCGGTCTTGGCCTCCAGGGCGTTCACCTGGGACTGGACTGTGTCGAGCCGGCCGCTCAAGCCTGCAATGCTCGATGGTCCGTACGCTGACGCCGCGAGATTGCCGTTGGCGTCTGTCGTCACGAAGTTCGTCGGGCCGCTCTGAGCTGCCGCGCTCGCCTGCGAGGCGATACCGGCCAGCGTATAGGTGCTGCCAGAGGTGCCGATCGCGACTTGGTTGGCCCGCTTCGTCTGGGCGTTGGCACCAATGGCGACCGCGTTGGCCTGATCGGCACGCGCACCGCTGCCCAGGGCGACGCTGTTGTCCCCACCCGCCGAGGCGGTCGCGCCGATCGCCGTGGATCCGGACCCGGCCGCACCGGCAGCGAAGCCCAGCGCGGTACTTCCGTCGCCGATCGCCCCCGACGCCGTGCCCACCGCCGTGCTGCCGATGCCCAGCGCGCTGGCCGCGTAGCCGAGGGCGACGCTACCGCTCTGCGCCGCGCGGGCCCCGGTGCCCGCAGCCGTCGACGCGGGACCCGACGCGCTCGCGCCGTAGCCGACAGCCAGTGCATCGTCCCCGAGCGCGCTCGGACCGTCCAAGCGGCTCGTGTTGTTGGTCGCGACGCCCGCCATCTCCGGGAAGGACGAGAGCCGAAGATCGGTGACGACGAGCTGGCCCCCGGACTGAGTGGGCGTGCCCGTGACGATATACACGCCCTGGCCGCTGCTCGTGCCGCCCTGGCCGCTGCTTGTGCCGCCGGCCGTTCCGCCGCCCGTGCCCCCGGCCGTTCCACCACCCGTGCCGTTCTGGCCGCCGCCCGTTCCGCCCTGCCCACCGCCCGTTCCGCCCTGGCCACCGTCTGTGCCGCCCGCACGGGTCGTCCCGAGCGTGAGTCCCGTCCCGAGCAGACCGTCGCCGGGTCCTGTCGTGCCGACGAGCACGCCAGTGCCGAGAACGCCTGTCCCGGTCGAACCGACGGTCAGGCCGGTCCCGAGCACGCCACTGCCGGGTGAACTGGTGCCAATCCCGAGGCCGCTCCCAAGAAGACCCGCTCCAGACGTACCCAGGGTCAGGCCACTGCCAACGAGGCCGCTGCCGGGCGCCGTGGTGTTGAGCGACAGGCCGGTGCCGAGAATGCTGCCTCCGGTTGTATCAAGTGTACCCCTAAGCAGCTGCGCTTGCGCCGGGGACGCCGTCAGTACCCCGAAAAACCCGGTGTAGGCCACGAGTAACTTGAGGCTGACGCATCGCCTATTACTGATCTTGAAGGTGTCGATGCCCGACATCACGGAGATCCCTATCAGTATATGCAATTCGTTCGCGGATTTGAGTTCGGCGGCCCCCGGCGATCTGAGGCGCCGTCAATATCAACAGCCTGTAGTTGAATTATTGATTTCTCCTTAAAGTTGTTATTTCGAACTCATGCAACCTGGCAGGGCGCGCCGTGGCGCTGGTGCAAGCTTCGGGGGCATCGCGGATGGCGGCGATGGGCGCGTGCAATGCGCGCTGGGGCCGGGGCGCGGTGGTGCCGGCGCGGGCGTGGCTGATGAGCCGGCGGGACTGGAACACGATGTTCGAGACCCGCATGCCGCGGCATACGATCCAGGTGCGGGAACTGCCGGTGGCGCAGGCGTAAGGGCTGCGCCATCCAGCGTCAGTTGGTCCGCCGAGGGTCGGAATCCGCTGGTCCGCTTCAGAGCGGCAAAGCAATCAAGCGGACGTTGCCGCCACACCCGAACTCGACCCTCTGCGGAAGCCGAAGGTTTGCGCTTCAGGATCCACGCTGCTCGGAGGCTTCGGCCGCCTTCCGCTCCGGCGCTTTATCGATGACGATGAGCACAGAGGCGGTGAGTATGCTCCTGCCAGCCTCGTCGCGGACCTCAGCCCGGTACTGAGCCGCAGGCCGTCCCTTATGTTCGGCCCCGAGCATGTCGGCCAACGTCTTGCGGACAACCTCGCGCACAGCAGCCTCGTCGGGCAACTCGCAGCCGACGTCGTCAATGGCGACGATGCTGTCGAACGTGTCGATGAAAAAGCGGGGCATCGAGCCCTCCCGGTCGCAGGCGGGAGCACGCGCCTCACCCTGCCGCCAGCGCCTACGGTCGATCAGCCGACGATGGCTTCTAGTGCCGCACGCAACCGAAAAGCGTTATAACGCACGTTGGATTTCCAGGACGCACAGGTGCACAAATCAAATCAATTGATCCGGCCTGCGAAAATTTGATCAGGGAAATCGGAAACGACCCACATATGTAAGAATTGGAACCTGCTGCAGATTGGGGATTTGCTCGAAGCGTACAGGTGGGCGGTATCGAACCGACGTTCGGCTGATGGCGGCAGAAGGCGTCACGCCCCCCCAGGCAGTCTGGCCAAGTCGCCAAACGAGGGGGGGGATGTCAAATCCGTTGACCATGAAGCTCGAATACGGAGCGCGTCTGACCGACGAGGATCGTGCTGTCCTCCAGGACCTCACCACCCGGACCCGCCGCATCGCGCGTCACGTCGACATCAGCCCCGAAGGCGAGCGGCCTGAGAACGTGCACCTCGTCGTGGAAGGCTTCGCCTGCCGCTATAAGACTCTCATCGATGGGCGGCGCCAGATCTTGGCTTTCCTGGTGCCGGGCGATTTCTGCGACCTCCACGTCGCCATCCTAGGTGAGATGGACCACAGCATCGGCACCGGCTGGGGCTGCACCATCGTGGATATCCCGCGCTCGGCGATCGAGCATCTAACCGACCACCATCCCCGCATTACGCGAGCGCTGTGGTGGGCGACCCTGGTCGATGAGGGCACGCTACGCGAGTGGCTCGTCAACATGGGGCAACGCGATGCCGACCGGCAGATGGCCCATCTCGTCTGCGAGTTGCTCGTGCGCCTCCAGATGGTCGGTCTCGCGAGCGCGGACGGTTTTGAGTTCCCGATCACTCAGGAGGATCTCGCCGACACACTGGGTATCACCAGCGTGCACGTGAACCGGGTCCTGCAGGATCTGCGCGGACAGGGCCTGCTCGGATGGAGGAGCAGGCGCGTGCGCATCCCCGACGTAGCGCGGCTGATGGCGTTCGCTGAGTTCGATCCGAAATACCTGCACCTGAACCGACGCGACGACGAACGTCCGCGCCCAGGCGAGGGCTCAGGGTCTGCGTCCCACTGAAGCTGAGTTTGCCGGCCGGCTGGCGAACGTCCGCTTCGGGGGAGCGCCGACAGCGCTTCCGACGGCTGCGTTGGGTTGTGAGGAGGCACTCCGCTTTTCCGGTGGCGTTTCTCCGAAACGAATCCGCCGCATACGGCTCAACCCTGCTGTCCGAACCAATGATGCCCGGCCCATGCGACAGCGGCCAGGGAACTCGGCATCCCATCGCAGGGGTTGCTCAGTCTCACGACCCCGCACCGGGAGTTGCCCGGCGCGACGGTGTCGCAAGGCGCATCGCATGATCCTCCGTTCCGAAACCCCACCGGCTCCCGGCAACCTGCCCGTAGAGGAGCCGCCTGCCTCAGATCGGCCGACCTCCGCGATGCTGAAGGCGGACATCGATAGCGGCGCGACGGGTGACAAGGTGAAGGCCTACGATCCGGGGCTCTCTCAACTCGGGACGGACGATGAAGCCGCCGGGCACTCTCCCTCTCACGAACGCATCGCCCTGGCACGCAAGACTGGATCGGCACCCGCGCGCGTGCAGAGGGCGCGGCGAACCCCCGGGGCGAACGCCTGGGTCGTTTCCGGCTATTGTGTTGTGGTCGGTGGCGTCGGCATCGTTCTGGGGTTGTCGATATGGCTCGTATGATGAAGCCGCCGCCGAGCCACCCCGTCTGGGTCGATGTCACGGTCGGACTGATGGCCGGGCTGATGGCGACACTGGTGACAAACCTCGCACAGCGTCCGTTGCGGTGGACGACCCCGGACAGCGTTGATCGGCACGAGAAGCGCGTGCGCCCCGGCGCATCGTCGTCTTTGGTCGCCGCACAGAAGCTCTGTGACGCAATGAACGTCGACCCTACGCCGCGCCGGCACGAAATATCGGGCAAAGCGATCCACATCGCCACCGGTATGGGCTGGGGACCGATCTACGGTCTATTGAGACGGTACGCCGGGTTGCGACCCTTCACCGCCGCACTGACCTGCGGGACGGCCATGTCCCTCATTCTGGATGAGTACCTCGTGCCCACCCTCGGTCTGAGCGCCCCCAATCATCACTATCCGATCTTCACCCGCGTTCGAGGCTTGATCGCCCATCTCGTCTACGGTTCCGCTGTTGCGGTAGTGACGGAGGCGCTCGGCCGCTCGCTACAACGATCCTCAGCGCATCCAGGTCGTCGCCCGCAATCCCCGGTTCGAGGTGCGGAGAGTTGATTGGCGGGAGAACGGCTGGGGCATCGGAACCCAGCTGATCGACGACGCAGGTCTCGGGGCTACGGTGACCTGCATCACGGCGCTCGGCACGAAGGTGATGCTGGCACGCGAGATCAGCCATGATGGCAGCCCTGTCACCGACTGCGACGAGCAGGCCTGAGGCCTGGGAACGCGGTGTCGGTTCGGCTGACGGTTTGTATACGCTCCAGTGACCAACCCGACCTCGACCATTCGGTGCTTAAGGCGCTGAATGTGCTGCGTCAGTGGCGAGGGGTACGATCATCCGGCTACCTCGCGTCGAGGTGGGCGCGTCAAAGGTATCCAGGCTGACGGAGGATCTTAGCCGCTCGTCAGCGTGCTGGCAGAGTATGCTGTTCCTCTACGGTCTCACCATCCTCGCCGGCATCGCCAACGCGATCCAGCCCGGTCAGAACGCGACCCTATCCAAGTCGCTCGGTCTGCCGATCACGGCCGGCTTGATCACCCTTCTCGTCAGCACCGCGGCGCTGCTGATAGGCGGCCTCGCCATTGGCAAGCTTGAGGTGCCAAGTGGGCAACAGCTGGCCGCAGTGCCCTGGTGGGCGTGGCTCGGCGGGTTCCTCAGCGTGCTGCTGATCCTCGCGCAGCTCTACGCCTCGCCCGCGATCGGCGCGGCGTCCTTCCTCGGCATCATCGTGACCGTAGGCGTCGCCGTCTCGATCCTGCTGGACCACTACGGTTGGGTCGGCTTTCCCGTGCATCCAGCCAGCCTCTGGCGGATTCTCGGCGCTGTCCTGATGACCGCAGGCGTCGCGCTGGTAGCTCTGTTCTGATCGCTCAGATCAGGTAGATCGACCGCTTCCCATAATCCTCGGCGTGCAGCCTGCTGGTGCCACGGCGGCCCATCGTGGCGCGACTTGAAGCGTTGCGCACCCCATCCCTCAGTGCATCACTTGAGAAGGTCCGCGACCGAGCATCGGCGATGATGCCCGTCGCGACTGGGTTGGGTCGGAAGCGCCCTTCAGCGCACCTTCTTACACCACAGCATTCGTGGTTCAGCGCCCATCAACGCCCCTGCGGGCTTACCACCTACAAGTAAATATCGCTGCATCGGAAACACGCTCAATTCAGTCCCCAAGAATGCAAGCGGTTTGCAGAAGGGTTGAGAAGCGTTGCAAATTCAATGAGTCTTAAATCCGGCCGTTGGCAAAATCGTCGTGATTTCTCAGTTGTCGCGGCCAAACCGGGGGGCAGAGGGTCGTCAATTCAAGTCCGGCCACTCCGACCATGCTTTGCACGTTACCGTCGATCGACCAGCTTGGCGCCGGCCATAGCTGTCGAGCCTCGCGATCTGGGATGGCCCAAGGCAAGCGGCTGGGCGCGCTGGCCTTCCGAGCGTCCGAGGTTCAGCCGCCCGAGAGCCCGAGCGTCAGCTTGCCCTGAATCGTTCTCCGAGATCTCGGCGAGTTGCGGGCATGCGTCGTTGTCGCGAAACGCGCAGCCCGCACAGTTCGGCACGACTCGCGTGAGCGCACGTCGCCGGCACGGATGCCGGGTCCGCCAAAGACGGCATGCCGCTAATCGGCGGACGCTTCCGAACCAGCATCGGCGGCGTACGTGATCGCCCCGGTGGCTCGCCGCAACTCGTATCGCGCGATGCCGTCAGCGAGCTTGACGAGACTGACGAGCATGAGCCCGAGCAGCAGGCAGCGGCGAAGGGTGAGCGCGGAGACGAGCATGGAGGCGCCTCGTGGGGACATCCGCACAGTATTTGAGTCGCTGGCCGGTGGCTGCCGCCGCGAAAGCACAGGCGCAGGGAATCCCGATAGGGGCAGGGCGCGGCCAGGTGCCGAGAAAGCGCGCCGGGCTTCAGGGCGCACTACGATCCAGCATGGGCGTCCATCGCGAAACGTGCAATGTCGTCCGCAATCGGAGCTTGAAGACTGAAAGGGAAGCTCAACGACCGGACGATCTGTCCGTGGCCGAGCCCCGCATAGATGTGCATGGCCTGAGGGCCGGCGCCGGGCGGCAACCGGTCCGCGAGGGCGACCGTTCCGGTCGGCCGCACGTCCTCGTCCGCCGCGCCGGTCAGCAGCAGCAGCGCCGGATGCGCCCCGGCCGTGTGGTTGATCGGCTGCATCGCCGAGTTGGCGCCAAGGAAGACCTGCTTGTCCTGGGGATCGGTCAGCGCGGAGGTTGCATAGGGTCCGGCCAAGCCGACGACCCCAGCCAGCTTCTCCGGGCTTGAGCCAGCCTGCTTCAGCCATGTCGCGTCGAGCCCCAGCATGGCCGCGGCCCAGGCGCCGGAGGAATGGCCGGCCACCACGACACGGCGAGCATCGCCCCCGAACTCGGCCGCATGGGCGATCGTCCAGGCGACCGCGGCGGCGTTGTCGGCGAGGATATCCGACAGGCTCGCCGCCGGAAAATGCCGGTATTCGGGGATCACCACTACGAAGCCCCGCCGAGCGAAGGCGGCGCCGACATAGGCCACATCCGCCTTCGAACCCGTCCGCCATCCACCGCCGTAAAGGAACACCAGGACCGGGCTCCGGCCCGTCGCGTTCGGGTGATAGACGTCGGCCCGATGTCCGCTTCCCGCGGCGTAGGGGAGGTCCGTATCCACGTGGACCTCGGCCGGGGCGAGCAGATTCAGGACGAGCAGGGTGGCGCTGACGAGTTTGTCACAGAGCAAGCCCAACATGTATCGCTCCGTCACGGCCTACCAGGATGCCAGCCAAGCAGTCCTCGAGGAACAATGACCTTGGCCCAGGAAGAGGCGCCCGACATGCGGCGCCTCGATCACCGGTCCTCTACCGCATTCGGTCAAGACGTTCCCTTCGTGCGAAAGACTTAGGGCGGCGCCCGATCGTGTTGCAACAATGTGCGGGACACCGGTTCCCTCGTCACCGAATCAGGCGCGCGGTGCATCGGCACAACGCTGTCGAGTACCGTGCGCGTCGCCTTCGGACGGGGTGCCAAGCCTTCAATCCAATGCGCGCTAGATCACCTCCAAAACGGCAAGCCGATCGGTGACCGGAACGGGTATGCGCGGCGCGGGGGGAAGGACGTGCACGGTCACGGAGCCGTCATCCGCGAAGCGATGCAGGCGGACCGTCCGCGGCGTCCGCGACAGGAGCATGTCCACCAGCTGCGGCGGTGCATCGGGCCGGGGAGCGAGGCTGCGCCGGTCCCAGCCGTCGAGGCCGAGCCAGAGCGGCACCAGCACGGCGCCATCCCGCCGCGCGAAGCGTGCGGAGACGAGATCGGGCGTCGCCGTGCTTGCCACCGTGATGTCCTCCGTGAAGGGCGAAGCCGCGGCGTCGCCGCCCTTGAAGAGCGCGATGAGGTTGCGCACGGCCGCGAAGGACGGGGTCGGCCGGCCATCGTAGGCGAGGAGGCCGAAGCGGCTCTCCGGGTCGCCGTCGCCGTGGTCGAAGCTGGCGATCAGCTCGTACAGGTAGGTCCGCCGCACACCCTGAAGGTAGCTCCACAGGAGCAGGCGCGGCAGGTAGCGGGCCCGCATTCCCTCGGAGATCGGCAGATGGGCGCTGCGGGTGGCGAGCGCGGTATGGTAGCCGTTCTCGGTGGCGATCACGGGCGCCGGCCCGAAAACCGGCCGGGCCGCCGCGACGAAGCGGGCGAGGCTGCCGCCTCCACGGGTCTCCGGATGCTCGGCGCCGGGATAGGCGTGGATGTTTCCGAGATCGACCGCACCCGCGAGATCCTGCGCGGCCGCGACGTTGCCCTGGATGTAGCTCGGTCCCGCGACCTTGACGCCAGGCTGCCGGGGATCCGCCCGCACTGCCCGGAACAGGGCGGCCTGATGGTCGGCCGAGCGGCGCGGGTAATCGGGCCGGCTGGCGATCGGCGGCTCGTTGCCGCCCTCCGCGACGACGAGTCCGCCGCCGGCCCATCGGGCGATCTCGGCGAAGCGCTCCGGCGCAACACGCGGTCCTGGAGTCAGGCCGTCGTAGAAGACGAGGCTGAAGCGATAGCCGCGGGCGGACAGCGCGGCGATCCGCGCGAACTGGCCGGCCGGCTCCGTTCCGGTGAGCACGATGTCGTCGCGCAGATGATGCAGGCCGAGGTCGTCGAGGGCGGCGACGCAGGCGGCGTAGCGCTCGACATAGGGCGTGCCGCCGTGGCCGAAATGCACGTTCACGCCGATCGCATCAATCAGGTCCTCGCACCGATACAGGGGCGTGGCGGCTCCGGCGCGTCCCGCGGCCAGGACACCCGTGGCCAGGGCCAGGGCCGAGCGGCGCGTGATGGCGGTCACGCCGTGCCCGTCACGGTCTGAAGCCATCCGGCGCCGTTCGGTGTCGGCCGCTCCGCCCGCGCCGCGGAGCCCCGGCGGGTGGCGCGCAGAAGCTCGCGCAAAGCCGAGCCGAGAAAGGCCTGGGCCTCGACGGAGCCGAGGTTGTGGTCCGCCCCAGGCACGATCGTCACGGGGGCGCCGAGACGTCGGTCGGCGCGGCCCGGGGTGCGGCCCAAGTGACGGCGCAGGGCGGCCAAGCCAGGATCGCCCGCGCTGTAGAGCAGGCGGATCTCGGCGCCGCGCCGCCGAAGCGTGGCCACGCGCCGGGCGACGGACCCGCCGGGCGCAGGCGCACGCAGCGCCCGGCGGACACGCCTCAGCAGCGCGTCGAACCCGCGCCGGGCCAGGACGTCGGCGATCTTGCTGACCCGGATCTGTCCGCGGATGAGCCGGCGCCAAGTCGCGCCCTGCGTGAGCAACGCCGCGTAGGTGGCGGCGCTGCCGTAGGTCTGGCGGATGACGCTCTCGATACTCTGATCCGGATCCCAGTCGAAGCAGTAGAGATTGATGAGCAGCGCCCCGTCGATCCGCGGGTCCCGGCAAACCGCGTGGAAAGCCGCGTAGGCGCCACTGCACCCGCCGACGACTACGATCGGGCCGCCCCCGGCGACGTGATCGACCGCCCGGATCACGTCCGCAAATCCATCCGGGGCGAAGAGCGGCTGGATCCCGTCCGGCCGGGCGACGCTATCGCCGACGCCGCAGACGTCGAATCGGACAGAGGCGACGCCCTCGGTTGCGAGGCTGCGCGCGAGCGCGGTCGTCTGCCGCCCCCAGCCCGACCGGACGGTCATGCCGGTGGAGACGAACAGGATTGTCGGCGTCCCGGGCTCCGCATTGTCCGGCGTGCAGCTTATGCCGAAAAGGCCCTGAGCGAGCCGGAGCGGCTCCTCGCGCCAGCCGGCGCCGGCGAGTCGCGCCGGGGGCGGCGCCGTCGAGGCTGGCCCCGCCGGACCGGCCCCCTCCGCCGCGAAGGCGTTGATGCGGGCGAAATCCGTCTCCGGCACCGTCGCGAAGATCGGGTCACCCACCAGGCCAGCGAGGCCTGCAAAGGGGCCGGTCTCGACCGCACAGCCGAGGGTGCGGAGGCGCGCGGCCAGGGGACTGGGATCGGGGGCCAGGAGCAGCACACGGGGCGCGGGCGGCCTCGCGATCCGCGCGAGGTTCAGGGCGGACAGCTCGGCCTGGAAGGCGGCATCCATGCGGAAGCCGCCGACCGTGAGGCTCTCCGGTTCGGCGGGCATGGCGGAACCGTCGGGCAGGCGCCCGATCATCTGGGCGCGCAGCCGCATCTCGCGCAGGTAGGCGCGTCCCGAGGCGACCGGCGCCAGCAGGACGAGACGATCGACGGGCTCGGCCTCCGCGGCCAGGGCCGCGAAGGCGCCGCCGAGGCGCAGGCCGACGAGGACGACCTCCGCGACGCCGGCCGTCTCGCGCAGGAACCGGGCGGCCCCGCGGATGGCGGCCAGGCAGGCCTCGACGCCGACAGCGTCGAGATCGGCCGAATCACCCTCGCCGGGATAATCGAACCGCAGGGTCGGGCATCCGGAATCGGCGATCTGCTCGGCCAGTGCACGCCAGGGGCGATAGGCCGCCATCTGCTCGAATCCATAGGCGCCGCAGAGGACGACGCCGCGCGGCCCGCCGGCAGGATGGTACCAGCCGAAGACTCCTTCGAACGAGACCGGAGCGGGGTCAGCCCGGTCGGGGGAGGGTGCCGTCGCGGGCGGGGCGTCAACCGTCATGACCGAACTCCGCATTATCGGTGCTGTTGAGGGCCCGCACGACCCCGCGGGGGATGCCGGTGTGACCCGGGAAGGTGATGAGCCGCGACGTCCCGGGCGCAAGATGGAAGCCGTCGTCATCCGGGCGCGCCCCAGGGGCGCGGATCTGCACGCCGAGGGCGAGGCTTTGCGTGGAAATCCGCAGGGCCGGACCTGTCGGCGTCGTCTCCGGGTCGGCGCGCAGCCCGATGGCATCCTGGGTGATCGGGCGTAGCCCGGGGAAGTGGAAACTCTCCGCGATGACGAGACCAGTCCGGTCGCTGAGCCGCGCCTGCGCGACATCGTGGACCCGCGGCCCGAACCGGTAGCTGTCGGTGGCGTCGAAGAAGCGACCGAGCAGGTCGGCCGATGTCAGCGTCAGCGTGGCGCGGGGCCCCAGCGCCACGGGGCGCTCAGCCTGCGCCGCCACGCGGCCGCCCCGATCGGCCAGGGTCAGCGCCACCGTCAGGTCGCGCGGTTCCGCGGTCTCGTTGAGGATGTGGATGTGCAGGCCGTCCAGCCCCTCGTCGCTGAGGAGGATTTGGACCGGGCGGAAGGCACGCTTCAGGGCGTACCATGCGGATTTGGGGCGCTGCGTCCAATCGATCACGCCCCAGCCCGCACCCGGGCCGAGGTCGCGCAGCATCAGGACGAGACCGCCGGCGGTCGGTGCGCGTGGCCGGCGCCATTCGGCGAAGGTCGCCTCCATCACCTCGGCCACGGCCGCGCGGCCAAGATCGAGGTAGCGTTCCGGATCGCGGATGCGCAGCGCGGCGGGATCGACGCCGTAGAGGAGGCCGACATAGTGGTCGCGGATTGTCGCGAAGTCCCAGTCGGCGCCCCGGTCGCGGGGGATACCGGCCGCCCAGTCCGGTTGGGCTGGAGACGACGGTCCCGGCGTGCCGGGATCGGGGGGATTGGCGAAGGCGAGGCATTCGCTGGCGAACCCGACTTCGGCACGGCGGGCGTCGTCCAGGGGGCGGCGATAGGCGCCGACGCCGAAGTAATGGGTGCAGCCGCCGCGCGGCGCGAAGGGAAGGGCACCGCCGGAGGGCGAATTCGGCACGACCACGAGATCCGGGCGCTGGGCCGCGGCCAGAGCGGGCAGGGCGGTCTCGCAGAAGGCGTCGGCCCAGACCGCCCGCGGCGCGCCGAGCATGGCAGCCTGCTGCCAGACCTCGCTGCCGCCGCACAGGACGCAGAGCGACGGCGCCGTCTGGGTCCGATCCAGGAAAGCGGTGACCTCACGGGTGAGCGCGGTGGAAAAGTCCAGGTCGTCGTGCGGATAGTCGAAATTGGCGAGCATCAGGTCCTGCCAGACCAGGATGCCGAGTTCGTCACAGAGATCGTAGAACGCCGTGTCCGGATAGAGGGTGGTGCCTGGGACACGCAGCATGTTCATGCCGGCCTCCCGCGCCAGCATGAGCAGCGAACGCATTCCATCTTGCCCGAGACCGACGAGATCCGGGGGCATCCAGACCGCGCCGCGGCAGAAGATCGGCACGCCGTTGACGGCGAGCGACAGGCCCTCCTCGAAGGGCCGCGTCCGCGACAGGGAGCGGAAGCCGACCCGGCCGAGATCGACGCGGGCGCCGTCGATCTCGGCGGAGACCGCGTGAAGGGTCGGCGCGCCGTGGGTGTGCGGCCACCAGGGAGCGATCCCGGGCAGCAGCAAGTCGCCCGCGAACTGACCAGGCCCCCTCGCGATGAGCGGCACCGCGCGCCCGTCGCACCTAAGCGTGACCGAATCGGCATGGCCGTCGATCGTGAGGCGGGCGGTCAGGCGACCGGCAGCCCCGTCGAGACCGGCGCGCAGGTCGGCCGACACGATCCTGGGGCTGACTGCCTCGACGGTGATCGGCCGGTAGGGCCCGACAAGGTCGATCTCCGGGGCCCAGCCCGGCATGAAGCCGAGCGCGCTGGTGCGCATATGGCGCAGGGAGCCCGGCGTGATCATCCGTGGCCGCCAACGTCCGCGCTTGGCCGGCCGGTCGAGTTCGGCGCGCAGGGACCGGAAGCAGAGCATCAGCTCGGATTCGGCCCCGAGTTCGACCGCGACGGCGTGCGGCTCGAACATCGAGCGGGCTGTGAGGATGAGCGAACCGTCGAGCCAGATCTCGGCCAGCGTCGCCAGACCCTCGAAGCGCAGGCGGATGCGTCCAGGGCCGGCGATGCGGGTCTGATACCAGACATCGCGATCATGGATCGGCGTCGGCGCCGTCTCAGACCAGCGCCCGGCTGCGCGCAGGGCTGAGGCGGCGGTCCCCGGCACCGCGGCCGGGACCCAGTCGGAGATGCCGTGGAGATCGCCCGGCCCCGCACAGGCGCCGGGCGGCGTCAGGGTCAGCTGCCAGGAACCGCGCAGGGACTGCGGCACCTGCCCATCGACGCTGCGGATACGGGCCATGGATGCCCCTAGCGGCCGAGCGCGCCGTCTAGGCCGGCGAACACCCGTTCGTAGGTCGCCGCCGCCTTGTCGAGGCGCGGGGCCAACCCGTCCGCCTTCCGGCGGTGGAACGCACGGGCGAGCTGGAACTGGAACGCCTTCGCCTCCCGGCTCAGCTCGGCGGCCGCCTCGGCGGCGGGCGCGAAGGCGCCGGCCCCGTTGGCATCGAGCCAGTTCAGGTGGCTCGCCAGCATCTCGAAATTCGCGCCGAGCTGGCGGGTCGTGTTGAACGCGTAGGCGTGGAACACGCTGAGCGGCTGGACCACGAGCCCATCGGCCGTCGCAGCCAGCGCGTCGCGGAAGGCCAGGACCGGGTTGCGTTCCGGCGCCCGGGCGCGATGCTTGGCGAGGAGGTCCAGGGCGACGCCCGGCAGGTCCGAAGCGGGCAGCGGCGCGGCGACCGTCTTCACGAACTCCGCGTAAGGCGGCAGCACCGAGGGGCCAAAGATTCCGGCATAGTCAGCGCCCGAGAGCCGGAAGCGCCCCGCATTGTGCAGGTAGTCGAGCTCCCCGGCCGCTGGATCGAGGGCCAGGATGCCGATCGTGGTCTTGCCGTGCTCGCGCCCGTAGGTTGTGCCATGCGTGTCGGGCAGATGGATCGCGTCGACCTCGACCAGCACCGGCCGGCCCGCCGCCATCTGCATCAGGGCATGTGCTTCGAGGCCCGCGTAGACCGCGAGTTCCAGCACCTCCAGGCCGTAGAGCCGCTCGATGTCGGCGGCCGGCGGCTTGAAGAAGGTGAACTGGTCGCCCTCGAAATCCTGCCGGAGCGTGAAGCCCAGCATCGCCTCGGGCACGAAGCCGCGACCGTGCAGCAGCTCGATCCAGAGATCGACGTAGCAATTGGTCTCCGGCCAGTCCCGCTCCCCGTCATGGAGCGGGTGCGGAACGTAGGGCCCCGCGATCCCGAGCCCCGCGGGCAGGCGCAACGCGGCGGTCATGGGCTCAGCCCCAAAGCGCATCGCGCACGGCCTCGGGCCATGCGGCGAGGTCGAGGCCGTGGTGCTTCAGGAGCGCCAGGGTGATCCGCTCCAGGCCGAAGCCGACGCAGGCCGTGTGGGCGACACTGCCGTCTGCCTGGCGCAGCTCCCAGGTGCTGCCGAAATGGTCCTGGTGGTAATTGAAGCTCAGGCAGGCGGTCGGCTTCTCGACGCTGTTGACCGGCACGTTCAGCTCGAACTTCAGGCCCTGCGCCCGCTGGTTGTTGGCGAGCATCCGGCCGGCGCGGCCGAAGAACGGGTCGTTGGCGACGTCGATGGCGAGCGGCAGGCCGAGGTCGCGCATCATGGCGGTGCCGCGCTCCAGCCAGGATTCGCGGAAGGCCAGGACCTGCTCGGGGCTGCCCATGCGCACGTATTCGCGCATCCGGAACAGCTGCATCCGGGTCGGCTCCAGCGAAGGCTCGCGCCGGAAGCAGTAGGATTGCAGGTCGAACAGGCGGCCCTCGGCGGGCAGCGCCCCGCGAGCGGCGGCCACCGGGTAGAGCGGGTAGCAGGCGGCGGGCGTGAGGACGACGTCGGTCGCCTCCTGCTGGTCGGTCCAGTCGCGGCCTTCCTCGACGCAGGCCAGGATCTCGGCGTGTCCCGCCCCGTCGCCGCAGAAGCTGTGGATGGTGCCGGCGAGGTTCGGAAAACCCTTGAGATAGCCGCTGCGCTCGAAGGCCGGCCGGCTCATGCCGGGCGGGAAGCGCATCACCTCGGCGCCGTCGGCGGCGCCAAGCCGGGAGATCAGCCGGTCGAGGGCTTCGACCACGCTCTCGAAGGCGCCGCTGCGGCCGTAGAGACCGTCGACTCCGGTGCGGATCAGCAGGCCGTGGTCGAACAGCCGGTCGAGGAAGGTCGGGCCGCCCTGCGGCTCCTCGTCGAGGAGCATCTCGGCCTGGGGAGAGGAGATCGAGTCCATCACGCGCTCATGAGCTGGCCGCTGCCCTTCTGCACGAGCAGGAGCTTGGCGGTGTTGGCGAGGATGCGGTCGTTGCCGATCATCAGCGGCGCCGAGAGGACGTCGCGCAGCGGTCGGCCGAGGCTGTAGGGCGTGTCGTTCTTGTAGCCGGAGAGGCCCACGATCGAGAGGGCGCGGCGCACGATGTCGACCGCCATGTCGGAGACGGTGACCTTCAGGTTGTTGAGCATCACGCTGAAGCCGAGCGACCCGATCGTGTCGGCATCCCCATGCGCGTCCTCGTATCGGCGCAAAGCCGCCACGACGGTGCCACGCATGGCCTGATGGGCATTCACGACCTCGGCGAGACGGAGCGCCGTCGGCGGCACCTTGCCGGAGGCGCGGCGCGCCTCGGCCTGCACGAAGGCCCGGGCGCGATCGACCGCGTAGGTGGCGATCCCGTACCACACGCTGCTCCAGAGCAGGTGCGAGGAGGCAAGCATCGACACGGCGGCGATCTCGGCGAAGGGCTTTGGCAGGATCTGCTCGACCGGAATGCCGCTGGCTTCCAGCCGGAAGCCGTCGCTGCAGGTGCCGCGCATGCCGAGCGTGTCCCACTGACTGGTGCGGGCGAGCGAGATCTGATCGACCATGAGCGCGACCAGCACCTGATCGGAGGTCGCGGCCTCCGGGTGGCGGCGGGCGGTGGCGAGGATCAGGTCGGCCTGCGCTCCATAGGAGATCACCGAGGCGTCCTTGCCGAGCGAGAAGGTCTCGCCCTGGGTCTCGACCGCGCAGAGGGAGTTGCGCAGGTCGCCGCCGATGCCCGCCTCGGTGGTCGAGGAGGCGACGAGCAGCTGCTCGCGGGCGATGCGCTCCATCAGCCGGCAGTGCCACGCGCTGTCGAGCCCGTGGGTCACGAGGCTCGCCACCTTGATGTGGTGCATGGCGAAGACCATCGCGGCCGCGCTGCAGGCGTGGCCGAGCGTGCTGCAGACCTCGGCGATCTGAACCAGCCCGGCGCCTTCGCCGCCGAACTGTCCCGGGATCTGAAGGCCCAGAAGGCGCTCGTCCTTCAGGGCGGCGACCGCTTCGGCGGGAAAGCGGCCCTCGCGGTCGACGGCATCGGCGTGGCGTGCCGCCACCGCCGCCGCCCGCTCTGCACGCGCGGCGAGCGTGCTCATGCGGCTTCCGGCCGGACCAGGGTGGACACGGCGTCGCGGATCGCGCGGATCGACGCGAACGATTTGCGGTTCAGGAGTTCGTCGGGGAACTCGACGTTGAAGCGCTCCTCCAGGGCCAGCATCAGTTGCACCGAGCCGAACGAATCGAGGCCCATATCGAACAGGCTGTCGTCGTCCGAGAGCTGATCGACCTTCCCGGCGAAGGCTTCGTTCGAGCCCAGGATCTCGCGGATATCTTGAGCGATGTTCAAGGCGGAACTCCTTAATCCAGTGGTCAGCACTTTATTGATCCCGCCCACAGGGCGTCAAATATTCGAGTGATTAATAGTAAATAACCGAACGCCGGCCGGCGGAGCGACGCCAAGCTTGGCATTGAGCATCCGGACCACACCGGCCAGCCCAGTGTGAACGACACGGCCTTTCCAACGACTTTCCATGGCGTATCAACCCGTGTTTCAGCCTGAACATGTGGACAAGACTGACAGTCGGCACGTCTCGGCCGACGCGAAGCCGCTTATTCAGCAAGAATCCCGAGACTCCGTGACTTGGCCCGGTGGGCTCCGGCATGATGGCGCCGCATCGCCCGGACCGGGCGGGCGATCTCCCGCAGGTAGCCGGCCAGACATGCTCTACAACCTGCAGATCCTGCGCGCCTTGGCGGCCTACCTCGTCTTCCTGACGCATTTCGGCCTCTACGCGGCACCGGTCCTGCCGAGACCGGATGTCCTCGCCTTCGGGGCCGCCGGGGTCGACGTCTTCTTCGTCCTGTCCGGCTTCATCATGTTCGTGAGCACCGGCGGGGGCGGCGAAGGAGTCGGCGCGTTCCTGACGCGGCGGGTCGCCCGGGTCGTTCCGGTCTACTGGCTCGTCACGCTCTGCCTCGCCGTGATGGCATTGGCCGGCCTGAAGCCGATCGGCATCCTGGAGCTGCGCCCGGAATACCTGGTCCAATCACTGCTCTTCCTGCCGTTCTCCCGAGGCGGCTACGTCGAGCCGCTGAATTCCGTCGGCTGGACACTCAACTATGAGATGTTCTTTTACGTGGTGTTCGCCGGGCTGCTGCTGGTGCCGACGCGCGGGCAGCGCGCCCTGGCGGCGGCCGCGATCTTCCTGAGCCTGACGCTCCTGGGCCGCCTGTCGGTCCCCGGCCTGTACTGGGCCTACTACACGAAGCCGATCGTGCTGGAATTCGCCGCTGGCATTGGGCTCGGCTACGCCTATCTGCGCCTCGGCAGCCCGCCCGCGGGCTTCCCGGTCCGCCGGGCGGCGGCCGCGGCGTTCGTGGCGGCCGGGCTACTCGTCCTCGGCGGGCAGGCCGGCGCCTATGCCCTGGACGTGCCGCCGGAGATGACGGGGTTCGTCCGCCCCCTCGTCTGGGGATCGGCCGCCAGCCTTGTCGTCGGCGCGATGCTGCTGCTGGAGCAGGGCGGCATCACCCTGCGCTCGCGCTGGCTGCTCTCCCAGGGCAACGCCAGCTACTCGTTCTACCTGATCCATAACCTGATGCTGCACACGACCTCCAAGGTCGTCGCGCTCCTTCCCGTCGCCGGTTTCCTGCGCGTCGGGCTGATCTTCGTGCTTGCCTTCGCGGCATCGGCCGCCCTCGGGTCGGTCCTGTTCCGCCGCGTCGAGGCCCCGATGAACGCGGCCCTCCGGCGCCGGTTCGACCGCCGCCCGGTCCCCGCGCCGCTGCAGAACGCCTTCAGCCGGTGATCTGACCACGGTTCCATCGCACGGCCGGACGCAGACCCACGGCGGAGCTTCAAGCGGCGACCGAACGCGCAAGCACATGTCTCGCTCCGGACAGATCGGACCCGGCGCTCCTCAGCGTAAGCGATGTCTCGCACGGCCATGCCCGGATCGCCCCGCGGTCAACAACCGTCAGGCGCAGTCCTGAGATGTGATTTCGCCAATAAATTAACCATACCTTAAGATTAAAATTAAGACTGTTATCGATCCGCGAGAGCCGAATAAGCACTATTTGCCTTGGCGCAAAACGTATTCATTCCTTATTTAAAGGCGGTGCTTCATCTACCGTTTGGTGCGTGACCTGCTCACGGTCCCATGGGCGGTCGCCAGGCGAAACGTCTTCTGTTCCGCGATACGGCGCCTCGACAAGGAATCTCGGATGCGGGTCGCAATCGTTCACGACTGGCTCTACGTCGTCGGCGGAGCGGAGCGCGTTCTGGAGCAGCTCCTGCGGATCTATCCGGATGCGGACGTCTTCGCGCTGTTCGACTTCCTGCCGGAGGCCGACCGGGCCCGGATCGGCTATGCGAAGGCCCGGACCAGCTTCCTTCAGAAGATGCCGTTCGCGCGCACGCGGCACCGGGTCTACCTGCCGCTGATGCCGATCGCAATCGAGCAGTTCGACCTGTCGGCCTACGACCTCATTGTCTCCTCAAGCTACGCCGTAGCCAAGGGGGTCCTGACAGGCCCCGACCAGCTCCACGTCTCGTACGTGCATTCCCCAATGCGCTACGCCTGGGATCTCCAGCATACCTACCTGCGCGAGAGCGGCTGTGACACCGGCCTGAAGGGCGTGCTGGCCCGCGTGGTCCTGCACCGGATGCGCCTGTGGGACGTGCGCACGGCCTCGGGCCCGAACGCGATCGCGGCCAACTCCGCCTTCGTGGCCCGCCGGATCCGGAAGGTCTACGGCCGCACCGCCGAGGTGATCCATCCGCCGATCACCCTGTCGAGCCAGCACTATGACGGGCCGCGGGGCAACCACTTCCTCGTGGCGAGCCGGCTCGTCCCCTACAAGAACGTCGAGGCGGTGGTCCGCGCCTTCGCGCTGCTCCCCGACCTTCAGCTCGTCGTGGCCGGCAGCGGCCCGGATGCTGCGCGGCTGCGGGAGATCGCCGGGCCCAACGTGTCGTTCGTGGGCTTCGTCTCCGACGAGGGGTTGCGCCAGCTCATGGCGACCGCCCGCGCCTTCATCTTCGCGGCGGAGGAGGATTTCGGGATCATCGTGGTGGAGGCCTCCGCGGAGGGTACACCGGTCCTCGCCCTCGGCCGCGGCGGCGCACGGGAGACCGTGCAGGTGCGCGGCCCTCAGCGGTCGGGGATGTTCTTCGACAGGCCGGAGCCGGAGCCGATCGCCGACTGCGTGCGCGGCTTCATCCAGCAGGAGCAGAACTTCACCCGTGAGGCGTGCCGGGCGCAGGCGGACCTGTTCTCGGCAGAACTGTTCCGCAAGCGCTTCTCCCGCTTCGTCGATGAGCAGATGGCCCTGCACCGGGCCGCCTGCGAGCCGCGAACGCGCGTCCTGCCGCGCCTGGAAGCTGTGGGCTGAACCCGATGTCCATGTCCCTCATCGCCGTCGATCGGGCCGAGCGCCCGCCGGTCCGCGCCGCCGCGCAGGAGTCGATGCGGGGCAGTCCGCTCGCCGCGCCGCTCGTGCGCCTCTGGCGCCGCCGCGCCCTGTTCGCGACGGTCTTCCTCCTCGTGCTCGGCCTCGCGATCGCCGCGCTGAAGGTCATCCAGCCGCAATACGTGGCGAGCGGCTCGGTGATCGTGGCCGAGGCCGAGCCCGGCGCCCACAACGCCTCCATGGCCTGGATCCAGAAGATCGGCGACCCGGCCGACATCGAGAGCCAGATCCTGGTGATCCGCTCGCCGCGGCTGCTGCGGCTCGCCATCGACGCGGGGCTGACCGGCCCGGTCCTGACCGAATGCCGCTATGCCGCCAGCGGCGGGAAGCCGGAGCCGATCTCCGATAAGAAGGAGGCCGCCTGCCAGAAGCTCGCGACCGACCGCAACGCCTTGGTCGAGTACCTTCAGAAGCGCTACACCGTCATCAGCTCGGGCCGCTCCCGGATCATCACCATCGGCTACCGGTCGCCCCTTCCCGAGACGGCGCAGACGATGGCCAACGCCCTCATCGACGCCTTCCTCGACGATCAGCGCGAAGCCCAGGCCTCCAGCCGCAAGGCGGCCTCCGACTGGCTCCACACCGAGATCAGCCAGCTCGACGCCTCGATCCGCGAGGATGAGACGCGGATCCAGACGTTCCGGCGCCGCCGGGGTCTGCTGAAGGGCACGAATGCACCGATCAGCGCCGAGCGTCTGACCAGCATCAGCCAGCAGCTCGCCGCCGCCGAAGCCGCCAAGGCCGACGCCGCCGCGCGCCTTGGCGAAATCGAGACCAGGGGCTCGCGCGGCGCAGAGACCGCCCCGGCCGTCCTGGCGAGTCCGACCATCGTATCCCTGAAGCAGCAATTGAGCGGCGTCGCCGCGCAGCTCGCAAACCAGGGCACGTCGCTCGGCGCGAACCACCCGGCCATCCGGGCGCTCACCACCGAGCGGGCGAGCCTGCGCGAGCGCATCGACCTGGAGATCCGCAACGTCGCGCAAGGGCTGCGCAAGTCCTACGACGCCTCGAACGCCCTGGCCCAGGCCCTGCGCTCGCAGCTGGAGACCGCCAAGACCGAGGCCGCCGCCGCGATGGACGACGAGGCCTCGATCGAGGGCATGGTCCGCAACGCCGAGATCAAGCGGACCCGCTACGCCGACCTCGTGAAGCGTGCGGGCGAGCTCGAGACCGAACGGCGCATCCTTACCGGATCGACGCGGCTCGTCAGCCTCGCGGAGTTGCCGCAGGAGCCGTTCTCGCCCAAGCCCGTGCCGTTCCTGGCGGGCGGCCTCGTGCTCGCCGGCGTGCTGGCGGCGGCGGCGGCGCTGCTGCGCGACTACACCGACCAGCGGGTCCGGAATCCGGCGCAAGTCATGGCCGGCACCGGCGCGCCGGTCTTCGCCCAGTTGCCATCTCTGGAGGCGCCGGGTCTCGTCGGCCGTCTCTCGGAGCGGCGCCGGGAGTTGACGCTTCCCGAGGCTCTGGAGCGGGCCCGGGTCGATCCGGCGATGCAGACCGTTCTGCGCAACCTGCACGCGCACCTCGTCCTGGCCGGCGGCGGCGAGTCCCGCACCATCCTGGTGACGTCGTCGAAACCCCGGGAGGGTAAGTCGTTCACGGCCTTCGCCCTGGCGGGCGTCGGCACCGCGAGCGGGCGCCGGGTGCTGGTGGTCGAGTGCGACCTGCGCCGGCCGAACTTCGACGCGGCGCTCGGGCTCGGGCGCGGCCCGGGTCTCGCCGGGGTGTTGCGCGGCGAGGTCAGCCCCGCCGAGGCGGTGATCTCGGCCGGCCGCTACGACGTGATCCCGGCCGGGATGCCGACCTCGGAATCGACCGACCTGCTGATGAGCGCACGCATGGCCGACTTCCTGCGCTGGACCCGCCGCTACGACCTCATCCTCCTCGACACGCCGCCGACCAGCCTGCTGATGGATGCGTCCATGCTCGCCCGCCACGCGGACGGCGTGCTGTGCTGCGCCCGCTACGGCCGCTCGCAGCTCTCGGACATCGTCGAGGCGGTCACGAACCTCCGGCAGGCGGGGGGCGTGGTGCTCGGCGTCGCGATGACGATGGTGCGGTCTGGCCGCCAGCCGACCTACGACGCGATCCGCCTCCCCGAGCCGCGCAACGCCGGGGCCGCGTGATGACCGGGGCGCTGTCGGCCGACCGAGGGAAAGCGCGCGTTTCCGTCGGAGATCAACCGCCAGAACGACAGGCCGTCTTCGCCTCCCCTGGCGATCCCGGGCCTGCCCGGAATCCCTTGAGCCTGCGGGGATGGGTCCGGGGTGGGGGTGGCGCGCAAGCCACCGGATCGCGCCATCCTGCACCACCCCCACCCCCCTCCTACAGCGGGGAGGAACGCGCATCGCGATCGGCGGCACGTGACGAGGAGCGATCCGCGATCCGCGCCGTCGGCTCGGAAGATCGACCCCGCGTCCTGTTCGTCTCCCACACCGGGACGATGTCGGGGGCCGAACTCGTCCTGCGCGATGTTGTGCGCCCCTGGCCGGGCTCCACCGCGTACCTGTTCGAGGACGGCAACCTCGCCCAAGCCCTGCGCGACGCGGGTCTGACGATACGCCTCGCCCGGCGCGGGACCGGCCTGTCGGGTCTGCGCCGCGACGGCTCGGTCCTGCGGGCGCTGCCGGTGCTCGGGCAGCTCGCCGGCCTCGCGCTCGGCATCGCCCGTGCGGCGCGCGGCTGCGATCTCGTCTACGCCAACTCGCAGAAGGCCTTCCTGCTCGCGGCGCTCCCCGCCCGTCTGGTCGGGCGCCCCGTCATCTGGCACCTGCACGACATCCTCGACGGCGCCCATTTCGGCCGGACTCAGCGGATCGTGCAGGCGCGACTCGCCAACCTGTGCGCCGCCAAGGTCATTGTTCCCTCGCGGGCCGCCGCGGAGGCTTTCGTGGCGGCCGGCGGACGGCCCGATCGCGTGGCGATCGTGCCGAACGGCCTCGATCTCGACCGCGATCCCCGATCCCCGGCGGAATTGCGGGCGGAGCTCGGGCTGCCGACGGGTCCCCTCGTCGGGGTGTTCAGCCGCCTCGCGCCCTGGAAGGGGCAGGATGTGGTGATCGATGCCCTGGCGGAGGTGCCTGGCCTGCGCTGCATCGTGGTCGGCTCGGCGTTGTTCGGCGAGGATGCCTACGCGGCGGAGCTGCACGCCCGCGCCGCCGCACGCGGCCTGTCGAGCCGTGTGCTGTTCCTCGGTCAGCGCTCCGACGTGCCCCGGCTGATGCAGGCGGTCGATGCGGTGGTGCATCCCTCCGTCGATCCCGAGCCGTTCGGCCGGACGCTCGTTGAGGCGATGCTCGCGGGGATCCCGGTGATCGGCACCGATGCCGGGGCCTCCGCCGAGATCCTCGACGGTGGTGCTGCCGGCACGCTGGTGCCGCCGCGCCGGCCCGATCGCCTGGCCGAGGCCCTGGCCGAACTCGTGGCCGATCCCGGGGCGTTCGCCGCCCGCACCCGTCACGCCCGGGACCGGGCCCTCGCCCTCTATGGCGCGGCCGGCATGCAGGCCGCGCTGGCCAAGCTCATTCACGAGACCGCCGCCCGCGCCTGACCGGCGCCCGTCCTCACCCGCGATCGGAGCTGCCGGAACCGCCATGCCGCGCGTCCTCGTGAACATGCCGAGCCAGTTCGGCGGCCGGCCGTCGGGCGTCGCCCGCGTCGCCTTCCGGGTGATCGCCGGGCTGGTTGAGCGGGGCACCTTCGCGGTCGTGCTGCGCTCGCCCTGGACCCGCGACCAGCTCCCGCCCGCGATCCGCGACCGGATCGAGGTCGTGACCGTGCCACGCCCGCGCATCATGCTGCTCGACGTGCTGCGGCAGGCCTTTGCCGTCCCACGGCTGTGTCGGGCCCTCGACATCGACGTGGTGCTCAACGCCGACCCCTACGGTGCGGCTTTCGGGGGCCGCACCAGGGTCAGCGTCGTCCACGACCTCTACTTCCGTACGCTGCCCGGCCGACATCGCTCCCGCGAGGCCCTGACCACCGATCCGATCTTCCGCCTCGTCCTGGCAAACAGCGCCCGCGTCATCGCCGTTTCCGAGGCGACCCGCAGCGACCTCGGCCGCCACTACCCGTTCCTCCGGGATCGGAGCCACACCGTCCCCTCGGCGGCGATGCTCGATCCTTCAGCCTGCGATCCGGCGTCCGATGCGCCGGCTTGGGAGTTCGTGCTGGCCGTCGGGAACGCCATGTACAACAAGAACTTCGGCACCTTGGCGCGGGCCGTGGCAGCGCTCGGGCGCCCGGAGGTCGGCATCGTCCATGTGGGCGAGGATCCCGACGAGGCGATCGCTACGGCCCTCGACGGCGCCCCGGTGCGGTTGCTCCGCCTCTCCCGGATCGGCGAGGGCCGGCTCGCGGCCCTCTATCGCGACGCCCTGTGCCTGTGCGTGCCGTCCTTCGCGGAGGGGTTCTGCCTCCCGGTTCTGGAGGCGCAGGCCCTGGGCTGCCCGGTGGTCTGCTCGGACCGGTCCGCGACCCCCGAGATCGCGGGCGCGGGCGCGCTGACCTTCGATCCAAGCGATGCGCAGGCGCTCACCGCCTGCCTAAGGCGCCTCCTCGACGAGCCGGGCCTGCGCGCGGCGCTGATCGCCCGCGGACACGACAATGCCCGCCTCTACGACTGGGCCGAGACCGCCCGCCGCTACGAAGCTCTGATGCTCGACGCGCTCCGGGATGCCGCACGCGGAAAGCCCGCCCGGGAGGTGCCGCATGCGCATCCTGCACCTTAGCTCGCTCTATCCGCCCGAGCAGGTCGGCGGTGCCGAGCTGATGGTCGAGACGCTGGCCCGCACGCAGGCGGGCCTCGGCCAATCCGTCGCCGTGGCCTGCGCGGCCCGGGAGGATGCGGGGCGCGCCGTTCAGGACGGCGTCACCGTCTACCGAACGCGGTACGCGACGCCGTTCCACATCCTCGACTGGCCGGAGCGCGGGCGCCTTGAGCGGATGCGCTACAAGCTCGCGACCCAGTGGAATCCGCAGATTCTCACCCGGATGGCGGCGGCGGTGCGCGACTTTGCGCCGGACGTCGTGAACACGCACTCGATCTCTGAGCTTACGCCGACGCTCTGGCCCATGCTGGCAAAGCTGGGCGTGCCGGTTGTGCACACGCTGCACGACTTCACAAGCCTTTGCACCAACGGCGCGATGGCGCGGGACGGCAAGGCCTGCGCCGGCCAGCATCTGAAATGCCGGCTCTACGCGGAGCCGCATCGGCGCTGCCAGCGCGCCGTGTCGGCCGTCACCGCGGTGGGATCGGATATCCTCGATCGGCACCTCGCCACGGGCTTCTTCGCCTCGGTGCCGCCATCCCTGCGCCGGGTGATCTGGAACCCGATCCCCTCGGGCGCCCCCGCGATGCGGCGGCTCCGAGCCCCGGGATCGCCGGTGACCTTCGGCTATCTCGGGCGCATCGAGCCATCCAAGGGCGCCGATACGCTCCTCGCGGCCTGCCGGATGCTGCCGCAGCAGGGCTGGCGGCTCACCGTCGCCGGCCGGGCCGTGGATGGGCTCGACCGTTACCACGCCATGGCCGCGGGGCTGCCGGTTTCCTTCGCGGGCTTTGCCGAGCGGGACGCCTTCCTCGACGGCATCGACTGCCTCGTCGTCCCGCCGATCTGGCCCGAGCCCTTCGGCCGCACCGTGGCGGAAGCCTATGGCCGCGGCGTCCCGGTGATCGGGACAGCCACCGGTGGCATCGGCGAGCAGATCGGACCCGGCCCCTGGCTGGTGCCACCGGGGGATGCCGCAGCACTCGCCTCCGCCATGGCTCGGATCGTCGCCGAACCGGGCCACCTCGCGGACGGGCTCGAACGCGCCGCCGCCATCCGCGCCGGGACCGACCCCGCCGCCGTGGCGAAGGCCTACCTCGACCTCTACGCGGCGACCCGCGACGCCGCCCGCCTCGAACCGCTCCCCGCGCAAGCGGAGCGCCCGCAGCTCAGCGAGTGCCGCCTATGATCACCCCGTCCCTGCCCCAGAGCTACGCCCGGGCCCTGCCGGAGACCGCGGCCGCCCCCCGCGAGCGCCCCCCGAATGCCGCTGCCCTGCGCGCGACGACCGGCCCCCTGCGGATCCTCCATCTCAGCGCCCTCTATCCGCCCTACATCGTAGGCGGCGCCGAGCGTTCGGTGGAGCATCTCGCCGAGGAGCTGGTCGCGGCGGGCCATACGGTGGCGGCGGCCTGCATCGCCCGGGAGCCCGAGCCGAAGACCGTGCGCGGCGGCGTCACCGTCTACCGCATGGCGCACCACAACGATTTCTGGCTGGAGGACTGGCCCAAGGCGAGCCGGTTCGGCCGCGCCTGGGCCAAACTCAAGCAGCAGTGGAATTTCGCCATCGCGGCCGAGTTCGGCCGGGTGCTCGACGACTTCAAGCCCGACCTCGTCAACACCCATTCGCTGCTCGACGTCTCGACCCTGGTCTGGCGCGAAGCCGCCAAGCGCGGCATCCCGATCGTCCACACGGTCTGCGAGTACGACCTGATCTGCGGCAACGCCGCCATGTTCAAGGACGGCAAGCCCTGCGAGCGCTGGCACCTCGGCTGCAAGGTGGTCAATGCCGGCAAGCAGATCACCAATCGGTCAGTCGATGCGGTCGTCAGCGTCGGCACCGAGATCCTGAAGACCCATGTCGACCACGGCCTGTTCACGCATCTTGCGCTGGAACGCCGCCGGGTGATCTTCTACTCCTGCACCGTCCCGGAGGGTGACCCGGAGGCGCGCCGCCGGATCGACCGGACCGGCAAGCCGATAACCTTCGGCTATCTCGGCCGGATCAACACCGAGAAGGGCGTTGGCACCATGATCGACGCCTTCCGGCGGATCGGCCCCGGTGACTGGCGCTGCCTCGTCGCCGGCCACGCGATGGACGACTCGATCGAGCGCTTCAAGGCGCAGGCCGAGGGTCTGCCGATCGAGTTCGTCGGCTGGGCCAAGCCCGCCGACTTCCTGAGCGACATCGACGTGCTGATCGTCCCGTCCTTCTGGGCCGAGCCCTCGCCGCGGACGATCTACGAGGCCTACACGATGGGCGTGCCGGTGATCGGCGCGGCCTCGGGCGGGATCCCCGAGCTGATCGGCGAGGACAACGCCGACTGGCTGTTCACCCCGGGCGACGACGCCGACCTCGCCGCGCGCCTGACGACCGTCCTGGCCCGCGGCCGGGGCGACCTGCCGGACGAGCGCAGCTTCCAGCACGTGATCCGGGAATCCACCTCGGAGCGCGTCGCGGAGAAATATCTCGACCTCTATGCCGAGCTCGTGGCCGAGCGTCGGGCGGCCCGGTCGTGACCGCCGGAACGCCGACACTCACAGAAGCCGCCGCGGCCGCCGACGCCTCCGACATCCTTCCGGGCTCGTCCGGCGCGGAGGTGACCGGCCGGTCCTTCGCGGCGGCCCGCTGGGTGGCGCTCGCCTCCGTGGGCAACGTCGTGCTGAGCTTCGGCGTTTTTCTCGTGCTCGCCCGGCTCATCGCCCCGGCCGAGTTCGGGATGGTGGCGATCGCCGCCGTCTTCATCGACATCCTGCAGATCGTGGCCCGCTGCGGCCTGCCGGACGCGGTGGTGCAGCGGGCCGACCTCGACGAGTATTTCGCCGCCACCGCCTTCTGGGTGATGCTCGGCACGGGCGTTCTCTGCACGGTGGCGCTGGCGGCCTCGGCCGGCCCGATCGCCTGGATCTTCGATCTGCCGGAGCTGCGCCCGGTCCTGTGCGCCCTCTCGCTCTGCTTCGTCATCACGGCGGCCGGGGCGATTCACGAGGCCCGGCTCCAGCGCAGCTTCGGCTTCCGCAAGCTCGCCCTGCGGGCCTTCGGCGCCAACCTCGTCGGCGGGGCTGTCGCCCTGGCGATGGCCTATGCCGGCTACGGCGTCTGGAGCCTCGTGGTGCAGCGCCTCGTCGCCGCCACCGCTACGACGCTGCTGACCTGGGCGGCCTCCCGGTGGATGCCGGCACGCCGGCTCGACCTCGCCGCCGCGCGGGCGCAGATCGCCTTCGGCTCGCGGGTGTTCTGCACCTACCTCCTGCTCGTGCTCTCCATCCGGAGCCAGGAGGTCATCGCCGCCTATTTCCTGTCGGCCGCCGATATCGGCTACCTGCGCCTCGCGTGGCGCTGCATCGACCTCGTCAGTCAGGTGGCGGTGATTCCGCTTACCACCGTCGGCCTCACCACCTACGCCCGCCTGCAGGACCAGCCGGCGGAGTTGGCGAGCGCCTTCCACGACTTCACGCAGGCCTCGACCTTCGTGGCGGTGCCGGCCTTCTTCGGTATGGCGGCTGTCGCGCCGACCCTGATCCCGTTCCTATTCGGCGACCAATGGCATGAGGCAGCGCCGGTGCTGCGGATCCTGGCGCTCCTGGCGCCCGAATTCGTGGCGACCTCGATGTTGTGGATGATCTTCACGGCCCTCGGTCGCAACGGCATCGCTCTCAAGCTGGCGGGCGCCCAGTTCGGCCTCGGCGCCGTGGCGGCCTTCGTGACCGCGCCGTTCGGTCTCGCGGCGCTCGCTGCCGGGCACGTGGCACGAGCTTACGTGTTCACCCCGGTGATCGTCACGGCGGTGGGACGGTTCGTCCCCGTGGGCAACCGGCAGCTCGCCCGGTCGCTCCTGCCGGTCACGGCCTGCGCCGCCGCGATGGCAGGCCTCGTGCTGCTGGTCCAGAATCCGATCCACGCAATCCTCGGCGACCGGGTCGGCCTGTTCGCCGCTGTCGGCGTGGGCATCCTGGCTTATGCCGGGCTCGCCCAGTTCTTCATGCGGGACGCGGTCCGCACCGCTCTGGGCTACTTCCTGCGCCGGACCGGCTGACCTCCACCCTCTGCCAACCTTTAGGCGCCATGATGCCCCGCGCGGGTCGGCGCAGGCTTCGGACGGATCGGGACCATGGCGGGACAGGCGGCGCCGATCACGACACGTGCCCCGGCGGTCTCCGTTGGGACCGAGCGCGCGGCGGTCTTCCTGCTCGGGGCCGCCCTGCAGCTCAACGTGCTGACATCGAGCTTCGGACTGCCGTTCCAGCGCCTGTCCGACCTCCTGCCGTTCCTGCTCATTCCCTGGCTGGGGATGCGCCGGGCCGTCATCGCGGAGGCCCTGCGCAGCATCGCGCCGCTCGGCGCGGTCTTGGCTCTCGTGGGGATCTCCATGGTCCTGAAGGCGCACAAGCAGGCGGGCGACGTCTACCTGACGCTCGTCCTGCTGCTCTACGTCGTACAGGCCTTCATCCTGCTGGTCCTGTTCCGGGATCACCGCGTCGAGGACGCCTTCTGCGCCGGCCTGCTCGCCGGGCTGCTGGCTTCCCTGGGAGTCCTGCTGCTCGCCTCGTCGGGCGTTGCCCTGGAGCGCTTCGGGCTCGCCGTGCCGACCGACGGCCTCGATGAGGAGTTGAAGCTGTTCGTCGAGGACAAGCAGGGCGGCCTGTGGGCCTCCGGCAACGAGACCGGCCACGTCTTCGCGCTGGGCGGCGTCGCCGCCTTGATGCTGAGCCTGCGCTATCGGCTCAAGGCGATCTACCTCGTCTACGTCGTCGCCCTGCTGGCGAGCTTCCCGCTGACCAACAACCGGGCCGGTCTATTCATGCCGCTCATGGTCTTCGCGCTGCTGATGCGCCGCAACCTGCGGGCCTCCATGGTGCTGGGCGTGCTGGGTGTCCTGGGGCTGCTCCTGGTCGCGTGGTCGCTGACCGGGGAGATCCCGCTGCCCAACACCCTGGCGCAGGCGATCGAGCGGCGCTTCGCGGATGACCACAACGTATCCGAGAATTTCGACGAGCGGTTCCTTTCCGGGATCACGGCCCTGCGCCTCGTCGTCGCCTATCCGTTCGGCGTCGGCGAGGTCGCCCGCCGGGAGGAACTGAAGGCGCTGACAGGCCTCGTGACACCCCATAACGGCTTCGTTTCGCTCGCGCTCCAGAACGGCATCGCCGTAGCCTTGCTGCTGATCGCCGGGCTTGTGCGGATCCTGTCGGCCCCGGGGCGGTTCGGCCCGTTCCTGACCTACAGCGCCCTGTTCCTCATCCCGTCGATGATGTTCGAAGAACTCTCCGTCAACCAGTACTTCCTGTTCTTCATGGCGTTCATCCTGGCCTCGCTCGCGCAGTCGCCCGATCCGCCGCCGGAGACCGCGTAGGCCGGCTGATGGACCGGCCCGGATACTGCCCCCACGGGGCGGGTTCCGCGCCGGTGGCACGGCGGGAGAACCGGGCAAGCCATGCCGCCGCACCGGACTCCGGAAAACCGGCCCCTCGACTGCCTGAGCGTCGACGTTGGCTCCAGAGCAGCCTGACCGGTGCGCTCCATGCGCTCTCCTGAGCGCAACTCGGCGCTGTTCGGACGCGCCGCGCGCGCGGTCAATGCCGCTTGGTCCCAGGCGGCTGGATGGCGATGAGCCACAACGTGCCCGTCTTCGCATGACGGTGGCCGACCGCTTTCTTAACCCCAGCCGAGGCCAGCTCGGCGCCCGCGGGCGCGGCGCGATACGGACCTGGACCGGTGACCGATCGTGACGTGATCAGCCACCGGTCGTGGCAGCGCACAACGGGCTCGGATCGGCCCAAGGCGACGAACCTTGCCACGCGGAAGTGTTGCCGGAGCCCCGGTCAGGTCGAACCCGATGAAATTAGCAACCAAGATTGATTAGAAGACACAAGTTAGCGCGCTTAGGATTTACTGCCTTTTAGCAATTTGTATGCTTCACTTCAGCGTCAAGAAGTGGACGAACAATATGCCGAGCGAGACGTCGAACGCCTGGGGTCGGGGCGAGCTGTACGAGACGCTCTGCCTCCTCGTCATCGGCGCGGGGATCTGGTTCGTGGGCGTCACCCTCGGGACCTTCGACTCCCTCAGCGGCTTCGTGTCGGCCTACGGGCTGAACGACATGCTGATGCTGGCAGCCTGCATGGGAGTCGCCCTGTGCGGCGCGGTGGTCCGCAAATCGATCCTTTTGCGCCGCTTGATGCTGGAGCGCGACGCGGCGGCCGCCCAGGCCGAGGCCATCGCCCGGCACGACGGCCTGACGGGCCTCGCCAACCGGCGCCGGTTCATCGACGCCGTCGCGCGGGCGCATGCCGCGGTGGGGACCGAGCCGCCCTCCGCGGTCCTCCTGATCGACCTCGACCGGTTCAAGCCGGTCAACGACCTCTACAGCCACGCGGCCGGCAACGCGGTCCTCTGTGCCGTGGCCGAACGCCTGCATCAGCTCCTGCCGCATGGCGGCGTGGCGGCCCGGCTCGGTGGGGATGAGTTCGCCATGCTGGTCCCGGTCGAGCACGGCAGCGAGGGCCTGACGCGCCTCGCCCAGGCGGTGATCGCCGCCATTTCCGAGCCGGTCTCGTGGAACCAGAACGACCTCAAGGTCGGCGCGACGGTCGGCGTCGCCGTCGTGGCCGCGGACCACGCGGATTCGGACGCGGTCCTGCATGCGGCGGACCTCGCCATGTACCAGGGCAAGAAGGACGGGCGCGGCAATTACCGCTTCTTCCGCAGCGCCATGGACGAGGAACTGCGCGCCCGGGCCCGGACCGAATCGGAGCTGCGGGACGCGATCGAGACGGGGGCGATCGAGCCGTTCTATCAACCGGTCGTCTCGCTGCCCGACAAGGATATCGTGGGCGTCGAGGTGCTGGCGCGCTGGCGTCACCCGGTGCGCGGCCTGATCGGGCCGGGGGAATTCATCCCGGTGGCTGAGGAGACCGGGATGATCGCCGATCTCAGTTACAACTTGATCCGGCGCGCCTGCCTCGATGCCCGGGCCTGGCCGTCCCACCTGATCCTGGCGGTCAACATCGCGCCCCACCAGTTTCAGGATGCCTGGCTGGCTCAGCGCATCCTGGCGATCCTCACCGAGACCGGCTTCCCGCCCCAGCGTCTCGAGGTCGAGATCACCGAGAGCGCGCTGATTCAGGATCTGGAGGCGACGCGGGCGACGCTCCTGTCGCTGCGGGAACTCGGCGTGCGCATCGCGCTCGACGATTTCGGCACCGGCTATTCGAGCCTCTACCACCTGCGCGAGTTGAAGTTCGACAAGTTGAAGATCGATCGGAGCTACGTCGACGCGATCACGATGAGCGACGAGCGCGCCAAGCTGGTCGATGCGATCATCAAGCTCGGCACCAGCCTCGGCCTGACCACGACGGCCGAGGGCATCGAGACCGATGCGAGCCTCGACTGGCTGTCGGACCAGGGCTGCCATTTCGGCCAGGGCTACCTGTTCGGGCGCGCGATGCCGAAATCGGAGATGGACGACATCCTGTGCCCGGCCAACGAGGCATCGTACGTGCCGCCCCGGACCGAGGAACTGGCGCGGGCGTCCTGATCCCGCGCGCGACCGCCACGCGATCGGGCGCGGGCCCGGCTCCGAAACCGTCACCGGTTCAGCGACCCCCACCGCTGACCGCGATCGCCTCACGGATCACCCATCGCGCCGCGGCGGAGGCCAGGAACGCCATCACCCCGGCGATGTCGTCCGCCCACCGGCGCGGCCGGGCGGCGTCTGCGCGACCAGTCCGGCCTCCATCTCCGAGCCGGTGACACCCGCAGCATGGGTGCCCTCGGTCACCACCGAACCGGCGCTGACAACGTCGACCCGGATCTTGCACGGAGCCAGCTTTCGATGAGGACACCCGCGATCGCGTTCACGGCGCCCTTCGCCCCGGCGTAGACCGTCGACGGCGGCCCGTTGACGCTCGCGACGACTGTCGAGTTGTGAACGATGTTTCCGCCTTCACAGAAATGCTTCGCCGCCGCCCGCGTCACCAGCGGGTCGCCCAACCCGTTGATGTCGAAAAGGCGGCGGGACTGTTCGTCCGTGACGTCCGCGATCGCGGCCCATACGTAGACGCCGGACTGGCTTCTTCGCCAAACTCTCGCGTGCAGGCTGCGTCGAGGCCCACTCGGCTGTCACCGCGTCGGGGGCGACGGGGTCATTCTGAGATCGTCGTTCTCCAGCCTCAACCGGTGCGAACGCCATGGGATCGCGATGCGCAACCACGCGCGGATCGCCGAGGTGCAGGCGCGGTTTTCCGCCGACTCGCTGCGATCATGGACGCCTACGCGCCTTCCCTGGGCAAAGAGACGCCGCCGTTCCAGGGCTGTTCCCCAAGGCGTTGCGAGCGGGCGCGACTTCGAGCCTTCGTTTCGATGCGCTCCCTTGCGCCGAGACGGGGTCCATGTCGGCTGCGAGCGCAAACCCGCCAAAGGCACGGGGGTGTCGCCGGAGGCATCAAGACCGTGAGGCGCGATCTCAGCGCGGCGGGCGATAGGCCGAACCGTCCTCGGCACGCAGGGGCTCCTCGACGAAGCGGCCCTGCCGCGGGACCGCGACGTGGTCGAAATCCGCCGCCAAGGCCTGAAGCGCGCGGCGCATCTCGGCGCCCTGGAGCGGGCGGCCGTGGCCGGTGATCACCCGCTCGGGTTCGAGGGCGGCCAGTGTCCGGACGGAGGTACGGGCGGCGTCCCAATCGATCGTCAGGTACATGGGCGGTCCGTGCAGTTCCGGCTCCTGAACCGCCACCGCGTAGGCCGATTCCTGCGCCACCGTTACAAAGGCATCGCCCGCAATCAGCGTTCGGTCGGCCTGGCGCCAGAGCGACATATGCCCCGGCGCATGGCCTGGAGTATGGATCCAGCGCCACCCGGGCAGGGGCGGAACCGTGCCGTCCTCCGGCACGTCCAGAAGGCGCTCGGATACGTCCACCGGCTTCGTCGGATAGAGCGGCGAGATCCGGCCGAGCAGCCCGCCGCCGACGCTCGGATCAGGCGTCGGATAGGCCGCGCTGCCGTCGAGATAGGGTCGCTCCAGCGCGTGGGCGTAGACCGGGACATCCCACTCGGCGGCCAGATCCTCCAGCACGCCGACATGATCGAAATGGCCGTGGGTCAGGACGATGGCGGCGGGCCGCGCTCCGGCGCCGAAGCGCGCCTCGGCGGCCGACTTGATGGCGCCCTTGCCACCCATCACGCCCGCGTCGATCAGCACCCAGCCGCGGTCCCCCGCGCCCGGATCGCCGACGAACACCACGTTGACGAGGACGAGGCGGCGATAGGCGACATCGCCGACGACGGCGTGCGTTCCGTCGTCCCGCTCGGTATCGCGCTGCGGATCGTCGGCCCTGGCCTTCGGATCGACGGGAATCTGCTGGGCCATGGCGGCTCCTGCATCGACTGGGAAAGGGGAGAGCAGCGGGCTAAAGCCGGCAGGGCTGCGGCACCGACCCTCGACCGGCCAACCGGCCGCCCCTCCGCGTGTTCCGTGGCGAGGACTCTGGATGACGGCCCTGCGCCGCATCGCGTCGGTCGCCCGAAACCCCATATGACGGTCATCGACGCGCCGTCGCAGGTCACAGCATGGCACCGAGCCCGATCGCCCTCATTGCCTCCGCCGCCCTCATCGGCGCCGTCGCCGTCGGAACCGGGGCGATCGTCGTGCAGCAGGGCTCGGGCTTCAGCCATCCGCGCCGGGTCGGCGGCCCCTTCGTGATGGCGGATGTCGACGGGCGTCCGGTGAGTCAGGCCGATCTCATCGGCAAACCGACCGCCCTGTTCTTCGGGTTCACCCATTGCCCGGAGGTCTGCCCGACGACGCTCGCCAACCTCTCGGCAGCGCTCAGCCGAATGGGCAAGGACGCGGACCGGCTCAACGTCGTCTTCGTCACCCTGGATCCGGAGCGCGACACGCCCGAGTCGCTGCGCGATTACCTCGCCGCCTTCGATCCGCGGATCCGCGCCTTTGTCGGTACGCCGGATCAGGTCGCCCGCATGGCGGATACCTATCACGTCGCCTACCGGCGCGTGCCGATCAAGGATGGCGACTACACGATGGAGCACTCGGCCACCGTCGCGCTGTTCGACAAGACCGGTCGGATGGTCGGGGAGATCGGCTATGGCGAGGACGAGGCGCGGGTGTTGTCCAAGCTGATCACCCTGGCGCTGCCCGGGCAATGCGCGCCCGGCGGCGGCGCCGAGCTCTGGTCGACGAACGGGGCCACGGGCACCTGCGGGCCGCGGAGCTGAGCTGGGAAATTGCGCCGTCGTGCGGCGCTGGATAGACGGCGGCGCCGGCCTTCAGGTTCGGCCGAATCGCCGAGGCTCTCGCTTGATCACGCGTCGCGTCCTGACCGCCCTCTGGCTTTTCGCCCTCGCGCCCTTCTCGAAGGCCGCGCTCGCTGCCGCCGGGCCGCGCCTCGGGCCGCCCGAGCCGATGGATCTCGACCGGCTGAAGGACCTCGCCCGGAGCCTGCGCGACCGGCCCTACACCCCGCCGCCGGAGGCACCGGGCGCGAAGGCGCTCGACGCCCTGACGTACGGGCCGCTTCAGGAGATCCGCTATCCGCCCGCCCGGGCGCTCTACGCCGACAGCCAGTACCCGGTGACCTTCTTCCACCTCGGCAACTTCTTCCGGCACCCGGTGCAGATCTATGCGCTCGAAGGCGGACAGGCACGCCCGGTGCTCTACAGCCACGACCTGTTCACCTACCCGCCCGGCAACCCCGCCAAGGACGTGCCGGACGGCGCCGGCTTCGCGGGCTTCCGCTATCAGAAATTCCCAGCCGGCCAGCCCGGCGACGACGGCGACTGGCTGGCCTTCCTGGGCGCGTCCTACTTCCGCGCCGCGGGCGACGGCGAGCAATACGGCGCCTCGGCCCGGGGCATCGCCATCGACACGGCGCCGAGTCCCGGCAAGACGGAAGAATTCCCGGTCTTCACGCGCTTCTACGTCAGCCCGGCCGCGGAGGGCGCGGTCACGGTGCTCGCCCTGCTGGAGGGGCCGAGCCTGACCGGTGCCTACCGGTTCGTCGCCCGCAAGGCGCCCCACGTCGTCATCGACGTCACCTGCACGCTCTACATGCGCAAGAGCGTCGAGCGATTCGGCATGGCGCCGCTCACCTCGATGCTCTGGTACTCGGAGGGGATGAGCCGGTTCCTCGCCAGCGACTGGCGGCCGGAGGTGCACGATTCCGACGGCCTGCTGATGCAGACCGGGGCCGGCGAACTGATCTGGCGCCCGCTCAACAACCCGCCGACGCTCAGCGTCAGCGCCTTTTCGGACCAATCGCCGAAGGGTTTCGGCCTGCTCCAGCGCGACCGCGTCTTCGATCATTACATCGACGACGGGTTCGAGGAGAACCGGCCCGACATCTGGGTCGAGCCGCAGGGGGATTGGGGCGCAGGCAGCGTCCAGCTCATCGAGATCCCGACCCATCAGGAGACCGATGACAATATCGGCGCGCTATGGGTGCCGGCCGATCCGCCCAAGGCCGGGGATGAGCGCAGCTTCGCCTACCGCCTGCGCTGGACCGTGCAGGAGCCGGTCGCGACCGATCTCGCGCGCTGCGTCGCCACCCGGGCGACCAAGGCCTCCTGGCTCGCCGAAGCGGATCGCCGCCCGGGCCGGGCCAACCTCGTGCGGCAATTCGGGCTGGAATTCGAGGGTGCGGCCCTGGCGGGGCTCGACCCCGAGAAGGCCAGTGTCGCGCTGACGCTCTCGCGCGGCAGTGCCGAGGAGGTCGGTGCCACCTGGGCGCCCTACGGCAAGCCGAGCCCCTGGCGCGTGTTCTTCAAGGTCTACGCCGCCGGTTCGGATCCGGTCGAGATGCGGCTACAGCTGAGATCCGGCGACAGGCTGCTCTCGGAAACCTGGGCCTACCGCTACGATCCTGAGGCGCCGGGAACGGTCCTCTAGGCAACCGGAGGTCCCGGTGCATTGCCCGGGCCGGGCCACGCCCTGTACAAGCCCGGCATCGAGCCGCCGCCGCGGCCCGCCCGTTGCCGCATCCGAGGCCGTCATGAACGGCGAACGACCGCCCGGCCCGCATCTGCCCGAAACGCTGACGCGCCTGCTCCGGGCCCCCAAAAGCGCGATCTGGCCGACGCCCGAAGATCGGCACAGGCAGCGCCTGGGCCGTCAGAAGCCGCGTCAGCCGAGCCGCGCCATTCTGGGTGTCTGGCTCTGGGCGATCCTCTACAATCTCGTCGGCTTCGCGATCCTCGCAGCCCTTTGGCGGACGATGCCCTGACGCATCCTCCGCCAAAGGTGGCCTCCGGCTTTCGGAACGGACGATGCATATGCAGAAATTTGGCGCGTCGTGCCGGTTGCGGTTTCCGGCGCGATGGGCCGGCACGTGCGCCCCACGCGGCCGCTTCGCCGCCCGCGCGGCATGCGTCGCGCTCACGGCGCTGCTCTGGCCGCTTTTGCCCGGGACCGCGGCGGCACAGACGCCCGGCGACGCTCTCAACGCTGACGCGACGACGGGCGCCGTGAAGGTCTGCGCCCCAGTGGCGATGCCGCGCTGGCGGTCGATGAGCCCGGTGCCCAAGACCTGGACCTTCCTCGACTGCATGGCCTTCTCGGGGGAGATGGGTGCCACCCATTTCCAGCTCGGCTGCCTGTTTGCCGATGTCACGCCCTATGCGCAGAAATACGCCTGGGGGCCGATGGTACAGATCGAGAAGTCGGCCCTGGCGAAATCCCAGCCGCCGATGCCCAATTGCGGCTGGTGAACGGGCCGGCCCCGCGGCGGTCCCCGTTCCCAACCGGGGCTTCGGTGCAAAACCCTCCCTGGGAACCCGGTTGACGAAGACGGAGCCGCGCTCCTGTGCGTCACGGGCTGGCCGAAAGTACCATATGGCGCAACCGGATCGCCGTTTACGCTCCGGACGGTGCGTTGCCCCTGCCGGACCTGCGGCACGGGCGCTTGAAGATCGGCGTGACCGCCGGCTCATCGGCTCCGGGGCGCCGAAACGCTCGTCCCATCACCGCCCGCGGAGGTGCGACCTGCCCCGCTACTTCCTGAACGTCCGTCGACGCGGCACGCTGATCCGGGACGAGGAGGGCGATGACCTGCCAGATCGGAACGCTGCGGAGACACTCGCCCACGCGATCCTGCGCGACATGCGGCGCCTGCCGCACGTCTACGGTCCCCCGCGCCGGTGGCGGGCCGACGCGTTCGTGATCACCGACGAGGCCGGCACCGTCGTCGCGGAAGTGCCCTATGCCAGCATCCTCTGAGGCGCCCGCAGGGGCCCGATCAGGCGCTCGTATTCCGCCTCCGCCGGACCGTAGGCCTGGCCGGCGGCCTGCTCCAGGCGCTCGCGGCTGAGGACGCGGATGCGGCCGCGCCGCGCCCGGATCAACCCCTCGCCCTCCAGGGTGTGGATCGCGACCGTGACGGTCGGACGGCGCACCCCCAGCATGATCGACAGGAATTCGTGCGTGACCGGCAGGTCGTCGCCGTCCTGACGGTCGTGATACATGAGCAGCCACCGCGCCAACCGCTCCTCGGCGGTCGCCCCGGCATTGGCGATCGCGGTCTGGGCCACCTGGACGTGGAAGGTCTGGGCATAGCGCAGCAACAGATCCCGCAGGGACGGGCTCTGTGCGATCGCTGCCCGCAAGGCCGGCACCGGGATCCGCCGACCGCGGCCGGCGACCTGCATGAACACCTGATGCGGGATCGTGTCGGAGCCGAGAACCAGCGCCGGGATCGCCATGCCGTCACGGCCGAACAATCCGACCTCGATCCGCCCGGATTCGGACAAGCTCGAGACCACCGAACAGAGGCCGGTCTCCACAAAGACGGCGTGCCCGATGGCGTTGGCTGGTTCGGCCAACACCAAGCCGACCGGCAGGTCTATGGCCTCCCAATGCGGCTCGAGCAGTGTGCCGTCAGCCTCCGACAATGCAGCCAGAAGAATGTTGCGTTGATCCATCAAGGCGTACGCAGGACAAGACGTGCGCCCGCCATCTCACCTCAGCGAGCCGCGGCGCCCCATCGAGCCATGCTCGGATCGTCTCGCGAATGCGAGCAGATAGTGCACCTAACCCACAGAGCGTCTGCAATCAGACGGTGTTCGACGCGCAAGCGTGGGACTACCCTCACCGAGACCGGCGACGGGACCGTCAGCATAGTGTTGAAAGCTTCCTTAAAGACCACGGGGTAGATTGCCGGTGACGGTTCCGGATGTCTCTGCCGCGCCACGCGAATCGCTGGATGGATCCCCGACGCCGGCGCGACCCCACAGACTCGCTTTGACGGCCGGTCTCGATCCGTCTACAGAGGAGCAACGACCACAAGCAAGATTCATGCCGCCGGCCGATCGGCGGTTGCCTGTTATCGCGTAGGAAGGGCATCGGGGTCTCGCATGAGTTTGGTGCAACGGCTGGAAGTACGTCAGGGCCAAGCCCTGGTGATGACGCCGCAGCTCCTGCAAGCGATCAAGCTCCTTCAACTTTCGCAGCTCGATCTGGCCGCCTATGTCGAGGCCGAGCTGGAACGCAATCCCCTCCTCGAGCGCGCCGAGCCCGAGCCCCCGGCCGCGGGCGAGACCAGCGATGCGGGCTCTTACGAGGATGGCCCGGCCGACGGTTTCGACGGCGCCGAGTCCGAATCGTGGCTCTCCGCCGAGCTTAATCCGAGCCGCGGCGAGATCGAGAGCGATTTCGACACGCGCCTCGACAACGTCTTCCCCGACGAGGTGCCGACACAGGTCCGGGAGGTCGGCGGCGGCGACATGCTCTCGCTGACCCCGCCGCCCTATGGCAGCGCTGGCGGCAGCTTCGACGCCGAGGCCCCGGATTTCGAGGCCTCCCTCACGGCAGAGACCTCCCTGCGGGACCACCTCGCTGCCCAGCTCGATCTCGCCACGCGGAGCCCCATGGAGCGGCTGATCGGCGGCTTCCTGATCGATGCGGTCGACGAGGCCGGCTACCTGCGCGAAACGGTGGAGGCCGTGGCCGAGCGCCTGGGCGCCGAGCCGGAGACCGTCGCGGGGGTCTTGGCGCTGGTGCAGACCTTCGATCCACCCGGAATCGCCGCCCGCGATCTCGCCGAGTGCCTGGCGATCCAGCTGCGGGAGCGCGACCGGTTTGATCCAGCCATGCAGGCCCTGGTCTCGCGCCTCGACCTCGTGGCCAAGCGCGACTTCGGCGCGTTGCGCCGCCTCTGTGGCGTGGACGACGAGGATCTCGTGGACATGCTGGGCGAGATCCGCCGCCTCGATCCGAAGCCCGGCCGGGCCTTCGGTTCGAGTGCCGCCGAGGTTCTCATTCCCGATGTCTACGTGCGCGCGGCGCCGGACGGCTCCTGGCTGGTCGAGCTGAACAGCGAGGCCCTGCCGCGGGTTCTCGTGAACCAGAGCTACTATGCCCGGGTCGTACGCGGCGCCACCGCCGACGGCGACAAGGCCTTCCTGTCGGAGGCGCTCCAGAACGCCAATTGGCTCACGCGCTCCCTGGAGCAGCGCGCCCGCACGATCCTGAAGGTCGCCACCGAGATCGTGCGCCAGCAGGATGGGTTCTTCGTCTACGGCGTCACGCACCTGCGGCCGCTCAACCTGAAGACGGTCGCGGAAGCGATCGGCATGCACGAATCGACCGTCTCGCGGGTCACCTCCAACAAGGCGATCGGCACCAGCCGCGGCACACTGGAGATGAAGTACTTCTTCACCGCGGCGATCCCGGGGGCGGCCGGCACGGCGGCCCATTCCTCCGAGGCGGTGCGCCATCGGATCAAGCAGCTCGTCGATGGCGAGACTCCGGACGACGTGCTGTCCGACGACGCGCTGGTGCAGAAGCTGCGCGGGGAAGGCGTCGACATCGCCCGGCGGACGGTGGCGAAGTACCGGGAATCCCTCCGGATCCCGAGTTCGATCGAGCGCCGCCGGGAACACTTTGCCCACGGCTCGGCACACCACGCCGCCCTGGCGTTGCGCTGAGCGACCGGGCGGGCTTGCGCGCCGCGCCGGTCCGGCCCATCCGTGGCGCCGAATCCCGATGCCCGGACCCGCGATGACATCCTCCGAGACCCCCAAGCGCAGCCTCACCGCCATCGTGCTCGCGGCCGGGAAGGGCACGCGGATGCGCTCGGACCTGCCGAAGGTGCTCCACAAGATCGCCGGGCGCAGCCTGCTCGGCCACGTGCTTGCGGCCGTGCAGGCGGCCGGCGCCGGCCGGATCGCCGTGGTGGCCGAGCCGGGCCGGGACGACGTCGCCGCCGAGATCGCGAAGGCCGCCCCCGGCGCGCAGGTCTTCCCGCAGGCCGAGCGGCTGGGGACGGCCCACGCCGTGCTGGCCGCCCGGGACGTGCTCACGGACCCCGACGACGACGTGGTCATCGCCTTCGGCGACACGCCGCTCGTCACCGCCGAGACCTTCTTGCGATTGCGCGCGCCGCTGGCGGAGGGCGCGGCGGTCGCGGTGCTGGCCTTCGAGAGCGCGAAGCCGACCGGATATGGGCGCGTGCTCACCGAGGGCAGCCGCGTCCTGGCGATCCGCGAGGAGAAGGACGCGAGCGAGTCCGAGCGGGCCGTCACCCTGTGCAATGCCGGGCTGATGGCTTTGTCCGGGCGGCACGCCCTCGCGCTGCTAACCCGCATCGGCAACGACAACGCCGCCGGGGAGTACTACCTGCCGGATGCCGTGGCGCTCGCGGTGGCGGATGGCCTCACGGTCACGACCGTGCCGGTGGACGAGGCGGAGGCGCAGGGCGTCAACGACCGGGTGCAGCTCAGCGTCGCCGAGGCGGCGATCCAGGGCCGGCTCCGGCGCAACGCCATGCTGGGCGGCGCCACCCTGGTCGCGCCCGAGACGGTGTTCCTGAGCTACGACACGGTGCTCGGGCGCGACGTGATCGTGGAGCCCAACGTGGTGTTCGGCCCCGGCGTGCGGGTCGGCGACGGCTGCACCGTGCGGGCCTTCGCGCATCTCACCGAGACGGAACTGAAGGCGGGCGTGCGGATCGGCCCGTTCGTGCGCCTGCGCGGGCACGCGGTGCTGGAGACGGGCGCCGAACTCGGTAATTTCGTCGAGCTGAAGAACGCCCGCATGGGTGCCGGCGCCAAGGCCGCGCACCTGACCTATCTGGGCGACGCGGAGATCGGCGCCCACGCCAATATCGGCGCCGGCACGATCACCTGCAATTACGACGGGGTGCTCAAGCACCGCACCACGATCGGCGCCCACGCGTTCATCGGCTCGAACTCGGCGCTGGTGGCGCCGGTGACCGTGGGGGAGGGGGCCTACGTGGCCTCAGGCTCGGTCATCACCGACGACGTGCCAGCCGACGCCATGGCGGTCGCCCGCGGGCGGCAGGCGGTGAAGCTGGGATGGGCCAAGCTGAAGCGGGCGGCGTTGCTCGCCGAGAAGGCTTTGCGCGGGCGGCGTTGAACCCCCCCCGATCCGGGGCCTGCGCCCGCTCGGTTTGATCGTGTGATGGTGGATCGCGACCCATGCCCACCGCTTGGACCGCCTGCAGCTTTTCTCCGGAGCGGCCGTTCGTCCAACCGCCGGAGATTTGGCCTCGCAGCGGCGATGGGGCTCCGGCCTTACGTTGAGAAGCGTGAATGCCAGCGGCGATCGTCGACTCCTTGAACACGGCGTTCGTAGGCGAGGGGCTATGCAGTATTTTTGGCCCTGCGCTTCGGAGTCGCGGTGAACCCTCATGGACACTCAGATTAATCGGCCTCGCGGCTCTTAAATTAACGCGCGCGCGGTGCGGCCAATCCCCGGTTTGCTTATAATTTATCTCACGGAAAATGCTCGACCAGCAATAATATATTTGATATATGGTCTTAAATTCTAGAATATGCTTACAGATTTATCCGAAAACACACTAATCAGTCGTTTCATATTTGATGGAGCTTCTCAATTATTTTTTAAATGTTGCGCATAATGTGGCTCAGGAGCGGTCAAAATCTAGAATCAATCCTTGCCGCCGCGTGGGGCTGTGCGTGTCGTTTCAAAATCTATCCATCCGCAGTAAACTAAAGGCCGCCTTTTCAGTTATACTGCTTTTTCTCTGCGGCGTCAGCATCGTAGGGCTTTGGAGCACCTCAGCAATCAATCGCCAACTCATTGAGGTCGAGACGAATTGGTTGCCGAGCGTGGAGGCAGATGCTCAGCTCGATGCCCTCACCGGCCGGTATACGACGAGCGTTCTCCGTCATATCCTGACTCAGGATCCGGAAATGCTGACCAGCGTCGGCAGTGATCTTGTCCAACGCGGGCAAGCCGTCACGTCAACTGCAAAGACAGTCGAAGGCTTTATCAGCTCATCCGAGGAACGGGCGCTGTTCGACACGTTCTCCAGGGAGTGGCACGCGTTCACAACCGTTGTCGACCGGATCGTTCCTCTGTCCCGCCAGGGTGAGAAGGCACAGGCCCTCAGCCTCTACCAGACCGAGGGTGTCGACCCGCGCCGGAAGGCCTCGGTTGCGCTCGAGAGAATGATCAAGCTCAATCAGGATGGAGCCAAGCAGGCCGAGCTTGCGAGCCAGGATACCTACGCCCGCGCGCGCTTGGCGCTGATCGGGGCAAGCCTTCTCGCCGTTGTGCTGGCGATCGCGCTGGCTGCCTGGATCATCTTGGGCATCTCTCGGGGCATCGATTCGGTCGTGCACCCGATGCAGGCTCTCGCGGCGGGTGACCTTACCGTCATCATCCCACACCAAGGCGCAGGAACCGAGATTGGTACGATCGCGGACGCCGTTCAGGTTTTCAAGGACGGGTTGATCCGCATGAAGGCGCTGGAGGAAGAGACTGCCCGAGCACGCATAGCGGCCGAGGATCAGCGCAAGGCCGGCATGCGTCAGATGGCCGATAGCTTCGAGGCCGCGGTCGGCGACATCATCGATCGGGTCTCCTCATCGGCGACGGAACTTCAAGCCACCGCACAGCAGATGACGTCCACCGCCGCCGAGACCGCCTCCCAATCCACCACGGTGGCCGCAGCCGCGGAAGAAGCCGCCACCAACGTCAACACGGTCGCGGCCGCAGCGGAGGAGCTCGGCTCGTCCGTCGGAGAGATCGGCCGGCAGGTCACCGGCTCGGCCCAGCTCGCCCAGGCGGCGGTCGGCGAGGCCGACCAGACCGCGACCCTCGTCCAGGCCCTCAGCCAGAGCGCCGCTCGGATCGGTGACCTGGTCGGCATGATCTCGGGGATTGCCGGCCAGACCAACCTGCTGGCGCTGAACGCCACCATCGAGGCGGCCCGGGCCGGCGAGGCGGGGCGCGGCTTCGCAGTGGTCGCTTCGGAGGTGAAGGCGCTCGCCGAGCAGACCGCCAAGGCCACCGAGGAGATCAGCCGGCAGATCGGCGAAGTCCAGGGCGTGACCGGACAGGCGGTGACGGCGATCGGCGGCATCACCGGCCGGATCCGGGAGATCGATAGTGTGGCGACCTCGATCGCGGCGGCGGTGGAGCAGCAGAGTGCGGCGACGCAGGAGATCGTGCGCAACGTGGCCCAGGCCTCAGCCGGCACCAATGAGGTAACCGGCAACATCGCCGGCGTGGCGCAGGCCTCGGAGGAGACCGAGGCCGCGGCCTCTCAGGTGCTGTCGGCGGCCTCCGAGCTGTCTCGGCAATCGGAGCATCTCGGCGCCGAGGTAACCCGCTTCCTCGCGACCGTGCGCGCGGCCTGAGCCCGAAATCGACGGTACCGCAACGTCCGCTTCTGCGACCCGTCGATGCAGAAGCGGACGGGCGGCTTTCAGCCCCGAGCACCCGTTCAGCACCGGACCTGAATTTGCCGTAGAAACGGTCGCCGGCACGTCCCGAAGGTCACCCTTCGGTTGGTCGACGGGAGACCGCCGGCGCTCCGGTAGGAAGAGACCGAAATCCAACAGCGATGCCCGCGGGGCGCCCACGCTTGACGCGCATCAGCGCAGCTGGGACATCGCCGCCGCCTTCCCGGAATTCGGCCCACGATGCTGCTCAACCGCTTGTTTCCCGTCTGCGCCGTCCTGGCCGCAGCCACCGCCTATTTTGCGCCGAGCCTGTTCCTCCCGGTGCTCCCGCACGTCGCCGTCCTGTTGGCCGTGATCATGTTCGTCCTCGGCGTGACGCTGACGCCCGCGGATTTTGGCCGGATCCTGGCCCGTCCCGCGCCAGTCGCAGCCGGCGTGGTGGTCCACTACCTCGTGATGCCGGCCGCCGCCTGGGCCATCGCCCACGCCCTCGGCATGGGCACGGAACTCACGACCGGCATGGTGCTGGTCGGCAGCGTCGCCAGCGGCACGAGCTCCACCCTGATGGTCTACATCGCCGGCGGCGATGTCGCCCTGTCGGTGACGATCGCCACGGCCTCGACGCTGGTGGGCCTCGTGGCGACGCCGCTCCTGGTGCGCTTCTACGTCGATGCCAGCGTGCCGGTGGACGTGGCGGGGCTGCTCGCCAGCCTCGTGGAGATCGTGGCCGCGCCGGTGGCGCTGGGGCTGGCACTCAATCGGCTCGCGCCGCGCCTCGTCGGGCGCCTCGAGCGCGCGCTGCCCGCCGTGTCGATGCTTGCCATCCTGCTGATCATCGGCGCCGTCGTGGCCGGCAGCCGGGGGAGCATCGCGGCGGTCGGGCCGCTCGTGCTGCTGGCGGTGGTGCTGCACAACGGCGCCGGTCTGACCTGCGGCTACTGGAGCGGGCGCCTGCTCGGCTTCGACGAGAGCACCTGCCGCACCCTGGCGCTCGAAGTCGGCATGCAGAATTCCGGTCTCGCGGCGGCTTTGGGCAAGCTCTACTTCTCGCCGCTCGCCGCCCTGCCGGGGGCGGTCTTTTCCGTGTGGCACAACCTGTCCGGCTCGATCCTGGCCGGCTACTGGTCGGGCCGGGCTCCGAGGATCGCCACGCGCGGGACCGCATCCTCATCGGAGGACCGCGACGGCACGCACCCGCATTGATTCGGCAGGGCTGGCCCTGCGCGGCCCTGATCCGGTACAAGTCACGCTTGGCCTGGCGGTCAGCGAACGGCCCGGACCTTGCGCGGCTCGCCCGCGCGGTGACTCCGGCATCAGAGCGAGAGAGATCCCATGTGCGGCATCGTCGGCATCGTCGGGCGCGACGCGGTGGCGGGGCAGGTGATCGAGGCCCTGCGGCGGCTCGAATACCGCGGCTACGATTCCGCCGGCATCGCCACCCTGGAGCACGGACGGCTGGAGCGGCGAAGGGCATCCGGCAAGCTCGTGAACTTGGAGGCGCGGCTCGCCGAAGCGCCGCTGACCGGCATGATCGGCATCGGCCATACCCGGTGGGCCACCCACGGCCGGCCGAACGAGACCAACGCCCATCCGCACGCCACCAAGCGGCTCGCCGTCGTCCATAACGGCATCATCGAGAACTTTCGCGAGCTGAAGCAGGAGCTTGAGGCCGACGGAATCGTCTTCGAGACGGAGACCGATACCGAGGTCGTCGCCCAGCTCGTCAGCCGCAACATGGACCGGCAGATGGGCCCAGTCGAGGCAGTGGCCGCCGCCCTGCCGCGGCTGCGCGGCGCCTTCGCGCTGGGCTTCATCTTCGCGGGCGAGGAGAACCTGCTGATCGGCGCCCGCCACGGTGCGCCACTCGCGGTCGGCTTCGGCGAGGGCGAGACCTATCTGGGCTCGGACGCGCTGGCGCTCGCCCCGTTCACCGACGCGCTCACCTATCTCGACGAAGGCGACTGGGCGATCCTCTCCCGCAACGGTGCCGAGATCCGCGACGCGTCGGGCGCCGTGGTCGAACGTCCCCGCCAGAAGATCGCCACGCAGGCCTATCGGATCGACAAGGGCGAGTACCGCCACTTCATGGCGAAGGAGATCCACGAGCAGCCGGAGGTCGTGGGCCGCACGCTTGCCCATTACGTCGACATGGCGAACGGCCGGGTGATGCTGCCGGAGGCTTTGCCCTTCGACTTCGCCAAGCTCAGCCGCGTCTACATCACGGCCTGCGGCACGGCCTATTACGCGGGCCTCGTCGCCCGGTACTGGTTCGAGCAGGTGGCCCGCCTACCCGTGGAGATCGACGTCGCCTCCGAGGCCCGCTACCGCGAGGCGCCGCTCGAGAAGAACGGCCTGACGCTGGTCATCTCGCAATCGGGCGAGACCGCCGACACGCTGGCCTCGCTGCGCTACGCGAAATCGCAGGGCCAGCACACGCTGAGCGTGGTCAACGTGCCGACCTCGACCATCGCGCGGGAATCCTCCGTGGTGATGCCGACTCTGGCGGGGCCGGAGATCGGCGTGGCCTCCACCAAGGCCTTTTCCTGCCAGCTCACCGTGCTGCTCTGCCTCGCCATCGCGGCCGGCCGGGCGCGCGGCACCCTCGATGCCGCTGGCGAGCGGCGCCTCGTCGATGCGCTGATCAAGGCGCCGGGCCTGATGGCGGAGGCGCTGACCCAGGAGAGCGCGATCGAGGGTCTCGCCCGGGAGGTCGCGAAGGCGCGGGACGTGCTCTATCTCGGCCGCGGCACCAGCTACCCGATGGCGCTGGAAGGCGCGCTGAAGCTCAAGGAAATCAGCTACATTCACGCCGAGGGCTACGCGGCGGGCGAGCTGAAGCACGGGCCGATCGCCCTGATCGACGAGAGCGTGCCGGTGATCGTGATCGCGCCGCACGACGCGGTGTTCGAGAAGACGGTGTCGAACATGCAGGAAGTGGCCGCGCGCGGCGGGCGCATCGTCCTGATCGGCGACGCCAAGGGCGCGGCCGAGCACGGGCTGGAGACACTCGCGACCTTCACCATGCCGGCGCTCGACGCCACCGTGGCGCCGATCGTCTACGCGGTGCCGATCCAGCTGCTCGCCTACCACACGGCGGTGTTCATGGGGAAAGACGTGGATCAGCCGCGCAACCTCGCCAAATCGGTGACGGTGGAATAGGCGCGCTTCGATATCCGCGTCGTGTTCGAGGGCGGCGCAGTCTTTGCAGGGGGTTCGGGGCAATCCAGGCGGCACCACGGTCACGGATGCCGCGCGATTCTGGGTTGCTTCGCTCCGCTCGCAAAGACGGTTTGCGCCTTCCCGTTGATCCCGGTTCGAGACCCCGCATGACCACTCACGACACCGACGCCCTCCGCTGGCTCGACGGGCAGGAGGGGGCGATGCTCGCGCTCCTCGAAGAACTGGTGAACATCGATTCCGGGTCCTACGACAAGCCGGGCGTCGATGCGGTCGGCACCCGCATCGCGGCCTTCCTGGCCGGCGAGGGCATCCCGGTCACGACGATCCCGGTCGAGGGCTACGGCGACGCGCTGAAGGCCGAGGTCGCGGGCTCCGGCGGCGGCAACCGGCCGGTGGTCCTGATGGGCCACCGTGACACGGTCTTCCCGAAAGGCGAGGTGGCGCGCCGGCCGTTCCACATCGCCGATGGCCGCGCCTACGGGCCGGGCGTCGCCGACATGAAGGCCGGCCTCGTGATGAACGCCTTCGTGCTGGCGGCCTATCACCGAGCCGGCGGGGCGCCGGTGCCGCTCGTCGGCCTGTTCACCGGCGACGAAGAGATCGGCTCGCCGGCCTGCCGGCCGATCATCGAGGAGACCGCCCGCGGTGCCCGCGCGGTGCTGAACTCCGAGCCGGGGCGGCCGACCGGCAACGTCGTCACCGGCCGCAAGGGCGGCGTGTTCATGCGGCTGGAGGTGCTGGGCAAGGCGGCCCATTCCGGCGGCAACTACGCCGACGGGCGCAGTGCCATCCTCGAACTGGCCCACAAGACCGTGGCGTTTCACGCGATTACTGATCTCGCGCGTGGCATCACGGTCAATGTCGGGTTGGTCTCGGGCGGCCAGTCGGTGAACACTGTGGCGCCCCTTGCGACCTGCGAGATCGACCTCCGCTACGTCACTCCGTCCGACCGCGCGGAGGCCATGGACCGGATCACCGCCATCGTGTCCGCCTCCACGGTGTCGGACACCACCGCGCATCTGAGCATCAAGGGCGAGTTCCTGCCGCTGGTGCAGGACGAAGGCGCCCGGGCGCTGTTCGAGACCTACGCCCAGGTGAGCGCCGGGCTGGGCCGGCCGGTCGAGGGCGAGTTCGCGGGCGGCTGCGCCGATTCCGGCTTCACCGCCAGCGTCGGCTGCCCGACCCTCTGTGCTGTGGGCCCGGTCGGCGGCAAGGCGCATTCACCCGAGGAGTATCTTGAGGTGGGAAGCCTCGTGCCGCGGGCGCGCGCGATGGCGCAGACCATCGCGGCGCTGTGAGAGCCTGTCCGCCGGGAGCCCACGGCGGTCGGCGTCGAGAACCGAACCTTCAGTGGGTTCGAAAGGTCTCGACCCAACCCTCCCAAGCTCTGTGAGGAATCATCGAGAGATTGCCTAAGCGCTCTCCTCCCCTGGCGATCCCGGGCCTGCCCGGAATCGCTCAAGCTTGTGGGGAGGAGTTGGAGGTGGGGGTGGTGCAGGATCGAACGCTGCGGTGCCTTCTGCACCACCCCCACCCCCAGACCCTCCCAACAAGGGGGAGGGGAAAAGGCGGCGCGCTACAGGCTCCGGGGCTCAGAGATCGACCATGGCCAGCCCGGCCTCGCCGTAGCGACCGCCGTTGACGGCGTCCGCGGGCATCGCGTCCGCGATGGTCTGGAGATCGGCCGCCGACAGCACGAGATCGGCCGCCGCCGCGTTCTCCTCCAGGTGGCGGATCTTCCGAGCACCGGGGATCGGCACGATGAAGTCGCCCCGGCTCAGCACCCAGGCCAGGGCGAGCTGCGCCGGCGTCACGCCCTTGTCGCGCGCCAGGGTGGCGAGCGTGTCGAGCAGCCGCTGGTTGGCCGCGAGGTTCTCGGCCTCGAAGCGCGGCATGGTCAGACGATAATCGTCGGGCGCGAGGCTGGCCCGATCGCGGATCGCGCCGGTGAGCAGGCCGCGGCCGAGCGGGCTGTAGGGCACGAAGCCGATGCCGAGTTCGATGCAGGTCGGCAGCACCGCAGCCTCCGGCTCACGGCTCCACAGGGAGTACTCGGTCTGCACGGCGGCGATCGGGTGGACCGCATGGGCTCGCCGGATCGTGGCCGCCCCCGCCTCCGAAAGCCCCAGCGCCCGCACCTTCCCGGCGCGGACCAGATCGGCCATCGCGCCGACCGTGTCCTCGATCGGCACCGCCGGATCGACCCGGTGCTGGTAGAACAGGTCGATCACCTCAACCCCGAGGCGTTGGAGCGAGGCGTCGCAGACCGCGCGGACATGCTCGGGCCGGCTGTCGACGCCGACGATCCGCTCGCGGCCCTCGCCGGTCTCGGCGATCTTGAAGCCGAACTTGGTGGCGATCACCACCCGGTCGCGGAACGGCGCGAGCGCCTTGCCGACGAGCTTCTCGTTCTCGAACGGGCCATACATCTCGGCCGTGTCGAAGAAGGTGATGCCGAGATCGACCGCCCGGCGAAGGGTTTCGATCGCCTCGGCCTCGGGCTGTCCGCCATAGGCGAAGCTCATGCCCATGCAGCCCAGGCCCAGGGCGGAGACGGTGAGTTCGGAACCGAGTCGACGCTGTTGCATGAATACCTCCGATGCAGCAGGCCGCACTGTGCATATCGGGCGCCCGCCGATAAGCGGTGAACAGCGCAGCAGGCTGTTCTATCCGGCTCAACAATGCGACGCGCCGACCTGCCTGCCCTGTCGATCTTCGCCACCGTCGCGGCGCGCCGGAGCTTCCGCGGCGCGGCACGCGATCTCGGCCTGTCGGTCTCGGCGGTGAGCCATGCGATTAATGGGCTGGAGGATCATCTGGGCGTGCGCCTGCTGGCCCGGACCACGCGCAGCGTCGCCCCGACCGAGGCCGGGCAGCGCCTGCTCGAAGGGCTCGAACCTGCGCTCGCGGCGATCACCGAGGCGGTGGAAGCGGCCGCCGCCTCGCAGCAGCAGCTCTGCGGGACCCTGCGCCTGTCCGTGCCGCGCTCCGCGGCCGAGATGGTGCCGATCCCGCGTGTCCTCGCGTTCACGCGGGCGCATCCCGGGGTCAAGATCGAGATCCGGGTTCAGGGTGGCCTGAGTGACATCGTGGCCGAGGGCTTCGATGCGGGAATCCGCTTCGCCGAGACCCTGGAGCAGGACATGATCGCGGTGCCGCTCGGGCCGCCGCAGCGCGGGGCCGTCGTGGCGGCACCGGCCTATCTCGCGCAGCATCCGCCTCCGGCGACGCCGCAGGATCTGCACGCCCATACCTGCATCCGCCGGCGCTTCGCGGGCGGCGCGCTCTACCAATGGGAATTCGAGCGGGACGGGGCCGCCTGCGCGGTGTCGGTCTCCGGCAACCTCATCCTCGACGATGACGGGCTCATCGCCGAGGCGGCGCGGCGCGGGGCCGGCCTTGCTTATGTGTTCGAGGCGCAGGTGGCGGCCGATCTCGCGTCCGGCCGGCTGGTCCGCGTCCTCGAGGATTGGTGCCCCAGCTTTCCCGGCTTCTTCCTCTACTATCCCTGCCGCCGGCTGATGCGGCCGGTGCTCCGGGCCTTCGTGGACTTCCTCCACGCGGGCGCCGGCGTGCGGGACGGCGCGGCCATGGGTTAATCCCGCACGGCCGCCGCCAAGCGCAGCAGGAAGCCGTCCACGGCGCTCTTGTCGATCCAGCGCAGCACCGCGACGAGATCGCGGTCCGGATCGCACCAGATCACGTTGTTGCCGGCACCCAGCGCGCTGAAGGCGTTCGCCGAAAGCTGCGGCTTGGCGGCCGCGCCCCGGTTGAGCCACCAGAGATAGCCGTAGCTCTCAAGCGTCGGCGAGGGCGTCAGCATGGCGTGGATCCAGCGCTCTGACAGAAGCTGCCGTCCGTCCCAGGCGCCGCCACGGGCGATGAGCAGCCCGAACCGGGCATGGTCGTCGGCGCCGATGAACAGGCCGCCGCCCCAATGACCGCCCCCGGGGACGGACTGGATCCGGGCACCATCGATCTCGACCCAGGCATTGTCGTAGCCATGCCACGCCCAGTCCCGGGAGGCGCCGATCGGGTCCATGATCCGTTCGCGCAGCACCTCCGGCAGGGCACGGCCGAACAGCCGCATCAGGCAATAGGACAGCAGGTTCACCCGCACGTCGTTGTACTCGTAGTGGGTGCCGGGCGGCTTCAGCGTCCGCTTCTCGCCCTTGCGGCTGTTGTCCGCGCCCGGGCCGATCTGCCGGAAATGGTCGACCTGATCGGATTTTCCGAACAGCACCCCCTGCCACTCGCTCGATTGCTGCAGCAGGTGGCGCCACGTGATCGCGCCGTTATGCGGGCCGTCGAGGAGCGGGTCGGGCACGCTGTCGCGCACCGGTGCGTCCACATCGGGGATCAGCCCGTCATCGTGGGCGAGGCCCGCCAGCACCGCGAGGTAGCTCTTGGCGATGGAGAAGGTCATGTCCGGACGGGCCGTATCGCCCCAGGCGGCGACCCGGTGGCCGCCCTTCAGAATCACCCCCGCCGGACCGCCCCGCTCCCGCACCGGGCCCGCGATGGCGCTCCACGGACCGGTCTCGTTCCACTCGACGATCCCCACGTAGCGGCCGTCCGGGTAATACAGGCTGCGCGGCCACGCGCTCTCGTGCGCCTCGGCATACGCGACCGCTTCCGCGAGGCGGGCGGGATCGAATCCGACAGCCCCGGGCTCAGCGATCGACCACGTCCCCGTCGGCCAAGCCGACACCATTCCCTGACTCACGCGCGATCTCCGACACTCTGGACCCAGCAGTCCAACATGACACCTGACGCAAAAGTCACGCTCCGCTCCGCGGCGTGCGCTGACCCGGTATGGCGCGGCGATCTGCGCGCAGATTTCGAAGCGATGCTCGACGCGTACCGCGCCCCTGGAACGCGAAATTGTTCAGATGATCGGGACCTGCTCCGGTAGCCGGCATCGCCACACCGAGTCCATCCGGATGGAAATAGCGTGCCGACCATATTGCATGATCCACCGTAGAGGTGCGATTATTGATTCACCCCCCTAGAAGACACAACCATAAACAATCTTTGGCGTGTAACAAGTACTTTAAAATAAATATCGATCGCCATAGCAATATCATCCCGCACAAGGGTAGTTTAAAAAATTTCTTACACATGTCGGGCAAAAGTCATTATCAACCTTTAGGATGGTACGTGACCTTCGCCATCGATAGGATGCAGCGATCCAGCATGACGGCAGTGATTTCTTCTGAGGCGGGGGCAGGCTCGGCACGCCTGGCGCACCGGACGGCTTTCGGCGTGCTCGGGGGGGCCGTCACGCTCGTTGTGCCGCTGCTGCTCCTGGCGGTTCCGCAGTCGGACACCGTGGTGATCGTCGGCGCCGCGGGTTCTGACGCCGGCGACCTCGTCCGCCTGGTCGCCGAGGCGGGCGGGTCGATCCTGAACGTCGACGGCGTGCGGGACATCGCGGTTGCCCGCGCGGAGGGCGGCGGCTTTGTCGGGCGCCTCTACGCGACCGGGGCCCGGCTCGTCCTCGATGGGCGCGGCTCCAACGGCTGCGCCGGTGTCCGGCGGGACGCTCCCGCCTCGTCTCGACCTGAGTACAATTTCGAAAGCATCGCCCGATGAATCCCCTCGACCTCATCCGCCAGAAATTCGGCCGTTGCCTCATCGCGATCCTGTGGGCGCATGTGTTGATCGTCGCGGGGGCCGAAGCCGTATTGACCGGTGGATGGCCGGCATTGGGTCCGATCGTGGCCGTCGCTATCCTGGCCGGGATCGCGACTCTCCTGTGGCGGGGGAACCCGATCTGCGCAGCCACGCGCATCGTCAGCGGACTCGCGTTGATCGGCATGGCGGCGACCCTCCTGATCGTCTTCACCGGTCACCGCTGGCAGATCGACCTGCACATGTACTTCTTCGCCTGTCTGGCCGTGCTGGTCGGCTGGTGCGACTGGCGCGTGATCCTGACGGCGACCGTGGCCACCGCGGTTCACCATCTCTCCCTCGATCTCGCCCTGCCGGCGCTGATCTTCCCGGACGCCGCCAGCGATTTGGGCCGCGTGGTCCTGCACGCGGTGATCGTGGTCATGGAAGCCGCCGTCCTGATCTGGGTCTGCCAGACCGCGGCCCATTCATTCAGGGCGCTCGGCGCGTCTGAGCGCGAGGCCCAGGCGCAGCTGACCCGGGCCAGCCTTCTGGAGCGAGAGGCGACCGAGGCGCGCTCCGCCCTGGAAGCGACGCGCCAGAGCGCGACCGAACAGCTTGCCACGACCTTCGAATCGACCGTCGGCGGGATCCTGGCTCACGTATCCACGGCGGCGGCGAGCCTGCGCACGGCCGCCGCCGACATGTCGGTCACGGCCTCCAACTCGGCACGTCAATCCGTGGAGGTCGTCTCCGCGGCCGGAGACGCCGCCCGCGCGGCCGACACCGCCGCCGCGGCCACGGCGGAGCTCGGCGCCTCGCTGAGCGAGATCGCCCGGCAGGTGAGCGGCACCGCCGACCTCGCCAGTCGGACCGCCGCTGAGGCCGCCGACGCCATCCCGCTCGTTCAGGAACTGAGCGCGGCTGCGGAGCGGATCGGCGACGTGGTGGCGATGATCTCGACCGTGGCCGCTCAGACCAACCTGCTCGCGCTCAACGCCACGATCGAGGCGGCCCGGGCCGGTGAAGCCGGCCGGGGCTTTGCCGTCGTCGCCGCGGAGGTGAAGGAGCTGGCCAGCCAGACCGCCAAGGCCACCGACGACATCACCCTGCAGGTCGGGCAGATCCAGACCACGACGCATCGGGCGGTCGGTGCGGTCAACGGGATCACGGGACGCATCCGCGACCTGAACGACCTCGCCACGCAGATCAGCGCTTCCGTGCACGATCAGGGCGTCGCCGCCGAGCGGATCGTCCACACCGTCGCCGAGGCGGCCGCCGGCACAGGTTCGGTGAGCACCACCGTCGCGGCGATGGCCGGGACCGTCGAGGCGACGGGGACGACCGCCAGCAGCGTCCTGGATTCCGCCTCCGAACTGTCGGTCGATTTCGACAGGCTCGGACAGGAAGTCGGCCGCTTCCTCGCCCGGGTCCGGGCGGCCTGATCGGCGGCCCGACGTGGACGCGCCGCCCGGGATCCTTGGATCACAGGCGGCGCCGGTCCGGTCGAATCTTGTCGGTGAAGCGGACCGTACAGCCGGGATGGCCGGCGATGAGCCGCGCACCGAGTTCCCGTCCGAGGACCATGCAGGCCGTGGACAGCCCGTCGGCGAGGAGGCCGGACGACGCAGTGACGGTGACGGAGGACAGGGCGTCGGGTGAATATCCCGTTGCCGGATCGAAGATGTGATGGTCGGCCCGATCGTCCGAGAAGCTCATATTGTAGTCGCCCGACGTGGCCGCGAACCCGGTGAATGGGGCGATCACGGCGGCAAGCGAGGCGGGATCGCGCGGATCGGCGAGGCCGAGGCGCCAGGGCGTGCCGTCGGGATGCGTGCCGGAGGCGCCGAATTCGCCGGTATCCACGAAGGCATCGCCGATGCCGCGCTCCCGCAAGGCCGCGATCACCCGGTCGGCCGCGTAGCCCTGGATCAGCGCGTTCAAGGTCAGCGCCGTGCCAGGCGTCAGGACGATCCGGTCCGGCTCGAGCCGAACCCGGCGCCAGCCGATCCGCCCGAGAGCGTCGCCGAGTGTGCCGCCGTCCGGCCGCCCCCCCCGGGTCGCCGCGCCCGCCCAGATTGGCCAGAGCGGCTGCACCGTGGGATCGAATGCGCCCGCGGTCTCGGCCGCGAGCGCCAGGGCGAAGCGCAGGAGCACGACAAGGTGCGGGTCGGGCGCGTCGAGCACGCCGTCGCGGTTGAGGCGCGACAGGTCGCTGTCTGGGCGAAACAGGCTGGCCGCCGCCTCGACGGCGCGCATCGCCGCGAACCCGTCCATCAGCGCGGCCTCGATTGCAGCGGCATCGGAGCCGGCCGCCGTCAGCGCCACGGTCGTGCCGAAGGCGAGGCCCGCGCGCGTCCGGAGCAGAAGGCCGTGCGACGCGGCGGCGGTGCGGAACGCCGCGAGACCGCCGAGTCCGGCCACGCCGGCGAGACCCGCCGCAGCCACGAGGACGCGGCGACGGGGGGCATGCGGAGGGCCTGACCGACTCATGCGGCGGCTTGCTGCGGCACCACCCGGCGCCCGCGCTTGCGCGCCACCACCTGCGGCACGCATTGCCCCGGATCGTGGATGATCGTCACGCAATCCATGCACTGGAAGCACTCGGGGTAATCGATCCGGCCACTCGGTTCGATCGCGCCGTAACGGCAGCGGACCTTGCAGAGCTGGCAGGGCGAGCCGCACTCGGCCCGACGCGGGATCCAGTCGAGCATCCGCACCCGGCCGAGCAGGGCGAGGCTCGCGCCAAGCGGGCAGAGATAGCGGCAGAAGCCCTTGTAGACGAACAGGTTGAGCACCAGCAGGCCGGCCGCGTAGGCGACGAACGGCCAGGACCGCACGAAGGTCAGGGTGATGGCGGTCTTGAACGGCTCGACCTCGCTGAAGCTGTCGGCCAGCGGCGATCCGGCTGCGGCGGCCACAAGGATGCCAGCGAGCACGACATACTTCGCCTGCCGCAGCACCCGGTCGAGGACAGGCGGGACCGCGACCTGCCGGATACGCAGCGGACGCGCCAGCAGCGCCACGAATTCCTGGAGCGCCCCGAAGGGGCAGAGCCAGCCGCAGAACGTACCCCGCCCCCAGACAATGAGGGCGGCGAGCGCGAAGGCCCAGAGCACCAGAGAGGGCGGATCGTAGAGCAGGAAGGCGAGATCGTGGGTCGTGGCGGCGGCGCGCACGAGGCCGACGAGCGTGACGATCGAGAGCTGCGCCTGCGCAAACCAGCCGATGAAGCCCAGCGTCAGCGCCAGGAAGCCGAGCCGGAACGCCGGGAAGCGGCGCGCATCGGCGACGAGCCCGCGCTGGCGTGCCAGCACCGGCACCAGCACCGCCAGCATGAGCGCGATCGCGCCGAGACCGGGCGCGCGGGCCCGCCAGGGATCGGTCCAGCTCGGCCCCTCGTCCGGCTTGACGCGGGTGAACAGGTCGGCCGGCAGGGCGGTCTCGACCGGGAACGTCCGGGTGATCTTTTCGGACAGGATCTGCCCGCGCTCGCGCACGATCGTTTCGGTCAGGACCCAGGGGGCAGAAGGGTCGAAGCCCGCGGCCTGATCGATCCGCAGGATCGTCCAGGGCCCCGCCGGCAGCCCCTCGGCGAGGCCCGTGTCGCGGCGCTCCACCGCCATGTCGCGGGCGGTGACGATGAGCCCGCCCTGGCCGATCGTCAGGCGGTCGGGGATCGAGCCGAGCACGAACCGATCGCCGAGCGGGTTCTCGGGCGCGTCCGGCGGCCCGGCGCTCACCACCATCACGGCGTGGTTGCCGGGGCCGAGCTCGCGCATCAGCGCGTCGAACCGCGCCGGGCCGAGCAGGTTGCGGCCGATCGACGGGGCGTTGAGATAGGCGACGTAGAGGTCGGTGAGGACGGGATCGGGCGGCCCGTCGGCCAGATCCTCGACCCCGGTCCCCTTGAAGGCCTTGGCCGCGACTGCGTTCGTCACGGTGAGCCGGCGAACCCAGCCGCGGGCGAGCAGGTCGGACAGGCTGAGCTTCTCGTAGAGGTCAGGTTTGGCCTCGACCTTCAGGCCGAGATTGGTCGCCCCGAATCCGAGCTTGCCGCGCGCCACGGCGAGCGCCGAGGCCAGGATCGACTGGTTGATCACCCGGGTCGAGGCGGTGGCCATGGAGATGCCGTCGACGGTCGTCTGCGGCGCGGCGCCGCCCGCCCGGGCATTCGGCCGCCCGACCCGGATCGCCTGCCGGGCCGACAGGCCGGCATATTGGTCGACGAAGGCGAAGAGCGGCTCCGGCCCGAGCCCTTCGAGGAAGACCGGCTCGTGCTGGCTGATCACCCTCACGTCGCGGAAGGTCCCGTCCGGGGCGAGCGCCACCAGCAAATCGGGCGGCGTTCCGCCGAAGCCGGGGATCGGGGCGAGATCGACCGACTCGAAGGCGTAGGCGAAGACCTCGTAGGACCCGGCCTGCTGCTTCAGGATCGGCCAGACCGGGAGCGCATCGTCCTTCTCGCCGACCACGAGGGGCGGGGGGAAGTACTTTTCCAGGGTCGCGCGATCGAGCTGGCCGGCCTGGGCGGGGAGGATTTGGAGAAGGAGGGCGAGCAGGAGGAGAATGCCTGCGCCGGCGGGGTGAATCCGGCTCGGTGCGCTCAGAACGAGACGCGCATTCTCCCTCCCCCCTCTGCGGGGGAGGGTGGCCCCCGAAGGGGGTCGGGAGAGGGGAACCCGGCTGCCGAAAATGGCGCGACCTGCGGGAAGGCCTCCGCGCCGTTCTGTACCGTCGCGCCCCTCTCCCGACCCCTGCTGACGCAGGGGCCACCCTCCCCCACAGAGGGGGGAGGGGGCGTTCTCGGCCTCCGCCCCGAAAAACCTCACGGCGTCACGCCGGCGGCGCGGCCATCCGGGGCCTTGCCGTCCGGCATCGGCCGGGCCGCGACGCCCCAGGGGAAGCGGCCGACCTTCACGGTCCGGATCGGCTTGAACGACTCGGTATCGATCACCGTCACGTCGCCCGAGACGCCATTGGTGCTGAAGAGGCGCGTGCCCGCTCCGTTCAACGCAAGCTGCCAGACCCGCCGACCGACCAGGATGTAGCTCTCGACCTGGTAGGTTGCCGTATCCACCACCGCCACGCGGTCGGAGGGCCCGAGAGCCACGAAGGCGTGGCGCCCGTCCTTCGCGAACTGGATCCCCACCGGCTGGACCCGGTCCGCGGCGATCCCCTTCACGGCGAACTCCACCGTCTGGATCACTTGGCGGCTGGCGACATCGATTACCGAGACGGTGCCGCCGATCTCCGACGAGGCCCAGAGCCGGGTCCCGTCCGCCGAGAAGGCCGCGAAGCGTGGGCGCTGCCCCACCGGCGTCGCGTCGACCGCCTGAAGCGTCTTCGTGTCGATCCAATGGACCATGTTGGTGGTCTCGGAGGTCGTCACGGCGAGGCGGCCGTCGGGGCTCACCGCCATGCCCTCCGGCTCGATGCCGACATCGATCTGCGCCAGGACTTTTCGGGTCTGCGCGTCGACCACCGTGGTGGTGGCATTCTCCTCGTTGGCGATGAACAGCGTGCGGCCGTCCGGCGCCAGGGCGAACTGCTCCGGATCCTCGCCGGAGGGCAGATCGTGCCGGACCTGGCCGGTTTCCGGGTCGATCACCTGCACGGCGTCGGAGTCGCTGGCGCAAACGTAGAGGGTCTTGCCGTCCTTCGCGAAGGTGACGCCCCGGGGCCGCCGGCCGACGGGGAAGGTCCGCACGACCGCGAAGCTGTCGCCGTCGATCACCGAGATGGTGTTGTCGCGCTCGTTGGTGACGAAGATTTCTTCCGATCGGGCCGGGCATGAAACCGCCAGGACCGCGAAGGCGAGGGGGACGAAGCGGTTCATCCTGCGCGTCCGGTGAAGGCACGGCAGACGCTCTCGGGCTCGTCGAGGCCGAGGGTGTCGAGTTCCGTGCGGTGGTGGAGGAAACCCTCGATCGGCGCCGTGGCGGTCACGGCCCCCGGCCAGAGCAGGAAGACCGGCTGGCGCAGCTGCCCGTCCCAGGCGCGGAAGCTCAGGGGCCGGCCCTTGAAGCCGCCGACCTCGAAGTTGGGCGCCGTCAGCGCGGCGCGGACCGCCTCGGGGTCGGTGCTGCGCGCCTTGACGGACGCCTCGCCGATCGCGTGGACCGCCATCCAGCCCGCCCAATCGACCGGCCGCATCGCCCGGCCGGCGAGCTTGCGGAACCGGCCCTGGAGTTGCACCGCCGCCCAGGCCTCGACGGGGCGCCCCCAGGCGGCCGGCGACAGGCCCTGGGTGCCTACGAGCGGCCGCGGCGACGCCGTGTTGTAGTTCAGGCTCGCGCCGAACTCCCCCGCCTCGTCGGCGACCGCGACGACATCGTGCTCCGCGCCGCGGGTCGGCAGGGCGAACTCGCGGAGCGCCGTGTCGCGGACATCACCCCCCTTGGGATCGTAGCTGGATTCGGCGACGATCCGGGCGCCGAACTTCTTCGCGCTCCGTCGCAGGGCCTCCGCGTAGAGGGCGTCCCCGGGGGCCGGCCCCGCCACCAGCAGGATCCGCGACCAGCGCTTCAAGGCGAGGAACTGGACCAGCGCATCCGCCAGCATGGCCCGCGAGGGCAGGACGTGGAGCAGGTTCTTGCGGCAATCCGCGTCGCGCAGCCGCGTGTCGGGCGCGCCGATGTTGAGGAGCACGCTGCTCCGCGCCTCGGGAAGATCGGCGATGGCGAGCACGTCCTCGGCGGGGGCGTTCACCACCACGAAGCGCGGGTTCGCAAGGTCCCGGAATGCCGCGCGGATGTCGTCGCCCGGCTGGACGATCCGGGATTCGAGGCTGAACGACAGCCCGATGAAGCGGCCGGTGGCGTTCGAATCCTTCAGCCCGAGTTCGGCGCCCCTGGCGCCCTCATCGTCGGGGATCGGATCCTCGTTGTTCAGCGGCACCGGGCGCTCGATCCGACGCTCCAGATACTGAATGGTCAGCGGCGGCCCCGCCGCCTCGGCCGCGCAACCCGACGCCGGGACCAGCAGGGCGGCCAAGACGAGGCCGGCGCGCGGGCGCAGCCCCGCCCTGTTGGTCCGCCACGCCCCGGAGAACACCATCCCCGTCCATCTCCTCCGCCCCGGTGCTGTTCGTTGCCTGGAGTCTTAGGTGCGGAGGGGAGGCGGCGGATATTGGACCAAGGTGCACACACGCGTTCGTGTGCAGTGCAACACAAGTCATCGGTCGGAAAGACCTGGTTAGTCCGTACCAAAGCATAATGGGTCTCGCTCCCGGTACTTGCTAACCGTCACCCAACGACGATGGGAGGCGGGTGATGCGCGCAACGAAGACCGCGGTGGCGGGCGGGCTGCTGGGATTAGGGCTCGTCCTGGCGGCGAGCGGCGCCCTGGGTCATGGCGATGTGCAGCCGCAGCCGGTCAAGACCGACGGCCTCAAGCCGCTCGGCACCGAATGGCTCGCCGAGAACCCCTACAAGGGCGATGCCCATGCGATCTCGATCGGCGCCTCTGGCTTCAACCAGAATTGCGCCCGCTGCCACGGCCTGGAGATGATCTCCGGCGGCCTCGCCCCGGATCTGCGCTACCTGCCGCAGGGCAAGGAGGGCGACGAATACTTCGTCGAGCGCATGAAGCACGGCGCCGTCATCAACGGCGTGACCAAGATGCCGGTCTTCGACGGCCTGATCTCCCAGGAAGGCCTGTGGGCGATCCGCAGCTACATCGAGTCGAAGCATGAGGAGTAGGGCGCAGCTTGCGTTCGCCTGCGGCCTGCTGCTGGCGCTCGGAACGCAACAGAAGGCCGTTGCCCGGCCGCTCGATCAGGTCGTGGCCGACGGCACGCTGCGGGTCGCGGTCTACGGCGACAACGCACCGTTCTCGGACACGGTGAACGGCAAGGCCCAGGGCATCGACGCCGACCTCGCCCGGGCCATCGCCGAAAAGCTCAAGGTCAAGCTCTACCTGCGCGTGGTCGATGCCGGCGAGAACGTCGACGGCGACCTGCGCCTCAACCTCTGGAAGGGGGACCTCGCCGGCTCACCGCTCGCCGACCTGATGCTGCACGTGCCGACCGATCGACAACTGGCGATCCGCAACGATCAGGTGTTCTTCACCGCCCCGTATTTCGAGCAGGAGATCGCCTTCGCGTACCACAAAGGCGACCTCGAAGGGTTCGATACGCTCGACGATATCGGCGATAAGACCGTGGCGCTCGAAGGGACGAGCGCGGCGGACCTGATGCTGCTCACCGCGCAGGGCGGCCGGTTCCGCGGAAATCTCAAGCACTACAAGAGCTTCGAGGAGGCCGCGAAGGCCTATCTGGCGGGCGAGGCGCCGATCCTGGCCGGCACCCGTGCGGCGATCGAGGCCGCCCTGTTCGCCGCCAAGGCGCCCAAGGACGACAACCCGATCGCGACGGTGCCATCCTCGGGGCTGGTCAAGACCCGCTGGGAGATCGGCGGGGCGGTGAAGACCGACTCGCGCGACCTCGCCTACGCGGTGGCGGATGCGGTGACGGCGCTGAACGCGGACGGGCGGCTCAAGGCAATCTGCGAAACCTACGGCGTCACCTACACGCCGCCGAAGGGGTATTGAGGACCGCCGCGCGTCTCCCTCCCCCCGCAGAGGGGGAGGGGATGCGCGGCCATTCCTGATGTGCTGGTTATCTTGACCTGACGAATACTTCGGTATTCATCGGAAAATCTACCGGACATTCGACCAATGGCCAATAAGACTTTCCTGAGAAGCCGGATAGCCTCAATTCCCAAGGGGACGCCCCGCGACTCGTGCGGCCCGCGTCGAAACCCGGATGCCCCGGCCATACGGACCGGGGCCGTAGACGGAGGACACGTCATGAGAATGCGGACCCGGTTCCTCGCCGCGGTGGGCGTCGCCGCCCTCGTGGCGGGCAGTGCCCTGCCGGCGCTGGCCCAGGGGGTCACCGAGCAGGACATCATCAACGACGCCAAGACGCCCGGCGACGTCGTCACCTACGGGCTCGGCCCGCAGGCCCAGCGCTTCAGCCCGCTGAAGACCCTCAACCGCGACAACATCAAGAGCCTCGTCCCGGCGTGGTCGTTCTCCTTCGGCGGCGAGAAGCAGCGTGGCCAGGAGAGCCAGGCGCTGGTCAAGGACGGCATCATCTACGTCACGGGCTCGTATTCGCGCATGTACGCGATCGATTCCCATACCGGCGAGAAGAAGTGGGAATACGATGCCCGCCTGCCGGAGGGCATCCTGCCCTGCTGCGACGTGGTGAACCGCGGCGCCGCGCTCTACAAGGACAATGTCTATTTCGGCACGCTCGACGCCAAGCTCGTCGCGCTGAACGTCAAGACCGGCAAGGTGGTCTGGCGCAAGGACATCGACGACTTCAAGGCCGGCTACAGCTACACGGCCGCCCCGATCATCGTGAAGGGCAAGATCATCACCGGCGTCTCCGGCGGCGAGTTCGGCGTGATCGGGCGGATTGAGGCCCGCGACGCCGACACCGGCGAGATCGTGTGGAAGCGCCCCGTGATCGAGGGCCACATGGGCGAGCTCAACGGCAAGCCCTCGACCATGACGGGCAAGACCAACGAGACCTGGCCGGGCGACATGTGGAAGTTCGGCGGCGGCGCCACCTGGCTCGGCGGCACCTACGATCCCGAGACCAACCTGATCTACTTCGGCACCGGCAATCCCGGCCCGTGGAACTCCTGGCTGCGGCCGGGCGACAACAAGTGGACCTCCTCGCGCCTCGCCCTCAACCCCGACAACGGCGAGATCGTCTGGGGCTTCCAGACCACGCCGCATGACGGTTGGGACTTCGACGGCGTCAACGAGTTCGTGCCGTTCGAGCTGAACAAGGGCGGCAAGACCATCAAGGCCGGCGCCACCGCCGACCGCAACGGCTTCTTCTACGTGCTCGACCGGACCAACGGGAAGTTCATCTCGGCGACGCCGTTCGTGAACAAGATCAACTGGGCCAAGGGCATCGATGAGAACGGCCGCCCGATCTACAACGAGGAGAATCGTCCCGGCGACCCGAGCCAGGCCACCGGCGACGACAAGAAGGGCAAGTCGGTCTTCGCGGTGCCGAGCTTCCTCGGCGGCAAGAACTGGATGCCGATCGGCTACAGCCCCGACACCAAGCTGTTCTACGTGCCCTCCAACGAGTGGGGCATGGATATCTGGAACGAGCCGGTGAACTACAAGAAGGGCGCGGCCTATCTCGGCGCCGGCTTCACCATCAAGCCGGTCTTCGAGGACCATATCGGCTCGCTCAAGGCGATCGACCCGGCCTCCGGCAAGATCGTGTGGGAATACAAGAACAAGGCCCCGCTCTGGGCCGGCGTGCTCACCACCGCGGGCAACCTCGTCTTCACCGGCACGCCCGAGGGCTTCCTGAAGGCCTTCGACGCCAAGACCGGCGAGGAGGTGTGGAAGTTCCAGGTCGGCACCGGCGTGGTCTCCTCGCCGATCACCTGGGAGCAGGACGGCGAGCAGTGGGTCGGCGTCGCGGCCGGCTGGGGCGGCGCGGTCCCGCTCTGGGGCGGCGAGGTTGCCAAGTCGACCGCCGGCATCAACCAGGGCGGCAGCTTCTGGGCGTTCAAGCTGCCCAAGACGGTGGCGTCGCGCTAAGAGCCCAACGAAAGCGAGGCGGCTCCTCCGGGGCCGGCTTGCCCAGGCCTCGGAGCGCGGGCGGCGCCCCTCAACACCCGCTTGCGCCCCGGGGCCGCTTCGATCAGTTTTCGAGAGATCCCGTGAGGATCTCCAGCGAAGGACCGCGTTGTCCGTGCATCTCCTGATCGTCGATGACCACCCGCTCTTCCGGGACGCCCTGGCGGCCACGATCCGCCTCGCGCACCCGGATGCGGTGCTACACGAGGCCGACGGGATCGAGGCGGCCTGCACGGTCCTGGCGGCCAACCGGAACATCGACCTGACGCTCCTCGACCTGTCAATGCGGGGCACTTCCGGCTTCGATGGGCTGATCACGGTCCGGGCGAGCTTTCCGCGCATCCCCATCCTGATCGTCTCCGGCCACGAGGATCCGCGCATCGTGCGCGAGGCGCTGGAGCACGGCGCGGCCGGCTTCGTGCCGAAGGCCATGGATAAGGCGACGCTGACGCGGGCGATCACCGAGGTGCTGAGCGGGGCGCTGTTCCTACCGCCGGGTCTCGCCGAGGCGAGTGCCCCGGCGGCGCGGTCCAAGAAGGCACCGCTGCCCGAGCGCCTCGCCCGGCTGACGCCGCAGCAATTGCGGGTGCTGATGATGATCCGCCAGGGCAAGCTCAACAAGCAGATCGCCCACGAGCTTCAGGTCGGCGACTCGACCGTGAAGGCGCATGTTTCCGAGATCCTGCGCAAGCTCGAGGTGATCAGCCGGACGCAGATCGTGATCGACACGGCGTCGCTGGATTTCGACCAGATCCACAACGCGCATCCGGCCTGACGGCGCCCCTCGCGGCGCCACCTCTCCCTCCCCCCTCTGCGGGCTAGCGGATTCACACTTCTCTACCGGACGCCAGGGGCCTGAGAAACAAGCGCGTTTCCCCTCCCCCTTGTGGGGAGGGGCCAGGGGTGGGGGTGGCGCAGAAGGCACCGCGGCGATCCATCCTGAACCACCCCCACCTCCAACTCCTCCCCGCAAGGGGGAGGAGAGAGCGCCCCGGCCCGAGAAGTGTGAATATCGTAGCCTCTGCGGGGGAGGGGACGCGCGGTACCAGCTCCCGCACGGTGAATGTCGTAGCCCGCACGGGCGACGAAGCGCCTGGCCAACCCTTCCGAACATGCACCCCGCGCAGCCCAGCGGCGCCCATCCTGCCTCTGCTCGACCAAATCGATAGCATGCTATCTATCAGCAACAGATCGATTTAGCCCTGGCGCGAAGCCGGGCGTGGTAGGCAAGGGCCTTGGCGGAATGCCGTCCACCGACGATGCCGGCGAGTTGGAACTGCTGCGGCAGACCTACACCCAGGCTCTCCAGACGGCCGGGCGGCAGTGGCGCCGGGCGGCCAACACGATCGCCGAGGCTCACGGCCTGTCCGATGCCGTCGCGCTGCCCCTGGTGACGATCGGCCGCCTGTCCGGCGAGCCGCGGCAGAACGCGCTCGCGGAGGCCGTCGGGATCGAAGGGCCCTCGCTGGTCCGGCTGCTCGATCAGCTCGCGGCGGCCGGCCTCGTGGTACGCCGGGAGGATCCGTCCGACCGCCGCGCCAAGGTGCTGGCCCTGACAGCGCAGGGCCGGGACGTGGTCGCGCAGATCGAGGTCGCCCTCAGGGCACTGCGGGCGCAGGTCTTCGCCGGGATCAGCCGCGCCGACCTCGACGCGAGCCTGCGGGTCTTCGCGGCGCTTCAGCGTCACGACCGCGGCACCGGCGAGACCGCGCCGGCCCTGGAGCCCACGCCGTGACCCTCCCCGGTTGGCGCGACTGGGCCTTCGCCCTGAAAACCTACGCGGCGGCGATGCTCGCCCTGTTCCTGGCGCTGTGGATCGACCTGCCGCGGCCCTATTGGGCGCTGGGCACCGTCTACATCACCAGCCAGGTCCTCTCGGGCGCGACCCGCTCGAAGGCCGTCTACCGCCTCTGCGGCACGGCGCTCGGCGCCGCCGTGAGCGTGGCGCTGGTGCCGAACCTGGTCGATGCGCCGGTGCTACTCAGCCTTGCGGTGGCGCTCTGGGTCGCGCTCTGCCTCTTCATCGCGCTGCTGGATCGCACGCCCGCGAGCTACCTGCCCATGCTCGCCGGCTACACCGCGGCGCTGATCGGCTTCCCGGCGGTCGACGATCCGGGCGCGATCTTCGACACCGCCGTGGCGCGGGCCGAGGAGATCGGTCTCGGCATCCTCTGCGCCAGCCTCGTCGCGACCCTGGTGCTCCCGCAATCGGCGGCGCCGGCCATCGTGGCACGCCTCGAAGCCTGGCTGGCCGAGGCCCGATCCTGGACGCTGGCGGCGCTCCAGCGAACCCGCATGCCTCAGGCCGGCGAGACCGGCCACAGCCTGCGCCTCGCCTCGGACGCACTGGCCCTCGACGGCCTCGGCCTCGCCCTGCGCAACGAGGCCACCGGCGCGGAGCGGGCGGCTGCGGCCTTCGCGCCCCTGCGCCAGCACATGCTGATGGTCCTGCCGATCGTCGCGGCCCTGTCCGACCGCGTGGCGGCGCTGGAGCAGGCCGGTGCGCAGCCGGCCCGGCTCCGCGCGCTCCTGTCGGACCTCGCGCTCTGGCTGTCGTCGGATGGCACTCCGGACGACGCGGACCGCCTGCGCGAGCGGATCGCCGGGATCGATCCGCCCCTGACCCGCGACACGACCTGGACGGCCCTCCTGTTGGCGAGCCTCGCCGCGCGCCTGCGCGACGTCATCGATCTGCGCGAGGATCTCCGTGTCCTGCGCTCGCATCTCCAGGCCGGGACGGCGCCGGTGGCTCCGCTCGCCTTCACCTATACGGCGCGGGTCACGCGCATCCGCCACCGCGACTACGGGCTGGCGGCGTTCTCGGCCTTCGGCGTGTTCGTGGGCCTTCTGGTCTGCTGCGCGATCTGGATCGCCACAGGCTGGCCGGACGGATCGGCCGCTCCGATGATGGGGGCGGTCGCCTGCTGCCTGTTCGCGACCCAGGATGACCCGACCCCGCAGATCCTCGGCTTCACGAATTCCGCCCTGGTCGGCGCCACGGGGGCGGGCCTCTACCTGTTCGCGATCCTGCCGCTCGCCACCTCCTTCGAGATGGTGGCGCTCGCCCTCGCGCCGGCCCTGATCCTCTGCGGTCTGGCGATGACGCAGCCCCGCACCGCTCCAATGGGCATGGGCGCGGCGCTGAATGGCGCGACCCTGCTGGCGCTGCAGAACGGCTACAGCGGCGACTTCGCGCCGTTTGCCAATTCGGTGATCGCCTCGGTGGTCGGCATGTGGATCGCCGCGGTGGTGATCCGGCTGGTCCGCTCGGTTGGGGCGGCCTGGAGTGCCCGTCGTCTAGTCCGGATCAACCGCCGCAGCCTCGCGGCGGCCGCGGACGGGCGCGGCGCCGGGCACGGGCTCGAACTCGCCGCCCTGATGCTCGACCGCGTCGGCCTGATCGCCCCGCGCCTCGCCACGCTGCCGGCAGAGGAGGCCGCAGCCCTCGGCGACCTCCTGGCCGACGTGCGTGTCGGCATCAACCTCGTGGAGGTGCGCCGGGTCCGCAGACGGCTCACGGGAGCGGCGCGCATATCCGTCGACGCGACCCTGGCGCTCGCGGCGCGCCGGCTGCGCGGCCGGATCGATGACCCTGACCTTCTGGCCACGCTGGACGACGCCCTGGACGCCGTAGCGTGCGCCGCTCAAACGCCGGAGCGCCGGGCCGCCCTGATCGGCCTGACGGGCCTGCGCCGCGGTCTCTTCCCAGAGGCGCCACCCTACCGGGACGCGGCGCCCCGGCCGAACGCGCGGGAGATGGCGGCATGATGGGCGAGATTGACCTCTATGGCGTGTTCATCCCGGGGCTGGCGCTCTGGATGGCGATCGCCTTCGCGCTGAGCCTGCCGCTGCGCCGCCTGCTCGTGGCGACCGGCTTCTACCGCCTCGTCTGGCACCGGCCGCTCTTCGACCTCGCCCTCTACGTCGTCCTGCTGGGCGGCGTCGTGACCCTCGCCCAGGGGACCCTGCCATGACCGCCTTCCTCTCCCTCGCCGGACGCCTTCTGGTCACCCTCGGCATGGTCGCGGTGGCGCTGGTCGTCGGCCTCGCGCTCTGGGACTACTACATGGACGCCCCCTGGACCCGCGACGGGCGGGTGCGGGCCGACGTGGTGGCGGTGGCTCCCGACGTCTCGGGTCTCGTGACCGAGGTGCTGGTGGAGGACAATCAGGTCGTCCGGAAGGGCGACGTTCTGTTCCGCATTGATCCGGACCGGTTCCGCCTCGGCCTGCGTCAGGCGGAGGCGGTGGTCGAGGGCCGCAAGGCCACGGCCGAGCAGACGGCCGCCGATTACGCCCGTTATTCCAAGCTCAGCGACGCGGCGGTCTCTCAGCAGAAGGTCGAGGCCGCCAAGGCGGCGGATCTCGCGGCGCAGGCCGCCTACGAGCAGGCCAAGGCCGACCGTGACCTCGCCAAGCTCAACCTGGAGCGCTCGGCGGTGCGCGCCTCGGTCAACGGCCGGATCGCCAACATGGAGCTGCGCCCGGGCGCCTACGTCACCACCGGCCACGGCGTGATGGCGCTGATCGACAGCGACACGGTGCGGATCGAGGGTTATTTCGAGGAGACCAAGCTGCCGCGCATCCAGGTCGGCGCCCCGGCGACCGTGCAGTTGATGGGCGAGGCCGGCGTGCTCAAGGGCCATGTCGCCAGCATCGCGGGCGGCATCGCCGAGACCGGCCGCAGCGACGCCACGAACCTGTTGGCCAACGTGAACCCGACCTTCTCGTGGGTGCGCCTCGCCCAGCGCATCCCGGTGCGGATCGCCCTCGATCCCGGCGTCGCGGACCCGCGCCTCGTCAGCGGCCGCACCGCCACCGTGTCGATCGCTCCGGAGACGGGCGGGGGGGCGCTGCGCTGGGATGCCCTGCGCCGGTCCTGGTCGGGCTGGCGCGAGGCGCTGGCTCGCTGAACATTCCCGCCGGCCTCGGGTTGGCCTGGAACGACGCAACGCCGATCCAGGAGTCCCCATGTCCAAGACGATCCTCGCGCTCGCCACGTCCCTCGTGCTCGCCACATCGGGCGCCGCACTGGCCCAGGCACCGCAGACTGGCGGCGCCAATCAGGGCAACGTCAACAAGTCCGGCACCGTGGGCGGCACCTCGACCGGTGCCATGGAGCGCACCGGCTCGACAGGTGTCGGCATGGCCCCCGGCACCAGCGGCGGCCCGCGGGTCAGCACCCCTGGCGCGCCGGCCGGCAGCAGCATGGGCAACGGCACCACCGGCAGCGGCGCGGCGCCGAGCGGGAAGTAAGCACACGCGGTAGGCCTAGGCGCGCCGGTTCTCCCTCCCCCCTCTGCGGGGGAGGGTGTCCCCCGAAGGGGGTCGGGAGAGGGGAGCAACGGCACAGGATGAAACGCCGGCCTTCATGAAGGCTTTGCCTTGTCCGGAAACCGCGCTCCCCTCTCCCGACCCGGCCTGACGGCCGGCCCCCCCTCCCCCGCAAAGGGGGGAGGGGGTGCCCGTCAGATCGCAATACGTATCAAGTCGAAGCCGCGCCCTATGCGCCCAGCCCACCCACGCACAGGTACTTCGTGTTCAGGTAATCCTCGATCCCCTGATACGACCCCTCGCGGCCGAGACCCGATTCCTTCACGCCGCCGAAGGGCGCCACCTCGGTGGTGATGATCCCCTCGTTGATCCCGACCATGCCGTATTCCAGCGCCTCCGCCACCCGGAAGGTCCGGCCGAGGTCGCGGGTGTAGAAGTAACAGGCGAGCCCGTACTCGGTGTCGTTGGCCATTCGGATCGCCTCCGCCTCGTCGCGGAAGCGGAACAGCGGCGCCAGCGGCCCGAAGGTCTCCTCGCGGGCGACATCCATGGCTGGGGTCGCGCCGGTGATCACGGTCGGCTCGAAGAACTGGCCGCCGAGCGCGTGGCGGTGCCCGCCCGCGATCACCCGGCCGCCCTTCTCGACGGCGTCGCGGATATGCGCCTCGGTCTTCTCCACCGCGGCCATGTCGATCAGCGGCCCCTGAGCCACACCGTCCTCGATGCCGTTGCCGACCTTCAGGCGGTTGGCCGCCTCCGCCATCTTCTCCGCGAAGGCATCGTAGATCCCGTCCTGCACCAGGAAGCGGTTGGTGCAGATGCAGGTCTGGCCGGAATTCCGGTACTTGGCCAGCATCGCGCCGGCCACGGCCCGGTCGATGTCGGCATCGTCGAACACGATGAAGGGCGCGTTGCCGCCCAGCTCCATCGAGACCTTCTTCACTGTGTGCGAGGCCTGCTCCAGCAGCACCTTGCCGACCTCGGTCGAGCCGGTGAACGTGATCTTCTTGACGAGCGGGTTGCCGGTCATCTCGGCGCCGATGGCGCGGGCCGAACCGGTGAGGATGCTCACGACGCCGGCCGGGAAGCCCGCGCGCTCGCACAGGACGCCCCAGGCGAGGCCGGAGAGCGGGGTCTGCGAGGCGGGCTTGATCACGATCGGGCAGCCGGCAGCCAGAGCCGGGGCGATCTTGCGGGCGATCATCGAGGACGGGAAATTCCAGGGCGTGATCGCCGCCACCACGCCCACCGGCTCCTTGGTGACAAGGATCTTGCGGTCGCCCCAGGGGGAGGGGATCACGTCGCCGTAGACGCGCCGCGCTTCCTCGGCGAACCACAGCACGTAGGCCGCCGACATGGCGACCTCGCCGCGGGATTCAGTCAGCGACTTGCCCTGCTCGGCGGTGAGGATCTGCGCCAGATCCTCCTGATGCTCGGTAACGAGGGCCGCGAGCTTGCGCAGCAGCACGGCGCGCTCGTTGGCGGTCTTGGCGCGCCACGCTGGATAGGCCGCATGCGCCGCCTGGATCGCAGCCCGCGTCTCCTCGGCGCCGGCATTCGGCACGCGGGCGATGACCGCACCGGTGGCGGGATTGGTCACATCGATGCTGCCGGAGCCGGCCTTGGTCCAGGCGCCGCCGACGAGGCAGGCTTCGACCAGCAGGGCGCGATCCTTCAGGGTGGGAATCTCGGTCTCAGGCATCCAACGGTTCCTTCGGCGGATGCGGCACGTCGGAGTTCGACATCGCAATCCGCGGCTTGAGGGTCACGCCCTGGGCCGTATTCCTCGCCTGGGCCTCGGCTCTTGTCTCGAATACGTGGGGAGCCAGATCGCGGCTCGCCAGCGAGGCGCCGAGTTTCAATCGCAGGAACGCGCTCGTCGTGTAGCGCGATGCTGTCTCATAATACCGCTTTTCCAGATAAGCGATCGCCGAGAAATAGGCATCGCTCACCGTCGGGTCGATCTCGAACCCGTCGTAATTGGCGATGAGGTGGACCTTGCGGCCGATCTCCTGGCAGGCGCGCTCGTATTCCCGGCGCACCAGCTCGACATCCTCGATGGTCCGGACCTGAAAGCCTTCGAGATTCGAGAACAGGATGTTGCGCTCCGGATCGTAGCTGATCCGCTCCGCCATGGAGAGGCCGAGCAGCCACGGCTCCAGACCCATCACGGCGTCGCGGAACAGGCGCGGATCCATCGGCTTCGGGTTCTGCACGATCGGCGCGAAGCCCATCTGGCCGAGGATGTCCCGCTCGATATCCACGCCCGGCGCGACCTCGACGAGTTCCATGCCGGCGCGGGTTCGGCGGAAGACGCAGCGCTCGGTCACGTAGAGCACCGGTTGGCCGCGATCGGCCGCGTAGGCCCCCGAGAAGGTCACTTGCTCGACCGCCGCGATGAATTTTTGGGAGCGGCCCTCGGAGAGGATGCGGATCCCGTCGCCCTCGACCGCGACCTTCAAGCCATCGGCCGTGAAGGTGCCGGCGAAGACGAGGCTCTTGGCGTTCTGCGAGATGTTGATGAAGCCGCCCGCGCCCGCGAGCCTTTTGCCGAACCGGCTGACATTGACGTTGCCCTCCGCGTCGCACTGAGCGAGGCCGAGGCAGGCGAGATCGAGGCCGCCGCCATCGTAGAAATCAAATTGCTGGTTCTGGTGCAGCACCGCGGCCGGGTTCAGGGCGGCGCCGAAATCGAGCCCACCCTGCGGCAGGCCGCCGATCACCCCGGGCTCGGCGGTCAGCGTCAGGTACTTGAGCACCCGCTCCTCGGCGGCGACCGCCGCCACGCCCTCCGGCATGCCGATGCCGAGATTGACCACGCCCCCCGGTGGCAATTCGAAGGCGCAGCGCCGGGCGACGATCTTTCGCGCGTCGAGCGCCATCGGCGGGATCCGGTCCAGCGGCACGCGCTGGCGGCCCGTGAAGGCGTGATTGTAGGGCGTGCCGTAGGTCTGACGGTGGTTCTCCGGCTGGCTCAGCACCACGCAATCGACCAGGATGCCCGGGACCTGCACCTCCCGCGGGTTGAGCGAGCCGGCCTCGGCCAAGCGCTCGACCTGCGCGATGACGAAGCCGCCGGAGTTCTTCGCCGCCATGGCGGCGGCGAGGTTGTCCAGCGTCAGCGCTTCGCGCTCCATGGTGATGTTGCCGGCGGGATCGGCGGTGGTGCCGCGGATCAGCGCGACGTTCACCGGAAACGCCTTGTAGTGGAGCCAGGATTCCCCGCCGAGCTCGACCAAGCTGACGAGATCTTCCTTCGTGACGGCGTTGAGCTTGCCGCCTTCCAGGCGCGGGTCGACGAAGGTGCGCAGGCCCACCTTGGTGATGTGGCCGGGCGTGTGGGCGGCGATCTCCCGGTAGAGATGCGAGACGACGCCCAGCGGCAGGTTGTAGGCCTCGATCTGGCCCTCCACCGCCAAGGCGCCGAGCTTCGGCACGAGGGCCCAGTGGCCGCCGACGACGCGCTTGACGAGGCCGGGGATCGCGAGGCGATTGAGGCCGCGCTCCTTGCCGTCGCCGGGGGCGGCGGCGAACATCAGGCCGATCCCGTGCGGGCCGGCACCGGATTCGAAGCGGCGGGCGAGTGCCAGGATCAGTTCGTCCGGCGTGCCGATGCCGACGAAGCCCGACACCGCGACCATGTCGCCATCCTGCAGGATGGCGGCGGCCTCGTCCGCGCTGACGAGCTTGTTCTTCAGGCTGCCCATGGGGTGGTCCTCGGCGGCCGGACCGCGCGCGTCACCCTCCCCCCTCTGCGGGGGAGGGTGACCCCTGCGTCAGCAGGGGTCGGGAGAGGGGAGCGACGGTGCAGAATGACGCTCCAGCCTTCATGAAGGCCGCGACACCTCCGGAAGCCGGGTTCCCCTCTCCCGACCCCCTTCGGGGGCCACCCTCCCCCGCAAAGGGGGGAGGGGAGGGGCGTCGCGCCTTGCAAAAATCCCTGCGCCACCATCCTACCCCCGCTGGCCCAGCCACTCGGCGATGCCCGACCCCAGCAGCTTCTGTGCCTTGCCGCCGACGAACACCCCGACATGGCCGCCGGGCAGACCCATCTCGGTGTAATCCGCGGTGCCGATCTTATCCTTCAGTGCCTGCGAGGTGGCGGGCGGGATGATGTGGTCGTCCTGCGCGAACACGTTCAGCACCGGGCAGGTGATGGCCTTGAGGTCCACCCGCCGGCCGCCGAGCTCGAAGGCGCTCTGGACCAGCTTGTTGTCCTGATAGAGGTCCTTCAGCCACTGCTTGGCGGCTTCGCCCGGATGATCCGGCCGGTCGGCGATCCACTTCTCCATGCGGAGGAAGTTCAGGAACTTCTTCTTGTCGTCGAGGGCGTCGAGCAGGTCGAGGTTGTACTTCGTCATGGTGCGCATCGGCGTCATCATCGAGAACACCGAGCCCATGAAGGCCCCAGGCAACGACCCTTGAGCCTCGATCAGCCGGTCGATGTCCTCCGGCGTGAGCGAACGCGTCCAAACGTTGATGAAGCCGTGGCCGGCCCGGGCGTTCTGAGTGTCAGCGTGGAAGTCGATCGGCGTGATGGTCAGCACCATCGCGTTGACGGTCTCGGGGTAGAGCGCCGCGTAGCAGGTCGTGAACACCCCACCTTCGCAGATGCCGAGCAGGCTGACCTTCTCGCGCCCGGCCGCCTCCTGGATGAAGGCGACGCACTCGGCGAGGTAGCCGTCTACGTAATCGTCGATGGTGACGTAACGGTCGGCCCGGCCGGGATTGCCCCAATCGACCACGTAGAGGTCGAGGCCGAGGTTGAGCAGGTTGCGGACGAGGGATCGGTCCTCCTGCAGATCGGCCATCGTGTAGCGGCCGATCAGCCCGTAGACGATCAGCACCGGCGGCAGACCCTTGCTCTCCGCGAGCGGCCGGTAGCGGTAGAGGCTGACCTTGTCCTGGTGCCAGACCAGATCCTTCGGCGTGGTGGCGATCTCGACATCCGCGTCGCTGACATCGGCGAACAGCTTGGCCCCCTCGCTGAGACGGCGCCCGAGGGTGCCGACCTCGGCCAGCAACGCGGCGGGGGTGAGATTCAGCGGTGCGGCCGGCCCCTTCGGGCTTTCCTGATCAGCCATGGGCGTCCTCCCCGACCTGTGAACCACCCGCCTTCGCGGCCTTACCGGCCTGCCGCCGCTCGCGGCGCAGCGCCCGGACTTCGCGGCGCAACTCGGTCAGGCTCTTGTGAACGTCGTCGAGTTCGGCCCGGGTCGGCTGGCCGTAGAACTCGGACAGGAAGGCCGCGACGTCCTGCTGGGCGAGGCGCAGATCGGTGGAGGCGCGCAGCACCGCCCGTTGCGAGGTGAGAAACGTCTCCGAGCGCTGGACGTCCAAGAGCACCGCGTTGGCGGTCTCGATCCACCGGCCCATCATGGCGCGGGCGGAGGCAAAGCTCTCGCCGCGTTCGGCGAGGGCATTCGCCTCCTGGGCGAAGGTGCCGGCGGCTCGGGTCCAGGCGTCGAGCATGACAGCCTGGTGCTCGCTCTGCGCCCGCCGGAGCGCAGCCCAGGCGGTGAACAGGGCGGCGTAGCGTCGTTCGGTCTGCCACAGGTCGGCAAGCTGCGGCCCCTCGGACATGCGGGTCAGCGCGGCGTCGAACTCGGCCGAGCCGCCAAGCCAGGCCTGCGGATCGAAGATCCGGGCGAGCACCGCCCCAGCCGTGGGGTCCGGGGCATCGGGGCCACCCTGGAGCGATTTGGTTAGGGCCTGGGAGAGGGCGGTCGCCGCGGTCCAGGCCTCGGTCAACTTGGCCTGCGCGGTGGCGAGCCCGGCGAGATCGGCGCTCGGGAATTCCGACCAGCTCAGGGCCGGGGTGGTTCTCCCGAAGCCGGGCGCGAGGAAGCCCGCGGCCGCCCGCGTCCAGAACTCGCCCATCGCCCGGAACGCGTCGAACTGGTCCATGCTGGCGTTTCTCCCCACAGCCCGGAGGCTGACAACCCGCCCGCGTCTTTGCGAGCGGAGCGAAGCAATCCAGCAGCGCTACGGTCCGGCAGCCGTGCGCGACCCTGGGTCACTTCGCTGCGCTCGTGATGACGGAGCCGGCCAGCCCGTCTTCACGCCGCCGGACGCGCCTCGCCAAGAGCCTCGGCGTAGATCCGGAAGGCGTCGTCGTAGGTGACCTCGCGCGGGTTGTTCACGAGGAGCCGGGTCTGCTTCATCGCGTCGGAGGCCATGCGCTCCAGATCCTGCCGGGCGACGCCGACCTCGGCGAGCGAGGCCGGCACCTTGCAGTCGCGGCAGATCGCGTCGAGGCTGTCCACGAAGCGCTTGGCGGCCTCGGGCTGCGGCAGGTCGGCGGCCGCGGGATCGAGGATCGGCGCGAGCTCGGCATAGAGCGCCTCCGCGTGTGAGAGGTTGAAGCGCATCACCCCCATCAGCACCAGGGCGTTCGAGAGCCCGTGCGGCACGTGGAAGATCGCGCCCACCGGGTAGGCGAGCGCATGCACCGCCGCCACCGGCGCGTTGGCGAAGGCCATGCCGGCCAGCATCGAGCCGAGCAGCATGCCGGAGCGCGCCTCGAGATTCTTGCCGTCCGTGCAGGCGGTGCGGATGTTGGCCGAGAGCAGCGCCAGCGCCTGCTTGGCAAGCTGGTCGGAGATCGGGTTCTTCTTGTTCTTGCTGGTGAAGGCCTCGATGGCATGCACCATGGCGTCGATGCCGGTGGCCGCCGTCACGTGGGACGGCAGGCCCAGCGTCAGCTCCGGGTCGAGCACCGCCCAGTCGGGCAGGAGCTTCGGGGCGACGACGCCCTTCTTCTCGGTGGTCGGCGTCGTGACGATCGAAATCGGCGTCACCTCCGAGCCGGTGCCGGCCGTGGTCGGCACGAGGATCAGCGGCAGGCGGTCGCCCTTGGCGAGGCCGACGCCGTAGATCGACTCCAGCGGCTCGTCCGACTTGGCGAGATAGGCCACGAGCTTGGCGGTATCGAGCGCCGAGCCGCCGCCGATCGACAGGACGAGGTCGGTCCCGAGTTCCCGGGCGCGCTTGGCCGCCGCCTCGATCACCATGGAGGGCGGATCGGCGACCACGTCCTCGTAGACGTCGAGGGTGATGCCGGCTGCCGCCAAAGCCGCCTCGGCGGCCTTGGTGAGGCCGGCGCTGCGCACGCCCTTGTCGGTGACGAGCAGGACGCGCTTGGCGCCGAAGCTGCCGACGATCTCGGGCAGCTTCTTGGAGGCACCGGCCTCGAACAGCACGTTCGGCGTGGTCTGGAAGGTGAACGGGTTCATCGCACTGCCCTATCGTGATGCCGAACTCACTCGGCGGGCTCGAAATCCTTCACCTTGGCGCGCAGCTCATCGACCAGCACGCGGGTGTTCTCGGAATAGTCGATCGGCACCGCCACGAGGTGGACGCCGCCCGCCGCGAAGGCGCGGTCCAGCGTCGGCACCAGGTCGTTGACCGACTCTACCCGGTGGCCGGTAGCGCCGTACGACTTCGCGTAGAGGACGAAGTCCGGGTTGTTGAAGGTCATGCCGTAATCGGCGAACTTGTCGACCGCCTGCTTCCAGCGGATCATCCCGTAGGCCGAGTCGTCGAGCACCAGCACCACGAGATTGAGCTTGAGCCGGACGGCGGTCTCCATCTCCTGGCTGTTCATCATGAACCCGCCGTCGCCGCAGACCGCCATGACGCGCCGCTTCGGGTAGAGCATCGCCGCCATCATGGCCGAGGGCAGGCCCGCGCCCATGGTGGCCAGCGCGTTGTCGAGGAGCAGCGTGTTGGCCACGTAGGTGCGGTAGTTCCGGGCGAACCAGATCTTATACATCCCGTTGTCGAGGCAGACGATTCCGTCCTCGGGGATGACCCGGCGCACATCGCGCACGAGGCGCTGCGGCGTCACCGGGAAGCGGTCTTCGCCAGCCCGGTCGCCGATATGGCTGAGGATGTGCTCGCGCAGGTGCAGCAGCGCGCCGGCGTTCGGCAGCTTTCCGTCGAGCTTGTCGGCCAGGAGCTTCAGCGTCGGCCCGAGATCGCCGACCACCTCGGCGTCGGGGTAATACACCTGCTCCACGTTGGCCGGCATGTAGCTGATGTGCAGGACCTTCTGGTCGGCCTGGCCCATGAAGAAGGGCGGCTTCTCGATCGTGTCATGGCCGATGGCGATGATGAGATCGGCCTTGTCGATCGCCTCGTGGACGTAGTCGCGCTCGGAGAGCGCCGCGGTGCCCATGTAGAGGTCGGTCCCGCCCGCGACGGTGCCCTTGCCCATCTGGGTGGTGAAGAACGGGATGCCGGTGCGCTGCACGAAGCCGCCGAGTTCACCGGTGGCGCGGGGGCGGCTGGCGGCGGCGCCCAGCATGACCAGCGGGCGCTTGGCCGCCAGGATCATGGCGGCGGCGCGGTCGATCGCGGCCGGATGGGCGACCGGGATGTCGATCGGGTGCGAGGGCACGAGATCCGCCTCCGCTTCCTCGGCGGCGATGTCCTCCGGCAGCTCCAGCAGGACCGGGCCGGGCCGCTCCTCGGTGGCGACCCGGAAGGCGTCGCGCACGATGGTCGGGATCGAGGAGGCCGAGACGATCTGCCGGGCCATCTTGGTGATCGGCTTCATCGACGAGATCACGTCGACGATCTGGAACTTGGCCTGGCGCGCGGACAGGATGCCCTTCTGGCCGGTGATGATGATCATCGGCATCGCGCCGAGATGCGCATAGGCGGCGCCGGTGGAGAAGTTCAGGGCGCCGGGCCCGAGCGTCGAGAGGCAGACGCCGGGGCGGCCGGTCAGCCGGCCGTGGGTCGCCGCCATGAAGCTCGCCGCCTGCTCGTGGCGGGTGAGCACCAGCTCGATCTTGGAGTTGCGCAGGGATTCGACGACGTCGAGATTCTCCTCGCCGGGGATCCCGAAGATGCGGTCGACACCTTCATTCTCGAGGGCTGCGACGAGCAGATCTGAACCCTTGGGCATGCGGAGTCTCGCTGATGCGTCGGCGTACCTGCGTCGCTCGGCGAAGAAAGTCTTGGCGGCGCGTCGGGTGGTTAGAGGGCCGCCATCGGAAGTGGTCAAGACCGGTTCAGGCGCGAACAGTCACAGAGACGGCGTGATGCTATCCCCACCGGGTATCCCCACCAGACTTGTCGCACCGCGGAACGTGGCGGCACGGTCAAGGTTGTCGTGAGGTCGGGGAATTTTGAATTCATGGAACGGACGGTCATCGAGCAGGATCCGGCGGATGCAGCCTCGGGATCGGCCCAGGCGGACGCGGATCCCGTGCTGGCGCCGATCGCGGATTTCCCGCGCATCGACCTCCGCGCCGGCGTCGAATCGTGGGACAAGCGCCGCCATGCCGGGAAGACGCTGCGGGAAAAAGTTCCTCACGCGGCGCAGGGCGAGTTCGCCCCCGATCCGGACCGGCCCGACCCGATCGCCCTGATCGAGGCGGCCCATGAGGGGCGCCAGCCCCACCTGATCCCGCTGCGGGTGGCCCGGATGGCGACCTCGCCCTTCGCGTTCCTGCGGGGTGCCGCGCACGTCATGGCCTGGGACCTGTCGCGCGGGCCGCGCAGCGGCATCGACGTCGTGATGAACGGCGACGCGCACACCGACAATTTCGGCCTGTTCGGCACGCCCCAGCGCGATATCGTCCTCGACCTCAACGATTTCGACGAGGTGACGATCGGCCCGTGGGAATGGGACCTGAAGCGCCTCGCCGCCGGCCTCGCGGTGGCGACCACGGAGGCCGGCATCTCGGCCCGCGAGTCCCGCGCGGCGGTCATGGAGGCGGTCTGCGGCTACCAGCAGACGATGCGGCGGCTGGCGCCGCAGGGTTCCCTCGACGTGTGGTATCAGACCACGCGGGTCGACACGCCCCACATCTCCGGCCTGCGGCTCGACGCCGAGTCCCGGGCTGTGGTCCGGCGGGCGGTGGACAAGGCGCGGCGGCGCAACAACCGCAGCCTGCTCGAGCAGGTCGCCGAGCGGCGCACCGACGGGAGCTGGCGCCTCAAGACGGACGCGCCGATCCTGACGCCGGTGGACGAAGCCACCCGGGAGGACGTGGTCAGCGGGCTGGAGCGCTACGCCGAGACGCTGCCGCGCGAGCGCCGCTTCATGCTCGACCGCTACCACGTGGTCGATGTGGCCCACCGGGTCGTTGGCGTGGGCAGTGTCGGAACCCGGGCCTACCTCGCGCTGCTGTTCGGCAATTCCGATGCGGACGCGCTGTTCCTCCAAGTCAAGGAGGCGGTCCGCCCGGCCCACGCGCCATACCTTCCGGGGATGCCCGATCCCTACGCTGCCCACGAGGGCGAGCGGGTGATCTACGGTCAGCGCCTGCTTCAGGCAGTGGGCGATCCGTTGCTCGGCTGGACCAGCATCGCGGACCGCCCGTTCTACGTGCGCCAGATGAAGAACCTGAAGGGCGCGATCCCCCTGGCCCGGATGTCGGTCGCCTCACTGCTGACTTTCTCGTACGCCTACGGGACGCTGCTCGCCCGCGCCCACGCCCGCACCGGCGACGCGTCGGCGATCACCGGCTATTGCGGCAGCGGCAAGAACGATCGTCTCGGTAGCGCGATCGCCGACTGGGCGATGGCCTATGCCGAGCGCAACGCCGCCGATTTCGAACTCTTCCGCGCCGCAATCGCCAGCGGGCGGCTGGAGGCGGCGGCGGATCCGTGCCTGTAAAGGCGCGGTCTCATCGCTACCGTCGGCACGCCCGTCCTTGCGAGCGCAGCGAAGTGATGACGGCAGGCGCTGCGCTCAGCAGAGCGTTCGAACGCAAGTCCGTATCAAATAATGCCCGGCGGCGGCGGCTCGTGGGCGAGCCGCACCAGCAGATCCCGCAGCCAGCGATGGGCCGGGTCGCGGTCGTAGGAGGCGTGCCAGAGCATCGAGACGGCCACATCTTCCAGCGCCACCGGCACCGGGCTGACGCTCAACGCGAGGGCATCGGCGAAGGAGGTGGCGAGGCGTGCGTGCATGGTGGCGATCACCGGCGCGGCGCGCACCAGGAACGGCACGACGAGGAAGCGCGGCGTGGTCACGGCCAGCGTCCGCGACCGGCCGATCAGGGCGAGCGCGTCGTCCACCACCCCGTGGGCAGTCTCCCGCAGGGAGGTCAGCACGTGGGGGAACCGCAGGTAATCGTCGAGGCCGATCGGCGGCTCGAGGCCGATCAACGCGGCGTTGAACAGCACGACGTAGCTGTCGCGGTAGAGTAGCCGCTGCTTGTGGTGGAGCTGGCCCTCCGAAAACAACCCGATGGCGATATCCACTTGGTCGGCGTCGAGCTCATCGAGGATTCGGGAGCGCTCGACGGAGCGCAGCAGCAACCGGATCCCGGGGGCCTCCCGCCGCAGCTGCGCGATGAGGCGTGGCCCGAGCAGCACCTCGACGCTGTCGGGCAGGCTGACCGTGAAGCTGCGCTCGACGGTCGCCGGATCGAACGTTTCCTCACGGTGGACCAGTGCCTGGACCTGCCGGAGGGTGGCGCGCAGGGGCTCGGCGATCTTGAGCGCCCTGGGCGTCGGGCGCATCCCGTCGGGGGCGCGGGTGAGGAGTTCGTCGTCGAACAGCCGGCGCAGCCGGGCGAGGCTCGAACTCATCGCCGATTGGCCGACCCCAACCCGGGCGGCCGCGCGCGTGACGCTGCGCTCGTCGAGGAGCGCGTCGAGGGCGACGAGCAGGTTCAGGTCGATCCGGCTGAGGTCGATATGGTCGATGGCCACGGGCGAATCGGTTCGTTGGTCTCGGCGCCGAGCTATAGCAACATCGGCGCGGTTTGGGTTTTCGCGGTCGAGCTCGCTGACAGTCCGGGATTGAGGAGGCAAGCAGGCTCCGCGCGTCTCCCTCCCCCCTTTGCGGGGGAGGGTGGCCCGCGAAGCGGGTCGGGAGAGGGGAGCGACGGTGCAGAATGAGGCTGCGCCCATCTTGAA
>NZ_FNHS01000039.1 GCF_900103445.1 Methylobacterium phyllostachyos | reverse complement strand
AGGAACGGGTTGATGCCGGCGCGGGCGAGGTGGGGGTGTGCGGCGAGGTAGTCGGCGGAGGCGAAGTCGGGCCGGGGATCGCGGCCCTGGCGCCATCCGGTGACGAGGTAGTCGCGCACCGGGTCGGCGGTGATGCCGTACCACGTGGCGTAGAAGGCGGCGTCGAAATGCGGGGTGAGCGCGGCGATCTGGGCGTCGGCGGTGGCGAGGTCGTCGGCCGGGGGCAGGCCGCCGCGGGCCAGGATCCGGATCAGCGGGTTCCGGCTCGCCCGGACCGCGCTCGCGCCCGCCCAGCGGTGGTACAGACCGTACAGCCTCGTCACAGCACCAATCTCAACACACCGTTCTCTCAGCCCCCTCCGCCGCCCCGTCGTCCCGAACCGAGCGGCGTCCGGCGCGCGCCTCAGACCGGCTTCCGATCAGCGAACGCTACGGCCCCCCGCCGCCCTGTGACGGAAGCGACCGGTTCCGCGGGACGCACGAGCGGTCGGTGATCCGAGGCTCGGACGAGCTTCCCTGCGCACGGTCGGTCTCATGATCGGCATCCGTGCCGAACGAGGGCTTTGGCCGCGATTCATCGCCCTAACGGAACGTGCGGGCCGGGTAAACATGACGGTCTCCTCCGCCCCGAACCGACACGCCACCTGCTTGCCCGTAGGATGCGCCCCGCCGGAGGCTCCCTGCCGACGCGCACCTCGCCCTCGCCAGCCGGCGGACGGTTCAAATCAGATCGGAGCGCCACGTGATATCGTCCCGTACCACACGGGCCGGATTGCCAGCCACGACGCAATGCGGGGGCACGAGTCCGGTCACGACGGCGTGGGCACCGACGACCGCGTTGTCGCCCACCGACGAGCCTTTCAGAAGTGAGGCCTGGTTGGCGATCCAGACATGATTGCCGATGTGGACAGACCTGGCCGGGTTCAGCCGAGCCCCGGTTTCCCGATCGATGATCGAGTGGAAGTCGCTCGTCGTCATCCAGACCCCCGACGCGATCGAGCATTCCATGCCGATCTCGATCGCCTTGGCTTCGATCAGGTGGAGATGGACCAACCCGGTGAAGCCCGTTCGATCGCCGATGCGGAGCGCCGAACTCGGGCCGATATAGATATTGGCCATCCCAAGCCGGACATTCTCGCCTACGTCGAACCGGCAATTCGACTCGATGACGATGTGCATATCCTTATCCGAAACGCAGCCGCGGCCGATTCGGATATAGTTATTATCGCCGTTGATATAAATTTTCCCGGCTTGATCTTCTTGATCTCGGGCATCAATGTCGACGATATTGTTTTCCCCGTTATCGATGATATTTAATCGCATTGCGTGCCCGGCAGCGTTCGTTTGTGCGTGTTCGCCGACCCCAGGGCAGCTGCGGCAACAGATTCGCTGGCCACCATAACTATCATGAAGCTCCCACCTTCGATCCGAGCAGGTGCGGCATCGCTAGGATGGAATTCGGGGATTCGCGCATTCAGATAATGCGTTGGCGGCTTCCGACTTGACCGACGCATTTCCCGATGTGTCTAGGCCATCGAGCGCCCAAATTGCAACCGAGCGATCGTGCAGCGAAGGCGGATTCGGATGGCGTGGGTTGGGCTTGTGCGCGGTTGACGTTGGCATGGGCCTATGACGTATGACCTGCATCGGAAGCGACACCCAAGCATGAGGCCGTCCTGTGAGCGAGGACAACACCCTGACGAAGGCCCTGGTCGACGTTCGTGCGCGCAGGGCCGCCCTTCAGGGCGACTATGATCGGATCGCGGCGGAACTGACGAAACTCCGTGCTGCCGAAGCGGCTTTGACTTCGATCGTGGAGGGCGTTCCGCTCGAGGACAGCGCGGTTCGCCATCTGTCGGATAGCCCGCGCGCCTCCGCCGGCGAGCGCGCCTCGCACCAGTCGGGCGGGCGGCGCGGTGCCCGCGGCCCGCGGGCGAACTCGGCCAAGGGCCGCCTGAAGGCGCTCCTCAGTACGGCGGGGCCGCAAGGCCTGTCGCACGCCGAGATCGCCGAGCGATTGTCCGACGTCGCGCCGAACACGCTGAACACCTACCTGAGCATGATGGTGACTGGCGGCGAGGCTGTCCGCAAGGGAGACTTCTTCTCGGCCCCTTCGGATGCGGTTCCCGACCTCGACTCGTTCCCGGACGACGCGAGCGACGATCAGGAATCCGCCGCGGACGCATGAGCGCGGCGACCCCTCCGAGGCCGCCGACCGTCAGGGACGGCATCCGCGACGTCATCCCGGGCGGCTCGCGACTGGTCCGCGAGCCTGTTACGATACGGACGCCGCGGGGTTGAGGCGGCTTCACCAGGGGCGATCCGCCATGCGGTCGATATTCTTGCTCTGCGCTGTCCTGCTGCTGCCGAGCGAGGCATGGGCGGCCTGCCGATGTGCCTGTATCAAGGGCGTGATGCGGGCGATCTGCCAGCCGACAGACTTGGTCGAGCCGATTTGCCAGGGTCTGTGCGAGGATTCCGTCCGACCCAACAGGTTGGTGGTGCCGTTCGGGGGCGGGCTGCAAGCCATCAATCCGGTCCAGCCCTTCGATCCCGCGCCGAATGGGCTGACCCAACAGGATACCAACCTCAATTCCGACACCCGCGGCAATCCGCTCGGCACCGCCGGTGTCCAGGGCGGCAGCGATGCCCTATCGAGTTCCGCCGGGGGGGCTACCTTGCGCTAGAGCGCGCTCCGGCGAAGCGGACGCCGGTTCGGCGTCAACAGAGCGGACCCGTGCGAGATCTCAGAGTCGCGCCCGGCCGTCTTGCAATCCCGAACAGCTCTGCCCCGAACAGCTCTGCGGCGAAGATCCGCCGTAGGATCGATCCTGTCAGCGCATCCGTCAGGATGGCAGCTATGCGAAGGATCATGGCGGTCTGGTCTGCCAGCCGGTGTCGACCGTCTGGGGCTGTGCCCGATCGCATTGCAAGCGCACACGTCTCCAAGCCCGTGTTTTGACGCGCTCTCCTGCGCCGAGCCGGCGTCCACTTCGGCTGAGCGCGCGCTAGGTGTTGTCCGCTTCAGCCGCCTCGAGAAACGCCACGGGATCCGCCGAAAGCATCCTGACGCTGTGGCGATCGACCTTCCAATCCGGCCAATCCCACCATCGCAGCTTGAGGAAGCGCTCGATGATCGCGGGCTCGTAGCGGTAACGAATGACCGTTCCGGGATTGCCCACCACAACGGAATACGGTGGAATCGTGCCACGTATGACGCAGTCCGCGCCTATGATGGCACCGTCTCCGATACGGGCACCACAGAGGATCGTCGTGCCCCGGCCGATCCAGACATCATGACCGACGACGACATCCCTGGCTACGAAGTCTCGGATGTTGCGTGCAATCTGTGAAGGCCACCGGTATTGTTCCAATTTGAACGGGTACGTGGTTGCGCCGCTCATAACATGGTTGGCCAAAATGATCGTCACATCCTCGGCAATAGAACAGTAGCGGCCGAAGCTGACAGTTGCTGGAGGATAATAGAGTATTCGTGGGCTGCCATAAGTATGCGCCCCAGCGCGCACGCAATCTGCGGGGCCGCCCCAATCGATAAGCGGATGAAAAGCTCTCAGATCGTATGCATGAGGAAGCAGACGCTCCCGAAACGCGTCGAACAAGGAAGGGTAATTCTGTCCGGCAGCCGCCTCGGCCACAGCCTGAACGGTCTCGTCGTGCGAGCAGAATCTGAGAATTGCTCTGGCCAACGCGGTCGTCTCAGGATGCGGAGCGACGCGGCTCAAGCGTATCAAATCGTCGCCAGGGGTCATCAAGCTCACGGTGTGCAAGGACGGCATCAAACGAGCGATATCCGCCGGAAGGTCCTTGTCGGCCACAGGTTGGCATTGCCATAGGGATGGCCATCCGGAGCCAAAGCGTATCGGCTCGCCCAGGGTGCCTTGGCCGGCCAAGGAGCCGTCGAAAAGCTTGAGGACGATGGCGCGGTCCAGCGTGGCGCACCGGAGCGGCAGGACTGCATGCGGCGCCCCGTCCTCTGGGACAACGATTGGTTTTAGATCCTCCGCAAAGCCGAGCGCTCTGCGCCGATCGGTGCTGATCCAGGCGAAGAAGGCGATACCATCGGACATGAGACTGGCATGACGAAGCTCGCGCGTCGATGGATCGACGACGATGCCATGCTGGGAGCTCGATTTCAGTGCCGACAACATGACGGTTGCGTCTCGCCTTTTTTCGCGGAGACTGTCCGAGGCGGGATGGCGCGGCGAACGAGTGGGGGCCGGGTGGCCTGCCCTATCGAAGCGCAGGCCAGCCGTAAATATCGGGTCTCGGTCGGCTTCGGAGGGTCGAGCGGGTTTCGGCTGGCTTGCCGGCTGAAATCAAGCCCGAGCGAGCGGGGATCGGGGCTGGCCCGGGTGGCGCGGCGGAGCCTCGGCGAAGCTGTCCGCTGCCCGCGCCCGGTGGCGTTAGCGGTTCCGCAAGGGACGGAGCTTTGGTTGCGCATTCCCGCCCGGGCGTAGGGATTGGTGCGCTTGGTTGGCTCGCCTTCCCGGGAACGAACACGTATGGTCATCCGCCAAACGTTGGCCCATAGGCCCGTGGGTGCGCCGGACCTCGCTGCTTGACGTGGATGGAACCCGGGTCGTAGCAGCCGTTCATCGTTGGGATGGGACGGTTTGATGACGGGCAAGCGCGCGCTGATCACGGGTGTGACGGGCCAGGACGGGGCGT